>OY970066.1:4800000-6505000 GCA_963705285.1 uncultured Chitinophagaceae bacterium
TACCAACAACGCCCGTTGCCAACGTAACAGCTACTAATTACAATGCTTCCGGTCTTGTTGCGGGTTCATTGTACAATTGGTTTATTGTTCCAAAAAATGCATCCGGTGCAGCAACAGGCTGTGATCTTTCTAATAAAACAACATTTACCACGGCATCATTGCCCGTACCATCTTGTGTAACCAATACGGGTCCGTCTAATGGCGCTAACCAGGGCATCAACAGCAGTGTTACTCTTGGCTGGACAACCGCAGCAGGTGCCACTTCTTATGATGTATACATTTGGTCTGGCGCAGTTGCACCATCAACACCAGTGGCCAATGTAAGTGCGCCGCCTTACCTGGCAACAGGTCTTGCACAGGGCACTACCTATAACTGGTACATTGTTCCAAGAAACGCCGGTGGACCTGCAGTGGGTTGCAGCGCAAATGCCACATCGTTTACCACCAACTTCCCGCTGCCGCTTTGTGTTACCAATACTTCGCCCGCAAACGGTGCAGTACTTGCCACGCAAACAACGGCCAATCTTACATGGCCCGCAGCCGCCAACGCAACATCTTATGCGGTATACTTGTGGACAGGCCCCACCCCGCCCGCACTTGCAACGGCCACGGTAACAACTACCAGCTATAATGCAAGCAGCCTAACACCCGGCACCGTATACAACTGGTATATTATGCCCATCAATGGAACGGGTGGCGCTACCGGTTGTGAAGCCGCCAATACTACCAGCTTTACCACCGCAAGTGTTGTTATACCTGTACCTGGTTGTGCTACCAATACAGCACCGGCGAATGGAGCAACCCTTGCAACGCAAACCGCCGCCAGCTTAACATGGAGCACTGTAGCCAATGCTACCTCGTATGATGTATACTTATGGACTGGTGCCACGCCGCCTGCCACACCAACGGCCAATGTTGGCGCCACTAACTACAATGCTACCACGCTTCTTGCCGGTACACTGTATAACTGGTACATTGTTCCAAGAAATGCCAGTGGTGTTGCAACAGGTTGCGATCTTACTAATAAAACAACCTTTACCACTGCAGGTAATCCGGTTCCGCCCTGCGTTACCAATACATTGCCTGCCAACGGCGCAGTACTGGCTACACAAACTACTGCCGCCCTTTCATGGACGGCTGCCGCTACAGCTACCTCGTATGATGTATATGTATGGACCGGTGCCACACCACCTGCAACACCCACCGCAAATGCGGCCACTACTAACTATAACGCTACCACGCTAACAGCGGGCACTGTCTATAATTGGTACATTGCACCACGCAATGCCAGCGGTGCAGCCACCAGTTGCAGTGTTGCTAACAGAACAACATTTACAACCGCGGGTTCTACGCCAACACCGGGCCTTGGTACTGGCTTGCAGGGAGTTTACTACAACGGCACCGCCTTTGCGGGTACGCCATTGCTCACCCGCGTTGATCCTACTATTAATTTTGATCTTACTTATTCATCTATACCGCAACGGCTTTCACCGGCACCCGGTATTGTACCGGAAGATAATTTCTCTGTCCGCTGGACAGGGCAGGTAAAACCGCTGTATTCTGAAACGTATACTTTTTATACCGTGAGCGATGATGGTATCAGGCTGTTTGTAAATGGCGTACAGCTGGTTAACAATTTTGTAAACCAGGGTGCAACAGAAAGAAGCGGTACCATTGCATTGGTGGCCGGTCAGAAATATGATATTGTTATAGAATATTATGAAGCTGCCGGTGAAGCGGTGACCAGGTTGTTATGGTCAAGTGCCAGTACGCCGAAAGCCATTGTGCCGCAAACGCAATTGTTTCCGCCGGGTTTTGTAGACCCCACCATACCTGGTTGTGCTACCAACACTGCTCCTGCAAACGGCAGTACTATTGTTACAGCGGCCACGGCAACACTTACATGGAATGCTGTACCTGATGCCACCTCTTATGATGTATACATCTGGACAGGTGCCACACCACCCGCAACGCCAACAGCCAATGTAACCACTCTTTCTTATAACGCCAGCGGGTTAACTTCCGCCACTTTATACAACTGGTATGTAGTGCCTAAGAATGTTGTAGGCAGTGCTACCGGCTGCAGCGCTAACAGTACCACGTTTACCACCGGCGCACCGGCACCGGCGTGTACCAGCAACCTGCTGCCGACAAACAATGCGGTTCTTGCTACCGCTAACACAGCAGCACTTAGCTGGACGGCTGCCGCTACAGCCACATCGTATGATGTATACATTTGGACGGGCGCTACACCACCGGCCACGCCAACGGCCAATGTTGCTACCAATTCGTATAATGCCAGCGGATTAACTGCCGCCAGCACGTATAACTGGTATGTATCACCGAGAAATGCCGGAGGCGCAGCCACAGGTTGTACTGCCAATACCACTGCGTTTGTTACAGCATCAGCGCCCGCACCTTCGTGTACCATTAATACATCGCCCGGCAATGGCACCACCATTGTTACGCCCAATACTGCTGCGTTAACATGGAATACCGCACTCAATGCTACTTCTTATGATGTGTATGTATTTACCGGCGCCACTCCACCCGCAACGCCAACTGCCAACACCACACTCACCAGCTATAATGCCACCGGCCTTACGCCTTCTACGGCATATAATTGGTTTGTTATACCTAAAAACGCCGTGGGCAGTGCAACAGGATGTGCCACCAGCAACAGGACTAGCTTTACCACAGGTGCACCCGCGGCAGGCACTGGCTTACAGGGCGTGTATTACAACGGCACCGCATTTGCGGGGGCTCCATTGCTCACACGTATCGATCCTGTCATCAATTTTGACCTTACTTATTCATCCATACCCCAGCGCCTGTCGCCTGCGCCGGGTATTGTACCGGAAGATAATTTCTCTGTACGCTGGACCGGGCAGGTAAAAGCGTTGTATTCCGAAACGTATACATTCTATACACTGAGCGATGACGGCATCCGGCTTTTTGTAAACGGGGTGCAACTGGTCAACAATTTTGTAAACCAGGGCGCAACGGAAAGAAGCGGCACCATTGCATTGGTAGCCGGGCAGAAATATGATATCGTGATAGAGTATTATGAAGCTGCAGGTGAAGCCACTGCCAGGCTTTCCTGGTCGAGCGCCAGCACACCAAAAGCTGTTGTACCGCAGGCACAGTTGTATCCGCCGGGTTTTGTAGACCCCACCATACCTGGTTGTGCTACCAACACTGTACCGGCAAATGGTAGTACTATTGTTACAGCTGCCACCGCCACTCTGGGCTGGAGCGCCGCCCCGGATGCAACTTCTTATGATGTATATATCTGGTCAGGTGCCACACCACCTGCAACACCCACAGCTAATGTTGCCGCTACTTCATATAATGCAACTGGTTTAACCGCAGGAACGCTGTACAACTGGTTTGTAACGCCGAAGAACGCATTGGGCAGCGCTACAGGTTGCTCCGCTAATAGCTTCAGCTTTACCACCGGCGCACCTGCACCGGCTTGTACCAACAACCTGTTGCCCGCAAACAATGCAGTGTTGGGTACTCCAAATACAGCCACGCTTACATGGACTGCTGCTGCTACCGCCACTTCTTATGATGTATATATTTGGATAGGTGCCACACCACCGGCAACGCCCACTGTCAATGTTGCCACTACCAGTTACAATGCCACCGGCTTAACCGCAGGTTCAACGTATAACTGGTATGTATCACCGAAAAACGCGGGCGGTACTGCTACCGGTTGCAGTACCAATAAAACAGTATTTGTTACAGCTGCTGCACCAATACCCGCCTGCACCATCAATACATCGCCTGCAAATGGCAGCACATTGCTTACGTCCAATTCAGCAGTGCTCAACTGGAATGCAGCCATCAATGCCACATCGTACGATGTGTTTGTGTATACCGGTGCAACGCCGCCGGTAACGCCTACCGCCAATGTTACTGCTACCACCTACAATGCCGGCGGGTTAAACATCGGCACATTGTATAACTGGTTTGTGGTTCCAAAAAATGCTGCGGGCAGTGCAACAGGTTGCGGCACATCTGCCAGAACAACATTTACTACCGCCAGTGCGCCAGATGGCACCGGCCTGCAGGGTGTATATTACAACGGCACCGCCTTTGCGGGTACGCCATTGCTCACGCGCATTGACCCTACCATCAACTTTGATTTAAATTATTTCGGCGTGCTTACACCCGCGCCTGGTATCGTACCAGAGGATAATTATTCTGTACGCTGGACCGGACAGGTAAAAGCATTGTATTCTGAAACATATACATTCTATACTGTGAGTGATGATGGTATCAGGCTGTTCGTGAATGGCGTGCAACTGGTGAACAATTTTGTGAACCAGGGCGCAACGGAAAGAAGCGGCACCCTTACCTTGGTGGCTGGCCAGAAATATGATATCGTCATAGAATATTATGAAGCAACCGGTGAGGCGGTGGCCAAGCTGTTCTGGTCGAGCCCCAGTACGCCTAAAGCCATTGTGCCCCAGGTAGTGTTGTATCCACCGGCAGGCGCAGGTTTAAGAGTGGCAGACCCGGCAACCACAACAACAACGGCACTTACTACACAGGCTGCTGCATTAACAGCAAATGTTTTGCCTGCTTTGACTTCTACCGTGAGCCCTAACCCGGTACGGCCCGGTCAAACAGCCAGATTGCAAATAACCAGCGATAAAACCGGCGCGGCAAACATTACCATCATTAGCAGCAACGGGTTTGTAATAAGTACACAAAAAGCAAACCTGGTGCCCGGCATTAATAACGTTACGATAAATACCTCTGCCCTGGGCCTTGGCTTTTACGTGGTCAATATTACAGGTGGATCCGCACCGGTAAACCTCAAACTAATGGTTGAATAAGCTTATTTCATAGATATTACAATAAGAAGGAGCCGTGATTGCGGCTCCTTTTTTATGCCTTTGATGCTGCCGGAACATTCATTACAACAGTACGCAAACTGCGGGTGTTACGCGCTGTGTATGGGCGAATAAACATGGTGGTTTACCATGATGCTGCTCCTTTTCAGCGCTTTCAAAAATTTGCTGGCAAACCGTTATTTTAATGGCCTTTACCCTATTTTTGCATCCCTGAAAATCAATCAAGACAACAAAAAACACTATGAACAATTTGTTTTACGTAGTTCCGGCAATGGGTATCATTGGCCTTTTGTTTACTGCTGTAAGGAGCGCCTGGGTATCAAAGCAGGATCCCGGAAATGAACGCATGCAGGAAATAGCCAAATACATAGCAGAAGGTGCCATGGCTTTCCTGAAAGCAGAATATAAAATCTTGTCTTATTTTGTTGTTATTGCAGCGTTATTGCTGGGTTTCATGGGTTACTCCAACCAAAAATCTCACCCTTCTATTGCAATTGCCTTTATTATAGGCGCCGTTTTCAGCGCGCTCGCGGGTTTTATTGGCATGCGCATCGCCACAAAAGCCAATGTACGTACTGCGCAGGCCGCACGTACCAGCTTGTCAAAAGCCCTGGCAGTATCATTTACAGGCGGTAGCGTAATGGGCCTGGGTGTAGCCGGTTTGGCGGTACTGGGTTTGGGTGGTCTTTTTATTATTTTAAAAATGATTTTTGCTCCTGAATCAGGTGCAGACAGTGAAGAAATGGAAAGAACCATTGAAATTCTTACCGGTTTTTCATTGGGTGCCGAATCAATAGCATTGTTTGCACGTGTGGGCGGAGGTATTTATACAAAAGCGGCCGATGTGGGCGCCGACCTGGTGGGTAAAGTGGAAGCAGGTATCCCGGAAGACGATCCCCGTAACCCCGCCACCATTGCCGATAACGTGGGCGATAATGTGGGTGATGTGGCCGGCATGGGTGCCGATTTATTTGGGTCGTATGTTGCTACTGTACTTGCTACCATGGTACTGGGCCGCGAAACAAATGCAAGTACCGATGCATTTGGCGGATTATCCCCTATTTTATTACCCATGCTGATTGCAGCATTGGGTATCCTATTTTCCATCGTTGGAACTTTCTTTGTGCGCATTGCAGAATCCGCTGGTAACAGTACTTCCGCGGTGCAGAAAGCGCTTAATATGGGCAACTGGGGCTCGATTGTTTTAACCGCAGTAGGTTGTTATTTTCTCGTCAATTATTTATTACCAGATACCATGTCGCTACGCGGACATGAATTTACCAAACAAGGGGTTTTTGGCGCCATCATAGTAGGTCTGGCAGTTGGTACACTGATGAGCATGATTACAGAATATTATACCGCCATGGGCAAACGCCCGGTGAAAAGTATCATACGGCAGTCATCTACCGGCCATGCTACCAATATCATTGGCGGACTGGCGATGGGTATGGAAAGTACGTTTCTCCCTATCCTGGTACTGGCTTCAGGTATCTATTTATCATTCTGGTGTGCAGGTTTGTATGGCGTAGCCATTGCAGCTGCCGGTATGATGGCTACTACCGCCATGCAGTTGGCCATTGATGCATTCGGCCCTATTGCCGATAATGCCGGTGGTATTGCAGAAATGAGCGAGTTGCCCAAAGATGTACGCGAGAAAACAGATATACTGGATGCTGTGGGTAATACCACTGCTGCAACCGGTAAAGGATTTGCCATTGCATCTGCCGCCTTAACGGCATTGGCGTTGTTTGCTGCCTTTGTGGGTATCTCCGGTATTACCGGCATCGATATCTATAAAGCACCCGTACTGGCTGGTTTGTTTGTGGGCGCTATGATACCCTTTATATTTTCATCGCTGGCTATACGCGCGGTGGGCGAAGCCGCTATGTCGATGGTAGAAGAAGTGCGCCGCCAGTTTCGCACCATACCCGGCATTATGGAAGGTACAGGTAAACCAGAATATGATAAATGCGTGGCCATTTCTACCGATGCCTCTATCAAAAAAATGATGTTGCCAGGTGCCATTGCTATTTTGTCTCCGTTGGCCATTGGTTTTGGTTTTGGACCGGAAGTGCTGGGCGGCTTTCTTGCCGGGGCAACCGTGAGTGGCGTGTTAATGGGGATGTTTCAAAACAATGCCGGTGGTGCATGGGACAATGCAAAAAAATCTTTTGAAAAAGGGGTTGATATCAATGGCCAGATTTACTATAAAGGATCAGACCCGCATAAAGCTTCTGTAACAGGTGATACCGTGGGCGATCCGTTTAAAGACACATCAGGACCTTCTATGAATATCTTAATTAAACTGATGTCTATTGTTTCATTGGTAATAGCACCTACGCTGGCAGTAATGTATCATATCGATACTGTTGCTACACACAGCAAAGAAAAAACGATAGCTTTTACTGTCGATAACGGTTCAAAACAAACCACCCATCTAAAGATTACCGCTTCTGAGAATGATCCGGCAGAAGAAATGGATGCATTTATCAAAGCATTGCAGGCAGATAAGATGGATGATAACGGCCAGCTTGCTGTTGAGCTGAAGAATGGAGAACTCACCATCAACGGTAAAAAGCAATCAGTTGATATTTTAAAGAAATATGAACAGTATTTAGGAGAAAAAAAAGATCTGAACTTTTCATTGAAAATTGAAGAGAAATAATATATTCGCACTGCATTAATTAGGTACATAATACCGATAAGCCCGTTGTTTCTACATCGGGCTTATTTTTTTCCTACCCTTCTCCTCCCTGCAACATTTTCAACTATTTTACTACTTTATTTTGCCCTTATTCACAAACGTTGAAAAAAGTTGATTTGTTATTACGAAAAGGATCGTATATTAGTGTCAAAGAAATGAATATGTCAGCACCCAAACATGTAAAACCTACCGAAGGCGAGTTAGAAATTTTGCGGGTTATCTGGGAAAAAGGTTTAGCCAGCGTAAGAGATGTGCATGAAGAACTGGCCAAAACCAAGGATGTGGGCTACACCACTACCCTTAAGCTTATGCAGATTATGAACGATAAGGGTTTGGTAAAAAGGGACAAATCTACAAGAGCGCATTATTACACTGCCGCTGTGAGTAAAGAGAAAACACAAAAACACCTGCTGGGAAGAATGATTGACGGCCTGTTTGGCGGTTCTCCCGGACAACTGGTTATACAGGCGCTTGGTAATTACAAAGCAAGTGAAGAAGAAATTGAGGAGATTCAGCAGCTACTCAACCATCTAAAAAAATAACCCATGTATCTCTTTGCCGCTTCGCCTTTCCTGAAAGCTTTGGGTTGGGCTTTGCTGAACAGTTTATGGCAGTTTGCTGCCTGCTGGCTGTTGTACCGTATTTGCATAACAGGCATTAAAAAACTAACTGCTGCCGCCCGGCACTCCATTGCAGTATTCCTGCTTTTTTCGGGCACCGTTTCTTTTATTGCCAGCCTCTCCTGGAAATATTACATGAATGCTGCAACAGACAGCAGCGGGTTGCTTGATATTGGCAACACATCCTATTACACCACCTGGCATACGGCCAACACCGCGCTAGATGCCATCATGCCTTACTGGTCTGTTGTATACCTGCTGTGTGTGCTGTTCCTGTTTATTAAATTTTGTTTGTTTGTACGCCGTGCCGGCAATCTCCAGAATAACGGTATCACAAAAATGAATGCCCTGTGGAGGACGTATGTGAAGAATGTTGCTGCACAGTTAGGCATAAAAAAAGAAGTAAAAGCATTGCTTTCTGTAAATATTGATACGCCCCAGGTGATAGGGTTTATAAAACCGGTGATACTGCTGCCGGCTGCCTGCCTCACCAATTTAACTACCGAACAACTGGAAGCCGTGCTGCTGCATGAGCTGGTGCATATTAAAAGAAACGATTACCTCGTAAACCTGTTTGTAACCAGCGTAGAAATACTTTTCTTTTTCAATCCGTTTGTAAAGCAAATGACTGCCAGCATACGCAAAGAACGCGAGTACAGTTGCGATGATATGGTCATCCAGTTTCAATACCAGCCGCATAATTATGCATCGGCGCTTCTTACACTTGAGAAAAGCCGTATGCTGCCTGTTACCTATGGTATAGCCGCCAGTGGAAAGAACCAACAGCAATTGCTTACCCGCATAGAACGTATTATGGGCATGCCGCACAAACAAACAGGCATCTATCATATAGCTGCCTGCCTGATGGCGCTGCTGTTGCTGGGTTTTATTGCCACCATCAATCCCGCAAAAGTAGCCGTAGATAAATTTGGCACCGATGCCCTACTGCTGGCTACCACCGCCCTTCCCGGGTTTTCTTACAGCGAGGAAACGCCCGCCATTATTGCCACTACGCCCCCGCCCCCTGCTACGCCGCAAAAAAATGCTGCCGCAAAAAAAGACAATGCATCAAGTACTGTCATAGCCGCAAAGAAAAATGAGCTGTACCAAAACGGACTCTTGCAGGCCGTTTCTTATGCCGCCAATGATGAGGAGGATGATGGTAATGCTGAAGATGAGAACATACAGGCAGCCACCCGTAAAGAGAATATAGAGTTTTCGCTTCCGCCAAAGGAACCCGCCGCAGTACCTGCTACCGCCACACCGGATGCTGTGGTGGAGGAACCATATGTGCCTGCCAGCAGCTTCTCATACCAACTGACGCAAGACACGGCCATGCCCAAAATAAAAGGCACCACCTATACTGAACATGTGCAAAAAGATGCGGTGCTAAAAGTGCAAAAGGCATTGGAACAGATCAACTGGCAGAAAATTGAGAAACAATTAAAATACAACCGCCGCGATATTGCTAAGCTGAAGCAGGAAATTACCTGCCAGATAGAATCCCTCAACTGGCAAAAAATCAACAACGACGTAAAATCGCAGCTCAGCCAGGAACAGTTAGAGAAGTTGCAGGACGCTGTTAAACGCGAACAGCAAATCAAGCGCTACCAGCTTACAGAAGCGTACAATGAGGCATTGCAACGGCAGTTGGCAGAACAGGAACAACTGATGAGAGAAAGCCATCAACGTGCTACCGAAAGCCGCAAAGCCACAGAAGCGCAGGAAAAGAAACTGCAACAGGAAATGAAGAAAAAACGCATCATCTATATTTAAATGCTCCGCATTTGAAATGAAAAAGTCAGCATTACAAATGAAAAAATATTTGCGGTAGGTTTTGCACGGCGTGATGGCGGAGCTTGGGACGCAGCAGAATTAATATGTACGGATAAATACTGCGCTCAAACCTTTTTTTCTCCGTGAACCCCTCCTTACCTCTTTGGCAAAAACGCCATCAATGGAGCAAATCAGCCGCCGATTCGGAGATTATTTGATACTCCCTCATATGCTCCATTGCTTGAAAATGGCCGCAAGTGCATGCAATCCTCTTTTACCCCTTCATTAAATCAGAAAGAAAAACGCCTGTTTACCGGGGAGGAGAACTATTATCCCATACCCCGGATTTTGACGAATGTTAATACACATCTTAGTATTTTTCCCATACATTCGTGCCTTATTACTGCTTTGTATGAAATTAGAATTGTTGGATTTTATAGAACTCGACAAATATCCCTCTGGCTCAGGTATAGAATTTTACGATGATAAAATTTATATTGTTGGAGACGATTCGAGGGATTTACTGGTAATGGGCAAAAAATGGAATAAACCTACCCTTATCAACCTTTTCAATACCCAAGATAAAAAAATCTCCAAAGCCGAAAAATCAGACCTGGAAGCGATGACGGTATTGTCTGTTGACAAAAAACCGCACCTGCTCATCATTGGCTCCGGCGCCACAGAAAAAAGAAACAAGGCCTTGTTGCTCAACCTGAAAAACAACGCTATAAAACCCATCGACCTGGGCGTATTTTATAACCGCATCAAAGCATCCATGGGTGTTGACCAGTTAAATATTGAAGGCATTGCGGAAGTATATGATTACCTGGTACTGGTAAACCGCGGCAACACTACCCACCCCAACAACCATTTAATTATCACCAAATCTGATTTCTGGAAAGACCAGGAAAAAGCCAGCTTACAAACTATTTTGGTAGATTTTGACAGCGTACACCTGACACCGGGTAAACTCGGCATTTCGGGCCTTACGTATTCTGATAAACACGAAGATTTATTTATTACCATCTCCACAGAAGATACACCCAATGCCATTGATGACGGCGCCATTGGTAAAAGCTATCTGGCCGTTATTGAAAACCTGTACCGAAAAATAGGACGTGAGAAAGGCACCATCAAGATCAACCAGTTGATAGATCTTTCAAAAGAAAATGAACAGTTCAGTGGTTATAAAATTGAATCCGTTTGCGTGCAGTCTTCCAAGGACCATAGTATTAAACTGCAACTGGTGGCCGATAATGACGAAGGCAAAACCTATCTTTTTAAGATCTGGCTGGGATGGGGGTAAAACAGTTTATAGTTTATAGTTTATAGTTTTTAGTTTTTTGCCGAGCAATCTGCCGCCATTTTTACCACAGAGAACGAGAGTACCTTTTAAGTTAAGAATTTTGAATTATGAGTTAAGAGTATTTCAGGATAAGCCGCTTTGCGGATTTTTTTACCACAGAGGATAAGAGGTTTGCACAGAGTACTGGAGCTTTTAACTCTCTGCGTCTACTTTAGGCCTAAAGAGACCTGACGGCAAGGGTATACGTTGAGATTTGATCGTTAATCTTATAATCTGCGAATCTGCGGCAAATTTTTAAATTTTGACTTTTGAATTGGCCATCTGCGCATTTACGGCAATTTTTCACTTTTGAATTTTGACTTTTGACTTTCTAATTTCTACTTCTCATACAACATAAAAAACTCCTGCTCCAGCGCCAACGAGTTTTCATACAACATATCAATAAAACGGCTGCCCCACTTCGCATAATAAGGCATAAAATTTTCTATTCTTTCCTGCAGGCTATTCATTGGGAATAGTACTGATTTTACCGCATGTATTTGCGCCGACTGATCCTTATATTTTCGTTTCTCGGCCCGCAGCATTTTCTTTTCCAACTCATACAATGGCCGGGTGGCTTTGGCACGGAGGGCCTCAATATGGCGTTCAAGTGTTGCATCTATGGCTCCGGCTTTTGCTTTCAACTGGGCATAAAAATTTTTTACGTCATCCAGCTCCTGCTCCAGTTTTAGCGCACCGGATTTATCGTGCGTCACCAGCGCAGTCAGCAAATCCTGTTCTGATTTAAAAAAATCCTGTACGCAAAATCCCAGACGTTTTATCTTTTCCTGGTATCGTTTTTCAATTATTAAAAATGAATTACGCAATACCAGTACCGGATAAGGCACTTTATAATGTTCAAAGATGCTTTTCAGCTCAAGCCAATAGGCCAGTTCTCCCCCGCCGCCAACAAACAAGATATTGGGCAGTATGGTTTCCTGGAAAACCCCGCGCAAAATTACATTGGGACTAAACCGTTCCGGGTGTGCATGCATTTCCTGCAGCAATTCTTCCCTGGTAAAACGAATATTTTTTCCCACCACTTCCCATGCATCATCCACTTTTTCTATGCGCTCTCTTATATCGGCTTTCAAATAAAAAAGATTGATTTGCCGCGGGTTGGCCTGCACTTTATAATGCTTACCAAGCGCTTCAATGGTAGCTGCAGTTATAGAAGAAGGTGTCTGGTTAAATACATCGTCTTCAAAAACCGGTAACATCAATTTTTTAAAAGCTGCATTGTCTGGTATCAGCACCACCAGCCCATACCTGGCAAACAGTGCATCCACCAGTTTTAGTGTGGCCGTTTGTATATCGGGACTTTGCAGGTAACAATCGCGCAACAGTTGCAGCAATTCTTTACCGTATGGTTGTACAGACAATTCGCCGTCTATTCGCGCAATTATTTTTTCGAGCCCTGTGGTAGTCATTCTGCCTACAGCCCCGGATTGCGTGGTATCCCATACAATTTTTTCATTGTTGAGCCAGATATTACCCAGTTCGTCCAAATCAGCATCTTCGCTGCCCATATAAAATACCGGCACAAAATTATACTCGGGCAATGCTGCTTTAAAGGAGGCAGCCAGTTTTATAACGTGCAGTATTTTGTAAATAAAAAAAAGTGTTCCGGTAAAAATAACCGGCTGATGGGCAGTAGTGATGGTAAACGTATTATCATCTGCCAGCAGGCGGATGTTTTGTTTTACGGCGTCAGTAGTGTTGAGTGCCGCGTATTGCGTTTGCAATGCTTCCACCAGCACAGCGCGGTGATTCTTGAAATTTTTTCTGTCTTCAATAGCGGCTGCAATGCCAGCCATATCCGGCGAATGTTTATAAAATGGTTCAAGCGCTGCATGCTGTTGCAGGTAATCTGTAATAATGGTGGAAAAAAATCCGGTGCTGCTATATGGTAAACGGTCGGAAGTACAATTCATAATATGGTAAAATGATATCCACTTTACAATTAAAATGGTTTATTGTTTGGCTAAGAGAACAAAGAGATAAAGAGCTTTGCGCTAAGAGAACAAAGAGATAAAGAGCCTTAGCTAAGAGAACAAAGAGATAAAGAGCTCATACGTGATTATTGTTTCGCGCAGAGCTAACAGAGCAATCAGAGGGCGTCTTTACTCTTTTTTTCTCTTTTTCTCTTTTCAGCTCTTAGCAAGCTTTTGCTTTGCTATTGTTTCGCGCAGAGCTAACAGGGCTAAGAGAACAAAGAGAAAAAGAGCTTTTGCTTCGTTATTGTTTCCTGCAGAGCTAACGGAGCTAGCAGAGGGCGTCTTTACTCTTTTTTTCTCTTTTTCTCTTTTTATCTCTTAGCAATTTCTTAGCGCTATTTCAACGTATACGCCGTGATGGAATTCTTAAAAAAAGTAGGCACGTACACCGTCCTGGTGGATGCATCATAGCCAATATCAGCGGTATTGCTTTTTTGTTCGCGCGTATCCAGCAGCGTTTGTACTTTGCCATCAGCTTTTACATAATAGATAACACCATTCCATACAGACACCAGGAACTCATTGCCGGCTACTTCTTCAATACCATCGGTAGCGGGTTCCATTCCTTCTGCTAGTTTAACAGGTTTTTTGTCTGCACCAATTTTCCATAAAGCACCGGCAGCCACTGCATATACCTCCGTACCCACTGCCAGCACACCGTTTAATCCTTTTAGATCTTCTGCAAACAGGCTGTTTTTATCCTGGTTGATAACATAAATTTTACCTGCTTTTGAATCTGTTACATACACATTGCCGCTTTTGTCAACCGATACATCATTTAACCCTTGTGCGCCTTCAATAGCAATCCGTTTTACAATGGCGCCTTTGGCGATATCAATTACCACCACGTCTGTAAGGTCGGCCACGTACAACGTGTTATTGAACTGTCCTATTCCTTTTGGTGCATTCAATCCGCTTACCCAGTCCACAGCAATTATTTTTCCGTTAGTTGATACTTTTCCAACAGAACCCTTGCCGTCTTTCTCCCAGGGCTGTCCATCGATATTTGACACATACAACACCTTTGCATTTTTATCAAACAACACAGATTCCGGCACTTTTAGTGTGGTATCGGTCTGCCACAATTTAACCAGCGAGTGCTCCTGGGCTTGGGCATGCTGAAAAGGCTGGCTGGCAAGCAATAACAAAACAGGGATGAATTTTTTATACATAGACCAAGATTTTACATTTCATAACAGGCAAGCATAATCGTAATTAACCAAATCTTTCCACCTCAAAAGGTTGTATGTTCATACTCAGCGGCTGTTCATTGATAATTTCACTCACAATTTTTCCTGTTCCGGCGCCGAGGCTTAAGCCCAGCATAGAATGACCGGTAGCCACTACCACGTTCTTCCATTTTTTTGTGCGTCCAATATAAGGCAATCCATCCGCAGAACAAGGGCGGTAACCATACCATATCTTTCCGGCTTCAGGCATAGGTATATCAAACTCGGGGAAAAAGCGCTTTACCGCATCCAATATTCCCTGCACGCGGTTCATACGGGGCGGCGTGTTGGTAGACGTAATTTCCATGGTGCCGCCAAAACGAATCTTATTACCGTCCATCGGTGTAACTGCAGTACGGCCTTCTACCAGAATGGCAGGATGGTTAATGGTATAGGCAGAATTCTCAAGCGTAATAGAATATCCCCGCCCGGGCATCAGTGGTACCCGGGTTTGTAACAATGCTGCCACCTCACGGCTCCACGAACCGGTTGCAATTACCACGCTGTCTGCTTCATATACGTTGTTGCGGGTCATTACTTTACTGATGCCGCCCTGCTGCTTCTCAAAATTTATCACTTCTTCATGTGGCACCAATTGCACACCGCGTTGCTGCAGCAATGCAATCAACCCCTTCATTAATTTATTGGGATACAAATGGGCATCGCACCTGAAGTAAACGGCGCCCATTCCATTGATCTTGATATGCGGTTCTAATTGCTGTAATGCTTCAAAACTGAGCAGATCTACATCCAGGCCCAGTTCCTTGCCCTTCTCCACGGTATGCACGGCATGGTCGGCTACCTTTTGAGTTTGAAAAATTTCCAGCAGTCCTTTGTGTTCATAAGAAAAATTGAAGGAAGGTATTTTCGTCCATTGCTCATATTCATGCTGGCTGATAACTGCAATATCGCGCAGCGGAATGGCGGCAGCCTCCACTTTTTCCGGGGTGGCGCTGCGCATGAATTTGAGGCCCCAGTCGATCAGCGACCAATTTAAACGCGGCTGCACATAAAACGGGCTTTTAGAATTAAACATCCATTTTAAACCCTGTTTTACAATACCTGGCGTGGCCATCGGTATAAAATGGCTGGGACAAACATAGCCCGCATTTCCATAAGAGCAGTTGTTAAGAAAATCTTCTTTGTCTAGTACGGTTACCTCCCAACCTGCCTGGTTTAAATAATAGGCTGAGCTCAGTCCCACAATACCGCCCCCAATTACGATTGCTTTCATGAACGTTGTTTGGTTTGCAGCTGCAAATATAGCAACCACAAGCCCAGTTTTCAGTTTATAGTTTTCAGTTTAAGGTTTCTATACGCGGCACCTAATTTGTGGCCCCGCACTCCTATTTATAAGAGTTGGAAATCCGGGAACGACCAAAAACTACAAACTATAAACTACAAACTATTTAATTAACTTTAATACAAGATTGTAATGCAATATGGAAGCCTACGGCAAAATACTGGTAATAGCCATGCCCATTTTTTTGGCGCTGGTACTGTTTGAAAAGTGGTGGGGCTGGCGCAAAGGGAATGATACCGTGCGCAATATGGATATGATTAGCAGCCTTAGTTCGGGCGTAACCAATGTAACCAAAGATGTATTAGGCTTAAGCCTTATCATTATCTCTTACCAGTGGATGGTTACGCATATGGCGCTGGTGCACATTCAGACTACCTTCATTGTTTACCTGATTGCATTTATTGCCCTTGATTTTGCGGGTTATTGGACACACCGTGTACAACATACGGTTAACTTTTTCTGGAACGGGCATATCATTCATCACAGCAGCGAAGAATTTAACCTTGCTTGTGCCTTGCGCCAAAGCATCTCTTCTGTGGCAAAAATTTTTATCATTCTCCTGCTGCCGGCAGCTTTGCTGGGTGTGCCCGCAAAAGTAATTGCCGTAGTGGCGCCGCTGCACCTGTTTGCACAGTTCTGGTACCATACCCAGCATATCAATAAAATGGGCTGGCTCGAAAAAATTATTGTTACCCCCTCCCACCACCGCGTACACCATGCCATCAATAAAGAATACCTCGACAAAAATTACGGGCAGATATTTATTTTCTGGGATAAACTCTTTGGGTCTTTTCAGGAAGAATTGCCCAATGTAAAACCGGTGTATGGTATTACAAGACCGGTGCGTACCTGGAACCCGGTGAAAATAAATTTTACCCACCTATGGCTGTTGATAAAAGATGCCTGGTACACCCGAAGCTGGAAAGACAAATTGCGCATCTGGTTTATGCCAACCGGCTGGCGCCCTGCAGATGTGGCTGATAACTACCCGGTCTATAAAATTGATGATGTTTACCGGTTTGACAAATACGCCGCCACGGGCAATGCACCGGGCTTCACCGCCTTTATTTGGATGCAAATGGTCATCTTATTATTGTTTGTTACCTACCTCTTTAGCAATATTGCTACCATTGGCAGCCCGGCTATGTTTGTGTATGGCGGATTTATTTTTCTGTTTGTATATGCGCTTGCCGAACTGATGGACGGCAACCGTTATGCTATTGCGTGGGAAGTAGCCAAGTCAACATTGGGCATTGGCATACTCTATAAAACCGGCGACTGGTTTGGCAGCAGTACCCACCTGGCATGGATTAACTACGCATTGCTTTTTTATTTTGTTGGTGCTGTTATGATGACCGCATGGTATGCGCTACGCGCCAGTAAAAGTGTGGTAAGTTTTAAGTTGTAAGGTTCAAGTGCTTCTACCCGTATGCGGGTCGGAGACCCGCAAGAACATAGTTGTACGAAGTCGGAGACTTCGTACAGCAGTGGAACTTCGAACTAGCGAACTCCGAACTAACGAACTTACGAACTCCGAACTAACGAACTTCGAACTTTCGAACTCCAAACTATAAACTAAAAACTATAAACTATTTCCTGACTTCATTATCCACCGTTCTCCAGATTCCCAGCGGGTTTTCATTTTTTAATTCATCGGGTAACAGCGCATTGCTCCAGTTTTGAAAAGCTACCGGGCGCGCAAATCGTTTGATGCCATCTGCGCCCACAGAGGTAAAGCGGGCATCTGTGGTAGCGGGGTAAGGACCGCCATGGTGCATACTCAGGCAGACTTCTACACCTGTGGGCACACTGTTTAAGATAAAGCGGCCGCAAATATTTTTCACGGCTTCCACCAGGTCATTGTTGCCGGTAATGTCATTATCCGTAGCCATTAATGTGGCGGTAAGCTGTCCTTCCAGGTGCTCCACTACTTCCACCATCTCCTGCATGCTGCTGCAGCGTATCACAATAGAATACGGCCCAAATACTTCCTGGTGTAATACAGGGTTGTTTAAAAATGCTTTGCCGCTGGCCGATGCAATGGCGGGTTTTCCTTCATTTTCTTTTTCCGCAGTGGCAGATTCTGCCACCGTGGTTACATCCTGCTGCGCCAATGCGGTGGCTTTCTTTTCAGCAAAGGCTTTGGCAATACCAGGGTGCAACATTTTTGCGGGCGCGATAGGTGCTATCTCCATTGCGAGTGCGTTGATAAAAGCTTGTAGTGGTTCTCCGTCTATACCAATAATTAAACCCGGGTTTGTACAAAACTGTCCAACACCCAGTGTAATGGAACCTGCATACATTTTGGCGATATCGGCAGCAGACTGTTGCAATTTTTCTGGCAATAAAAAAACCGGGTTGATGCTGCCCATTTCTGCAAAAACAGGGATGGGTTCTTTGCGCTGGTTGCCCCATTCAAACAACTGCATGCCACCGGCCGTGGAACCGGTAAAACCTACTGCTTTTGTAAATGGATGGGTAACCAATGCCTTGCCCACTTCAAACCCACTGCCATGCACATGCGCAAATACACCTTCGGGCATGTGGCAGGCGGAAGCCGCTTTTAAAATGGCGTTGGCCACTATCTCAGAAGTTTGTGCATGGGCAGGATGTGCTTTCACAATCACGGGGCAACCGGCGGCCAATGCGCAAGCCGTATCACCACCGGCAGTGGAGTAAGCAAAAGGAAAATTACTGGCGCCAAAGACAACTACCGGCCCCAGCGGAACCAGCATTTTGCGTATATCTGGCTTAGGGGGCGTTTTATCAGGAATAGCCGTATCGATGCGCGCTTCCAGCCACTCTCCCTTTTCACAGGCAGCGGCATAACTATTCAATTGGAATATGGTGCGCGCCCTTTCTCCGCGTAACCGTGCCTCAGGCAGGTTGGTTTCTTCCATGGTTGTTTTTATAAGTGCGTCACCCGTATTTTCCAGTTCAACTGCAATGGCGCGCATAAAATCTGCCCTTTGCTTTAACGATAGTTTCCTATATTGATGAAATGCCGTCCACGCTTTTTGCATGACTGTTTCAATCTCTGCCGCTGTTGCATCTTTATATGCCATAGGTTGTGTGTATTATAAGTGGAAGAATGTATGTATCGTTTTATTTTTTATTTTTTAAAGGCGATGCAAAATTATTTTTTTGTTTGTCTAATACCAACACCCAATCGTGCCCAGCGCCCGTTGTTGGCGGCGTACATTGAAGGGCATTTGTTTTTGGTACCGATCCAGTTTTCACCCATTCAGCAGATTGGGGGTTAAACCCAAGACTGTGATTGTTTTGGCGGCAATACATGAACCGTTCACTGTTACCGTTTTGCCCACCGGCCGGTAGATCATGCCATAACTCTTTTCGGCGGCCTGAATGCCACACCATCTCCTTTTTCTCCCTGTCCGTTTATAATAACAGACTAAAAAGGTATACGGTTCAACACCGGGTGCGATTCCACCAGTCTGCAAATACCCCGGCTGATAAGCGCCGGGCCGATTTCATATGGCAGCGCCTATTGACCGACAAGATAAGCCAATCCACAAAATTTTCAGGGGGTTAAAAATTCAGCGGCGCCAGCATGCCAATTGCACGGGCATAGCTTTTGTTATTATTCAGCATTGTATTAAATCAATTAAAACAGTATGAAATTGCTTTCGTTGTTTTTGATAGGTTGCACCCTGGTGACCACTACCGCCTTCTCACAAAAGGCAGATACGCTGCCCCCACCGCATGCTACCAAATCTTCCATGAATTTTAGTAACGTAGTAGGGTGGGATAATAATGAAACGCCTATTGCGCCGCCGGGTTTTACCGTTAGCCTGTACGCTAGTGGATTTGAGAACCCGCGCTGGTTATACCAAACACCTAATGGTGATGTATTGGTGGCGGAGTCTAACGGTAAACATACCTTTCTTCAACGCATTGGGGCCCCACTGGTAGGTGCCAACAAAGCCAATAACCTGCGCAAAAGCGCAAACCGTATTACTGTTTTGCGGGATGCTGATCACGACGGCAAGCCGGAGATACGCCAACCATTCATTACCGAATCGCTGGATGCGCCATTTGGCATGCTGGTATTGGGTAACTATTTATACGTAGCCAACCAGAATGCATTGCTGCGGTTTCCTTACCAGCATGGCGATGTAACCATGACGGCAAAACCCGACAAGGTAATTGATCTGCCCGCCGGGAAAGTAAATCGTCACTGGACACGCAATATCATTGCCGATAAAAATGGTAAGAAAATTTACATCGCCGTAGGCTCTGGTGATAATGCTGCGGAAAAAGGCATGGACAAAGAGCTCAACCGGGCATGCATACTCGAAATTAATCCTGATGGTACCGGAATGCGCATTTATGCCAGCGGGCTTCGCAACCCGGTGGGTATGGGATGGGCGCCGGGCAGCAATACACTGTTTGCAGCAGTAAACGAACGCGATGAACTGGGCGACGACCTGGTGCCGGATTATCTTACCAGTGTGCAGGAAAATGGTTTTTATGGATGGCCCTATTCTTATTTTGGCGACCATGTTGATCCGCGCATAAAAGAAACAAGACCCGACCTGGTTAAAAAAGCCATTGTACCAGATGTGGCACTGGGTGCGCACACCGCATCATTAGGGCTGGCATTTTACACGGGGATAGCGTTTCCAGAAAAATACCAGAATGGGGCGTTTATTGCACAGCATGGTTCCTGGAACCGGTCGGTGTTGTCTGGCTACAAGATAGTTTTTGTGCCTTTTAAAAATGGTAAACCCGCGGGGGAGCCAGAAGATTTTCTGACAGGCTTTGTAAAAGATTTGCAACATGAAAAAGTGCGTGGCCGCCCGGTATGTGTACTTATGCTGGCCGACGGATCTCTATTGATAACTGATGATAAGAGCGGTAATGTTTGGCGTGTGGCATACGGAAAGTAACAGCGATTTGTTTATTACTACTGTACTGTTTCCGTTCTTTAAGTAATGTCACTCCTACGGGGTTCAACAACTGCAGCCCAGTTTTTTTATAGTAATATCAACCCAACGGGTTTCCTATAACAAACCTCAAGAGAGGCTTAATATAACTACCTCACAATCACCAACCCCGTAGGGGTGACATTAATGTACAAGAAATACTGACCGCTTTACGCAGAATTCCGTCCCGCATTGATAATACCGAACGAACAACGGATCACGATCTTTTCATAATTTTCTTTGATGGGATCGTTGGTGATGTGTTGCTCTTCCATGGCGCGCATCTTGTACATGGCGTATTGCTGAATGGTCACCAACGGCAACACAATTCTTTCACGCATTTGAATAGACAATTGCTCTATGGGGTAATCGGCCATCAATTCTGTATTGCCCGAAAGTTGCAATACATACCGTTGGGTAAGTTCATACTCTGCATTCATTTTATTCCAAACTTCGCCATAAACAGGATGGTCAGACAGATACTCTGTAAGCGGAAAATAGGTTTTTTTCATCGCCATCTCACAGTTATCCATAAGCGTTTTAAAGAACAGCGAGTTTTTATACAATTTTTTAAGCGCCGGAAATTTACCTTGTTTCTCCAACTCTTTCAACGCCGTACCTACACCGTAATAACCGGTTACATTTTGTTTGAGCTGGCTCCATGCCCCTACATATGGAATAGCCCGTAAATCTTTCAGGTTGAGCTTGGCGCCACCAGCGCGTTTGGCCGGCCGGCTGCCGATATTTGTTTCAGCATAAAACCGCAACGGACTGATATAGGCGAGATAGTTTAAAAAATCAGGATGCTCTTTTAAATTGGTATAAGATCGAAAGCTTTCATCGGCCAGTTGCTGTAACAATTCTTCTTCATCTTTCTCAAGTGTAATAGAGCGGGTAGAGAACAATGCATTGGATAAACCCGCATTGAGCAATTGCTCAATATTGAATTGTGCCGAATCGATAGTACCGAAGTTGGAACTCACTGTTTGCCCCTGTATGGTAAGTTGTATCTCTTTGTTGGAAATGTTCTTGCCCATACTGGCGTAAAACTTATGTGTTTTGCCACCACCACGCGCAGGGGGGCCACCGCGACCATCAAAAAATACTACGTCAATGCCATATTCTTTAGAAATACTGGTCAGTTCTTCCTTGGCTTTGTAAATACCCCAGTTGGCCATAAAATAACCACCGTCTTTGGTGCCGTCTGAAAAACCCACCATGATGGTCTGCACATTGTTCCTTCTTTTCAAGTGGGCTTTATAGTCTTTATTTTCATACAGAGTGCGCATAATTTCGGACGCAGCCTGTAAATCATCAATGGTTTCAAACAACGGCACAATATCAACGGTTAACGATTCTTTCTTCCAGCCGTTAAGTAAAAACAATCCAAACACTTCAATTACATTCAGCGCACTGTTGCACTGGCTGATGATGTAGCGGCTGCAGCCATCCTGCCCATTGTATTGTTGTATTTCTCTAATGGCACCAGGGCTTTTCAGTGTATCGCGCATAACGGCATCTTCAACCAATGCAGGGTCAACCTGTTTGGTAACTGCCAGTAATGCATCAATTTTCTGGGGTTCTGTCATAGATGCATAACCCGCAGGCAGTGCATCAGACTTGGATGCAACCACGTTCAGTGTTTTTGTATGCACCGAACTCTCCTGCCGTACATCCAGCGAGGCAAAGTACAAACCAAATACGCTTACTTTACTGAGCAGGTTTTCCAGCGATTCAAGAAAAAGGCTGTTGTGCTGGTAGATTAATATTTCCCTGATTTTATTGAGCGGGTCAATAATGTCTTCCTTCTTTAATTCTGTACGGTGGCCGGGAATGAAAATATTGTTGTAGAGTGTTTTTTCCAGCTCGGCCAGTATGTTTTCGGTGCCTTTAAAAGTGATGCGGCGTTTTAAGCGGCGCACATCCAGGTAATAACACCTGATGATGCTTACGCGCAGGGCATCGGCCACCTGCAGGGTTATATCGCAGGTAACGTTGGGGTTACCATCGCGGTCGCCGCCCGGCCAGAAGCCCATGGTGATAATCGGATTGTCTGCCGGCAATGCCTCCGGAAACTGGTTTTTCAAAAAATTGATGATGCGCCCGGACGCGGCATAAAAAACGTTTTCGAGGTACCAAATTAAACTCACCGCTTCGTCGAACGGAGTAGGTTTAATGTGTTTAAAGAATGGCGTCTTTCCCAGTTGTTGCAGTAACAGGTGTACCTGTGCGGCATTGTTATCTGACAACGACTTTGATAGATCATTGATGATACCCAGTACGGCTCCAGGGTAGAACTGCGTGGGATGTGCCGTTAACACCAGGCGGATGGCAAAATGTTTTAATTGCTCTGCCAGTTTATCCTGGCTGCCTGTCTGTAATATTTCCGATTCAAGGTGTTTGAGCGAACCAGCTCCATTTACATCGTTGATTTCGCGGAAAGAAGCATCTTCCAGCGCATCAAACAATACAACCTGCCGTTCTGTATATTGTACAAACCGGAACATCAGGTCTAGCCGCTCGCGCTCATTGAGCGACGTGGTATGTTTGGCAAAAAATTCATCGAGTATAACTACGGGACTTTGCTTTTTCTTAAACCCCTCTTCGCAGTCAGACAGCAAAAGCGATAACAGTATGCCTGTCTTTTCTATTCGGTGAAAAGGCAACGAGGTAAAAAGGCTGTTGTACAGTTGAAATTTAATTCCAACATAATTCTTGAATTGCTGCAGTCCGCGTGATGACTGATGATCCATTGGCGATGAAAATTTTAAAGATGTTATATTGATAGGAGGCAACAATCGTGCAATGAAAATACACCTAACAGGTTAAAAGAGAAAAAGAGATTTTTTGCTAAGAGCATGAAAGAGAAAAAGAAGTAAGCGCACAGAGCCAGCAGAGCTAGCAGAGACCAAGGCGGGTTGGTATACGATAGCGTTAATGTGTTTGCCAAATATCCAAGCTTGTCATGTTAAGTTCGTTGGTGCGGATGCCTGAAACCTGCTTCGATTGCCACTATTAGTCCTGAGCGTACGCTCATTAACTCCTTTTCTCTTTAGTCTCTTAGCATTTTTCTCCTTTTTACTCTTAGCTATGAAACTAACGATTGTTATATCGCCGCCCGGTATTACCTTCGGCGTCTTAAAAAAAGTGGTTACATCAATTCATCATATCAGTTTCTCCTCGTTTTCAGCAGCCCCAACAGCTGCCGGTATTGCTATTATTATTACCACTTCAACAACCCGTTAAGGGTTGTATTTTTCCATATAAACCATTGGGCTTTGGCTGATCAGATAGCGGGCAACCGTATGCTGACCTCAAAATTACTCATCATCACAACAAAAATATATGCAGGTTTTAAAATTTGGTGGCACATCCGTAGCAAATGCAGAAAACATTAATAAGGTGGTGGCAATAGTGGAGCTGGCCGTGCAAAAAGACAAAACAGTGGTAGTGGTATCTGCGCTGGGCGGTATTACAGACACGCTTATTAGTGCCGCCACGGCAGCCGCAGATGGCAACGAAAAATACAAAGATATTTTATTGCAGATTGAACAACGCCATCTTGAACTGGTGAAAGCGCTGATACCGGTAACACAGCAAAGCAGTGTGCTGAGCATGGTAAAAAAACAATGCAATGAAATAGAAGATATCTGCAACGGCATTTTTTTGCTGCGCGAACTGTCTGCCCGCACCAAAGACCGTATAGTGGGATATGGCGAACTACTTTCGTCGCAGATTATAGGCGCCCGTTTTAAAACCGGCAACGCAGACAGCACCTGGAAAGATGCACGTGAACTGATTGTTACCACCGCCGAGTACGGCAATGCACCGGTTATCTTTACCGCTACCAACAATAAAATTGAACTATACTTTGAGAGTGCCAAACAGCAACTCTTTATCATACCGGGCTTTATTGCAGCCAGCGTAGAAGGCATTACCACTACCCTAGGCCGCGGTGGGTCAGATTACACCGCCGCGATAATTGCCGCAGCATTAAAAGCAGAAACGCTTGAAATATGGACGGATGTAAGTGGTATGATGACGGCCGATCCACGGTTGGTAGCCACCGCAAAAGTGATTCCCCGTATTTCATACCAGGAGGCCATGGAGCTGTCGCATTTTGGCGCCAAAGTAATTTATCCGCCCACCATACAGCCGGTCATGAACAGAAGCATCCCGGTATGGGTAAAAAATACTTTTGCTCCTGAAGATGATGGAACCGTAATAGAAAATGCGGCGGTAAAAAATGGCAACAGCATACGCGGTATTTCAAGCATCAACAAAATGGCTTTGGTAAGCCTTGAAGGAAGCGGAATGGTGGGTATTCCCGGTTTTTCCAAAAGGTTGTTTGAAGCATTGGCCAATGCATCCATCAATGTTATACTAATTACACAAGGTTCTTCAGAACATTCTATTTGTGTAGGTATTGATGATGTACACAGCGCCCGTGCCAAAGATGCCATTGACACCACTTTTGCATATGAAATTGAAACCGGTAAAGTGGAACCGCTGGTAGTGGAAACACAACTGTCTATCATAGCACTAGTGGGCGATAACATGAAAAGCCACCCCGGTACCAGTGGTAAAATGTTTGGTGCCCTTGGCCGCAACGGTGTAAACGTTCGCGCCATTGCGCAGGGTTCATCAGAAAGAAATATCTCTGCTGTTATTGCTACCGCAGATGTAAAGAAAGCAATCAATATTCTTCACGAAGAATTTTTTGAAACTACATATAAGCAGGTAAACCTTTTTATTACCGGTGTGGGCAACGTAGGCAGTAAGCTGATTGCGCAGCTGCAGCAGCAGCAAAATTATCTGCAGCACCATCTTCGGTTACAGGTACGCGTAATAGGCATTGCCAACAGTAAAAAAATGCTCTTTAATGATGATGGTATTAACCTTAGCAAATGGAAAGACCTGCTAAAGGATGGCGACCCCATGAACCTGCAGACGTTTGTAAGCACCATTCAACAAAAAAACCTGCGTAATTCTGTTTTTGTTGATATTACCGCCAATGATGCCGTGGCTATGATCTATGATCAATTGCTGCAGCTGAGTATTTCGGTAGTGGCATGCAACAAGGTTGCCTGCTCCTCTCCTTATGAATATTATAAAAGCCTGAAAGACCTGGCGCGTGAACACAATTGTGTTTTTCTTTTTGAAACCAATGTGGGTGCCGGCCTTCCTGTAATAGGTACTTTGAATGACCTGATGCGCAGCGGCGATAAGATCAATAAAATTGAAGCAGTGCTGAGTGGCACGCTCAATTTTGTTTTTAATAATTACAACGGCACTACCAAATTTGCCGATGTGGTAAAGCAGGCGCAGGACGAGGGTTATACAGAACCCGATCCACGGCTGGATCTCAGCGGTACAGATGTGATGCGCAAGATTATGATACTTGCCCGCGAAACCGGTGCCCACCTGGAAATGGAACAGATCAGTAATGAATCGTTTATGCCCGCCTCGTGCATGAAAGGCTCCGTTGCAGATTTTTATACAGCCATGGCCAAAGAAGAAGATCATTTTAAAAAAATATATGAAGCCGCAGCAGGTGCCGGAAAAAAGCTGAAGTTTGTAGCTTCCTATGCACCAGCGGGTATTGCCAACGGAGCGCAGGTAGCGGGTGTAGGACTGCAGCACATTGATCCGCAGAGCGATTTTTATCACCTGTACGGCAAAGACAATGTGGTATTATTTTATACAGAGCGTTATCCTGAACAGCCATTGGTAGTGAAAGGTGCAGGCGCAGGGGCTGAAGTGACCGCGTCTGGTGTATTTGCAGATATTATTCGCGCAGCAAAAATGTAACCGTAATGACGAGCGTAAAAATTATAGCCCCGGCAACCGTAGCCAACCTGGTGTGTGGCTTTGATGTGCTGGGAATGGCATTGAACGATCCGCAGGATATCATGGAACTGAGCCTGAGCAATGAACCGGGCATACGCATCAAACATACAGATGGGTATGATTTACCTACCGCACCCGCCCAGAATGTTGCAGGTGCAGGACTGATTGCGCTGATGCAGGAATACGACGATAAGACAATTGGTTTTGACCTGGTGGTGAACAAATGCATTAAACCCGGCAGTGGACTGGGTTCCAGCGCTGCCAGTTCTGCCGGCGCGGTTGTAGCAGCCAATCATTTGCTCAATCATTATTTTTCGAAAGAAGACCTGGTGCGTTTTGCCATGAACGGCGAAAAACTCGCCAGCGGGGTAAAGCATGCTGATAATATAGCACCCTGTATTTATGGTGGGGTTACATTAATTCGATCCATATTTCCGCTGGACATTATTCAGTTAAGCGCGCCACCCATGTTTGTTACCGTGGTGCATCCGCAGATTGAAGTAAAAACATCAGACGCACGGCAGATTTTACGCAAAGAGGTACTGTTGAAAGATGCCATTAAACAATGGGGCAATATTGCCGGTCTGGTTGCCGGTTTTATGAAAGGCGATTATGAACTGATCAGCCGTTCGCTGGAAGATGTAATCATTGAACCGGTACGCAGTATTTTAATTCCGGGGTTCGACGAAGTAAAAAGAAAAAGCAAGGAAGCAGGTGCGTTGGGCGGTGGCATTTCCGGATCAGGGCCCTCTATTTTTATGCTGAGTAAGGAAGAAAGCGTGGCCAGGCAAATTGAAGAATTGATGAGAGAAATTTTTCAAAAAGTGGGCATCGATTTTAAAACCTATGTAACAACACTTAATAATGAAGGGGTGAAGATAATGTGAGGAGAGAATGTGTAAATGTGCTAATGTGGAAACCTGCCTGCCGGCAGGCAGGTGTGGAAATTCCCCGACGCGGTTTTATGGAACGCAGATTTTTATGGTTGTGATGATCAAAAGTGAATGTATATTTTTTGGCGACGACCGTAGGGGCTGGGCTTGCCCCAGCCCTATGGCGCATTGATGAATGTATAAATACGAAAACGCGTCCGCTGCAATTATGGAACGCAGATTTTTATGATTGTGATGTTGCATTATTAATATTGTGTGACTTGCAGCGAGTGATTTTAAAAATTAAAATAGGGAGATAGAATATCAAGGGCTGTGCGGGGATGGCTTCCCCGGTTGGGGGAAGTCGGAAGAGGGCCGATTGGATAGGATACTCTGCTGGCTCTGCTGGCTCTGTGCGAAAACCGTTTTTTATTGTATCAATTTTAAGAACATACTTTATTTTTTGAACAGCATCCCTCGTTAGGGGATCAGGGGGTAAAACAATGAGATATTATAGTTTAAATAAACAATCGCCGGTAGTAGATTTTAAAGAAGCCACCATTAAGGGACAGGCGCCGGATAAAGGTTTGTATTTTCCCGAGCAGATTCCGCAGGTGAGCAAAGACCTCATCAACAACATTGCAAAATACAGCAATGAAGAAATTGCGTATACTGTTATCAGTCCTTACGCAGGGGATAGTATACCCAAACAAGAACTGCAGCGTATTGCCGCAGAAACAGTCAATTTTCCAATTCCATTGGTTCCTGTAACGGGCGATGTGGCAGCGCTGGAATTATTTCGCGGCCCTACCCTGGCGTTTAAAGATATTGGTGCACGTTTTATGAGTCGTTGCCTGGGCTATTTTGTAAAAGACAACAATAAAAAAGTGACCGTATTGGTGGCCACCTCCGGCGATACCGGCGGTGCCGTGGCCAATGGATTTTATGGTGTGGAGGGCGTAGACGTAGTCATTTTATATCCTTCCGGCAAAGTGAGTTCGGTACAGGAAAAACAACTGACCACGCTCGGCAAAAATATTCGTGCCATAGAAGTGAACGGTACTTTTGATGATTGCCAGCAACTGGTAAAACAGGCCTTTACCGATAAAGCCATCAACGAAAAATTATTTCTTACCTCAGCCAATTCCATCAATGTAGCACGCTGGCTACCCCAGCAGTTTTATTATTTCTTTGCGTGGAAACAGTGGACTGATAAAAACTCGCCACCCGTAATAGCCGTACCAAGTGGCAATTTTGGAAATATATGCGCCGGCATACTGGCACATATCGGCGGGTTGCCCGTACAACATTTTATTGCTGCATGTAATGCCAATAATACCGTGCCCGAATTTCTGCGCACCGAAAATTATCAAGTGAAAAAATCCGTGGCCACTATTTCCAATGCCATGGATGTAGGCAACCCCAGCAATTTTGTGCGTATACTGGAACTATTCCATCAGCAACTGGGCGATCTGAAAAAAGTATTGAGTAGTTACAGCATCAGCGATGATGAAACACGCGTGGCGCTTAAAGACGTATATGATCAGCATCAGTATTTAATGGATCCCCATGGCGCAGTAGGTTACATTGCATTGAGCCGTTACCTGCAGCAACATGCCGGCAGCAAAGGCATGTTTTTAGAAACCGCGCACCCGGTTAAATTTTATGATGTGGTGGAACCGGTGATCGGCAAAGCCGTTCCCCTGCCGGATGCAGTAGGCGCCATCATGAATAGTAAGAAAGCCGCGGTTTTGATGGAAGCGGAGTTTGGGCAATTAAAAGATTATTTGCTTAAGGATGCGTGATCGCTGATGTCTGATGTGATGATGGCTGATTGGCATTGTTGAAGGTGTTATCATTGCGGTCTGACCTGCGGTGCCGACCGCACGCTGCCATCCACTCAACACTCAACACTTATTGCGGTCTGACCTGCGGTACCGACCGCACGCTGCAATCCACTCAACACTCAACACTTATTGCGGTCTGACCTGCGGTGCCGACCGCACACTGCAATCCACTCAACACTTAACACTCATTGCGGTCTGACCTGCGGTGCCGACCGCACGCTGCAATCCAGTCAACACTCATTGCGGTCTGACCTGCGGTACCGATCGCACGCTGCGATCCACCCAAAACTTAACACTCATTGCGGTCTGACCTGCGGTACCGACCGCACGCTGCAATCCACTCAACACTTAACCCTCATTGCGGTCTGACCTGCGGTGCCGACCGCATGCTGCGATCCACTCAACACTCAACACTCAAAACTTAACACTCAACACTCAACACTTCCCACAACACTTACACCGGGTCTACATCTGGTACTACCTGCACGCTGCGAAATCGCTTGTCTGCATGCATCATGGCGGTAGAAGTATACATTAGTCCTTTGGCCTGCTGAATGATATGGCTGTCTTTAGGTAGTTTTAGCATCAGTTCCATTAAATATAAATTGCGCACCCTGTTTACCACCGGTTGAGCGGGACCAATCATATAATTTTCCAGGTATGGTTTTAATTGCGCGGCAAAATATTGCGACGCCAATTGCACAACGGCTGCGTCTTTGTGCCGGAAAACAATATTGATGATGCGCGAAAAAGGCGGATAAAAAAATTGTTTGCGTCCTTCAATTTCTTCATGGTAAAAACCGGCATAATCATGTTGCTGCACTTTCAGTAACACCGGGTGTTGCGGATTGCGTACCTGCACCAGCACTTTGCCGGCAGTATCTTTTCTACCTGCCCTGCCACTCACCTGTTCCATTAATTGAAAGCCTCGTTCGTTTACCCTGAAATCGGTAAAGCCCAAAATGGCATCGGCATCCAGGATGCCCACCAGCTCCACGTTCTCAAAATCAAGTCCCTTCACCACCATCTGTGTGCCTACCATAATGTCTACCCGCTTTTGTTCAAACTGTTGTATCAATGCATCGTGCCCATGTTTTCCTTTAATGCTGTCTGCATCCATTCGGGCAATTTTTGCCTGCGGAAATATTTCCTGCAGGCTTTCTTCTATTTTTTCAGTGCCAAAATTCTGCTGTGCAAACAGGTGGTTGCCACATGCTTCGCAGGTAATTACCAATGGGTAAACGGTACCGCAATAGTGGCACAATAATTTGCCTTTTGTTTTATGATAGCTCAATGATACATCGCACTGGTGGCAATGGGGTATCCAGCCACAGGTTTGGCAAACCTGATAAGGAGAATACCCCCGCCTGTTCTGAAAGAGTATTACCTGCCGACTGTGCAGCAGGCTGTTTGCAATGGCTTCCTGCATAGGGGGCGATATGATAACCTTACTGCGGTCGGGCATTTTTATCTGCCGCGTGTTTACCATTTCAATTTCGGGCATTGGCATGTTGCCAAACCGTTCCGTTAATGTTACCAATGCATATTTGCCGGCCATGGCATTGTAGTAACTTTCAATAGACGGCGTAGCACTGCCCAGCAATACCTTTGCATTGAATAAAGAAGCAAAATACACCGCCGCATCGCGCGCATGGTAACGCGGAGCAGGATCCTGTTGTTTATAAGAGGTATCGTGTTCTTCATCGCAAATGACCAGTCCCAGGTTATGAAAAGGCAGGAACAACGATGACCGGGCGCCCAATACTATCCTTGCTTCGCCGCTTTTTACTTTATTCCAGATCTCTACCCGCTCATTCTGACTGAATTTGGAATGATAGATAAGGATATAGCCGCCAAAATGCTTTTGCAACCTGCGTATAACCTGTGCCGTTAGTGCAATCTCGGGCAGCATATATAAAACCTGTTTACCCTGTTGCAGCATGTCTGCCATCAGCTTCATGTACACTTGTGTTTTACCGCTGGAGGTAACGCCGTGCAGCAGGCATACATTTTTTTGTTCAAACGCGGCACGCACCTGTTGCAAAGCAGTTTCCTGCGATGCGCTGAGCGTAAAATCGAGTGTAATGTTTTTGGGCAATTGTTTGAGGCGATCCACAGATCTTTTCTCTGACAGCAATATGTTTTTATCTGTAAGGCCTTTTAATTGTGCTGCTGTGGCGCCGGATTTTTTGAGCAGTTCGGTTTGGGTTACTTCACCAGCGGTTTTGGACAGGTGTAAAAATGCCAGCAGCAGTTCCATTTGTTTGGGTGCACGCCCCCAGTTGTTCAGCAGTTCACTCATTTGCTCATCGGTATCGTATTGCGGGTTGAGCACTACAAAGGTTTCCTTTTTTTCTTTGTAATTATTTTTCAGCTCTTCCCATACAAAACAAACATTTTTTTCGATGAGCCGTTTGATAACCGGGTACACATGATTCGCATCCAGCAATTGTTGCACTTCAAGAAGTTTTAATTCCTTTTTGATGAGCAGGGCTTCTGCAACCAGGAACTCGTCGTTATCCAGGTGACTGAAATCATCGCCTATTTCTTCATTGAACAACAAAATGGTTTCGCTGCTCAGTTTAAAATGCGTAGGAAGTGCAGCCTGCATAACTTCGCCTTCACTGCATAAATAATAATGAGCTATCCATTGCCATAGTTCCTGTTGCTGGGGGAAAATAATAGGTTCCGCATCCAGCAGGTTGATGATTTCTTTGGGTTCAAATGCAGCAGGCGCATCAGTATGCAGTCGTTTTACCAGGCCCGCATATTTTTTATTTTTCAATACCACTTCTACGCGGCAACCAGGTTTTACTTCGTCGTGCAAATGGGTGGGCACACTCCAGGTATAATTGCGTGGCAATGCAAGTGGAATGATCACCTCCGCAAACAGTTTGCTGTTTACAGAAAACAATTCGTTGATATGTGGTGCTGGTTCCTGCAAAAAATTTTGAGATTTTGCGATTTTGAGATGTATTTAAACAACGCTCAATACTACAATTTGTTCGTGAATAAAAAGCAGCGCTCTTATTCCTGAAAGAAAGCAATGATCAATGTATAAATCTTTTTTTAATTGCATTTTGCAACAAATTGGTCAGTCCGCAGCAAATGTTTCGCGCTTGAAATCTCAAAATCACGAAATCCCGCAATCCGCAATCCGCAATCCCGCAATCTCTAAATCTCAAAATCTCCTCAACGCAACTTCCATTCTTTTATACACTATCTCCTTGAGTGCAGGCATATCATCGATGGTTAATCCTTCTACGGGTACGGGTTCAAGAAATATTGCCCGGCACTGGCCGGGGGTAAAGGATAAAGGGCTGCTGTAATGCAAACGTTTTACGGTATCAGGAAAAATAACCGGCAACAAAGGCGTTTGCGATTCTATGGCAATGCGGAAAGCACCATCATAAAATTCTTTCAGCGGCTGCCCTGTTTCATTAAACGTTCCTTCCGGAAAAATAAAAACCGATATCCCTTTTCGCAACACCGATTTTAACTGCAATACACTTTTCTTGCGGGCTTCAGGGCTGCTGCGGTCTACCATAATAGCGCCATAGCGATATAAAAAACCAAACACGGGTATTTTGGCCATTTCTGCCTTGCCCAGTGCGCGCGTGGGCTGCCGGATGGTTTTTACAATCATGGGTATATCCATATAAGAAATATGGTTGGCCACAAAAATATACTGCTGGTCTTTGCGCGGCGCCTCCGCCAACATGGTCTTCTTAGACCATATGCCGATTAAAAAAAACCAGGCATCAGACCAGATGCCGCAAATCCAGTAAATAATATTACCACCCTGTATTTTTCCAAACACGGATGCCAGTAACACAAACGGAAAAATAACCAGCAACAATGCTACAAACGTAAGTATAGCGTAGATGCTGTAGATAATGCGTACTAATTTAAGGATGGGGTTCATAATGGGGGTAGCGGCTGTCAGCGCTCGTGTTTATTGTCATCGCCCGGGCAATGGCATTCAAATTCGGTATCAAGGTCAATACAGGTAACCACCTTTGTTTTTGTATCGCATTGCGCAAACACGATACGCAGGTGCTGCTTATCGGCCGAATATCCTTCCAGTGCATAGGTGGGGCATGGACGGCCCCGGGCCTCGCTTTTGCGGTAGTTGATCTGTCCGTTTTGCAGGATGTCTTTTACTTCTTCCTGGGTAATACGGCGGCACTCCATGCGGCATTTGGCGTGCTGGGTGTATTCAAGGTATCCTACCCGCCTGTCGAGCCCGCGATTGCGGTTTACGTTATCGGCCGGCGTGGTGGGCTGCCATTTGGCAACACCATTATTGCAACGCTTCACCACCAGGGCTACCAGTACCAGCAGGGCCAGAAAAATATACGGCAGCGCTTTTTTCATTTATAATTTAACTGGATGATTATACCGTAATTGATTAATAATGAATTTTTTGTACGTAAAGCAACCGGCTCACAGGGTTTACAGCTATCCTCCTGGCCATCAAAACAAATGTACTGATATTCAGGGATTGGAAATGAGCCGGTAAAATTAGCCGCTGAAAATAAGCGCGTGCCCATGGATACTTTTGCCGGTCTTTTGCATAACCCGTTCCTACAGAACTACCCAACCACACCCATCTTTTCTACCCATAAAGTACCCCTATGGGGTACAGTCTCAAAACAACTTACCCAATCAACTCATTCCAGTCCGCAATCCCAAATTCCCAATTCCCAATTCCTAAATCCCCTTCCCCTGCTTACCTTCGCGGCCATGGCAACGGCAAAAACAGTGGCTTTTCATACATTGGGTTGTAAACTGAATTTTTCGGAGACTTCGGCCATTTCGCGCCTGCTGGAAAACGAAGGATTTGAAAAACGGCCTTTTGAAGAACAAGCTGATGTATACGTTATCAATACCTGTTCGGTAACCGATAATGCTGATAAGGAATGCCGCCACCTGGTACGCCGCATTCAACGCGCCAACCCCGAGAGCCTGGTGGTAATTACCGGCTGCTATGCCCAGTTAAAACCCAAAGAAATTGCGGCTATACCCGGCGTGGACCTGGTGCTGGGCGCTGCAGAAAAATTCAACATTGCTCATCACCTGAAAGAATTGAGCAAAGGAGACTCTGCTAAAATTTGCAGCTGCGATATTGAGGAAGTACAGGGCTTTAACGCCTCATTTTCTGTAAACGACCGCACCCGCACTTTTCTAAAAGTACAGGACGGCTGCAGTTACAATTGTTCTTTTTGCACGATACCCATGGCCAGGGGTAAAAGCAGGAGCGATACTATTGCCAACGTGGTAAAAACGGCGGAAGAACTGGCCCTCACCGGCGTAAAAGAAATTATTCTTACCGGTGTAAACCTGGGCGATTTTGGGAAAGGCCCCAGCGGGCTGGATAATCATGAAAACTTTTTTGACCTGGTAACGGCGCTAGACCGCGTAGCAGGCATTCAACGCTACCGCATATCTTCCATTGAACCCAACCTGCTCACCAATGATATCATTTCTTTGGTAGCAAATAGCAATAAATTTATGCCGCATTTTCATATTCCATTGCAAAGCGGCAGCAATAAAATTTTAGGTTTGATGCGCCGGCGTTACCAGCGCGAATTGTATGCCGACCGGGTTCAATTGATCAAATCATTAATGCCGCATTGCGCCATTGGCGTAGACGTGATTGTAGGCTTCCCCGGAGAAACTGCTGCCGATTTTCAAGAAACGTTTAGTTTTTTGCAGGAGCTGGATGTCTCCTATTTACATGTATTTACCTATTCTGAGCGCAGCAATACTAGGGCGTTGGATATTCAACCTGTTGTGCCGATCAATACCCGCTTAGAACGGAACAAAGCCCTGCGCAACCTTTCTTATATGAAGATGCAATACTTTACGCAGCAACACATCGGCCAATCCAGACCAGTGCTTTTTGAAAAAGCTGCCAAAAATGAGATGATGGAGGGGTATACCGACAATTACATCCGTATAACGGCCCCGTACCGGCCTGAATGGGTGAATAATATTGTGTCTTGGACAATATAAATTGTTGATAATTATGAGTTTTTTATGAAACTATTTTATAATGTTTGTCGTTATAATATGCAAGAATGTACCCTATTCCAATAAAAGACGAAGGATATTATATGGAGATTAAGAAATTCCAGGTAACGATCAGTTTTGAGATAGATGATGAGATCAATGGGCTGATACCCAAACACCGGAAATATATCAATACGCTAATTAACAAGGAAATAATAGACCACTACGCCGTTTCGCTGGAAAGCAAAAAAATATGGATCACCATCAGTGCTGAAGACAAAGCCGCGGTAGATGAATACCTGGCTAAATCCCCTTTATTTAAATTCTGGATCTACGAAGTAGATGAAATTTATGTGCTGGATGGGCTCACGTACAGGCTGCCGCATTTGCAGTTGAATTAGCCTCACCCCCTCCTCACCCCCGGCCCCTCTCCGCCTTTGGCGTAGAGGGGTGACCCTCGGTAAGATGGCTTACTGATTACCATCTTTTTTTTAGTTTGCAGAGATTTTACAGCAAATTAGGCTTACTAACGTATACGTGTAGTTGTAAAAACACTGCATTAATCCCTGCGCAGGTGTAACACTTTCGGCAAGATATAAGTATGTAAACACTCCTGCACAGAGGCACCCCTCGCCATCGCAGATGGAGAGGGGCCGGGGGTGAGGTCGGGGGCCGGGGGTGAGAAGATCACTGAACCAGATCACCTTTCAGCCGCCGCAACTCTGTCTCCGCCAACTTGGTGTTGTACCTGGCCGTTATAAGCCGGTTATAAGCATTTTCGAGGCTTTGCTGCGCTTCGCGCAGTTGTATGATGGTGGCAGCGCCCAGCCTGAGTGTCTGTAAAATGATGGAGACATTTTCTTTCGCCAGCAAAATATTATCTTCTTCCAGTGCCAATGCTTTCTGCTGCTGGGTGAACGAAGTAAAAGCATTGTTTACGCGTAGGTGCAATAGCGATCGTTCGCGGTCGTATAGCAATTGCTGGTACCTTATATCTAACTGCGCCTGCTTTACCAATCTTTTCTGATTGAAATTATTGAGGATCGGCGCTGCCAGTGTAAAGCCATAATTAAATCCATTGTTCTGGTTAAACAACAACGAAAAATTATTAATAACGGTAGCATTGGTGGTACGGCCAAAATTATAAGCCGAATTAAAAGACAGCACCGGCAATAATTCTGCCCTTCTTTCTTTTAACGTGAGCGATGAAATGTCGATATTCTTTTTTGCTACCTGCAATAATGGATTGGTTTGTTCTATGTTGTTCTGAATAGCGCCAAGGTTCAAATCCTGGTTAATAGGAATACTGTCTTCTACATCGTACGAAGTATTGGGTGCCACATTCATAGCCTGGTTAAGCTGCTCCTTCAGCTGTGCAATCAGGGTTTCCTGCGTAAGAATGTTAGCGCGTTGGGCATTGAGATCTACTTTACTTTGCAACACATCCGGCTTTGCGCCCACGCCAATATCAAGCCTGTTCTGCGCCAGCTTTACCCGTTCTTCGCTTACCGACATCTGTTCACGAATGGCTTTCAGCTGTTGTTTTTGTGCCGCAATGTTATAGTAATTGTTCACCACATCGGCCACCGTATTAGTAACCTGGTTTTTAATGGCCAGGCTGCCCAGTTTTATATACTGCTCAGCCTTTTCAATGGTGGCAAACATTTTCAGCCCGTCAAATAAGGTCCAGTTAAGGTTGAGTGCTGCAGATGAATTGTGCGAGCGTATACCGCTCTGCTCTCTTTTTGTACCATCGGCCAGTGTTTGCCGCTGATTGTTGTTGTTCCAAATGGTACCCGCAGTGGCATTTAATTGCGGTAGAAAAGCGCCATACCGGTATCCATAATCCAGCACCGCCACCAGGGAATCGTTTTTTGAAATCTGTATATCATAATTATTCTGCAATGCAGTGGCCATGGCTTCTTCCAGCGTTAATTTTTTTTGTGCGGTAGCGGTACCGCCCGCCAGTAACAATGCTGCACCTATTAATAAACCGATCAATCTCATGTTTGCAATTTTATACGGGTTCCGCACTAGTTTGTGTGGTGGTGGCCAAAGTAAGATCATCAAGGGCACTTCTTTTTTTGGCCGATGAAAGATAAGAATACATGGCAGGTATTACGAACAATGTTAGTATCAGCGAAAACATGATGCCACCCACAATTACAATACCCAATGGAATACGGCTGGTGGCAGCAGCACCCAACGACAGTGCCAGCGGTAATGCGCCTAGTGACATTGCCAGGCTCGTCATCAAAATTGGCCGCAACCTTTGCGTGGCTGAAAAGATAGCTGCCTCTCCCCGCTTCATACCCTTAAGGCGGTTTTGATTGGCAAATTCAACAATCAGAATTCCATTTTTTGTTACCAGTCCCACCAGCATGATCATGCCTATCTGCGAAAAGATATTGAGTGTATGCCCAAACAACCACAATGATAACACCGCACCGGCAATGGCCAGCGGTACGGTAACCATGATAATAAACGGATCTACAAAACTTTCAAACTGTGCAGCCAGGATCAGGAAAATCAAACCCAGTGCCAGCAGGAATGCAAAGCTGGTATTACTGGAACTTTCCGCAAAGTCTCTTGATGAACCGGAGAGTGACGTAGAAAAAGATTCATCAGTTAATTTATCTGAAATGCGTTCCATTTCTTTGATACCGTCTGCAATGGTTTTGCCTGGTTGCAGACCTGCAGAAATAGTAGCAGATTTATACCTGTTGAAATGAAAAATGGTAGGTGGTGTATTGGATTCTTCCACATTCACCAGGTTATCCAGGCTTATCATATCGCCACGTGTATTTCTTACAAACAATGATTTCATATCATTGGGGTCATCTCGGTCATCGCGCGCCACCTGGCCCATTACCTGGTACTGCTTGCCCTCTTTTGTAAAATAACCCAGCCTTCTGTTACTGTAAGCCAGTTGCAAGGTTTCTGAAATATCGTTTACGCTTACACCCAGTTCAGCAGCTTTGATACGGTCTATCTGCACACGCAACTCTGGTTTATTGAATTTGAGATCGACATCTACCTGCTGCAGCACCGTGCTCTTATTGGCTTCTTCCAGAAATTTGGGAAGTATTTGCGTCAATTTTTCAAAGTTGTTGTTCTGTACCACAAATTGTACGGGCTGGCCGCCGCGCCGGTTTACAGAAATGGTTTCTTCCTGTATGGCAAATGCGCGGCCTTCATTGTATTTTGGCAGGTTGCGGTTGATCATATTTACAATCTCCTGTTGAGAGCGGTGCCTTTGTTTGATGTCTACCAGGGTTACCCGTACAAAACCGGTATTGGCATTGCCCGAGCCCATAAAGCCCGGAGACGTTACCGTTAGTACAATTTCATTTTCAGGCACAGAATCAATCATTAGGTTTGAAAGCCGGGTAATGTATTTATCCATGGCATCAAATGAGGTTCCTTCCGGCCCGGATACGGCCAACCTGAACTGGCTCCTGTCTTCCATGGGCGCCAGTTCTGATTGCAGGTTGCCTCCAATGAAATAAATGATGGCGGCACAAATGCCGATGATGATAAAAGCTACCCAACGCACTTTCATAAAACGGGTGAGCGAGGCTTTATAGCCGTTTTCCATCCATTGAAAAAAAGGTTCTGTTTTAGTATAAAACCAGGAATGTTTATGTGCGCCTTTGCGCGTTAGTTTTACGTTGAGTACGGGCGTAAGGGTGAGCGATACAAAAGCAGATATCAGCACCGCGCCTGCCACCACAATACCAAACTCGCGAAAGAGGCTGCCCACAAAACCCTGTAAAAAGATGATGGGCAGAAATACAACAGCCAGGGTGATAGAGGTGGCAATTACGGCAAAGTATATTTCTTTTGAACCTTCCAGCGCGGCCTGCCACTTGTTCATGCCGCGTTCCATTTTCTTATAAATATTTTCCGTTACCACAATACCATCGTCTACCACCAGCCCCGTTGCCAGTACAATGGCCAGTAATGATAATACATTAATGGTATAGCCCATAATGTACATGATGAAGAAAGCGCCTATCAATGATACGGGAATGTCAATCAGCGGTCGTATGGCTATCAGCCAATCGCGAAAGAACAAATAGATAATCAATATTACCAGTACAATAGAAACTATCAGCGTTTCCTGTACTTCGGAAATTGATTTTTTGATGAACATGGTATTGTCCAGCGCAATATTGATCTTTACATCGGCCGGTACATCTTTTTTTATCTCGTCGAGGCGTTTATAAAATTCATTTGAAATGGCCACGTAATTGGAACCGGGTTGCGGTACAATGGCCAGCGCAATCATAGGTACGCCGCTTTCTTTCAAAATTGTTTCTTCATTCTCCGGCCCCAGTACAGCCTCGCCAATATTTTTTACGCGGATGTCTGCGCCATTGCTGTTTTTAATAATGATATTGTTGAACTCTTCTTCTGTATTTAAACGGCCGAAGGTGCGCACCGTAAGCTCGGTGGCGTTGCCTGATATTTTGCCAGACGGCAGCTCCACATTTTCTTTTGACAGCGCAGCCTGTACATCTACCGGTGCAAGGCCGTACGCTGATAGTTTGGCCGGATCAAGCCAGATGCGCATGGCATACCGTTTCTCTCCCCAAATTTGTATACCGCTTACACCCGGAATGGTTTGCAGCCGCTCCACCAATACATTATTGGCATATTCTGTTACCTGCAACTGGTTACGTGTGTTGCTGGTAATGGTCATGGAGAGAATGGCATCAGAACTGGCATCTGCTTTAGACACCACGGGCGGTGCTTCCAGGTCGGGCGGCAATGAACGCACTGCTTGCGAAACTTTATCACGCACGTCATTGGCAGCCGCTTCCAGGTTAATGTTAAGATCAAATTCTACGTTGATGCTGCTGGTGCCGTTGCTGCTGGAAGAAGTGATGTTGCGAACGCCGGCTATACCGTTAATTGATTTTTCAAGCGGCTCGGTAACCTGGGTTTCTATAATGTCTGCATTGGCACCAGAGTAGGAAGTACGCACATTTACATTGGGCGGGTCAATGGCAGGATAATCACGAATACCCAAAAACTTAAACCCTATGATACCAAACACCACAATAATAATATTCATTACAATGGCGAGTACCGGGCGGCGGAGGCTGAGTTCAGATATATTCATGCCAAAAATCGTTTACTGTTAATAGTTATAGATGACAGCCTTATGGTTCCGCAAACAATACATGCATTAATCGCACGATGCTAGTTAATAATCCTGCTTATTTGTATTTTAGCATCGGGCCTTGTGCTCAGCAAACCGGTGGTTACAATGGTATCGCCGGCTTGTAGTCCGCTGGTTATTTGTACGGTGGCAGAGTCCCTGATTCCGGTTGTAACATCAGTAAATTTGGCGATGCCGCCTTTGTACACAATTACTTTTTTGCCCCTTGCCTGCGGAATAATAGATTGCGTGGGCACCACAATAGCGTTGGGATCCGGCTCAAAATTCAGAACCACTTTTGCAAAAACGCCGGGTACCAGGCCAGCCTCCTTGTTTTGTACAACGGCCCGGATGGAAAGACTGCGGGTTTCCTGCGTTACGCCAGATTCAGTGGCCATAATGGAAGCAGTATGCGGTTTGGTATTTCCCTCGGTGGTAAAATTTACCTTTTGTCCCACTTTAATCTGCGCAATGTATTTCTCCGGCACAGAAAAATCCAGCTTTAAAACATCGGTTTGCTGAATGGTGGCCACTACCGTAGTGGGCGTTACAAACGCACCCATACTAATGTTTTTCAAACCTACCTTACCATTGAACGGCGCCCTGATCTCTGTTTTAATAATGGTGGCCTGGGTTACTTCAATATCGGCCTTTATATTATTGACATTGAGCAGGCTGGCATCATAATCCTGCTGACTGATCCCTTGTATTTTTATTAATTGTGACGACCGTTGCTCGTTCTGGTTGGCTATCTGCAGTTGCACCTGCAATTTTTTCAGGGTAGCCTGTAAATCACCATCATACAATTTGGCAATGAGCATGCCCTTGCTTATCTGTCTGCCCTCGCTTACATTGAGTTGTACAATACGGCCGGAAATTTCGGGATGCAGTTCTGTAGACTGGTTGGCGATAAGTGAACCGGGCACTTCTACATTGGCCCCCAGCGATTGTGTTTTTACCACATAGGCTTCTACTTGCGATACCATTTGTTTATTACCACCGGCACCGGCCTTTGGCGCGGCAGGTTCATCTTTTTTACCATCGCCACAGCCGGATGCAGCAATACCTGTAAGTGTAATGAGGAAAAAATAATAGAGTAACGGTCTTTGTAGGTTCACGTTGAAGTTGTTAAAGTCGTTAAAATTAAGGAAAAAGGTGTAAGCTGATGGATTTTGATCGCATGGCACGTTCAACATCGCACACGCATCGCACACGATACCCGAAGTCTACACATTCGGAGGAACTGAAGAATAGTTACTCAGACTTCGGTTATCTACGATCGCACACGATACCCGAAGTCTACACATTCGGAGAAACTGAAGAATAGTTACTCAGACTTCGGGTATCTTATTTCGGAGCAAGTGGAAAGTATTTCTCGTATCAACTCGCAACAGATAACCGAAGTCGGTAGCACCCTGCTTTTTTTGCAGCTTCGAGATCAGACTTCGGTTATCCACGAGCGCACACGCATCGCACACGATACCCGAAGTCTACACATTCGGAGAAACTGAAGAATAGTTACTCAGACTTCGGGTATCTTATTTCGGAGCAAGTGGAAAGTATTCTCGTATCAAGTCGCAACAGATAACCGAAGTCTGTAACACCGTGCTTTTTTTACAGCTTCGAGATCAGACTTCGGTTATCTACCAGGGCACACGCATCGCGCTCGATACCCGAAGTCTGAACATTCGGAGAAACTGAGGAATAGTTACTCAGACTTCGGGTATCTTATTTCGGAGCAAGTGGAAAGTATTTCTCGTATTAGTCGCAACAGATAACCGAAGTCTGTAACACCCTTCTTTTTTTGCAAGTTCGAAACCAGACTTCGGATATCTACGAACGCACTCGATACCCGAAGTCTACACATTCGGAGAAACTGAAGAATAGTTACTCAGACTTCGGGTATCTTATTTCGGAGCAAGTGGGAGGCATTTCTCGTATCAAACAGATAACCGAAGTCTGTAACACCCTGCTTTTTTTGCAGCTTCGAGATCAGACTTCGGTTATCTACCGTAACGTCGGTTATCTATGCAACAAAAAAGCCATTGCAAAAATGCAATGGCGTAAAAATTTGCTCAATAGAAATCCCAAAATCAAAAATCTCAAAATCACTTTTCTATCCCACGGTTTTAATCACACCCCTGAAAAAACCTTCAGATTCTGCAAGGCCCGGCAAAGAATCAGTCATATCTTTTTCAAATTCAAAACTGCAAAAGCCTTTGAATTTTATTTTATTGAGTGCTTTCACCAGCGCGGTGAAATCAATGATGCCCCTGCCTACTTCCATGGCTTTGCCCTCTTTTACGGCCGCAGAAACATCTTTAATGTGCAGATCAAACACACGCTTGTTGTATTCAAGCACGGCTTTGGCGGGGTCTTGTCCGGCACGCATAGAATGGCCGATATCAATACAGAGCCCTACCCTTTCATCACGATTTTTAATAAGGTCGTATACATTTTTCGGACTGGGATACAGTTTATCTTCCGGCCCGTGGTTATGAATGGCGATGCGTATATTGGTGCTTTTTACTTTTTCTTCCGTATAATCCAGCAGCTCCGGGTTGGGTACTCCCACAATAAGCGACACACCTACTTTTTTGGCGTATTCAAAAGCTTCGTCTACCGCTTCCTTTGTTTTCATGTAAATAACACCCACTGCATAGATAGTAATGCCCCCTGCTGCAAATTGTGCCAGTACAGTCTGAATTTTTTCAGGCGAACTGTTGAGCGGCAAATGAAAATCTTTTAGGGAAAGACTTTTTATATTCACCCTGTTCATCATGGCAATGGATTTCTCCGCATCAAACTTGTAAAAGGTAAAACCGGCTATGCCCAATTGCAGGTTGCTGTCTTTTGTTTCATGACCCGATGCCATTGCGGGCTGGCCAAGCAACGGCAATATTGCCGCACCGCTTAGTCCCGCAACAGATTGCTGAATAAAATTTCTTCTTGAAGACATTTTGAATAATTAAGAATTAATAATTAAGAATTAAGAGTTAGGAGCCTAGACTTATTGGGTAGATATACACACAACACTCAACACACAACACTTGTATATGCCTAAATAAGGTTGACTTTTTAATTATCGATTATTGTTAAACTCCTTTTGTTATTCTGGTTCTTTGTATATCATCATTTTGGGCTTTTGCCCCATTGACAGCTTATCTATTTCCGATTCATATTCGCAAGGTGTTTTCCACTGCAGGCTTTGATGACGCCTTTTTGTGTTGTAATGCTTGATCGCCTGGCCTACACTCTGACTAAGTTGGTCATAGCTGTTGATTTCCCATCCATTAAGGTATTCCTCTTTGATTGTCCTGTTTATCCTTTCTGTATATGCATTCTGCCATGCAGCTTTGCACATGCTTATCTTAATGCCGTGGTCATGTAATAAGGCCCTATACGCGTTGTCGATATATTGACTGCCTCTGTCTGAATGATGAATCATGGATTTTACATTCCCTTTCCCCCGGGTCTTAAAAAGCATTTGAAGCGCTTTTATATTACCCGTTGCCTTCATTGTGCCATTCACAGAATAACCAACTATTCGCCGGGAATAAACATCAATCAAAAATACCAGGTAATAAAACTTTTCCTTCACCCTATAATAAGTGATATCGGTCTGAACCAATTGGTTGATATTATTTAACTCCAGTCCTTCTATAAGATTGGGGTAGTGCAAATGATGCTGTGCATAGGTTGTACGGGTAAAATTTGGAGGATAATACACCCTGTAGCCATTTTCCAGTAGCCACCGTTCTGTTTTATCTCGTCCCCATCCTTTACAACTTAGCTCCAGCGCCATTTTCCTGCATCCCGCCTTTGGATGCTCCCTTCTTATTTTGTCTGCCTGCTCAAAGAACTTTACAGCTGTCACCCGCTTACTTAATACACGCTTTGTGTGCTGATGGACTGCCTGTTTGCTGATGGCCGCCACCTGGTACACATCTTTCATTGTGTAGTTGTGCTGTCTTTTGTTGAGCCTGAACCATTGAAGGGTGGAGTGAAGAACTTTTTTTTCAAATCAATTCCCAACTCTTTTTTACCCTGCTCAAATACCTGATTTAAAAAATCTACTTCTAATTGCTTGCGGCCAAGAGCTGCCTCCAGCTCCATAATCCGCCGTTCTAATTCCTTGGTTTTATACGCTTCGCTATCCATTTGCATAACCAGTTTTTGTCCCGAATGCAAATTTCGGGAATACTTGTTTAGCCATCGGTATAAAGTTGTGGTGCTGACTCCATGATGCCGACCAATAGCTGATATAGAAGATTTTGCCGATTCAATGTCTTTGACAATCTTCTTTTTTAACGCATCACTAAAAACTCGCATGGGCCGTAGTTGCTCTTTCATTGTTGACCGTTTTTGGGTTAATTTTGGTCAACCTATTTCAGGCTCGTACAACTCAACACTCAACACTCAACACTCAACACTCAACACAATTTAAGCGTTCGGTTGCCACCCCGGTCTGTACGCTCTTCCCCACAATTGTTGCGCGGCTTTATCATTGATGATTCTTCCACCATCGGCAGGGGTGCAGGTTAATGTACGGCCCACGCGTTGAGATATATTACCCAGGTGACAAAGCAACACACTCTTATGCCCTTCCGCAATTTCGCCATTAAGGGGCGTATCCTTTTGTATGGCATCTATAAAGTTTTTGAAGTGATGGCCATCCAGTGTTTCGCCCGGCCCGGCGGCATTAATGGTATCGGTTGCTACTGCATCTTTACTTTCAGCAATGAGTTTGTTGCCGGCATCAAAGATTTTGTAATCATCGCCGCCTTTGTTCACCAGCGTGCCTTTATCGCCATACACAACAAAACCCCGGCCGCTTCCCTGTACACTATAGTTGTTGCAACTAATACCTTCCCATGCAATGGACTTATTGTTGCCAAATTCAAAACTAATGGTTTGGGTATCGGGCGTTTGCCAGTCATCTTTTGCGGCATACCTGCCCCCGGCAGAATTTACTTTGGTAGGAAAATCAACATCCAGTGCCCAGCGCATGCAATCTATTTCATGTGTACCATTATTGCATGCTTCGCCGGTGCCCCAGTTCCAGAACCAATGCCAGTTGTAATGTACCAGGTTATCGCGATAACTTTCCAGTGGTGCAGGCCCCTGCCATAGATCCCAGTTGAGGGTAGCAGGTACGGGTATTACTTTACCGGTGCCAATGGGCTTGCGGTTATTGGCATACCAGCCTTTGGCAAAATAGGTATTGCCAATGATGCCTTCGTGTACCTGTTTCATAGCATCTTTAAGGCGCGGCATAGAGCGGCGTTGAGCGCCCATCTGCACATAACGTTTATGTGTACGCGCTGCCTTCACCAGCAACTCGCCTTCTGCGGGGTTGTGGCCGCAGGGCTTTTCAACGTATGCATGCTTGCCGGCATTGCAGGCCATAATGGCGGCGGTCGCATGCCAGTGATCAGGGGCTGCAATGGTGAGTGCATCAAGGTCTTTGTTCTCCAGCAGCTTTCTAACGTCTGTTACGGAAACCGGTTTTTTACCGGTGATTTTTTCTACCAGGCTAATACCTTTGTTACGGGCGGTTTCTTCCACATCACATATCCACCCAATCTCTACATTGGGAATGTTTAGATAAGATTTAATATGCTCCAATCCCCTGCCGTTGGTACCCATTACACCTATCAGCACCTTTTCGTTGGCAGAAAAATGGCGGCCAAATACCGGAAACTGCATCGCCGAAAGGCCCATACCTGCTGCTGCCACTGAACTTGTTTTTATAAAGTGCCTTCGTTTCATTGCATGGTTTTTAAAGAGGTGTTAGCTATTAGCTGTTAGCCCTTACATAGTGGCAAAAAGGCTAACAGCTAACGGCTAATTGCTAACAGCTATTTAGGAATAGTAGTCAGTGGTGCCACATTTGTTTCAAAGCCGATGTACCCTTTGTTCTGGTTGATATGGCCATAAGAATTGGCGGCAATGGAAACCGATGGAACGGGCCACCAGATGTGGTAAGGACTCATGGTATACAGATCGCCGTGACCGGTTTTCACACCTTTGTTATAGAAATCTGTTTTAGCCATGATTCTGTCGTACCAGTAATTGGACGTAGAAATATTATCGAGCGTATAGCTTTTACCATTTTCTGCTGCTTTACCGGTTTTTGCAAACAGGTAAGCAATACGGGTCAGCTCGGTTTTGCGTGGCTCTTCGTAAAACAGTTCCCGCGCACGTTCATCCAATATCATATTCATGTCTACCTGTGCGGCAGTGATAGGCGCGCAACCCGCACGTGTTCTTACCTGGTTAATGTCTGCAGCAGCGCTTGCAAGGTCGCCTTTCCAGAAATAGGCTTCTGCTCTCAACAGATAGGTTTCTGCCAGGCGAAATACATACCAGTCTGTATGGCCACCCTGCATAGGAGAATTTTCATTATCAGGTATGTACAATTTATATTGCGGCCAGCCAAACCAGCTCCGGATGGTATCTGTACATAATATACCACCTGTAGCATTGTATTTCTGTACATTTTTAAGATAGTAGGGATCTTCGGGCTGACCATTCTGCGCGCGTAATGCGTCATAATTATTATAGATCAGATCTTCCATATTGTACCAGTTACCTTTTGCATGGCGCAGATCATTGGGGTCGTCCCAGATATACCATTGGCTGTAAGCAGTGGGCCGTACACGGCCAATGCCCCTGCCCACCTGGGCCGAGAGTACCACAGGAACGGATACACCATCATTCATACCTTTCTTACCGGTTGGTGTGGTAATGTTGGTACCGCCACCCCAATAGGGTACGGCCTGGCGCATGGTTTTGATACCAGCGTCAAAGTTACCATCGCCAAAACGGTCTATCAGCATGTAAATACCTTCTTTGTTGGTACCAAGCGATTTGTTTTCGGGGCGGTGCAAATCCCAGATAACGTTTTTATTGGTTGACCCAAAAGGTGTGCGCATCAGCGCATAGGTGCCACCGTTAATCAACGCAGAGGCCGATGTAATGGCTGCATCGAAATTGCCGAGTGCCAGGTTTACTTTGGTAAGCAGGTGCTGGCAGGCGCCTTTGGTTACTTCTCCCCTGTTTACGGCGTCCGACGACCATAAAACCGCAGAATCCAGGTCCAATTTTATCTGGTTAAGTATCACTTCTTTTTTTGTGGAGAAGAAATCAAGTTTGGGTGCCAGTAGTTCTTTAAATACTGCAGGCACATCGCCAAATTGCATGGTGAGCCGATAATACCGCATGGCGCGATGAAAATAAGCAGCACCCAGTATCGCATTGCGCTCTGCGGCATTTGCGTATACGGCATTGTCAATCCTGGAAATAATGGTGTTGGCATATTTCACGCCTTTGTATCCTTCCAGCCAGTAATAATAGATCTTATTATGATCTGCATCGTTAAATGTGGCGCCATCTGGAGTAATCAGCAGGTTTAGATCCTGCGCGGGACCAGATTTGTCAGTGGTACCTTCTACCGTAACCTCAGAAAAAAGCAGTTCTGTGGCAAACGCGTTACCGTCTCCATAGCTTTCGTTTCGCAAGTTCCTGGCTAAAGACACCAACGCTGCGCGCATGGCAGGCGCATCAACATAAGTAAGATCTGGTTCATAAAACGACAGCGGCTTGGGTTCAAGGTAATCCTTATTACAACTGCTGATGCCGGATAACAGCACAAAACCAAGCAGTGCTATTGTCAGCGGTTTGAATATTTTTTTCATATCGTAAAATATTTTTGTCATGATGATTATAAAGTCAGGTTGATGCCGAGTGTATAATAACGGGGTGGTATGGCGGTGGAAATTGCACCGTCTGAAGCCCTGTTACGATATTCCGGATCCCAGAAATTCCAATCGGGCGCATATAGGGCAGCGTTATTAACGTTCATGTAAATTTTAAGGTTTTCAATTCTTGCCCGGCGGGTTAATTCTTTGGGCAAAGTATAGCCCAGCGAGATATTGTTCAACCTGATCAGCGATGTTTTACGGTACACGCTAAAGCCCGCACTTCCATTGCTTGAAAATAATCTTGCATAGTCGTCACGCGGATTGTCTTTTGTCCAATAAGGGAAAATATAAGAATTCTGCCTGTCTGGGAAACCACTATTGTTTTTAGCCTGGTTAAAATCATTGTACTGTCCCCAGATAGCATATACCTGGAACGAAAAATCAAAATTTCTGAAAATAGTAAATTCGTTTCTCAATGCCCACTGGTAGCGGGGTGTTTTATAACCCAGAAACTGCCTGTCGTCATTAGAAAATTTACCATCGCCATTTACATCCTGCACTTTAAAATCGCCGGGTGCTACACCATATTTGGCGGCTTCCGCAGCTTCGTTCTGCTGCCAGATGCCGAGTACTTTTAGATCCCAAATCTGGTCAAGATCATGACCGATAAACCACTTGTTTTTGATGTCATCTTTTTCTACCTGACCGGTTACTTTGCCGGTAGCAGGATCAATTACATCTACCATGCCGTAGAGGTGAACTACTTTATTGCGGTTCAAAGAAAAAGTACCGGTTGCCCGCCATGAAAAATTTTTGCGTGTCATGATATTGCTGTTCAATGTAACCTCAATACCATTGTTATCTACCTGGCCCAGGTTATCCCATACGTTGCTGAAACCTGTAACATCGGGCAGTTCGCGCAGGATCAATAAATTTTTGGTTTGTTTCTTATAGAACTCTACCGAACCAGACAACAGGTTCTGGAAGATGCTGAAATCGAGACCCAGGTTATAAGAAGTGGTTCTCTCCCACTGCAGGTTGGGGTTTTGCAGGCGGTTTACAAATAATTGAGAGACCAACACTACGGTTCCGGCGGCAGTTACATATTGATATTTGCCAGTAGAAAGATCAGACAAGGCGCTGTATCGGCCAATATCGCGATTACCATTGATACCCCACGATGCCCGCAGTTTACCATACGTAAGCCAGTTGGTTTTTTTCATGAAGTTTTCATCGGTAAACACCCAGCCCAATGCTATTGAAGGAAAAGTAGCGCGGGGGTTACCCTGTCCAAATGCAGAATACCCATCGCGGCGTGCAGAAGCGGTCAGCAGGTAGCGTTTCTTAAAAGTATAATTCAACCTGCCCATCAGTGCATCGCCGGTGCTGTATTGATCTTCACTGCTGATAACCGGTTTAATACCGGCACCTATGTTGTGATAGCTGAGTTTATCATTGGGATCAAAACCTTCATTGTCCATCTGGTTTTTCCACGATTGAAATTTCTCCGCGTTGTACAGAAACGTTACGTCAAAATCATGCTCGCCAAATGAACGGTTCCATTTTAACAGGTTATCTATTTGCCAATTATAGGTAGTAGAGTCGGTTCTTGTAGCCACACCCCGTCTTGCAGCATATTGAAAATTAAGGGCGGAGATACCATTAAAATAACGGTAGAAAGTAAAGTTGGGTGTAAAGTTTACCTGGTAAGAAAAACCATAACCCAGGTTGCCTTTTGCATACAATGATCCAAACAACGTATTGATCTTTTGCAGGCGGTTGGTATACACGTAATCGCGGAATGGGTTAAGGTTATTGCCCACATCGTCATTTGGGCTATCCCTCAACGTTACACCGTCTGGTTTAAACTTTTCGCCATAAGGTGAGGCATTTACCATCTGGCCCCATTCTACCGGCACCTGGCTTTCATCGCGGTCTGCAAACTGCATATTTACACCTACCGTCATAAATTTGGCAGCCACTGCCTCCAGGTTTACACGGGTGCGGAAGGTCTTGAATTTATCGCCCAGAATAATACCTTCATTGTTGGTATAATTCATAGACATATAATAAGACACTTTATCATTGCGGTTACCGATGCTTACCGTATAATCCTGGCGCAATCCTTTCTGGAACATCTGGTCGTACCAGTTGGTGGTTTTGCCTGCTTTGTAATTGGCTATTTCTACAGAAAACATTTTCAACCGGCCCAGCCACACATCAATAGAATCGCCGGTTTGGCCTTCACGCCAGGTATTCACAGAATAACCTGACGGCAATTCGCGCGGGTCTGTAAACCGGTTAGGAAGTGCATTTACATTGATGCTTCTCAACACATCCTGCCGCCATTTAATAAAGCCGGGTCCATCGTACAATGGCTGGTTTCTTTGCAGCTCGCCAAAACCCACATTGGCATTGAAGGTAATGGTAGGTTTTCCGCCACCACTTCCTTTTTTGGTGGTTATCAGCACTACTCCGCTTGCGGCTTTGGCACCAAAAACGGCTGCAGAGCTGGCATCTTTCAATACATCTATGGTGGCAATATCATTAGGGTTAACGTCTGACAACTGACCGGGGTAAATAACGCCATCCAATACAATCAGCGGAGCAGTACCTGCATTGATGGATGATTTTCCGCGTACCAGTAGATCGCCGCCACCTTTTGCAGAGGCAGAATTGGTTTGCGATATACTCAATCCTGAAATATTTCCGCGTAATACATCTGCTACCGTGCCGGGATTTTCATTTTCCAGCTGCGTAGCTTTTATTTGCGATACTGCACCGGTTACATCTTTTTTGGATCGGGTACCATACCCTACCACCACTACTTCATCCAGTTTGGGGCCTTCGGCCGATGCCATGGATACGTTGATGAGGGTTCTGCCTTTTACATCGATGGTTTGCTCGGCATATCCTACAGAAGAAAAAATCAAGGTGCCGTTGCTGGGTACACCTTGCAGCCTGAAATGGCCTTTATCATCGGTAGTGGTTCCGTTTTTAGTGCCTTTTACGGTAACGGAGACATTGGAGAGACTGTTGAGGGCGTCTTTTGCGGTGATGTCTCCTTCCACCGTAATGGTGTTTTGTGCAGATAGTGTACCCGTTCCGCACAGCCATAGCAGGCATAGCATCAGGGGTATCTTGTGAAGAAATTTTGTACTCATAAAGCAAGTTTTGTTAATGAAGAAATCGTTTGTGGGGTGAATGTTGTTTTGTTGCTAGTGTTATCTCGTCATTGTTTGGTAGTAATATTTAAGGTTAAAAATGAAACAAGTTTTAGCAGGTGGCGTCAAAACATAAGCCTTTAATTTTTATCTATTTTGTATCGATCACTTTCTTGGATGCTATTTCCAGTGCTTTTGTAGCGGTATAGTATTTCGCAATCATACCGGGTGTTTCCCATGCGGGCAATGCGCCCGTTTTTAGGTATTGGAGGTAGCGTTGCAGTACCTGTCCAAAATGCGCCTCATGACCTACCTTGAAACTTTCAGGAATGACCACCTTAAAGCCTTTACCATTTTTTTCTACTGTAACCCCCTGGTAGTTGTTATTGATTTTGGTGATGGCCTGCTGCAAACTGCTGGCGTATTGTTGATCGTTTTTTAACGGCCATATGTACAAGGTGGGTTTATAATTTTCCTCCTTACCCTGTTTTATTTCAAGGTTGGCCAGCGATCCTTTCATCAAACAATAGTGCGTATCACCGCTGCCTTCGGGGGCTTTGTAATCCCAGCGGGCAATCAGTTTAATGTGCTTTCCCTTCAAGGTATAATTTACTTCTCCATTGGCATGCGTTTGTAATATGGAATCGGATGTAACATAAGGCTGCAGAAAGGCAGGAAAACTGTCGTTCTTTGTTACTGCTGTAAATTGCGAACGGGTAACGGGTGTTGGCCATAGCCTTGCGCTGGCAATAACAATATCATTTTTATAATCGATGGCTGTTTCCGGAAAACATTGCCATTGTACCAGGTCTATAAGGTGCGTGCCCACATCGGCAATGGCTTCCCCCTGTTGGGCAGGGTCAAAAAACCAGGCAGGCCGTGTAAGCGCTTTGCCGGATACAAACTTGTAAAAATAGTGCACGCTTTCAATGGTTACCGCCGGCGATTGAGGGGTACCGTTGGCGAATGTTCCAAACACTTCGGGCATTTGCGCAAACTCTTTTTGCAGCATGTTGGTAATTTCAGAACGCTCAGTCATGATATCATACAACAGTACTTTTTTCTGTGCGGCGGTGGTGAAATCATTCTCCAGCTCTGTAAAATTACCAGGCGTTATGGCCATTGGTTTATCGGCCAGCACATTCATTCCGGCGTTTACGGCCCGGGTGATATATTGTGTTTTGCGAAGGTTGTTACCGGCCAGTACAATTACATTTCCTTTTCTCTCTGCAATCAGTTTTTCTAAAAAATCGTTGCCGGTGTAAATTTTTTCAGACCAATGCGTGGGCGATTCCGCGCGTTCATTGTATTGTTTGATTAGCTGCAGGTGAGACTGCAGTTCCGGCCCGTCTGCAGGTGCGTACACATACACCACCGAGTCTATCCCTTCCGACATAGATTTTTGTACCAATGCCGCATGGAAATGACCGGGGTCTGCGGTAATCAGCCGTACCAGGTTACTGTCTGCAGCAGGTGTTGCATCCTTGGTATTGCCTGTGGGCGATTGGCAACCGGTTGTCATACTTATTGCGATGGCGGTTAAAAAAATGGTGGCGTTTAATAATTTCATATTGTTCAAATTCAAAAGTCAAAAGTCAAAAGTTAAAAATTGATGATGCCATAACACGAAGCGCCCAACATTTAAAACAATTCTCTATCCACCCTTGTGCTATTGATGTCGCCCTTTCACACAAGACTCAACACACAACACTCAACACACAACACAGTCACAAGCACCCAACATTCAAAACAATTCTAAATCCGCGTGGCTACATTGAATTCTTTATCGATCTGGTAGGGCCAGCGCTGGCTGCGGGTGAGCATGGCATTGGCTTCATCATCATTTTTGAACCGTTCTTTTATAGGATCCCAGTATACTTTTCTTTTTAACTTCATTACCGTATGGTTAAGCAGGCAGACGGTACAGGCGCGATGGCCAACTTCAATGGGTGTTATATTTGGCTGGCGGGTAAGAATGCTGTTAAGCCAGTTTTCATGGTGTTCGGCGCTTTCAATCAAATGTATCTCGTCGGGCCCAATGACAGAAGTAAGAATTTTTGGATCGCTTGCATCCAGCGCTTTGCTGTTATTGCCCTTTGCAACCGGGTCTGATGCGGTTACCGCGTAGTTGCCGCGTGTTACAAATATCCAGCCGTCGGAGCCAACAAATTTTACCCCATTAGGATACTCGTTGCTGGCCAGCACCTTTACCCCATTTGCGAACAAGGTTTCGGTTTTGAAATTGCCGTGTACATCCCACAATGCTTCTTCGGCAGGCCAATCGGCGGTGCCTGAAATTTCAATAGGCCCTGTATATTCTGTGCCCATGCCCCAGTTGGCAATGTCAAAATGATGCGCGCCCCAACCGGTGATCATGCCCGCCCCAAACTGTGCGCAACGCAGCCACCCGGGCCTTGTAAAGGTACCATCCTGCGGGTGTACCAGTTTTTCTGTATAGGGTACATAGGGCGTTGAACCCAGCCATTTTTCATAATTAAGATTCGCGGGTATGGGCATTTCTTTTTCTACCGTGCTTTGAGCAGGATTGTCAACCGGCAAACCAACATAGATGGTATGCAGTTTACCAACGCGCCCATTGCGCACCAGCTCACATGCCCGTTTGAATTGCGGCATCGACCGTTGCTGGCTTCCTATCTGAAAAATTCTGCCGGCTTTGTTTGATTCATCACTTAACAAACGGCCCTCGCTGATGCTGAGCGATGCAGGTTTTTCCATGTACACGTCTTTGCCGGCACGTACTGCATGAATGGCGGGTATTACATGCCAGTGATCAGGCGTTGCAATGATCACCGCGTCAATATCTTTATCGGCCAGCAGTTCTTCATAATGCTCGTAAGTTTTAGTACCGCTATAAGTGCTGCCATTCTTTTTGGTATAATAATCATTTACCCATTTCTGTGCGCTTTGTACACGGTTTTTATCGAGGTCGCATACAGCCAGCATTCTTGCCTGGTCAAATTTGATGGTGCCCGGCATGTCCCACTCACGGCCAATTCTGCCCGTACCTATAACGCCTACGTTTACGCGCTTACTGGGCGCATATTTTCCAAATACGCTGGCAGGCACAATGGCAGGAAAACCTGAGAGCGCCGTTACCCCCAATGTACCACTGATACTTTTTTTCAGAAAATCCCTTCTTGAGTTGTTTGAACCGGTTTTCTTTCTGCTCATTTTATTTCAGTTAAAAATTTAGTAATCGAATTGTATCGCACAGTTTATAGGATCAGTTTCAGCCGAAGAACAACAGGGTGTATTGCTGTAATCGTTTACACCACTTTAATAAGGCAAAGGATCATTGGGTGTTTTCGCATGTGCTTTACTGTAATCCAATCCTTTTTTCTCGCCAATCGCCCATTGTATACCACCCAGAATATGCTGTTGAAAATCTGGTTTAAAATAGGTAGCACTATCGTGTCCCAGCGAAGTGTACCATTGCCGCCCGCCGTCGAACTGATGGCACCATACTGAAGGTGATGAGGCACCATAAAAATCAGGTTTGTCTTTATCATCCAGCAGCGTACTCAGATCATGCGCCATGAGCACATGTAAATCCGGGTTTACCTCTTTAAAGAAATAACACTCGTCATCCTGCGCCCAGGTGCGGGGCAGAAATGTAGTGGACGGATTGTTTTTATCAATTATAATTTCAGTAAATGCCTGGTGTTTGGCATGGCGTTGAAAGCTGGCGCCTATCAGGCGTTTAAACCAGGCCCAGCTTCTTTCGGTACCGGTGGCAGAATGCAGGCCCACAAAACCACCACCTGATTGTACATAACGCATCAGCGCTACCTTTTGCTCATCGGTATCAAACACGCCGTTATTGGTGTTATTAAAGATGAGTGCATCATACTTTTTCAGATTGTCGTCGGTAAAATCTGCCGGGTTATCAGACACGTCTACCGCAAAACCGTGTTGCGCGGCCAATTGTTTAATAGAAGCTGTGGCACCACTGATGTTCTGGTGTATATAGCCCTTTCCGTTTTTTGTATACACCAGTACATGTATTTTTTTCCAATTGAATGGCTGTCCGTCCGACGCAGTGCTTGGCTGTTTGGTTGCCGTACAACCTGAGAAAACAGGTACGAATAAAACGATTGCTATTGCAAGTAGATGGTTCATTGTTGTGCCGCTTTGTGCAATGATGCCGTTTGAAATGATTGATGTATGATTACATAATTCACCAGGTGGTCATGGCTTGTATACGGATTACCAGTGTATGCAACAGTTTTTACCGGAAAATAAATAAGAAGTGGTCTTATACTGCGCGAGGCGATTTTATACAAGGCGGAACAACGGCCGGGAAGTACAGGTAAAACAAAAAAGATGGATGCAGCAAGTACATCGCAAAAGAATAGCCATTCTTTTTTCATATGCAGCAGCAATATTTTAGTAACCGTCAGATACACAACGCATTTGCGTTGTGGTGTTAAAATTATGTAAATGACCCCTCTCCTCCAACAGTAATCCGTCATTGCTGTACTTTTTAATCTGCGAACTCGTTACCGGCAACGTTTGCATAACACGATCCGCATAAAAAGCGGACTTTTTTTTCAAATCGTTTAATTTAAATGGCAGAACCGGCTTTTTTGTTTAAAAAGTTGTACCATGCAGCAGATAACTCGTTCAGGGCAGATAGCAGCAATACGCTGCCGTTTATACAGTTGACAGGCCCTTAAATTTGACGTATTATATAACTGTTGATTACAATGATTGGTACGCACCAGGCAACCATAAAAGATATAGCCAAACGGCTGAAGATATCAGTTTCCACGGTATCAAGGGCTTTGCGCGGTAGCGCTGATATTAGTCCGGATACCCGTCGCCTTGTTCTTTCGGTGGCTGAAGAACTGCATTACAGTCCCAACCCAATTGCCCTTTCCTTACGCGACAAAAAAACAAAAGTCATCGGCGTTATTGTGCAGGAAATTGCCAACCATTACTGTTCTTCTGTCATCGCAGGCATTGAAGACATTGCTTTCAAAATGGGCTATAACGTGCTGATATCGCAAAGCCATGAAAAGCTCGACCTGGAAATACTCACCACGCGGCTGCTGGCCTCCCGCCGGATCGACGGCATGCTGATTACCATTTCTAACGAAACCTGCAACGTGGATCATCTCAAAGAAATGATTGCCAAAGGCATCCCCGTGGTTATGTTTGATCGCATCAGCAATGAACTAAAAACGCACAAAGTGGTGGTAGATGATTACAAAGGCGCGTTTGATGCTACCAGTCACCTGATAGAACAGGGATATAAAAAAATTGCCCACCTTACCATATCAAAACATCTGACCATTACGCAAAACCGGCTCAATGGTTACCTGGATGCATTAAAGGCGCACAAGATTCCGGTAAAAAAAGAATGGATTGTTTACTGTGATTTTGATGAAGCCAATATGAAAAATGAAGTGCGCAAACTGTTAAGCCGGCGGCAACGGCCCAACGCCATTTTTTCATCTGTAGAACGCCTGTCTATGGCCAGTGTAAAAGTGCTGAAAGAATTGAATTTTAAAGTGCCGGGCGATGTGGCACTAGCCGGTTTTGCCGACAACCCGCTTAGTCGCTACCTCAACCCCGCGCTAACCTCTGTAGGGCAACCCACGTTTTCTATCGGGCAAAATGCTACCGAATTGTTGATAGAATTGATAGAAAGCAAAAAGGTGGAAGAAAAATATACCACCATCAAATTAAAAACATCGCTTGATGTGCAGGAGTCTTCTGCGAGGAAATGATCGGAAATTCAAAAGTAAAAAGTCAAAAGTCAAAAGTCAAAGGTCAAAAAATTGCGGTTGGTTTCACGCGGCGAAATGGCGAAGCAGCGGGCGCTGGCGTTCTAAACCGTAATGCCTTGATTGAAAAAAATGTACAGCAACAAATTTACATCACCTCTTGTACTCCGTGAAGACCTCTCTCTCCTCTGTGGTAAAAATAACCGCGCAGCGGTTGAAGCTGAAATAACTCTTAACTCATATTTATGCCTTTGTTGGTGTTTTCACCAACAATACATTGTCGCAAATTCAACATTTAAAATTCAAAATTTAAAATAGTCTTCCGTTAACTCAATACACCAGCATATACTTGTACAACGCCGGCACTTCACGCAAGGTGGCTATTATGTCTGACTTGCTGTATTTATCAGAAGATGCGCTATGCACGGTTGCATAACCAAGCTTGTGAAAAATGTATTTAATGCGCGTGATATGATAAAACTGCGATACCACGGTAACAGAAGTATAATGATGATTTGCATTCCATGCTATAAAATTACGGGCGGTTAAATAGGTATTTTGTCCGGCATTGTCTGCAACAATGGCCGAATCGGGCACACCATGTGCCACCAGGTAGGTTTTCATAGCGGTGCCTTCCGGGTAATAACCGTCGGCTTGTACGCCAATGCCGCCGCTCGCGAATATTTTTTCCACCTTGCCTGCTTTGTATAGCGCCAGTGCCTTGTCTACACGCCCCTGCAACCAAACGGACAGCGTACCGTCTGCATGTACCTGGTTGCCGAGTACAACCGCTACACCGGCTTTCCCTTTGTAATCCTGCAATCCATCTGCAGAAATATAAATGATATGAACGATCACCCAAAGAGCAAGTATAGCGGCAATGCGTTTGACCCACCGGAAACGCGGTTTATTTTTTTGCTGCATTGTTCCATTGAGGTTTTTGCCTGAGTACTTTTTTATACACCGGGCATGCAGGCGTATGCGCACCCGGCAGGTAACCGGTGCTCATCAGAAATTCATTTACAATTTCGCCGCCTGTAAAACGGAAAGTTTGCTTGAATAACTTCACCCATTCTTCTTTGGTTTTGGGATGGTGATGATCCAGCCATTTTTTAAATGAACCAAATTCTTTTTGAATGGCTTTGATGCATTGCGCATTGTGTACCGCGGCATGCACTTTTAAGCGGTTGCGGATGATGCCGGCATCCTGCAAAAGTGCGGCAATCTTTTTTTCTGAATAACGCGCTACTTTGTCGATATTGAAATTATCGTAGGCTTTAAAGAAATTTTCTTTCTTGTTGAGTATGGTGGTCCAGCTTAGTCCGGCCTGGTTGATTTCCAGTACCAGCCTGCCAAATAATAAATTGTCATCGTCTATCGGAAAGCCATATTCTTTGTTGTGGTAATGCACATGTACGTTGTCTTTATCCATCAGCAACACTACATCGCAGTAAGTTCTTGGTGTATCCATGGGGTAAAAATAAAAAACCAATGTGTTACCGCAGGAGTTTTTTTATGGGGATGGCTACCAGCGCTTTTATCCAAAGGTTAGCCGACCATGATACCGCCGGGCCAGCATTTTGAATACTCTGCAATTTGAATTTTGTCTTTTTTTTCCTGATTTGCTTGAACCAATTATTTCCACAAAATACGATTGATAACAATTTTATTGCGCGCGCTGCCCGACCTTTGCCCAGCAACATAATTGTTGTTCTTCAAGTATTATTAACCGGAAAAATTATCGACATGAAAAAAATCATCAGCTTAACGCTGTTCCTTGCCCTGGCAATTTTGGTGCATGCCCAAATACCGGAAGCGGTAACCAAAGTTGCTCCCGCGGGTACGGCGTCCAATGCCGGTAAATTGCTTACGCAGTTTGGCAACGCCCTTAAAACAACTTCTTTACTCAGTTCATTTGCCGGGCAAAAAAGTGGCTGGCTGGGCAAGGCAGGTAAAGTAGCCGATGCAGCCAGCATGGCCTCCAGTGTAGCTACGCTGGCAGGTGGCATCAAACCCAGTATGTTTAAAAGTGGGTTTGATGTAAGCAGCCTTATTTCTACAGCCGCCACTGTAAAAACAATGGCCAGTGCAGGCGGATTGTTAAAGAGCCTGTCGGGCGGATTAAAACCCGAAGCGCTCACCGACAGTTTTGCTGCTCAGAAGCCAGCATGGGAAACAGCATTGAGCCTGCTTAAATAAGAAGGCTTATCCATTGCAATCGCATATTTGTTACGATAAATAACCCCGGTGGTATGCCGGGGTTTATTATTTCTGCGATGCACTGATGAGTCTGCTTATAAAACACTGGTTTATGAACATTTGGGCAAAATAATCGTAGAAATAAAGCCCAAAAAAAATTTGGGAGAAACCTGCCAGCCCTTATCTTTGCCATCCGATAAAAAAGGGAGTTTAGCTCAGTTGGTTTAGAGCATCTGCCTTACAAGCAGAGGGTCGGCGGTTCGACCCCGTCAACTCCCACAAAAAACCTCACAGCAATGTGGGGTTTTGTATTTTGGTAGAGTAATTACTCGGAACCCTGAAAGTTCTTGTAAACAATTGAGGATAGTCAATTACGAAACCATCGTCATCAACTTTTATTTCGGCTTCAAAATCGTTGGGAATATTTTCATATTTCCAGACATCAGGTGAAATTCGCCGATACTTTTGCTTAACGTGTTTTATACTGTCTTCAAATATATCAATGTAAATCACGTCTATATTTTCCTCTTGTCCTGGGTTAAGTTGTAGACGATTAATAGGTAACGAATTTGTAAACGGGGTCAACGGAATATCTACATCTGTACAGCCATCAAAACTATTGACATACTGTCCATTTAACGACCACTTATTGTGACCCTTTTCAAATTCAAATGTTTTGACTTCGTTATTAAATTGCGATTTGACATAACAATGATAGGTCTCCCACAATTGATTGAGCTTAATTAAATACTCAACACGGTAAATTTGTTTATTATAGAAGCCAACAATCGTTGAATTTACAACTACATCGTCAGTAGAATCGACAATACAATTTTCTAAAGAATAATATTCTATGCCTGACCAAAGAATGTTTGTTTGCATAACGATGATGTAAGTACCGCTAACAGCTTAAGAAATTAAGAACAAAAGCTCACTGGAATTATGGAAGCTGAGACCGCACCGTTCCCTGGCTACATTCTTCAAACTTATTAGTTGCTAAATAAGAGACGTTGCGGGGACGGATCCAACTACTTCATCTCTGATTACTTACCCCTTCCCATAATGTAGCGCAATCACCCCATTTGAAAAAGTCTTCGATTCTACCAGTTTCAGTTTTGTAGTACCAGGTACATCCTTGAAAAGCGGCATGCCTTTTCCTACCAGGATTGGATTTACAAACAGCCAAAACTCATCCACCAGCCCCTCGTTTAATAATGAGTGGGAAGCACGTGGACTCCCGAATATTAAAATGTTCTTTCCGTCCTGGCTTTTTATTTTATTGACGTTGTTTGCAAGCTGGTCGCTGATAACGGTGGTATTGGTAAGGCCTTGCTCGCTCATGGTTGTTGATAACACAACTTTTGATACCTGGTTGTACCACGCTGAATGTTCTTTATCGTGTTTGGAAGCGCCGGGTTCCTTGCCGGCATTGGGCCAATAGCCCTGCATCATTTCATACGTTACCCGTCCATATAGCGCCGTGTCGGCCTTATCAGTCATGGTAGCAACAAAATCAAATAGCTCATCGTCAACTTTTATCCAGTTCATCTCTCCGTTAGGTCCTGCTACAAAACCATCAAGTGAGGTATGCATAAAAAATATCAACTTTCTCATCTGGTAAATTTGTTAATCTATTAAATCACGTGTATGTATCGTAGATACGAATGTACCGTTTTTAGGAATACAAGGTAAAATACAAGACAACCTTAGCGAGGTTTATCTACACATCACCGCAAGGTCCCCTGGCATCGGTATGTATTTCGTAATCTCTATGTGGGAGACGCGAGTGGGTTTCGGTAGACATCACCGCAAGGTCCCCTGGCATCTTTTATTTATTTCATCATTCCTCAGCGGGAGACCTTGCGGAGACACGAAAAATATCACTTCCTCTGCTGCCGGATCCCCCACGCCGCTACTTCCACCATCGGCGCTATCCAAATATGCTGTTGGTTTTTTTTGAGCCATTGCAAAAAACGGCGGTGCTCCGGCAACTGCACATTCAACGAATTACCGCCACCTACTCCATGAAATAAAATAACCAGTAAAGATTTTGTTTCAATCGCCTGTTGCACCCAACTAATTAATTGTTCTGCAGTCTGCCCGTTTACCGAATAACAATCCACATTGTACCAGTCAATTTTATCAATGGTATGCATCTCATGCCGCACCGCCCTGGCGGCAATAAAATCATGCTTCATACTATCAATAAAATTAACATCGCCAATTTTCATATCACCACAGGTAAAGGCAAACGTGCGGGTTGTTTTGCCATCCAGCGCATGCAGGAAGGTATTGTTCATGCGGGTTTCATCTACCATACGGCCCACCGAGTATTTTCGCATATCATATTCATCACGCACCCACTCCCTGCCCGGGCCGCCAATACAAGGGTGGTACAAAGTATGATTGCCCAGCTCATGGCCGTGCGCAGCTATTTTTTTCCATTCGTTCATCCTGTTCCGCACAGACGAAGATGCACCCGTGATATAAAATGTCGCTTTTAATGCCAGTGAATCCAGCAACGGAATGGCATTGTCGAGGTGTTGGTCTATGGCATCATCATACGTGAGCACCACCGCCGCTTTCTTATGGTTCCACGGGGTACTGCTTTGCGCAGTCATATTCAAACTCACCAATAAAACTATCCATGCAAGTATAATATTTTTTTTCATGAAGAAAATTTTTATAGCACTGCTGCCAGTATTCAATGCAATTATTTTAGTTTGGTATTGCTCACAAAGGCAATCCGCTTACTATCGGGGCTCCACGATGGTACATTGATGCTGCCCTGCCCGCCATACACATAGGCAATATTTTTGGGTACGCCGCCGGCCGTTGGCATCAGCCGTATATACACCTTCTGATAAAACGGGTGTTGCGTGGGGTCTATCTCTTTCGGAAATGAGAGGTATACTATCCATTTGCCATCGGGCGAAAAATGCGGAAACCAGTCGTTATATTCATCAAACGTTACCTGCTCCTGCTGGCTGCCATCTGGTTTCATACGCCATATTTTCATAGTGCCGGTGCGTACAGAATTAAAATAGATCCATTTACTATCCGGACTGTACTCCGAACCATCATCGAGTGTAGGCTGCGTTGTCAGCTGTGTTTCCTTTTTGGTGGCGATATCAATCTGCCAGATATTGAATTGTTTGTTGCGGTAACCGGTGAAGAGTAACTTTTTACCATCGGGCGACCAGCTATGAAAATACGAATGACCCGAGTCTTCTGACGAAATTTTGGTAGGGTTATCTGAACCACCTACGGGTAAAATAAAAATGGTGGATGTTCTAGCACTGCCCATATAATTGCTAAGGCCAATCATTTTACCATCAAACGACAAGGCGTGATCGTTGTTATTGTTCTTCGCCTGGCCCGTGTTGAGTGGCTTTGCCGTACGCGTGGACAGGTTGTACGTGTGCATCAGTCCGGCAGAAGAATTATAGATGAGTGTGCTGCCGTTTTTTGTCCAGTTGGGGCCCTGAATAGAACCAGTATCCGCGTATTCTATTTTACGCAAACCTGTTTGCACATCCATTGTTTCGAGCCAACTGCCGATGTAATCGCGGTAAGGACGAAAGTCTGGCGCCGCCGGTATGATAACCCGCACATTACTAAAAACTGCTTTCTCTATGATTGAATCTGCATGCGAACAAATAAAAAGCCCGGCATACACTTCTTCATTCAACTGCAATTCTTTGGTAACTGTTTTATAGTTCTCGCCCATGATGGCCGACGAAAACGTAAACACATTACCGGTGCGCTGAAATAAAATATCAGTAGGGTGAACAGACGATACCGCTACCTCTTTGGTAAGGCTGTCATCGGCCAGCCTGTACTGTAACGATGTTAGCAACGGCATGCCCCCATGTACACAGGCATCTGCATAGCGAGAACCGGTGGTGAGTTTATCCCTGGCAATGATACCAATCTTGCGATGACCCATCACACCAGGGCCAAGAAATTTAATGGAAGCGGTAATGATAAAATCGCCTTTTATCTTCTTCCACAAAAAATGAAACTGGTCTATCCCCTGCCACATATTACTGCCCGCACCTTCCATAAAATACTCCTGGGTTTGCGCGTTGTAGGTAGCGTTGCCATGCTTAAGCGGGTTGCCCACATCAGCATGTTCATCAAACAAACCGATAGCGCCGAAAGTGGACGCAGTGTTTTGTTGCGCATGCAGCGCTATACTGGTAAGAAGCGCCGTAAACAAAAACAGTGTTCGCATATTTTGATTTTTAAAATGGTGTCAAATGTAAAGATCCTATCGCTTCCAGGTAATTATTAATAGTATGGATTAATGGGTACAATACTTCCATCATTGGTGTATTGCAGCGGCGTAACTTTTATATTGCGTAAATGCGTTTTCCCGGACAGCTGCACATCATGGTAAAACAAATACCACTTATGATTTATCTCAACAATTGATTGATGGGTTGTCCAGCCGTCTACCGGGTTTAGTATTACCCCGCGGTAGGTAAACGGACCATAAGGCGAGGCACCAGTGGCGTAACAAATCAGGTGTGTGTTGCCGGTAGACCATGAAAAGTAATACACGCCTTTGTATTTATGCATCCATGAGCCTTCAAAAAAACGTTTGTCGTTGTCCTTTTCTGTAAACGGTTTGCCATCTCTATCAAGCAGTAATAATTCTTTCACGGGTTCGGCAAATGATGTCATATTTGATTGCAGCTTAGCCACCCTTGGTAAAATGGCGGGTTCTGTTGCAGTGCGAAGCGGGGCTGCAGAATCATAGCGGTTATTATTCCATTGCTGCAATTGTCCGCCCCAGATACCGCCGAAGTACATATAAAACTGGCCATCATCATCTTTAAACACACAGGGGTCTGTACTGTAGCTTCCAGCAAGTGGTGCCTGTTCGGCTACAAACGGGCCCTCTGGTTTTTGGGAGGTAGCTACGCCAATGCGGAAAACGTTGTCTTTATCCTTTGCCGGAAAATAAAGGTAATACCGGTTATTCGCAAAGGCCGCATCGGGCGCCCAGAGTTGGCCGCCTGCCCAGGAAATATTTTTAAGATCCAAGGCTACACCATGATCTGTTACCGGGCCGCCGATTGTATCCACGGATAGCACATGGTAATCGGTCATGTTGAACTGGTTGCCATCACCCTTTTCACCAGTGGCTGTTGCTGTATCGTGCGAAGGATAAATATAAATACGTCCGTTAAAAACATGCACCGCCGGGTCTGCAGTATAAATATGAGAAACCAATGGTTGAGATATAGGTTGATGCGTTGCAACCGAACTATTGATGGTATCCGTTTTCTTAGCAGCAGCCTGCTTGCTGCCCCCATTGTTGCAACCGGCAGTAAGCATGGCGAAAATAACAGCAGCAGTGAATATAATTTTTGGAGCGATAAAATTCATACCGGCAAAGCATTATAATGAATAAGACATCCTGTTATTGAATGCGCAAATCGGCTTCAGACAACAAAGAAACCATTCAGCATCTAATGTAGGAAAACAAATGTATATTGCAACCGATTGCATTCTATATTTACCCGTTGCCGCCGGTTATAACAGCCTGCGTATTTGCGTGCATTGGAAAAAGAAATCACCATATATGATCTTGCCAAAAAACTGGATTTATCGCCGGCCACAGTAAGCCGCGCATTGCAAGACCATCCGGCCATCAACAAAAAAACCAAAAAAAGAATTGTGGAGATGGCGGAAGAAATGGGCTACCGCTCTAACCGTTTTGCAAGCAACCTCCGCAAAAGTAAAACCAATACACTGGGCGTCATCATTCCCCGCCTCAACAGCCAGTTTGTAGCTTCTGTATTAGGCGGAATGGAAAAGGTTGCCAATGATGCTGGTTATAATATTATTGTGAGTCAGTCGATGGAATCTGCCGCAAAAGAAATTGCCCATACAAAAACCATGTTTGATAATCGTGTAGATGGATTGCTGGTTTCGCTGGCTTATGATACCGCCAACCTTGAACACTTTGACAAATTTATTAAACGGGGTATACCAGTTATTTTTTTCGACCGGGTGTATGACGATGAGCAAAGCGTACGCATTGTAATTGATAATTACAAGAATGGCTATGACGTTACTGCGCATCTGTTACAACAGGGCGGTGTGCGCATTGTGCACATTACCGGTAACCTAAAAAGAAATGTATACGCAGAGAGGTACGAGGGTTACCGTGCCGCGTTAAAAGATGCAGGCATTTCCTTTGACGATCATTTGCTGCTGAGCGGCAGTCTTAATGAAACTGCCGGTGCAGAAGCCGCCGCTACAATTCTGGCCATGAAAAAATTACCAGATGGCATATTTGGCGCCAACGACCTGTGTACCGCCAGTTGCATGCATGTTTTGAAACAGCATGGTGTGCGTGTGCCGCAAGATATTGCCATAGCAGGTTTCAATAACGTTCCCATTTCAAGAATTGTTGAACCCAATCTTACCACGGTAAATTATCCCGCCGGCGAAATGGGCGAAATAGCCGCCACCACGCTTATCAATCACCTTAGTGGCGCTGTCGGCATCAGCAACAGCCACCGTATTGTATTGCCTTCTGATCTTATTATACGTGCATCATCGGGAAAGATCTAGGATCTCTGAATGGCCGATCTCAGATGTGATAATCGCTGATTTGGCTTAAATCGTAGCCAATTTTGATGGAAATTAGGCATCAGCGATTCCAAGCAGGCAAATCAGCCATCATCACATCAGCGATCAGCGATTCTCAGCAGGAAATCAGCCATCATCACCTCCGAAATCAGCGATTCCGTACCGAAATCAGACATCATCACATCAGAGATCAGCGATTACATCAGACATCATCACATCAGCGATCAGCGATCAACAATAAACTTAAAATGTTGCAAACACTGGTATAATGCCATCATTATTTATATTTTTGCAGAAATGAGTATTCATGGTATCGTATAAAGAACAACCGGAGACGTTATTGCAGGAAGAGGTGGTGGTAGATACATCGCTGGAGAAATCGTGCCAGCTGATTGTGTGGAACGATGAGGTAAACACCTTTGAATGGGTAATTGAAACACTGGTAGATATTTGCGGCCATTCTGCAGAGCAGGCAGAACAATGCGCACTGATCATTCACAGCCAGGGCAAATACGCCGTAAAGTATGGCAGCTATGATACGCTGAAACCATTGTGCGATGCCATTACCGACCGGGGCATCAATGCCACCGTGGAAGTAACGGCGGAATAATTGCAGCTATTAGCTTTTAGCTGTTAGCGATTAGGTGCTTGCCGGTTTTTCTCAGGTTCATACACTCGATTGCCAAACGTTTCATCATAAAAAACTATTACCGTTCGAAGTAACACCAAATGCTCATAGCTAATAGCTAACAGCTTATGGCTGCTTTAAACGCCTCTCCCTATGTCTCTTTTCGCCCTTGGTAAAGAACTTGTTTTTCCGCCAGTGCACCTCAGCGAACCCGATGGCCTGCTGGCCATGGGGGGCGACTTATCTGTTGACCGCCTTTTATTAGCTTACCGCAACGGCATCTTTCCATGGTTCGATGGCGATACCCCCTTGTGGTGGTGCCCCAATCCGCGTTTTGTATTGTTTCCGCCTGAATTGAAAGTAAGCAAGAGCATGAAGCAATTGCTGAAAAGACAAGCCTTTGAATTTACCATTGACAAAGCGTTTGAAGAAGTGATCAGCCACTGTAAGTCTGCACCGCGCAAAGACCAGGACGGTACCTGGATAACCGCCGAAGTAAAACAGGCTTATATACGGTTGCACCAGTTGGGCTATGCTCATAGTGCAGAAGCCTGGCTGAATGGTGAACTGGTAGGCGGCTGCTATGGCATCAGAATGGGACGTGTTTTTTTTGGAGAAAGTATGTTTAGCAACACCGCCAATGCCAGCAAATATGCTTTTATCAACTATGCCCAACAGTTAGAAAAAGAAGGGGTGGCATTAATAGACTGCCAGGTATATACCGCCCATCTTGAAAGCCTCGGCGCTAGAATGATCGACCGCAATGCATTCATTGAATTACTCGATCAACTGATTTGAATAAAAAATTCGGCAAATCCGTCAGACCAGGAGGTCAGACGGTGGCTGAATTGCTCCAGCCAACTTAACACTTAACACTCAACACTCAACACAAGATATCCGTCAGACCAGGAGGTCAGACGGTGGCTGAATTGCACCAGCCAACTCAACACTTAACACTCAACACTCAACACACCAAAAAAGAGACCAGGAGGTCAGACGGTGGTCGGATGCGCAGCCCTCATACAACACTTAACACGCAACACTCAACACAACAAAGATCCTGTATCAATTTCGCCCGCAACCTGTATCGCAACCGGACAAACAACATCCTTCCTCACTTGCAACAACCTCATTTTCAGTGGCATCAATAAATGGCATTATTTTCCTTATCAACCTACTGTTCCTCCTACAGCCCCACCTGCCATGACCGTGGTTTCCTAACCTGCAACGGAAAAATTTTTTATTATGCTAAAGAATTATTTCAAAATAGCCTGGCGCAACCTCATCCGCAACAAAGCATTTTCTGCCATCAATATTTCAGGATTGGCTCTTGGTATGGCCTGCAGCCTGCTGATCATGCTGTGGGTACAAGATGAACGCGGTGTGGATGGCTTCCACGCTAATGGCCAACAGTTGTATCATGTATACGAGCGCACCCGTCATGATGGAAAAACAGATGCCGGCTATTCCACCCAAGGCCTTCTGGCCGAAGAATTGAAAAGGGTGATACCTGAAATAGAATATGCCAGCGGGCTTGAAAATGCCGCCCCTTCCGGCACACGCAATAATTTTGAAGCCGCGGGCAAGATTAATAAAATGATGGGAGCTTACGCAGGTACTGATTTCTTTACCATGTTTACCTACCCTTTGTTACAGGGAAAAGCGACTACCGCACTAGTGAGCCCGGAAGCGGTTGCCATATCCCGCAAGATGGCGGGTGTATTTTTTGGAAGCCCGGAAAAAGCAATCGGTCAATCCATTCTTTTTGAAAACCAGGTGGAGTTGAAAGTTACTGCAGTGTTTGAGGACTTGCCGGCGCGGTCGTCTGTCCAGTTAGATTTCCTGCGTTCGTGGTCGGCATTTGTAAAGTCAAATCCCTGGGTGAATAACTGGGGCAATACCGACCCGCTCACGTTTGTGCAACTGCGCAAACACGCAGACGCCAAAAAGGTGGAAGCCAAAATAAAAGACTTTATATACCGCTACCAGGCCAGGGACAAAAGCGTTTCTACCGAACTGGCCCTTCAGCCCTACAATGAAAAATACCTGTATTCAAATCTTAAAGACGGTATTCCGCAGGGCGGACGTATAGAATACGTACAATTATTTACGCTGGTGGCGGTGTTTATCTTATTAATTGCCTGTATCAATTTTATGAACCTGGCAACTGCCCGTTCAACACGCCGGGCCAAAGAAGTGGGTTTGCGCAAAGTGATCGGCGCCCTGCGCTCATCGCTCATTACGCAATTTATTGGCGAAGCCATGCTGCTTACCTTTTTATCTATAGTGATCGCGGTTGTACTGGCCTCTTTGCTGCTGCCGGCTTTTAATGCCTTAACCGGAAAGCAACTGTCCATGCCCGTTACACAACCACTTTTTTGGGCTATGTTGGCGGGTTTATTGGTAATTACCGGTTTTGTGGCGGGCAGCTACCCTGCACTTTTTCTTTCTTCGCTTAAACCGGTGAAGGTGCTGAAAGGTTCGCTTACTTTCAGCCGGGCCGCCACGCTGTTTAGCAAAGGACTGGTAGTTTTCCAGTTTTCATTATCGATTATGCTTATTGTAGGCATGATTGTGATATTCAGGCAAATGGATTACATACAAACCAAAAACCTGGGTTACAACAAAGAAAACCTGGTATACATTCCGGTAGAAGGCGAACTGGTTACCCGTTATCCGCTGTTTAAAGAAGCTATCAGCAAACAACCGGGTATTGTTAGCGTATCAAAAATGCGCAATTCGCCCACACATATAGAGCACCACAATAACAGCATTAGCTGGCCGGGCAAAGACCCAAACATGTTTATCTCTTTTGCAGATGCAGTAGTGGGCTATGATTTTGTAAAAACCATGAAACTGCAATTACAGAGTGGCCGCGATTTCTCTACCGCGTTCGGAACCGATTCATCGTCGTTTATCATTAATGAAGCAGCCGCCGCAACAATGGGCTATAAACAGGCTGTGGGTGAAACCGTGTCCTGGGGAAACCGTGCCGGAAAAGTGATTGGTGTATTAAAAGATTTTCATTTTAGTTCGATGCATGAGACCATTGAGCCATTGATTATACGGTTAGATGAGAATTGGAAGTTTGGAACCGTACTAGTTCGCACTTCAGGAAATACCCGCGAAGCGATTGCCAGCCTGGAAAAAACCAGTAAAATATTGAACCCAAAAATTCCTTTTACGTACCAGTTTTCTGACCAGGAGTTTAGCAAGTTGTACCGCAGCGAAGAAATGGTGAGCAAACTGTCTAACTACTTTGCATTTTTAGCCATATTCATTTCATGCCTCGGCCTTTTTGGACTGGCCACATTTACTGCAGCACAACGCACCAAAGAAATTGGTGTACGCAAAGTGCTGGGCGCTTCGGTGCCTAATATCATTCGGCTTTTCTCCGGACAGTTCTTGCAACTGGTAGGCATCGCCATGCTGGTGGCATTTCCGGTGGCCTGGCAGGTAATGACCTGGTGGCTGCAAAACTTTGCCTACAAAATAACCATTGAATGGTGGATGTTTGCAATAGCCGGACTACTCACTGTTTGCATTGCGTTGCTTACCGTCAGTTACCAGGGTATTAAAGCAGCATTGAGCAACCCGGTGCAGTCGCTGCGGTCTGAATAGTGGGTGGCGAGTGGCTAGTGGTGAGTGGCTAGTGGGCGTTTACTTTGCCAACTTTGCTTAGTCTAGTGCCAGCGTTTACTTTGCCAACTCTGCTTAGTCTAGTGCAAGTGGATAGTAGTAAAGTGGCTAGTGGCGTTTACTTTGCAAACTGCGCTACGTCATGCACCACACCTGCATTTTACCAGTGAAATAATCAACTAATCAACTGATCAATTAACCGATCACCGCGCAAATGCGCACACGTCACTACCCTCTCGCCATTAACCACTTGCCATTAACCACTTTCCACTCGCCAATCCCCACTCGCCACTCGCCCTTTGAAAAACTACCCGAAAGTGGTATTGTGCGCAAATTAATTGTGAATAGCTTTGAACAGCGCAGCCGCTCCTGCTGCACAAACCATTTTTTCATTTTTAAAATGATTGATTATGCCAAACGTACAATTCCAGGTGAAATTGGAAAATGTTGATCTCAATGAAAAACAGATTTCCCAGATCCAAAAAGAAATCAATGCCACCGTGGCAACCGTGCTTGCCAAGCAAGGCGGCGCCAAACAGGTATGGGGTTCCAAATTAAAACTCAATCCTGAATGGTATGGTAAATGGTTACGCCAGTTTAAATCGCTCGAAGCATTGAAACTAAACGCCAACTTCAAGCAGGAAAGAATTGGCTGATGAAAAAAGAACGAAAAAGCTGTCCCAGTTCCACTGCTGAAGACGGGGCTATTCTTTTAGGCGTTGTAAACGAAGATGGCACTGTTGGCTACATCTCCACCCCCGTTACCATTGATGATGCATTTATACAGGAAGCCAGCCAGCACGGTAATCCCGAACACCAGTTCCGTTTCAGTAATGCCTGTGTGGAGGCAGGTTGCCGCCAATGGCAAACCGGTAAATGTGGTGTCATCAAAAATATAATGGAAAGCAATGCCGATGTTGAATTAGAACCCCGGTTGCCCGAATGTTCCATCAGAACTTCCTGCAGGTGGTTTCACCAGGAAGGCCCGAAGGCTTGCAGTTTTTGTCCTTACATCATTACCAATATGCTGGAACAGGTAACTAACACAGCGGTAAACACAGCATAAAGATGTTGCAATGGCTGTCTCAAAAAAAAGAGACGGCCATTTTTACATTGCAGGACTATACATTTGCAGGCATGTCATTCAATTTCATAATCGCCATCGACATACTGGGCACATTCAGTTTTGCTGTTTCCGGGGCATTCGCCGCCATGGAAAAAAAGCTGGATCCGCTGGGTGTTATTATTATTTCTTTTGTAACAGCTATTGGCGGGGGCACGTTGCGCGATCTGTTGCTGGGCGATCTTCCCGTGGCATGGCTTACCAATAATACTACTGCATGGGTCATTGCCATTAGCGCCATTGCGGCATTGTTTTTTGGCACCACCCTAAAAAAACTCGATAAACTTTTATTTCTGTTTGATGCTGTGGGGCTTGGCCTCTTTACCATGATTGGCATTCGCAAAGGCATACAGCACGATCTCAGTACCGGCATCTGCATTGCGCTGGGCACCATTACTGCATGTTTTGGAGGTGTACTAAGAGATGTATTGCTGAATAAGGTACCGTTGATTTTTCAAAAAGAAATTTATGCTTCCGCCTGCATTGCTGGCGGACTATTGTTCTTTCTGTTGCACCAGCCCGGCATGACTGAAAACTTCGATTACATTGCCGGTATCATTACGGTTTTCACCGTGCGGTTTCTGGCGGTGCGGTTTAAATGGTCATTACCGATTTTTTATGCGGGTAGACAAATGAAAAGTAAAAACATTTCAAAGTAATGGTTGAACCGCAGCGTCCGCTGGTGATATTCACCAGAATATCCCCAACCGCAGCGAACCCTGGTGATATTCACCAGAATATCCCCAACTGCAGCGTCCCCTCGCAACACGCACTGGAACAGTTGCACTCTGTGCGGGAGACGCTGCGGCGACGGAGACGGCAACCGCGAACCAAATTCCCAATTCCTAATTCCTAATTCCCAATCCTACAAATTCCCCCTTGCCTCCTGCTCGCCTTCTATGGCTTCAAACAATGCCTTGAAATTTCCTTTGCCGAAACTTTTGGCGCCTTTGCGCTGTATAATCTCAAAGAATAAGGTGGGCCTGTCTTCTACCGGCCTGGTAAAAATCTGCAACAGGTAGCCCTCTTCATCGCGATCGACCAATATGCCCAGTTTTTTTAATGGCTCCAGGTCTTCGTCAATATGGCCAACACGGCTCAGCAAATCGTCGTAATAAGACGATGGAATTTTGAGAAATTCAATCCCGCGGCGCTGCAGATCGCTTACCGTTTCCACAATATCATTCGTGGCCAGGGCTACGTGCTGGCAGCCTTCACCATCATAATAATCAAGGTACTCTTCTACCTGGCTTTTTTTCTTGCCATGCGCCGGTTCATTAATGGGAAATTTTACAAACCCGTTGCCATTGCTCATCACTTTGCTCATGAGTGCCGAGTATTCGGTAGAAATATCTTTATCATCAAAACTCAAAATATTGCGGAAGCCCATTACATCCTGATAAAAAGCTACCCAAGGGTTCATCTGGTTCCAGCCTACATTGCCCACGCAATGGTCTACATACAGCAAACCGGCAGATGGTGGGTTGTATACGGTTGTCCATGGGCGATAGCCCGGCATAAAAACACCCTGGTAATTTTTTCGCTCTACAAAGAGATGTACGGTTTCGCCATAGGTATGAATGCCGCTGAGTACTACCTGTCCTTCATCATCCTGCAGCGTTACTGGTTGCATATATTCTTTGGCACCCCGGCTGGTGGTTTCTTTCCAGGCGCTGGTGGCGTCATCTACCTTCAACGCCAGTACTTTTATGCCATCGCCGTGTTTATAAATATGATCTGCGATAACATTACCGCTGCGCAATGGCGTAGTAAAAACAAAAGTGAGTTTTTGCTGGCGCACTACATAACTTGCTTTATCGCGCACGCCGGTTTCAGGACCGGCATATGCCAGGCTTTGAAACCCAAACGCCGTCTTATAAAAATGAGCAGCCTGTTTGGCATTGCCCACATAAAATTCAATATAATCGGTGCCGTGCAACGGCAAAAAATCTTGCGCTTCAACAGACGAGGCAGAAGTACTTTTTATGGCAGACATACAATGTTTTTTTGTAGAAAAAATAAAACGCGTTGATAGTCCCAACAGGAACGATGGTAGGCGGTAAAAATGGTTTGAGCTACCCGGTTATACAAACCGGCCATCACACAACACTTAACACGCAACGCCTACAACATCACCACTTCCCATAGCAAGGGCTTCTATTAACAAACAATAGTTAACCCGTTTATCGGCAAATAATTTATGTGCATAGTCTGGCCGCATATTGAAATAGTGTGTGCTGGCGCATCACCAAACAAAGTTAAAAATTTACTGGTAACCAGCGCTGATTGTTTCCGCACTATCGGCCTGCTTGCCTTATTTTTACCGCATAAATACAGTTGTATGCAAAAAGTTGGGATACTGGGCGGTGGCCAGTTGGGAAGAATGTTATTACAGGCAGCGGCGAATTACCCGGTAGAAACTTACCTGATGGAAAATGATGCTGATTGCCCCGCGGCACATCTATGCCACCATTTTACAAAAGGCGATATCAGGAACTTCGACGACGTGTATAATTTCGGCAAAGGCCTTTCTGCCGTTACCATTGAAATTGAAAGTGTAAATGAAGATGCGCTTGAAAAACTGGAAGCGGAAGGTGTGAAAGTGTTTCCAAAGCCTGCAGCTTTAAGAATTATCAAAAACAAAATACTGCAGAAAGAATTTTATAAAGAACACCAGCTCCCTTCTGCAGCTTTTGTGGTTACCCGCAACCTGCAGGAACTCAATAACCATCAATCATTTTTACCGGCTGTGCATAAACTGGCTACCGGCGGGTACGACGGGCGCGGTGTACAGGTTATCCGTAAAAAAGAAGAAATGGCCAAAGGGTTTGATGCCCCCGCCGTACTGGAGAAAATGGTAGACATTCAAAAAGAGATTGCACAAATTGTGGCCATCAATGAAAAAGGCGAAACCGCGCTCTACCCCGCCGTAGACATGGTTTTTAATAAAGATCTCAATTTGCTCGATTACCAGATTAGTCCTGCAGATATACCCGATAAAGCCTGCTGGAAGATAGAAGCAATCGCCATCAGTCTGGTAAAACACTTAAAAAGTCCGGGCATTTTTGCAGTAGAGTTTTTTATAGACCGCAATGGCGAGGTATACGTAAACGAAACGGCTCCACGCGTGCACAACAGCGGCCATCATACCATTGAAGGCAATTACAGCTCGCAATTTGATATGCTGTGGCGTATTATGCTGGGTTATCCATTGGGCAATACAGATCATATTTTACCCGCTGCCATCGTGAACCTGCTGGGCGCCGAGGGTTATGAAGGCGATGCCAAATACGACGGCATTCATGAAGTGCTGGGCATGGACAATGTATTTGTACATATCTACGGCAAAAAAACCACCAAAGCCGGCCGCAAAATGGGCCACATCACCATTCTTAGTGCAGAAAAACAGGAGCTGACACACAAAGCGCACATCATTAAAAGAACAATTAAGGTAACAGCGGAGTGATTGTGTTGAGTGTTGAGTGTTGTGTGTTGTGTGGTCGCCAGCGCGTCGGAACGCATCTGACCTACGGGTGTGATAGGTGTAATCGGCTTATTTTCGGTCAGACGAGGACGTCAGACCTTTGACGTACTAGCGGTCAGACGAGGACGTCGGACCGTTGCCGCAAAAACTAGCAATCATTTTGATCATACTGATCATGAAAATCCGCGTTCCATCAACCGCGTCGCGGCATTTACACATTTATCACATTTCCACATTAATTCTACGGTGCCAGTTTATTGACAAGTCGTTTCAACTCTATCTCAGAAGATTTGGAAGCATAACTGAGGTTGATCAAACTAAAGGAGGCGGTTTCAAACGCCTGCTGTGCCAGGGTAATATCTACAATGGTAGCCTGTCGCAATTGAAAACGCTGCAGTACAAGATCGAGCAATTTCTGTGACAACTCCAGCGTGCGCTTGGCCGTATCCAGCTGTATGAGCGATGAAGTATATGCCTGGTAGGTTTTTACCGCATTGGAACTATAATCGCGCACAATAATATCTTTTTGCAAACTGGCATTGCGCGTGTTGATACCCGCAATTTTCTGCTGCCTTTTAAAAATAGACCCATTATAAATCGGTATAACAAAATTACCGCCTGCAAAAGGGCCATTGCTCTGGTTTAACAAAGTCTGCCCGGCCGATGTTTGGTTGCGGTTGTAATTGTACCCTGCATTGATGCGCACCGTGGGATAGCGCTGTGCGGCGGTTTCTTTTTCAATCAGTTCATTGATGCGGACCTGTTCATCTGCCGCAATGATGTCGGCATTGCTACTGAGGTTATCCAGAATATTGCCGAGCACTATGGATTTGTCTACAATGATGGTATCGCTGATGGAAACTGTTGAATCGGGCCGCAGCGTAAGCAATGTGAGCAAGCCCGTTTTCGCCTGGTCTATCACCAGTTGCTGTTGTACTTTGTTTTGTTGCAGGTTGTTGAGATCTAGCTGGCTCTGAAACAGGTCTGCATTATTGGCCAGGCCCACACTTTGCTGTGCTCTAATGATATCCAGTCTTTTTTCTGCAACGGCAATGGACTGATCAAATGTTTTGAGGTAGTTCTGCTGGCGTACAATATCATAATAGCTGGTCATTACCGCCGCAATAATATTCTGTATCTGTGAATTGATGTATTGCTGGCTTTGTTTTTCAATCTCTGCCAACCTTTTTTTGGTAGCAGTTACGCGCATGCCATTGTACAATAATATACTGCCAGATACGCCCGATTGTAATTGGTTAGACGTTGCGCCGTTGCTTTTAATGGAATAGATGGAATCTGCGCCGGTGGCGGTTCTGCGGTTGATGGTCTGGTTAATGTTTACAGATTGTTCATTATCCTGCCCGGTAGCCTGTACCAGGGGTAACCCGCCGGCAATACCAATATTGTTATTGAGACTGCTTATTTGCAGGTTGTTGCGCACCACTTGTATATCCAGGCTGTTTTGCAGCGCAATACTAACGGCATCCTGCAACCGCAGTGGCTGCTGCGCAACTGCTGCCACGTACGCCAGCGCCGGTAAACAACAAAAAAATAACCGCTTCATTATCATGTATTATTCCGTAATGTTTGTATGATGTACTTTATGCTTGCCCGATATAAATGTATAAACAGCAGGTATTACCAGCAGGGTAAGCACCAGCGAAAACATAATGCCACAAACCACCACTATACCCAACGGTATACGGCTGGTAGATGCCGCCCCAAGGCTAAGTGCAATGGGCAATGCACCAAATGAGGTGGCCAGGCTTGTCATTAAAATAGGACGCAAACGCTGTGCAGCGGCTTCTACCACCGCATCCATCTTAGACAAACCTATTTCTCTTTTCTTATTGGCAAATTCAACAATAAGGATTCCGTTTTTGGTAACCAGGCCAATGAGCATGATCATACCAATTTCCGAAAAAATGTTAAGGGTTTGATTAAATACCCACAAACTTAATAACGCACCTGCCAGCGCCAGTGGTACGGTAAGCATAATGGTAAACGGATCCAGAAAACTTTCAAACTGCGCGGCCAGTACCAGGTATATCAGCACCAGTGCCAGCCCAAAAGCAAATAATATGTTAGACGAGCTTTCTACATAATCGCGCGAAGGGCCGGATAAAGAAGTCTGGAATGATTCATCCAGCAATTTATTCGCAATCCCCTGCATGGCGGTAATTCCATCACCAATAGTTTGGCCTTCTGCCAGTGATGCAGAAATGGTAGCGGCTTTGTACCTGTTGAAATGGTAAAGTGTTGATGGACTGCTGCTGGTTTCCATATGCACTACGGCATTGAGCGGAATGTTTTGCCCTGCGGTGTTTCGTACATAGAGCCGCTCTATATCCAGTGGCTTATTGCGGTCGCTGCGGTCTACCTGTGCTATTACCTGGTATTGGTAACCATTTTGTATGAAGTACGCCAGCCTTCCACCGCTAAAGGCTGCCTGCATGGCCGAGATAACGTCTTGCGTAGACAGGCCAAGGTCGCGTATTTTCATACGGTCGAGCGTTATCTGTATTTCCGGTTTATTAAATTTCAGGTTTACATCGGCGTTAGAAAATGTTTTGTCTTTTCTAACTTCTTCCAAAAACTTGGGGATGATTTCTTTGAGCTTGTTGATGTCCTGATTCTGTAAAATAAAAGATACCGGCAGGCTCCCGCGCGAGCCTGCACCTACAGAAATGGTTTGTTCCTGCACGGCAAAGATGCGGGCATCGTTAAAGCGGCCGAGTTTGCGTTGCAGGTCGTTGGCAATTTCTGCCTGGCTCCGCCGCCGCATGTTGGGGTCAATTAAACCAATACGTGGTTGCGTACTGTTAACAGCACCACCACCACCACCACCACCGCCGGGTGTGCGTATAAATACAAAATCGCGCTCGGCAACAGAATCATACAAATAATTAGATATACGGTCTGCATACTGCTGCATATAGCTATAACTGGTACCCTCAGCCGCCGTTACGGTAAAGCGGATGCTGCTGCGGTCTTCCAACGGGGCAATTTCACTTTTTAAGCTGGTAATCGTAAGCCAGATGATGCCGGCGCAAATAGCAATGATTACCCATGCTACCCAGCGTACGGTCATAAATCTTTCCAGCAGGCGTTTGTACCCGCTTTCCATGCCGGTAAAAAACGGTTCTGTCTTTCTGTAAAACCAGCCGTGCGAACTGTCTTTACGGGTAAGGTATACATTGAGTACAGGAGTGATGGTAAGCGATACAAATGCGGAGATCAGTACCGCAGCTGCCAGCACCACACCAAACTCCCTGAACAACCGGCCTACAAAACCTTCCAGGAAAATAACCGGTAAAAAAACAATGGCGAGTGTAATGGAGGTAGAAATGATAGCAAAAAATATTTCCTTACTGCCTTCCAGCGCTGCTTTACGTATGGGCATACCTTCCTCCATTTTTCGGAAGATATTCTCCGTTACCACAATACCATCATCCACCACAAGACCGGTGGCCAGTACAATACCCAGCAGCGTTAGTACATTGATAGAAAAGCCGGATATGTACATGATAAAAAATGTGGCAATCAGCGATATGGGAATATCAATCAGTGGGCGGATGGCAATTAACCAGTTGCGGAAGAAAAGAAAAATAACCAGTACCACCAGTATAAATGCAATGACCAGCGTTTCTTTTACTTCAGACAATGAATTGCGGATGTTCTTGGTATTGTCTATCAGTACATTTACTTCAATGTCTGACTTGTTTGATTTTTGTATCTGTTCAAACCTTTTATAAAATTCATTGGCAATGGCAATGTTGTTGGCGCCCGGTTGGGGAATAATGGCCAGGCCCACGGCATTTACACCATTGTATTTCCAGCTTTGTTCAAGGGCTTCGGGGCCCAGTTCCACTTTGGCCACATCGCCCAAACGAACAATACCGGCGCTGTCTTCCCGTATAATCAGATCACGGAATTGTTTTTCTGAAGTAAGCCTGCCCAGCGTGCGAATCAACATCTCCGTATTGTCGCCATAAATTTTACCCGGCGGCAGTTCCACGTTCTCGGCATTTAATGCGGTACGCAAATCGGTAAATGCCACACCGTAGGCATTCATTTTATCTGGATTCAGCCATATGCGCATGGCATACCTTTTCTGGCCGAATATATTAATGGAGCTTACATTGTCTATGGTTTGCAATTGTTGCTGCAAAACGTTTTCAGCATAATCGCTTAGCTCCAGCAGGCTTTTGGTACGGCTTTGAACGGCCAGTATCAGAATAAAATCGCTGTTGGCATCGGCTTTACTAATTACCGGCGGGGCATCTATATCCTGCGGAAGGCTGCGCGCTGCCTGTCCCACTTTATCGCGCACATCGCTGGCGGCTGCTTCCAAATCAACACCCAGGTTAAATTCTATGGTAATATTGCTGCTTCCCAAAGAGCTGGAAGAAGTAACTGTACGAATGCCTGGTATACCGTTTACCTGTTTTTCCAGGGGTTCGGTTATCTGGCTTTCTATAATATCTGGGTTGGCGCCGGTATAAGAAGTGCTTACTGAAATGATGGCAGGGTCAATGGCCGGGTAATCGCGCACAGCCAGAAAAGTGAACCCCACTACGCCAAACAAAATAATCATCAGGTTCATCACCGTGGCAAGAACAGGCCGCTTCAACGATAGTTCTGAAATATTCATACTGTAATGCTGGCTAAGTGGTTAGTAAAGCTGCTGTAGTGTTGCTTTGATGTTTATTCTGGTGTGTGAAAGGCAAAATAATTGTTAAGGTGCTTTGGCCAGTTGCTCCAGTGTTTTAACACCGCGTACTTTCAGCGGGGCTTTTGGCCTGGCAAACAATACACCTGTTACCACCACGCTATCGCCTGGCGCTATACCCGAAATTATTTCTACATTGTTGCTTTCGCGTATTCCGGTTTTTACATTTACAAAAGCCGCGTGCCCGTCTTTAACCAATATTACCTGGCTGTTTTTATCATCTGGTATAATTGAATTGGTAGGTATCATAACGGCTTTTTTATTACCGCCGGATTCTACAAAAACTTTTACATAGGCCCCGGGGTTGGCAGTACCGTCTTGCAAGATGGCCCGTACTTTCAGGTTGCGCGTAGAGAGGTTCACCTGCGGCTCTGTGGCAATCACCATGGCTTTCTTACGCGTTGGCTGTGCGGCATCAACTTCCACATCTACCAGGTTGCCTTTTTTTATCATGGCGCTGTACTCTTCCGGTATGGTAAAATCGATCTTTACTTTTTCTACCTGCTGAATGGTAACAATGATGTTATTAGCCGTTACAAATGCGCCGGGGCTTACCTGCCGCAAGCCCAATACGCCGCTAAAAGGTGCGCGGATAACGGTTTTATCTATCAACGTTTGCGTGTACTGTATATCCGCTTTTAATCCATTTACCTGGTTCACCACATTATCGTAATCTGCCTGGTTGAGACCGTTAACGTCCAGCAATTTTTTGTAGCGTTCTTCTGTTTTCTGCGCCAGGTCTAACTGAATTTTACTTTTTGATAATTGCGCCTGTAAATCTGCATCATTGATGCGCGCTACAACAGTACCCTGGGCAACAGTATGCCCTTCTGCTACATTGAGGTAAGTAATACGACCGCTCACTTCGGGGTGTAGTTCAACATATTCATTGGCTACCACACTGCCATTTGCTTCAACGGTGTTAGAGATACCCTGCGGGGCGGCAATAATAACGTCTACCACAGTAGGCGGTGACTCTTTCGGCTTCGTGGGCTCAGGCTTACCCTTGCACGCGAAAACCGATATAGCAATAAAACCGAGGCAATAAAATGGAACGAATTTTACCTGCAAACGTTTATACGACATATTAATTCCGGGCAATAGTTAGGCGATAGTTATATGAAAAACCAAATATAAACAGAATTAAAAGGTCTGTGAAGAAAAGGGAGCTAACAGGGAGATAGTATCCATTAAAAAACGATTAAGATGGTTACCCTCCCATTTAATGGTCCATGGATGTTAATGTCTGGAGATAAAGCAAAAAAAACTTGGTTTATAGCATAAAGCCGCCATTGGGCAGTTCAGTGTGCTCTTTTTGTATTTTCTTTGCCCACAAATACACCTTACAATGACCCCTCAAGTAGGCATCATCATGGGCAGCGACAGTGACCTGGGCATTATGCAGGCTGCTGCAGATATGCTAAAAGAATTTGGAATTGCATTTGAATTAACCGTTGTATCTGCCCACCGCACACCTGCGCGCATGGTGGAGTATGCAACTACAGCACGGAGTCGCGGCTTGCAGGTTATCATTGCCGGGGCGGGCGGCGCGGCACATTTGCCGGGCATGGTTGCTTCTATCACAACGCTGCCTGTTATTGGTGTACCCATTAAATCTTCCAATTCAATAGACGGGTGGGATTCTGTATTATCTATTCTGCAGATGCCCAACGGCATACCGGTTGCTACCGTGGCTTTAAATGCTGCAAAAAATGCTGGTATCCTGGCAGCCACCATCATTGGTGCTTTTGATACAGCTATCGGCGATAAAATCGCGGCTTACAAAAAACAACTGGAAAGTGAAGTGTTGACAAAGGTGGGTAAGCTGTCTGCAGACGGGTGGCAGAATAACTTTGATAAAGGCTAGTGGGGAGTGAGTAGTGGCGAGTGCGGCTCCTGTATTGTCATCGTGCCAAGATCCCGGGGTGTTCCACCGGGTTATATGTTTCACTTAATCGGGCAGTTCTTTTTTTGATCACCCCGGGATGCTTGCAGCATTACAGATCCTTCCTCGTCTTTCTTTGATCACCACGGAATGCTTGCAGCATGACAGACTATCCCTTGCACGGGGTAAATGTTTCATTTAATCAGGGAGTTTTTCTATCGATCACCTTAGGATGCTTGCAGCATGACAGACCCCTCCCCGTCATTCTTTCGATCAAACTGGGATGGTTGTAACATGACAGACTATCCCTTGCACGGGGTAAATGTTTCATTTAATCAGGGAGTTTTTCTATCGATCACCTTAGGATGCTTGCAGCATGACAGACTCGTCCCTGTCTTTCTTTCGATCACCACGGGATGCTTGCAGCATGACAGACCCTTCCCCGTCATTTTGCAAAAATCCCGGAGAGTTGCACGGGGTAAATGTTTCACTTAATCAGGGAGTTTTTCTATAGATCACCTCAGGATGCTTGCAGCATGACAGACCCTTCCCCGTCATTCTTTCGATCACCTAAGGATGCTTGCAGCATAACAGACTCGTCCCTGTCCTCTAAGCAAACGCCCACTCGCCACTAGCTACTCGCCACTAGCTACTTGCCACTCGCTACTAGCCCCGTCCTACTTCAAACTTTAACATCTCCCTGCTTATCAGCCAGGCAATTAGCTGTATACTTGTATCGTTGTGAATTACGTAATTTTGGATAACAAATCCTGGTTGTATGATAAACATGCAAGACGCTCAATTTGAATCGAAAAAAAATATGAAGGCAGGTACCATTACCGTGGCTATCCTTGCCGTGCTTTTTCTTTTTCTTTTTTTGGTGGGATGGACATCGCCCAGCGCATTGCAGCCAGTGCCGGAAGAAGGCATTGAAGTGAATCTGGGCAACAGCGATGCAGGATTGGGTGAGGACCAGCCTTTTTTACCGGGCAAACCCGCTCCACAGGACCAACAGGCATACACACCACCCAAACAGGTGGAAACACAACAAGAAGATGTAAAAGACCCGCTGTCTAACGATAAAGATGAAGAAGCACCTGAAATAAAGAAACCTCCTGTTACTAGACCTGAAGCCACCAAAATTGCCGATAAAGAGGAACCAAAAAAGGTAATACCTAAAAAAGTGGAAACCGTGTCGCCACCTGCACCAGTGCCGCAGCGACCAAAGGCAGAATTTAAAGGCGTAAACGGAACCGGTACCGGCGGTAACGAAGCCGATAGCTACAAAAAAGGTGGTAGTGAAGGCATAGCGGGTGGCAAGGGGGATCAGGGAAGACCCGGTGGTAACCCAGATAGTAAAAATTACGAAGGCGGCGGTCGTGGAAACAACGGCGTCATCAGTAATGTAAGAGGATTGGGCAACCGCAAAATAAGGAGCCTTCCATCGTTTACCGATGATTTCAATGAAAAAGGAAAAGTTGTAGTTCAAATTAAATTTGATCAAAATGGCAATGCCGCTGATGTTACCATCGTAACCCGCGGAACAGTTGCCAACAGCACGCACCGCGAAATTGCTTTACGAAAAGCCAGGCAGATAAAAATATCAGTAGACCCCAATGCACCGGAAGACCAGATAGTAACCTTTGATATGAATTTCAATGTAACCAATTAATTGATTTAACATAATACAACATACAATCAGTATAAATAAAACCTCAAAGGGTGGCATGTAACCAGTGCCACCCTTTAATTATTATAATGAAAGTTGCCGCATCCAGAGCCGCTAGCATACAAAATTGGTTAACACACATGACCAAATAACAACAAAACATAAATAGGCAACTCTCCTATCTTTGTAGACCCATGACATACCAGGAAACCCTCGACTATTTGTTTACCAAGTTGCCCATGTACAGCCGCATAGGCGCTGCAGCGTTTAAAGAAGATCTTACCAATACCATTGCACTGTGCGAGGCATTGGGCAATCCAAATAAAAAATTACAATGCATTCATATTGCCGGCACCAACGGCAAAGGTTCCACCAGTCATATGCTGGCCGCCATTTTACAATCGGCCGGTTATAAAACCGGATTGTATACATCGCCGCATTTAAAAGATTTCAGGGAGCGAATAAAAATAGATGGTGAAATGATCCGTGAAGACTTTGTAGTTGATTTTGTACAACGCATCCAGCCACTGATTGTAAGCATTGAACCTTCGTTCTTTGAAATAACTGTAGCCATGGCATTCGATTATTTTGTGCAGGAAGCGATAGATATTGCGGTGATAGAAGTAGGACTGGGCGGCAGACTCGACAGTACGAATATTATTACGCCTTTACTATCCGTGATCACCAACATTGGTTGGGATCATATGAATATACTCGGTAACAGCCTTGAAAAGATTGCTTACGAAAAAGCGGGTATCATAAAGCCAGGTATACCCGTAGTAGTGGGCGATACATTACCCGAAACAAAACCGGTGTTTGTGGCCAAAGCAACAGCAGAGAAAGCCGATTTGATACTGGCCACCGATCACTTGTATGTAACTGACTGGCATGAACATGCATGGACGTTGCAAGCTACCGTTGCCAATAAAAGAAATGATGAACGTATTGCTTACGAACTGGATCTGCAGGGCATCTACCAACTGAAGAATATTCTTACTGTGCTGGCCTCGGTAAAAGAATTGCAACAACTGCAATGGAAAATTCCGGAAACGGCCATTCAGAAGGGGTTACGGTACACAAAAAAAATAACCGGTTTTCATGGCCGGTGGGATATTGTTCACCGCGAGCCGTTGGTTGTACTGGATGTTGGGCACAATGAAGATGGCCTTAAGCAGATAGCAGAACAGCTGGAAGTAACCAACCATGATCAGTTGCATATTATCATAGGGCTGGTAAAAGACAAAGAAGCTGAGAAGGTACTGGCTTTGTTACCCCAACAGGCCACCTATTACTTCACCAGGGCGCAAATACCCCGTGCGTTGCCAGAAGACCAGCTGGCGCAGAAAGGCAAAGAAGCCGGTCTACTGGGCGAACATTATCCTGATGTTAATACCGCACTGCAAACAGCCATGCAGCATGCCAAAAAAAAGGATCTTATACTTGTATGCGGGAGTGTGTTTTTGGTGGGTGAAGTAAATGCGTTGACCCATTAACCCCCTAGCCCCCTAAAGGGGGGAATTAGAATCCTTCAAATGACGTTATGGTTATAAATAGAAGTTGAGACCCTGCGGTCTGACCTGCGGTACCGACCGCGTTGCAGATATCCCTGCGGTCTGACCTGCGGTACCGAGCGCATTTACACATTCATCACATTTACACACCTGCCTGCCGGCAGGCAGGTTTCCACATTCATAAAACTTTTAGTTTCCCCAGTTTAAGCAGTGCATAAAAAATGCAGTTGGTATGCAATGATTGTTTTATTTCCTGGCGCATCAGCATGCCCACCAGTTCATCAATAGTAACCAGTACAATCTCCATTTCTTCGTTGTGATCAAGTTGCTGGTCTTTTATTTTTTTACCACCGGTGGCCAGGAACAGTTCGGTAAAATTGTTCAGTACGCCGGGGTTGGCGGCTATGCGCCCCAGTGATTCTATGCCGGAGAATTCGTAACCGGTTTCTTCCAGCAATTCTCTTTTCATGCCAGTGGCAAAGTCTTCGCCCGCATCAATAAAACCGCCGGGGGTTTCAAAGATTACTTCGTCTATGGGATGGCGGTATTGTTTTACCAGGACAACTTTTTCATCATCCGTCAATGCCAGTGCGGTAGCGGTGGTGGGCAGCTCTACCACAAAATACGGGTCAATGATAAGGCCATCCTCTCGCTGACAACGGTCTTGCCGCGCAGTAAAGTAAATGTGATTGCTGATGTATTTCGAGGAGAGCGTTTTCCATTTCACAGTTGAATGAGTTAAGAGTTAAGAGTTCAGAGTTAAGAATTAAGAATTATGAGTTATGAGTTAGGAATTGAATTAGCCGCAAACGAATGCGCCCCCGCCGCACGCTTGACTCATCACTCATAATTCTTGACGCTTGTCTATCCCCAGTTTTGTCGTTCGCGCAACGACGTTATATGTGCCACATGGTGTTTACCATGCCAGGCATACATACCCATGAGGTACCAGAGCGTCCAGGTCTGGTTGGCAGACGGGTGTACAATGGTACGCTCCCACGTTTCGCCTTCAATATGTTTTAGCAATTCATACCAGCGGGTATGCAATGCATATAATAAGGTGATAGAAACGTTGGTGGGCAATGCATGGGTATCACTTAACTCTGCCCATAGTTGTTCTTCATACGGTCTGATGGTGGGATTGTCTTCTGTAAGCCCCAGTTTAAAACGACAGTAAGCATTGATGTGACTATCGGCCACATGGTGCACCACCTGCTTCACGGTCCACCCGCCTTCACGGTAAGGTGTCAGCTGCTGGGCTTCATCGAGGTTCAGCAATGTATTCTCCAGCGATTGCGGTAGAAATTTGATATCGTTGAGCCAGTCTTGTCGTTGCCTTTCCGAATACGGTTGCGGCACATACTTGCCAATGGGATAACGTAAATCCATACTATTGTAAATTGTATATTTTTATTTGTATTCAACCAGTGCCTCTCAATATTTGCGCACAGCGCTAGCAGAGCCAGCAGAGGATCCAGTCAAACCATTTTTAATCATAACAATCATCAAAATCCGCGTGCCATCCATCCGCGTCGCGGTATTTGCGCACAGCGCTAGCAGGGCCAGCAGAGGATCCAGTCAAATCATTTTTAATCCTGACAATCTGCAAAATCGGCGTTCGGCTTCCATCCGACTTCCCCCGGCTGGGGGGAAGCCACCAGGGCACAGCCCTCGCTTTTCGATCTCCGAGCTTTAGTGGTAGAGCACTTATTGCAAAGCAATAAAAAATCATTTTTAATCAGCACAATCATCAAAATCTGCGTGCCATCATCGCGTCGCGGTATTACCACACTACCACATTAGCACATTATCACATTATTTATTCATCCCTCCACTCCTTGCCGGTAAGATTGAGAAATACGTCTTCAAGACTTGCTTTTTTAACTTCCTGCGGGCGTTGAAAACCGGTAGCTACCAGGTCGTCTATCAGTGAACCCGGAGAATTAATGGCAATGATTTTTCCGGCGTCGATGATTGCTACCCGGTCGCACAACACTTCGGCCTCATCCATATAATGCGTGGTAATGATAACAGTAGTGCCTTTTGCGCGTATATCTTTGATCAGGTCCCATAAGTTTCTCCGCGCCTGCGGATCAAGACCGGTGGTAGGCTCATCCAGAAAAATAATCTTTGGCTGGTTGATGAGTGTGGTGGCAATAGAAAAACGCTGTTTCTGTCCACCGCTCAGTTCTTTGAATTTGGCTTTTGCCTTATCCTGCAGGTTCACTAACCCTAATAATTCCTGGGTGTTGACCGATCTGTTGTACAGACCGGAAAATAATTCTATCAGTTCAGATAGATTAAGACCGGGATAATAACCGGATGTTTGCAATTGCACCCCGATAATTTTCTTGATGGCTTCCGGCGAATCATCCAGGTTGAGTCCGTCTACCATTACATGGCCGCTTGTTTTGTTGCGGAGGGTTTCAATAATCTCCAGCGTAGTTGATTTCCCGGCGCCGTTAGGACCCAGCAACCCGAATACTTCACCTTCGTACACATCAAAGCTGATTCCTTTAACAGCCTCAAAATCGCCATATTTCTTTTGGAGATCTTTTACAGAGATGATAACCTTGCTCATGACGCAATTTAGTAAACAATTAAGAGTTATGGGTTAAGAGTTATGAGTTAAAAGTTCGAGGCGCGGGATCTGCAACTTATGTGCGTTCCACTAGAAACCTCATCACTCATAGTTCATCACTCATAACTCTCAACTCGTCCTATTTCTTCACAAAAATCTGTGTATAATACACTACTCCCCTGCTGTCTTTTGCTACGCCAACGCCTGTATAGTTGAAGGGCCCTTCAATATTGGCTTTGTGTTCGGCACTTTTAAGCCAGGCATCAATGACTTGCTTCCAGGTCATTTTACCAAACGCAATATTTTCGCCGGTAGATGAGGTGCCTTTTAATTCATTGGCAATGGCAACCGCCCGCTGGTTAAATCCATTATGTCCAAAGGGGACTTTTTTTCTGGCCATATCGCTGCTATGGCGGGCGGCTTCTGAGGCGGCCAGCGCAAGCAACCGCATAGGGGGTAACCCTTTTGTTTTGCGGTAAGCATTTACGCCGTTGATGATATCTGAACTCATGGTAGCCGTGGAGATGCTTGCCTCACGGTAAGTAGCGCTGCGACCGGTATTTGACGAACCGGTTGTTTTTTTTGCGCAGGATGATAAAAAAAGAATAGACAGGGGTATTAACAAATAGTATTTCAATGCTGATGTTTGCCATACTGGTTTCAACTATTGTACCATTCTGTTGCAACAGTTGCCTAAAAATGATGCCCGCCGCCGGTCAGGCGTTTACGCAGTGCAGAATTACAGTGGCTGCTGCCAGTTATACCGTTCTATGAAGTTGGTAAACAATTGATACAATTCTTTCAGCTCCGGTGCATCCTGTAGCAGTTGCAGATGCCGCGCAACGGTAGTGCTATCTTTTCTGATAGCAGGGCCGGTTTGTACGGCGCGCGGGGTTGTATGGTGAAGGCGTGCGGTGGTTTCATCTAACAATGGCAACAGGTTACCGAAATGCAGCCCGTGTTTACTGCAATAATCTGCCGTAAGCGTGTACAAATAGTTACTGAAGTTGTTGGTAATTACTGCGCAAAGGTGGTAGCGCATTCTTTCTTCATCACCTGCCACACTTACACTACCCGAAATACTGCCGGCCAGCTTGGTGAGCGTATCTATTGCATCGGCGGTATTGGCGTCAACCAAAAAAGGAATTTCAGGTAAAGGTTCAATTTCTTTGCGGATACTCTGATAAGGATATAATACACCATAGCTGCTGGACATTCTTTTCAATACATCTTTTGAAACAGCGCCGGCAGTATGCACCACCAGCCGGTCATTTAATTGCAATGGAATATCATTAGCAGTTAGCGCACTATCCGTAATAGCAATAAGGTAGAGGTCTGCCTGTTGCGTAACAGCAGTCCATTGAGAACAATAATCCACGCCAAGTTCGGCGGCCAGGGTCATTGCAGCAGCGGGCGTTCTTCCATATACCTGTACGATCTGATGACCCGCGCGTTTCAATTTTCTGGCTAATACAGTCGCCGTATTACCGGTGCCAATGATTACAATTTGCATGCTATATCTTTACAAGTATGAAATTAGGACAAAAACTGGCTGTGAACTATGTGCGCGCGCGGCTTAATTTACTGGCGGTGGTATCAAAGAAGAAAGCCGCAGAGAAAGCATTCCGGTTATTTTGTACCCCTTTTTACCGGAGCAAAAAACATCCGCCACCGGTTTTTGACAAGGCCGAAAAAATGATCATCAATGTTAAAGGAAATACTGTAAGAGGCTTCAGGTGGAACAAAGGCGGCACCAAAAGAATACTGATTTTGCATGGCTTTGAATCGAGCGTAAAAAATTTTGACGCCTATGTACGGGGATTGATAAAAAAAAATTATGAGGTGCTGGCATTTGATGCGCCTGCACACGGCGTATCTGGCGGCAGGCAGATTACACTGCCACTTTACATAGATACCATTGCTGCCATTCATTTTGAAACCGGCACCATACAAGGATTTATGGCGCACTCATTTGGCGGGCTGGCACTGGCGCATTTTATGGAAAAAATACCCAATGCCGCTACCAGAATGGTATTAATTGCGCCTGCCACGGAAACCAAGACAGCCATCGACAGCTTCTTCCGGTTTTTACAACTAAATGAAGCCGTTAGATCAGAATTTGAAAAACTCATTGAAGTTAAAAGCGGTGTTCCGTCGGGGTATTTTTCTATTCCGCGGGCCATGGAGCATATACAGGCAAAAGTATTGTGGGTACACGATAAAGATGATGACATTACTCCGCTCAAAGATGTAACACCCGTAATGGAAAAAAATTATCCCAATGTTTCATTCTTTATTACAGAGGGACTCGGCCATAAAAAAATCTACCGCGATAACCGGGTGGTACAGGAAGTCGTCAATTTTTTATAGCTCGGGTAAGTGTACTGGCAGAAATGCTGTTTCTCACAAACACATGTTTAAAAACGACTTTCCCATGCGGCTGGTCAGCACATTTATTTAAGCTTTACCCTCAGTACAGTGAATGAATACGGCGCAGCGTTAAGGCTGATTTTTTTTCCCTTAATCGCAATGGATGACTCTTTAGGGGCAATGTTTTGTGGTTCCGCAAATGAGTTTATGGTATTTAAATCACTGCTCTGCATTACTGTTAATATACCCTGCGGGGCAAGTTTCTTAACCCCTTCCAGCATCAAAACATTTGTTTGTGCTTTGTCAGACGCATTGACCAGTTTTACAATCAGCTCATTGGTAGCCGTATCAATACTTGCAGCAGCGTAAAGGCTATCCTTCCCTGCCACTACATCGTTGTTTAAAGTAATCGGCAACACATTTGAACCTTTGTTTAACGCATACAGTTTCTGTACATAATAATCCGGCGTGCCATAAGACTGCAGATTGTTTACCCAAATCAGGTCCGGCGTCCACTGCCATCCGTCTGCATGCGCAAAGAGTGGCGCATAAGAAGCCATGCTTACCACATCTGCATTGCGTTCAAGACCGGTCATGAATGCTGCTTCAGACAATGCGGTAAGCCAGGAGTTCTTATTGTTTATGCTCACTGTCTTATCGCTTTGCGCGGCATATTCGCCACCAAAGATTTTGGAACCGTTGCGGGGGTAATTATCATACCGCCTTGCATTACTGAAAAACCATTCCGGTTTGCGGTAATAATGTTCATCAATAATATCGGCATTCATACCGCGCAGTTCGGTATTGAGGTAATTGAACCTGTCGCCATTGGGGTCGGTACCAGAACTGTTCACCAGTTTTATTGAGGGATACTTTGCTTTGATGGCATTGGTAAATACTTTCAGCCGTTCAACGTACTGCGGACCCCAGTTTTCATTGCCGATGCCCAGCATGGTGAGGTTGAAGGATGCAGGGTGCCCCATACCGGCACGCATTTTTCCCCATTTGGTAGTTGTATCTCCGTTAGCAAATTCTATCAGGTCAAGTGCATCCTGCACATACGGGTCTAGTTCGTTCAGCGGTACCAGCTCAGCTGAGTTAAACTGGCAGGCCATTCCGCAATTGAGTATAGGTAATGGCGCAGCGCCGATATCCTCTGCCAGTTGAAAATATTCAAAGAAACCCAGCCCGAAGGTTTGAAAATAATCCGGTGCGGGGCGGTGGGCAAATTCAAAGTTCCAGCGGTTAACAATTAACTGCCTTTCTTCAATGGGCCCAATTGTTTTTTTCCATTGATAACGTTGTGAAAGATCAAAACCTTCCACAATGCAACCACCAGGAAAGCGGATAAAACCCGGTTTCATATCGGCCAGCAATTGTATCATGTCTGCGCGCATACCACCCGGTCTTTTTTTCCAGGTATCTTCCGGAAAAAGTGATACCATATCCAAATCAACAACACCATCGCCCTCCAACCAGATATTCAATTTACCTTTCAGGGCCGTGGCAGATGATGTAAAACTCACTGCCTGTTTTTTCCATTCGTTTCCGGTAAAACCGGTTTTCAACGTTCCATTGCCGATTACGGTATTCTTTTCATCGAGCAACTCAATATGCATGGTAATACTGGCAGCGGTTTGCCGGTACATCACAGAAAAATCATAGCGTATTCCATTTTTTATGCCCATACCGCGAAACCCTTCATTGCTCAGGCCAATAGTACCTTTTGTATTATTGTGGAGTGCTACGCGTAAGAAACGTGGGTTGGCCACATGCGCTTGCCCGCGGTTGAGCACGGTAAAATCGCCCTCGGTAGCAGGCTTGCCCAGAATGGTCCAGCCCATTAATGGTTTATTAAATTCGAACGATCGGTTTTTTACGAGCTCTGCGTAGATGCCACCATCGGCTCCTAAATTAATGTCTTCAAAAAATACTCCCCACATGGTAGGTTGTATTACTGCTCCAGGCTTGTTAACCTGAACGGTGAGTGTATGTTGTGCAGTTACTTGCAGGCAAACAATGAATGCAACAATTAACAGGCTGCAGGAAGTTGTATGTTTCATATTTTTCGTACACTTTACTTTGCAAATACCGAAATAAAAATGCGCAGGCGAATCTAACTACTAATAAAGTAATAAACGTACAACAAACACTTCATACTTATGAAATCCGTCAGCAGTAATTTATTGTGGCAGAGACAGCGAGGGGCGAGCTGAGCAGTGCTGAAAGGAAATAGGTCGTGTTAATATTGTTGCACGTCTCGCGGTTGGACAGCTGCTTTTCTGCTTAATTTTATGACATAATAAAAGATCACAGCAAAGCGACGACAAACTGCAGCCCCGCGGGCGACCTGCGGTTGCGAAACACCTTCCGTTGGCAAACAGGCTGATCACAGGGGTAATATTGCCGGGTTGGCAACCAAGGTAATTACAACTCAATAATAATAAGTTTTGAAACTGGTTGATTTATACGAGGTTAAAGAACCGAACTTTTTTTTAAAAAATAATGTACGCAGTTTGTCCAATTTGAAAGCTTCAGTTGTCATTGGTTTTTACAATTAAACTTTCAAAACATGGAACAAAGAATGAATGTGCAGGAAAAAGGACAAAACGCATTAAAAGCATTGTTTGGATTAGGCGGGTATCTCAGGAAATCGCCCCTTGAGAAAAACTTGCTGGAACTGATCTGTTTCAGGATATCGCAAATCAATGGCTGTGCGTATTGCCTGGATATGCATTCCAAAGATCTCCGCGCCAGTGGTGAAACGGAACAACGGTTATACGGCATCAGCGCATGGCGTGAAACCCCTTATTTTACGGAACGTGAACAGGCGGCACTGGCCTGGGCGGAAGCAGTGAATGCCTGCGATGTGCCGGATGCTGTATACAACCGGGCAATAAAACAATTTGCAGATGCAGAATTGATTGATCTTACATTGGCCATTGGCAGCATCAATATCTGGAACCGTATGAATATTGCGTTTGCAGTGGTACCGGGAGATTACAAACCCGGACAATTTGGCGCTTAAACAATTTTACCATTCACTTAAATGATAGACCGATGAACGAATTTTTGTTATTGATCCACCGGGATATGACCAGTAAAGATGCCAGTCTGTCGCCAGAACAGATGCAGGCTGCCATTAAACCTTTCCAGGATTGGATAGGCGGCATTGCGGCACAAAATAAACTGGCACAACCACCCAAACGCTGGGATGGCGGGGGCCGCGTGGTGAAACAAAATAATACGGTAACCAACGGACCGTACGCAGAAATCAAAGAATCGATAGGCGGTGTTATTATGATACGTGCCAATGATTATGATGATGCCGTTGAAATTGCAAAAGGCTGTCCGGTCTTGCAATGGGGTGCTGTGGTGGAAGTACGTATGGCTGTTCCAACGCCCTAAGATTCTATAGTTACACCGGTACAACAAGTCAAACAAAGAATGTCTTTGTAAATTTGCGAAGACATTCTTACTTCAGATATGGGTGAGCAGGAACTTTTACCGCATTTGTTCAGAACGGAATACCAAAAACTGGTATCTGTTCTTTGTGCATTGTTTGGCATTGAACATATTGAGATAGCCGAAGACATTGCCAGCGATACTTTTTTGGCGGCCACTGAATTGTGGAGTGTAAAAGGATTGCCGGAAAACCCCACTGCATGGCTGTACACCGTTGCAAAAAATAAAACTAAAAATTACCTCAAACGCCATACTGCCTTTCAGCAAAAAGTTGCCATCGGTGTAAAATATGCAGCCGAAAAAGACGAAGAAATGGAAATTGATTTGTCTGCACAAAACATCTTCGATAGCCAGCTGGCAATGATATTTACTGTTTGTAATCCATGCATATCAACAGAATCGCAGGTATCGCTTGCGCTTAATTTGCTCTGCGGGTTTGGTGTACCAGAAATTGCAGACGCCTTCTTAACCAATAAGGAAGTAGTGTACAAACGATTGAACAGGGCAAAAGAAAAATTGAAAACCGAACAGGTACGCATTGAACAACCTACCGCCAATGAAATTGACGATCGACTCAACAGTGTATTAACAACGCTCTATCTGCTGTTCTCTGAAGGGTATTACTCAATTGCTCAAAATACACAACTGCGCAAAGACCTGTGCGCCGAGGCCATGCGTTTAAATTTGTTGCTGCTACAGAATGAACCCACCAATAAACCTGCGGTCAATGCTTTGTATTCGCTTATGTGTTTTCATTCATCAAGGTTTGATGCCAGAACGGGTGAAAAGGGCGAACCCATTATTTATGAAGACCAGGATACCAGTCTTTGGAACAAGGATCTGATTGAGCAAGGCACGCTGTTCCTGAACCGCGCTGCAACGGGTAATGAACTATCGAAATATCATTTGGAAGCCGGTATTGCTTACTGGCACACCCAGCACCGCGACAACCAGGAAAAATGGGAAAATATTCTGCAATTGTATAACCTGTTGTTACAGTACCAGTATTCGCCCATTGCTGCACTGAACCGCACATTTGCGCTTGCCAAAGCCAATGGCAATGCGGCGGCTATTGCAGAAGCAGAAAAACTACAACTTACAGACAATCACTTTTATTATTCTTTGCTGGGGTATTTGTACACTGGTATCAACAACGCTACCGCAGTAAAGCATTATCAAACAGCTTTGCAACTGGCCCAATCCACCGCGGACAAAGCCACTATTCTTAAACATATTGAGAAACTGGGTGATTCATTATTTTAAATTTTATATTTTGAATTTTAAATGGCGCACTCGTATGGTTTCTCGCGGCGTTCGGCGGCGGGCAAAGAACGCAGAAATTACTGAGCTTTTTAATTGCAGCAACATTTCTCGCGGCGATCAGCGGCGGAAGGGCGAACGCAAAAATTACTGAACTTTTCAATTGCAGGAACTTTGAACAAATAAGTTGACTTTTGAATTTTTACTTTTTCATTATTTAATCTCTGGGCAATATTTTACCTTTTGAATTTTGACTTTTAAATTTTAAATTTTTTGTGCTTAACAAAAGAGTCTGTGCATATTCTTCTACGGTGAGGAAGCCCTTATACGATTAACAACTTCTATTACAGGCCTTTATTTTGGACCACTGCCGTCTTATTGCATCCCCCTTACCAATTCAAAACCATTTTTTCCGCTCCCGCGAAACGTAAAATGCGGCTAATTGCTAAAAAATGGCAATCTGTTAACGCTACAGATCACCGGTGGCAGATTATTTGTAATGCTGTGGATGTATTGCGCAGTTGCAGTACAAACTCGTTTAACAAATAAAAGTATAGTTATGAAACAGCCAAAGATGATCTTACTGGCCATGTTATTTCTCTCTGCCGCTATTGTGCCCAATGCATTGAATGCGCAGAAAGACCAGGACCGTATTATGAAAGATAGCCGTGCAGCCAAAGCTGCATTCATAAAAACAGACGGCGCTATGGAAAAAATGTTTTCGGATGCGTACGGTTACGCTATTTTTCCCAATGTGGGCAAAGGTGGTGTTATTGTAGGGGGTGCCGGTGGTAACGGTACCGTGTACGAAAATGGCAAAGCAGTTGGTACAGCTAATATGGTGCAGGCAACTGTGGGCGCACAAATAGGCGGTAAAGCATACCGCGAGGTCATTTTCTTTGAAAACAAAGCAGCCCTGGATCGTTTCAAAGACAATAAGTTTGAATTCAATGGACAAATTTCGGCTTTGGCGGTGAAGTCCGGCGTGTCTGCGAATGCTAAATACACCGAGGGTGTGGCGGTATTTACAGAAGATAAAGGCGGCTTAATGGCAGAGGTAACGGTGGGTGGACAAAAGTTTACCTACAAATCTTTGTAGTACGCATCTGTATATAATTAATGTAAAGCCCGCTTATTGGCGGGCTTTTTTATGCATGTTTCGGGCATGTAAACGCATTGTTTTGAACACCGCGTATTAAAACTTGCCTCTGAGCGCTTTAAAAAATGCTGGCAATCGTTTTTTTTATATCTTAACCGTAATAAACGCTACAAAATGACCATCAAACAGAAATCTGATATGCTTTACCAGTCGTTCCTGGCTGCCTGGGAAGATTACAGCAAGATAGACCAGAAGCATACCCAATCAACCGGTTTTAAAGAGCTGCTGAGCACGCCTGCATTGAAAAATGCGTATCAGAAATGGCAGTTTGCAGTAAACGACTATTACGACTTTGCGCGATCGATAGAACACAAAAACCTGGATGACGAATATACCGGCGCTTAATGTACTGTTTGGCCCAACGTCCATTCTGGTCGTATAAAATGGCAGGTATAACCATAAGGATTCTTGCGCAGGTAATCCTGGTGTTCTTCTTCCGCATTCCAGAAAGCGGTGGCAGGCACAACTTCCGTAACAATGGCACCCGGCCATTTTTTTGACACGGTCATTTCTTCAATAAGTTTTTCTGCAGTTTCTTTTTGCGTATCGTCGAGGTAAAATATGGCCGAGCGGTAAGAGGTTCCCCTATCGTTGCCCTGCCTGTTTTTAGTAGTAGGATCATGAATCTGAAAGAAAAATTCCAGCAGCGACCGATAAGATAATACCGCCGGGTCAAAAACAATTTCAATACCTTCTGCATGAGTGCCATGGTTGCGATAGGTGGCATTGGACACGTCGCCACCTGTATAACCTACTATTGTTGAAACAACACCCGGCACATCGCGAATCAATTCTTCCACACCCCAAAAACAACCTCCCGCCAATATTGCTTTTTCTGTACTCATATCATTATTCTTTTGTGCAAAGATACGCAATATCCCCCGCTGCCTTCCACCGTAAGATGCTATTGAAACGTTATGATTTGAACGGCAACTGCAACCATTTGTACAACGATAAACAAGAGCAAATAATACCTATCACCAATACCAGCGACCGCACCCAGTTCATGGTATTCCATTCTGACCAGGTTTTCTTAAGCAATGCAGTATCAGTAAGCTGCGCTGTCTTAAAAAGTATGGCATTACGCGGATAAAAATATCCAAACGTCATGCCTTCTGCCAGCAGGTACATGGCCAGCGCAACAACCAGGTATATTCGAACACTGGGTGCCGCTTTCCAGAACAATATTACCACCAGCAGACCCAGTACCTGGTTAACGGGTGAAAAAATTCTGAAAAAGTTGCCTGGGTTCACCGTGGCATAGTAGGATCTGGCGGTTGCAATAGAATCAGGCATTTTGCTTCCCCATGAAGTGGCATCTATCATAGACGTGTAGATGTTTACAAACAACAATCCACTGGCAATTGCAACAGAGGCAAATAAAAAGAAGGTCTTCATTTTTTTCCTGCAAATATGGCTGCAAGCATGTTCGCCGAATTGTATTTAACGGACATTCGTATACAAGTGGCCCCTGACCATACTTTTATTACGCCGGTAGGCACCGGGTGTCATGTGCGTAAAGTATTTAAAAGTTTTTATGAAGTGGGATTGATCTGCAAACTGGCATTGATAAGCAATGGCGGTTAGTGGAAGGCTCGTACCATGCATCATCTCCACCGCATGCAGGTATTTTTTATACAGCAGCATTTCTTCTGTATTCATGCCACTGGCTTCCTGCATTTTCCTGGAAAGTTGCCGCGGCGAATAGCAAACGGAGGCGGCGAGTTGTTGCACAGACAAATGGTGACTGTCTGGAGCATACAGAAAATCATTGATTAGTTTTTCCTGTGGCTGCCACTCAATAGAACACTTGCGGGCCCATTGTAATAAAACTTGTACCCGCGCATTAAAATCAGGCTGGTCAGCCAATTGATGCCATAATGAACCAAGATCGGCATGTACCAATGTGGCATCTATGCTGGTATTGCAAAACTCAGACGCCGCATAACCAAATAATTTCCTGATGGCCAGCGGTTGAAAAATAACACCAAAAAAGAATTGTTTAGGAGGCAGGTGCAATGTTATTGGCTGTGTATTAAATCCATTGATAAAGCAATGAGGTAAATGATAATCCTTGCCGTTTTGCTGCACAGCAATACCACCACCACTGGTAAAATTAAAGATGATTTCTATGATGCCCTTGGGCACAATACATTCGTTTTTGAAAGCTGGAAGATGGTCTACCTGCCAAACCGCCTGTATAATGGTTTGGCTAGCCTTGTCCTGTGGTATGTAGTAATGGTAGCTCAAATGGCTTTGTGCGGGTTTGCGAAGTAGTTAAAATATTAAGAGCGTCACCTTCTTGCCTGCATGACGCTTGGCAAATCTAGAACAATTAAGTTTTTGCACGGGATACATGTTCACTTGATCGGGCAGTGTTTATATCGATCACCTCAGGATACTTGCAGCATGACCAAGGACCAACCAACGTTTGCTGCGCAATTGATGACCAGGCAAACGTCTACTGGCAACTCCCTACTCGCCACTCTCCTCCCTGTCATTTGCAAAAATCCCTAGTGTTGAATGGGATACCTATTTCACTTGATCAGGCAGTTTTTGTATCGGTCACCTCAGGATGCTTGCAGCATGACAAAGGACCAACCAACGTTTGCTGCGTAACTGATGACCAGGCAATCGCCCACTGGCAACTTCCTACTCGCCACTCTCCTCCCTGTCAGTTGCAAAAATCCCTAGTGTTGCATAGGATACCTATTTCACTTGATCGGGCAGTTTTTATATCGATCACCTCAGGATGCTTGCAGCATGACAAAGGAGGAACCAACGTTTGCTGCGCAATTGATGACCAGGCAATCGCCCACTGGCAATTCGTTACTCGCCACTCTTCCTCAGGATGCTTGCAGCATGACAAAGGACGAACCAACGTTTGCTGCGTAATTGATGACCAGGCAATCGCCCACTGGCAATTCCCTACTCGCCACTCTTCCTCAGGATGCTTGCAGCATGACAAAGGACCAACCAACGTTTGCTGCGTAATTGATGACCAGGCAATCGCCCACTGGCAATTCCCTACTCGCCACTCTTCCTCAGGATGCTTGCAGCATGACAAAGGACGAACCAACGTTTGCTGTGTAACTAATGACCAGGCAATCGCCCACTGGCAACTCCCTACTCGCCACTCTCCTCAATCGCCCACTGGCAACTCCCTACTCGCCACTCTCCTCAATCGCCCACTGGCAACTCGTTACTCGCCACTCTCCTCTATGTCATACTAGCTATTCCCCACTGACTACTCTCTCACCTCCCGATTCAATCTATCCTGCAAATCCAGACCATGTGCTGCCAGGGTTTGTTTTGCGGTATCGTATCCCGCATCTGCATGCCGTATCACGCCCATACCCGGGTCGTTTCGCAATACACGGCTGAGTCTTGCCGCAGCAGCATCGGTACCATCGGCAACAATTACCATCCCGGCGTGAATGCTATACCCCATGCCCACGCCACCGCCATGGTGCAAAGAAACCCAACTGGCACCACCGGCAGTATTTACCAGGGCATTCAGTATGGGCCAGTCGGCCACTGCATCACTGCCATCGGCCATTGCTTCTGTTTCGCGGTTAGGGCTTGCCACAGAGCCAGTATCCAAATGATCGCGGCCAATCACAATCGGTGCTTTCACTTTACCTGTTCGTACCAGTTCATTAAATGCAAGGCCGGCTTTCTCGCGTTCGCCCTGTCCCAGCCAGCAAATGCGCGCTGGCAAACCCTGAAAGGCAATTCGTTCCCTGGCCAGTTTCAGCCAGCGCTGCAGCGAAGCATTTTCAGGAAACATGTTTGCAATCAGTTCATCCGTCACTGCAATATCTGCGGGGTCTCCACTAAGTGCGGCCCAGCGAAAAGGCCCCTTACCCAGGCAAAACAACGGGCGTATATAAGCAGGTACAAACCCCGGAAAAGCAAAAGGCTCATGTTTCGTAAGCCTTACTGCTTTGGGATGTTGCGCTTCATATTCCTGGGCCCGTGCACGTATGTTGTTGCCATAGTCAAAAGTAATGGCGCCTCTATCCATTAACTGCAACATGTATTGCACATGCAGGTACATGCTTTGATAAGCAAGCGCTGTATAACCAACGGGGTCGGATTGGCGCAGTACATTAGCCGCTTCATTACTGAGTGTATGCGGCACATACCCCACCAGCGGATCATGTGCAGAGGTTTGATCAGTAAGCGTATCAGGTATTACATTGCGCTCAAGCAAACGCTGCAGCAGGTGAACGGCATTGCATAATATGCCGAGGCTTTTAGCGGCGCCTGCTTTTTTATACTGAAGTGCCGCATCTATTGCAGCGTCAATATCGGTATACTTTTCATCAAGGTATTTTGTTTCGATGCGTTTGTCGATGCGCCACTCTTCCACTTCCGCAATGAGCGCCACCCCACCATTCATGGTAATAGCTAATGGTTGTGCGCCACCCATGCCACCAAGACCGGCGGTTACATTGAGCGTTCCCTGCAGGCTGCTAATTGATGTGGTTTTGGAAGCAAAATGTTTATTAGCAATGGCGGCATATGTTTCATACGTTCCTTGTACAATGCCCTGGCTGCCGATGTATATCCAGCTGCCGGCGGTCATTTGTCCGTACATCATCAACCCTTTTTGCTCCAGCTCATCAAAATGTTTCCAGTTGGCCCAATTGGGTACGAGTTGGGAATTGCTGATCAGCACGCGCGGCGCATCCGCATGTGTTTTCAAAATGCCTACCGGTTTGCCACTTTGCACCAGCAGCGTTTCATCGTTTTCAAGAATCTTCAGTGCTTTAATAATGGCATCCAGCGCAGCTATATTGCGCGCTGCTTTACCACGGCCGCCGTACACAATAAGTTCCTCCGGGCGTTCTGCTACAGCGGGGTCAAGGTTGTTGAGCAGCATGCGTAGCGCTGCTTCCTGCACCCACCCCTTGCATTGCAGTTGAGTGCCGGTGGGCGTACGGTATTTTGCCGCATTGTATTGAGATGTGTCGGGAGTCATCATCAAATTTACCCAGAATTTTCACACCGGCAATTGGCATCGGGCTGACTTTAGAGGTGTTGGCTGTTGGCTGGGCTCAGAAGGTACTGACCTTTTCTGCTCTTTATTCAATCGATACAATCATTTTTAATCAACACAATCATGAAAATCCGAGTTCCTTAAAACGTAGCAGTGGGGTTTCGCACAGAGCAAGCAGCGCTAGCAGCGCATTCAACTAATCAAATCATATTCAACTAATCGAATCATTTTTTGACCATAAAAATCATAACAATCTGCGTTCCTTAAACCGTATTAACAAGGTCTCGCACAGAGCGAGCAGAGTTAACAGCGCCTTCAACTGATCAAATCATTTTTGACCATAATCATCATAACAATCTGCGTTCGGCTACCATCCGACCTCCCCCTGGTGGGGGGTAAGCCACCAGAGCACCAACTTATCAAATCATTTTTGATCATAACAATCATGAAAATCTGCGTTCCATCCGCGCGTCGCGGCATTACACACCTGCCTGCCGGCAGGCAGGTTTACACATTTCCACATTAGCACATTAGCACATTATTCCAGTGTAAAATCACCATAGCCATTATTGAGTGTTATGTTCTTTGCGGCGGCAAACGCGTTTAGTTTTTTTACCAACGAAAAGTCCTTTATAAGGCCCGCCACTTTGCTGATGTCTTCTCCAAAAATGCGGTCTTCTGCAGCAAACGACACCAACTCACGGGTATAGTCATGCGCAAATTCAAGCAGGGCGGAGCTTTTCAGCGGGTGCCGGAATTCAATGGCCTGGCATGCGCTGAGGAGTTCTATGGCCAATATGTATTCCAGGTTATCGAGTACCTGGTTAATTTTTCGTGCGCTAATGCTACCCATGCTTACATGATCTTCCTGCCCCAGCGAGGTAGGAATGCTGTCTGCACTGGCGGGAAAGCAGAGCGTTTTATTTTCGGTTACCAATGCGGCCGTAGTGTATTGCGGAATCATAAAGCCGCTGTTAAGACCCACATCTTTCATGAGCAACATGGGCAATCCCCATTTACCTTCCAGCAGTAAGTAACAGCGACGATCAGATATATTGCCAATTTCTGCCGCCGCAAAACAGGCGTAATCCAGCGGCAACGCCAATGGCTGTCCGTGAAAATTGCCCCCGCTAATAGTATCTTCTGCATTGAATATAATTGGGTTGTCTGTAACGGCGTTGAGTTCCGTTTCTGTAAGTGCTTTGAGGTGCAGCCATGCATTTCGGCTGGCGCCATGCACCTGTGGCATGCAGCGCAGGCTGTACGGATCTTGCACGCGGCCGCAATCAACATGGCTTTGCATAATGTCGGAGCTTGCTAACAACAATCGAAGTCTTTGGGCGACCAGCTGGTTGCCCGCAAAGGGACGGAGCTGGTGAAGGCGCTCATCAAACGGCGATTTGGTACCCGTTAGCGCTTCCAGGCTCATCGCACCAATAATATCGGCGGCTTCCAGGCAATAGTGCATACGCTGCACTGCCTTTACCGCAAATGAGACGATAAACTGCGTACCATTGATTAATGCAAGACCTTCTTTGGGACCCAGTTGCAAAGCAGGCTGCTTTTCTTTCGCCAATACCTCAACCGTTGGGAGGCGTTTGCCTTTGTAATAACATTCGCCCAGGCCGATTAATGGAAGAAAGAGGTGAGCCAGCGGCGCCAGGTCGCCCGAAGCCCCTACACTACCCTTCTCGGGCACTATGGGAATAATATCGTTATCAATATGCCAGCAGATGCGTTGCAGGGTAGCCAGTTGCACGCCGCTGTAGCCTTGCGCCAGTGCATGTACTTTGGTAATCATCATCAATTTGGCAATCTCTGGCGCAATGGGCTGCCCCACGCCCACACTATGGCTTTGCAATATTTTATGCTGTAACGTCTGCGTATCTGCTGCAGATATTTTTGTATTGGAAAGAATACCGAATCCTGTGTTGATACCATACACAGTGGTATCGTTTTCTACAATTTGCTGCACATATTGCTGGCTGGCATTGATACGATTCGTGGCCTCAGTATCAAATACCGCCTTTGTCTCTCCGCTGGCGATGGCTATTGCTTTGCCGACGGTTAACTGGTCGGTGCCGTAATAAAAATGTGTACGCATAATGGGTAATTCAGCTTCAAATGTAAATGAAATGACTCCAGCAATAAAAGGAATCAAAATTGCAGCAGAATGCAAAAGATGGTAATGCAACAAAAATTATTTATGGTGCTGCTGGGTTGCCGCCCGGCGGGCAGGCATACCGAGCAGCACGACGTATATTTTGGCATTGGCACTGAATTAAAAGATCTCATTTATGGCATCGGGCAATCGTGGCCCGGTTCGGGTAGCATACACATTGATGCATGGCGTGAAGTGACGGTGGTGAATGGATATTCCATTCGTGTGGAGCCTTCCCTGAGTAGTACATCACAAACCGACAAGAAAAAACCGCTTGATCTTTTCTTTCTTAACCTGGGCGGGTATAAAGCAAATGAATTTGAAGAATTCCATTACAAAATGCTGGTGGTGGCGGATGCTATGGACACGGCTAAAACCATGAGTAAACAAACTGCATTCTTTAAACATACCGGCTTGCCCAATGGCATCAATAATAAAAATGCGCGTGCGCATATTGATGATAAATATGGAATAGATGTGGATGATGCCTATCGCATAAAAGATATGCTCTCCCGCGCCGACAAAGAGAAACATACCATTACTATTGTCGGCGATACGTCGGATGAAGAAGACGTTTTTCATCTTGGCTACCTGCCGCTCAAATCTGTTATCGGACCAGCGGGTTGAGCATAATATATGTTGGTGGGTCATAAGGCCTGTTGGTGGGTAATAAGCCTTATTGGTGGGTCATAAGCCTTGTTGGTGAAAACACCAACAAGGGGGCGTGGAGAGGTTGGAACGTGCCGAGGCGTAAATCTGCGAATCCGCGGCAAATCATTCACCTCTTCGCCATTGTTAGTTTTTAGCCATTGTTGGTGTTTCGCCATTGTTGGTGTTCTCACCAACAATATCAAGGGGTAAACGATCACAAAAATGAAACCCCCGCGTTGGCGGGGGTTTCTGTGTGATTTTAGCCATTGTTGGTGTTCTCACCAACAATATCAAGGGGTAAACGATCACAAAAATGAAACCCCCGCGTTGGCGGGGGTTCCTGTGTGATTTTAGCCATTGTTGGTGTTCTCACCAACAATATCAAGGGGTAAACGATCACAAAAATGAAACCCCCGCGTTGGCGGGGGTTCCTGTGTGACTTTCCGTACTTTTTATCCTGTAATAATGGAAGTGACAAGGAGAATTATTTTTTTGTATTCTTAAAAATGTTCTCCTATTGGAAAATCGTACACCTATACTGTTATAATAATCGTACCAGTTTTTACTAAATACCCCCGCACAGTACTATGGGCATAATTCCACAAAGCAAAACTGTTTGGGCAAAATGATTGCACTTAAGTGGGAAAATTAACCCGGTTGCTACTATCCTTTACTGAACCTATACAGTCAAACTAATCAATCGTCTGCAGTCATAATATGACAGACATTAATCAATTCTATATTCATATAGCTTACCACTTCATTAAAGTAGTACCTGCTGGCTGCATTACTATTACCAGGTTGCTCCATATTATCCACCCGTTGTTGCAGTTTATGCAAATTCGACTGAAGCCTGGCCCTTGTTTGGGGATTGGTAATGATCAATTCATTTATCAACGTTCTGTATTCACGGAAGCATGTCTTCAATAAATCTGCGTTAACGGCTGAATATTTTCGCGGAAGCATGGCCTTCAGCGATTGCACCCTGTTGGCGGTGGCAGCGGATTGCAATTCTTCATTCACTGTTACTAAACTCATACTATAAGGTCTTATTAATAGCCGGTAGTGGCTTCTATACGCAATACATCAATTGACATGCCATTTGAAAAATTCCATCATGCGGTGAAAACAACAACATAGAAATGTATACAAACCGTAGTCTTTAAAGGCATTCGCGATCTGTTTATACAAATGAAAACCCCCGCGTGAGCGGGGGCTTCCTGGTGATCTTCATTTACTTTTAATCTTTAACTGATACAAGTAATAAGGAGACATTGGGACGATTGTTCTACTAAATGTCTCCGGTTAGAAAATCGAATTACTGGTATCGTTCAAATAACCGTACCAATTTTTTTCTGCGCGCATGGCCTGCTAATCATGGTTTTATTTCCACAGCGGCGCAAAAAAATGCACGCTCTGTGTAAATTTTTACAAAAAGGGGTAGGTGGTAGGCAATTCAGGCTCAATATTCTACCTATTTTGGCCAAAAACGGCATTTGCCCATTTTTGAGTTTGCCCGCAACCCAAAAAAAATTATCTTCGCGCCCGGTCAAATACGGCCCGGTAGCTCAGTTGAATAGAGCATCCCGACTTGCAAAGTCGGGAAGGTCATTGGTTGAAATAAAAATAACGGCCCGGTAGCTCAGTTGAATAGAGCATCCCGACTTGCAAAGTCGGGAAGGTCATTGGTTGAAATAAAAATAACGGCCCGGTAGCTCAGTTGAATAGAGCAACTGCCTTCTAAGCAGTAGGTCATTGGTTTGAATCCAATCCGGGTCACACAAGCTTCCTAACGGAGGCTTTTTTTATTGCGTGTAGCTCTGGTGAATTGAGCATCCCGATCCTTAGGATCGGGAAGGTCATTGGTTTGAATCCAATCCGGGTCACACAAGCTTCCTAACGGAGGCTTTTTTTATTGCGTGTAGCTCTGTTGAACAGAGCATCCCGACTTGCAAAGTCGGGAAGGTCATTGGTTTGAATCCAATCCGGGTCACACAAGCTTCCTAACGCAGGCTTTTTTTATTGCGTGTAGCTCTGTTGACCAGAGCACCCCAACTTGCAAAGTCGGGAAGGTCATTGGTTTGAATCCAATCCGGGTCACACAAGCGGCTCGCACGATATTGCTGGCCATTTTTATTTGAAAGCAGCCAGGCTTGCCATGACAGCCAATTACTGATAAGAATAGCCAATGGTTGAACTCAGCAAATTGACCGACTACAACGGATTTCTATTCGTAGTAAGCTGTTCCGCCAGGCCAATAAGCAACCCCTCCGGGCCTCGTATATAACAAAGGCGGTAGACTTCCTCGTATTTAACCACCTCTCCCACCAGCGTAGCACCATTTTTTTTAAGCCTTGCAATTGTCTCATCCAGATCTTCCACCGCAAACATAGCGCGCAAATACCCAAGCGCGTTCACCGGTGCCTTACGGTGATCGGCAACAACGGCCGGCGTAATAAATCGGGATAATTCCAGCCGACTGTGACCATCGGGCGTTACCATCATAGCCACCTCTACGTGCTGGTTGCCCAGCCCCGTAACACGGCCGGCCCATTCGCCTTCAATGGTAGCCCGCCCTTCCAGTGTCAGCCCGAGCTCTTCAAAAAAAGCAACGGTTTCATCAAGTGATTCCACTACAATGCCCACATTGTCCATGCGTAGTACTTTGCTTTTTGCCATGGTATTTATTTTTTTCTTGCTGATAAATGAATGATAATCGTACAGCCACAGATGACTCCATCGCGTTCAAATGTAGGGCAAATAAATTATTTGCATGATGTTGCTGGCGATAGATAACCGAAGTCTTATCGCGCATTTACTATTCAGACAGCATGTTGCAGACTTCGGTTATCTGTTGTACATACGGGTCTGTTGAGTGAAATTTGTCTGGCTGTATCCATCTGCACATTAGTTCTATAAATATCTATCAATGTCACCCACCTGACAGTTTTCCGGCCGCCATTGTTATATTTTTATTTTCTAAAAAATCGATGCATGAAAAAACTGCTTTTACCTTTGCTCCTTTCTTGTTGCAGTGGTTTTCTGTTTGCGCAATCGTCGCCGCTTCCCCGCATCAATAAATTTGCCGACCTGTCGGGTACAGCCGGCAGCTCACAAGGCTCGGTAGCGGGGTCGTTCGTGTATAACTGGCGACTGGGTAAAAAGAAAAGATGGGAAGCTGGTTTGGGTATTCGCTCCACCAGTTATTTTGGTACCAAGAAAAACTTTACAACAGCTCCCGCGCGGCTGGCCCGCTCCACAACAACTCCATTTATTATTGTGTTTGCAGGGCAAAAAACCGAGAACTGGGATACGCTCACCGTGCAACGGCCCTTCATTAATTCAGTAAACATCTCCCTGAATTTTGGGTACAACTTTACCTCAAAATGGTCTGGTGGCTTTAACATTGATCTTATTGGATTTTCATTTGGCAGAAAAACCAGCGCCATCCTTACCAGCAATGGTACAACCAGAACGGAACCAGAAGCATTCACGCCTGCTTTCAATGTATTGTTAACGGGGGATAATGATTATGGGAGCCTGAACTCTGAGTTTTTTCTGAAATATAAGTTTGCTGAGCACTGGGGTGTAAGGGCCATCTACCAGTTCTACTTTGCAGAATACAAAACCAAAACAATAAAACAAACTGCGCCCGATGGAACAATGGTAGACCGGTTCCGCAATAAAGCCAATACCTATGGCATCGGCATATCTTATCATTTCTAATACACAAACAATATGAAAAACATACTGTATATTTTATTTGCAGCGGCTTTAATGGCGGGATGTACAAAAAGTAACCAGGCTTCAGAAACCCCGCTCAATGAAATGATACCGGCAGATACGGCCGGCGGCTCCATGGCGCGGTATAGCGGCAGTTTTATAAAAGGACCATATGGCTCAGTAACCGGTAATGCAAAAGTATACCTGCAGAACGGCAAGTTTACACTGGCGCTGGAAAATGTTGGTATTTCCAACGGGCCTGATTTGCATGTGTATCTCTCAAAAGAAGTTCAACCGGTAAATTTTATTGATCTGGGTAAGCTGAAATCTACCAGTGGCAACCAGTTATATGATATTCCCAACGCACCGGATTTTGCAGCATATCAATATGCGCTCATCCATTGCCAGCAATACAATCATTTATTTGGAAGTGCTGCGTTGAAATAAACAATCGGCCGTTACTTCGCTTTTTCCCCTTCGCTACACGAAAAACCCAACCACAGATCGTTGAGGCTTTTCCAAACTGCATGGCCATAGGGTTGTGGTGAAATTTCATTAAACACAAACGTTTTATTTTGGCCAGGACAGGTTCTTACATGCACAATGCAGTTGAGTGTGATGGGTTTTTGTTCCATATAATCAAGCATAAAAACAGTACCGTGAAAAGTACTAAGATCACCCTTATCTCTTTGTACCGGTGTAAAGGCAGTTTTTATTGTGACTAGTTTTTCATCGGCTATTTTGCGGGAGACAATGTTCCTGCCCACCAGCCCGGCATAATAAGCTTTCAAATTGTCTTCCATTGTTTTTGCGCTGATGGATTGCTTACCATCCAGGTACCATAAAAACGCATAGCTCCAGTAATCATCCGTACCAGCCTTTCCCCAGCCGGGTGTAAAGCGTATGTCTTCAACACCTTTGTATTTAATCTGCGGCGCAAATTCTATGGGTATAGGAAATCGCTCCACACCCCACCCCTGCGGAAAAGCCAGCGTATAAGGTGCCTGCCATTTGTGTCCGTCAAATGCTGCAGTGGTATCCTGCGCAAATATACCTGCGGAGAGAAGGCAACAGAGTAGAAAAACAATTGTTTTCATGTTATGTTTGTTTAGATTTTATAACCTTTAGGTGCTGCCACAACACGGCAAAAATTAGTGCCACCAATTTTGATAACGTCATTTTCATTACCAGCATTCAATCAAATACTGCTGGCAATACCCTACAAAATTTTATGGAGCACAATTTTGATAGCCAATGCAGAATCTGGCGACACATTTGGCGGATAGCTTTTTCTTTTTACCAGGTAATGCGGTGCAATCAATTTTCTTACTTCGCCCACCTGCATACCACGCAGCCCTTCCTCAACACCATCCGTTGCCTGGTGCCCGCCTATCAGTACCTTAACCGGCCTGCCCGAATTTTCGTTTGAATACAATACGGTGCCATTTATATACGAAGTTGTTTCAAATATCAGTACTTCATTGCCTTCTTTAGCAGGCGGCCCGCTTCCTTTCTGAAGAATGGTGTACTGAAGCCCCGAGGCAGTGGTGACATAGCCGGTACCCCTTGTTGCAGTTGCAGGCCGCCCGCCTGCACAGGAGGCCAGGGCAATCATCCAGATGATTAAAGTGCATATTCTCATGGTGCATTGGTTGAGTGCAAACAATTGATGTCAGCTGGGCAAGGTAGTTCGGCAACGGTTACTGATTTACGCTGTGCTGGGTAGGCCACGGCAACCCGGTGCCCGTTTCGCACAATAATTTTAAACCCCAAAGAAATCGTGCCCACGTAAAACTACATTCAGCAAACATAGGTGAATACGTTTGCCAGTTGTTATGATGAAAGACCAGCAATGTCATTGTGCCGTTGCCCTCCTGTTGTTCAAGTTGCCCCAGTATCTCCGGGCGGTCATTTAGCAGAGAATCGCGGGTGCCGGCACGCAGCGCAAACGAAATATCGGTGCCTATCCATTCTGTTGCACCCGCATCGCAATGCCATTGAACCAATTGCAGCGGCACCAAATGAGTGATGGTCATTTCTTTAAAATAATGGTCACCAAATCCAAAACGCGCAATGCTGTTGGCTGCGCCGGTGGTGGAAGCGCCGGGTGTCCACCATGCGCGCAATCCCTGCTGGCTGGTAATAGCTTCATATACCACTGCTGGTGCAGCGGCAATAATTAATTCCTGAGAAATATTTGGCATAGTAGTCGTTTTTTTTTGTGGCTAGTGCACAACGTGTGCGCTAATTAGTTTGCTATTACCTGGTAAGAAAGCTCAACCATACCATTTTTATAGGCGGAAACGTTTTGGAGGTGCAGCGGCCGATCGCCACTCATTTGTTCAAAAAATTTCAATCCCTCGCCTAACAGAATGGGCAGTATGGTCAGCCGTATCTCATTGGCAAGTCCTGCACGAATAAATGCATTTACCACCGTAGCACCGCCTACTACCCACACATTATTGTATGCCGGTTTTAGTTGCTCGTCCACCAATTGCTGCAGGGTGCCTGCATATAGTTTGACATTGCTTTTCTCTACGGGCAATTGGCGGTTGCTGAGTACAACAGTAGGAATGTCGCCATAAGGCCACCCATAATTTTTTGACAGCTCCATCGCGTGTTCATACGTGCGGGCACCCATTACATAGCAATCGATGGTTTGCAAAAAAGCGGCCATATCAGGTTCACCAGCACCTTTTTCATAGTGGTCGGTGGTATCAAGCCATGATATGCTATTATCTTGCTTAGCGATGAATCCATCGAGACTGCTAACCATATGAATGGTGATGGTAAAAGCCTTTGCTTCCATTTTTTAAGTATTAACTGTCATACAGCCGGCACTTTTGTTGGCAATGATCGCCGGGCGATGCCCGGTAAATATCGGTAAATTGTTTTGCCCACCCACACCCGCTTATGTAACTGTTTGCCAATATTATGCTGATGCATGTTTTGCAGGTTAGTAAAAGATCATTTCGCAAACAGCCGCCCAATTGCACATAACGCCCTAGCTATTTATCTTCACACCATGAAAACCGTTCAGCCCTGGCGGCGTATTGGTTATTTGTGTATGGTAATTTTTCTTACCTGGCTTGCGCTCGCCACGCGCAGCCACAGCCATTGGTTTCACCCGCTGGTAGTAACTTATGGGGGAGATATTATCTGGGCGGGCATGTTTCTTTTTTTTCTGCGGATATTTTTTTTGCGAACCGCTTTGTGGAAGCTGGCATTGGTGGCATATGCATTGGGGGTTGCCGATGAATGTACCCAATTGTACCACGCAGCCTGGGCAGACAACATCCGCGCCACTACCATTGGCCGCCTGCTGTTTGGTGCAGGTTTTTTATGGAGCGATATTGCCAGCTATGCCATTGGAATTGTATTGGCGTTTGTAATAATATGGTTGCTCGAGGGGAGAAAGCTGTTAGCTGTGACTTCGCCGCTTCTTCACCCGCTGCACCAGACCAATAAATGACTGCTAAAGATTTCCTTCCAAATGAACTACCAGCTAACAGCTAAAGGCTAATAGCTATCTTTGTCGTATGGATGTAAAAATTGAAGAAGGCTGGAAAGAAATACTCAAGCATGAGTTTACCAGGCCATATTTTTTGCAGATTGTTACTTTCCTGCGTACAGAAAAAATGGCGGGTAAAATTGTTTATCCACCAGGCTCGCTCATCTTTAACGCATTTAACACCACACCGTTTGACAAAGTAAAAGTGGTATTGCTCGGCCAGGATCCTTATCACGGTAAGGGACAAGCGCACGGGCTTTCTTTTTCTGTACAGAATGGCGTACCGCCCCCACCATCGCTGGTTAATATTTTTAAAGAACTGAACACAGATACCGGCGTGCCCATACCCAACCACGGCAATCTTACGCATTGGGCCGAGCAGGGCGTACTATTACTAAATGCGTCGCTTACGGTGAGGGCCAATGAACCGATGAGCCATGCCAAATGCGGCTGGGCAGAATTTACCGATGCGGTCATCAAAAAAATATCTGAGCAAAAAGAAAACGTGGTGTTTCTGCTATGGGGCAAATTTGCGCAGGAAAAACAGGTGTTGATAGATGAAACCAAACATTGCATTCTTAAAGCAGCGCACCCATCGCCCTTCTCCGCCTTCAACGGCTTTTTTGGCTGTCACCATTTCACCAAAACCAATGAATACCTTACCAGCAATGGAATAGATCCTATTGATTGGAAACTGTGAAACCAAATGTGCAAATGTGAAAATGTGGCGAATGTGTAAATGCTTTTGCTAAGATGATAGAACGCAGATTTTCAGGATTTTTATGATAAACTATGATTTGTTGTTTTAGTCGTGTTGCCTTCGAACGCTGCGAGCGGTCGGTACCGTATGTCAGACCGCACAATCGCATGTTGAATAATCCTTGATTTATCCTATCTGAAACTTGCGTTCTATCATCTCGAGCAGCAATAACTGAGAATAAAACAAGAACTCATTTTCCGTCGTGTCAACAATAAATCTGCGTTCACAAGCACAGCAAAAGCATTTACACACCTGCCTGCCGGCAGGCAGGTTTACACATTACGGATATTTACACATTTGCTTTATAGTACTCGCTCATTAAGGCAAAAAGTTTATCGCGTAGTATGTCAACAGTATCTGTTGCGCTAATAGGAACAGGTGGCAAAAAATGCATCCTCATTACATGCGGAAAAAGGGAGAACGCCGGTTTCTCCGGCATTACTTTGCGGCTATTAAATATCAGTGCCGGCATCAGTGGCTTACCCGTGGCAATGGCCAGCCTGAAGGCACCATCATGAAATGATTTCAACGGTTCATTAGTACGGTTGCGGGTGCCTTCCGGATAAATGCACATATGCATACCCATGGCAAGAATATTTCTCATGCTGGTGAAACTTTCGCGGCGGCTGGCTTCGCTCTTTCTGTCTACCAACACGCTGCCCATTTTATATAACATACCAAAAACAGGTGTTTTGGCCAGCTCTGCTTTTGCAATAGTTTTATTGGCGCCTGGTATCCCTGGTGTTGAAACCGGCACATCTATAAATGCATTGTGATTGCAAACAACAATATAGTTTTCACCGGGAGTAAAATACTCACGTCCTTTGATACGCACGGGGCAACCGATCAGCGGCATATAAATAGCCATCCACACGCGTGCAAAGGCAATAAAATTACGGGTACGCCTGGGCTCTGCCTGGTTAGAAATAATAATAAAAGGAATCATGAACGGCAGCATGGTTACAATAAACCAGATAAGTCCCCAGGTAGCCCATAGCCGACCGAAAATATTTTTCATGATTCAAATGTAGGAACAATGAAATTAATGTGAGAATGCGATGAACTTGCCTGCCGACAGGCAGGTGTGTAAATTCCGCGACGCAGATTTTTATAATTGTGATGATGAAAAATGATTTGTACTTTTTGACAACCACCGTAGGGGCTGGGCTTGCCCCTGCCCTATAGCGAGTTAAGAAAGTTCAATCATAAGTGCCCCATCGCGGTTGTATAGAACGCAGATTTTTATGATTGTGATGATGAAAAATGATTTGTACTTTTTGATGACGACCGTAGGGGCTGGGCTTGCCCCGCCCTATTTATCGTAGTGCTGACCCAGGTTACCCAGGGAAGCCTGACGTCTACACCTAACCGATAGAATTAGTAACGCCACCTTCCTCACTCTTCACCACCATCTTTAAAACGTATTATTCCCCCTTTAGGGGGTTAGGGGGTTAATACGCCCCGTTATAGAAATACCTGGAGCGGTTAATCTTCAGATCGCGGAGCAAGCCAGATTTAGGACTGATAGTAATATTAAACCCCTTGGTAGTGCCGGAGTATACATTAATAGACATTTGCCAGCAATGCAGGTTGCGCGATATAAATGCATTTACGTTTTGCAGCCCGGAGCCATTGAAGTCGTAATACGTACTCATACCCACTTTCCATTGGGGCGTAAGGTTAAAATCGCCGCTGAGGTTGATGTTTGAATTGATCACCGTTTGATAACTGCGGTAGTCAGACGTAAGCGTGCGGCTGAAGTTGAGCGAATAAGATATGTTCACCGACCAGTCGATATTAAAATCTGCAAACTCTGCCGGGTTGCTGCGGATATAAGACAACTGCGCCTGCTGTTCTTCGAGCGTTAATGGGCGGGCATTGCTTTGGGCATTTGAAAAAGCCGAGTTGTTGAGTGAATCCGTTTTCTTGTCTTTGGGTTTGCTTTTAAAAGAGGTGGAGATGGCTATATTGCCATTGGTAATTTGACCGAGGCTAAATTTATTACCCTGCCAGGCATATTTGTCTATCGGCCGACCAAAAATGCTATCGCGCTGGTAGGGATCAAGGTTGGCACCGGCAGTGATATTTATTTTTTCAAATAAAGTACTGCGCAAATACAGGGACAGGTTAGACAATGCAAAAGAATCGGCAATCAGGTTATAACTGCCATTAAATCCAAATCCGTCAATCAGCTTTATCTTTTTTATACCTCCCTCGCTGGTATCCGTTTTAGACCGCACTTTCATTTCCAAATTATTATCGATACCAAAACCAATGCCGCCAAATTTTTCGCGGGTGAGCGATCCGTAAATACTTCCCTCGTAGTAGGATACATAATTATATAGCGAATCGCGTCTTCCGTTTACCGGCACACCAACCCGGTAATAGTCTTTAGCCGCCAGGCCGGGGTTATAACTGGCGCTGATCGTAGGCCGTATTACATGCCGGATGGCGGCTATACGGCTGGTCTTTTTAAATTCATGCAAACCAAACAATGCAGTATTCAGCCCTAAGCTGAATGAGACATCGCTGGAACGGTAAAAACCTTTATCCACTTTGTTCAAAAGTGTATCCGTTGCTGCATCATAGTAGCGGGTAATCTTTCTTGAATACCAGTTCTCACGGTAAGATATACCCGGAGATATCTGGAACGGGCCCAGCGCCGGCAATGCCACGGTGATGGGCACACTATGCTGGGCGCCCCATTGCGTGGTATCCAGCAAACGACGGAAGCTAAAAGCAGAATCGTAGAAGGATGCCTGATTGGCAATATTGGTATTGAGGCCGATGCCCAGCTTCTCCCACCATTTGGGTGTGCCTATCATTTCTTTTTTCTGCAGCGGGTACAGCGTGGTTACGGTAAAGCCAATGGTAGGGAGGTTTAGCGTTACCAGCCGCGTATTATTATTCTGGCTATGGTTAGCGGTAGCGGTAAGGTTGTATTTATTGTTCCAGTTTTTTGAATAAGCGATAGAAGAACTTAGCTGGTTCTGGTAAGCGCGCGTAGGGTTATTGGTAAGGTACTGGTTAAACTTGGTGGAACCGGCGTTTACGCTGGCGCCAAAGGTTTGACCCGGCCGCGCCTTGCCATCTACCTGGTGGCTCCAGGTGAGGTTGAAACTTTTATTAGAGGTGAACTCTTTGGTACCGTAATCGCTTAGTATGCGGGTGTTGTTATAACTAAACGTAAGGGATCCCTGGTAGCGGTATCTTACCCTGTAGGTAGGCGTTATATTAAGCCGGTAACCGCCATATGAATAAATATCGCCCCGCAGCATCACATCAAAGTAATCGTTGAGCACTTTATAATAGCCGCCATTCTCAAGGCCGATACCAAACTGTTCGTTGGCAGTAAACTGCGGTGCAATCAGCCCCGAATGCCGCCCTTGCGATAAAGGAAAGAACCCGAAAGGGAGGTAAACAGGTATGGGAACGCCTTCAAATTCCGGGTGGATGGGACCGGTTACTGCCAGTTTCTGGTTCACCAGTTTCATTCTTTTGGTGCGGAATGCGAAATGCGGTGTGTCCAAGTCGCAGGTGGTGAAAGTGCCGCGGTATGCATAATACTCATTGGCCGAAAACTTTTTCATTTTGTCGGCGAATATGAACATTTCCTGCTGAGTAGTATGACTGTTCTTGGTAATGCCTTTTTGTGTTTTAAAATTAAACTGCAAAGTATCAACCTGCATGTTGTTTTCGCCCTGTTCAAATTTGGGCAACCCCACCCTTTTATTGGCCGTATCAAGAAAATAATAGCCATACACGTTTTGGTTGCCCTGGTCGAGGTTGATGATGCCGGCGGTTAATTTAATGTCTTTATAATTTACCTTTGCGTCATTGTACAGCCATATTTTTTTCTGGGGTACATCCATTACCATAGAGTCGGTTGCTGCGTATTCTACCGGTGCATCGAGCGAATCTTTAGACACTTTGATGTCGAACGTATCAATTTTCTGCAACGGCCTGCCCAAGCTGTCTTTCAAGCGAGTGCTGTCTGTAAACTTAGCCGGAATGGTATCAGAAGCCGTAATGGACCTTGCTTCTTTTAATGGCAGCTGAACAGCGTTGGTAAGCGGCAATCTTGATGGAACGGTATCTGGCGTAGGTGTTAAATTGCTGTAAAAAAATAAAACCCCTGTATAATTTGCAGCACTGAACAACGTTATACTGCAAAGCAATACCACCAGGGCAAGGGCCACAACCTTTTTTGAGTTACCTTTGGAATTGTTGTTCATGGTTACAATGTGGCAAAAATAACGCTTCACCCTATAAGATAATGTGAAGATTATCAAACCCCTAAAAAGTTTTTTATTGCATGATGAAAAGATTTTTTATTGTCTGCTGCGTTATGGCAATTGGTATTTCGCTGTCGGCTTTCAGGTATAAAGACAATGGTTTTGGCAATAAAGGCAGAACGGCTGCTATAAAAACTGTGGTAATAGATGCGGGCCATGGCGGGCTTTATCCGGGTACGCGCGGTTTAATATCTATCGAGAAAAACGTTACGCTTGAAATTGCATTGAAGTTGGGTGAAGCCATTAAAGAAGCTTTTCCTGATGTTAAAGTAGTATACACCCGCACCACCGATGCCTGCTCTGGCGGCGCTACCAACCTCCGCGATGATTTACATAACCGCGCTAAAATTGCCAATGAAGCCAAAGGCGATTTATTTATAAGTATCCATTGCAATGCTACTCCCCAACCCCCCGGAAGTTATTACCTGAAAAGGGTTGTGGGGCACCGCAAAAAAACCATCATGGTGGGCAAAGGCAAGCGCAGAAGAAAGAAAACAGTGATGGAACCCATTTATGAATCTTACCTCGTAAAAAATACCCGCATTGGTACGGAAACGTATGTATGGAAAGCAGGTAAGCAGGGACAAAAAACAGATGCAATCGGAGAAAATGCTGAAACCAGCGGTGAAAACCTAGAAGACAGTACCGCCGAAGCATCGGCATTTGATATACACTCGCCCGAAAACGTTATCAGAACACAACTCTATGAAAAGCGTTTTCTGAACAACAGCATCCTGCTATCTACCATGGTGGAAGAAGAATTTAAAAACGCGGGCCGCATCAGCTATGGCGTTAAACAACGCGATGTGGGTATACAGGTATTGCAGGCAACAGGTATGCCCAGCATACTGGTTGAGACAGGCTTTCTTACCAATAAAGAAGAAGAAGAATACCTCAACAGCAATAAAGGCCAGGAAGAAGTGGTTACAAATATTGTAGAGGCTTTCAGAAAATACAAACAGGTTATAGAAAATAAGACAGGCAACCGCCCCGCGGCAGGGTCTAAATAGAATCGCTGATGTCGGATTTGATGATCGCTGATCTCTGATGTGATCATCGCTGATTTTGTGATAATCCCTGATTTATGATCTGTCATCGCAAATTTTTGTTCTATTGCCCACTGCCAATTATATATTTTTTTTGTCTAACAGCTAGCAGCTAATTGCTAACGGCCGCATCCCATGCCGTATACAGCAACAAGTTTTTGGCGACGTGCTTGCTGTTGTTGCCTGAGCAATGCTTCGTATGTAAGCGAATATCACATCTTACATAATGTTGTCAATCCAAACGCAATCCTTCTTACACCAGCCTCGGGCTTCCGGTAGCAGCCATTTTTGGAAATTCAGCCATCATCACATCAGACATCAGACATTTCCTGTAGGTTTGCACCATAAAATAATTGACCGAACCCATTTATTGTAAAAAATATCCGGTACATGAAAGTTTCCAATGAAACCAAAGTAGGTGCACTTGCGGCTATATCCATTACTTTATTGATTCTTGGCTTTAATTTCCTGAAAGGAAAAAACCTGCTCAGCAAGGCCAATACTGAAATCTATGCCGTATTTGATAAAGTGGATGGATTAAATATTGCCAACCCGGTTACCATTAATGGTTTGCAGATAGGTAAAGTATACGAGATGTATGAAAAGAACCGCAACCTCGAAGGTATTGTGGTTTCCATCAACCTGGAGAAAGACATCGATATACCAAAGAATTCATTTGCCAGTATCAGTTCAGACTTACTGGGCTCCGCCAGCATTACCATTACCAAAGGCACGGGCACTGCTATGATGCAAAACGGCGATACCCTGCTTACACAAAATACTTCGGGCCTGCTGGAAGGCCTCAAAGCACAGTTAAACCCCGCACTAAATTCTGTAAATGGCGCGGTATTAAGCCTCGACTCATTGCTGAAAGTGATCGGCACTTATTTTGACCCGGCCACCAAAAATAATTTCCATGCTATTGTGGGCAATCTTTCGCGGAGTTCGGCAGAACTGCAGAAATTGCTGGATGCACAAACCGGTGTGCTGGCCAAAACATTGGGCAACCTTAACCAGTTTACCGGCAACCTTGCCAAAAACAATGGTAAAATAGATACCACGCTTTCCAACCTCAGCAAAGCCAGTAACAAATTTGCCAACCTCAAGCTAGAGGAAACCTTAAACAGCCTGCAGGGAACCGTGAACGAACTAAAAGGCGTGGTGGCCAAAGCCAATAGCAAAGATGGTTCCATTGGCCTTCTGTTAAATGATCCCAAATTGTACCGGAACCTTGAAAGCACCAGCTACAAATTGAATATTTTGCTGGACGATTTCAGAACGCATCCTAAACGGTATGTAAACGTAAGCGTATTTGGCGGTAAAAAAGATAAAACCGGTGCCCTTACCTCGCCGTTGCTGGATGATTCTACCAGTAACCCTTTACCGAAAAAATAATTAATGCTACGATTTTTTGCTGGTTGTTTTTTTATTTTGCTGGCTGGCTCTTTTCATGCTGTGGCGCAGGATACCCTCACCCGCCAACCCGCAGATACCATTAGCATTGTAAACCAGCTGCACAGCGATCGCCTTCGGTTTCAGAAAGTAGACTCCGTAACAAATTTACAAATGCTGGCCGGCAACGTGGTGTTGCAGCAAGACAATACTACCTTTTATTGCGATAGTGCCGTCATCAATAAAAGCAAGAACATACTGGAGGCTTTTGGCAAAGTACATATCAACGATGCAGACAGTATTCATACCTATGGCGAGTACCTTATCTACCACATCGATACAAAAACAGCCGTCTTTAAAAAGAAAGTAAAATTGACCGATGGCAAAGGCGTGCTTACCACCGAAGAACTGCAATACGATACACGCGCCAAAACCGGCACCTACAGCACCGGCGGAAAAATAGTAAATGGCACCACCGTTATTACCAGCAAAGAAGCTACTTATTACGGCGATCTTAAAGATGTATATTTTAAGAAAGACGTAAAGATGAAAGATCCCAAGTTTGACCTCAGCACAGATTCGCTACTGTACAACACCGAATCTCAGATGGCCACATTCATTACCAAAACATTTATCAAAGACAGTTCAGGCGCCAACATAGTTACAACTGAAGGTAACTATGATATGAAAAACAAAAGGGCGAGTTTTGGTAAACGGTCTGTTATTAATGATGGCAAAGGCGTAACCGTTACCGGCGATTATATTAATACCGATGATTCTACCGGTGAAACACATATTACGGGCAACGCAGTTTTTATTGATACCACTCAGAAGGTTTCCATTCTTTCCAACGATTTGCGGGCCAATAAAAAGTCGGGCAGTTTTTTTGCCACACAGCATCCGCTCATGATCATTCAGCAGGATAAAGACTCTATTTATATCAGTTCTGATTCTATGTATTCTGCGCGGATTGCCGATTTAAAAGATTCGGCTTACAGGGAACTGCAGCGGGATACCATTAAAACCACCACCATCGTAAACACAAAAGATACCGGCGATATCCGTTTCTTTCAATGCTATCATCATGTACGCATCTTCTCAGATTCATTGCAGGCGGTGTGCGACAGCCTTTTCTACTCTGCCCGCGATTCTGTTTTCCGTTTGTTTACCGGCCCTATATTATGGGCCAGCGGCAGCCAGGTAACGGGTGATACCCTTTACCTGTTTACAAAAAATAAAAAAGCCGACCGTATTTATGCATTTGAAAACAGTTTTGCCATTAATAAATCTGGCGAGAACATGTTTAACCAGATAAGCGGCAAAACACTGAACGGTTATTTCAGAAACGGCGAAATTGATTATATGCGCACCAAAGGTTCTCCGGCGCAAAGCGTCTATTATGCCAAAGACGAAAGCAATGCCATTGTTGGTGTAAACAATGCCAGCGGCGATATCATCGATATGCGTTTCGAAAACAAGGAACTTAAAAAAGTAGTTTTTGTAAGAGATGTTACCGGCACCATGTACCCGTATAAACAAACCCCCGCCGATAAAAAAACCCTCCGCAATTTTAAATGGCAGGATGACAAACGCCCAAAGACGAAGTTTGAGTTGTTTGGGAATTAGTTCTTTGAGTTCGAAAGTTCGCGAGTTCGTAGTTCATTTGCTAGCACTTCTCGTGCGTATATCGACAGTACTTATGAACTCTGAACTCTGAACTCTGAACTCTGAACTCTGAACTTATTAACATCATTTTAAATACCGCCTTGTGTTACCCGGCACCATTTTTTCGTTCTAAGGTCTAAACATTACTACCATGCGCCATTTATTGTTGCTTATTATAATTGCCAGTTGTGTTACACTAACTGCTAAGGCACAAGATTTCAACCAGGATTATAAACTAGGCCTCGGTATCCGTTTTAGCAATGCATCCCCCACCCTCGCTAATTCAGTATCTGTAAAATATTTCTTTACTGAAAAAAGTGCCGTGGATGCACTCATCTCTTTTGGCGGCAGCCGGTTTGGTATTGGTGGGTTATACGAGGTGCATACGCCACTCAACGCCACCGCGGGTTTAAAATGGTACTACGGTGCGGGTGGTTATGTGGGTTTCCAGGATCGTGAAACTTACCTGGGGCCAACGGGCGTTATCGGACTCGATTATAAATTTCAAAATATTCCGCTTAATCTTTCGCTCGACTGGAAACCGGAACTCGATATCATTCCGCGTGTGAATTTTGTACCTGATGCATTTGGGTTGACAGCCAGGTTTACGATTCAATAGCTAAGAGTTAAAAGGAGAAAAAGAGTAAAAGAGTAAAAAGAGAGGGAGTGCCGCTTACGCGGCATTTTTTATTTGCGTAATTACGCGCGCGGCGGATGTTGTTCACCCACTGAGTATACAAAGACTATTTATCAGACGATATATCTTAAATGTATGACCACTGCCCCTTTAGGGGTCGGGGGTAGCATTAAAATTTTCATGCCTGTGCAGCATACAGAGATTAAAAAAGCTCTTTATTTTGCAGGCTTTTTTTGTTTTGTGCGGTTTTTTGCGGTTTTTATTTTAATATTGGTCTGCAGGAACGTAATTGTATTCAAACTCAATCCCTCCCTCTTTGAAAATTCGGCCTCCCGGCCTTTAGCATCCATATCCATATACAGCAGCATTTTCCACGCACCAAAACTATAGATATGAGAAAACAATCCTTCACTTCATTGCCGGTAAACATACACTGTTACCCATTGCGCACGTAAGGTTGCCAGCCCACATTACTATCTGTCCATTTACCTGACTAACGCTTATTTTTTATGAGAAAAACACTAATTGCATTAACAACCCTATTGCTTTTTTCTGCGCCAATGCTGCTGCTGGCACAAACACGCCAAATCTCCGGCACAATCAGAAATGAAAAACAGGAACCACTGCCCGGCGCCACGGTAAAGGCATCCGGCATTTCTGCCGGTACTTCTACCAACACCGATGGCAGTTTTACATTAACCGTACCGGCTGCTACCAAACAAATTGAAGTAAGTGCAGTAGGCTATGCCACACAAACGGTTAGCCTTGCCTCCATCACAAATGGTTTTGTGCTGAACCTCAAAGAGTCTGCCAGTAACTTGCAGGAGGTGGTGGTAACTACCGCGTTTGGTATAAAAGCAAGAAAGAAAACACTTGGCTACAGCTCGCAGGAGATCAACAGCCAGGAGCTCAATAAAGGAAAAGAAAATAGTTTTATCAATGCATTGCAGGGCAAGGTAAGCGGCGTAAACATTACCCCCTCTGGCGGCGCGCCGGGTGCAGGTACAGATATTGTCATCAGGGGTCTCTCCTCGCTCAACCCCAGTGGCAATAACCAGCCACTGATTGTTATAGATGGTGTGCCGGTAAACAACAGTACCATTGTAGGAAGCGTGTTACCGAGTTCGGGCACCAATAGTAACCAGGCCGCCAGCCGCGACCAGTTTGCTTTTGCCAACCGCGGACTGGATATCAACCCCGATGACATTGAATCGATATCTATACTAAAAGGCGCTGGTGCTACAGCGTTATACGGCCTGCAGGCAGCAGCCGGGGCTATTATCATTACCACTAAAAAAGGCAGTACCGGCAGAATGACCGTTAGCCTCAACAGCTCTGTGGGTGTTGACTTTCTCACCAAGTTTCCTGAAATTCAAACCAAATACCGCGAGGGGCAGCAAGGCCGCCTTTCTTTTAATGCCGATGGTTCGCCCAACCGTTTCCAGACATTTGGGCCACTGGCCACCGCCAGCGATCCTGTATTTTATAATTTCAGGGATGCTTTTGATCACGGACAACGTTATAACAATTCCATCAGTGTACAGGGCGGCAATGCTAAAACAACATATTACAGTTCATTTTCCTCTTTGAACCAGAAAGGTATTGTACCTGCGTCCAAATTTGACAGGTATACATTTAAACTGGCCGGCACCAACCAACTGGCTGATAACTTCAGCACCTTTGCATCGGCCACTTTTACTTCTTCGCAAACAACAGCAGCATCGCAGGGAGATAAAGGGTTTATGACATCGCTCTCTTATTATACGCCTACGTTTGATGTGCGTGACTATCTTTTCCCCGATGGCAGCATGAAAGTATTTTCTCCCGGTGTAATTGATAATCCCATTTATGTGGCCCATTACAGCCAGCAGAAAAGCAACCTGGCCCGCATGGTAGGCAATATTGGCTTTGGCTGGACAATCATTCCAAAACTTAAACTGGATTATAAAATAGGCGGGGATTTTTATTCTGATCTCAGAACACGTGTTGTGCCCGGCCCGCGTTTTCCCGGAGACCCTACTACGCTTGACCTGGCCAATGCCACCGGTGGTTATATTGCTGAAGACCGCGTTACCTTCCGGGATGTGAACTCAAACCTTTTTCTGACCTATGCAGACAAGGCAGGCGATTTTGATTACTCAGTAATGCTGGGCAAAAACCTGCAGAATACCTACACTGATATTGTAAGTGCAAGGGGCGAACGCTTTGCCCTTCCGGGATTTTATGATTTGAGCAATACCGCCAACCTGTACAATACCCGCACCACTATACGCCGCAAATACGCAGGCGTGTTTGGTGATGTAAAACTGGGCTACAAAAACGGTATCTTTCTTGAACTGACCGGCCGTAAAGACTGGAGCTCTACCCTGCCCAAAGCAAACAATTCATTCTTTTATCCATCTGTGAGCTTAAGTTATGTGTTTACAGATTTGCATAACCTGAAAGGCAGCGTACTCAGTTTTGGAAAACTGCGTGCCTCTTATGCACAGGTAGGTAAAGATGCGCCTTCTTATTTCAACGGCCCCTATTTCAGTGCCGTTGCAGGTTTTCCGTTTGGCAGCATACCCGGGTTTCTGCAAACCACCGAGTATTCAGATCCCAACCTGAAGCCGGAGAAACAGAAATCGCTGGAAGTGGGTACCGAACTGCGTTTCATCAACGACAGAATCAGCCTGGATGTTTCTTATTATAAAAGTAAAAACGTAGACCAGATTATACCGGTGCCCATTGCTTATACGGGCGGCTTCAACGTATACAACACCAATGCAGGCACCATACAGAACGAAGGTGTGGAAGTGGGCATCAATGGAGACATTGTAAAAACCAGTGCCTTGCGCTGGAATGTAATTGTAAACTGGTCGGCCAACAGAAGTAAGGTACTCGCCATTAAAGAAGGCATCAATGAAATTGCTTTTTATGATGAAGGCCGTGTCTCCAACAAATTGACCGTTGGGGGCTCTGCCGGCGATTTGTATGGCACCGCTTACCAACGCGATGCATCCGGCAATGTAATTGTAAACGCACAGGGTTTTCCTGATTATACCAGAACTTTTGTAAAAGTGGGCAACGCATTTCCCGACTGGCAGGGAAGCGTGGGCAGCAGCGTTACGTGGAAACAATTTACACTGGCATTTTTGCTGGAGTATAAAAAAGGCGGCGATGTATTTGATGTAACCATGCGCAACTCTATCCGCAATGGCGTACTGAAAATTACCGAAACGCGCGATGTTAACGTGATCTTCAAAGGCGTAAAAGCAGACGGCAAGGTAAACGATATACCTGCGCTGGTAGATTTCAACTTTTACAGGAACGCAAACTTCTTCAACAATATAGCAGACATTATTTTACAGGATGCCAGCTGGCTGCGGCTTCGCAACGTGAGCCTGGCCTACGAATTTCCGGCCAGCCTCATGCAAAAAGCCAAATTTATAAAGGGCGCCAACCTGAATGTAACGGCCAGCAATTTTATATTATGGACGCCCTATAAAGGATATGACCCCGGCACCAATGCATTCGGTGCTGGCTATAACGTGTATGGTTATACGGGAAGCAATATACCCAACTACAGTTCCATCCTTCTCACACTTAACCTTAACTTCTAAAAACTGCAGCATGCAAACAAGAACAATTAAATATATAGCGGTTGTTATTGCGGTACTGGCAGTAACGGGATGCAAGAAATTTGTAGAAAGCGGCGATGTGAATGTGAATCCCAATAAACCGGCCGATGCCACACTCAATACATTGCTGCCCGCTGTGGAGAACGCCACAGCCAACAGCCATTTCTGGGTTGCTTACACTACCACCCTCTTCAGCCAGCAAATGGCGGCCTATGCCAGCGGCCCCATCAATGATGATCAGAACCGCGACGTGCGCATGGGCATCGCCTACCAGACAGTATATCTTAATGGATTAACCAATGCAAAAATCATTATCACCAAGGCCGCCGCACAAGGCTCACCGTATTACTCGGCCATTGGTAAAATATTATTTGTACTAAACATGACGCTGGCTACCGATACCTGGGGCAATGTACCCAACACAGAAGCGTTTCAGGCACCGGCTATTTTATACCCGCATTATGACAAGCAGGAAACCTTGTACCCGCTGATGCAGAAAATGCTGGATGAAGCCATTACCGAAGCAGGCGCCACCAATAACCCCACCACGCTAAAACCCGCTACCGATGATTTAATATACGGCGGCAATATGACCTTGTGGAGACAGGCAGCCTGGTTATTGAAAGCACGCCTGGCTATCCATACCACCAAAAAAGGCGCAGTAGTGGCAGCCACTGCAGCACTGGCGGCGGTTGCCAACGGTTTGCCCGCCAATACATCTTCGTCTGATTCGGATTTAAAACTGATCTACAACGATAAAAATCTTAACCCTTGGCAGATTAATGTATCTAACCGTATTCTTACCGGCAATTTTACCATTACCCCATCCAAACGTTTTGTAGAATCAATCAATGGTACGGCCTACCCCGGCCTGGTTGACCCACGTATTGGACTGTTGATCGATAAGAAAACAAATCTCAATTACATTGGGCTGGCCAATGGCTCAAGCACTACAGGCAATACCACCGACCTTACCGTAAATACTTTCTTTGGAAAAACCGGTGCGCAATTGCTGATGGCTTCTTATGCCGAGCAAAAATTTATTGAAGCAGAAGCACGCTTTTTAATCAATGGTGGTACCGTTACTTCTGTAGGCAGCACACAGGCAGCATACGACGCTTACCTGGCAGGTATTAATGCAAACATGACCAAGCTGGGTGTACCCCCAGCATCCATTACCGCATATGTTACCAACCCGCTGGTGGCAGTGGGCCCTGCCGGTTTAACCATGGAGCTGATCATGCGCGAAAAACAAATTGCCCTGTTTCTTAACAATGAAGCTTGGACAGACATGAGAAGGTATGATTACAATCCTTCGCTGTTCAGAGGCGTGGCCGTACCGCTGAATCAAAACCTTGAACTGGCGGGCAATTTCATCAGGCGATCCTTGTATCCGCAGGATGAACTAAACCGTAACCCCAATGCACAAACGGAAGTGGTGGGACTGGCAGAAAAGGTTTGGTGGGACAAATAAACAGTTCTGCATTTACGCAAAACAACTAATAAAAACATCATGAAAAATATAACCTACATCATTATACTATTTGTGGCCGCTGCTGCCAGTTTTGCCTCTTGCGAAAAATCCAAAAATTTTATTGCAGATGAAAGCACACCTACCGGCGCTTATTTGCCCGTATCTACCAACGCACTGGTAGATGTGGCCAACAATACCACCATTGGCACAACCGCTACCAGCACCAAATATGCCCCTGGCGCAGAAGTAAAAACCGAACTGCAGTTTTTTTCTGTTGATGCCATCAAAGAAATCAACCTCTATTCCACAGTGGGCACAGGTGCCCGCAATAAAATCAACACGTATCCTTACACAAAAGCATATTCACCCATCAAAAAACTAGATACCCTGCTGGTGCCATACAGCGTACCCGCCGGCACCGCCAGTGGTACTACGATTAAGCTTGATTATGAAATTCTGAATGTAAATACAAAAAGCGTGGTCAGAACAGCCAGCTTCAGGACATTGTAGTAAGAATTCGCTATTACGCCGCATTTCAATCATGCCTAATGGTTGTTGGCAGCCTGTGCTTTGCCCCTGCAGTAAACTTTATCCTTTTTAAAATCGGGTGTTGTTTTAATACCAGTACTTAACCGCGATTGTTTATGTTAAAAAAAGAACGCCAGGCATTCATATTGCACCAGGTAAACCTTCACAACAAAGTATTGTCGGCCAGCCTGAGTGACGAAATGAAAGTATCTGAAGATACGGTAAGAAGGGATTTACAGGAACTGGCCGATGAAGGGCGTATTATTAAAGTGCACGGTGGCGCACTATCGCAATCATTCAGCTACGGCAATATGCCTGCAGCAAAAATATACGCGCATGATCTTAAAAAGATCATCGCGCAAAAAGCCGTTAGCCTTATCAAAGATGGCATGTTTGTGCTGACCACCGGTGGTACCACCATTCTGGAGATAGCCCGTATGCTGCCACCGCAACTGAAAGCCACATTTATATCTGGCAGTATTCCTGCTGTCCTGGAGTATTCGCACCACCCGAATATTGAAGTAATACTGATAGGCGACAAGGTTTCTAAAAATTCAAAGATTACCGTGGGTGGCGATGCCATTGCCCGCATCAAACAAATAAAAGCAGACCTCTGCCTGATGGGTGTTAACTCAATTGATCCGGAACACGGTATTACAGACAACGACTGGGATGTGGTGCAGATAAAAAAAGCCATGATTGAGTCTTCGCAAAAAAATGTTTGCCTCACCATTTCAGAAAAATTGAATTCATTTCAACCCATTCATATTTGCGAAATAAATAAAATAGACATCCTGATTACTGAATTACCGCCTGATCATCCATCGCTGGAAGATTACCGCAACAAAGGAATTACAGTATTATAATAAACCCCAAAGCCTGTGAAATAATTTTTTCAGATTATTCATCTAAAATTAAAAAACGGTTTTTTATGAAAAGATTACCTGGTTTCATGCTTCTTATTTGCTTGCTGGCATCGCTATTACCGGCACGCGCGCAGGAAAGGCCGGTTACAGGTCTTGTTACCGGCGACGATTCACTGGCCCTGGCCGGCGTATCGGTACAAGTGAAGGGTACAAAAAGATCTACCCTTTCCAATGCAGATGGAAAGTTTACCATTTCTGCGGCCAAAGGTGATATTCTGCGGGTCAGCTATGTGGGTTTTTCACCGCAGGATGTAACTGTGGGCGACAACAGCATCATTAGTATCATGATGGAACGCGGCAAATCAGGCTCGCTGGAAGATGTGGTAGTGGTGGGTTATGGAACCCAGCGCAAAGCCAATCTTACCGGGGCAGTGGCCACGGTAGATGTAAACAAAACCTTTGGCAGCAAGCCGCTGAATGATCCATCCAAGGCTTTACAGGGCATCACACCGGGTTTAAACATTTTGTTTGGTAATGGTGGGCTTACCGCCGGCGCCAGCATCAACATCCGCGGTATTGGCTCTATTAATGGATCAAGCCGCCCGTTATTATTGGTGGATAATGTGGAGACCACAGATCTTTCAATCATCAATCCCAATGATATTGAAAGCATTTCCGTTTTAAAAGATGCCGCTTCAACTTCTATCTATGGTGCAAGGGCGGCATTTGGGGTGGTACTTATAAAAACAAAATCAGGTAAGAAAAACCAGAAGATGACGGTGAGCTACAACAATTATTTTTCTGCCAATAAAGCCACGTCGTTACCAGATTTTGCAGACCCCGTGGCTGAGCTGCAAGGCTTGAATGAAGCAGGGGTGAGAGCAGGTACATCTTCTCCTGAAACATTTGGTATGAACCTGATTAAACTGCGCAACGGCATCATTAACTGGAAACAAAAATATGCCGGTAAAAACGGTAATGAAATGGTGAAAGGTGAAGACTGGGATATCGATGCAGCAGATGGCCGTGCCTATTTCTTTAAAGTGTGGGATCCAAAAGAAGAAATGCTCAATAAATATACCTTCTCACAACAGCATAACCTCAATATACAGGGTGGCTCAGATAAAATCACTTATTATCTTTCCGGCGGTTATAGTTATGATGGCGGTATGTTTAAATTAAATCCTGACAGGGTAAACAAATACAATTTTACTGTTGGCGTTAATGCAAGCCCTACCAAATGGCTCGATCTGAATGTAAGAACGTTGAACCGCAATTTTAGTTACGATTATCCTTATAGCTACCAGGATTACTGGTATTATTTCTGGCGTTGGGGTTCTTATTTTCCTTACGGTACTTACCAGGGCAATTATTTCAGAACCAACTCTGCTTACATGGCCGGTGCCAGCAAATCCAATATAACGTCTAACTATCAGCGCATTGACCTGGGTGCTACATTAAAAATAAACAAAGACATCAGCATACGTGCAGATTATACGCTTGCGAGGGATAATTCACTGCGTCATGAAACCAGCGGCCCCATTATGGCATGGGATTATTGGTCTGCCGGGCCATTGAACCTGGTAGACCTTGCGCCTTCCACCAATGCCACCACGTACACATCGGGAAGAATGCTCATCAACACCTTTAATGCATATGCTACTTACCAGCACAGTTTCGCTGCATCGCACAACGTAAAACTAACTGCGGGCATCAATGCAGAAAAAGATGAGACCATCAACTTTTTTGCCTCACGCAAAGGCCTGCTTGATCCTACGCAAGGCGAACTGGCACTCACGTTTGGGGATGCATCAATTGGTACTGCAGGTTCCGGTGTTCTGGGCTGGCCGACTAACGGTCATGGCATACGCGCTTTTGGCGGTTATTTTGGTCGTCTTAACTATGATTACAAAGGAAAATACTTGTTTGAAGTAAATGGCCGTTATGACGGTTCTTCATTTTTTCCGGTGCAGGACAGGTGGGCATTTTTTCCGTCTGCTTCGGCCGGTTACCGTATTAGCGAGGAATCTTTTATGGAACCAATCAAACCTGTATTGTCTGATGCAAAGATTCGCGCAAGTTATGGTGAGCTTGGCAACCAGGATGTGGGCGGTGCATTCTTTTTACCTAACATGAGCGGCACCACCGTAAACTGGTTAACTCCTACCGGTACCGCCATTACCCCCACAGTAACACAACCCCTGGCAGTAGCCAGTTCATTGAAGTGGGAAAGAGTGTCGTTACTGGATTTTGGTGCGGATTTGAAATTATTCAAAAATCATATTGGCGTTACGTTTGACTGGTACGAAAGAAATACCAAAGGAATGATTCAGCCCAGCAGTGTACCGTCTAGCTTCGGTACTACCGGCCCACGCATCAATGCAGGTAATTTCCGTACACGTGGCTATGAGATCAGCATAGATGCTAATTACGCAGTTAACAAAAACCTGACGCTCTATGGCACACTTAGCTTCTGGGATTATAAAACTGTATTTACAGAATGGGCCAACCCCAACAACTCCATTTCAAATGCATTCAATTATAAAGGAAAGCAGTTTGGAGAAATATGGGGATTTGAAACAGAAGGCTTCTTTGCATCAGACGCACAGGCCGCCGGTTCGCCTTCGCAAAAAACATTGCAGAGCGGCAATTTTGTTTTTGGCGCAGGAGACATCAAGTATGTTGACCGCAACAAAGACGGTGCTATCAACGGTGGTGCAATGACGCTTGCCGACCACGGTGATCTGAAAGTAATAGGCAATACCCAGCCACGTTACCAGTACAATGCACGCGTGGGTGGAACCTGGAAGAATTTTGATTTTGATGTATTCATACAAGGCGTGGGCAAACGCGACTGGTGGGGCGTGGGTAATATTGCATTACCAATGTACCAGAGCCTGGATATCTTGTATGATAACCAGCTTGACTACTGGACACCCACTAATACTAATGCCAAATACCCCAGGTTATATCCTAACAACAATGTGGTGCAGATTGCGGGCCTCAACACCGGTAGCAACAATTTTCTTCCGCAAACTAAATACATTCTTAACCTGGCCTACTGCCGTTTGAAAAATGTAACACTCGGTTATACCCTGCCGCAAAGTTTGATGAGAAAATATACGATACAAAAATTACGCGTGTTTGTAAGCGGACAGAACCTGGCGGAGATTTCCAATGTAGGAGTGCCCATTGACCCTGAAATAACGGATGCCAGCAGCACCGGCGGCTTTACAGGTAGAAACTGGCCTTTTGTAAGACAGTATGCAGTGGGATTACAACTTACATTTTAATTTTTTTTATCACTCACAAATGACAATTACAATGAAACGCATTTATCAATACGGTTTGTTTCTTATGATAGTCGTACTATGCGGCACTGCGTGTAAGAAATATGTGGATGTTACCAATCCGGATACCTTATACGACCCCAGCTACTGGAAAAATGAAAACAGTGTACGCAGTTATGCCTGGGAATTTTATGGTATGTTCAACGGCTTTGGTAATGGTAGCGCCACCAACGGCGATTTCTATTTCCCGTCTTTCACAGATGATCAGGCTGCCGCAACCTTTACACAGTTTCCCCTTACCACTGCTACCGCCAATGGCGACTGGAGTTTCACCAATGTGCGCAAGGCTAATATTATGCTGGAAAGAATTGACGGTGTGAGCATGGCCGATGAAGCAAAAAACCATTGGAAAGGCATTGCGAAGTTTTTCCGCGCCCTTCAATATTTCAGGATGGTGCAAACCTTTGGCGGTGTACCCTTCTTTAACCGTTCGCTGGATATCTCTGACTCTACTCAAATCTACAAACCAAGAGACAGCCGCCAGTTGGTGATGGACAGTGTTTTCCAGGATATCAATTTTGCGGTCAATAACCTCCGCGCGAAAGATCAGGATAATACGGTAAACAAAGATGTAGCACTGGCGCTGAAATCGAGGATATGCCTGTATGAAGGCACGTACCGTAAATACCATACAGAGTTATCATTGCCCGATGCAGATAAATACCTGTTGGCAGCCAAAGATGCTGCGCAAACACTTATCAGTTCCGGCACCTATGTACTGGGCACCAACTACCAGGCTACGTATAATTCTGATAATCTTGCGGGCAATAAAGAGATCATTCTTTCAAAGAGATATGAAACTGCACTGTTGCAGCATTCACTTATTGCATACAATTACAGTAGTACTGCAATGAACGGACTTACCAAGAATGCTGTTGAATCATATGCATCTTCAGATGGTTTGCCTATTGGTCTTTCTCCATTGTACCAGGGCGACGCGGATATTTTTAAGTTGATGACCAACCGTGATTACCGACTGAAACTGACCGTTGATACGGCTTATCAATATTACATTGGCCATGTTAAAAACAGTCTCACCTCCAGCACAGGTTATCGCCCCATAAAATTCTTACCCGCAGATACCAACCGGCTAAAAACCATGCCTACCGCCATTAATACCGGCATAACAGATGCACCGCTCTTCTGGCTTGCTGAAGTATACCTTAACTATGCAGAAGCTGCCGCAGAACTGGACCAACTGGGAAAATATGCTTTTGTACAGGCAGATCTGGATTTAACCATTAATAAATTAAGGGCCAGGGCCAGAATAACCAAACTGGATTACGCTGGCGGTGTTACTTCAGCCGGTGGTGTGGCATTTGTTGATCCTAAAAAAGATGCAGATGTGTCTTCGCTTATCTGGGAAATACGGCGTGAAAGAAGATCAGAGCTGATGATGGACGGGTTCCGTTTCCAGGATTTAATGCGCTGGAAAAAAGGCAAGTATATGGACAGTAATGTGAACCCGGATTCGTACCTGGGTGCAAAAGTACCGGCAAACGGATCTGTAAGGCTGAATGCAGCAGGCTACATCATGCCGTATACGGCAGCACAGCAGCGCGTATTTACTGATCCAAAAAATTATTTGTCGGCTATCCCTACCAGCCAGATACTGTTGTACCCATCATCTATACAAACTACCATGCAAAACCCCGGCTGGTAAATTTTGTTATGAATTTTGTTTGTTGAATATTCAATTGCCCGCATCAACGCGTACCGGTGCGGGCAATTAATTTAGGTAAACGGAGCATTATCATACAATCGGCGGGGAAGAATTTATTTTTTAAATGTTGAATGAATTACCAGCATACTGGAATGCATAATCTGCGAATCTGCGGCGAAGTAAATAATTTGAATTTTGAATTAACTAATCTGCGAATCTGCAGCAAACTTCACCACAGACACCTGGCTTATTTTGACTTGTTACTTTTTACTTTTGACTTTATACCATGAAACACAAATACACCTGCTTTATAGCATTCCTTCTTACCTACTTCACCGCATTTGCGCAGCAAAAATCGCTGGTGTTCGTTCACCTCTCAGACACGCACGTAGGCAGCAGCACCGGTGCCGATGACCTGCGCAGAACAGTGGCAGACATTAATGCTAATGACAGCATACAGTTTGTAGTTATTACCGGGGATATTACAGAGTTTGGGGCGGATGCAGAAATACAACTGGCCAAGCAAATACTGGATAGTCTTAACAAACCATGGCACATTATACCCGGCAACCATGATGGCAACTGGTCTGAAAGCGGCGCCAATACCTTTACAAAAGTTTTCGGCAATGAAACCTTCATGTTCAACGCCGGCAAGTATACATTCCTGGGTACGAACTGCGGGCCCAATATGCGCATGGGGCCCGGACAAATACCGCGCGAAAACATTGTGTGGCTCGATTCTGTACTCAAAACCATTCCAGCCACTACCCCACTCATTTTCTTAAACCATTACCCGCAAGACGATGCATTGAATAACTGGTTTGAAGCCATTGACCGGCTCAAACAAAAAAACATACAGCTGATTCTTTGCGGTCACGGCCATAGTAACCACCTGCTTAATTTTGAAGGCATACCGGGCATTATGGGGCGGTCTAACCTGCGCGCGAAAGACAGCGTTGGCGGTTACAATATGGTAACCATTGACAATGATAGTGTTGTCTACCGGGTACGCATACCCGGAGTTATTACAAAACCCGCCTGGACAGGCGTACACCTGCGTGATCTTCATTTTAAAGACAGTGCAGCCTATGCACGTCCTTCCTATGCAGTAAACGACAGCTTTCCTGCGGTAAAAGAAAAATGGAGCTACCATGATAAAAGCGATATCGGTTCCGGAACGGCGGGCAATGGCCAGCTGATTTTTACCACCAATACCAATGGAGAAATAGTGGCCCTGAGCATGCACACCGGCAAACCTGTGTGGAAGTTTAAAACAAATGGGAAAATATATTCAATACCGACCACCAACGGAAAAACAGTGATTGCCGGTTCGTCTGATACGTATGTTTATGCGCTTATTGCCAGCACAGGAAAGCTGTTGTGGAAACTACCAACCGGTAAAGCGGTATTGGCGCATCCGGTGATTCACAAAGAAGTGGTTTATATCGGTGCTTCTGACGGCCACTTCAGGGCCATTAATATAAAAGACGGCAGCCTGCGCTGGGAATTTAATGACGTGATTGGCTTTGTAGTAGACCGGCCACTGATCTATGGCGGCCATATTTATTTTGGCTGCTGGAACAATGATTTTTATTGCCTGGACCTGACTACCGGCAAGCAAGTGTGGAAATGGAACAACGGTAGCGGCAACCGCATGTACTCCCCCGCTGCCTGCTTTCCGGTAGCCACGGCCAACCGCATTTTTATAGTGGCGCCAGACAGGTACATGACTGCTTTAGACGCTAACACGGGCACGGTGATCTGGAGACAACAAATGCCTGATTTACGCGTGCGCGAATCGATGGGCCTTGCAGCAGATAGCAGCCTGGTGTTTGTAAAAACAATGGAAGGAAATGTATATGGCATCTCCACCAGTGCCACTGATATGCAACCCACCTGGAAATCTGAACTGGCGATGGGGTATGAAATTTGTCCTACTGCCATTGTTGAAAAAAATAACGTGGTTTTTGTACCGGGTCAGTCAGGTATAACGGTGGCGCTTAACCGCGCAGATGGAAAAGTATTGTGGAAACACAAAGTTTCTAACGGCCTGGTAACAGATATGCTTCCTTTAAACAACAAACAGTTAGTGGTAACCACCATGGATGGTGAAGTGACGTTACTGGAATACCTCACCCCCGGCCCCTCTCCGCCTTCGGCTAAGAGGGGTGCCTCCCGGTAAAATGCATTACTTATACTCACTGCCCATGGGTGAATGGGCGCGCGCATGCAACCTTTATTGCAATCAAATAACAATAACTAAACTTACGGAGGGGCACCCCTCGTCATCGCAGATGGAGAGGGGCCGGGGGTGAGGCAATCACTATCCAAAAAACAAATACGCCAGCAATATAGCCGTTATCACCGCGGCCAAATCTGCCAGCAGCATAACGCCAATGGCATACCGGGTATTTCTTATGCTAACCGATCCAAAATAAACCGCCACCACGTAGAACGTGGTATCTGCTGCACCCTGAAAGATACCGGAGAGCCTGCTGGCAAATGAGTCGGCACCATAAGTGGTCATGGTGCTTACCATCATGCCCCGGGCGGCACCCCCGCTTAAGGGTCTTATCAGTGCGGTGGGCAAGCCTTCTACAAAACGGGTATCGGCACCCAGCAATGCAAAAAAACTTTTAATGCCATTGATCACCACATCAAAAGCGCCGCTGGTACGCAGCATACTAACGGCAACCAATATCCCAACCAGGTAAGGTATAATTCGGATGGCCGTATCGAACCCGGACTTAGCGCCTTCAATAAAGGCATCAAACACATCAATCTTTCTATACACCCCGCCCAGCACAATCAGCAGAAATACCAGCAAAATAAGGCCGTTGCTCAATACCGCAGAAAAGGACTGTATACCGGCAGCGTTTAAGCGCGAAACATAGAACACCAGTAATGCAATTACCAATGATATGGCGAGCACCCACACCACAATGATTGGCTGCAGTACATTAATTTTTTGTTTAAAAGAAACAATGAGCATGGCGGTGATGGTACCCACAAAGGTTACAATCATGCATGGAATAAATACATCGGTTGGGTTGCTGGCATGTTGCGAAGCGCGGATGGCGATTACACTGATGGGAATAATATTTAACCCCGCTGCATGCAGGCATAAAAACATGATCTGTGCATCAGAAGCGGTTTCTTTGTGCGGGTTAATTTCCTGCAGGCTTTCCATGGCGCGCAAGCCAAATGGTGTGGCCGCATTATCAAGGCCAAGCAGGTTGGCCGAAAAATTCATGATCATATGGCCCATGGCCGGATGCCCCTGCGGCACACCCGGAAAAAGCTTCGAAAAAAACGGCCCCACTATTCTTGCCAGTAAACGTATACCGCCCGCCTTTTCGGCGATGCTCATAAAACCGATAAACAACGCCAGTATGCCTATCAGTTGCAGGCATATCTCCACCGCATCCCAGCAGGTACCAATAATTCCATTGGCCGCCTGCGGCTTAACGGCTATTATTTTATCGCCGCTCTTTTTATAAATCAGGTCATTTTCTTTTACCGTACGGTTAGAATCCAGCGCCTTCAGCAATGCAGGATCGGCGGTGTTGGCTGCCATTTCTTTTACCTGCACTGAATCGCCTTTTTTGCCGGTTACCATGGCGGTAAATACCTGCTTCTCGTTACCCGCCAGGTATTTTGCCGTTGCCACCAGGATAGCTATAATGATAAAGGCACTCCAAATCCTGCTTAAAGCCATAGAAATGATTTGATTAAGTGATGAAGTTAATTGATTCCGGGTGAATTGACAGCAGCCCGCAAAAACACTATATTTGCGCCTCGAAAAGATGTCTGATTTCTGATTTCTGATTTCTGATTTCTGATTTCTGATTTCTGATTTCTGATTTCTGATTTCTGATTTCTGATTTCTGATTTCTGATTTCTGATTTCTGATTTCTGATTTCTGATTTCTGATTTCTGATTTCTGATGTCTGATGTCTGATGTCTGATCTCTGATCTCTGATGTCGGATGGCTGAGAACTGAGAACTCAAAACTCAAAACTCAAAACTTAACACTTAACACTCAACACTCAAAACAATAAAAAAATGGGTTTAAAAGCAGGAATCGTAGGATTGCCGAATGTGGGAAAGTCAACATTATTTAATGCAGTAAGCACCAGCGCAAAGGCGCAGGCGAGCAATTACCGTTTTTGTACCATTGAACCCAACACCGGCCTTGTAAATGTGCCCGATGAACGCATTGATAAACTGGCTGAACTGGTAAAGCCTAACCGTACCGTACCCACGCAAATAGAAATTGTAGACATTGCAGGCCTGGTGCGCGGGGCCAGCAAAGGCGAAGGCTTAGGCAATAAATTTTTGGCCAATATACGCGAGGTGGATGCCATTGTACACGTTATCCGTTGTTTTGAAGACGAGAATATACTGAGAGATGAAGGCGCCATTAACCCGGTAAGTGATAAAGAAATTATTGATACCGAACTGCAGCTAAAAGACCTGGAAAGCGTGGATCGTAAATTGTCGAAAGCAGAAAAATTACTGAAAACAGCCGACGCAAAACAGAAAGCAGAATATGAAGTGCTGAAACGCTGCAAGCAACATCTCGACCAGGGCCGCAACATTCGTGAGCTGAACCTTGATAAAGATGAACTGCCCGCCATTGCCGACCTGATGCTGCTTACCGCCAAACCGGTATTATATGTTGCCAATGTAGATGAAGCGTCTATGCATACCGGCAATAAATACTCCGAGGCATTAACAGCAGCCGTTGCGGGCGAAAATGCGCAGGTGATTGTGATGAATAATTCTATTGAAGCCCAGATTGCAGAAATGGACAATGCAGACGACCGCCAGTTATTTATGGACGAGTACAAAATGACAGAGCCCGCATTAAACAAACTCATTCGCTCTGCCTATAAATTACTTTCGCTGTATACTTATTTTACCGCCGGCGTGCAGGAAGTACGGGCATGGACCATACACGAGGGCTGGAAGGCGCCCCAGGCGGCCAGCGTAATTCATACAGATTTTGAAAAAGGTTTTATCAAAGCCGAAGTCATCAGTTACAATGATTTTGTGCAACTAGGCTCAGAAGCTGCTGCCCGTGAAGTAGGAAAACTGAGAATAGAAGGCAAAGACTACATCGTAAAAGACGGCGATATCATGCACTTCCGTTTCAACGTTTAAAAATTGTGTTAAGTGTTGAGTGGTAAGTGTTGAGTGGTAAGTGTAAGTAACCTGTGTTGAGTGTTAAGTGATGTGTTCGTTTGCTTTACCGCCTGTTATGACATCCAGTTTTTTACGCTCGATACAATATAAATCCCCGCTAATGCAGCGGGGATTTATATTGTATTTGTCATCTCTATTGTTTCAGATCATCACAATCCTAAAAATCTACGTGCTGTTATCGCCTCCTCTAAATACTAAATACTATATACTAAATACTCTACTGCGGTAAAAGCACCTGGTTTATTTTATGCAACACGCCATTAGTAGCATTTTGATCGCTGGTGGTTAATGGATTGATCAATATAATCGATGCAGATCCATTGGCCGCGCCTTTCACGGTTGCGGCAGTAACTACCGGCCCGGTAAATGTTGCTTGCAGGCCCACCCCGGGATGTGCGGGCACAGCGCTATTTAGCAACGTAGGAAAATTAGCAGCCGTTGTTGGAAAGTTAACAGTGAATGCGCGCGTGCCTAATATATGATACACCGCAATACCTTTTACCAATGTAGGCGTTAAAGAAGTATACAACAACGGGTTGCTGAACACCGCCGGCGTGGCGGCCAGTGCACCCGCCTGGGCAAGTGCTGTTGCGGGCGGTACACCCTGCGCAATCAATCCCTGGGCTATCAACCCGGTAAGTGCAGCGCGCATGGCAGAATCAGATGGAACAAAAGTGGTAAGGTTGGCACCTATATTATCCAACGCCCCCTGCAATGAGCTGGCAGCTGCTACGCCACTATCTGCCCGTTGAATGGCTGCTTTAAAATAAGTCATGTCTGCATCATTACTAATCCTGCCCCATAAACTTTGTTGGGGTGGTACTACCACAGCTGTTGTATGGTGAATGATACCATTGGAAGCTGCTGCATCTACCGCGGCCAGCGGCACGTTATTTACCCAGGTAGCGGTTGCACGTTTGCTGGGGAAAGTGGTAAGACGCAACAGGGGACTTAAGGCAGGCGCCGGGTTGAATATTGTTGCATATTGCCAGTTGGGAAAGGTAGTAGGAAAACTGCTGGTGGTAACCGCCTGCGGTATGGTATTGTAACTAACAATAGCCAGCGCAGTGGCCTGTGGCAGAAACTGGCTGGTAATAAAAGAAGAATATGCCGCATCAGGCGAGCCCGCGGGTATTCCGCCTTGCGTTAACGCCGTCAGAAATGATCGCACGGCTGCATTAGTGGGCACAAACATGGTAAACCGCAGGTTGGCATCTGTAATGGTTGCTGGTGTGGCCGTTAAAATGCCGGAGCGAATAACGAGCCTGTTGTACAAGCTATCGTCTGGTGTTGCCGCCAGTGTTTGTGCCAACGTGTTGCCTGTTGGATTACCCGGTAAGTTATTTGGAATGGCATCTACGTTCAGTTTATTACATGAGGTGAACAGCACCAGCAATACAATCATTGCAATGCTGCCGTTCTTTATATAGTTAATGATATTCATAAATACGATTTAATAGTTGAAGGATTAAAATACATTGTACGCAAATGCCACATAATACAAACCGCCTACCATGGAGTTACCAATTGCGTTTGCATAATACTGGTTCAGCAGGTTGTTGGCGCCTAATTTAACAGCCAGTTTTGAATTGGGCACCTTGTAACTTACCTGTGCATCCAGCGTATGAATGGCAGGCATATCGCCATTACCAAAATCGCCATCATAACTAAATGAATCCTGCCAGCGCCAGCTCACATTAAAGCCGATGCGTTTGCCGGTACCAAATCCGGTATTGGCCAGTGATACGTTTGTTCTGTATTTAGGTGTGCTGAAAGAAGCACGGAAACCACCATCGTCTTTAAGGTTATCTGATGAAACGTTACCACTGATGATGAAACCTAACGGCAACCTGTAATCGATAGACAAACCAAACCCGTACGTGGTTACTTTGGAGGTTGTATTGGCCGGCACTGAAAATATACGGCCCAGGTTACTGGCTACCACATTGTTGGCAAGCCCCTGCACTACGGCTGCTACATTGGTATTAGGTTGTATAACCAGCGTCCGGTAAAGAAAATCTTTGTATTGTCCGTAATACGCATAGGCATCAATTAACAGGCTTTTTGTAGCCAGCCCCTTGTACCCTACTTCATAGGTTGTTACAGATTCGGCTTTTGAATCGGGGTAAGCATATGGTGTAGTATTTACTGTGGGTGGGTTAGATGTACTGAGCTCATAAGTAGGGTTGCCTTTCAGGTTATAGAAATCAATGAAATTTTTATTTCCGCCTATCAGCTGCGTGTTTGAGCCAATGTTAAGGTTGATCCATTGCTGCTGCGTACTGGGGAAGCGATAAGCCGTTTGGTAACTGAAACGGAGGTTATTGTTTTCAGCCACTTTTAATACCAGGGTAACCCTTGGCGTAAACTTGCCTTTGAAGTTCTGGTTTTTATCGTACCGGCCGCTTACCTGCAGTTTGGCCACATCTTTAAACAATGCGCGGGTAGCCTGTATATAAGCGCCAAATTCGTTGATGCCAATTTTTCCGGTGCTGTCTGCAAACAAGGTGCCTTCGCTATTGAGCAGGTATCTTTTATAATTGGCACCAATAATAATATCGGCCACTTTGCCGGTATGCTGGCTCAGGTTGGCCTGGCCTTCTACCATGTACAAATTGGTTTTATCAAGAAACAGTCCGCCGCCTTTTGAAATAGGAACGCTTCTTACTTTATCGAACAATGTTTTAAACTGGTCGCTATTGCCCGCCGGTCTGCCCACATCTGCAGTTGCACGTGCAAGCGTATGCGCGTTAAAATCGGTTACGCCATTTAACCTGGCACCGATATACGCCTGGGTGTACTGAGAAAACCATCCTGTTGCTCCGCCGCTTGGCTTCCAGGCTTCGTTTACCAATCGCGTGGTAACAGTGGCGTTATAACTTTCGCCGGCATCTTCCTGGGTAGTATACGCGCGCAGCATCCAGTTGGGATTGTTTAATTCAATTTTGTATTGTCCTATTTTTAAGGCACGTAAATTATATCTTTCACTGCCGGTGTATACGGTATTGCCGGTACCCCAATGACCAGCCAGTATGGCCTCGGTTTTTGAAGAGAGTTTATAGTGCAGTGCGCCCGTTAATTTGTAGTTCAAGGTATTGGGGTTAACAGCATCGGGCTCATCATATCCTGTGCGTGATACATTGATTGGTTTTCCATCATTCAAACCATCCAGGAAACCTTTGAGGAAAGGAGCTTGTGCGGCAATACCTGGAAAAACATTTGATCTTATATCAATGGTGGTTTCATCGCCGTACACATTTACACCGTCATAATTGGGATCGGTAGCGCGATCGCCCGGTATGATTTTACCGTTAGTACCCGTGCGCGAATAATTTCTTTTATCATAGCCCAGCCAGTCTTTGGCTGCCACCAGTTCCATGCCTATTTTAAATGCAAACCGGTCTGAAACTTTTTCCGCCCATCTTACCGACCAGTTGTGGTAAGGCGACAAAGAACGGAAACGGTGATCCGTATTCATGATACCTTCTTTTACCTGGAACGAGAGGCCCTGGTATTTAAAAGGGTTTTTACTGTTGATGAGAATGGTGCCATTCATGCCACCGGGGCCATACAAAGCAGAAGACGCACCTGGCAGCAATTCTATATTATCTACATCCAGCTCGGTTAAACCAACCACACCCCCTACCGAAAAGTTAAGGCCGGGCGCCTGGTTGTCCATACCGTCTACCAGCTGGTTGAGCCTGGTATTACCACTGGCAATAAAACCACGTGTGCTGGGTGTTTTGAATGTGAGCGAAGATGTAACCACGTCTACCCCTTTTAAAGTAGACAATACATCATAATAAGATGCCGCCGGGGCGTTGCGTATATTGGCGGCGCTGATTCTTTCAATAGAAACCGGCGATTCAAGGATGCGCTGCGGCACCCTGCTGGCTGACACCACTACTTCCGTACCCAGCGAAGAAGCAGGTACAAAATCTACCTGTACGGGACCGGAAAGGCTGGCAACCGGCACTTCCTTTGTTTCAAAACCAATGGACGAGATGATGAGCGTTAGGGGTAATTTGTCTGCGGTGGTTAACTTAAAATCTCCTTTTTCATTGGTAAACGTACCAGCAGAAGATCCTTTTACGGTTACTGACACAGCAGGAACGGCCTCTTTACTGTTGCTGTTTTTTACATTTCCGGTAATGGTAATGGTTTGGGCAGCAGCCGTAAAAGACAATACTGATGCGATCAACAAGAGGGCAAGACAGCGATGGCTTTTTTTCATAATGGCGTTTTTATTGAATCGAATGGGTAGCAAAGTACAATTTACGCGGTTTACGGGCAAAAATTAAATTTACACAAATGCACACACGCTGTTGATATTTTAAACACCGCGCTATACATGCGTCGCGTAATTTCGTATGATGGCACCTTTCAGTTTTCCTCAGCAAACAAAATTTTACAGCGGCAAGGTAAGAGATGTATATACTATTAACGATCACTGGCTGGTAATGATTGCGTCTGACCGCATATCTGCATTTGATGTAATACTTCCCCGCCCTATTCCTTTTAAAGGACAAGTGCTTAATCAAATAGCTGCATACATGCTGGCTGCCACAACAGAAATTTGTCCTAACTGGTTGTCGGTAGTGCCTGCACCCAATGTATCTATCGGTATTAAATGTATCCCTTTTAAAATAGAAATGGTGGTAAGGGGCAATCTTACCGGTCATGCATGGAGGACCTATCAAAGCGGACAAAGATCATTGTGCGGCGTGCCCATGCCGGATGGTATGAAAGAGAATGATTTTTTTCCTACACCCATTATTACACCTTCCACCAAGGCAGAAGAAGGACACGATGAAGACATCAGCAAAGAAGCCATCATTGCAGGCGGACTGGCCACCGCAGCAGAATGGGCCATACTGGAGCAATACACCCTGCAATTATTTGAAAAAGGAAAACAGATTGCTGCAAAGCAGGGGCTGATATTGGTAGACACCAAATATGAATTCGGGAAAATAGGTGATACCATTTACCTGATGGATGAAATACATACCCCCGATTCTTCTCGGTATTTTTATGCCGATGGTTTTGAAGAAAGACAGTCCAAAGGCGAAAAACAACAACAGCTCAGCAAGGAATTTGTAAGGGAATGGCTGATTGCCAATAATTTTATGGGCAAAGAAGGACAAACCGTTCCAACCATGACCGATGAATGGATTGCCACCATCAGCAAAAGATACATTGAACTGTATGAAAAAGTGATTGGTGAAAAATTTATTCCGCAACAAAAAAGCGAACAGGAAACATTTACCCTGATAATTGATGCGCTGGAAAAACTGCCCGGCTGAAATAGTACTGGCATTTGTAAAGTTTCCACGCTGCGTGGTGCATGTGGATGGTCACCGGCACCGTAGCCAGGCTTGCTTCATTTTTACTGCGCAAATACGGCAGAGTTAATTTCTGTTTTAAAACTGTTGGTGAAAACACCAACAGGGGCTCAAACGTATTTCTTCTCCCCGCCTTTGTTGGTGTTTTCACCAACAAATCCCATACTCGTCGGCCGCTTCAACCTGTTGGTGAAAACACCAACAGGGGCATAGTTTTAACGTGTTGGTGAAAGCATCAACAGGGGCATAACAATAGCTCCCGCTATGCATCCCATAAAAACGTACACCCCCAAAAGGAGGTGTACGTTGCTGATAGATGGGGTACGAATTGGTGAGAGAACATTCAGCGCGGATGGTGTCAATCTGCTACATCCGCCGCAATTATTTATAACCTTATTGTTTGATGATTTTCTCACGGGTGATGCTACCGCCAGACTCCAGTTCAAAATAATACATGCCTTTCGCGGTATTGCCCAGGCCATCAATGGTAAAGCTGTTCTGACCTTTTACCAGCTGCACATTTTTGTTATAAATTACCTGTCCACCGGCATTTACGATGCGCATGGTACCAGTACCGCTTTTTTCTGCGGGCGCCTGTACCTGTATAAAAGATACAAACGGGTTAGGCGTAATAGTGATCTTGCCGGTTTGTTTGCTGTTCACAGACACGGTGATAGAGTAATGAACACTTCCGTTGTTGTCTATCACTTTAATACGGTAATAGATTTTTGCAGCAGACAGTTCATCAATGTTATCGGCCAGCAGGTAACTAAAGTTGCCATTGCCTTTTGATGACACTGAACCTATACCGCTGAACGATTTGTTATCTGTGCTTCTTTCAACAATGTATTTAGCTACGTTCTGTTCTGAAACCGTATTCCATTTTACTTTAACATCGTTGTTTACCTGGCTGGCAGAAACATCCAGTTTATGTACGCCCAGCAGGCTGTTATTGGTAAAACCGAAGTCGATATTATAATTGTTTTCAAAACTGCTGTTGGCAGCAGTAGAACCGCCCGGGTTGATGATGTATTCGGCCCTGGTTACATTGTAGGTGGCGTCATTATCAATCTCATCATCAGATGCATGGGCGGCCGTCAGCAATAAACCGGTGAGTGCAGCCTGTGGGTTAATCTCAACTTTGTATTCAAAGCCGGGCAGGATGCCAGAGTTGGTATTGCTTACGCCAATCCATGAGGCAGGACGGCGATCATCGTTTACAAAACTTCCGTCGAAATAATAATTACCATTGGCATCGGTGGTTACAGACCATGTTTGATCATCGCCTGTATTGTAAGCACCATCATCGCCCGGGCTTCTTAATACAACCAGTACATTGGCAATACCGGGTTCACCGGCATCCTGTACGCCATTCATATTGATATCGTTCCAAACGCGGTTGCCTATTTCTACGGATTGCGCATCCAGCAAAATTTCAAGATCACCCAATGCAGCTGCTTTACCCATGTTGGAAGGGTTGCCGCTGGCGGAGGCTATCAATGCCATACGGCCTGCCATGTTACCCGCATTACCACCCAGGTTAAAGTTTTTGATCAACCCGTTGGTAAAAGATTGGGTCATGGGGTCAATGGCTGTAGTCATGATTTCATTGTAACCCGGTAACAATGCCAGTCCGCCATTGGTCTTTAAATAGTGGCCGGTATTGGTGCTGCCTGCAAAAGCAGCGGGTACATTGGTATTTGAAAAATTCTGGTTGTAATAATAGTACTTGCCACCTGGGCCGTAATTACCGCCCCATGGTGTACCCAGCAATGCCAGGAAGGAACCAAGGCTAAGCGGGTTGTTATCAGTTGCGCCGGGCGTAGCAGTGGTAATACCACCACTAGATACCACAGCACCGCTCTCCAGTTCCCAACCGGTAGCGGTTTTACCCGCACGCAGCATTTCGCCTGAAGAAAGTACGCGGTAAGTTTCACCAGGTGCATTACCGGTTTCAAAGTAATTGGCATAACCACCCTGGTCGCCAAAACGGTCGCGCAGCGCCACTACCATGGAGCCATCCACATCAAATTCAATAGCGCTGAAAAGCGGCTGTGAATAGTATAAACCGGTAGCGTTTCCGCCCAGTAAAGAACCAAGCAGGTCTGCACGCAATGGGCCGCCCAGCGAAATATCGCCGCTGTTCTGCCATGCACTCCAGTAGTTGTTACGGTATTCATAACGGAAATCCGCATTGGTAAAACCCCTTCTGTGCGTGATAGGGAAACGCATTACTTCGGTAAAAGCAGGTGAAGCAGATTTAATATCGATTTCATACACAACCCCGCTCAAATTAACTGAATCGGAAATTTTCGGCATACCATTTACTTCCTGTGTACAGATACCGCCCACATACATTTTGCCCGCATGCGCTTTCAATGCCATGGGGTGCCATTCTGTGCCTGCAATGTTAGGATTAGGTATATCCCATGTACCGGTTACATCTGCACTGCTGAAAGATGATTTAATGGGATTGCCGATATTAATACGGTGTAATTTCTTTTCATACATATTTACAATGTACAGGTCGCGGCCATTGTCTGCCAGTTCAATACTGCCAATACCTCTTTTACCTACCTCTGCAAATACGCCCATATCGGTATTAGGTGCGCTGGCGGCATCTGGCAATGGATCCACACGGGGGTCTGTACCAACGTTGATGCCTAGTGCATTTACATCCAGCAACATGGAAGGACTGGTTGGTTCGCCATCTTTGCTAATCTGTGTTTGATAGATGGCGCCAATGCCGCCGGGGCCAAAACCTGCGTGCCTTTTAAGATAAGCTGCCAGTAGCAGGGTGCGCGATTCACGCTGCCATGCAAGGCCAAATACAGAACCGGTATATTGGTTCTTTGCCCTGCGTGTGCTGCCGCCATCGTTGCTTAAATCGTAAGGAAATACAAAAAGATTATCATTATCGCCGGCATTGCCTGCACCGGTTGCCAAAGCGTTACCATTGGTGGCAGCGGTGGTGGCAACATACGGGTTGGCATTGTCAGACAACAGTTTTTTAGTAGCCATTGCATAATCTGTAGTGTTGGCTGTAGGGCCTGCAATAACAAACTGAACATTTGTTTTGTCTCCTGCAGATCTTTTTGAAGGATAGTCGCCTGCGGTAGCAGAAAACTGAATCCTGACTGCAGAACCTGCGGGTATTTGCGCAGCACTAAAATTATAATTACCGGCTGCATCTGTAGTGGCGGTTGCCATCAGGCTATTGGCTGCATTAAACGCCTTTACGGTAACACCGTACTGGCCTGGTTCTGCCGGATTAGTGGCATCCTGAACGCCGTTTGAATTCATATCTCGGAACACCGTTCCTGATACTTGAGCGTTCATCACCTCGCAGGTAAAGACACTAATCAAAACTAGTGCAACTCTGTAAGTGTAAAATTTAAGTTTCATAAGGGTACGTTTGCTGTTTATTGAGAACAGTATTAATACTGTCTCTAATGCAAAACTACTATCAAATACGAGAGTTGCTAACCTTCAGAATCTGTATTAGACGAAGTGTTTGATTTTTTCGATAAGTAGATTTAGCCAATATTTTATACAAGCAACTACTTACGCTGGGAATTACATAAAAACTCACAGCCATCTAATTTGATATCAATAGTTTACAGCTTACTATTATTCATCAAACCGATTATTGACTATTACCGGAAAACCACAAAGGCGCGTAATTCTACGATTGGTTACTGCAGCATTCCGAATAATGAAATGTTTAGAAAAGGATAGAGAAAGGTTGATTTTGGCTGTACCGTATTTTCAGCAATATTGGTTTTAGTACCAACAATCATTAATAAATTTTACAAGAAAACACTTATCATAATTGCCTAAAAAACTTCATCGTTACCAAGTTAACTGTAGTGGTTATGGGTGTGTTTCATCCATTGTAAATGGGTTGGCGTACCGCGGGTTAGTGCAAACCGATGAATCTGACAGCGCCATTAGAAAACTAATCAGATCCTTTTTTTCCTGTGGAGAAATGGCAAATCCGTTGATCAGCGGATTTTTATTTCGGTGCAGTCGCCCATCGCCCCGGTTGATTCCGGAGCTGATATTCCGGCCACCATTTTCATATAGGGTGATTATATCGTTAAGGTTTTCTGCACTGCCATCGTGCAGGTAAGGTGCGGTAAATGCAAGATTGCGCAGCGTAGGCACCAGAAATTTCCCCTGATCCGCAGCCTGGCCGGTTAGTTCAAGCAGTCCTTGGTCGCTCGCCGGAAAACTATCCATACTATTAATATTATACAACCCGGTGTTTTGGTAAAAAGCCGGCTGACCATTTTCATCGCGCAACCCCGGTGTAGTAAAATTGATACCGCCGTGACAGGAACTGCAATGCAGGCGATCAGAAAAAAATAATTTCATACCGTTCATCTGCGATGCAGTAAGCGCTGTACTGTCTTTGCGGTGTATCCATCTGTCGTACGGCGCATCCAACGCCACAATTGATTTTATAAAACTGCTGATGCAGCGCTGTATATTTATTGTTGTAAAAGGATCTTTGTCTTCAGGAAACAACAGCGGCAACTGAATACGGTAGAGGCTATCGTTTCGCAATCTTGCGAGTATAATATGTTCGTTCCCCTTCCAGCCCAATTCTGCCGGGGTATGATGAAACATTGGGTTATTGATCTGCTGCTCCGGAAAATGAAGTGTAGAATCTGCAGCGGTGAGGTATCTGTTGTATACAATATTTATCAATGCACGGGCATTGTGCTGCACATTATCGCCCAGCGCGCCTATTGACCTCCGGTAGCCATCCGTAAACGAAAATGCAGGCGCATGACAACTGGCACATGATTTAGATTGGTTAACAGACATGCGCCTGTCGTAAAAAAGATAACGGCCAATGTTTGCTTTTGCAGCCGTGTATGGGTTACCGGGCCATAAGTACACACTGTCTTTTATATATGCAGGCAACAGGGCAAGGATATCTTCGGGTGCTTCTTTTTTATCAATGGTGGTGCAGTGACCCGCTGCTATGAGCAGCAGGCAGAGCATTGCCATTATCTTGCAAAAATCATTGTCTAGTGCCTGCTTCAGCATGTTAGTGTTCAGGCGGCATTGTTTGCAGTGCGTACCTGCAGCCGCTTGCCGCATTATTAATATTGTTTTTCAGTTATCTTTATGGCCTTTGTAAAGTAAATTAAAGCTATTGGCATATGAAAAATATTTTCTTTCTCATAGTTGTCTTTTCATTTTTTACAGTCAACGCTCAGCATAGTTACCTGCTTATCGGCACGTATACTACTGGTAAAGGCGAAGGCATTTATGTGTATGATTTTAACAGCGCTACCGGTGATGCCGCCTACAAAAGCAAAATAAAAGCATCCAACCCATCTTTCCTTACTGTATCACCGGGCCAGCAGTATGTATATGCAGCATTTGAAGACGGCAAAGGCAGTGGCGCAGTAGGCGCCTACAGCTTCAATAAAAAAACGGGTGAACTGAGCTTTATCAACCAGCAATCATCCGGGGGTGACCATCCCTGTTATGTTGCCACCGACAAAACGGGCAAATGGGTAAGCGTTGCCAACTATAGTGGGGGCAGCCTGGGTGTGTTTCCGGTGAAAACCGGCGGCGCCCTGGCCGAGCAAAGCCAGCACATACAACACACGGGCAGCAGCGCCAATAAACAGCGGCAGGAAAAAGCGCATGTGCATTGTACGTATTTTACACCAGACAACAAGCTGTTGCTGGTGCCAGACCTGGGCATGGACAAACTGATGATATATTCATTTAACAACAAGACTGGTAAACTTGCTACGGCAGCACAAAATTTTGTGGCTTCGCCCGATAATGGTGGACCGCGCCACATCACCTTTGCACCCAATAAGAAATATGCTTACCTGATGGAAGAGCTGACCGGCACGGTTGTAGTACTTAAATATGCCGCCGGCAAACTCGCCACTATACAAAGCATCAGTGCGGCTGCGCCGGATTTTAAAGGCTTTATGGGCAGTGCTGATATTCATGTTTCTGACGATGGCAAATTTTTATACTGCAGTAACCGCGGAGATGCCAATAACATTACCATCTTTTCAATTAACCCGGTCAGCGGCAAATTGGCCGTTGCAGGTTTTCAGTCTACGTTAGGAATAGCACCCCGCAATTTCAGCCTCGACCCTTCTGGCAACTACCTGCTGGTGGCCAATCAGAACAGCGACAATATTGTGGTGTTTAAAAGAGATAAAGTAACCGGTTTGCTGACCGATATGGGTAAAAAAATTGAAGTGGGCAATCCTGTTTGTTTGAAATGGATGAGTAAGTGAGGTAGGGAGCAATAGCTCTGAGGTTTCAATCAATCTTCTGTTGCGTCTTTGCTAGCCGCCAGCAGGATGATCAAACAATACGCAACTTGCGGCGAAGCAATCTCCTCTTCCGTCATTGCGAGCCGCCAGCTGGGTAATTTAAATAATTGGTGAGTTGCGCGGCGAAGCAATCCTCTGCTACCTTAGCAGGGTGCGAAACAAAATTGCAAACGCATGATGCGTAATAGATGCAAGAGACTAACATGGCTAGATTCAGATTGCTTCACCGCCCAATCTCTCCGCCAATGCAAAAAACTTTATGGCGGTTCGCAACGACGTCACGCCAGGAAACCCCTGCAACAGCCTCCGCCCCATCATTGCGGGCCAGCTTTTGAATTCTTATTTTCTTCAATTGTTGGCCGCAATCTTTTACGCGATTTATTGAATACCATCATCCCTTTATCGATGCCTTTACGCAATTCTTTTTGTGCTTCTTCGGGCATATTATACACGGTTTGGCAATCTGCACTGCAGCACCCATCATAAGTGGTGGCGCATGCCGCACATTGAATAAATAAGAGATGGCAACCATTATTTCGGCAGTTGGTATGGGTATCGGCGGGCTTACCGCACTGGTGGCATTTAGCAATGATATCTTCAGTAATGCGCTCCCCCAGCCTGTCATCAAACACAAAATTTTTACCAATAAACTTACTCTCCAACGCTGCATCTTTTACCTGTTGCGCATAATTAATGATGCCGCCTTCAAGATGGAAAACATTTTTAAAACCGTTGTGCAGCATATAGGCGCTCGCTTTCTCGCAGCGAATACCACCCGTGCAGTACATGATAATGTTTTTATCTTTTTCTTCCTCTAACATGGCTACCGCCATAGGTAATTGCTCGCGAAAAGTATCGCTCGGTATTTCCAATGCGTTTTCAAAATGCCCCACTTCATATTCATAATGGTTGCGCATATCCACAACAATGGTATTGCTGTCGTTCAGCAATTCATTCATTTGCCGGGCATTTACATACTTTCCTTTTCGCTCCATGCTAAAGCCTGCATCCGCAATGCCATCTGCTACAATTTTATCGCGTACCTTTATTTTCAGCACCCAGAAAGATTTACCGTCATCATCCACTGCAATATTCAGGCGTATGCCAGCCAGGGGTTCAATGGAATATAAATGCGATTGCAGATTTTCGAAATTACTTTGCGGTACACTTATTTGTGCATTGATGCCCTCATGCGCCACATAAATACGACCAAACACATTGAGACTATTCAATGCCTTGTACAGCGCATCGCGAAAAAATGCCGGATCAGTAATCGGAAAATAATGATAAAATGAAAGAGTGGTGCGGGGCTCTGTTTCCTGGTATAAACGTTCTTTCAGCTCTTTTTGAGAGACACGGTTGTGTAATACTGCCATAGTTGTTTGAAATTTTAAGGACACTTGCGTTGTGAACAAAATTTCTGATACAGCTGCAAAAGTAGTAAGTTTTAAGTAATAAGTTGTAGGTTTTGCCGCAATGCCCCACCATTGGTGTACTACGGATTTTGTAAAATGGCAATAACAATTTCCAGATTCGCCTGTGGTGCAAACCCCTTCTAAATTGTTAATTTTTAAGTATTCGTGTCCGGGAAAAATTATGTGATTATCCGAAGGACCAGTTGTAGCAAAGGCTTGCAGTGATTTACACAAGCGGAGGCTTGCCATTGTAAGACCTGATACCAGTACGCTTGGAGATGCCTCGTTTTTCCGTGAGCTTTGTACAGAAGTTGAATGATGCGATGGCTGAAATACCTACTGATGATCAATTACAGGGGGAAAGGAAAACGCAGCATCGAAAAGCGTATGAGCGCCCGGCCGGCCTGAGGCCATCGTATTAAAAGGTTTGTACGATTTAACCCGACACCAATAATTTTGAATTTTTATTTATTAATTATTCTTGATGCTTATCTCACGCTGATACTGCCGCCAAACAAACCGCCAAAACCCACACGTACGCCAACCAGACCGGTATTGCCATTTAAATACGAGGCTACTACATCTACCCTGAAGAGTTTAAAAATATTTTCTAAACCGGCAAATGCCTCTACATAATTATTGTTCTTGTTTACATAAAAGGCATTGGAGCCAGCCACCAGGTGCCAGTTCAATTTTCTAAAAAGCGGAATTTTATTGGTGAGTAATCCATTAAAATGATGCTCAACATTCGCCACCATATAAAACGCAGCCGTGGTGCTGTTGGCGTAATAGGGTGCCAGTTGAAAACTGTTTACATACTGGCTGGCATAAAATACCTGGTTGCCATTGAAATGCTGATAGTCCTGGATAAAAACTTTCTTAGTATTGAGAAAACCACCCATACTAAAATTATATTTCATTAGACCCAGCAATTTAAAATTCATTTCATTCCACACCGCAAATTTCCATTTGTCAAAATTTACATCGCTGCCCAGGAGCTTGTTGATGCCCTTATAGTAACCCAGCGAGAACGTAGGGTATTTTGACCCCACGGCCATTTTGCCGCGTGGAAATTGTACGTATCTCTGGCCGGGTTTAAACTGCAGTACAACGCTTGCTATAAACGCCTGGTGGCGTTCAAACTGGGCGGTAATTTTTTCAAACGGGTAATTGGGTGTAAATGCGCGATCTTCATTTTTAAACAATGCGTAATTGGTAGTATTGTCTAATGGTAACCTGTCTTCATACAATACATCGGCCGTAATGCGCAGGTCGTTGTCGAAGCGTTTGTTCCAGGTAATATTGCCGTAATAATTTTCGTACAGCTTCATGTAATTGCGTTTAAACAACAGCGTATATACCGTATTGAACAGCGGTGTTATAGGATTCTCTTTATTAAACTGGCTGATTCTTTTGCCGCCCGAAACCGTCCAGGTATTTCTGGTAGACGTACCGCCTAATCCGTCTGCATCGCGATTAAAAACACGTTTGCTGAATACCAGCGTTCCCCAGGCGTTAAGATGCGTGTTGGAAAAACCATAGCGTACATGCGGGGTAAACGTAATTTGCTGGCGCAACGCCGGAAATGATTTTCTGAAAACGGCTTCCGCATTAATGGCCACACCTTCCACAGTATTGTAATACAGGTTTTTCAGCAATGGCTGCCAGCTGTAAGAAAACGGATGATCGGGGTTGAAGTTAGAACGGGTATAACCATTCCAAAATATTTTCATGGGCGTTACCCGCCCCTGCTTTTTGCGCATGGAATCTATGGTGTGTTTAGACCGCGCAGAATCGCGCTGCGCCAGGAACGCGCTGTCTTTAATGCGGTAGTTAAGTGCTTCTTCTGCTTCCAGCTGCACGGGTCGCACAGAATCCCAGTATTGCCTGGTTTTTTTATTAGCCGCAGTATCGTACGCCATCACCACATTGTTGAAATACTTTTTTGAGAACTGCGGATTGGCATCGTACTTATTATATACATTGATAAAATTGCCGATAGCATCAAAACCAAACACATTGAATGTAAAATAAATGGTCTGGTCTTTTGTCTCCCAAACATTGTTGCCGATAGGCACATGAATTTGTCTGATGATAAGGGTATCCAGCACCTGCAGTTGCGATTCTTTCAGCAGCATCAGGTCAAGGCTGTGAATGCGCCAATCCCCTTCCGTTATATTAATAGTGCCCGAAAACAATGGTTCGTATTTGCGCCGGGGAATCACTTTGATCTGGTTAATCTCTTTACCGTCTTCAAAAAAAGAGCCGAGGTATTTAAAGCGGTAATAACCAAGGGCGCCGTCTGCAATGGGAGAAATAAAGCCACGCGGACTTAACTGTTGCATGGCAAACACATTTACGTTGTTATTATAGAAATTGGTAAACGTAGGAAAATTAAAACCAAACCCGTTGCCACCGCTTTCGCGGCCCGATAACACTTCCAGCTTCATCTTTCCCGGCTTTTTAGAAGCGATTTTGGTGAGTGATTCAGACAAATAGATAATGCCTTTTCCGGCAGAGTCTACACCCATCTCCTGCCTGTCTGACTCTTCTATTTTTTTACCCAATATTTTTTTGGGCACCTTGCGCGATCGGATAAGGGTTTTGATATAGGCCTCGCAGGTAAATGAATCCAGGGGCTCTACATAATCTTTCTTTTTTTTGATGGCGTTACGGATGATTTCATAGGCAGGGTCTTCCGCGCCGGCGCGTACAACCACTTCCTTCATGGTAGTCTGTTGCAATGCCAACTGAAAATTGAGCTCCTGCGATCCGTTAACAACAGTAACTGTTTTTTCCTGGCGCGTGTAACCCACATGCTGGCAGGTAATGGTATAATTGCCCGCCTCTACATCCAGAAAAAATTTACCCTGGTTATTGGCTGTAGTACCTAGTGTGGTGCCTTTTACAAATACAGAAGCATAGGCCAGGGATTCGCCTTTTTCATCTGTAACGGTACCGCTTATGCGCCCTGCGAAAGCGGAACTAACAAGGGCGACTGCAATAAAAAATAGAAGTAATGGTTTTCTCATAGCATGCTGCTAACTACACGAAAATACCGGCGAAATGCGAAACCCTTGACACCCAAATAAAAAAAGAACGTCAAAACGGGCATTTTAACGTTCTTTTCTAAAAAATAGAAATTCTAAAGTAAAAATCATTATTGTCCGGTTAAATCCTGCAAACCTTTTAATACGATGGCCTCAGGCCGGCCGGGCGCTCGTACGCTTTTCGATGCTGCGTTTTCCTTTTTCCCTGTGATTGAGCAGCAGTAGGTATTTCAGCCATCGCATCATTCAGCTTCTGTACAAAGCTGACGGAAACCGTAAGGTTCATCAATACCCCTGAAAGATCATTGACACATTGATAAAACGAGGCATCTCAAAGCGTACTGGTATCAGGTCTTAGAAATGCAGGCCCTCCGCTTGTTTAAATCACTGAAAACCTTTGCTACAACTGGGTCTTCGTATAATGAGGTAGTTTTTCCCGGACATCAATAAGTAAAAATGCAAAATATTGCGGGATCTGTCTGTATTAAAAAGCCAGGTAGCGCACCGTGAGCGGAAACTTTACCTCATAGCTTATGACAACTTTTCTCCACCCATTACCGGGTCGCTGAAACTTTCCCTCCCGGTTTCTATACGGCCGGCATACCTTTTCTCAAAACCGGGGATTCCATTGATCACGATACTCAAATCGTACCAACCATGGCTTTTGCCCGCGGGCAATATTATAGTTTGCGAAACAGCAGGGGCAATACCTCTGCGGATGCTTTTGTTACCGTATGCATTGTCTTTAATTTCTACAGTCATTGGTGCTTGTTTGCCTGCATTCACCAATGCCAGCAACAAATTGCCGGTTGGTTTTTTTCGAGCATCCAATTCATAGGTACAGGTAACATGTAATAATGGATCGCTGTCACTTCCCCTGTACTCGCGATAAAAACCATTGGGACCATCTACACGTAAATGGTAATGGTTATTTTTGAAAGCATTCAAAGGCCAATGGTAAGCGATGCTATCGCCGGCTGCCACTGCAAAAGACCAGTTGCGGAAAGTAGTTGCCGCATTGTTTTCGCTGGTATACTTGCCGGGTGCGCTTACCGTAAACGCACTCCCCGCAGACTGATCGCCAAAAACAGTATTGCCGGCCTGCAATGTGATAGTAAACTGCTTTTTATCATCGCTTAGTTTACCGTTGGCACCCAGCTCGTACGGCAATGCGCAAGAGGGGCGCATACCTTTTTCCTGTTGTGGCATAATGCCTGAGTAATCTTTTTTTAACAGGGCCTGCTCAATATCTGCAGCAGCAATTTGTTTATAGCCGGCGGGCGTCTCTTTAAATTTGGCATTGTATATATCTTCCACAAAAGCATCCCGTTGTAAAAAGGGAATGGCAGTAACGGGTTTACCATCATACGGACTGAAAGCGGCGGTAAGATCACCGCTGATGGCGCGGCGCCACTGGCTGATATTATCGACCCTGATATTTTTGTTGAATTTCTTATTTACAAATTTTTCCACGAACCTTAAAGTAGAAGTATGATCAAACAATTGTGAACATACTTTACCGCCACGGCTCCAGGGCGATGCAATGATCATTGGTACACGGAAACCCAGTCCTACCGCACCTTCCCGCGCCTGTTTGGGTGGTACCCCTTGCTTTACCTCGTGTTCAAAACGTACCTGTTCTATTTCAGTTTCAATACCGGCAGAGCATTTACCAGTGCCAGGTTTATTATTATCCGGAATGGAGAAAGGCGGCACATGATCAAAATAACCATCGTTTTCGTCATAGGTAAAAATAACAATGGTTTTTTTCCATACTTCCGGGTTCCTGGTCAATATGTCAAGCACCTCCGATACATACCACGCACCATACCATGGCGCACTGGGATGATCAGAAAAATTTTGCGGCCCTGCAAACCAGGATACCACCGGCAGCTTACCCTCTGTAACATCTTTGCGAAACTGGAATAAAATATCACCCGATGGCACGGTGAGTTCTCGCTCTGTACCACCATCCGTATATTTTAAGCGGCTTACAGAACGGTAAGAGGGATCGGCATCGTTTACTACAAATGCATTATGGTGCAGTTGCTGTTGTTTGGCGGGTAACTTTTCAAATGTTTCACGGTTCCATTGCTTAAGTTCTGCCACGGCGTTGTTGAGCACTTCCTGCTTCTTTGCAATTTCAGCCTGGGTTTTTTTTGCGGCTTCGTCACTTGATGGGCTGAGTTCCTGCAGCCTGTTTATTTCGCCGGGCAGTGTATCGGCCAGCTTCTGCAGGTTTTTTATATAACGCGGCGAAAATTTTACATTGTAGGCGGCAAAAAATTCCAGCAGGTTGCAACCAAAGTTTGACAACCAGGCGCGTTCGTCTCCGGTAAATCCGCCGCCGCAATCCAGTTCATTCTGGTAAAACTTCCAGGGGATATCATTTTCTGTGAGCAGTTCAGGAAAAGTTTTCCACGGCATTTTACCATAACTGTAATCGTTGTTGCGAATATTGGCTTTTGGCAACCCGTTTTCTTCGCTCATAATTTTACCGGTCATGAAAAAAGATCGGTTGGGTGTGGTGCTGGTCATGGCGGAACAAAAATTCTGGTCGCAAATGGTAAATGCATCTGCCATGCCGTAATTAAACGGCAGATCATGCCGGTTATAATAGCCCAGGGTAAGTGGCATAGCGGCATACTGTGGGTTGTTGGAACGCTTTGCAATCAGCCATTGATCATACTTGCCAGCATTGTAGGCATCTACCTGCGAGGCACGGCTGTGCGGCAAATCGCCCATCCATGTTACTTTAGAGTCTTTAATATTAAGGCGGAAAGGCGCATACGTTTCACCCTTTTCATTGGTCTGCATCCAAACGGGTTTGTTATCGGGTAGCATAATAGCACGTGGGTCGTTAAAACCCCGTACGCCCTGCAGGGTACCAAAACAATGATCAAACGAACGGTTTTCCTGCATTAATACAACAATGTGTTCTGCATCCATATATGTGCTGCCCGGCGCAGGGTTAATGGCAAGCGCCCTTTGTACAGAAGCGGGCAACATACCGGTAATGCCTGCGGCGCCCGACAAAAGCATTGACTTTTTTATGAATTCTCTTCTCGTATCCATATGCAGCTTTTTTTATGAACAATCGTTGATTAATACCGTCAAATCTCAGCATTTCGTGTTATGCAAAAAAGATCCAGTCAATAAGTTTTTATTAAAAATGATTGCTTGACGTTATTGCGGAGAAGCGATTCTCTTACCAGTTTGCCTGGCAACAGTGTTTTTAAAGCCAAGCTTGTAGTAGAACAACTACAAATGCAATACTGAATTGATGACTCTAAATACACACAATGCTCTATTTTTTTCGGCGGCGCGTTGGCGTTACTTTGTATCAGCAATTGAAACAAATCCAAATCTTTTAAAAAACCAACACCCTATACCGTTGTACCCTTGCCAAAACCAACTGCTTTTTAATTTATAGTGCACCCAAACCCTCATCCATATCCGTTCCTTTGAAATACTAACCGTTACACTTTGAAAACTGCATCTCTTGGTTAAGCCTTTACATTAAAGGGTCTTTGAAAAAAGGACCCTTTGTTATTTTTACAATGCAGACCTGTCAATTTTTTTTGCCCGCGCATAACTGCCCGCCAGCGCAGCCAGGCCCGCCACCAGTGCGCCGATAAGCGCCGTTACCAGTATCATCAGAAAAGTAGATCCTCCAAAGGGCAGCAGCACAGATAATTTACGCGAAAGCACATGATTGTTTTGCATGTCAATATACCACGACATGCCGCCCCACAAAAGCAGCAACGCAATAAAGCCTGTTAAAAAAGATTGCAACGGTGCCTGGTGAATCAACACAGCTACCAAAAAAGCCACTATGGCAATACCCCACCAGTCTATATACAAACCAATAACAAAACTGAGTAAGCCCGTTAACAAAATAGAAGCTAAAAATTTCATCTGTTGTTTATTTTTTCAGCGCTGAAACAAAAAAGCATTTTTTAATTACTAAAAACCATTTTATATTTCACCCTTTTATCTGCCAGTTCTGTTTTTTTCATTACCCATAACGGATAATACTTTCCATTGGCCCAGTTATCTATAAAACTATCATAGTAAACACTTCCGGGGTTGCCATTTTGCCCACCTGGATAGACGCCATACGCTTCGGTTTCTGGTGTGAGCGATACTACCATGCGCCAGCTGGGCCCATGTTCGGCCTTTGTAGCATTAATAATATGCGTGCCGCCGCCAATAGGTAAATGCAGGCGGCTGAGTGCAGGTAGTTTGGTCAAGTGATTAATATGCGTATCCTTGAATTTTGACCACGATGCATTGCCATCTGCCTCTGCCTTTTTTATAACCGGCACCGTTTTTTTAAAAGCAGTCATCAGCACTTCAGGAAGTGTTTCTATTTGCGGTGTATTCAGATTATCTACAAATCTGAAAGCAGAATCGCGCAACAGTCCTTCCAGCAAACTGCTTTGATAAGGCACCGCCGTTGTTTTGATGCGCGCAAGGTCGTCTGTCCATATTTCCCTTTCCAGGCTATCCCACAGTACAGCAAATACCATCGGCCCTGTTTCACCGGTATCACTGCGCAGGTTCCAGTCTTTAAAAACCGTCCAGTATTTTTTCTCATCAGCATCCAGCGCCGCTTCATTCATGTTTTTTAGTAATACAGGCCGGGCCATTTCAGCAAATACATTGTAATTATTGGTTTGCAAATCCATCATATCCTGCGCGGTGATATCTGCCATCTGTGCAAGGCGTTTATTGATTATCCATCCACGGTAATTGGGAAAGCTGCCGCCCAGGTAGTAGGGATAAGTGCTGTCTGCCGGAAACTGGTTGGCGCTACTAATAAAATTACGCTCGGGGTTTACCATATGCGGATTCTCTGCCTGCGGTATCATACCCTGCCACTGGTAGCTGCTATCGGTACCCGGCATTACAAAATCGCCCTGTCGTTTCCATTTTGCCGGAAATTCTCCCTGGCACCAAATGGCAATATCGCCATTCTTTGCAGCAAATGCACAGTTCTGACCGGGCGTATGCAGATTTTTGATGGCCTGCAGGTAATCGTCGTAATTGCGCGCCCTGTCGAGTTGATAAAACATTTTCATCTCATTGCTCGGGTCGTGTGCTTTCCATCTAACGGCATACGCTTTTCCATCGTTGCTGCGGCTGGCGTATTTGTCGTCAAACAACACAGGACCGAATATGGTATACGCCACCGTATCAATAAATGCCGGTTTTCCTTTTATGCTGATGCGCTCAATCCTGAATTCAGTTGTCTTCCACTCACCGTTGTACAGGTAAGCGGATTTGGAAGCATCTTTAAATTGGATGGTATAATAATCCCTTACATCCCTGCCGGCGTTGGTTACACCAAATGCGCAGCTATCGTTAAACCCAATAATAATGCCGGGGGCCGATGGAAAACTGGCGCCATATGCATTGAAATGCGGTGTATGAATCTGCATTTCATACCAGAGCGAGGGCAGGTTTAATCCAAGGTGCGGATCATTACATAGAATAGGAAATCCACTCCTGGTTTTTTTACCGTTGACTGCCCAGTTATTGCTGCCATTGTCTGCATTGGGTTTTACCGGCAGTTCGGGTAATGCAGAAGAATCTTTTTTAAAGTTGAAATACAAAGAGTCGGCGCTGGCGGGTGTATGAACCGTTATCGCCGGGGCGTCAAACAAAGTACCGGCTGGTATAATCGGGTCAAGTGAATCGGGCCTGATGGGTACCAGGGTTTCAAAGTCCAGTTTAGATAATGCATTCTTTGCAGCAGTAAATTCAAAATCGCTTTCCCCGCCGGCCAGATCAAATGCCATGTATTTTATAAACAGGGCGGTTTTTAGATTGCTCCATAATTCAGGCTGGTAACCCAGCAATTTATACTCAAGCGGCAGTTGCCCGCGTGTTAATGAACGGATGTATGCATTCACGCCTGCGGTGTAAGCGTTGCACATTAAACGGGTGGCCGTATCTGCCTCTATCACCTGCAAAGATTTTTCAGCAGCATACCCCATACCCAGCCTTCTGAAATAACGATCCACTTTATTCAGCACATCCAGCGAACCAATTTTATCGCCCATAATCTCGCACAACCGGCCGGCAGCTGCATGTGTTTGAAATTCCATTTGCCACAAACGAAATTTTGCATGCAGGTAACCCTGGATAAAAAAAGCATCTTCATCGTTTTCAGCAAATACATGCGGCACCAGGCGATCGTCTAGGTATACTTCAGACTTTCCTTTTAACTGCGGAAATGAAAGATCCAAGCTATAATTAATAGCGGCAGGCTCTGCATTTTGCCATACACCTTGCTGCGGACTTAACAATTCTGCCAGCGGTGCCGGTAAAATAAGTTTTGTACCCAGCAAAATAACCAGTGCTATACAACCAAAAAGACTTATTAAAAAGGGAATGATTCTCATACGTTAATAAAACATTAAATCGATACCCGAAAATAATTGTTTTTGCTACGGCAACCACCAGCATCACCATAACTTTTATAATTGTTATTCACCCGTTGTACACCGTTTACACGCGTTGTTAACCGCTGGTAAATCAATAGCGGCCAATCGCAGCACCATGTGTAACACAACAAGGTAATACCACAAAATTGTATTGTCCTTACCTGTAACCTGTTTGACCTTTATAACGTCAAATTATAAAGCCGTTAAGAAAATCCGGCATCATTTTTAAACCGTATAGTAAAACGATAGTCTTACTTACAGAAACAGATTATATGAAACTGGAACTTACATATACGCACAGGTCAAAAAAACTCATCCTCGGAGGTTTGTTTGTCGGCCTTTTTATCATCAGCCTCATTTAGGGCAAGTGGGAAATGGCGAGTGGCTAGTGGGCGTTTGATACGCCAGACGCTGTAAACATTTCGATAATGCTAAACTAGAACCAGAGCAGCGATCACTACCTCAGCAATCATGACATCCATAGCAGAGATTTCTTCCACAAACAGGTAATACCACTTAATTGTATTGCAGGCGATAAAAACTATTACCATCTTTACAGCAGCAAACACCCTACACCAAAAATATATTTAAAATAGCAGTTTTAGAGGTTGTTAATCCGGTCAATACCTGAGCCCGGCTTTTTAATAAAAGCCGGGTTTTTATTTATTGGTCTGATGCATGTGCAGCCAGTACCGCTATCAACGCATGCAGTTCTTCAATGGTATTAAAAGAATGCAGCACCACCCTCAGGCGTTCAGCTTCTTTAGGTACCGTGGGATAAAGTATGGCCCTCACATCAAAATTATGCAGGCGGCATTGGGCAGCAGCCGCTTTTACAGCTGTATTTCCAGGTATAATTACAGATTGCACAGGTGTGGAGCTAATAAGTTGCTCATAGCCTGTGCTAGCCTGCTGAAGTATGCTTACCAATTGCTGTAGATGCGCGCGTTGCCCGTGCAGCTGCGGAAACAAGTGGTAGCTGGCTTTTATTGCGGCAATGCACACGGGTGGCAATGCTGTAGTGTAGATAAATGGACGGCAAAAATTAATCAGGTAGTTACGCAGGGTATGGCTACCCAGTACAACGGCACCATGACAGCCCAACGCTTTGCCAAATGTATGGATGCGCGCAAAACACTGTTGCTGCAGCCCTAGCTGTTGTACCAGTCCCTCACCTTTACTGCCCACCACCCCGGTGGCATGGGCTTCATCTACTATCAAATACGCATTGTACTTAGTACACAGTGCAGCCATCAATTGTAATGGCGCCATGTCTCCATCCATGGAGAAAACAGATTCTGTGACCACAAAAATATTTCCTTTTGCAGACGACAGTTTTTTTTCAAGATCATCCAGGTCATTGTGCCGGTAAGAAAATGATTGTGCCAGCGATAACCGCAATCCATCCCTGATAGAAGCATGAGAAAGCCAATCGTACAACACCGTATCGCCAAGTTGCGGCACACTGCTTAGCAGACCGGTATTGGCATCGTATCCAGCATTGAAGAGAAGGCCGGCAGGCGCCTCATGAAATGCGGCAATTAAGCTTTCTGTTTCCTCTGTTAGCGCATCATTGCCGGTTAGTAAACGCGAGCCCGTACTGCCGCTTTTATATTGGGCCCTATCGGCGTGCAGCATATTGCCGGTAACTATACCCAGGTAATCGTTAGAACAAAAATCAATGGCAGCAGATGCAGGTTGCAACACCCGGTAGGCATCCTGCGCCTGCCGCTCCGTTATTTTTTTATGCAGAAAATCTTCATTCATATCTTTATACCATGAAAGTAAAAACAAAAACAGCAGCCTTTCATTAAATCTTTATACAGCTGTGTCTTTTACTGCCTCAGACACCTCAACTAAAATAATGATAAGTACAGACGTAAAAAATATATTGGGTTTGCAACTGCCTACTGATCCGCGCTGGGTTGACCTGGCAGGTATTTCTTTGGAAGAGATATTGACCGATCATGCTTATTGCGAGCAGAAAGCAGCACTTACGTGCATATCGCTCATTCAGAAATATTCTGACAAAGAAGAGCTGGTAAAACAACTGGCACCAATTGTTACAGAAGAATGGGGCCATTTCAGGCTGGTGCTGGCAGAGTTGCACAAACGCCAGCTGAAACTGGGCTTGCAGCGCAAAGATATCTATGTAAACAAGCTATTGATTTTTCAACGCAAAGGTGGACGCACAGAAGACCGCTTTTTGGATCAGTTGCTTACCATGGCCCTGATTGAAGCACGCAGTTGCGAAAGATTTAAACGACTGAGTGAAGGACTGAACGATGCGTATATGCGTAATTTCTACCGCCGTTTTATGGAAAGCGAGGCCGGCCATTACACGTTATTCATCGAGTTGGCAGAAACTTATATTGATAAAGAAAAAGTGCGCCTGCGCTGGAATGAATGGCTACAATACGAAGCCGGTGTAATGCAGGAAGCGGAAGTACGGGGAGACAGAATTCATTAAGAATTGTGTTGAGTGTTGAGTGTTGTGTTCCTTAATGATTATGTTGAGTGTTGAGTGTTGTGTGTTGAGTTGCTTTGCCGGGATAAATGACAGGTGGAGGTAATTACACCTGCTCAAGAAATGATCTGTGCAAATCCATATCATCCATCCAATCCGTGTTCCTGTATTCCAAGCGAAGCTGTGCAAATCCATATCATCCATCCAATCCGTGTTCCTGTATTGCAAGCGAAGCTGTGCAAATCCGTACCATCCATCCAATCCGTGTTCAAGTATTTCAAGTGAAGCTGTGCAAATCCATATCATCCATCCAATCCGTGTTCCTGTATTTCCAGCGAAGCTGTGCAAACAAAAATAACGCAAACGTTTGCTTAACGGTTGACCAACACAGGAACGCTATCATTTTCAAAAATACCACCGTTACCCGTTATCATCTCACGTGAAAACCTTTATCTTTCGTTCTTAATCAAAAATGTTTTATGAAAAGAAGAACATTTGTACAAAATACCATGATGGCTGCCACCGCTGTGAGCATCATACCTGGTAAACAATTCATACCCCGGGCAGATAAAAAAGTGCGCCTGGCTTTTATTGGCGTTGGGTTGCGTGGTCAGAACCATCTAGACAATGCACTGCGCCGCGCTGATACCGAGGTGGTAGCTATTTGCGATATTGATGAGAACATGCTGACCATGGCATCCAATGTAATAAAAAAATCAGGCAAGGCCATGCCGCAGGTATTTAAAGGCGATCCGTATGCGTACCGTAAACTGCTTGAGCTAAAAAATATTGATGGAGTGGTGATTGCCACGCCCTGGGAATGGCATTGCCCGATGATCACAGATAGCCTGCAGGCCGGTATTAAATACGTTGGTACCGAAGTGGTGCTGGGTATTACCATGGATGACCACTGGAAAGTAGTGCACGAAGCAGAAAAGCAGCGGGCGCATGTAAGCATGCTGGAAAACGTGTGTTACCGCCGCGATGTAATGGCCGTATTAAATATGGTGCGCAAAGGCGTATTCGGCGAATTGCTGCATCTGCAGGGAGGTTATCAACATGATTTAAGAGGCATCAAATTCAACAATGGCACCTCCGCCGCGGGTGCAGAATACGGCGACAAAGCCTTCTCTGAAGCCAAATGGAGAACCAACCATTCGGTACATCGTAACGGCGACCTGTATCCCACACACGGTATTGGCCCCGTAGCCATGATGCTCGACATTAACCGTGGGAACCGATTTTTATCGCTCAGTTCATTTAGCACAAAATCGCGCGGCCTGCATGAATACGTAGTCAGCAAAGGCGGTGAAAACCATCCCAACGCCAAAGTAGAATTTAAACTGGGCGATGTGGTAACCACCCATATTAAATGTGTAAATGGTGAAACCATATTACTGGAACATGATACCAACCTGCCACGCCCCTACTCGCTCGGTTTTCGCGTGCAGGGCACAAAAGGTATATGGATGGATGTCAATAGCTCTATTTATATTGAAGGACAATCGCCCAAACCGCACCAATGGGAAGAAGCCAAAGCCTGGCTTGATAAATACGACCACCCCCTTTGGGCCAGGTGGAGCAAGGAAACGGAAAATGCAGGCCATGGCGGTATGGATTTTTTTGTATTGCATGGGTTTGTGGAAGCCATCAAAAGACAGGTAGCACCGCCATTGGATGTGTATGATGCCGCAGCATGGAGCGCCATTACACCACTAAGTGAGAAAAGCATTGAACTGGGCAACCAAACGGTAGAGTTTCCTGATTTCACCAGCGGGCAATGGATGTCCAGAAAAAATGATTTTGCACTTAACAATGAGTTTTAAGAAAGCTATTAGCTATTAGCTCATAGCTGTTAGTGCTATTGCCATAACAATTGTTCCAATACTAACAGCTAACACCTAACAGCTAACAGCTCAACACTGAGCCAATGAAACCATCCATCATAGAAAAAGCTGCCGTACAGTTTGGAAAGGGTGAACCTTCCGTGTCGCTGCTGGGCAACGGGCTCATCAACCGCACGTATAAAGTTTCATTTACTGAATCGTCTTCTATTGTGCTGCAATGCATCAATCAAACCACTTTTCCGCAGCCTGAAAATATCATCAATAATTACCGGCTTATTCAGGAATATGGCGCCACCACCGGCAGCATACGTATTGCTGCATTGCTGCCCACCAAAAATGGTAAATACTTTTGGGTAGATCCGGAAGGTAATTTCTGGCGTGCCACCGCGTTTTTCGACAATGCGTATGCGTCGTCTATACCCGAAAATGCCGCTGCCGTATTTACAGCTGCCAAATCATTTGCCTCCTTTACGCAATCACTCAGCGGTGTAAAGGCAGACCAGCTGGAAATCATTATCCCAGATTTTCACAACCTTGCTTACCGGTACAAACAATTTGAGGAGGTGGTAATAACCGCTCCCATAAAAAAACTGCTGAAGGCTACCCATGTTATTTCGGAAATACGCGACCGTACCAGCCTGGTAGATTTTTATAATACCGTGAAAAGCAACGAGGCCGACTACCCTACCCGCATCATGCACCACGATTGCAAGATCAGCAATATTCTTTTTGATACCACCACGCATAAAGTTATCTGTCCCGTAGATCTGGATACGGTTATGCCCGGCAAATATTTTTCAGATATTGGCGATATGGTACGTACCATGGCTTGTACCGAAGAAGAAAACAGCACTGCGTGGGAACTGATTGATGTAAAACCCGATTATTACAACGCTATCATCAATGGCTACACAGAAGGCATGGGTGCCGATTTTACCGCTGCAGAAAAACAACATATCCACCAGCCCGGACTCCTGCTAACCTATATGCAGTGCATCCGCTTTGTAACGGATTTTTTAAAGAACGATATTTATTACAAGACTACTTACCCCGAGCAAAATCTTAACCGCGCACTAAATCAACTCATATTGCTGGAAAAACTGGAAGCGTTTACTGGCAGCGCGCGATAGTGGCTGTAAGTGTGTTATTGACCGAAGTAGCGTATCTCTTCTGTCAAATCCAGAAAAGGATATTTGCGTTGTAATTCCTTGGCTTTTTCAAGATGGGCCAGTAAAAATTGTTTGTGTGCGCTCGTCGCCGGTTGAAATGCCTTGTGCCGCGCAGCGATTACTATTTTTTTTATTTCTTCCATTATTTGTTGCGACGGTGTATCGATACCATACTGGATAAATTTTTCCAGCACAAATTCAGTAGCGGGATAATTAGGGTGCACCAGGTCGATATCATAAAACCGGTAATCGCGCAGCACATCAATCACCAGCTCATAGGCCGGAAAATAATGCAGCCGGTCAAATTTGTTTACCAGGTTATGTACTACTTCTATCAGCCTGGCCTTACTGCGGTTGTTCTCCACCACTCCATCGCGTATATGACGTACAGGGCTAACTGTAAATATAATTTGCAGCCGCGGGTTAAAATGCAGGAGCTGGTGTATGCAATTGTCGAGGGCTGCATTGGTTTCTTCAATGCCCATCAGGTGTTTGGTAAACCACTGCGCCGGTGCCCGGTGGCAATTGGCAACTTCAGTACGCGCTGGCGCGGCATTGGGGGTAAGCATGCTTTCTTGCGTAAGCCGGTAAGAAAAAGACGAACCCAGTGTAATGATAATACAATCAGCATGTTGTAAAAATGTGTGTGCCGCGTGTTGCGATTGGTTGATGCGCGCCAGGCCAGCCTGCTTATCGGTATGACTGAATATGCTATGGTGCTGCCAGCTCTGCCACAACTCATTCATATAAAATAGATCGGCTTCAGTATATTGCTGGTTGCGGATATAAGACACCAGGCTGTTGGCAACGCTGAACGGATCAAACAAGATACCATGGGGATTTTGCAGCACAGAAAATTTCAGCTCAGCCAGTTTATTACCGATGTGTTCTGTAAAGCAGGAACCCACCAGCAGTATTTTGCTATTGTACGTAAGGGGCTTTGACAGCGTATTTATTTTGATGGGTATTTGAAATTCCATGTAAGCAGTAAATTTTAAAAACGATGCAGTTGAAATTATTGAAAAAGGGCGGCCGCCAGGCGACTGCTGGTCCTGAGTGCTGTTGCATTGATAGCAGGCAACAATTTTTTTTCCTCAAAATAAGGAATCATTAATTCCGTATCCATATTGCCTACCAGGTCGTCTCCCGCCATAGGGCAACCTCCAATGCCTTTAAGCGCACCGTCGAATCGTTTACAACCTGCTTTCACCGCGGCTGCCAGTTTCTCTCTCCAATTGGCGGGCGATGAATGCAGGTGCACGCCAATCTGTTGCTGCGGCATTTGTTTTACCAGGTAATTGGTGACTGAAAAAACCTGTTCGGATGTGGCAAGACCAACCGTATCGGCCAGTGAAATAATTTTTACTCCCAGGGCCGCCAGTTTATCTGCCCATTCAAAAACAATTTCTTCTGAATAAGGGTCTCCGTATGGATTGCCGAAACCCATTGATATATAGACTACCAGCTCTTTGTTGTTTTTAAGGCAGAGCTCCTGAATGTCTTCTGTTCTGGCAAAAGATTCCTGAATGGAACTATTGGTATTGCGTTGCTGAAAAGTTTCAGAAATGGAGAAGGGAAAACCCAGGCAATTGATTTCATCATACACCACGGCTTCTTCGGCGCCCCGAACGTTGGCAACAATGGCCAGCAGTTTGGTTGTACTAAAGCCTTTGTGCAAACCCCTGAGTACTTCTTTGGTATCTGCCATTTGCGGGATGGCTTTTGGCGAAACAAAACTGCCAAAATCGATGGTGTCAAAGCCTACCTGTAGCAGGCTGTTGATATATTCAATCTTGCGAGCCGTGGGTATGGGGTGTTTCCATCCCTGCATGGCATCCCGCGGACATTCTACCAGTTGTACAAATGATTCTTGCTGCATGTAATGCAAAAATAGCAAGTATTAACCATGTGCTGGCACACCGCTGCCGCCACAATTTCACCCACAGGCAAAACATCGGTGGAAGCACTCTTTTGCCGGACCGGCTCCGCGCAGCTGGTGGGCATTTTAAAAAGTCAGTATAACGGCGCCCGGTATTTATTTTTTTTGAAACTCATTTAAAACTGTAGGTTTGATAGTGGCAAGACCCCGTATAGACGCAGTAAGGATACAAACTCCTGCGCTAACAATTGTGTATAACGCTAAAGAATAACCGCAGCTATTGCGGAAAAGAAAAATACTTTCATATGAGCACACAATTAAATCTTAGAGTCCACAAGGTTACCTGCACTGATGAAACAGGCGGGGCATTTGCTGAAAAATTTGGTCACGATGAAATCTTCCTGGGTGGGTTTAGTATGGATGCTTTTGCATCAGTAACAAAAATTAACCCCATCGCCATCAGCAGCAGTTTTGATGACGGGGAAGAAAAAAAATATAATCCACCCCGCATCATTGCGACTTTCCGTTGGGGTGCAAATGTTAACAAACCGCGGCTTTACGCAGTAGGATTTTTACTGATGGCAAAGAACCACGGCAAAATGGCTGATGCAGTTACCATACTATACAATAAAGTGCTGGAGGAAAGCGGTAAACACAAGGCTGAATCAACTGATGCCACTGCGCAAGACAGTGCCGTTGCAACAGAGCCGCCCCCACCAATATGGCCACAGATAAAAACGGTGGTGCAGGAATTTGTAAAAAGTAATATGATAGGAAAATTGGGAGATAAAATTTTTCCATTTAAAGAGGCCAGTGTTACTATTGAGAATGCGTCGCACACCTGGAACGGAAAAACGTCATCGCCGCTGGCAATGATACAGTTTTCCGGCAATGATGGTATTTACCAGATTACCTACGATTGGGAATTGAAATAGATCAATTAGCTATCAGCTATTAGTGCTTATCCTTCGCGAATCGCCAATGGCCAAAAGCTACGTGCTAACAGCGTTCATTCTTTGGCGCATGGCCTCATACAATATCATGCCTGCAGCTACCGATACATTCAATGATTCAAAGTTACCTGCCATGGCAATTTTGAATTGTTGATCACAGATTTTCATCAATGCAGGATAGACGCCATTGTCTTCGCTGCCCATGATAACCGTACAGGGTTCTTTCAGCGGCAGCTGGTGCAACTGTACGGTAGCGGTCATTTCGCTGGCAAAAACAGGAATACCATTCAAATGCAGTTCATCAACAGCTTTCATCAAACTATTTACGCGGCAGATATGAATTTTCTCCAGTGCGCCGGCAGAAGATTTTAGTGCTTCTTCATTCAGTGCGCCTACGCCTTTGTCTGGTATAATGAGAGCCTGGGCACCGCAGCATACCGCCGTGCGTGCAATGGCGCCAATATTGCGTACATCCGTCACCCCATCCAGCATCACAAAAAGTGGTATTTCACCATTGCCAACTACCAAATCTATTACCTGTTGCAGGTTCATGTATTGCACCATGGCTGCATAGGCAATCACTCCCTGGTGATTGGCACGCGTAAGGCCATGCAGTTTCTCAGGCGGCACCTGTTGTATGGGTATATTGTATTCTTTGGCGAGCTTTCTTATATCGCCAATTGACTCGCCGCTTACATTTCGCTGAAACAGAATTTTATCGATAGCCCTGCCAGATTGAATGGCTTCAATCAAGGGTTGCCGGCCAATAATAAGAGAAGATGGTTTCAAATGTATTGTTAATTGATAATTGTTACATGTCAATTGCTGGGGTTGCCTTCAACCTCACCCCCAGCCCCTCTCCAAAAGAGAGGGGAGTGTCTTCGGAAAAGTGATTAATTATATAGAAAAAAAAATTTTACTAATCAATCATTTAATTTTTCTACCAACCGGTACACAAATCACCCATTAACCGGTTCTTACTGATCAACCAATCAACCAGTTCTTACTGATCAACCGATCAACTGATCAACCAATCAACTTATCAACCAATCAACCGATCCACCAACATCAGCTTTACTTTGAGAATAGCAGCAACAGACATTGAATCTGTAATAATACCGTTCTGTACCATGGCATAGGCTTCTTCAAACGGTAATTTTTTTACCTGCAACTGTTCTGTTTCTTCTGGCTGCGGTGCATGCTGCGTTAGCTGGCGGGCCAAAAAGATATGCCCGTATTCATCACTAACGGAATTGGACAAGTGAAAATCGAGCAGTTTTGTCCATTCAAGCGCTACCAGGCCGGTTTCTTCCCGCAACTCACGTTGGGCGGCTTCCAGCGGTTCGGTTCCCATTGCGCCACCGCCTTCTGGTATCTCCCATGAATAAGCATTGAGCGTAAACCTGTATTGCCCTACCAGCCATGTATTCAGTGCTTCATCAAGCGGCAGAATGCCAATGGCGCGGTTCTTAAAATGCACTTTTCCATAAATGCCTTTTCCGCCAGAGGGGTTAATAACATCGTACTCCGTTACATTGATCCAGTTATTGTCGTACACCGGTTTTTCGTCAACTATCTGCCATGGGTTGTGCGCTTCATTCATGATCCGAAAATAAAAAAACCTCCCTTTTCCGGGAGGTTTTGTATGGTAAAAGTATTTATTTTAACCCGAATGCTTTCTTTACTTTGGGAACGTAATCCAGCTTTTCCCAGGTAAACAGTTCCACTCTCTTTTTTATTTCTTTACCGTCGGGCGATTTGAAGGTTTTTTCCACCACTTCAGATTTGCGGCCCATGTGCCCGTATGCAGCTGTTTCGCTGTAAATAGGGTTGCGCAGTTTCAGGCGCTGTTCTATAAAGTAAGGGCGCATATCAAAAATAGATTCAATGATCTTGCTGATCTCGCCATCAGTTAAATTTACCTTGGCTGTGCCATAGGTATTGATGTTGATAGAGGTTGGCTGTGCCACGCCAATGGCATAAGATACCTGTACCAGTACTTCATCTGCAAGGCCGGCGGCTACCACGTTCTTGGCAATATGACGGGTGGCATATGCAGCAGAACGGTCAACCTTGCTGGGGTCTTTACCACTAAAGGCGCCACCACCATGCGCACCCTTTCCACCGTAGGTATCAACTATGATCTTACGGCCGGTTAAACCAGTATCGCCGTGCGGGCCACCAATTACAAATTTACCGGTGGGGTTGATGTGGTATTTAATTTTATCGTTGAACAGTTTGGCGTACTTCTTATACTTTGCTTTTACGCGCGGAATAAGAATGGATACGATATCGTCCTGAATTTTCTTCAGCATTTTTGCTTCGGCATCAAAATCATCGTGCTGGGTAGAAACCACAATGGCGTCTATGCGTACGGGTTGGTTATTATCGTCGTACTCAAGTGTTACCTGGCTTTTTGCATCGGGGCGCAGGTATTTTATTTGTTTGTTCTCGCGGCGCAGTGCTGCCAGTTCAATAAGGATTTTATGTGCCAGGTCGAGCGCCAGCGGCATATAATCATCAGTTTCGTTGGATGCATAGCCAAACATCATACCCTGGTCACCGGCACCCTGTTCTTCTTTTTTCTTTTTGTCTACGCCCTGGTTAATGTCTGCAGATTGCTCGTGAATAGCTGATAATATACCGCATGAATTGGCTTCAAACATGTATTCACTTTTGGTATATCCAATTTTGCGAATTACGCCACGGGCAATTTCCTGCACGTCTAAATAAGCTTTCGATTTTACTTCACCTGCAAGTACCACCTGGCCGGTTGTTACCAGTGTTTCGCAGGCAACCTTAGACTGTGCATCAAAGGCCAGGAAGTTATCAATAAGGGCATCAGATATCTGGTCGGCCACTTTATCAGGATGACCTTCAGAAACACTTTCCGACGTAAACAAATAAGGCATAGAGAAGAATTGTTTTTAATGAATTAATAAAAGCGGTTAACAACCAAAAATAGCCGGCTTTGTATGCGGTGAGCATACAATCCGTTTTTTTCAGATGGCGCAAAGATAATTGGCGGTTTTATATTTTGGAATAAATAATTCGAAGCCGCAGTTTCTTTTTATCGTCGGGATATCCGCCTCCCCGCAATGCTACCCGGCCATAAGCAATTTTACTGCTTACGCTGATGGGGTATTGAATAAAACCGTAAGTGGGGTCTTTGTAATAAGGTGCCAGAAAATAAGGGGCATGCAGCCGTAAGGTATACACATTTTCTCCACGGGTTACTATACCCTGTACATACCGGGTAAGCGTAAAGCGGTAAGTGTCATCTGGCCGTACCAATCCGCCAAATTCAAGCAGGTTATACGTATTGTTCTCGGTTCTGAAATCGTAATTGGGTATGGTAATGGCGCGCAGGTTATTGGAGCTGTCTACTGCATCAAGAAACAGTACCGGCGGTGGTACCAGGATATCATTTTGAAGAGTAACGGTTTGATCGCGCTCAACAATCAATTCTGCACGGTGGATAGTACGATTTGTAAGGCCTTTCAGACCGGGTATTTTTAAGCTGGCATAAGAGCCCGGTGCCGATTGTATGTACAGGTAGGGATCGTTAGCGGTACCATTGCCCATATTGGCGGCATAAACGCCGGAAGGGCTGCGTTTCACTAGGTTGGCATGCATATACGGCGCAAACGTAAAAACAGTGCGGAGCGTACTGTCTGCCTTTCCCGCTTTAGGCCCATGGTAATACACGGTTAGGTTAGATGTGGCATCCAGCAGGTTTACATACACCAATGCCTGACCGGTGGCGCCGGCTTTGATAGCAAACCCTTTGAATTTTGTCTTAAAAGTAGAATCGTTTGCATAAGGTGCGCCGGAAACGGTATCAAAAGATGCCAGGCGCAGACCGATGCTATTGTTGAGCCGTAAACGCAATACATTTATCAGCTTTACTGTATCCCCTGGAAATTGGACCAGCGTAGAATCGTTGAGTTTGGTAATATCAATATTGGTATTAGCCAGTTGCGGCCCGCTTAGCGGAAAATCTGCAGAATTGATGCGGTAGCCGGCAAGTGAATCTTTAAAATTGGCCAGTGGATCTATTTCAGTTACCGTAACATTCAAGGGCATCATGGAATCTCCGTATACAGCTCGGTAAGAAAGTGTCATCACCACCGAATCAATGGTCTTTACACTGTCTTTTCCGCTAAAAGGATGAGACACCCCATAAGAAGGCGAAACAATTTCCGCATAAATATCTGCCCTTGTACCGCCGAAGCTGGGATCATTGATGACACCTACAGCATTGTCTTCATTGTAGGTAATGGCAGAAGTATCGGGCATGTAATCGTTGTCTGTAATGACTGCCAGCGTAGTATCAAATGTGTTTACATTGTCTACCACCGGAATCAGATCACCGCCTAGTACCGTTGTATCTATTTTAGCGCAGGAATATTGTATAAAAATGAGAGAGGCAAGAAGAGCAACATAGTAATTGAAGTGCTTCACAAGCTACAAAGATTAGTGGTGGTAAACGAATAATAACTACTTAGCAAGATCGGTATAGAGTTGCAAATAGTCTGTTAAATCACTCTCTGCGTTATACGCCAACACCTTCTTTCCCTTCACTTTACCAAATTCGTCTACTAATTTTTTTTCTACTTTTTCAGCACCAAAAGTGATAGCATCTGCATGTGTGGCACCACCCCTGAACATAGCAGTATTAGTAGCTTCTTTAAAAACTTCCAGGTCTTTATCTTTCAGCAGCGCGGGATTAATATTGGCAATCTTTACAAAATCGCTGCCCAGTTTTTCTTTAAACGTACCCTGGCCTATTGAAAAAATAACTTTGCTATGAGAGAATACCGGTTCTTTTTTATACACCGTTTTCAGGTAGATAGGTATTAAACCAGTCATCCAACCACTGCAATGAATGATATCAGGAGGCCAGCCAAATTTTTTAACTGTTTCCAGGGCACCTTTACAAAAGAAAACCGCCCGCAGTCCATTGTCATCAAACCACTTTTCTTTTTCGTCGTGGAAAATATATTTGCGTTTAAAAAGATCTTCATTGTCAAGAAAATACACCTGCAGGCGGGCATTGGGTAATGAGGCCACCTTAATTTGCAGGGGGTAATCGTCGTTATCAACGGAAACATTGATACCGGAGAGGCGTACCACTTCGTGTAAACGGTGCCGGCGCTCATTAATTACACCAAAACGCGGCATAATGCACCTAATTTCAAAACCACTGTCGTTTGATTTGATGGCCAGCTTATTGACGATTTCCGAAAACTCTGTCATTTCCAGGTAGGGAGACATTTCGCTGGCTATGAATAAAATTCTTTTCTTTGTTGACATTCGCGGCTTAATTAATGAGCAAAGACTTTAAAAAAATAGTGGGCAAAGGTAGGACTTTTAAACCGAAAAATCAGTATCACAGGCCTTTTCATTGTAAATAGTATGATTGTATTCAAGAAAACAGCTGACCTCAAGGCATACCTGCAAGACGCCCGCCGGCAGTCAAACAGCATTGGTTTTGCCCCTACCATGGGTGCCTTGCACGAGGGGCATTTATCGCTGATCGCGGCCTCACGCATTGTCAACCCGGTAACTGTGGCCAGCATTTTTGTAAATCCTGCCCAGTTTAACGATAGAAAAGATTTTGAGAAATATCCTGTAACGCTGGAAAAAGACATTGAATTACTGGAAAAAGCGGGCTGCGACGTTGTTTTTGTGCCTACCGAACAAGAAATATATCCGAAGGGAGACATGCAGCCGGTGCACTACGATCTCGGTTACCTGGAAACGGTACTGGAGGGCCCAAACCGGCCGGGCCATTTTCAGGGGGTTTGCAAAGTGATGAACAGGTTACTGGATATTGTACAGCCCGAGCACCTTTACATGGGACAAAAAGATTACCAGCAGTGTATGGTAGTAAACCGATTACTGACTATTATGCAAAGCCCTACGCAATTGCATACCTGCCCTACCCTGCGCGAACCAGATGGGCTGGCTATGAGCAGCCGCAATACAAGGCTGAACGCCACCCAGAGAAAAAATGCGGTTGCCATTTCTGCAGTGTTGCAAATGATAAAAGACCAGCTGCAACCCGGCCCCGTTGAAGGTCTTATAAAAAAAGCCACCGCGCTATTGATTGAAAAAGATTTCAGGGTAGATTATGTAGCCATTGCAGATGCGGTAACGCTGCAACCGGTGATTGAATGGAACGGTGAAACAAAAGGGGTGGCACTTGTTGCCGCTTTCCAGGGAGAGGTAAGGTTGATAGATAATATGTTGTTGAGCTAGGAGGAGAAGGAGAAAATAGGACAAAAGAGATTGCACCAGCGGGCTAAGAGTGCAAAGAGAAAAAGAGAAAAAAAGAGATTACCCAGCGGGCTAAGAGTGCAAAGAGAAAAAGAGGACAAAGAGTATCGTCACGCTATGCAGCCATACACGAAACCGGTTCTGCAACAATATGCCCTATAAGAATGTTACATTCTGCCAGCACCAATTGAAAGGAATCTCTAGTAAAGCTCTTTTTCTCTTTGATGCTCTTAGCAATGAACATGGTCAGCAAAAGCTCTTTTTCTCTTTGATGCGCTTAGCGAAATTTAAAATAAAGTAGTATGGATATAGAAGTATTGAAATCGAAAATACACCGGGCAGTAATTACGGAAGCCAATCTCAATTATGTAGGCAGCCTTACCGTAGATGAAGATCTGCTGGATGCAGCCAATATGATTGAAAATGAAAAAGTGCAGGTGGTGAATGTAAACAATGGCAGTCGCATAGAAACGTATATCATAAAAGGCAAGCGTGGCTCGGGCACCTGCTGTCTTAACGGACCTGCTGCGCGCCAGGGAGCGGTGGGCGATATTGTTATTGTTATTTCTTATGCGCGTATGCCTTTTGAAGCAGCCAAAAAATTTACTCCCTGGATTGTTTTTCCAAAACCCGGCAACAAGATATAGCAGAACGTAATTTTCAACCGTTATCTTTGAATTGATTGTAGTACTACCATGAAGAAAAAAATATTCAGTCTTTTACAATACCTGCTGTTTCTGGGACTGGCTATTTTTTTAGTTTGGTGGAGCCTTGGCAAAATTGAACACAAAGACTGGCTGGATATAAAAGGGGCCTGGCTGCGGGCTGATTTCTGGCTGCTGATACCTGTTGTGCTGATCCTGCTCGCATCTCATTTAAGCCGCGCCATTCGCTGGAAAATATTAATACAACCGCTGGGATATAAACCTTCGCTGCTCAATGTGTATTGTGCGGTGCTGGTTAGTTATATTGCCAACCTGGCCATACCCCGTCTTGGCGAAGTGTTAAAATGCACTATCCTTAGCCGTTATGAAAAAGTGCCCGCAGATAAACTGGTGGGTACCGTGGTGGCAGAACGCGCATTTGACCTGCTGTGCCTGGTCATTGTTTTTACCATCACCGTTCTTTTACAGGTAGATATCATTGGTACCTACGCTTCAGACACGCTGGGCAAAATTTTTAACAGCGGCACCCGCAGTACCGGCACCCGCATCCTCAGATGGGCAATCATCATTTTGATAATAGTTGGCATATTTGTAACCATACGCTGGCTGTTTAAAAAATTTGCGCACATCAACTTTATACAGAAAATAAAAGCAGTGCTGAAAAACATTTGGCATGGTCTTACCAGCATCCGCTATTTACAAAACAAAGGATGGTTTATTTTTCATAGCGTGCTCATATGGGTACTGTACCTGGCCGCCATACGCGTGGGCATGGCGGCGATGAGCGAAACCAGCATTTACGGCATCAAAGAATCGTTGTCAGTGCTGTGTATGGGAAGTATTGGTATGATAGCCACACAGGGCGGCGTGGGCGCTTATCCTTTACTGGTACAGGAAACCATGATGTTGTACGGTCTCACAGAAAATATGGGCAAGGCTTTTGGATGGCTTTTATGGCTGGTACAATTTTTTATGGTCATTATTTTCGGCGCTATCAGTTTATTTTTGCTGCCGGTCATCAACAGGAAAAAAGCAGATGAAAAACGCTGACATTATACAGCAAAAAATATACACCCGCGATGCACTGCGCACTGAAACCGCGCGCTGGAAATTCCTGCGTAAAAGCATCGCATTTACCAATGGCTGTTTCGACATATTGCATGAAGGTCATATTTTCTCGCTCAGCCAGGCGGCCAAAGAAGGCGATGTGCTGATAGTGGGCATCAACTCAGATGCCTCTACCAAAAGATTAAAAGGCCCATCACGACCAATCAATAATGAGCACAGCCGCGCTTTGCTGATTGCTTCACTGGTAATGGTAGACGCGGTGGTTATTTTTGAAGAAGATACGCCGCTGGAAATTATCAGCACCTTGTTACCTGATGTGATTGTAAAGGGCGGGGATTATACCATCGATCAAATTGTGGGTGCCAAAGAAGTAACAGCCAATGGCGGACGCGTGGTAATCAACCCCATCGTTCCCGGATTTTCAACCACCGGGCTTATTGAAAAGATACATCGGTTGTAATAAGTGGTAAGTTGTCACTAGCGTTGCGTCATAAATCAAAGATAGTCAGTTGATTATTATTTAGCTCTTTGAAATCTTGTTGTTGTGCTGTTTTTTGAAACAATTCATGGAGTGGTGTTCTTTCGAAAACGCTTATACTGACGACTTGTAGTATTTCGTATAGAGACTGATTCAAATTAAATCTTTTTTTCGCAATTGCTACAATTACGTATGTACTAATTGCAATCCATATTTGCGTTTTGACAGCGTTTTCTGATTTACCCCAAAAGCTTTGAATTTTAAGATGTTGTTTTATCCATTTAAAAAATAGTTCAATTTTCCAACGGTGTTTGTATAAGCTTGCGATCTGAATGGCGGGCAGCTCTAAATTATTTGTGATAAAAACAAAATATCGATCAGATTCCGCATCATAAACTTTTACTCTTCTAAATTTTTCGGGATAGTTTCTTGAAACATAGAAATTACTTCGCTTGAGTTTTATCATTTGATCACAGATAATCGATGATTTTTTATCAACCTTACTTGATTTAACTAAAACAAAACTGAAGTCTTTTCTAGCTCTTGTGATAAAATAAGCCCCTGCGGAATGAATTCGGTAAAATCTACGAAAGTCAATATAGCCGCGGTCTACAACATAAAAACTATCAGCTTCGAAGTTGATCATATCCAAAATATTCAACTCGTGAACATTTGCCGGAGTGATGTGAATAAACGTAGGAATTGAAGTCTTTAAATCAATTTGTGTGTGAATCTTAATTCCGCCTTTTGTTTTTCTGCATTTAGCCCAGAAAAAAGCAGATAAACACATGTCAATTGTTGTTGCGTCAATTGCAAATACGTTATTGCTTAAATCGAAGTCGAGATTATTATCGTCATGATACAAACGATGTGCCTCTTGAATTAGACTCAGGCAATGATCAGAATAGATTTTCCAATTGCGTGTTTCGTTTGCCCTTGATAAAGTAGTTTTGGAAATTGCTTCGCCAATGCCTAGGTGATACAGCTTACTGGCATTTGCAGTCAAGCAAAGAATTGTATCGGATAAACTATCTCGTTGTGTTAGTTGCCCAAATGACATACAAAGAAATTGTTTCCAACTATTGAACTGCTTAGTTTTATAATTGCCCTTATACTGATCGACAAAAGAATTAAAACTTTTATACGATATAAGTGCCATTAATTGCGAAAACACATATTTGCCTTGATTCATAGTCGTTGATTATCAAGGAAGTATACGAAATTTAAAACAAATCAATTCAAATCGTTTCCATTGAAAAAAACGCTCTAATGCAGCACAGACAAGGATTTCAAAGAACTATAAATATTGACAACGCAACGCTAGTGGTAAGTTGTAAGTAATAAGTAGTAAGTCCTTTTGCGGCGTAATAAGTAGTAAGTGATAAGTAGTAAGTAATAAGTCCTTGTGCGGAGTGATATGTTTTTAATAGTATAACTTGGTTGTAGCAAAGCTTCGAAGCAAGCGAACTAAGAACTCACGAACTCACGAACTCACGAACTCACGAACTATGAACTAAGAACTATGAACTAAAAACTAAGAATTATCTCCCATACATCCGCTCCACTTCCTGCACAATAGATTCAATTTCTTTATCGTCGCCGCCAGCATCATACGGTTGTTTCAAACTGGTGCTAAAGAAAAAAGCAACGGTCTGGTATAACCGCGCAGTTACACCGCCCTTGTATTCTTTAATGATTTCGTAACAGTTATTTCCGGTTTGCCGGTTAATTAATTTCATTAGCACTTTGCCCTGATAAACAGACAAATTGGTAAGCGGGTCAGTAAATTCTTTTCTCAATTCTTTTTCCCGCGTTTTGATGTAGGCCTTGCGATCATCTTTTTCAGGCATCTTATCAATCTTTGCATTGATATCGTTCATCACTGCTCCTGCCCTTCTTGCATATGGATAAGTAACGTATACGGCATTGCGCAGGCGTGTCCATTTTTCAATACGCTGCTTCATACCGGGCGGACCGGGCTTTGTTATCCAGAAACCTTCCATGGTGCGCGCGGGCATCAGTACACCTTCTTGGTTGATCTTTGCAGGCACCATAATGGTATCATTGGGGCCAAGTTCCGGATGCTGAATGTTTTTAAAAATGGAATCTGCCCGGGCAGCAGCAGAATCCTGCTGGGCATATACCGAAGTTGACAATACAACGCAGGCAACCAGCCAAACCAGGTAGCGTTGCTTTTTATATGTACCGGAAAACTGCATGGGTAAATTTACAAACTGGTTACTGTTAATCCTAACAAGGACAAAAAAGTAACCCAAAACGCTGTTATCGATTTGCTAAAACCTTACCGGGTAATGCCTTAGGAGTTATTGCCGGCCACTGCGGACCGTTTGCTGACGCGTAAACTTTTTGCCATGATATACCTGCGGCGGATGCTGATGGCAAAACCTATCACCATAATGATAGTGCCTGCCCACAGTAAGTTGATGTGTGGAAACTCATATGCTTTTAATGCCACGTACGGTACCATCTTATTGGATTCTTTTACCTGTATTTCCACGGCATGCGTTTCATTGTTTACGCTGGTAAACCCAACGGCAAGGCCCTGGGCAAACACGGTATCAAAAATAAAACGCGAGTCGGCGCCTTTCCAGAAAATGGCCGGCGTGGTTCTGTATTGCATACTGTCTGAAGAATGAATGCTCAGGTCTGCAACAATAAGCGTGTCATTGGCATTGATCTGGTGGCGCGTGCCGGCAGGATTGATACTTACATTGTTCAATATCATGTACCCGCTTGAATAAAAAATAGTGTCTTTAATCTTTACGCTGTGTTTCCTGAACTGCACGGTGTCTTCCGTATCATCAATACTGGTGGCGCTGATGTAAGTAAAAATATCTTTGTCCCAATAATGACGTGAATCAGGATTGCCTGATACTCCCTCCTGCCCCTTGGTGGCTTTTATAAAATTGGGGTACAACGTAAATTTTTCACCTGATTTCTTATTTTCAAAATCTACCTTAAAATAAGTGATGTTGCCTCTCTGCCCGGTGCTGTCTTTGTTTTGGTAAGTCGCCCAATACCGGCCCATATCTGTACGCAGGCCTTTGATCAACGTAAGGTTTTCGGTAGGATCTTGTTTTGACTCCGGTGCAAAATTGAGCAGTATGCCATTGTTCTTGGAAAGCACATCTTTTTTAGCAGAAGAAATCAATATACCCAGTAACATCAACCCAAAACCAACGTGCGCAATAGAACCACCTGCGGCCTTGAGCTTACCGTTTAAGCCAGCCCATATGTAAGTGGCATTGGCGACGGTGGCATACACTGCCGCAAATATAGCCAGGTGTATGGCGCCAAGAAAACCAGGACCATGTTTGTGAAACTGTATATTACCCAGGAAACTGATGAGCAAAGAAATAACCACGGCAGTCGCTAAAGGAATACCTGCTTTTTTTATGAACACGCCCCTGGGCGTTTCTTTGTAGCGCAGGTATTGTCCAGCTGCCGTTAATAAACCCAGCACTACAGCCACAAAGATCTGGATTTTGTTATAGGCAAACTCAGCGTCTTCGGGCATGGCAGTAGATTTACCCGCCAGCTTATTATAGATCGGTGTAAAAGATGTCTGCCATATAATCACCAAGGCAGAAAGAAACAATACCAGCGCGCCAATGAACATCCAGAATTCTCTTGAATAAGTGCTTTCTTCTTTTACAATATGCGGAATGGATTTGTACCGCATACCAAATAACACCAACGCAGGTATCAGAAAAACTGCCATCAGTGAAATGAGCTGAAAGTTCATATCGTTTTCCACAAACGCGTGTACAGAGCTTTCGCCTAAAATACCGCTACGGGTTAAAAAGGTAGAAAACAAAATCAGGAAGAAGGAAAAAATAAAGAAGAAGTAAGTAGCGCGCAACGAGTGACCGGTGGCATTATATACCACCTGGGTATGCAACCCGGCCACCATTACCAGCCAGGGCACCAGCGATGCATTCTCTACAGGATCCCAGGCCCAGAAACCGCCAAAGGTGAGCGATTCATACGCCCATGCAGCACCCATCATAATACCCAGCCCTAAAATGCCGGCAGAAAAAAGCGTCCATGGCAGGGCAATTTTTGTCCAGCCTGTGTATTCTTTTTTCCAGAGGCCGGCCATGGCGTAGGCAAAAGGAACAATGGTTGATGCAAATCCTAAAAACAATACCGGTGGGTGAATCACCATCCAGTAATTCTGCAACAGCTGGTTGAGGCCCTGCCCGTCCTGCATCATGGGAATGCTCAGGTAGTCGGGCCGGCTGAAGATGGGGGCAGACTGCATGTTTTCCATTTGCCGCACCAGTAAAAATGGATTGATGCCAATTTTTGTATGGCCAAAATAAAGCCCGATGATCATGGTGGCCAGGCAAACCTGTGCAAAGCTGATAACGGTCATTACCGGTGCTTCCCACTTACCCGCGCGCAACATCAGCACAAGGCCCAGCACACAATGCCAAATCGTCCACAGCAGAAAGCTGCCTTCCTGTGCCTCCCAGATACAACTAAAAAGATATTTTGCGCTGAGCGCCCTGCTGGAATGGTTCCAGGCATAGCTGTACTCAAATTTATGGGTGGCTATAATATAAAAAATGATAATGAAAACAGAGAAAACAGCCAGGCACTCCATAATAAAAGCTGCCCTGGCCAGGCGTTTCCAGCTGGCGGATACATGAGGCAATACCGCGGTGGTACTTTTAAAATAAGCAACGGTGGCAACCAGTGAAGCAACAAAGGAGAGAATTACAAAGAAATGGCCAAGCTGTCCGGGCAAAAGATGTTCACCAATAAAATTCATGGTACTGGGTTAGTTGGTTATAGTGAGATTCTTCTTCATCACATTGGGATCGTCTTTGTATTTGGATGGACATTTCATCAGCATATCCTTGCATTCAAACTGGCCGTTTTGCATTTTCCCGTTGAGAACCAGCCGTTCACTTTTTTCAAAATCTGGTGGCTTTGAATTACGAAACACTACCCTGGTAGTATTACCCAGCGTATCTATTGCCGTAAAACGCATGAAGTTGGGGTCTTTGGCGGCATCATACTCTATGGGTTGGCTTTTATCCACTTTTGCAATCAACCGCACAAATTTTCCTTCTTTCTGACGGGCAGAAGCCACGGTTTCATAAGTGGTAAGATTGCCGGTATAACTCACTAACGCCGCTATGGCAGCGGCAATTAACACCAGGATAACAATGTGCGTTTTCTTCATACGTCAATTTTCGGGTGTAAAATTAGGCCAAAAAAAATGATCGTGCAGGGCTTGTTGTAATTATCTGCTATATTATAGTAATGTATTGTGGATGCTTGCCGCCCTTTCACCTTAAAACCCTTGAACGTCTGAAAAGTTTAACAATTTCAAAAAGAATTATAACAATTGTTAGTTTATCACTTTGCAACGCATTATCATTTTTTTGCTTCTATGGTATACTGCGTTAACTTGCGCAGCGTTTAATACCTTGAATACTACACCATGGCAGACCTTTCCCAATTTGACCCCAACAGAGCCGGTAACCCCAACAACAATATTTTTGGATTGCCTTTTACCGAAGAAGAAGCCAGGGTGGTACTACTGCCTGTACCCTGGGAGGTAACCGTAAGCAATACCGCGGGCACAGCGCGCGCCAGCGATCATATTTGCAGGGCCGCCCTGCAGGTAGATATTTTTGATACCGATGTGCGCGAGGGATGGAAAGCAGGTTTCTACATGCGCCCCGCAGATAAGAAAGTATTGATGAAAAGTGATTACCTGCGCAAAGAGGCAGAATTATACATCGATTATATTTCAAAAGGCGAAATAGTAGAGAAAAATAATTTCATGTCTAAAAGCATGAAAGAAATTAATGAAGGTGGCATCTATTTAAATAACTGGGTGTACCAGCAAACAAAAGAATTATTGGCCAAAGGAAAACTGGTGGGCCTTGTTGGGGGAGACCACAGCACGCCACTGGGCTATTTTAAGGCCATTGCAGAAAAGCATGGCAGCTTCGGCATATTACAGATTGATGCACATGCCGACCTGCGCAAAAATTACGAAGGCTTTTCTTACAGCCATGCCTGCATTATGTACAATGCGTTAAACGATATTGAGCAGATAAGCAAATTGGTGCAGGTAGGTGTGCGCGATTTGTGCGATGAAGAATGGGATTACATCAGCCACAGCAATTACCGCGTAGTTACCTACTTTGACCGCGATATGAAAGAGCGGCAGTATGAAGGACAAACATGGAAACAGATAGCCGACGAAATTGTAACTCATCTCCCTCAAAACGTTTACCTCAGTTTCGATATAGACGGGCTTGATCCAAAGCTTTGTCCTGCCACAGGCACACCCGTACCAGGCGGACTGGAAGTGGAGCAAACATTCTACCTGCTCCGGCAAATTATGCGCAGTGGCCGCAAACTCATTGGTTTTGATCTGAGCGAAGTAGGCACCGGCGATACTGAATGGGATGCCAACGTAGGCGCCCGCCTGTTGTGGAAACTCTGTAACTTACTATTGGCCAGCAACAGCTAAGAAAATGTGAGGAATGTGAAAATGTGATAAATGTGAAAATGCCCAAGCACTAATACAACGCAGATTTTGACAACATCATCATTAAGATATGTTTTAGATTGCTTAACATAACGAAGTCTCTGGGTTGACGTTCCAACATGTTAATGTCAATAAATCAGACATCATTACATCAGACATCAGACATCCCCAATGGTTTACGACTATGTAGTTACCCTTAAAAATACAAGCCGCAAATACACAGACGTGTTCTCTTTGCTGTTGCTGGGCATTTCTGTGTTGTTGTTTTTGCGTGAGCAATATTTTTCAGACAACATCAAAATTCCTTACCTATTTGGCGGCATAGCCATTGCAATCATTGCCGGTTGGAATGTTTACCGGCAGAAAAAGAAAAACATGACGGTGTATTACAGCAGTGCTTTATTTATAGCAGCCATAGGCTGGGTAACGATGCCGTATTTGTCGTGGCTCTTTATACCTTTTGCGTTACTGGGTTTGTTTGAACGACAGGCCAAGATGCCGCTGGAAGTAGGTTTTAGCAACACGCAGATTGTCATCAATTCATTGTTCCGTAGAAAATACCAGTGGACAGATTTCAGCAATATCGTTCTCAAAGACAACCTGCTTACCCTCGATTTTAAAACCAACCGACTGCTGCAGCGGGAAACCATAGACGAAGAAGGCGATGCAGAAGAAGATGAATTTAACCAGTATTGCGCGGAAAGAGTTGTTAGTTTATAGTTTATCGTTTTTAGTTCGAGAAGTTCGGGTGTTCGAAAGTTCGGGTGTTCGAAAGTTTGGGTGTTCGAAAGTTCGGGAGTTCAAAAGTTCTTTTGCTCCCAAAACTGGACAAGTCTTCTGCGAACAAAAACGCAAAACCAAAGGCCAAAACCAGAAGCTAGAAGCCAGAAGCCAGAAACCAGAAACTAAAAACCATAAACTAGTGCGTCTGGCTATGGATTTTTGTTGGTTATGCATCTACCCAAAAAACTGCCGTATGAATGCACTCGCCATTAATATTGTTCACCCTGCATTTGAGAACCTTAAACGGATGGGCCGGTTCCTGCATTTTGTAGCCGGTTTGCTGGTACTTTTCAATGCCATTCACCAATTGCAGCAACCCACCTTCAACCATTTATATTTCTGGTGCCAGTTATTTATTGCCATCGATATTCTTATTGTAGTGCTTGCCAACCGCAACCTGGCGCAGGAATTACCAACCATGAATACCGTTTTCCGGTTTATTGAATGCATCATCTTTTTGGGTGCAGCGGGTGTATTGTTATCAGCATCTAACTGGATAATGGGCCTTGTGCTGATTGCCGTTAGCGGCGCCTATGGCTGGCTATTGTTCTGCGAACAAAAAATGAATACAGACGAGCTGGTAAAGTTCAATCACATAGGTATTACCATCCCCGGTTTGCCGCAGAGCCAGTTCTTCCTTTGGTCGCGCATCAACGAGATAGACGTGCGGTACGACCAGATTACCATTGTCACATCCGACAGCAAAAAACTCCACTTTCCGCTCCGCCAAAATCTTCAATTCGACGAACTGGATCAAATTCACGAATTTTGCAGGCATTATTTGAAAATCAGCTGTTAGCTATTAGCCTTTAGCTACTAGTGTTGCAGAACTGGAACGGCTTCACAAAAATGCAGTCAATTATAGATTCTATAATCAACAGCGCCGTTCAAGTTACTAATAGCTAACAGCTAAAAGCTAAAAGCTTTACAATGACGCCTTATATATTGTATTCAGACGGAAAGGGAAATATATTTGAAGACACCAGTTTGTATGCCACCGGGCGCAGCGGCTGGGATGCCTACCCCATTGACCCCTCAGAATGGATTGAATTACCCAAGGGAGGATCGCTGTATGAATTGCCCGGCCGTCGCGGCATTGGCATCGATGTAGAAACGGGTGATATGCGCCTTTGCGAAAAAGGCTGGGCAGTGGCAGCATTTATACCGCCAGCACATACCGGCCTTTACATAGCGGCGTATGAAACCGCGCCCGATGCGCCTACCCTCCCGCTTTTTTGCTATACTGCTGCGGGTTGGTACAACGATGGATTTTATGTACCCGCCGTGCGCATTGAACAGGATATACGGCAGGAATCAGCCGGGTATGATACAGCAAAAATTGTTTCGGGCACCGCTCATCTGCTGGAATCATATCCCCACAACAGGCTGGTTCAGCACCTTATGCAGAATTGTTGTCTTACGTATAATTGCCCGGCGGCAAGAAATTTATCCCTCGCCAGGTGGGAATGTCCGGTACCTACTTCTCCTGCCTGTAATGCCAACTGTATTGGTTGTATTTCTTTTCAGCCACAGGAAGAAACCATTCCTTCCACGCAGGACCGGCTCACCTTCAAACCAAGTGCAGAAGAAATTGTGGAGTTTACCGTACCGCACCTGGCAGCAGCGCCCTACCCCATTGTGTCATTCGGGCAAGGCTGCGAAGGCGAGCCATTATTAATGTGGGAAACCATCCGCGCCTCAATTGTTGAAATGCGCAAACACACCAACCGTGGCAGCATCAATATCAATACCAATGGCTCCAAGCCAGATGCAGTAAAAGCATTGTGTGAAGCAGGGCTTAACAGCATACGCGTGAGCACCAACTCTGCGCGCAAGCATATCTATGAGGCATACTACCGCCCAAACAATTACAGCTTTGAGGACATTGTGGAAAGCCTGAAAGTAATGCGCCATTATGGTGGATGGAGCAGCATCAATTATTTTGTTTTTCCAGGCATGACAGACAGCATTGAAGAATATGAAGCCCTCAGAAAACTCATCAGCGAAACAGGGCTGAGCATGATACAGTGGCGCAATTTCAATATAGACCCCGATTGGTACCTGGGTAAAATTGGTGTTACCGATACCGGCGAATGCATGGGCATCAAACAGCTGCAGGAACTGATTCATGAAGAATTTCCGGATGTAAAGTATGGCTATTTCAATCCGCCCATGGAACGTATGAAAGGCAATTTTGAAATGGACTATGCGCATTTATAAATCAATTAAAAATTAATAATTAAGAATTAAAAATTGAAGCGCTGAGCCAGGCATTTCTGGCGCAGTTAGCAACATTGACGAATTATTAATTGTTAATTGTTAATTATTAATTACAATTATCTCAGACTCAAAAAAGCATATTGCCCAGGGAACTGCGCTTGCATTGCTAACAGTAGTTATCTGGTCAGGTAATTATGTGGTGGCAAAAGGCATTTCCAAACAGATACCGGCGGTAAGCCTTGCATTTTACCGGTGGTCGCTGGCCTCGGTGTGTCTTATGCCGTTTGCTATTGCTGCATGCATCCGGCAAAAAGAATTGATACTCGCCCATAAAAATTATATTTTCTGGACTGCGCTCACCGGCATTACCATGTTCAATACATTTATTTACCTGGGTGGCCACCACACGTCCGCCATCAACCTGGCATTGATTGGCACCACCGCAGCGCCCGTTTTTGTTACCGCCATGGGCGCCTGGTTTTTGAAAGAAAAAATAAGCACCTACCGTATAACGGGCATGGTTATCTGCATTATTGGCATTCTCTACCTGCTTAGCCAGGGCAGTTTTCAGCAACTCGCAAAATTTCGTTTTGGTAAAGGCGATGTGCTCGTATTTATCAGTGCGTTTGCATTTGCCATATATAATACATTGGTCAAAAAAAAACCAGCAGCAATTTCACCCATCGTTTTTTTGTGTACCATTTTCGTGTTGGGTACCTTGTTGCTCCTACCTTTCTATCTGGTTGAGATAAGCCATGCGCCTGCAGTTGCATGGAATGGCAACATGCTACTTATCATTCTCTACCTTGGCATTGGCAATTCTATCATCGGCTTTTTTTGCTGGAATGCCGCCATCAAAAAACTGGGTTCGTCTGCAACTGCTTTGTTTGCCAATCTAATTCCGGTTTTCAGCACGGCAGAAGCCGTTATCTTTTTGGGGGAAGCTTTTACCGATATTCATTTAATCAGCGGGCTGCTGGTAATTGGGGGATTGATCATTGCTAACATCACTGCCGCCAGTACCAAACCAACAGCATGACAACTGAACTGATTTTACTTTGTACAGCAGCGTTTACGGCAGGGTTTGTTGATGCAATTGTGGGTGGCGGCGGGCTAATACAAACACCCAGCGGATTAATATTATTACCGCAATATCCTGTGGCTACGGTTATAGGCACACTGAAAATACCTGCTTTTACGGGAACCTTTTTTGCAGCAGCGCAATATGCCAAACGCGTTTCCTTTAATTACAAGCAACTGGTGCTAATGATGTGCATTGCCGGCAGCGCTGCATTTGGTGGTTCCAGGTTATTAACGATAGTTAGCAACCAGTTTATGAAACCGCTGCTGCTGGTGGTATTGATAGCCGTAGCCGTGTATACTTACGCCAATAAAAATTTCGGCAACCATACAGAAAAAATGCATTCATCAAAAAGGCAATGGTGGTATGCCGCAGGCATCAGTCTGGTTATTGGTTTTTACGATGGCTTTATTGGGCCAGGTGCCGGTAGTTTTCTGGTACTTGCATTTATCACTTTTTTGGGCTTTGATTTTTTACGTGCCAGTGCACATGCCAAATTTGTAAACCTGGCCACTAATATGGGGTCAATTATTTTCTTTGCCGCCAGTGGAAAAATAGTGTATACCATTGCGTTGCCCATGGCCGTTTGCAATGGTGTAGGTGGTATACTGGGTGCACGGCTGGCTTTGCTGAAAGGCAATTCTTTTATCAGGATATTATTCCTCGCTGTTGTAACGTTAACCATTATACGCTTTGCGTACGACGTATTTAATAGTTTTTAGTTTTTAGTTCCGAAGTTCAGAAAGTTCGGAGTTCGGAGTTCGGTGACAACTATTTTCCGTTTACCGATTTACAAAGTCTCTGACTTTGTACCACCTATGTTCCACGAGCCTCCGGCTCGGATTTTTTAAAAACGGGTCACAGACCCGGAACATAAATTATACAAAGTCAGAGACTTTGTATAGCGTCGTTCGTTTGCTTCGAAGCGTGCCTACCAACCAACTTATACCATTAAAGTTTATCACTCGGCAAAAGAACTTATTACTTGCAACTTATCTTTTCGCGAAAGAACTCAACACTTACAACTTAACACTTACGCTGGCTGTACAAAGTCTCCAGACTTTGTACCAACTATGTTCTCTCGAGCCTCCGGCTCGGATTTTTTAAAAACGGGTCACAGACCCGGAACATAAATTATACAAAGTCAGAGACTTTGTATAGCGCAATTCGTTTGCTTCCAAGCGTGCCTACCAACCAACTTATACCATTAAAGTTTATCACTCGGCAAAAGAACTTATTACTTGCAACTTATCTTTTCGCGAAAGAACTCAACACTTACAACTTAACACTTACAACAAATTTACCACACATTCCGCGGGCACCAATCACCATATTTATTGCCCAGTAAAAAGCCCAGCACAATTTCATGCGTGCCTTTGGTAACGGCATTTAACTGGGAGGTGGTATAATCGTAAGAGTAGCTAACATTAAACGTGTTGGATACATTCAGTCCCAGCATTCCATTAAAGCCGTCTTTGAGTCTATAACCTGCTCCCACCCATAACAAATCGCGGTACTGGAATTTTGTATTCACATCAAACTGCACGGGTGTAGGCTGCACATATTTGAGCATAATGCTGGGCGTCATAGATATATCATCATCTATAAAAAAACGATAGCCGGCAGTGGCAAAAAGATGCGGCACCAATTTACCCTGCTGTTGCTGCAGTTTGTTATCGGAGAAATAAATCGACTGCGAAATAATTTGCTGGGCCGATATGCCTACAAAATAGTCAGCAGAATACACCCACACACCCGCCCCGAAATCTGGTGTAAGCCTGTTTATTTCACCAGATGTGTACACGGCCGGGTCAACCGGATTGGCAGTACCAAAATCCAGTTTATTGCGGTTGAGTGAAATATTTCTCACGCCGGCTTCAAAGCCGGCTGCAATACTAGTTTGTGCGCCAATACCTATGTGGTAAGCATAGCTTACATACCCGGCAAAGCGGTTTAGCGGACCGGTTCTGTCGTTTATAATTTTGAGGCCGATGCCATGGTGTGGTTTGGCTGCTTCATAGTCTTGCCAGAAATTGCGGCCCCGTGGATTTTCATCGGGTGTACGAAATGAGGTAGCGGTGGTACGGTCGTCTTTTTTGCCCAACGGCGTATGAATGGTGAGGTAGGTGGTTACCGGCGCATCCTGCAGGCCCACCCATTGGTGGCGGTGGCTCAGTTTAATATCCGTATAATTTTCAATACCGGTAAGCGCGGGATTCAGTATGTAGTTATTGATCAGGTACTGGGTGTATTGTGGTTGCTGCTGCCCCACCGCTTTGGCAAACACGATTGCCGCACACAATATCATAAAAAACCTTTTCATCGGCGAGCTCTTTTGGTGGTTATCTGATTATTGTTATTGAACCATTTTCCTGCGCACGGCCATTTTTTGGTTGAATGATCCAGTAATAGGTTCCTACCGGTAATGGCTGACCGTTTATTTTTCCATCCCATGGTTTTGCATATCCGGTAGAATGAAATACCTGCTGGCCATACCGGTTAAATACATCCACGGTACAACCGGGGTATGAGTCGAGGTATTGGATCATCCATACATCGTTTATACCATCCCCATTGGGCGAAAATGCATTCGGCACTTTTATCTTCTTCAAAACTTTTACCAGAACGTCATCGGTAGCCCGGCAGCCATTTGCCGAAGATACCAGTAAAGAATAAGTAATATCGCGCGGCGTGGTAACTTTGGGCGAAACAATGGTGGCATTGTCAAGAAAATCTGACGGTGTCCATGAAATCGTTAATCCATCGCCACTTGCTTTTCCGTCTAGCGTAATAAAACTTCCTTCCAACAAAAACTTATCTGCGCCGGCTGTAATGACTGGTGTGGGGTACACCACGATGGCTTTTGTTGCAGCGGCCGAACAACCGTTGTCTGCAGTTACCGTATATGTTATTGAATCAATACCGGCACCGGCTTTTGCGGGATTGAACAATCCATCTGCAGCAATGCCTTTTCCTGAATACACACCAGGCGCATTAAACACAGAAATATCTTTTGCAGCACTAATAGTAAACGGCGTTACTTCTTCGCAAACAGCCGCCATGGCATCAAACTTTACCTGTGGCGTGGCAAGAAGGGTAACATTAATTACTGATTGACTTACGCAACTAATGCCAGAATACACAACATATCTTACCTGGTATGTTTTGGTGGCCGGTGTCACAAAAGCAGGGTAAAGATGTGTATACGTCTTTCCTTTTGGCGGAAAGCTGTCCACTGTTTTTACCAACGGATCGCCGGCATAGTCCCAATAAATTTCTGTTCGTATAATTCTGCCAAAGTCTACCGTGGACGCATCTTTAATTTCCAGGGCCTGGTTGCTGCACAGCGCACCGGTATTTGCAACAGTAAAACCGGCCACTGGCACCGCGCCATTCACGGTAAATTTTCTGGTGGTGTCTTTTGCACAGCCGTCTTTACTGGTAACGGTAAGTTTTACATCAAACACCCCGGCCGCAGTATAACTTCCTTTGCCATTTTGCTGGTTGCTGGTAACGCCATTGCCAAAATCCCATAAGTAGGTGAAAGCAATTTCGCTGTTGTCTGCAATATAACTGCTGTCATAAAACTGCGCAACAGGGTCGCTCAAACAAATATCAGGTGGACTAAAATTAGCCACCGGCAAAACATTTACACTTACCGGAAAAGTATATACGGCACTTTTGCAACCGCTGCCCAGTTCTACCTGCAGGGTGGCATTGTATACACCGGTTGCAGTATAAGCGTGCTGCAACGGATTATTGTTTGTGGCAGTCAACGGCGGCGTATTGTCGCCAAAATTCCAATACCATTTTACAATCGTGGCTCCTCCTGTAGCGGTTGACTGGTCATTAAATGTAACCGGCTTGTTCAGGCAGGCGGCAGCGGCGAGTGAAAATGCAGCGTTGGGCGGTTGAAATACCGATATTGTTTTTGGTATGGTATCAGACAGGCAGCCGATATCTGTTATTACCGCAAAGTTCACCGTGTACGTACCGCCGGCAGTATAAGTATGGCTTGGTTTGGCAGAGTCAGCCAACTGTCCATCGCCAAAATTCCACATGTATTTGATAATCTGGCGGCCGTTGCCATCTGTAATATCAGTAAACAATACCGGGTCTGTAATGCAGCCGTTGTTGCTGTAAGTAAAAAAGAGTTTGGGTTTATCATAAATCTGCAGATCATAATTTACTTCCTGTTCTCCGCTGCAACCGTCGCTAGTGGGGTTGGTGGCAACTACTTTAATGGGATACGTACCGGTTGCCGGAACCGTGTACAGCTTATTTATTTTATACCGGTACAAGGTTCTTCCGTTCACCACCCAGGTAGAATCATATACCGGCGCGGCAATGGTGGTATCTGCAATACCGAACGCATGGAGTGCTGCATCGAACACCCATTTAACCTGTGTGGGTTGGTAAGGAAACGTCATGGAAAATTTTAACGGAGAATTTTTACAGCCTGCCGGAAAATTTATGGTAGCATACTGGTTGTCTATGCTTACATATTGATACAGGTCTTTGAGGTTGGTGCCGGCAGAATAACCATATGATTCGGTGCCTGAAAAACCATAGGCAATAGCATTAAAGCCGGAGTCGCACACAATACGGTGCGTGCCGATGGACACAGTTGCCTGCGCATAAGCATAACCGGGGTCTTGCGGCAATGGTATGAAAGTGGAACCAATGGATGCGCCGTCCAATTTTATGGAGCTGAGCGCCGCCGCAGTATTTTTTACTACAATATTGACGAAATGAAGATTTTGAGTGGCGTTGTTGATCAGCCGCATGGAAGTGAGCGTTACATCGCTGATGGTTTGTTCCACCGGGTTGAGGTAGATCATTTCAGGATCCCCATAGTTGGTATTCTCACCGCAGGACTGCGTAGTGAAATACTGCGCCACCAGTATCGGTTCGTCAGACTCTATCAGGTTGGTGCCGGTACCCGAAAATTCATAATAAAAGTTATTGGTAAAGCTGGCCGCGGCGATGGCTGCACCGTTTAATCGTACATTGGCAAGGGCGGAGTTGGTACTAACGATGCGGTAGTAATTGCGTGGGCGGTTTTTGCTGGGAACGGTAATGTATTTTTTGCCCCAGGTAGACAATGGATACATCTGCTGAAAAAGGTTATCTGACGAAGTAACTGCAACATCGGTAGGGCCACAACCTATACCAAGCCGCCCGCTGCCACAAAATACAGCTATGCGTTTGCATCCGGCACCGGTATTTACTGATTTTATGATGGAGCCCGTTAGGTCGGTGTTGGCGAGTACCTGGTATATTTCGCCTTTGTTAAGCACCTCGGTAAAAGGAACGCCGGCAAGCCGTCCGCCAGTTGTGAGCGCAGAAGGCGTAACCTCAACAGTGGTATTATCTTCTGTGGCGGTAATAAAAAAGTAAGAGTAAGATGAGGCGCTCACGCCGGGCTGAGCAAGCTGGGTGAAATTAACTGAATAATATTCCCTGCCCAGTGTGGCAACCGGCAGACATAGCGTTGCGCCGGAAACAGAGGCATAATAGATGTGTGCATATACCACTACTCCTTTATCGGCCGTAACATGAATACCCAGGTTTGATTTGCCCTCCATGTCTAATACGGCAGTATTAGGAATATCCACCGCCGTAATCTGAAAGGCGGTAATGGCTACGGTACTGGTAAAATTGATGCCTGCAATGGCTACCGTTGCGCTGGTGTTTACATCTGAAGTAATATACACCGTCATGCCCTGCCTTTTGCTGTTGTACATTTCCTGGTGGTTGCCATAGCCGAGCCAGAATTCCCTGCCTTTATTGCTAAAGTCCTGCGCCTGCGTTGCAATGGCAGCAACCACCGCTAGCAGCATACACAACGCTCGCCTCAATGCAGTTGGTTTTAGTTTATACAACGTGATAAAATAATAGGTGATGAACGCTTCCACGCCGGCCAATTTTGCCGCTCATGTTTATACAGGATAGTGGAGTTTATGGCAGCACATTCATTGATTGTGACTGCAACTTATAACATAGTGGTAATGAAAATTGATGGTGATGTATGGCCTTTGAAGGAATTGGGTGAGCTGCTTGTTAAAGAGGATGCTACAAAGATGTTCATTATTAATTGCTTTTACAAGCTTCTACCGCAAAATAGGTAAAGACCCATTTTATTGAGACGAAGCTGCATCGCCTGTTGACCAACCTTTTGGTACATAGAGCGGAATCAACCAGCTGTCACAAAGGCAGCAAGTGGTCCCACCCATCTTTATCAAATCATCGATTCAACATCCACCACAAAATCCAGAATCCAGCCTCACGCACGACCCAAGTCGTCGCCAACTTTCTGGATACCGCTACCGCCAGGGGATGATGATTTCACGGTCGATGATTGAAAAGAGGGATTTATACAAAATTTAACCAGGCATCAAATTATAAATTTTCATCAACTCAAGTTTTCAGCAATTTTAAAATCAGTTGTAAATCATAAATAATTAACAAAGAACCAATTATCAAAGTTATTGTTATATGCGTCATCAATCTCAGTAGCACTTGCTTCAAATTCCCTTAAATTGTCAAATTAGCTAATTATTTAGTGTATTTAAATTTCTATTTTATTTTTTATTTAGCTGAATAATAGTTAATTTTATACAATTTTTATACTACAAATACTAGCCAAAAAATATTAGTATTGCAAACTTCAGATTTTTGAGAATACCATTTTTTTTAGTAGGATAAATTGGCTAAAAAATTGGCCCTTTTTAGCAGCTTGATTTTTTGCTGCCATTTTTGAGTAACTAGCAGTATGAAAATATTTGCAGTTGCCCTTCTCTCCCTTTTGGTTGCCGGTGTGTTGGTATTAACCAGTTGCAACCGCCCCCTGGCACCTGAGTACCGAAGCATAGAAAATTTCAGGGTTAATAGTGTGGGTGTTGGACAGTCGGCCATTTCGGCAGACCTTAAATATTACAATCCCAATAATTTTACGTTGAAACTGAAGTATGGAGAGACGGATGTTTACCTCAATAACCGGCTGCTGGGAAAGACAATTTTGGATACGCTCACGGTTATTCCTGCCCGGGATAGTTTTTTGATACCGGTTTCAATGAAGGTGGATATGAAGCAGATTTACTCCAATGCGCTGGACATTTTACTCTCAAATGAGGTGACTATTAAACTGGATGGATTTGCCAAAATGGGCAAGGGTGGCATATTTTTCAACCTGCCAATCAAGTACGAGGGCAAGCAAAAAATTGATATCAATCTGTGATAGTTTTTAGTTTTTAGTCCTGGCTTAAAGTGGGCAGAAAGCATAAAAAAAGACGCTGAATCAGCGTCTTTATCATTTAGTTAAATTAATCAGTTTGATTAGTGTTTTTTCACCGGTCCGCCCCCGTCTTCGGGTTTCTTACAGCATTGGGGCAATTTTTTATACGATTCCGGGTTAGCAGTTACATCATCTGCATCATATCCTGCATTGGCAATGGCTGTCTTTACATTTTCAATATTGGTGCGGTCTGTGTAGAAAGACACCTTGGTGGTTTTATTCTTATAGTTTACTACCGCCTTATAAACGCCTTCTTCGCGCGCCAGCGTGTTTTCTATGCGTTGCTTACAACTTTCGCACTGAACAGTAGGTGTTTTAATGGTTACCGTTTGTGCGCTTTTAGACTGGGCATTTGACATCGAGAATAGGCCTGCCACAAATGCCATAACAAAGAATGTTTTTTTCATGGTATTAAAATTTGTCCAAAAATAATTAAAGTCCTTTCCAATTAGAAGGATCCTGTTGCCAATTTAACAAAATGGCTTGTTGCTGGGCCGTTACGGTGCCCTTTTCCACTGCCATGGCTATAAGTGTCTGGTAGTTCGTGAGTGTTTTAAACGGCACCTGGGCGGCCGCAAACGCCTTTACAGCCACATCAAAGCCGTAGGTAAAGATGCCTACCATGCCTATCACCTCTAACCCAGCTTCTTTCAATACATCCACCACCTGCAGGCTGCTTTTGCCGGTAGATATCAGATCTTCCACCACCAGAACTTTTTGCCCTTTTTCGTAAAAACCTTCTATCTGGTTGCCTAGTCCATGCTCTTTTGGCTTGGGCCGAACATAGATATAAGGCAGTTTCAACTGGTCGGCGCTCAAAGCCCCCCAGGCTATACCTGCGGTAGCCACACCCGCCAGCAATTCGGTACCGGGGAAATCGGCAAAAATGATATTGCTCATTTCAGATTTGATGAACTCGCGCACATACGGAAACGAAAGCACCCTCCGGTTATCGCAATAGATGGGGCTTTTCCAGCCACTGGCCCAGGTAAAGGGTTGAGCCGGATTTAATTTAATAGCATTAATTTGTAAAAGCTTTTCGGCAACGGCTGTTTCATTGGTCATGCGGCGAAGATAAGAAAACAGCAAATAGCTGTGAGCGGTGAGGTTCCAGCTGTTAGCTATTAGCTCTTAGCTGTTAGGCCTCGATGGCGAGGATTAAGGGAATGCATTAACTGGCGCGCATGTTCATTATTTTTAATCATCCATTGCTGCCGCAATGTCTAACGGCTAACAGCTAAAAGCTAACAGCTAATAGCTAGCAGCTTCAAAACGACCTCAAACATGTATATCAAAATCTACTTCAACGATAAGCCTTTGTTTTTGTGCGATGCTATTGATGACGCCATTGAGCCCTATAAACACCACGATGATGCCATTTTTATAGATGAATTTTCCGTGCACACGGTTAAGGCCATGATACATGAAATGGAACAATCCAGGATACACGCGGGTGTCTTCCTGCACAGTAATCTTGCAGAACTTAAAAAAGCCTTCTGGAAAAAGTTTACCGTTATACAGGCCGCCGGTGGGTTGGTTACAAACGAACAAGATGAAATGCTGATGATTTTCAGACGCGGTAAATGGGATTTGCCAAAGGGAAAATTAGACCCCGGCGAAACCCTGGAACAATGTGCCGTAAGAGAAGTGGAAGAAGAAACCGGTTTGCAGCGCATTACGCTACAACAACCTTTAACCGTTACCTACCATACTTACCATGAAAGCGGAAAGTTCATTCTGAAGGAAAGCCATTGGTATACTATGAAAATAACCGGCCAGCAACAACTGGTAGCACAAACCGAAGAAGATATTGCCGAAGCAAGATGGGTGAGCAAAACGCAATTACCCGGGTTAATGGAAGATGCGTTCCCGTCTATCAGGGATGTTTTAAGTTTTAAGTTGTAAGTTTTAAGTTTTAAGTTCTATTGCTCAGATAAGACGCAGCGCAAGCGAACACAACACTCAGCACACAACACTCAAAACAATTTATAATCACACAACACTCAAAACAATCATCAAAATCCGCGTGTCTTAATACTAAATACTAGATACTAGATACTATACAACTATCTTCAAAATAGCCACCGTTAGCCGCGATACACACACCAGCTTTTCTCTTTCATCATAAATGCGTATATCCCATACATGCGTACTGGCGCCTATGTGAATAGGTTTGGCAACTCCTTTTACAAAACCTTCGCGGGCGCTGCGTACATGGTTGGCGTTGATCTCTAATCCCACGCAATAGAACTTACTGTTATCTACCACCATGGCCGCCCCTACACTGCCCAGGGTTTCTGCCAGCGCTACAGAAGCACCGCCGTGCAATAGTCCGTAAGGCTGGCGGGTGCGATGGTCTACCGGCATTCGTGCGCTGATAAAATCTTCGCCCAGTTCTGTCCACTCAATACCAATATGGTCGCCCATCGTGCCTTTACCCAATGACGAAAAATCGGCCAGCGACAAATCTTTTTTAAACCATATGCCCATACAAAATTGATTAACTATGTTGCTTTAATGAGGCAATGACCACATCGGGTATAAAGGGCGAAGCATCGCCGTAGTTACGTAAGATATCCCTTACAATGGTAGAGGCCACAGAAGTATATTTGGGTTCGCCGGTGAGAAAGATGGTCTCAATATCCTTATCCATAGCGCGATTGGCATCGGCAATGGTTTTTTCATATTCAAAGTCGCTCACGTACCGGATACCCCTTAAAATAAAACGGGCACCAATCTGTTTGCAAAAATCGATGGTGAGTCCCTTGTAGACGGCTCCTTCCACCCGCGGCTCATGCTGGTATATCTCCTGTATCCACAATAAACGTTGTTCAGGCGAGAACATGGGCGCTTTGGCCGCGTTGGTACCCACTGCTACCACAATCTTATCAAAAATGGGCAAGGCGCGGTTAATGATATCTACATGCCCCAGGGTAAGAGGGTCAAATGTTCCGGGGAATAAGCAGATCTTTTCCATAATTGTTGTTAGGCAGGTGATGATTGTTTGTTTTCAAAAGCGGGCGTTTTGGGCCTGGGAATTTGGAATTTGGAATTGGGAATTGGGTTTGTCGCTTTTTATGCTGTAACATCGAGGTTCGAAATTGGCCTAATTCCTAATTCCTAATTACTAATTCCTAACTCCTATCTCCCGCTCCCCCGGCCAGTAAATATAACACGGCCATTCTTACGGCCACACCATTTTCTACCTGTTGTAAAATAATGGACTGGTGGCTATCGGCAACATCGCTGTCTATTTCTACGCCGCGGTTTATAGGCCCTGGATGCATAATAACTATTTCTTTGCCCAAACTGTCGAGCATTTCTTTTTTCACGCCATAAGCAAGATTGTATTCGCGCAACGATGAAAACAATACCTGGTTTTGCCTTTCCAGTTGTATGCGCAACACATTGGCCACATCGCACCACTGCAGTGCTTTTTTAAGGTTATACTCTACCCTTACGTCAAAAGCCTGCTGCATGTATTTGGGTATCAGCGTAGGCGGCCCGGCCACCATTACATCGGCACCCATCTTTTTGAGCAGGTAAATATTACTGAGGGCCACGCGGGAGTGCATGATATCGCCCAAAATGGCAATTTTCTTTCCTTCAAGGCTCCCAATTTTTTCGCGGATGGAAAATGCATCCAGCAGGGCTTGTGTGGGATGCTCGTTGATACCGTCACCCGCATTTACTATTGCTGCAGGAATATGCTTGGCCAGAAAATGCGGCGCACCACTGGCACTGTGCCGCATCACCACTACATCTACCTTCATTGAAAGGATGTTATTAACCGTATCGAGGAGCGTTTCGCCTTTTGCTGCGGACGAACTGCTGGCCGCAAAATTGAGCACATCTGCACTCAGGCGGCGCTCAGCCAGTTCAAACGACATACGCGTGCGGGTAGAATTCTCGTAAAAAAGGTTTACAATGGTTACATCGCGCAGGGTAGGCACCTTTTTAACGGGCCGCTGTAATACTTCTTTAAATTGGGTGGCAGTATCTAAAATGAGTTGGATATCCGGTGGAGTAAGCTCTCTAATGCCAAGAAGGTGTTTTGTACTTAGTTGCATTAAAAATCGAAATTAGGGTAAAAAGGACGTACTAACAAAAAGCTGGTTTAAAAGTTGTTTTAAGTGTTGAGTGTTGTGTTCGCTTTCGCCTGTGTTGCCTCCGGTGTCTTAGCCATAGAACTTACACCTTACCACTTACCATTTACCACTTCGCTAACGCTCAGCAAAAACTTAAAACTTATCACTTACAACTTAACACTTACCACTTACAACTACTTTAAGCTGTCGAGCACGCGGTACATTTTTTTAACAACCGCTGTGGCACTGCCATCGTAATTATTAACAATGATAGCAAAACTGTATTCCCTTCCGTTTGCGGCGGTATGATAACCGGCATAGGCCCTGGCACCGCCGATAGACCCGCTTTTCATTTTCATGGCGTTGTATGTGGGCAATGCATAATAGAACGAAGAAAACCACGGCCGCGTTTTTGCGTACTGCAATACTTTTACCAATGCATCTGCAGTAACACGGTTCTGTGGCGATAAGCCGCTGCCATCACAAATATTGACAGCCGATTTTTCAATGCCGTGGGTAACCCAGAAATCTTTTATTAATGCAACGCCTTTTTCGGTTGTGCCACTGCCCAACTGCTGAAAGGCCATCGTTTTTATGAACGCTTCGCCATAGAGGTTGATACTCTTTTTTAAGAACCAGTAATTCAGGCTATCCAGCGTCGGAGATACATGACGGTATAACAATGCGTACTGCATGGCAGCATCTGAGTACGGTACGGGCGATTGCAGGGATGTGCTATCATTTCGTTTATACATATCCGTTACAGCAATACCTGCATTCTTTATAGCGGAAACAAGCTGGTGGTTAAACACCTTCGATGGATTGGTAATAGAACCGCTTACTTCAAAAGCATTTTCATTTACCGGTATAGTGCCCTCAATGGTAGGCACATCGTCACTACCATAAGGCAGGTAAATGATGGTATTATCGCCTGAGCTTTTTTCTGCAGACGTAAGGCTGCCACCCATGAACATGTGGTTGTTCATAACGTTGCCTGCTTCTTTTGGATGGATACCGACCACCATTGCCGTGTCGCCCACCTTACTGCCAGATTTCAAAACAAGATCATACTGGTTTTCCAGCCAGTTAAAACCCTGTGCAGCGGCGCCATAGTAATTGCCAATGTCCTCCCACATCCACCCGCCGGGGAGCGCGTTCGCAAATGGCTGGTCAACCCGCATGCTTTCGCTGACACGCGTTATCTTTTTTTCCTGCAACCCTTTCACAATGCTGGCAAATATTTTATCCGGCCTGGTAGCTGCAAACCTCGAAGACCCAAAACTGGGATCGCCCGATGCAGTAATAAAAAAATGCCCCGCACCACCACCCTGCAGACTTTTATATCCAACTTCAGTAGTATAGCGGTAGTCATTACCCAACAAATCAAACGCAGCACAACTGGTAAAAAGTTTTTGGGTGGATGCCGGCGCAAGACCCACCTGCGCATTGTGTTCAAAAATCATCTTGCCGGTTTTGCTATCTGTAACCACAATGCCAATGATGGCGTGACGCATTGTTGCATCTGCTTCCATCTCTTTAACCGACTGTTCGAGCTTGTCTTTAATAGTTTGTCCACAACAAACATTAACTATAAAACACATGTAAACGAAAAGAGAATTTTTCATCCGTAAAATTTTAGCATCCGGTAGTAAAAAGATAAATTTACGTTATGGAAAATGAAGTAAGGGAAGCTGCCTTTAAATATAATTTTATAACGCCGGCCGAATACCTGCTGGCAGAACGGGCAGCGTTGGAAAAGCATGAATATTTTGACGGGCAGGTATTGGCAATGAGCGGTGCAAGCATGGATCACAATCGAATTACTACTACTCTTGTAGGGAGCATCCGCCAATTTCTGCAGGGAAAGAGCTGCGAAATCTTTCCGTCAGATATGCGCGTAAGCACACCCGAACATGATGCGTATATGTATCCTGATGCATCCATCGTTTGCGGCGAACCGCAACTGGAAGACGATGTATTTGACACGCTTCTCAACCCTGTGGTAATTTTTGAAATACTATCCCCTTCCACCAGGAGCATTGATAAAGGCAGGAAATTATTCTTTTACCAGCGCATTCCTTCATTGCAGTAATATATTATGATTGATTCACGGAAACGGTTTATTCAACTGGCACGCAAAGACGCAAGCGGTAAATGGCTGTTTGAAGAAATAAACGAAGAAACAAACGCGCTCTTTCTGCAAACCATTGAGTTCAGCTTACCCCTTGATGACATCTACAACCGTACCGGTTTGTAACGTTGTTGTTTTTTAGTAAAATATTTACCAGGTATTTAAAAGATGAATGTTATGGAAAACGAAGTAAGAGAAGCTGCTTTTAAATATAATTTTATAACCCCGGCTGAATACCTGCTGGCAGAACGGGCAGCGGTTGAAAAGCATGAATATTTTGACGGGCAAGTATTGGCAATGAGCGGTGCCAGCATGAATCACAATGATATTGTTGCCAATCTAATTATTCATATTGGTTCTCGTTTACAAGACAAAAATTGTAAAATATTGCCTGGAGACATGCGCGTAAGCACACCCGAACACGATGCCTATATGTATCCAGATGCATCCATTGTATGCGGCGAACCGCAACTGGAAGACGATGTGTTTGATACGCTTCTTAACCCTGTGGTAATTTTTGAAATACTATCGCCCTCTACCAGGAGCATTGATAAAGGCAGAAAATTATTCTTTTACCAGCGCATTACTTCATTGCAGGAATATATAATGATTGATTCCAGGAAACGGTTTATACAGCTTGCCCGCAAAGATGCAGGGGGTAAATGGGTATTTGAAGAACTGAACGAAGCAACCACATCACTGTTCCTGCAAACCATCCAATTCAATTTGCCGCTGGATGACATCTATCAGCGTACAGGTTTGTAACAGTTCAAATTTAGCTTCCTCATTTATTATTTCTACCAGATATTTGCAGCCAAATAACAAGGCATGCCACAACAGACCATAGCTTCTATTATTACTATTGGTGATGAATTATTGATCGGACAGGTGGTAGACACCAACAGTGCATGGATGGCACAGGAATTAAACAAATCCGGCATCTGGCTGAAACGCCGTGTAGCGGTGGGCGACAACCGCAATGATATATGGCAGGCGCTGGATGAAGAAAGCAAACATGCAGACATTATACTTATTACGGGCGGATTGGGCCCAACCGCCGATGATATCACCAAACCATTATTGTGTGAATACTTTGGCGGCAAGCTGGTAACAGATGAAAAAGTGCTGGCCCATGTAAAATACCTTTTTGAAAAAGTTTTTAAACGGCCACCGCCTATACTGGACCGCAACCTACGACAGGCAGATGTGCCCGATGTATGTACCGTACTCCACAATGAAAGAGGTACCGCACCCGGTATGTGGTTTGAAAAAAACGGCAAAGTATATGTAAGCATGCCCGGCGTACCGCATGAAATGAAAGGGCTTATGACCAACCTGGTATTGCCGCGCTTGCAGACGTACTTTACCATGTCGGCCATTGTATCAAGAACATTGCTAACATTTGGTATTGGCGAATCTTTTCTGGCAGAGCGAATCAAAGACTTTGAAGAGGCATTGCCAGCCAATATCAAACTGGCTTACCTGCCTAATTACGGTATGGTGCGGTTACGCCTTACCGGTACAGGCAACACCGCCGAAGAAATTACGCCGCAGGTACAAGCCCAGTTTGATACACTTGTACAACGCCTCCCCGATGTGCTGGTGACTGATAAAGATGAGCCAATGGAAAAAGTAATTGGCAATTTGTTACTTGCCCGAAAAAAAACCATGGCCACCGCCGAAAGCTGTACCGGCGGGTATATTGCACACCGCATTACCGCCAATGCAGGCTCCAGCCAATATTTTAAAGGTAGTATTGTAAGTTACGCCAATGAAGTAAAAACTTCTTTGTTACAGGTACCTGCCACGTATTTCACCACTGTAGGTGCAGTAAGTGAAGAAGTGGTAAGAGAAATGGTACAGGGTGTATTGCAAAAGATAAACGCCGATTATGCCATTGCGGTATCGGGCATTATGGGGCCGGGCGGCGCCACAGCAGAAAAACCAGTTGGCATGGTTTGGGTGGCTGTGGGCAACCGGGAGAAAACCATTACCAAACTCTTTAATTTCCGGTTCGACAGGGCCAGGAATATCGAGATCACTGCCATGAATGCGCTCAACCTGTTGCGCCAGTTTATTCTGGAGAGCGAGTAGGGAGTGGTGAGTGGGGAGTGGCTAGTAGGGAATGGCGAGTGGGGTGAATGGCGAATGGTGCGTGGTGATTGGCGAGTCGCTACTAGCCACTGGCTACTCCCCACTAGCCAATCACTAGCCACTCTCCACTCGCCACTAGCTCCCCACTAGCCACTCGCCACTACCCACTAGCCGCTAAATACCTACCTTTGACGCGGTAAATTGTTACTGACTGTAAACTTAAAATTGTAAACACCTATGGCAATTGTTGATTTGGTAATGCCAAAGTTGGGCGAGAGCATTGTGGAAGCCACCATTTTAAAATGGCTCAAACAACCCGGCGATGCCGTAAAGCAGGATGAAACCGTATTGGAAATTGCTACAGATAAAGTAGACAGCGAAGTGCCAAGCACTGTAGAAGGTGTGCTGGACGAGGTGCTCTTTAACGTAAATGATGTTGTGCCCGTTGGCTCCGTAATTGCAAAGGTGCGTACCGGCGCTGAAGAAAATACTGAACCCAAAGCCCCGGCGGCGGCGCCTAGCGTTCAAAAAACCTACACACCCGTTCAAGAAACAATAGACGTACCTGCTGCTGGCAGCAACGGCCATCAGACAGTTACAGCGGGCAGCCGTTTTTACTCGCCCCTTGTATTAAACATAGCGGGCAGCGAAGGCGTGAGCATGACAGAGCTGGAACAAATGCCCGGAACCGGCGCAGAAGGAAGGGTTACCAAAAAAGACATTCTGGAATACATCAGCGCAAAAAAACAGGGCAAACCGGTAAGCTATCAGCCTGCGGTAAGTGAGACAAGAATTTCATCTCAACCGCCGGCAAGAGTTCCGGCTGCCGCTGACACGGTATATAACGGCCATGTAGAAATTATAGAAATGGACCGCATGCGTAAGCTGATTGCCGAGCACATGGTGCGCAGCAAGCATACCAGTGCGCATGTAACCAGTTTTACCGAAGCCGATGTAACCAACCTGGTGCAGTGGCGCGATAAAATAAAACAATCGTTTGAAAAGAGAGAAGGGACAAAAATTACATTCACGCCTTTGTTTATTGAGGCTATTGTACGTTGTATAAAAAAATATCCACTGCTCAACAGCTCGTTGGAAGGCGACCGCATTATCATTAAAAAAGACATCAATATTGGCATGGCTGCCGCATTGCCCAGCGGCAACCTCATAGTGCCGGTTATAAAAAATGCCGACAATCTTAACCTCGTCGGTTTAACCAAACAGGTTAACCAACTGGCAGATAATGCGCGCAACAATAAACTGCAGCCGTCAGATATACAGGGCGGCACATTTACCCTTACCAATGTAGGTACTTTTGGAAGCCTTATGGGTACGCCCATCATTAACCAGCCACAGGTAGCCATACTTGCGGTAGGCGCCATCAAAAAACGGCCGGTGGTAATTGAAACCAGCCAGGGCGATACCATTGGCATCCGCCATATGATGTACTTATCTATGAGTTACGATCATCGTATTATTGATGGTGCATTGGGGGCTACATTTTTAAGTGCGGTGGCGGCTGAATTGCAAAACTTCAATCCCGACCGCGATTTCTAATATCTGATGTCTGATGTAATGATCTCTGATTTGCTGAATACGCAGCAGCATCCATTGTGTGGTTGTTGTTTTTATATGATGATGCAGAAATCGGCAAACGCAATCAGCGATAATCACATGAGCGATCAGAGATGAACAACGCGGCAACAGAGATCAGACATCATCACATCAGCGATCAGAGATGAACAACCGGCAAAAGAGATCAGACATCATCACATCAGCGATCAGAGATGACCAACTGGCAAAGGAAATCAGAGATGAACAACCGGCAAAAGAGATCAGACATCATCACATCAGCGATCAGAGATGAACAACCGGCAAACGAAATTAGAGATGAACAACTGGCAAAGGAAATCAGACATCATCACATCAGCGATCAGAGATGACCAACCGGCAAACGAAATCAGAGATGAACAACCGGCAAAAGAGATCAGACATCATCACATCAGCGATCAGAGATGATCAACCGGCAAACGAAATCAGACATCAGAGATTTTACTCACGTACCAACACCGTGGTTCCTGTTTTCTTGTATACTTTTTCATCGGCGCCAATCCCTTCTACAACCCATACCACAGTTTGCGTGGGTTGTGTAAGACCATTGATAAGTCCATCCCACCCTTCATATTCTTTGGTGGTTTGATACAATAACTGCCCCCAGCGGTTGAAAATTTTGAAATAACGCAGGTCGGTAATGCCCCTTAGCATAGGGCGTAATACATCGTTCTTACCATCTTTATTGGGTGTAAAGCCCGATGGCACCATGATATCTACATGGCTTATTATTTTTACAAACTGTGTGTCGGTGGTTACGCATCCACTGGCCGTTGTAATGGCCACGTGGTACAGTTGATCTGCCGCGGCTGTAAACGATGGCGAAAAACTGTTCACCGCATTGAGGCTTATGCCTGGCGTCCATATGGCCGATTTGCCAAATTTTCTTGCCTGCAATACCAGCGGCGTATTGATCACTGCAAACTTGATTGGGTAGGTGATCCCCGGTCGGGGCACATCTATCAATATATCTTTCTTTTTAGTACCTGCACTGCAACCGGCAGCGGTACTTAAAAAAGCATAGTAACTACCGCTTTGCTGCACATGATAGGTAGGCTGGTTGGCATTGATGATAGGAATATTATCTTTAAACCACTGTATGGTATATGTTGGTTCCACCACCAGTATGGCACTGTCGTTGTCAGTAATACAATAGGCTTCTTTCCCCAATACGCTAAGGGTGTCAGACACAATTTCGGCGGTGACCACAACCGTGTCGGTAGTAGCGCATCCCCCTCCACTGCTGCTGGCGGTTAAAATATAACGGGTGGTTGCACCCGGGCTGGCAAGCGGATTTGAAATAGACGCGTTTGACAAACCTGCAGCCGGACTCCACCGGTAACTAATGCCCGGCTTTGGTGCCACTCCTATTGGTACCGCTTCGCGATTGCACGATCGCATATCCGGGCCGGCATGTGCATGCACCGTAAGTGTATCAACCAGCTTTGCATACAAAGTATCCAGGCATCCATAACCGTTATATGGAACCAGTTCCACTGAAATTTTTGTGCCCGGCAACGGAGGCGGCATTAATTTAAGCGTTTGCCCGTTTCCAATCACATTTTTATTGTCATCAAACCAGGTATAGGCCTGGTAACCGTACGGGGCAACCACATTTACCGCCGTATCATCGGGGCAATAGGCAGCGCCGGTAAATTCGCCACTGCATTCAGAATTTACGTCTACATACGCGTATCCAAAATGGCGGCGGAACGTGCAATCAGCTGTTTTAAAAAATAAGCGGATGGTCTTGCCGGCTTTATTATCTAGGTTGATGGAAACCGCCGACCAGTCTTTAAACCACACCGGGGTATTAGTGCCGGGATTGGGCGATAATTGGAAACCCGGTAAAGGTGAACCATATGGATGAAACGCAAAAGAAGAGCAATCGATTCGGATGTTATCAGTTACATTGGTTATCTCCACTTCCATTCTTGGCTGCTCGCTTTCCAGGTGGTTAGGGTCCTGAAAAACGACTGCATAGTGATAGATCAAACTGTATACATCTTTATTGGCAGGAATAGTAAACTCATAAGAAACGCCTTCTGCCTCATTGCCGCCTTCTGTATTGCCCAATTTAATAGAGTGACCGCTGCCGTTAGGACAATTCACCGGAAAATCGCCATAAGGGTCCATACCGTTGCCGGGAAATGAACTCATCATGGTATGCTGGTTATTAACAGGACTACCCGTAGGATTTATAGAGATTACATTCTGACCGTTTACCGATGCCACATGACCGATATAGGTTGTCCAGCCACTGAAAGTGCCGGTTTCAAAATCTATATTAGGAGGACATTCCTGTGCCATGGCAGTAGAGGAATTACTGCATGCAAGCAAAACTGTTATTACTACCTGTACGGATAAACAGTAAAGCTGAACCTTGACTTTAGGGAAATCAAATCGTTTTGGCAATTACTTTGGTTTGACAAATTAAATTTAAGAAAATATGATGAACAAAAACCACTCTTCGATTTATAAAAGCCAGATAAAAAAAGCACCCATCCAATAGGTTTATTTTCACCCGCTTGCGCGCAAAAAAACAATGCGAATCTGTCTTCTGAGCCTTTTTTTTCAGTGCTGCCAGGTATATCTACGATAATGATGCCTTTGCGGCTAACCATTATTAATGACAGCCTTTTTCATTTACGGAGTAATAAACAAAACCGTTGCTTAGAATGGCCCGATAACCAATAAATTATTAACGGGCAGTTACACCCTTGAAAAATCTTACCTTACTGGTGGCTTTAAAGACGACTGCTCTTACTCAACAATAATCTATCTATCGAATCATGGCCAATCAACCCACAACAGGCATTCGCGTTATTATTACAGGCGCCACCGGCATGGTAGGCGAAGGCGTTTTGCACGAATGCCTGCAGCACGATGCCATTAAAGATGTATTGGTCATTAACCGCAAACCCTGTGGTGTTGTACATCCAAAATTGCAGGAGATCATCCACACCAATTTTTTTGACATCACCTCCCTCCGCGAAAAATTAACGGGGTTCGACGCCTGCTTTTTTTGCCTCGGCGTGTCTAGCGTAGGTATGCAGGAACCTGAATACTACAGGTTGACGTACACTTTAACCATGCATGTGGCCGAAACGCTTGCTGATATCAATAGTAGCATGACCTTCTGTTATATATCCGGAGCGGGCACAGACAGTACTGAAAATGGACGCAGCATGTGGGCGCGGGTAAAAGGTAAAACAGAAAATGATTTAATGAAATTGCCATTCAGCAAAGTATACAATTTCAGGCCGGGCATTTTGCAACCCACGAAAGGTTTGAAAAACACATTGCGGCTCTACACCTATCTTGGGTGGTTGATACCCGTTATAAAACTGCTGTCTCCCGGTGCCGTTACTACGCTGCAGCAGCTCGGCATTGCCATGATAAAAGCGGCCACCTTAGGTTACCACCAACCCGTGCTTGAAGTAAAAGACATACAGGCATTGGCGAATAAATAATTTTTTACAGATTGACCTTCCTGATAGATAACCGAAGTCTGATCTCGCAGTTACAATTACTTCTGGTGGTACTGACTTCGGTTATCTGATGCCACTACATGCCAGCAAAAGCTACCCAAAGTTTTGTTTCGCAATTCCCCCTATTGCACGGTATTACAAACTTCACTTAAAGAAATAACCCAAGCTTTACGCTGCACCATTTTTAATACCCCCTTTATTGTATTGATGCAACGCCCTGGTTCTGCGAACTTGCACAGCATTACCGGACCAGCACGTTCTGCCACCAATCGTAACCGATGCACAACGCTCGTTTTTTTAAATTATATTCGCTCATAAAAAAAGTGGATGGATATTAAAGTAATTGCATTTGATGCAGATGATACCCTTTGGGTAAACGAACCCTATTTCCAGGAAACAGAAAAAAAGTTTTGCGAACTGCTCGAAGATTTTCTTCCGCATCATTCTGTTTCACAGGAACTTTTTAAAACAGAGATTGCCAACCTTGCTCTGTATGGGTATGGCGTAAAAGGTTTTATATTAAGTATGATTGAAACGGCATTACGCGTGTCTAACAACACACTCAATGCTGTTGTTATTGAAAAGGCCATTCAATATGGAAAAGAACTGCTGGAGCGGCCCATTGAAATGCTGGAGGGTGTTGAAGAAGTACTGCAATCACTCTCTGGTAAGTATCGGTTGGTAGTGGCCACCAAGGGCGATTTGCTTGACCAGGAAAGAAAACTAAAAAAATCTGGTATTGAGCATTATTTTCATCATACAGAAATCATGAGCGATAAGCAGGAGAAGGATTACCTCAAATTAATCAAGCACCTGGATATACAGCCGGCACAGTTTCTGATGATTGGCAACTCCATAAAATCTGATGTATTGCCGGTGCTGGCAGTAGGCGGCCATGGTGTGCATGTACCTTATCATACTACCTGGGCGCATGAACAGGTATCTCACCATATTGAGCATGCAAACTTTAAACAACTGAAACAGATTACAGAAATATTACCCCACCTGCTGCCATGAAAATGTTAGCCGATCTGCCGAAATGCGAGCTGCACCTGCACCTTGATTGTTCATTGAGCTATGAGGTAGTGTCGAAAATAGATCCCACTGTTACCTATGCAGCATACCTGCAAGATTTTATTGCACCAAAAAAATGCACCAACCTCGCAGATTTTCTAACCCGTGCCGTAAAGGGTTTTGCATTAATGCAAACAAAAGAACAGTTGCAATGGGTGGTGCACGATTTGTTTAAACAACTGGCAGCAGACAATGTGTTGTATGCAGAAATAAGATTCGCACCATTGCAGCATATACAACAGGGGCTAACACCAACAGAAGTAGTAGCTGCCACCGAAGCAGCAACGGCTGCGGCAGTGCAGCAGACCGGCATTGAAGCCAGGTTAATTCTTTGTACGTTGCGCCATTATACACAAGCACAAAGCATGGAAACCGTGAGACTGGTTGATCACTTCAAAGGATCTTATGTAGCGGGCTTTGATATAGCGGCCGATGAAGCTGGCTTTCCCATTACCAATCATGTTGACGCATTTACGTATGCAAAAGAACATGGCATACCCTGCACCGCGCATGCAGGTGAGGCAAGTGGTGCAGCAAGCGTATGGGAAACGCTGGAATATTTTGGGCCCAGCCGCATAGGACACGGCGTAAGAAGCATAGAAGACAAAAAGCTGGTAGCGCATTTAAAGAAAAACCGCATTCACCTCGAGGTTTGTCCTACCTGCAACGTACTGATCGATATCTATAACACCTATCACGATCATCCCATTGATGATTTGTATAAAGCAGGCGTGTCGTTGAGTGTAAACACAGATACGCGCACCATTACCAATATTACACTCAATAAAGAATACCAGTTATTGCACGATGTTTTCGGCTGGACAACCGAAGATTTTTTTACCTGTAACGCCAATGCCATTGAAGCTGCGTTTATTCCGGCAACGTTAAAAGAAACCTTGTTGCTGAAACTCAGGAAAGCCTACTTTAAGTAGCAACAACAATAGTTGCCACCTGTAAACTTTTTACTATCGATACTACTGCTTCCGCATAAGGTCGAGAAACTGTTTGTCGAGTTTGTAACCGTACCAGTCTTCATACGCCACATCGGTTCTGCCGGAGTTGAGCACACCAAAATCGCCGATAAAATTCCAGATCGCAAAGCCGATACCGGCAGCAGTAAGTATATCCAGCACATCTGTAAACCATGCTATGAAAACCTGGTGGGGTGTTTTGTTCCAGCATCCACATTCCCCGCAATGAACGCCTGCGCCTTTCTGTATAATATCTTTCCATGGCTGGTAAAAAGATTCCAGCATAGATCTATCAAGGTACTTATTCCCTACCTGTCCCGGCCATTTGGGTTCTGGTAAATTGTTGACGTCCTTATTAGCCCAGGGTGCCTTATAATGAGAAATGGCACCTGGGTGGTAACCCCTGCAACTTTGCGCAATATTCAGGTCGAGTATTTCCGGAATAGGCCGGGTGCCCACATCGTTACCATCTGCAATCACAAGGTGCCTGGGATTTTCTTTTCTGATGGCCTCGGCAGCGCCTTTGGCCACTGCGCGATACACATCTCCAGGCACCGAACTAACTGCCGAATGCTGATTGTTCATGTCTTCGCGCATGGCAGGCTCGTTGACAAGGTCAAAACTTATTTTTTTAGACGATACATTTTTATATTTTTTTGCCCACATATTCCAATGAAAGTAAAACGCCTCCTGTGCTTCCTTGTCTTTCCATAAATTATAAGGTTCATTAAAGCCCGCGTTGATGCAGTAACCCGGCGCACGGTGCAGGTTGAGGCTTACATGCATATTGTATTTGTGCGCCATGGCCACCAGCGCATCTACTTTATCGGTTTCTTGGGTACTTATTTTATAGACATCTGCGGGTGTAATGTTTACGGTTCTATCAATATCCAGGTAGCGCGGATAGGCTATTGGAAGCCGTACAAAATCAAAACCCCAGTCCCGCATCCATTTAAAATGATCTTCTTTGGTAACAGACCCCGATGATGGATTGGGTGAAAAAAAATCGAGCAGGTTAAACCCCTTCCAGCGGGGCAGTGTATTTTTTAACGGAGGTGCAGCAAAAGAAGCAAGATCAGCCAGGGCAGCCCCGGCTGTTAGCAAAGCCGTGTTCCTGAAAAATGTTTTGCGGTTCATACAGCAGCAATGTTTTGCTAAATGTAACGCAGAAAATTAGTATAAAGTAAATTCTATGTATTGAAAGTCATTCGGCCCGGCAGCGTAATGAGCATAGCAGGCGTTGCACGAATTATTTATCTATCGCACCACCAAATCAGCATCGGTTTTACTGGCTTCCCATGCCAGCATTGCTTTCTTGCGGATGGTTCCCCATCTGTATCCGCCTGTTTCTCCGATGCTTTTTATTACACGGTGGCAGGGTATGATGTAACCCACAGGGTTGCTGCCAATGGCCGTGCCTACTGCGCGGAAAGCATTGGGCTGATCAATGTGCTGCGCAATGCCGCCATAGGTTGATACGTCGCCCTGCGGAATATGCAACAATGCCTGCCATACTTTTAATTGAAAAGGCGTTCCTTTCAGGTGTAAGCGTATGGCACTTGCATCGCCGGAATTATCGTTAAAAAAACCGATTACTTTTTGCTGGTGCCCGCTTGTACCGGCTTTTATCTGCGCATTGGGCCAGTCGGCTTTCAACGTAGCGATGGCGCTTTCTTCACTCTCTTCAAAAAAAGCAAGGTTACAAATGCCTTTTGCTGTAGATGCCACCAAATAGCGCCCGAAACGGCAATGTTGAATACTATATTGAATGGTAAGGCTTTCCCCACCATTCCGGTACTCGCCCGGTGTCATTCCCTCAATGTTCACAAACAGATCATGCAAACGGCCGGTGCCAGATAAGCCTGTCTCAAAGGCGGTATCAAATACGGTGTGCTGTTTTTTAGCCAATAACTTCTTGGCATGTTCCACAGTCAGAAATTGAAGGAATTTTTTAGGGCTCACCCCTGCCCATTCTGTAAACAGCCGTTGAAAATGAAAAGGACTGGTATGTACGGCGGCGGCAATATCTTCCAGCTCTGGCTGAAGGCGCGCATTGCGTGTTACAAACTCTATTGCGCCCACTACTTTATCATAATTGGTACTCATACTGAGATATTTACGCAAACCTACGCAATGCCTTATTATGGAAAACCCGGAACTTGCTATACTACGTATATCAATCTGAACGTTTCATTTAACAGAAATTTGGAATTCACGCGTGTTACTTCGAATATGTTCTTGCGTCTAATTTATAAGCGTTCTAAAGCGTAAAAATATGAAAGCAAATTCTACACAACTGGAAATTCTTCTTCTTACGGGAACCACTTTTTCTGCCAACCAGTTTACAGACAAAAACGAGCCCGGTGCCAAACCCGGCCGTACAGAAAAAGAAATACTTACAGAAGCCTGTTGGAATGGCATCTTGCCCGTATTGCTGCCTGAGATATGCGATCAAATACCCGAAGGTAAAAAAATCTACCTGTGGGAAATAAAAGAAGCCGATGCTTTTATAGAACTTGAACTGGGCGAATTGCAGGAAGATAAAGACAAATATTTTTCTATCAACCCCTATGCTTTTATTGCGGAACAACCGCTTAGTTAATTCAAAAGTCAAAATTGAAAAGTCAAAAACCTATGCGACTAGTATTGCAAATAGAGCGGCAGAAAACCAGCGCATGTTTGACTCGAAGTTTTTGACTTTTTACTTTTAACTTTTTACTTTTTAGCTCTCACGAACACCAACCTGTTTAAAATAAACTTATTTTTTTGCTGATTAGTATTAAAACGAATAGTGATGCTATTTCTGGATGCGGTGTGCTCCAAATTGGCAATAAATACATTGTTTTCTATTTGCTCTGATGCCGCATTGGCATTTAACCAGCCAGACAAATTGTGCTGGCCCTGCCAGAAAGAAAAAGAAGCGCCTTCGGCATTGCGTACAAAATCTGCCATTAGGCGGTACTTACCCAACGGTAATTCTGCAATACTAATTTTTAACTCCGATTCATTGCTGGCTGTAAAAGTATAACTCAACCCGCCGGTACGGTACGCCCATGAAGTTTGTATGGAAACATTGTCTGCTATTGTCATTTGCATCAGTTGCGGATACATTATCAACGTATCTGGGGTATACACCTCAGTTGTTTTATTAAACGGCACCGTGATTGCTGCCGGTGCCATATTTGCGTAGTACAAAGCCAGCGATGTATAATCTGCCGGTACCAGGTTGCCCACCGGCCCATGTTCAATAGCATGGAAAATTGACTGTTCAAACGATAGCTTGTCTGATAAATAAAACCGGTAGGCACCTGTTCTGCAATATGGCAGCGAGTAATCAAGGCTACCATGCAATGGAAGGCTTAACTTGCCATCCCACCGGTTAGTCAGCGCATACCAACCGCCGTTAAAATAATCTTCTGAGCCGGTACCGTGCAGGCGCATGCTACCATCTATGGCGGTAGAATCATCGCCTTCAAAAAAATAGGTCATACCGGGCTGCAGACCCTGCGCCTGTAAGATGGTGCCTATATAATGGCCTCGGCCTTTTGTATCTAATAACACGTGGGGCTGCCCTGTATGGGCGCCTCTTTTCCACGAAGTATACAACCGGCCCTCGGTAACGCTATTTCTTTTAACAGCGTTTGTATGGATGCGCGCACTGAAATGAATGGGTGGTGCGGCAATACCGGCCTGTGGCCGTCTGTAACGTACACGGATAGTTACTTTTTTATCAAAAGGCATAGGAATATAGGAGTAATTAGTGTCGCCCCTTGTGCCGAGTAATAAACTTTGCATGGCAGGCTTGCCAAATGCATACCCAAAAAAATCTGCCAGCGGACAATTTACAGCAGGTATTTTGTCATCATCCCAAATGATTTCTATATCCACCAGCTTATGCAATCCTTCAAAAGCGGCGGCGTTACTGCATTCAATCCCGGTTATACGGCCCCCCTGGCTGCTAGTAAAAATGGTTGCGATATTACCTGGCTGCAGGTCAATCTGTTTTGTAATGACTGAACCACGGCCCGCTGTTGCTGGTGGTTCTAAGCTACCTGTTTTCCACACACGTTCAATCGTTTTCAACGCATGCGATGTGGCAGTGTCTATTGTTGCACTAAAACTTTTTACCCCTGTGCCCGGCGGGTACAAGCGGTACTGTATCTGGTGGAACTGTATTTTTTTACCGCGGCTTACAATTCTGCAACCCTTATTAAAAAGTATTGGGAAATAGCAATAGAACCCACCCAAATCGTTACCGCAAAGCGGCGCAACAAACGGTGGCTGTTTTCCTGAAAAGAGATCGCCAAACATGATAGACAGCGCAGGCTTTGCGTTTCCATCCAGAAAAAAATCAAGCGTATCTGCATTCGGCGTGGGCGTCCATATACGGTTGATGAGCCCCGCCCCTTTTACATCAAAAAGCACTAAGCTGCTATCTGCGTTTCTGCTGATAAATGAATACTTACCGCTAAAGCCATCATCGTTGCCACCGGTAGTATCAAAACTGGATACCTGGGCGCTGTATGTACCCGGCAGGTACTGCGGCAATACGGATAAGTTGTACAAAGAAGACAGCACTTTATCCGTGGTTAATGTATCCTTTGCTGGTTGAGCCTGCAATGCCAGCGCTAACAGCAGGTAAAAAAGCAGGATACCTACAGGATGCTTCAATTGCGTTTTATTCATACTGGCAAAAAATTGTTACAGGGAATATTTATCTCAGCACATTCTTTTCAACTCCCTGTTTGGTAATAACCACTGGTTTTATAAAACCCTTCTCATCAAAATACATATGCTCTATACAGGTAGCCCTTGAATTACCGTCTTTTTCTGTAAGTGGCCGGCGGTGGTAAACTATATACCATTGGTCTTTACCTGGCACCTGAATCACCGAATGGTGCCCTGCCCCGTTGGCAATTACTGTATCCTGCTGTAATATTTTACCGATGCGTTTAAAGGGGCCAAAAGGCGAATCGGCCATCGCATACGCTACGCTGTAATCTGGGCCAGTCCACCCACCCTCTGACCACATAAAATAGTATTTATTGTTCCTGATAAACATAAACGGTCCTTCCACATATTTATCCGGTGTAATTTCTTTAAACACCACGCCGTCGTCAAAAGGTATGAAGCCGGTAAAATCATCTTTTAGTCTGGCAATATTGCAATGCCGCCAGCCTCCATAAATGAGGTAATACTTTCCATCGGCATCCTTAAAAACAAATTGGTCTATCGGCTGGGCGCCGTTATGAAATTTATCTACCAGTGGTTTGCCCAAATAGTCTTTAAAGGGGCCGCCCGGCGTATTGGAAACTGCTACACCAATGCCGCCCGTTTCTGCGTCACTCTGAATATCGTTTGCGCCAAAAAACAGGTAATATTTATTGTCTTTTTGTACGATGGCGGGTGCCCACATAGCACGCCTGGCCCATTTTACAGCGGCGGTATCTACAATAGCAGGGTGTTTTGTCCAGGTAATTAAATCGTTTGAAGAAAATGCATCCAGAAAAACCTGTTTGTTATAGGGTGCGGAAAAAGTTGAGTATATCCACCACTGTTTATTAAATATGACGCCTTCCGGGTCAGCATACCAACCCGGGAACAATGGATTTCCAGAAGAGGCCTTACCGGCAGTAACCTGCGCACCGGCGCTGCCTGCAAATAAAACAGCGATTAAAACTAGTAGTTTGTTTTTCATGTTACTGACTGTATAAAATGACATACGGAAAAATAATTTTAACTGTTAAAAAATGCAGGAGTAGGTACTTAATTGATATTTTTATGAGGAACTTTACTGTGTTTTCTTCCATTCCGCTGAACTTATACTTACAAAATTTTGGTATGAACAAACATAGCTTGATCCTTTTAACCATTTTGCTGGTGCTGGCATCTGCATTTACTATCGGGCGCGCGCACGCGCAGAAAAATAAAGATTCTGCCACCATAGCAAATATTACCGCATTAGTAAAAAACCAGGCATACACCTTTAAAGCACAAACAGCAACACCACTTTCCGGCAGGCTGCGTCAACTTAACAGTGATTACAACGTGCAGGTATCAAAAGATGAAGTGATATCGCAACTTCCTTATTTTGGAAGGGCCTACTCCGCTCCTATCAACACTGCCGATGCGGGCATTCAATTTACGTCAAAAGATTTTGAATACAGTATCACTGATAAGAAAAAAGGCGGGTGGGATGTGGCTATTAAATTCAAAGACGCCAAGGGTGTGCAGTTGATGCAAATGAGCATTTTTAACAATGGTTCTGCGTCCCTGCAGGTGATCAGCAATACCCGGCAATCCATTTCTTTTAACGGGTATGTTACCGCCAGCGATCCAAAGAAAAAATAAAAGCATTTATCTTGGCAAGCTGGCTCCGCAAAAATTTAGTATCTGTTTTACTGGCAGCATCGCTTCTGTTTCTATTGTTTGTACCCAACGCCAAATCTTATTTACTAAGAGGTCTGCTGCGTACGGGTGTGTTTAATGCCAGTACCACTAAACAGGTTGGGCAACAGGCAGCCATTGGCGCCGTAACACTTACCAATGTAAAAGGCGAACGCATCAGCATGAGCGCATTTAACGGAAAAGTTATCTTCCTCAACTTTTGGGCTACCTGGTGTGCACCCTGTGTGGCAGAAATGGGTTCGGTGCAAGCGTTGTACAACAAGCTGAAAAATGATTCGCGCATTGTTTTTATATTGGCTGATGCAGACAACAACCCACAACTGGCCAACCACTTTATGCAAAAAAACGGCTACGATTTACCGGTATACCAACTGACCGGCCAAATACCGCAAAACATTTTTAACGGTACGCTACCTACTACTGTTATTATAGATGCTAACGGACAGCTGGTACAGCACCATGAGGGCATTGCTAATTATAATACAGATGCTATGGTTGCGTTTTTGCGCTCGCTTTGATCTATTGTTTTGTTGCCTCGCCTACTTACAATTAGATGGAGCCGATTGATTAACCACAAGCTTTTTTGTACTAAGCCTTAGTGTTATTTCATATACTTCTGACAGCAGAATGGCCCAGCATCTTCGTTATTTAAACAATATTTTATAAGCCACTGCATGTTCTGACGGATAGGCTTTTAACGGTTTAATCAACAGGCCGGCTTCCTGCTGCGTCCACGAAAGTTTTTCTGAACTACCTATCAACTCCACACGGGCAACGGTGCCATTGCCAGCTTTTGCACCCAGCGCTTTGATAATAGTATTATCTGTTGGCAATCCCATAGCAATGGCGTACAAGGTGGTTCCTTTGGTTGTAAACCTTATATCTTTGGCATTAAACGGAATTTTTTGATCGGCAAACGAACCGCTGGCAGATTCTGTGGGGCCTTCACCAAAAATCTTCCATGGCCTTGTGCCATAGATAGCTTCTCCGTTTACAGCAAGCCATCTGCCCGTACCCAGTAAGGTTTGTGTTTCTTCATCAGTAATGGTTCCATCTGCACGCGGGCCAATATTGAGCAGCAGGTTGCCATTTTTACTAACAATGTCTACCAGGTTGGTTATTACATACTGGGCATTTTTAAACGTATTACCATTGGCAAAGCCCCATGATTTGTTGCCGATGGCATCATCGGTTTGCCAGGCCTCTTTGCGTATACCCGCCAGCTTACCGCGTTCCAAATCCAGCACCGCAATGCCATCTGGGTAAGCGGCATTTTTATAATTGATGACTACGCCTTTGTTCCACTCAAGACCTTTGTTGTAATAATAAGCTGCAAACGATTTACGGTATGGGTCCATGGCGGGTTGTTCTATCCACCAGTCAAACCAGAACAATTGGGGCTGGTAATTATTTACCAGCTCGGTACAGCGCAGCAGCCAGTCGTTCATGTGTTCTGGGGAGGGCGCCTCTATTTCTTCCCGCGCAGGGCCATAAAAATCCATGTTTTGCTGATTGAGAAAATCAGACTCAAACTTGCGGCCGCCATTCATAAAAAACCAGTGTTCTATGCGGTGAGAGGATAAGCCGAATACCATGCCCTGTTTTTTTACCTCTGTGGCCAGTTCGCCCACCACATCGCGGTGCGGTCCCATTTCTACGGCATTCCATTTAGAAAGTGCCGTTTTATACATCGCAAATCCGTCGTGGTGTTCCGCCACCGGCACCACATAGCGCGCGCCGGCTTTCTTAAATAGGTCTACCCATTTTACGGGATCAAATGCTTCGCCTTTAAACATCGGTATAAAATCTTTGTACCCAAATTTGCTGATGGGGCCATACGTTTCTACCTGGTGTTTGTTTTCTTTGGTACCCTGGCGATACATTTCGCGCGGGTACCATTCATTGCTGAATGCCGGCACAGCATACACGCCCCAATGAATGAAGATGCCAAATTTTGCATCGCGGAACCAATCGGGTGTCTGGTATTTTTTTAAAGAATCCCAGTTGGCCTGGTACCTGCCCTGGGCAGACAGACACAGTTGCCAGCCGGCAATTACAAGCGTAAGAAACAGCAATCGTTTTTTCATGTGCGGGGTAGTTTAGTGGTGATGAACTAAATTAACCCAAAACTCTCTACCACGCTCAGTACTGGTAAGCTAATTGTGCAGATGCCTGTAATGAATGCTATTGAATTGAATCATGGCCTGCCGCCAGTCATGTTAGAGCAGGGCTTCATAACTCATGGAAGAATGGGAGGAAATTATCTCCAATGTATCATTTCAAAACAGTTTGGAGTAAAGGGCTAAGAGTACAAAGAGTAAAGGAGATTGCCGCATTCTGCTTGCAGGTAAATTTTGGGCAGAGCTAACAGAGCTAGCAGAGATTCTTTATTATCTACCTATAAACCTAGTCCGGGCAATAATGCATCAATGCGCTATCGTCTCTTTTTCTCTTTCACCTCTTAGCAAAAAAAACCGCATAACATCTATATTACTACAAACCTCATGCGGCCAATATCGCATGAATACGCTTTCTTCTTTTTTTCTCTTTCACCTCTTAGCAAATAAAAACCGCACAAGATCTATATTACTATACATCTCCTGCGGCCAATATTGCATCAATACGCTATCTTCTCTTTTTCTCTTTCACCTCTTAGCAAAAAAAAGCCGCACAAGATGTACATTACTATACATCTCATGCGGCCAATATTGAATTAATGTGCTATCTCTTTTTCTCTTTCACCTCCAGCAAAACAACTAAAACTTCAACATCTCCGGCAAATACTTTTTCACCAGTTGCTCATAGTACGGGCGCAATTCATTCCAATTGGGTGGTGTGGGATTCTTTGAATACAAATCATACGGGTTGAACAACTGCACCCATTTCAGCATTTCACGATCGTGATCATCCAGCAGGTAATCATACTGTCCCTCGCGGTGCCATGCATAAAATGAATGATACCGCAGCATGTACAAACCGCCTTCGGGGATACGGTCTTTCATGATTTGATAAATGTATTCATCGTGGCCCCATGACATATCTACATTCCGCAGTCCGCATCCTTTTTCATACACACCGTATTGGGTATTGTAAGCAGGATTGTTATAATCAGGGTTATTTTTAAAAAACTCCGGGAATACCACTTTATCAGAATACGCACAACCTACCGGAAAGGTATCACCCACCACTGCCCACTGAGGCTCGCCAAACAAACACAATACTTTACCCATATCATGCATAAGGCCCACCAGCACCATCCAGTCGGGGTGGCCATCGCGGCGTATGGCTTCAGAAGTTTGCAGCAGGTGCTGAAACTGGTCGAGATCGGTGTCGGGGTCTGAATCATCTACCAGCTGGTTTAAAAATTGGAAGGCATCCCAAACCGGCATTTCCTTTTTATCAAACTTGAGGTAATCCGCCCTTTTCTGCTGTACAAAATCATACGTTTGGTAGGTATGATTGAGACGATAAAATTCTTTTACTGTATCGCGTTCCGGCGTATCATAATTGCGGTATGCTTCGGTAGACTTATCAGTGGCAATTGATTCCGGATCAGGATACCTGCGCAACAGATCTTCTTCCCATTCATCGAGGCTTTTAAGCGGTGCGGTTTCAACATTGGTTGTGTTCATGATAATGTTTTTAACGGGTTGATGGTGTTCAAATTCTTCGGCGCCGGGCAATCCAATACACGGGTCCTTCAGCCCATCCGGGCTTTAAAATTGATATTTTTACGTTGAAATTGGAAGCCTGTACCCGCTTTTATTTGTGAAAACGATTTCATTTTGCGCATATGCCACCCCCATGTGCGCAACCGTTGCAGCTCAACGCACCCGGGTAACGTATATTTACAGTAATGACCGATCCATTTACGCTGTCTGTGCTGTATAAAGGCAATGAGTTGCAATTGCCCGCGCAGCTCATTTTGAAAGGATATGTGCACCAGTTCAGGGTTATGATCAATGATACCGCCGTATTTTTTGAGCCGGATGAAGAGGGGCATTACCGCGCCCTCATAGTGCCGGATGCAGGCGGTGAAATGCCCCTTCCCCCGGATGCAGCGCTATTGCAGGCGGTACACGAAAAGATAATAGCTATTCAGCAGTAACACCCTACTCAAACTCGGTTGCCTGCCCCCGTTTTGCTGCCCGTCTATGCAGGCGGGTTAGCCTTCCTGCCCGTATATTTGTGTTGAACAATGGCCTCTCCCCAACCACCGTCATCGTGCGTGTGGCAGTGTAGCAGTTACCCGCAGGCTGGTGCTGTTTCGTTTACGGTTTACGCGCAGTAATTGCGGCAGAATAATTGTAGACTGTATGCATTGCCGGGGGCTGCATGGCCGGAACAGATACATCAGATAAATAATAAAAACAGCAGATAAACAATTTTTAAACGCCGTAATAATGGACTACACCCTGTTAGCCGCCAAAACACAACAATACATTACCCGCTATTTTGAAAAAAATATCTCCCGACAACTGCCCTATCACAATAAGGTTCATACGGAGAATGTGGTGGCGGCCGTAACTAAAATCGGCAACCATTACCAGTTGAATGAGCATGATTTTTTTGTGGTAACGGAGGCCGCCTGGTTTCATGATATGGGTTATTATCTGGGCGAACCATTGGGTCATGAACGGCATGGCGCGCAAATGGCCGAAGGTTTTTTGAAGGAAAATGGCGTTGACGAAGCTACTATCGAACAGGTAAAAGCCTGTATTATGGCCACCCAGATGCCGCAGCGGCCCACCAACCTGCTGGAGCAGATTGTATGCGATGCGGACCTGTTTCACCTGGGTACCGATAATTTTCCCGAACTGAACAAGCAGATGCGGAAAGAGGCGGAAGAAAAAAAGAGCAAAGACATCGACAAAAAAGACTGGCGCCGCGGCACTATTCAATTGCTGCAAAGCCACCATTTTCATACTGATTACTCACGCCTGCTGCTGGACCAGAAAAAACAGGAGAACCTGGACAGTCTGCTGAAAAAACAGAAAGAAACAGGGAATCCGGAAACAAAAAAACAAGTGGCGCCCATTTCAGATTATGTAATTACACCGCTGGCCAGCGCGCTTGCAGACACCGATGAACACGGCGATGCAAAAAGCCAGAAACAGAAAAAAGCCGACCGGCCGACCAGGGGCATTGAAACCATGTTCAGGGTAGCCTCTGCCAATCACCAGCGATTGAGCGATATGGCAGACAGCAAGGCCAATATTATGATCTCGGTTAACTCCATCATTTTATCAGTAGTGCTGGGTTTGATGGCGCGGCGGCTTGAAACCAACTCCAATCTCCTCATTCCAACCCTGCTCCTGCTGTCGGGCAGTGTTGCTGCAGTCGTTTTTTCGGTGCTGGCCACGCGTCCAAAAATACCGGGCGGTTCATTCTCTGAAGAACAACTGCAAAGAAAATCGGTCAACCTCTTGTTTTTTGGCAACTTCTATAAAATGGATTTTGACCATTATTACGATGGCATGCAGCAGGTGATGAAAGACGCAGAGTTTTTATATGCCAGCCTCATTCGCGATATCCACTCCCAGGGCATTGTACTGGGTCATAAGTACAAATTGCTGCGCATCTCTTATACGATCTTTATGTTTACATTGATTATTGCGGTGCTGGCATTTGGTATAGCCATTATCTTTTTCGGTTAAACAGTACTGTGATGCATACACAATTTTTAAGCAGGGATCTGAGCTGGCTTTCGTTCAATGGCAGGGTACTGGAAGAAGGTGGCCGCAATACAGTTCCGTTAATAGAACGGTTTAAATTTCTTTCCATTTTTTCATCTAACCTCGATGAGTTTTACCGGGTTAGAATGCCCGCTATATTCTTGCTTAATAAAGTAAAAGCAGCAAAGGAACCTGAGAATGAAGACCTGCTCAGCCATGCCCGTGCCATGATTGCAGAACAGCAACAGCGATTTGGTATGATTCTGAGAACTGAACTGTTGCAGGCATTGCAGCAATACAATATTGAATTGTTGTACAACCAGGATCCTCCACCTGCCATTGCCCCGGCGTTGAAAGATTATTTTCAATCGGCGGTTACAACATTCCTGCATATTGTGCAACTGTCTAAAGACAATGCAACTTTTTTTCCAAAAAGCAATGCATTGTACCTGGCCGTTACCTGCCAGTCCGCTACCGGCCGTCAAAAATTTTTTATCATCAATATTCCGTCGGATGTATTACCGCGGTTTTACACCGTTGCGCACAACCACATCCAGTACATTGTATTTTTAGACGATATCATAAAACAGCACCTTCCGATTTTATTTGCAGGCCATACCATTACAGGGGCTTGGAATATTAAAGTAACACGCGATGCCGAACTTGACCTGGCCGATGAATATGAAGGCGACCTGGCAGCGAAAATTGAAAAGCAATTAAAAAAGCGGGATGACGGCAGCGCCACCCGTTTTTTGTATGAGCCGGGTATGGACCAGCAGCAACTGGAATGGCTGATGGCCAAACTTAACCTGCCTGTAGAAAACCTGGTAGAAGGGGGCAGGTACCATAACCTGAGAGACCTTGGTGATATACCGGTAACGAGCGATTTGCTGCGGTATCCGGCTGCGCCACCCCTGCAGGCAGACTGGACGGTTACAACTAATTCGGTTTTTGCGGCCATGCAGCAAAAAGACCGGATGGTGCATACTCCCTTTCAGCAGTACAACACCGTACTGCGTTTTTTTAATGAAGCGGCTACCGACCCGGGTGTAAAAGAAATTTATGTGACGCTCTACCGCGTTGCCGGCGATTCGCGCATAGTAAATGCATTGATAACCGCCGCCGCCAACGGAAAAAAAGTAACGGTATTTATTGAATTGAAGGCACGGTTTGATGAAGACAATAACCTGCGTTGGTCAAAAAAAATGAAAACTGCCGGCATACAAATCATCAACAGCATACCTGCCTTAAAAGTACATGCCAAGGTGGCGCTGGTTAAAAAGAAAAATGGCCATCGCTTTCATTATTTTGGTTTGCTGGCTACCGGCAACCTCAATGAAATAACTGCCCGGTTCTATACCGATCATATTTTGCTGACTACCCACCCGGGTATTGTGATGGAGCTGGAACTGTTGTTTATATTCCTCACCAAGCGGCGCAAGCCAACAGACAAAAATGAAATACTATTTAAACACCTGCTGGTGGCACAGTTTAACCTGCTGGACAGTTTTCTTGAAATGATAGACAACGAAATGGTGCATGCACGACAGGGACAAAAGGCGTCTATCATTATTAAGATGAACAACCTTGAAGAAAAGCAGCTCATCACTAAATTATACGAGGCATCTCAAGCGGGTGTAACCGTTCAATTGCTGATAAGAAGCATTTGCTGTCTGCAGGCAGGCGTGCCCGGTATGAGTGAAAATATTACCGTTACCCGCATTGTAGACCGCTACCTGGAACATGGCCGGGTATTTGTTTTTCACAATGGGGGCAGTGAACAAATGTTCCTGGGGTCGGCCGATTGGATGAACCGAAATGTGCACCGGCGCATAGAAGTATGCTTTCCCGTTAGCGATGAAAACATAAAAAACGAAATTATGCAGATGATTAACCTGCAGTTACAAGATAATGTTCAGGCAGTATACATTGCCGCACCGGCCATTAATATACCCGTGCCGCCCGGTGAACCAGGCATACAATCGCAACCGGCTATATATCAATTTTTACAACAACATCAAACAGCAATGTCATGAACAATAAACTGGCTTTAGTAATTGTGTTATTAGTACAGTTAGGTATTGTGGCCTGTTCGCAGCCTGCAGAAAAACTAACTATACCGGGCTATAACCTGGGCAAACCAGAAACATTCAACATGCCACCCGTGCTGGATGAAATTTCAGGTATTACTTTTCCAAACGGCAACCCCGATATCATTTATGCCGAGCAGGATGAAGAAGGCAGGCTCTTCTATTTTCGCCTGGGCGATAAAGAACCACGGCATATTAAATTTGCAACAGCAGGCGATTACGAAGACCTGGCCATTGATAATGGACAGATGTTTTTACTGCGCAGCGACGGCACTTTTTTTAATTTTCCCATGAGCGCCATGAACAATGAAGAAGTTGAAGCTACCGAACAAGCAGGCCTGCTTGATAAAGGCGAATACGAGGCCTTGTACGCCGATGAAAACAAACACCAGCTTTATGTGTTATGTAAAAGCTGTAAAGACGACAAAGGAGAAAAAGCTGTAAGCGGCTACATACTTTCTGTGGCGGCAGATGGAAAACTTACACGCGCCGGCGATTTTTCAGTAGAGGACCAGGCAAACGAAGAATCCGGCAAAAAAGGAAGAAAAAAATTCAGGCCATCTGCTATGGCTCAGCATCCGATTACCCATCAATGGTACATCATTTCATCAGTGAATAAACTATTGGTGGTTACAGATGAAAAATGGAAATTGCTGAATACTTACCCGCTTGGCGCCGGCCTGTTTAACCAGCCAGAAGGAATTACTTTTGACAAATCTGGCAATATGTACATTTCAAACGAAATTGGAACTGCGGGGGATGCCACCATTTTGAAATTTGCATACAATAAAAAATAAATCCGGGAAGTCATCGGTACCATGTAAACGAACTAATCTGTAAGTGAAGAAGGAAATAAGATCCAGGAATTTTGTGTCAAAAAAAATACAACCAGTAACCAACAGACCGCTTACGATGAAAAAATTCTGCCTGCTGTTTTATATAACTGTCAGTTGCTTTGCCAAAGGCGTGGCACAAAGTGACGTACAATACCGTGTAATACTAATTGGGGATGCCGGTAAAATCAACAACACACAGGAAGCTGTTCTTAAAGATGCCATAACAAAATCCATCACTGGGAAAACGGTGGCGCTTTTTCTTGGCGATAATATTTATTACCGTGGAATGGCTACTTCAGGTGCTGGCAAAGAGCATGACATAAACGTATTGCGCTCGCAATATGAAGGACTACGCAGCGCAGGTATACCCGTGTATTTTTTGCCTGGCAATCACGACTGGGACAAAAGCGGCCCTGCAGGGTATCAAAAAATGATGTCCGTGAATGCGTTCATCGCCAGCCGCAACGATTCTTTATTGCAAGTGGTACCGGCAGATGCCTGCCCCGGGCCAGAAGTAATTTCGCTTAGCGACAACCTGGTGGTGGTGGCCATGGATTCTGAATGGTGGCTGTACCCCTACAGCAAACATGCTGAGAAATCTGACTGCCTGTGCAAAACCAAAAGAGATATATTGGGCAGACTGGAAGATATTGTAAGGCGCAATAGTAATAAAACCATCCTTTTTGCCACGCATCATCCATTTGTAACTTATGGTACACACGGCGGGTATTATAATTTTAAACAGCATCTTTTTCCGCTAACAGATCTGCACCGATCATTGTATATACCCCTGCCTGGTATTGGTTCGTTGTACCCCATTCTCCGTAAATCATTTCCGCCACCGGAAGACCTGGGCAACATTTTGTACCAGGACATGAAAACTTCCGTGAACCAAATCTTACAGCAACATGCCAACGTAATTCATGTTGCCGGGCATGAGCATACCCTGCAACTGATACAGGGCGCCATATTACAGGTGGTAAGCGGTGCAGGATCCAAGGAAACGCCGGTGAGAAGAGGTAAGGGTACCATTTATGCAGCAGACACCAGCGGATACGTAGTGGCCGATATTCTAACAGACAACAGTATCCGTTTGCATTTCTTTACTTATGCTGGCGACACTATAAAAGAATCTTTCGTATTTGACCGCAAATATGTAGCACCCAAGCTTGCCAAAGCATTTGAAGAAAGCAATATAAAAGGCGACAGCATACGCATGCGCCTTATTCCATCATTTGACAGTGTTAATAATTTTCACCGCCGGATGCTGGGCAGAAATTACCGGAAAATATGGAATACTGAAACCAGTTTACCCTTATTCAGACTTTCGGCAACTGATCTAACGCCTACCGAACTGGGCGGCGGTATGCAAACCCATTCACTAAGGCTGGAAGACAAGGACAAGAAAGAATGGGTCATCCGCAGCATCGATAAATTTCCGGATGCGCTGTTACCACAGGCATTGAGCCAGACACTGGCATCAGATTTACTGCACGACAATGTTTCTGCAATTTTTCCTTACGCGCCATTGATGGTGCCCGTAATTTCTAACGCACTCGGCGTACCGCACAGCAATCCAAAAATTGTGTACGTGGTGCCCGATAAAAAACTGGGCATCTATAGCCGCGACTTTGCGAACAAAATAATGCTGCTGGAAGAAAGGGAGCCGCTGGGCAAATCAACTTCCACTATAAAGATGCAGGCAAAGCTGAAAGATGATAATGATAACACCATTGACCAGCATGCATTTTTAAAGGCACGTATACAGGATATGTTTCTGGCAGACTGGGACCGGCATGCCGATCAGTGGAGATGGGTGGACACGGCAGACGGAAAAGATAAAAAGTATATACCGGTACCGCGTGACCGCGATCAGGTATTTTATGTAAACCAGGGCCTCTTCCCCAACATAATTGCCCTGCCATGGTTAATGCCCAAGTTTCAGGGGTTTGGGCCGCGTATCAAACATGTAAACACTTTTAATTTCAATGCCCGGAATATTGACGGCATTTTTACCAACGCGCTTACGTTGGATGACTGGCACGCTGCTACCGAGCGCACTGTACAGTTACTGACTGATTCTGTTATTGAGGCTGCGTTGCAAAAAATGCCCGCACCCGTTTACACGAGTGCCCATGATGAACTGGCCAGTCAGCTTAAATCAAGACGACAGGACCTACTGCGCGCCGTGCCCCGTTATTATAAATTTTTAAGTAAAGACATCGATATACTTTTTTCAGACAAAAATGAGCAGGTAACCATTACTGATACACTGGATGGCAAACTACACCTGGCAGTATATAAGATTTCAAAAGAAAATGAAATCACCAAACTATTGTTCGACCGTGTGTTTGACCCGGCCGTAACCAATGAACTGCACTTATATATCTATGGCGGAGAAGATCGTATTTCCATCACCAACAACAGTTCGCCGATAAAGATTAGGGTCATTGGCGATGGTATGTCGCACAAACAGTACGAGTTTGCCGGCAAAGGCCGTTACCTTAAAAAAGTACATGTATATGAAGGCGATTCAAGTGCAGTATTTAAAGGAGACGAACAACGGGTTCACAAACATATTTCAAACGATGACGCCAATACCGCGTTGCTGCTAACCGACAGGTACAACAAAACCATACCATTGGTTGCCGTGGGTTTTAATGCAGACGATGGTATTATTTTCGGTGCCGGTATGCGCTGGATAAAACAGGGTTTTCGCAAAACGCCATTCGCCAGCAGCCAGGAATTTATTTTCGCCCATTCATTTTCAACCAATGCTTTCCGCCTCAATTATAAAGGGGCATGGACAGATGTAATAGGCAATACTGATTTTGTATTGAACCTTAATGCTTACGCGCCAGATAACACCCGGAATTTTTATGGCAGGGGCAATGCATCTGTGTTTGACAAGACAGGTAATTTCAAACGTTTTTATCGTGCAAGGTTTGACCTGTACGAACTAAACCCTGCACTGAGATGGGGCGACCCGCAAAGAAGCAATTTTACACTCGGCCCCTCGCTGCAATTTTATCACATGGATTTAGCTGCCAACCAGGGACGGTTTATCACCAACACAGCGCTTTTACATTCTTATGACAGTGCCACCATTGGTAAAGACAAAGGCCATGCTGGTATTGCGGCAGTATATGTGTACGACAACCGAAACAATATTCTGTTGCCAACCGGCGGCAGTTATTTCAATGTAACATGGAAAGGTTACACCGGGCTCAATACCTATTCAAAGTCGTATATGCAATTAACCGCGCAACTGGCCGTGTACAAAAATCTTGACAGAAGAGGTAATTTTGTCATAGCCAACCGCATAGGTGGCGGAGTAACTGCAGGAAAGGCGGCTTTTTATCAGTCGCTGTTTTTGGGTGGACAGGATAATTTGCAGGGTTTTCGCCAGTACCGCTTTGCTGGTGAGCATATGGCGTATAATAATTTTGAAGCGCGGATAAAATTAGCTAACCTGGCATCTTATGTGTTACCAGGGCAGTTGGGCCTGGTAGGTTTTTATGATATAGGAAAGGTATGGCAAAAAGGTTTTAACGATGCGGCATGGCACCAGGGCGCCGGAGGGGGTTTCTATTTTGCCCCCGCACAAATGGTAGTTTTGCAACTGGTGGCAGGCAATTCGGGCGAAGGCTGGTATCCATATTTTATGATGGGTTTCCGGTTTTGAGTTATATATTATTAAGATAAGAGATTATGAAGAAGGATGTATTAATGGTTAACCCGTTTGCTACAAAAGAAAATTCGGTTGAATCATTTGTTTGTTTTAAAAAATTTATTGAATTTCTTGAAGAAAAAGTTCATACGGACACCAGCATACGTTCACATTTCTTCAAATTTGTTTTAGATAAAATACGCTCCTATCCTGAACTGATTAAAGGTATTCCTGTTGCAGACGCAGCCAGGTATGATGAAGTACTGGACCTGGTGGCGAGCGTGGTATTTCCCCTGATTGAAGATGAAAACGATATGTTGTTTGGCCTGACCAGTGGTATGTCTCCGCAGGTTTTTTATGCCAGCAATGCCTTCCACCGTTTATTTGAGCTGAAGCCGGATATTGACAAAGGCAATGTTTCCTGGACGGGCAAAGAAGATCAGAAAGAATTGCACCAGCAGGTACAGTATGACATGATTCTGCAGAAAATGTACGGGTTTGAACTGCCGCAAAAAAAAGAAATGATCCGCAGTTTCTTAAATCCCAAAACCGGTTTGTACCAATATTTCAGGGTCAATATAGATACGCGTTTTGTAGAAGTTAAATTGAAAACAAAACTGCAACCCTCTGCTGCAGTAAGCGATAATACCATTGCCGCATGTTTTGAATGCAGCAATGGCTATGAGGAAATTGAAAAGCTGGTACCGCTCAGCAATTTCTCTTCGTATGGATTTTCCATTGTAACCCTAACGGACATAACAGAACAGCAATCTATTGATCAGCTCAGTAAAGCCATTATTAGTATTGATAAAGAAGATGCCAGTGGTGATTTTATTCATATTACCCGGCTATTGCAAACTATGCTGGGCAACAGCTATTACAAGTTTGGCATCATGCCATTTTTTACCGTTAACAACAGGGCGGCATTGCTGTATGAAAACTTTCCGTACAGCATTATTGTGAAAGCATCGTGGGATGCCGGTATGCCCAAGCCTGTTTTTACACGATATATTAATCATTATATCAAGGAACCGCGTTTTATCACCTATCAGTCATCAGACACTTCAAATAGTTTACCTAAGCCATTGCAGGATGCCATAAAAAAAGCGGGTTTCCACTATTACGTATTGGCGCCGGTATATTTTAATGATGTGCTGGTGGGCGTGCTTGAAACAGGTGCGGCAGAAGGTGCTACCATTCTCAGCGATATGCAGTTTGCCAAACTTAAACCGGCCATACCCTACATATCGCAGTTGCTGAAAAAAATGATCGATAAATTCAATATCGCCATCGATTCAATTGTAAAAGATAAATTCACGGTCATACAGCCCTCCGTTCAATGGAAGTTTAATGAAGTGGCCTGGCATTATTTCAGGAGCAATGACATTGAGCACAAGAACAATGCCCTAGAAAAAATTGCTTTCAAAAACGTATACCCGTTGTATGGCGCAGTAGACATTCGTAATTCTACCCTGGAGCGAAACCAGGCGCTGCGTGAAGATCTGCAGGTGCAATTGGGCCTGCTTATTAACCTCTTGCAATTTTTGCAAGAGAAAGGACAGGATAAGGCCAGTGCGTTGATACAAGCCTGTGAGGACTGGCTATCTAAAATGTCGGCCTATGTATCCGTAGAAGAAGAACTGCAGTTCAACGAATTTCTTTTTGTGAAAGTGCACCCGCGGCTGGCCTCTTTTACTGATCAGGAGGAAGCCATCTCCCAACCCATCAATGACTATTTTCACGAAGTAGATGAGCAGGCCGGAATTGTATTTAAAAAAAGAAGACAGCTGGAAAATTCCATCCGCCTGCTCAATAAAAGCATCGGGAAATATTTTGATGGCTTTAAAGAAGACCTGCGTTTTTACTACCCCTGCTATTTTGAAAAATTCAGAACAGACGGAACTGAATATGATATTTACATAGGCCAGTCCATTGCCCCAAAAATACCTTTCTCACTGCGCGATGTGGAGAAGCTGCGCTTGTGGCAAGTAGAATCGATGGCCAACATCACTCAGCTTACTCATTCTTTGCTGCCACGGCTTGAGTACCCATTGCTTACCACCCAGCTTATTTTTGTAAACGCGCGCACCATAGATATCAGTTTCCGCAATGATGAAAGGCGCTTTGATGTGGAAGGTGCTTATAATATACGGTATCATATCATTAAAAAAAGAATCGACAAGGTTAATATTTTTAATACCACCGAACGACTTACCCAACCGGGTAAAATTGCCATTGTGTACTTCAATGAAAAAGACGCCGAAGAGTACATTGGCTACATACGCCAGTTGCAGGATAAAAAGCTATTGCTGGATGATTTGGAACACCTTGAACTGGAAGAATTGCAGGGCGTGGCCGGTTTAAAAGCACTGCGTGTTGGCGTGAACTACAAGGAATGAATGTGATTAATGTGCACACCTGCCTGCCGGCAGGCAGGTGTGCTAATTCCTTGACGCGGATTATGGAACACAGATTTTAATGATGCTGATGATTTGTGATGATGATCAGAGGTCAGAAATCAGAGATCAGACATCAGACATCAGACATCAGACATCAGAAATCAGACATCAGAAATCAGAAATCAGAAATCAGAGATCAGACTTCAGAGATCCCCCTCACGGTTGCATTTGAATAACTTTAGCGGCGCTGACTTTTTGCTGTATCGCATTGTTTCCATTTCCCTCATAGGTATTTCCGGTGAAGTTGCTTTGGCTGGCAGCGTATGATTCAACGCCATAGCCATTATTGTATTGGATTCGGTTATTGCTGATGGTGATATGGTCGTTTCCCTTAAACAAGAATTCCGTCAAGATACCGCTTTGATCATTGGCTTCTACCAGGTTGCCGGTAATACTCACCTGGCTGCTTTCTGACAGCAATACCCCATAATATCCGTTGCGCGCAATCTCGCAATTGTTGATGGTAGCCTTGCTGCAATGATCCAGCGAAATTCCGCTGCCATTGGGTGAGGTAACCAACCTGCTGCCGCTGATACGGATGTTATGGCAATGTGCGAGCAACAGGTTGTGCAGCAATTTCGGGCCCGGCGCCACACTGCCACCATTTTCAGAAAGATCACAGTTGGTCACCGCAATATCGCTGCCACCACTGATAGAAAGCCCTGAATAAGTAGCATTTCTGATAGTAACGTTGATAAAACTGATATGCTGCAGGCTGCTATCTCTGCCTGAACGAAATAAAATGCCGCCCCGGTTATATCCACCTTTAAAGGCACGATAAGTATTGGGGTCTGTACCCGGGTCGGTTCTGTTGCTGCCTTCAATAACCAAATCTCTTATGGTTACATCATGCATGTTGCTATCAGCATTGATAATGGTTTCCCGGGCGCCAGAGGCGGGATCAAGAAACAATATGGTCGATAATCCACTACCCATCAACGTTACACCGGAAGGCATTTTCAATGGAGCGGGCAAAGTATGAATGCCAGCTTTAAGAATCACCCATTTGTTGTTGCTGTTGGCTGCAGCGTCCAGGGCGGGCTGCACGCTCTCTCCCGGTGCAACTACCATGGCATTGGCAGGTGTGGTGGGCGGAGCGATGTGCGTGCCACCTGCGCCTGCAATATACCCAATGTTGCTGGCCCTGGGTGTTTCTAACCGCTTAGCCGGTTGTAACAACGGTGACCTTACAGCACTTAACACACTGCGCGAAGCTTTCTCTCTTACTGCATCCGCCGCTTTTTTTGTAAAAGGCAGGTTCAGCCCCTGCGCAGTATAGTGGCGGTATACATACTCGTAATCATCGCGCAAAGTGGTGGCACGTTCAGAAATAGTGCAGTAACAATAGGGCTTTTCCCCTTGTAAAAATGCGGCAGTAAACTCATACCCCAGCGCTATACGGTTGCCGGCCATCGCAAAAAGATCTACCCCTTGTGTAAACGCAACTTGTGCAGCACCTGCAAATTCGCCCAGCCCCAGTTGCACATGACCCTGATCGCGCGGGCTTTCCTGGCATTGGCCGTTGGGATAAATGTATTTGAGGATGCTTCCGTTAACCGGTGCATACTTAAAATGACTGACTGCGTTATCAAACAAGGAGCGGTTATCGGTAAAAACGGCTATGGCAATCAATGAATGTATAATGGCGCCATCCCAGTTGCCATTTGCCTGCGGGTAGTACGGGCGCATCAGCGGATAATATACCGTGTTAAGCATATTGCTGAATGCTACTATATCTTTTTGTTGCCATCCGGCATTGGTATACCGCAGAATCTCTGCCGCATTACAGAGCAGGTGGCCCGTCCAGGCTGCCAGCAGTTTGGCATCATTGTAATCGAGATCCCATAAAACAGGCGACCATGTATTAATGATATCGATTGCCTTTTGCGCGTACAATTTTTCATTGGTGATATACCATACCAATGCATAATTGTAAGCCATGTTGGCGCTCTTAGAAAGATCATCGCCGCCTATATTGGGGCGGCCATATGCACCACGCAGCACATGGGTATGTGCTTTTGCAACAAATGGTGTATCTGTCGCCGCCTTCAGCCTGTCGAAAGCGCCCTTCCATGGTTGCTCACCCGCCAGCACCATTTTTTTCATGTACTGCAAATCTTTTGCCTGCTGGTCTACACCCGGGTGTATAAACGCCTGCGCAAATAATGACCCTTGTATAACGGCAATACATATGGCCTGTAGAAATATTGTTTGTGCAATGGCTAAAAAACGTTTCATTAAACAGGATTAGGAGGATTGAATAGCGAGTTAGTTAATAATTAAGAGTTTAGAGTTATTAGTTCAGAGTTATGAGTTCAGAGTTATGAGTTCAGAGTTATGAGTTCAGCGTTAAAAATTAAGAGTTATGAGTTTAGAGTTATGAGTTCAGCGTTAAAAATTAAGAGTTATGAGTTAAGAGTTGCTGTTCAGCGGTGGTAGCGCAAAACATTCATAACTCTTAATTCATAACTCTTCACTGTAATAATTACTCTTAACTGCAATAATATTTTGTAGCCGCTTTAAAAACTCAGGACACATAACACACAACACTCAACACTCAACACTTAACACTTAACACAATACTCAACACAACCTATAAAGCATACCGTTTCATACTAATTACAGCAGAACCATTTGCATTTACAGAATTGATGTAGATATATGCGCGGTATTTTTTATCGGCTGTTTCTACCCAAACGCCGGCTTCTGCTTTAAGGTTAATGGCAAAATTGGGTTGGGCGCTTAAATCAAGTTTCTGAAAATCTATATCGTCTACAAAAATACCACCGTACTGCAGGCGGGCCAGGTTATAATCCTGCATGTTGAACACCTTCTGTTCTTTGGTGCTTCTGTTTACACCTGCGGGCAATGTAATACCAGGCAGGTACATGGTATCTGCTGCTGGAGATACAAGCGCATGGCCAAATGTGCTGGTGGTAAGATTGCGGAACAGGTATACCAAATCAATTTTTGCAGCATTGGCAGCCGCATTGGCTGCATTGTATACAGCTGTATCTGCAATAGATATGTATGCCATGTTTCCATTGCTAACGGCAAGGTTGCGCACCATATCCATTTTAGAAATCGTATAAGGGCCCATAGAAAGAGATACTGTTTCCCCGTTGCTGCTGGTGCCGGTAAATTTAAAGGTTACAGACTGTCCCCGGGCTGCCTCGGGTATCACATAGTAGTATCGCATGGTAACAGCGGAAGTATCCTTATTGTAAGTAACGGTAGTAAGCCCGCCACTGTTTACTGATGGAGTTCCTACCAGCACGCCCGAGTCGGCACCATTAGACTTGGTGAAAAAAGAGCGGTTATCCATAAACGTTCCGGCCGCACCTGCAATAGACGCTTCTGCATCTGCCTTCACCAACTTACCTTTTGCAGGTTTGATGGCAATGGCATAAGCAAATTCGATGGTTTGGCCCACAATATTGGGGCCCAACGTTCTTTTTATACCCTGGTTCTGCAGGTTGTCAGATGCCGTAGGTGTTTCATACGTTTCTTTTTTGCAGGCAACCAGCACAAGCACTGCCGCGGCAAGCAGGAAAGTTTGTTTGTTATATTTCAAATTGAATAGCATTGTTCTGTTTTTTGAGTTAACAATCGTTTAGCGGGGCTGTACCGTTAATAAAACTGTATACGGTTTTTGAATCTGGCGGTCCCCTGAAATTACCGTCCATTTTTTTGGATTGGCCAGATCAGAAAAATCTGTTCTGCCTGTAATTTTCGGGTTTAGTTTACAATCCTGCGCCAGCGTAAACTGCGGGTACAGGTTTTTGAGATCGGTGCCAAACGCTACCGTTACTTTCACAGTTTGGGCAACGGTGTCTATAACGGGGCTGCCTACCCGAACGGTTACATAATCAGTGCCCAGCAATTCAAAATTACTTACATAACATTCCTTTCTTGTAGTGATCAGCAAACCATCCTCATCTACCGGTTTGTCTTTGCTGCAAGAAATCCAGGTGATGGAAGCCAGCACCAGGGCCAGTATTATCGATATATTTTTTTTCATTGTAGTAGTCATTTTGTAACACATAAATAGGTTGCGGAAGTTATCTCCATGGAATATTTTGGGTGAGGTTGGGGTTTCTGTCACGCTCGCCCGGTGGTATGCGGAAGATATAATTCTGTTTGTATTCCAGGTCGGAGGTATTTTGGAAATAACGTGTTTGGTTGGCGCCCCATGTATCTATTCTCCACAAACCAGCACTACCCGGGCCACCCCAGACTCTTTCTATTGCCCTCCAGCGGCGAAGGTCAAAAGAACGTTGTCCCTCACCCACCAATTCAATAATTCTTTCCTGTTCAATAGCATTAAAAAATGATGTTTTATCAGCAGTTTTTGTTGGCGCCAATGCGGGCAGGTTGCCCCGGCGGCGAATAGCGTTCACCAGTGCAATAGCATCGGCCTGCGGCCCGCTTACTTCATTGGAAGCTTCTGCATACATCAGAAACACATCTGCCAGGCGCACAACAGGCCATGCAAAATCGCCATCAGAACGGCCTTGTCCCGCGTAGTTGCGCAGAAATTTACGGAACACATATCCTGAGTTGCAACCGTCGGTATTATAAGTAATGTAGTTAACACCACCTATGTTTACGGTGCCGGCCCATGTTTGGTAGATAAAAGGCACATTACCGGTAGATGCCAGTGAAGCCATACCTACACTCATTTCAAAATCCCATTGTATGGTTGATTTCATGCGGTAATCGCGGTTGAGGTAACTGTTTGGGTTAACCGCAGAATTAGGTGTGGTTCTGGCCACATTGCCGGTAGCAGGTACCGTAGGGTTCATGGGTATCAGCGGCGCTACAAAATCGCCGGTAACGGTAGACTGGTAGCGGTCTGCTAATTCATAGCGTGGTGTCACCCAGCATTGTGAACCTTCGTGAGAGCGGCCAGAAAAATCGCGCATCAGTTCTTCACCCTGGGCAGTACCGGTACCACCGTGGGTAAATACCATTACCATTTCGGAGTTGCCGTTTGCTTTTGGCGTAAACAGCGTGTAATAATTGGGGAGCACATCGTTCTTGCCCAGTCCGTCTATCTGGCCGGGATCGCCATTTAAGTAAAGCGTCAACCCGTAATCGTTGATAACCGATTTAAAGTCGTTGGCAGCAGCGGTAAAAGCTGCGGTGGCGGCGGCGCCACTGGGTGTAAAGCCTTCCAGTTCGGGCCAGCCGTATTTATTCCATGAAGCCCAGTACAATTGAAGCTTGCCCCTCAACGCCAATGCTGCGGGTTTGGAAGCGCGGCCGAATAAGGTGGCTTTTGCCGGAAGGTTATTAAATGCATAGGTATAATCTGCCAGAATAGAATCTTTTACCTGGCCAATGGGTGTGCGTGGCAGCGTTGCCAGCTGATCATTGGAGGTAGGTGATATGGTATAATATGGCACATCGCCCCACATGGAGATTAGCTTAAAATAAGAAAGACCTCTCAACAAGCGGGCTTCACCCTGTATTACCTGTAGCACAGTGGAAGTTGCCAGTGCACCGCCTTTGGCCTGCATCTTTGTGACATTGTCTATTACATAATTGGCGCGGTCAATGGCACCGTATAAGTAACGGTACATGTTATCAAATGAACCACCATAACCGGTAGGGTTAAAGTTGCCGCCATTGTACGCATCGCCCAAACGCAGGTTTCCTGCTGTAATGCTGGTACCACGGCACCTGAAATATTCTGCCTGTCCATCCATATAATAATCGCGGTCAAAGCAGGGTCGTACGGCCGCATACAATCCATTGAGGCCTGCTGTTGCATCCTGTTCTGTTAACCAGAATGTAGCGGGCGATGGGTCAGTAGTAGGCAATTGATCAAGCAGCCCTTTCCTGCAGGAAGATGGCAATACTACGCAAATTCCCAGTAGTACCACAATAATGATGTTTGAAAAATATCTTGATTGTTTCATAATTAGCAAGTTTAGAAGCCGAGTTGAATGGCGAGTGAGTAGGATCTTACAATTGGGTAGATATTGTTGTTGTTGCCGGCTTTCTCCGGGTCAAGACCACGGAAAGATGTAAACGTAAGCAGGTTCTCTGCAGTACCGGCAATGCGCAGGTTGGTTACACCCAGTGCCTTGAACAATGTTTTTGGAATGGTATAGCCCAATTGAATGTTTTTCAGGCGCAGGTAACTCATATCATCCAGCCAGAACATGGTTTGCGCAGTATTGTTGCCGCTACCGCCAATACGTGGCCAGATACCGCTCCTGTTTTCTACCGTCCAGGGATTGTTCACCAGTTGTTCGGTTACTGCAAACCGTGAGGTACCAAAGTTTACGTTGTTAAACGCATTCAGCCAGTAATCTTTTCTGCCTGCGGTACCCGTCCATATCATGCTGATGTCAAAGCCATTCCAGGATGCGTAGGCATTAAGTGTGTAACTGGTGGTAGGCCTGTCGCGCGAAGCCTGCATGGCAACCTGGTCGTTTCCGTCTATGCGTCCATCGCCGTTGATATCTTTACGTATGATATCTCCGGGTTGGGCACCCTGAGGGGTTGAATTGTAAATATCTGCCCAGGTTTGTGCAATGCCATTGTCTTGGTATGCATACACGTAATTATAAGGCATGTTCAGAAAAACAGTATTACCAGAGTAGGTAGCACCACGTGTAAGCAATTGGCTCCAGCTTTCCAGGCGTGTTTTATTATATGATCCGTTTACACTGATGCCATAATTCAGTTTGCCCACTTTGTCTCTCCAGTTAACGGTAAGCTCTGCGCCGCGGTTGCGCATGCTGCCTATATTGGTGTTGGGTGCATTGAAGGCACCGGTAAGCAGGTTAGATAATTGTGACCCCAGGATGATGTCTTTGGTCATACGGTCGTAATAATCTGCCTCCACTGTCAGGCGATTGGCCATGAAACCCAATTCAAGGCCAATGTTGAGTACTTTGGTAGACTCCCAGGATAAATCAAGGTTCAGCAGTTTGCTGTTTACCAAACCTACCGCCTGTGTGTTTGCAATCATGTAATTATTTGCACTCAGCGTGGTTTGTTGCTCGTACCTGCCCACACCGCTGTTATTACCTAAGCCTCCGTATGATACACGCAGTTTGCCATTAGACAACACATCGCCCAGCAACGGTTTCAAAAATTGTTCTTCGGTAAAACGCCATCCTACAGCAACGGAAGGAAAGAATCCAAAACGCTGACCAGGTACAAATTTTGATGAGCCATCTACACGGAAATTTCCTTCCAGTAAGTATTTATTAAAGGCTGTATAGTTTACACGGCCAATATAAGATTGCAAGCCTTCTGCACTGGAACCTCCACTGTTTGATATAATGTTTGACAGCGCGCCGTTTATTTCAGACAATGCCGCAGAATACCGGTCGTTGCGCGATGCAGACAGGTTGCGATCATTCCAATACTCCTCACTGTAAACAAACAATGCGCTTAAGTCATGATTCTTACCAAAATTGGTATGGTAATTCAACCGCGCGTTCATCAATGTCTTATACCCGTTAAGATTAGTATTTGAAACAGCCGCATTGGGGCCTACGTATACCCTGCTGCCAAAAGCGCTGGTTTGAAAATTATATGCCTGAGCGGGTGTTGGCGCAGTATAATTAAACTGGTTGTAATAAATGAGGTTGTAATCCAACCCGGCTGTCAACCCTTTGATGGGCGTCCAATCCCAGTAAGCCGTACCATTGGCCTCCTGACGTGTTTGGCGATTAGGGCTGTTAATGTACAACTGGTAAGGGTTGTACGCCTGTGGATCTTCCCCATATGCCATTACACCGCCGTAATAACCGCTGATGGGATCGTATGGAGTAATACCTGCAATGGCGTACTGCATATCAAAGCCCGCCGTATTGGTACCGGCAGGGTCTGTAAACCCTTCTTCCAGTGCATACGTAAAATTAGACCAGTTGCCGTTGAACTTAACGCCTACGTTCATATTGTCGCGCACCTTGTAATCAAAATTGAAGCGTGCGTTATATTGATCATAATCATTGTTGATTTGCAAACCGTTCTCTTTGCGGTAACCTGCAGACATAAAAAAGTTAGACCGATCGCCGCCGCCCGTAGCAGATACATTGTAGTTCTGCATTTTACCATCGCGCATAATAATGTTCCACCAATCTGTATTGGGATAACGGAGCGGATCAATCATGCCCAGTGCCAGCCATTGGTCTATGGTACCGTTTTTATACAATTGATTGCCGGGAAGTGTATTGGTGGCCGCACGGCGTTGTTCTGTTGTAAGTGCCAGCGGATAATTTGCCAGGAAGCTGATCCCCTTTGTTGGCTTCTCCAATGCCATGTTGCTGGTAACATTGAACATTGTTTTCTTCATACCCTTGCCGGTGCGTGTAGTAATCAAAATAACACCATTGGCACCTCTCGAACCGTACACAGACGCAGAGGTGGCATCCTTTAGCACAGAAACAGTTTCAATGTCGTTTACGTTTACGCGGTTAATGTCAACATCAGGAATACCGTCTACCACTATCAGCGGTGAACTGTTGTTGGGCGTTCCCAGGCCGCGAATGAGCAGTGCAGCACCATTTCTTCCGGCCATACCTGTTGATTGTGTGGCAGCCAAACCTGGTACCAGGCCAGTAAGCCCCGCAGATACATTGGGTAATGCGCGGCCCGTAATTTTTTCATCTACGTTTACTGTACCTACGGAACCCACCAGGTTTACTTTTTTCTGCCGACCGTAACCTACCACCACCACATCATTCAATGCACTGATTTTTTGCACCAATGTTACATTGTATTCTGTTGCGTTGCCTACGATAACGGTAGATGTTTCGCTACCTGCAGAAGAGAAAACAAGGGTGGCACCGGCAGCAGCGCTAATGGTATAGCGCCCGCTGGCATCTGTACTGGTGCCGGCTTTGGATTTTAAAACGGTGACTGAAATACCCGGTAACGGGCTGCCCGTGGAATCTGACACTACACCTGAAATCGTTTTCAGTTGTGCCTGTCCAATAAATGAAATGAGTAAAAAACTGAGGAATAATAAGGGTTTGTAAAGAGGATGTTTTCCCCGCAAATGGAGCGTTTCTAGCATAGCAATCAGTTTTTGAATTTGGAATACCTACTCAAACTTGGTAAAAAAAGCTGAAATCGTTTTCATAAACGGGCTATTTATTTACTAAAACGTTTGAGTAATCTGGATAGTAAAAAATAGTTCTTGCTGCACAAAAAAAGATATTATTGTACCCGGCTTTGCGCACTGCAATATAAAATTGCGAACGCTGCAGAAAGTGTTCGGAGTACGGCAGGATTTACCTGAAATTCTTAAACACACATTTTGTTGAAACCCGCCATTATAGTTTTACTGATTACCTGGTGGGCATTGCTGCCACCAAATGCCAGTAGTAGTGCTGACAATGATTTTCAAAAGCATGCGCAGCGTTTACTAGAGCAACAAATCATGCAGGAAGCTGCATGGGCACTGGCGCAATTACCCGTTACTGTTACCAATACAACGTCTCCACGCAGTGCAGGAGGCCCGCATGATTTTTTTAGCGAAGGCGATTACTGGTGGCCCAACCCTGTTAGCGCAGACAGTCCGTATATACAACGCGATGGCATGACCAACCCCGATAATTTTTCGGCGCACCGCCTTTCTATGATACGCCTCAGCCGTATTATGGGCGCGCTGGCTTCTGCCTATATTATTACCGGCAATGATCAGTATGTGCACCATGCCATGCGTCATTGCAAAGCGTGGTTTACAGATACCGCCACGCTCATGCATCCACACCTGTTATACGCTCAGGCAATTAAAGGGCGGTTTACCGGCCGTGGCATCGGCATTATAGACGGCATTCAGCTCATGGAAACGGTGCAGGCGCTTACGGTAATGCAACCATCCAAAGCAATGGATAAACAGGTGCTCACGGAAACGAAAAGATGGTTTCAGCAATTTTTGCAGTGGCTTACCACCCATCAGTATGGAAAAGATGAAATGAATGCTCGCAACAACCATGGTACCTGCTGGGTCATGCAGGTAGCGGTATTTGCTGCATTTACCGGCAATACAACCCTTGCGCAGTTGTGCAGAGATCGCTATAAAAATTTACTGCTGCCCCAGCAAATGGAAACGGATGGCAGTTTTCCGCTTGAATTGAAAAGAACAAAACCATACGGTTATTCCATCTTTAACCTGGATGCGATGGCTACCATTTGCCAGGTGCTTTCAACCCCGCAGGATAACCTGTGGAATTACGAAACTGCCGATGGCAAATCCATTAAAAAAGGAATGGCCTATCTCTACCCTTTTGTAGCAGACAAAAGCAAATGGCCGCTGCCCCCGGATGTTATGTTCTGGAATGAATGGCCGGTGGCACAACCCTTTCTGTTATTTGGTGCAATCGCTTATAACAATGAAAGCTGGTTTACAACCTGGCAACAGTTACCGCACAACCCGCAATCGGCCGAGGTGATCAGGAATTTACCCGTAAGGAATCCGTTACTGTGGTTAAGAAAGTATTAAGTAGTAAGTTTTAAGTAGTAAGTTTTGCCGGACGGAATTATTAATTTATAATTTTTAATTTTTAATTACTACCATCATGCTAAAGCCTCTTGCATTACATTGACACTTCTTCTTTAATTAAGAAGTTTTGCCGAACGGAATTATTAATTGTTAATTATTAATTTTTAATTTTATTACTAACATCATGCTAAAGCCTCCTGTATTACATTGAAACTTCTTCGTCTTTAAGTAATACGTTTTGCCGGACGGAATTATTAATTTTTAATTATTAATTTTTAATTTTAACTACTACATCATGCTAAAGTCTCTTGTATTATTATTGACACTTTTTTCTTACTGCTGTTCGGTTAGCGGCCAGGATAGTCTTTCAGCCGACCAGCGCCTGCAGTGGTGGCGTGAGGCGCGCTTTGGCATGTTTATTCACTGGGGCGTATATGCAGTGCCTGCGGGAGAATTTCGCGGACATAAAATAGATCATATTGGTGAATGGATCATGAACCGCGGTAAAATTCCGGTGCTGGAATACCAGCAGTTTGCCCAACAGTTTAACCCATCACTGTATGACCCGGAAACATGGGTAAAAGCTGCCAAAGATGCCGGCATGAAATACATTGTTATCACCGCCAAACACCACGACGGCTTTGCGTTATTTGATTCCAAAGCCAGCAAATGGAATATCATGGATGCCACGCCGTATAAAAAAGACCTGTTAAAACCACTAGCCGATGCTTGTCGCAAATACGGTATCAAACTCGGTTTCTATTATTCGCAGGCGCAGGATTGGACCAATGCCGGTGGCGCGGTTGCACGCAAACCCGCACGCGAAGGTTGGGCTAACCTTGATTCTGCTTTGATAGATGCCTATACCAAAGAACATGAAGGCCATTGGGATCCTGCACAAACCACCAAAACCATGGGGCAGTATATAGATGATGTGGCGGTTCCGCAAGTAAAAGAATTACTGACCAATTACGGAGACGTTGCAATTCTCTGGTGGGATACGCCCACTGGTATGACCGATGAATACGCTGCTAAACTGGACGCTCTTCTGAAAATGCACCCGCATATAATTTCTAACGACAGGCTGAAACGGCCCAATTACCCCGGCGATTATAAAACCCCCGAACAACGCATTCCCAATATGAGCGAACTGGATGGCAAAGACTGGGAAACCTGCATGACCATGAACGAAACCTGGGGTTATAAAAGTTATGCCGATAAATGGAAAAGCAATGAAACACTGGTACGCAACCTCATAGACATTGCATCTAAAGGCGGTAATTATTTATTGAATGTTGGCCCTAAAGCAGACGGTACATTTCCGCAACAAAGCATCGATTTATTAAAAGCCATGGGCGGATGGATGAAAACCAATGGTGAAGCTATTTACGGAACAAAAGCCAGCCCGTTTGGTTTATTTGACTGGGGCCGTTGCACCAAAAAAGAAAATGGCGCCAATACTATTCTTTACCTGTCTGTTTTTAACTGGCCAACAGATGGAAAGTTGATGATACCGGGTTTGCAAAATAAAATTAGTAAAGCAAGGCTGCTCGCCAATGGGGCGGCAGTGAAAACCAGCAAAACGGCCACCGGCGCAACGCTCAGTCTGCCTGCTGTTGCACCCGACGCTGTTGCCACAGTAATAAAGCTTGAAGTGAAAGGTAAGATAGCAAGCCAGGTAGTGCATACAAAGGAGCCGATGAAATCGGGATTGTAATGAATGTCTGATTGCTTTTGCTAGACAAATCATATCTGATCTCTGATGTGATGATCTCTGATTGCTTTTGATGGACAGAACATGTCTGATCTCTGATTGCTTTTGCTAGACAGATCATGTCTGATCTCTGATGTGCTGATCTCTGATTGCTATTGCTAGACAGAACATGTCTGATCGCTGATGTATTGATCTCTGATTGCTTTTGCTAGACAGATCATGTCTGATCTCTGATGTCAGAAATCAGCGATCATCACATCAGAAATCAGCGATCTTCAAATCAGAGATCAGAGATATCACATCACTTTGGTTGCATTTTGTTGCGCCTTCAGCGCGAGTTCTGTTGCCAGGAAGCAATGTTCCTGCGTCATGGCAGTTTCGGTTCTGTTAACGATATCATCCACCAATCGTTGGCCATAAGGCAGTGTTTGCTGGCTGCAATCAATGTATTGCGTTTCTTTCTGGTTTACCAAAAAAAGATGGTTGCCACCCGTACGGCCGGCAATATCAACATTCTTGCGCACTTCCATATAACCTTCAGTTCCAAGAATGGTCAACCTGCCATCGCCCCAGGTATTCAGTCCATCTGGCGTAAACCAATCCACGCGCAAATAACCTGCACCACCATTGCCGCTAAGCATCACATCGCCAAAATCTTCAAACAAGGGATATTGCGGGTGATTAACATTACCTATTTGCGAAGCCACCACTTTTGCGCTGGTAGAATTGGTGAAAAATAAATATTGATCAAACTGGTGTGACCCGATGTCGGTAATAATGCCGCCAAAACGTTTTTTATCAAAGAACCAGGCGGGTCTTGTAGGCGTACTCATGCGGTGGGCACCCAAACCGATTGTCTGAATTACTTTACCAATAGCGCCCGCTTTTACAAGCTCACCGGCTTTCTCGGTAGCCCTGTTTTCAAAACGCTCGCTGTACATGATAGAATAAATACGCTTTGTTTCTTTCTGCACTTTTTTTACTTCAGCCAGTTGTTCCAGTGAAGTAATGCCTGGCTTGTCAGACATATAATCTTTGCCATGCTTCATTACACGAATGCCCAGTGGCGCCCGCTCATCTGGTATGATGGAGCTGAGTACCAGCTGGATGCTTTTATCTTCCAGTATTTCGTTTTCGCTGCCTGCCTGCCTGGCCTGCGAATATTTTTTTGCAAACGGCGCCGCCAATTCTGGTTCTTTTGCATAAAAAGAAACAAACTCTCCCCCACCCCGTATCACAGCATCCACCTGCGAGTTGATATGCCCATGGTTGATACCAATGACTGCAAAGCGCAGCCGTGGGGGGCCTGGATATACCGGGTCTGCAGATAGCTGATAATCTTTTTCTATGATTGTGCCTGCGTTTGCCGGTTGCGGAAGCATTGGCATGAAAGCGAGGCCTGCGGCGGCACCCGCTGTATTTCTTAAAAAGTTGCGGCGGTTGAATTTGGAAGCATTCATATAACTGGTTTGACAAGAGAATCGTTACAAAATAATGGATGCTAAATATAGTACAAAGATCTGTTTTCAGGCTAAGGAGTATTTAACTGTACATAGCGCTTTCTCGAGGCTTGTCTATGACACTACTGAGTCCCTTGGGTAAAAGAACTACCGCACATTCAACAATGCTGGATTTTAAATCCTTTTTTTCTTTGAGCACGTTCGGCTTCTCACTTTTTTCTCACCAGAAGCATAGCAACATAGTTGCACATAGCACATTCGCTATGCTAACCTATGATTCTATTGTGCCTATATGGTGAAAGAACTGCTGCACCGATACCAAATTGCAACTAAAGCAGGCATTCATGATCTATTTGGCGCTGATGACAAAACTTATTTTGTCTTTCGTTTTTGGCGCCAATGCGGTGAAGTTGATCCGGTAAATGGTATCGCCCCATTTATCAAGTATACCTTTGTCTTCCATGGTGGTTAAGGGTACTTTCTCCACAGCCACAGAAAATTGTTTGGCATTGTAGTTTACTACAAATTCTTTGGCAGCTAATCCATATTTTGGTTTAAAATGTATCAACAGTTCACCGGGTTTTATTACTTCTGCCGGGTAACAGGTCATTACATGTTCTGTTAGCTTATCGGCATGCTGCAAAGATATTATATCGGTTACCGTTACATTCTTTCCCCGGTTGAGTTGTATTGCACGCTGCCATGTTTGTACCGCGGCAGTAGCCGGGTATGCATGTGCAATATCCAATGACAATGAGGTGTAGTTTTTATCTTTTTTATACACCACATTGCTGGCTTTAAAACCGGCACCAGGCGGTTGTGTAATGTTATTGATCGTTGGCAGGTTATGGTAATCAGAACAATTGTACCAGATATCATAGCGTTTGCTGCTGAATGTTTTGGCGGTATAGGTGCCCCTGCCTACATCAATGATCAGCGGCTGGCCGTTGTAATACACAATGTAGTTGCCCACATCATTGTGGTTATGGCTTTCATCGTTATGTCCGCCTTTGGCAGCCACAAATAAACCATCGGTGCTACCCTCTTTATCCCTGGCAATCATTACTTCTATACCGGGCAACCAAACATCTTTGGGTAATGGAAGTGCCTGCGCGGTCTGCTGGTATTCATCCTGTATAAAAAGTTCAAACAAATTGCGGAAATACTGGTGGGTACCTATTTTACCGGTTGCGGGTTTGCGGTAAAAAGCGCCAAACTGCATCATGGCGGTATCCCGGATATCTTTACCGAAACGCCAAATCATACTTGCTGCCATATTGGGCTGCGGATCGGCATCGGCAAAATCAAGAAAATATTCTTTGCCAATTTGTGCGCGGTAGATAAAGCGCGCCATGTTTTTTATTTTCTCATCATCGCATACGTACTTAAAAGAATTGTTGGTAGCCAGGTTCAGCATGGCAATATTATCATACAACGATGCCGCTGCTGCGCCCCAGTAACCCGGGCCTTCATCACAACCGCCATCCAACGGATAGGGGTTTACGAATTCGTCGAGTACCTTCAGCAGCTTAGCTACAATGGCCACTCTTTTCTCCTGGTCTTTTTCTACCAGCAGTGCTGCGTTCAACCAGTTGCTGCATATCCAGGGGTTCCAGTTATTCGGCGGACGTCCATTGGCATTGGCCGCCATCCAGCCATGTGGTTTATTCATCAGCGGTTCAAAAATGCGGTTATTAAGTTCGTAATAAATACGCTTTCTAACCTGGGGCGATACGGCATCCAGTTTATCGCCTACAAAATAGTCTATCCATGAAAGAAACGTAGCTGTTTCTGCGCCAAACAATTCAACAAAAGGTTTAGATACATCCATCAGGCCTGAATATTCTTTTGATTTGGGTAAATGTGCAGAAGCACCCCACCACGATTCTTCGCAAACAGACCAAACACCATTGATGATATCATCTATAAACCTGCCTTTGTTTTCGTACACTTCTGCCATTACCAATGTACCCAACACCTGCCGCTTTGGAAAACTGATGGCCTGAAACTGGTTCCTGTCGCCGGTACGCTCTATCAGCAATGAGGTAGTAGCCGGAATGGAAGGCCAGCTGTAATTGAGATAACCTTCTGCTTCCTTCAGGTAAGCCTGCATCATTGGCTGGCTGGCCTTAGCCCATCCCGCGCGGTCGCCAATCTTTGGAAAAGGCGTCCATTGATCATACGGAATGATGATCGATTTGAGTTTATTGATATCATATCGGCCGCTCAGCAGGTCTTTTGTTTGTGCCGTTAATTGTATACATCCTGTTACAACTACCAGCAGCAAAGCAATCTTTTTCATGTTAAATGTATTAAACGATGGAGTTGATAAAATAAATTGGTTATGGTATGGTTTTGTTTACCACCTGAGGTGTGGCAAAATTATTTTTCATTTCGTACGGAAGCGAGTAGACGGTGCCGCTTTGCGTACAAAAATATAAATGCGATGCTGACAAGGTATCTGCATTGCCATCGGCCCAGAATGCATAAAAATCAGGGTGTGCATTCAGTGGGCGGCGGGCATAAGAATGATTGCGGAGACTGCCGTTGGTAATTTGTTTTTCTTTTACCCAATGCTGTCCCTGGTCTTTACTTTGCCACAATGCCATTTCACCACCGGTCCCGTACTGTTGCGGACCATTTTCTGTTGGACCGATAATTTGCCATTGATCTTTGCTGATGTATAATGAGCCCATATCATAGTTATGCGATGACTCACATACATTGGTAAAAGTCCACCCCCCATTTTGCCAGTGTGCCACCACCCAAGTCCGCGGGCCGGGTCCGGGTTGAAAACGGGTACTGGTTACATACAATACTACCGGGTTACCGGCTGCATCAAAATTGAGATCATTGATATACACCAATTGCCCTGCAGCTTCATAATCTTTCACCAGGGCCTCACTGGTTTTTTCAAACAAAGGCAACGGCAGCGTCTTTCCGTCTATGTTTGTCCAGGTTTTTCCCATATCCGTTGTTTGCACCAGGTACAAATTGGTGCGCTTGTCTACATTGCCTCCGGGGTGGTAATTAAATACGCTTACAATCTTATTATTCCATTTGTTGGAGACCTGGTAATGGCCGCCCATGCCGGCCAGTTTCTGATCAGGTTGCCAGGTTTTTCCATCAACGCTTGTCGACCAATATAATTCGCGGCCTTTGGTATACTTAGTGAAAAGATAAAAAAAGCCTTTGCCGCTACACCACCATGGTTGCGGATAAGTCATTTCAGCGGTTCTTATTTGTGCAAAACTGTCAATGGCGTAAGGCTGCGTACTTTTAAACAGCAACCCCGGCCGGCTGGTATTTCTGCCGCTTACAAATACCCATATGTATCCATTGTCATCAAGCGAAAGAGAGGCATTGTCGTGCGGGTCATCCACACCAATCTTATCATACAATATAACGGGCCTGGGTACCTGCTTTTTCTGATGATCAAAATAAGAAATCATGATGAGCAGGTGACGCTCATTTGCCGCGGTGGTACCGCCGTACACAAAAAATGTTTTATTAACTTTTGCGGCAAAAATGGCAACCGGTATATGGCTGGAAGTGTAAGTACCAAGACCGCCCGAATATTTATCGCCATACTGAGAAAACTGGCCCAGTGTAAACCAGATACCCTTGTAACCATCTGCACGGTTGTTTTGCGCTGGTAACGCCTGCAACAGTAGCAGCATACATGCAATGGTACCTGCCTGTTTAAGAAAATACTTCATCGTTATTATTTAATCAGAAAAACATGCCTTATATCAATCACTGTGTAGTCATTGTACTAAGTATTAATCATGTTTCCATGCAGCCAAAGGTTCAATTTTTTTGTTGGCCACACCGGCCCCTTCAGGCACCAGCCTAACTGTAATAGCAGCCGTTGTTTTTGCGGGAATGGCAAGTTCAAAACCGGTGCGGATGGTGCCGGGGTTAGGTGCATCATAGCTGTTGGGTGGCGGATCGGTAGGCCATGTTTTCATAGTAATGGTACCGGCCGTTGTTTCAACCCGCAGCAATAATTTTTTTCCGTTACTGGTAAGTGTTGCAGTGTGGTCGTCAGTGATTGCTACGCTGGCGGGGGTAACCATTGTCCAGCGTATGGTAGTAACGGTATCGGTGGCTTCAATTTCATCGCGCACTACCACGTACTGTTGATCAACAATGGCAATACCGCGGGTAGCTTTTGTTAATGCACCTTTGTATACTTCGCTCATATCCGTTACCGCACTCATAAAATTTTTATCTGCTGAATAACCGGTGAGTGGTGCATACCCAGCAACGCGTTGCAGCTGGTTGTTAACGGTAAGTGTATTGTGTGCCTGGTTTACATAGCGGAATATTGTCCAGCGCTGCGCATCCTGTGTTCTGCCAAAAATGTTCATGCCTTTTGATTCAAGCGATTCATACTCCTGCATGCCAAAATCCATGGCCCATCGTACACCACCAGCATCCAGCACGAATGACCCAATATCCATGTGCGCGTGGTTGACGGATGCTGAGCCGCCTTTAAAACCAACAAATACGGCATTGGTATCTGTCCATGATGTGCGCATCAACGCTACGGGGCTCTTGCCCTTGCCTACCCACATGGTTGATTTGGGCGGCGCCACTGTATTAATGCCAACTGCACCACCCCATAGCAGGGCCGCAGGCAACAGGCGATCATTAATGTATCTTTTAGAATCTTCATTAACCAGGCGTTTGCGCTCTACCCATAACAGTGATGGATCAGCGTTTTTTTGTGCAAACCAGAACATGGCAGGCTGAAGACCGCCGCCACCGCCTGCATCTGAGTAATTAAATGGTCTGCCAAAAGCGCCTGTCATATTCTCCAGGTAACCGGGTGTTTTTAGAAAGCCCGGTTTATCGCTCAAACCAAAATTTTGTCCGTACGCTTTGTCAAGGGCGCTGATGAGCAGCACATTAAAACTGGTTCCATAACCCCAGTAACCATAGCCTTCGGGGTAAGCGCCATCCGGGCCAAAATCTTTCATAGAAGAAGGCACGTTATTAATAGAACGGTTAATGATTTGTTTAGCCAGTTCGGGCTGATCTTCATAAATGGCCAGTGCGCCATAGGCCATACCGGCATGGCATACCTGGTTCCAGTTGTGTTCTGCGTTTAACCAGTTGTTGTTGTATTTTTTATCGAGCGAAGGCTCTAAACCGTTTTTTATAATGGCTTCTTTGATAATGTCTTTTGAAGGTGCGGGCAGATCTGCGTACAGCCAGTCATAACCAATTGCCATGGCCATGGTCATTTCAGCGACGTCAAGAAAATGGGTAGGGTTCCAATCGGTAAAAGCAGCAATGGCCAACATCTCCTTTTCTGCCCGCTGCAGGTAGCGTGCGTCGCCGGTAGTGCGGTATGCGTAAGAGAGAAAGAACAGCCTGCGCAAAGCTTCGCGCGATTTATCGAGCAGGCGGCGGCCGATCTTAATCCGTTCAACAGGTGGAACTGTGAGCAAGCGGATAGACTCATCCACAATCGCCTGATGCAGTTTGCCCCAGGTTTTGTCTGCCGCTACCGTTTTTTTAATGGCGGCTTCCTCGCCTTTCAGCAAAAGAATACGGGGATGGCCTGGCACTGCGGGCAAAGCGCCAATATAATCTGTTTGCGCAATGGCGCCGGTAATCATAAATAATGACAGGAATACAGCTGTACAAAGCTTAATTGGTTTCATATTGACAATTAAATCGTTAACTGGCGTGGTAACATAAAGCTGGCTACCAATGCCACAAATGAGGTTTTTTGCTGGTTAGAAAAGAAAATTAGGTATTGTTTTTCACAATAGGCAAACGTTAACTTGCTTTAATGCCGCATTTTTACTCAAACGTTTCAGTAAATAAATTGCAGTTTTCTGAAAACGATTCCAGTTTTTTTGCCCAAGTTTGGTTGTCCTATTCCGCTAACAGCGTAAAACGATTGCTTATGCCAAAAAAAGCTAATTTATCGGCTGCGTCTATTTATACCAGTCAAATTTTTCCGGTGTACTTTCCGTTTTTTGCTATTGTTAATGAAACCGATTTCAGGGTAGTTGCTATTTCGGAGCGCCGCCAGGTATAAGGCGCATCGCTTTGTTATACGGCGCATCTTTATTACAGTAACCTTTAACAGCAACTGCTTTACAGCTGTATTTTCTTTACACAACAATGAAAAAAAAACCCACCCGGAAAAATTCTATACATGATATTGCAAGGGTCTTGCGATTGTCTCCTGCTACCATTTCACGCGTACTCAACAATCACCCACATGTGCACAAGGCCACCCGCAGCAAGGTAATGGCCATGGTAGAAGAAATAGGCTATAAACGCAATGCAATGGCATCAGGCCTGCGCACCAATAAAACAAAAACCGTCGGCCTGATTGTTCCGCGTATTTCCATGTTTGTGCATGCAGAAATTATTACCACCATTCAAAATGAATTGCATGCCCATGGCTACCATCTTATTATCTGCCAGAGCAATGATTCGGTAGATGTAGAAAAGGAACTGACCAATACTTTATATGCATCGCGGGTGGATGCAGTGATAGCAGCATGCACTTTGTTTACTACCGATTTTAGCCATTTTGATACACTGACGCAAAACAATATTCCTGTTATTTTTTACGATCGGGTGCCGGTAAAGCCTTACCCCGCCTGCATTGTAAAGGGCGATGACTTTCGGGGCGGGTACCTGGGCGCCGCTCATTTACTTGAACTGGGTTGCCGCCGTATTGCATTTATATCCGGGCCGCTTAATTGCAGCATTTATATCGACAGGTTTGCCGGTTTCCGGAAAGCCATGCAGCAATTTGATGCGCCGGTGTTGAATAATATGGTATTTTACCATGAACTGAGTGCAGACAATGCGCGCAAGGCCATGAATAAATTGTTTGCAAAGAAGCCTTACCCGGATGCCATTTTTGCCGCCAATGATGTAAGCGCGCTGGAGGCATTGCATTTTGCAAAAGAGATCAATGTGCAGGTGCCATCCGAACTCAAAATTGTAGGGTACTCCAATGATCCCCGTTCGGCCATTGTAACGCCTTCGCTTACCACCATCGAACAGTTTCCTGCTAATATTGGAAAAGTAATTGTATCTGAACTGATCAAAATTTTAAAAGATGAAGGTGGTAGTGAAAGCAACGCCACGGTTGATTACCCGCAAATAACTACAGCGGTGGGTCTGATACGGCGCATGTCAACCTAAATCGGTGATATCATCGCTGATGATGTGTTCATCGCTGAGTTAAGGGAATCGCTGATCTCTGATGTGTTCATCGCTGATTTAACCCGATTCGCTATGTAGATCAGACATCATCACATCAGAAATCAGCGATTGGCTTCAGAGATCAGAAATCATTACATCAGAAATCAGCGATTGGCTTCAGAGATCAGACATCATTACATCAGAAATCAGAGATTGGCTTCAGGCATCAGAGATCACCACATCAGAGATTCTCCGTGGAAGATCGCTTTACAAGTGTTGACTTAATCACAATGTTCTCGTCTTGTAACTGAAAAGATTTTTTGTCGAGCGCCTTAAATAAAATGGCAGCAGCTTCTTTGCCAATAGCAAAAGCCGGTTGGGTGATGGTTGTAAGGGATGGTTGTAAAAACGAGGCCGTTTTCAGGTTAGAGAAACAAATTACTTTCACATCGCCGGGTATAGACAGGTTCAACTCCCGGCAAACCTCGTACACACCCAGTGCATACTGTTCCACCGCGGCAAAAATACCGTCTGGCCGATGGTTGTTTAAGAGATTACTGATGAGTTCAATATCTGTCGCACTATCATTGGTACATTCTATTATGCGGGCTTCATCCACCGGCAAATGCCTGTCGGCAAGCGCCTGAATAAACCCTTTCTTTCTTTTGTTACCAATAGAAATATTTCCAGACATGGCCAGGTGGGACAGTTTTTTACAACCCTGATCAATCAGGTGTGTAGTAGCCAGGTAACTGCTCTCATAATCATCTGTAGTTACCTTCACTGTATTAAAAGCATCCACCACCCGATCAAAAAAAACAATGGGTAAGCCGTTTTCTTCCAACTGGTGCAGGTGAGTATAATCTGTGGTAGTGCTGGACACAGAAATAAGTACGCCGTCTACCCGGCCCCCATGCAGGTACTTGGTAAGCGCCACTTCTTTCTTTACATCTTCATGCGTGAGGTAGATAAGTACATGGTAATTTTTTTCCTGCGCAATGGATTCTATACCGTTGATGGCAAGCGCAAAATAATTATTGGCAATCTCCGGTATGATAACGGCGATGGTTTTGCTTTTGTGTTTACGCAAACTGCTGGCATACGGGTTGGGCTGGTAATTGAGTTCAGTGGCAAGCGCTATTACTTTATCTTTTGTTTCTTTGCTGATATCGTGGCTATCACGCAACGCTTTTGACACAGCAGATATAGACAAATTGAGTATTTGCGCAAGTTTCTTGATATTCACTGATTCCATACTGCAAGTATAAGCGATCGCAAATAACTTACCCCTAACTTTTTAATTGCACCACCGTAATGCAGCAATTAATTGATTGTTAACAAGTGTGGTGAACCGCACTGACCTACAGCTGAAACACACTCTTTATTACCACATTGGTTTTTCAGTAAATTGCGCTGTGCAACATGTATTGTCATGCCAAGTATCATTACCATTGCTTCTGCTAAATAGACATTGTATGAACAAATTATTGATTTGCCTGCTATTTTTTTGTTTTACTGCACAATCACAGACACCCCTGCCCGGCAAGGCGCTGCCCTCCTGGCAACCTGGTTACCTTGATCTTCATCATATCAATACCGGCAGGGGCAATGCAGCTTTTTTTATATTGCCAGACGGTACCAACCTGCTGGTAGATGCCGGCGAGCTTGACCCTACAGCAGCGCGTACCACGTCGGCACGCAATACCCCCATCAGGCCAAACAACAGCAAACAACCTTTTGAATGGATCACTGATTATATACAGCAATTCTCTCCGCAAAAAGAAAAAACAGTCATCGATTATGCCATGATTACCCATTTTCATGACGACCATTTTGGCGGCTGGTATCCCAATGCGCCTGTTTCTGGCGATAGAAAATTTGTACGGTCAGGCATCACCGGTATAGGCGACCTGCTTCCCATTCATATACTGCTTACCAGGGATTACCATTACCCCACGCACCCAGATAGTCTTTTAAAAAGATTACCCGCTACCAGCCATTTTGTAAAAGGGTGGCAGAATTTTATGGCTTTTGTTGCAGCCGCACCACATGGTGTCAAAAATAATTTTCTGCAGGCAGGTTCTGCTTCGCAAATACGGCTGGTGCATTCCGCAGCAACCTATCCGGGTTTTGAAATCCGCAATCTAAAATCAAATGGCATGATCTGGACGGGCAAAGACAGTACGGCCCGGCAGCATTTTCCACCTGTGGATCCTGGCAATAGCCGCAGCTGGCCCGATGAAAATTCGCTCAGCAATGCCATCTTAATTAAATACGGTGGGTTTACCTATTATACCGGCGGCGATAACCCCGGGAATGTTTTTTTGGGCGATTCATTATGGAGGGATGTTGAATCTGTACTGGCACCAGCCATTGGGCAGGCAGATGTTGCTACCATGGACCACCACGGCAACCGCGATGCAGTAAACGCAAATTTTATAAAAACACTGCAACCCCGCGTTTGGATTGAACAGGTATGGACGGCCGATCATCCGGGGCATGAAGTATTGATCAGGGTAATGTCGAAATTGTATGAAGGCCCGCGTGATCTGTTTGCAACCAATATGATGGAAGCCAACAAGCTGGTAATTGGCGGTTTAATTGACCAGGCATATAAGAGCACGCAGGGCCATATATTAGTACGAGTGCTGCCGGGCGGTAAAGCTTATTATGTGATCATACTGGATGATGCTACAACGGAAAGAAAAGTAAAAGCGGTATTTGGACCGTATCAGTCGAAACGATAGTAGCATCTGCGGGTCGCAAAGCTTGGTAATTGCTGGTAAGCTGGTCTGATATTGAAGGCCAGTGCGCAGGTTACCAAATGGATACCAACAACCCCAGCAACCAGACCATAAGTATAAATAGTTTCATAATTGCTTTTTGATACGTGTTAAAAGAATCATACCATTTTGCCGTAGGGCAGATTAGAGACCTTCAGCAGCGTTTTAAAGGAATAATTTCCACAGTTTGCATGCAAAAAGACGCCAGCATGCTACAGTATTTGCAAAATAGGTGGTAGAAGCTGCTGAATACGCCGGAAATCCGTCATTTCCTTGGCTCCAGACATTTCCACAGTGTCTCATTTTTTTCAATAATTTCAAATACAGGGAAAGTTTACTCCCCTGCCTCCGCACCCGCGCAAAGCCGTTACCGTTTGTTAAATAAACCCAAACCATTATTATGGCCAGACTACATGTAATTCAAAGCCGCATAGACAATCAGATGGCATCCGCAATGGTGGCAGCGCTCGAGAAACTCGGGCATCGCGTAAGCTGGGATGTTAATTACCTCATACCCGGAGAACCCTGGAAAAAATCACTGACAGACGCTGTTCAGTTCTGCGATGGGTTGGTGGCGTTGCTCACCACAAATACTATCAACCAGCAGACAGGTCATATATCTTCTCAATGGATGGCTGCCGATATTGGTACAGCCCGCGCCATCGGCAAATTTGTTATACCTGTCATACTGGGTGATGCTATGCGCATACCGGCACTGGTAGACGATCTGTTTGCGATCATTGAAAAAGATACACGTAAAATAAATACGGTGGCGGAAGCCATTCACCAGGCAACAAAAAAACACATGGCCACCATTGCCAAAAACTGGCGCTTCAGTCTTCCGGCCGGCTACCAGCATCTTTCATCTGCCGTGGCAAAATTTCATGAGGAGTACTCCTATGAAGAATCCGTTTTTGTAATGATGAAGTTCCCCGATATTACTTCACTGGATGTTAAAAAATGCCAGATGCTGGATGATATTTGGGAGGTTATTGAAACAGTGGTTGCGCGCTACGGACTGCAGGCAAGAAGAGCCGATAAAAACCAATACTATGACCAGCTGTGGGAAAACGTATGCGTGCATATGCTGGGGTGCAGGTATGGAATTGCCATACTGGAAGACCGCGCCGCCACAGAGCTCAACCCCAACGTAACGCTGGAGTATGGTTTTATGAAAGCCATCAATGCAAGTGTAGCACTCTTCAGGGATATTAATTTTAAACACGACCGCGCAGATCTTACCGGCAAACTTGCCCGCCAGTTTACCATTGACCGAAAAGGTGTACTTGAAAAAGCAACGCTGGCAAAAGCATTAAAAGAGTGGTTGAAAGATTTGGGTGTATCCCCTATTGCTACCCGCAAAAAAATCCGCAAATAACAATCCTCCTGCTGGTGCAAATGCTACCACAGTAAAATGTACCCGAATGGGGTATTGCCTGTTCTATCTGTATAAAATACCTTCACTGCTAATAGCATATTTATCCCTTGCACGCCCTTGTATGGCTTAGCACTTATACCTAACCGTTATAAAAGGGCAATGCCGGTTCATTACAATCCTTACCTGTTGAATGTTTTGCAGGCGCCAATGCCTGCCTGTTAGAAGCTATAAACTCTGTTCAATTATGGTACAACTCAGACCCGCTTCGCTCTATTTGCTGCATAACCAGGTAGAAGTGTATATGAATGCGTCTCCCAACGAAGTATACAGGGCCATTTCTTACGATAATGGCAGTAGCTGGAACCCGTTCTATAAAGTTCGCATCAAAACTAATGATGCGCTGGCATGCGCCGCTTCAGGCAATGCCAGAACACGTTATTATGTTTATCGGCGATCAGACACCAAATTTAGTTTGGTAAAAAGAAATGAATTCGGGTACGATGATGGCAGCTCAGACATACTCGGAAGCGGTGCATTTACTTCTGCTCCCGCTGTCGTTTCATCACCTGATGGCAACACCCTATTTGTTTTTGGCCGCGGCAACGACAACCGTTTCTGGTGGGCGCTCAGCCGCAATGGTGGCACCAGCTGGCAATTGTTATGGGGACCATTGGGTGCGGGCACTTTTAAAACGGCTCCCTCCGCTGTTATGTCGGCCGACGGCAGCGTGCTCGCCATCTTTGGCCTTGGCATGGATAACCGCGTATGGTATGCGCAATCATCTAACGGTGGTAATAACTGGAACGTATTTTTTGGCCCCATTACCAACTCAACTTTTACTGGGCCACCGGCTGCCTGCATGTCGGCAGACGGTAAAAAGATCATGGTGGTATGCAGAGGCACTGATAAAAAGTATTATTACAACGATTCATCAGACAAAGGTCTCAGTTGGGGAACCTTTCGCGTAATTGGTGAAGGCGTTTTTTTAAGCGGGCCCTCCATTTGTTGTTCGTGGGACAGAAAATATGTACATGTGTTTGGCGTGGGTAACGATAAAAAAATATGGCGCGCTATCAGGGATTATCCCGGTGCCACCCAGTGGCAGGGATGGTGGCAGGTAAACCCGGGCATGAGTTTTATAACCGATTAAAAATTATTTATGGCAACATCATACGACTTTCTATCACAAAAACTTGAAAAAGTACTGGCAGATTTTAACTCCCCGGCACTGTTGGCCATTATAGTGCGCAAAGGCGGCAATGAAGCAGTGGCATCGGTACGGGGTGTGAGAAAAAATGATCTGTCTGCATCAGACAGTAAAAATAAAATTCATGACAATGATCGGTTTTGCCTGGGCTCTACCTCCAAGCCGGTATCGGGTTTTATGCTGTCTTATCTCACACAGCAGCTGCCTGCTGTATTCAACTTCGACAAAAAAATCAGGGATATATTTACCGAACTGGAAGATCCGGCCTGCAGACAGCATTATAATATTCGCACAGATTACCTGAATGCCACCGTGGCAAAAATGATGACGCATACCGCGCTTTTTCCGTGGGCACCCGGCAACAGCATGGATTATACATTGGATGTGGCAGGTTTAAAGGAAACCATTGAAAACACCTATACAAGTGAGTACTCGAATTTAAATGCGGTCAGGCAACGCCGTTATAACTACCTGGTGGCTGCCCAGCAGGATGCACCGGTTACACAGTTTACGTACAATGGCGGGCCTATAATTCCGGTTACCATGGCAGAGCGTGTTACCGGCATGGCGTATGAAGAAATGATACAACAATATGTGTTTGACCCCCTGGGTATGGATAAGGCCGGTGTGGGCAGGCTGGCCACCAACGCTACGCCAGATGGTACCTGGGAACACACCTATAACAAAGACACCAAGAAATTTTCGCCCGCCGTAAAAAATACCTGGCAGAATTATAACTTTCATTCACATGCACCGGCAGGTGCCGTATATTTTACTTATAGCGATGCCATTAAATTCATGACAGAATTCTTTCTAAAAAATGGCAAAACAAAAAAAGTACTAAAAGATCCGCTGCTAAGCGATGTACTGAAACCACATGCAAATGGCTTTGCAAAGAGTGGTTGGATTGCCGGCGGAAGCGGCGATAACGCGTACATTACCCACGATGGCGATAACGGCGCCTCTTATTGCAGAATGACCGTATACACCAATAAAGGAGAAGGTTATATTGTTTGCTCCAATGGATCGGGTTGGGATGGCACATACGACGCCAACGGAAATGGCGTTAGCATTGGTGGCCGGATCATCAATGCAGTGGTTACAGAAATTAACGCCATGATGGCCAACTGGAAAACAAATTTCTAGTTAGATTGATAAAAATAGCCAATAAGCCGCCGTTTTTTGTGCTGCAATACATAACACGTTTCATAGCGTCAATCCGGTATCTTTGCAGCCATGAAGCAATTCACTTACAGGCTGGTATTGCTGGCAGTATGCCTAACGGGGCTTACCGCTTATGCAGCTGCCTGTAACATAGTGAAGGGCAAAGAACATTTATTGCAACAAACTGCTGTAAAAATTCATGACGGTACAAGCTACCACCATCCCATAATAGCTTTTGAAGATGCGCCTGCCGGTGCAGCATGCAACTTAGCACAACCCACACACAATCCATCCGTATGTGCATACCATCGCACGCACGGTATTGCTGTCGCCTTTGCGCAGCCCTCCGAAGTTTTTTCTTTCGCTGTAATACCACCCAAAAGCCAGCTGTTGCACATCTTTCCGTTTCATAATTTCTGGTAATGCTATCTGTAAAAAGATTCATGTTATACATGACATCCCTTGTTTAATCCCCTGTTTCTGCTGCCTGTTGAAATAATGCTATGCAGTTTGCTTGCCCGTTCATGATGTAAAATTATTTACCAGGAAAAATTTTTTGCTATGTTTATAGACGCCGGAAATATTCTGCTGATTGGCTCATTATTGTTATTGCTCAGCGTAATTGCTGGCAAAACAACCGACAAACTAGGCGTGCCCACGCTAATATTCTTTTTGGTGATTGGCGTATTGGCCGGCTCAGAAGGCATTGGCGGCATCCATTTCGATAATGCCTCTATTGCACAACTGGTAGGCATTACCGCTTTAAATTTTATTTTGTTTTCCGGCGGGCTGGATACCAATTGGCAAAGCATCCGACCCGTATTGGGTAAAGGCATTGCACTGTCTACGCTGGGAGTATTTTTTACCGCATTATCTGTGGGTGTTTTTGTGCACTATGTGTTCGGTTTTACATTACCCGAGGGACTATTGCTGGGTGCCATTGTATCTGCCACTGACGCCGCCGCCGTTTTCTCCATATTGCGCAATAAAGGCATCGCGTTAAAAGGTTCATTGCGGCCGTTGCTTGAGCTGGAGAGCGGCAGTAATGACCCCATGGCTTACTTTCTTACCATTACCTTAACCGGCATGATTTCTTCTGACAACCTCACTGCATCTGCATTGGTGATTTCGTTTCTCAAAGAATTTATCATCGGCGGTGCCATTGGCTACCTGATGGGCAAAGGCAGTGTGTGGCTCATCAATAATATTAAGCTTGAAACAGAAGGATTGTACCCGGTGTTAACGCTGGGCCTGGCCATTTTTACTTATTCCGTTACCCATGCGATTGGCGGCAACGGATTTCTTGCCATCTACATTTGCGCACTCATTATGGGCAACAGCAACATGGTGCACCGCCGCAGCCTCATAAAATTTTACGACGGACAAGCCTGGCTTATGCAAATCATTTTATTTCTTACGCTGGGACTGCTGGTATTTCCCTCTCGTGTATTGCCACTGATAGGCATGGGTATGCTAATCTCGGCCTTTTTAATATTTGTGGCCAGGCCCATTGGTGTATTTACCGCACTGACATTCTTTAAGATGAATGCGCGCAGCAAATTATTTCTTTCCTGGGTGGGTTTAAGAGGCAGCGTACCTATTGTATTTGCCACCTATCCCCTGTTGGCAGGCATTCCCAGAGCAGATCTTATTTTTAACCTCGTCTTCTTCATATCCGTTACCTCCGTTTTGTTACAAGGCACTACCCTATCTTATGTGGCCAAACTGTTGCACGTAACCATACCACCCGCCATAAAAAGAAGGACTGGATTTGATTTTGAATTGCACGACAATATCAAGAGCGAAATGAAAGAAATACTGATCAGCAACACATCGGCTGCAGCGGGCATGCGTATTGTGGAACTGAACGTTCCGCCTACAGTTAATATACTGGCGGTAAAACGGGCAGGAACGTATATCGCCCCTAATGGATCCACCAAATTGCTGGCGGATGATATCTTATATGTGCTGGCGGAAGACGATGCCTCCCTCACATCATTGCACCAACTGCTCGCGCAGGGTTAACTGCCTTGATAGATTAATGGTTAACCAGCAAATAACAAATACTGGTGATTTGAAAAAAAATTGTGCATACGCAGTGGGAAAGTATTGAATATGACGGGTACTTTTATTATATTAGATTCGTTAACTATACGATATGTATAATTAACAGGATTTTCCCCCTCATACCCGTGAACTGTTTATGACATGATCAACATCCGTACTATTGCCAAACGAGGCTTGCTATCGGCTATTGCGAGCATATTGTTATCGCTTGCCCTGCGTGCGCAGGTAACGCCGCTTCCCCATGCTTTTGCACATAATGATTACTGGCACAAACGGCCATTATACGATGCGATGGAAAATGGCTTTACGCATTTTGAAGCAGATGTATACCTGCGCCGGTCGCGATTGGTGGTGGCACACAGGCCGCCGTTCTTAAAAAGAAAACATACCATTGAAGGTTTATACCTCAAGCCGCTGCTATACCATTTGTCAAATACAGACGGGCAGGTGCAAACGCCACTGGATACAGTAGTGTTGATGATTGACATAAAATCAAACGGAAAGAAAACCTATACGGCGCTCAGAAAGATTCTCAATAAATATAAATCGATTCTTTCTACCTGCGAGAAAGGAAAGGTTACCATCCGCAACCTTACGTTGGTTCTTACCGGCCATCGCCCGATGCAAGCTTTAAAAGAGGAAGAATCCAGGTATGTATTTGCCGACGCAGATTTGCGCAAAATAAATACTACCGATGATGCACCTGAAATGTTTACCATGGCCAGCTGCAAATACTCCAACTTAATAAAATGGAAAGGCAAAGGTGAAATTCATCCTATAGAAAAAGAAAATTTATTGCAACTGGTTAGTAAGGCACATGCCAATGGCAGCAAGGTGCGACTATGGGGTTCGCCTGAAAATGAAACTGTCTGGAATTTTCTTCGCAACTGCGGTGTAGACCTGATCAATACCGACAAGCTGGTAGCACTCCGCAAGTTTTTTATAAAAAATACCGCCCCCGCAGCAGAAGTTGGAAGACCGGGGAAGTAACCGCTAATCTTTTTGCGTGAGGCGGTAGACGGCAGACGTGAGACGTGAGACGTCAGATATCAGACGTCTGAAATCAGAAATCATTACATCAGACATCAGAGATCATCACATCCGAGATCAGAGATCCTACATCACACATCTTCCTTACTTTTGAGCATGCGCAAAGCAGCAGTGCCATTAACGAAAACACCCAGAAAAAGCGAAGGCTTTAACGGCCAGCGGGCCATTGTACTTCCGGTGAAAGTTATCAAAAGCTTCCGCAAATCGCCGCTGATCAGCAATGTCTTCATTACTGATATTGGTTTTTATCCCAAGGCAAAATTTCATTATTACGAACGTAATGCCGGCACCTCCACGCATATCCTTATTTATTGTGTTGATGGCAGCGGCTGGCTACAGGCGGGCGGAAAAAAAATAGCCGTACAACGGGATCAATACCTTGTTATTCCTGCCAACATGCCCCATAAATATGGCTCAGATGAAGAACACCCCTGGTCTATATATTGGGTGCATTTTAAAGGCACCATTGCCGGCCAGATTACAGACCTGTTAAGCAGCAACGGCACCGCCTTTTCGAAAAGTATTACTTACACCGAAGAAAGGATCAAATTGTTTGACACGGTTTACAATATCCTGGAGAAAGGATACAGCGATGCCAACGTACAATACATCAATATGTGCTTCTGGCATTTCCTGGCTTCCTTCAGCCACCCAGATTTATTTCATACCAGCGAAGGTGGCACCCGAGAAGATGTAATTGAACGATCTATTGCGTACATGCGCGAACATTTGCACAGCCCACTCTCGTTAAAACAACTGGCCGACCAGGCCTTGGTATCAGCCTCACACTATTCAGCATTGTTCAAGAAAAAAACAGGTTATCCCCCGCTGGAATATTTCAATAACATCAAAATTCAGAAAGCCTGCCAGTACCTTGAGTTTACCGACAAGAATATTAAAGAGGTGAGTTACACACTGGGCTTTAACGACCCATATTATTTCTCGCGGCTGTTCAGCCATATTATGGGCATGCCACCCATGGAGTTTAGGAACAGGAAAAAATCTGTAGACAACTCCCAGCAGGAAGGCAAACTGCCCGCTTCATAAAATAATCCATTTTTTCCGCAGTATTGACCGGGCTATTCACCGCCCGGCAACCTAAGTTTGCTGGTAACTTAATACGATTATTTGCACCATGAACAGAAAAAATTTTTTGTACGTTTCAGGTACTGCCATGGCCGCGCTTTTTTTTAGGCATGCATTACAGGCAGCCAATTCAACCAGTGCACTATTACCATTGCCTGGCAAAGTATTGATTACAACAGATGACGGAATACATGCATTGCTGCCTGCAGGGCCGGGTAAATGGACCTACCGCGATGCAGTGATACAATTGCATACTGAAAACGACACCCTACAAGTTACCGCGCTGTCACCCAATATGGCGTTGCATAATGTGCAGTTGCAATGGAATACCGGACTATCGCCCAATACAACCTGCCTGGGAGATCATTGGGAAAGAACCTATGGCGATGTGTATTTTCAACCCCCGGCATTTGCGCGCAAAATGCCCTGGTATTTTGTGCAGCACAATGGGCGGCAGGCAGTTTGTTATGGCGTTAAAACAGGCTGTGCCACCCTTTGTTACTGGCAGGCCGACCATACAAAAATGCAACTAACCATGGATACACGCAATGGTGGCAATGGTGTACAGTTGGGCGAACGCACATTGCAAATGGCTGCGTTAATAGCCACAAAGACTACTGGCAATGAAAACATTTTTGCCACTGCCGCTCGATTTTGTAAAATGATGTGCCGTCATCCGCTAAACCCGCTTCAACCGGTTTACGGTATCAACGACTGGTACATTACGTATGGCAATAACTCAGCAGCCATTATTCTTAATCATACGGCACGCATGGCAGAGCTGGCGGGCAATAGTGATAACAAACCTTTTTCTGTGGTAGATTCCGGCTGGGCTGCTTATTCTCCCCTGCTGCCCAATGATTGCTGCTGGCAGGATGATTATTCGCGCGCCAACGATCATTTTAAAGACATGGCACTGCTGGCGGGCAATATAAAAAAATTAGGCATGCGGCCGGGATTGTGGACACGCCCGCTTTGCGCATCCTATAAAGACCCGGCTAATCTTTTACTACATCCTCAAAAAAATAAAGATGTAAAAAAGCCAGTACTTGATCCCAGCATACCCGAAAACCTTGCACGCATTGCATCAAACATCAGCCTTTATAAACAATGGGGTTATCACCTCGTAAAACATGATTTTACTACGTATGATATACTGGGCAAATGGGGAAACCAGATGAATGATGATCTTACCAGTGCGGGATGGAGTTTTTATGACAAGACCAAAACCACCGCCGAAATTATTTTGCAATTGTATACTACGATACGCCACGCTGCAACGGACATGTACCTATTGGGCTGCAATACAATGAGCCATTTATCTGCGGGCATATTTGAGATAAACCGCATTGGAGATGATACCAGCGGCAAAGAATGGAACCGTACACGCACCATGGGCGTCAATACGCTGGGGTTCCGCATGCCGCAGCACCATCATTTTTATGCTGCTGACGGCGATTGCGTTGGCCTCACCACCGCTGTACCCTGGGCAAAGAACAAACAATGGATGCAACTATTGGCCGAAAGCAGTACGCCCTTATTTATTTCAGCGCAGGATGCCGCCACCGGTGCAGAACAAAAAGCATTCATCAAACAATCCTTTGCGCAGGCTGCCAAACCACAACCGGTAGCAGAGCCGCTTGACTGGCTGCATAACCAGTTTCCCACAAAATGGCGGCTGAATGGGAAAGAAGTAAACTTTGACTGGGAAGAGAGTTGAGTTGAGTTGAGTGTTGAGTGGTGAGTGGTGAGTGTTGAGTGTTGAGTGTTGAGTGTTAAGTGTTGAGTTGTACGAGCCTGAAATAGGTTGACCAAAATTAACCCAAAAACGGTCAACAATGAAAGAGCAACTACGGCCCATGCGAGTTTTTAGTGATGCGTTAAAAAAGAAGATTGTCAAAGACATTGAATCGGCAAAATCTTCTATATCAGCTATTGGTCGGCATCATGGAGTCAGCACCACAACTTTATACCGATGGCTAAACAAGTATTCCCGAAATTTGCATTCGGGACAAAAACTGGTTATGCAAATGGATAGCGAAGCGTATAAAACCAAGGAATTAGAACGGCGGATTATGGAGCTGGAGGCAGCTCTTGGCCGCAAGCAATTAGAAGTAGATTTTTTAAATCAGGTATTTGAGCAGGGTAAAAAAGAGTTGGGAATTGATTTGAAAAAAAAGTTCTTCACTCCACCCTTCAATGGTTCAGGCTCAACAAAAGACAGCACAACTACACAATGAAAGATGTGTACCAGGTGGCGGCCATCAGCAAACAGGCAGTCCATCAGCACACAAAGCGTGTATTAAGTAAGCGGGTGACAGCTGTAAAGTTCTTTGAGCAGGCAGACAAAATAAGAAGGGAGCATCCAAAGGCGGGATGCAGGAAAATGGCGCTGGAGCTAAGTTGTAAAGGATGGGGACGAGATAAAACAGAACGGTGGCTACTGGAAAATGGCTACAGGGTGTATTATCCTCCAAATTTTACCCGTACAACCTATGCACAGCATCATTTGCACTACCCCAATCTTATAGAAGGACTGGAGTTAAATAATATCAACCAATTGGTTCAGACCGATATCACTTATTATAGGGTGAAGGAAAAGTTTTATTACCTGGTATTTTTGATTGATGTTTATTCCCGGCGAATAGTTGGTTATTCTGTGAATGGCACAATGAAGGCAACGGGTAATATAAAAGCGCTTCAAATGCTTTTTAAGACCCGGGGGAAAGGGAATGTAAAATCCATGATTCATCATTCAGACAGAGGCAGTCAATATATCGACAACGCGTATAGGGCCTTATTACATGACCACGGCATTAAGATAAGCATGTGCAAAGCTGCATGGCAGAATGCATATACAGAAAGGATAAACAGGACAATCAAAGAGGAATACCTTAATGGATGGGAAATCAACAGCTATGACCAACTTAGTCAGAGTGTAGGCCAGGCGATCAAGCATTACAACACAAAAAGGCGTCATCAAAGCCTGCAGTGGAAAACACCTTGCGAATATGAATCGGAAATAGATAAGCTGTCAATGGGGCAAAAGCCCAAAATGATGATATACAAAGAACCAGAATAACAAAAGGAGTTTAACAATAATCGATAATTAAAAAGTCAACCTTATTTAGGCATATACAAGTGCCGGGTTTAAAAAATCATTGAGTGCTGCAAAAGCGCAAAGTACATTTTTGATTTTTGACTTTTAAATTTTGAATTTTTACTTTTACATTTTGACTTTTTACTTTTAAATTTTTCCATCCCAAAAGAATCCCAGCCGCGTATAGCTATTCCATTCTTCACCTGCTTTCAGCAATGTATCCGGAAAATCATCATGGTTGGGTGTATCCGGAAAGTACTGGGTTTCCAGGCAAAGGCCGTTGTTTTTAAAAAATTTTCCGTTGAGGTAATCACCTGTATATAGCAACAACGAAGGCATATCAGTTTCCAATACAATACGCCTGCCGCTGGATGTTTCACTTAGTACAGCATTTGCAATACCCGGCCTGCTATTGAGCACATAACATTCGTTATAGCCTTCGCCGCCCAATTGTTGCATACCAGTTTTAATGACCCGTGCTTTCTTAAACGAATAAGGTGAGTTTTTCAGTGGTTCAATAATACCGGTAGGCACATGATCACTGCTCAGCTGCAGGTAATAGTCTGCATCAATGAACAGCTGGTGATCAAGCACATTATGATGGCTACCTTTCAGATTGAAATAACTATGGTTGGTCAAATTGATATGCGTATCGCGGTCGGTAATGGCCTTGTATGAAATGGTAAGCTGATTATCGGTAGAAAGCTGGTAAGTAATCCAAACATCCAGGTTACCGGGGTAGCCCTCTTCCAGGTGAATGCTGCGGTAATAAAGTTGTACTGCGGCAATAGTGTCAGTTGTTGTTTCATCCATAACAGTAAATACCTGTTTCCCAAACCCCTTCATGCCGCCATGTAAATGAATGGTGCTGCCTTCATTTTGCGCCAGCGAATAAGACACACCGTTGATAGCAAACGCCGCATCTGCAATGCGGCCTGCAAACCTGCCCACCACGCACCCGGTATAAAACTCATCGTCTATGTATTCCTGCAAAGTATCATAGCCCAGCACTATATTGCCGCGCTGCCCATTTTTATCGGGCATGCTGATACTGGTAATGGCGGCGCCAAAATTACTAAGTGTAATTTGCATGTCATCATTGGCCAGCGTAAAAAGATAGATAGTACTTCCGTTGTAATTGCCCCATCGTTTCTTTGATACATGCATCATAATACAATACGGTTGATGCCCGGTTTTTTACCAGGAAGCGTTTTGTTACTGCCGTTGAAGGCGCGGTTGTTAATTAATTCTGGTACCGTTTCAGGCTTATCACAGCCGTGCTGCTGGCATTGGTGGCAGAGTTGATATACACAAACGCGGTATATTTTCCGTCAGCGGTTTTCATAAATATGCTGCCGTCGGCCGCCAGCGTTATGGCATAATTAGCAGATCCTTCAAACGATTGCTTTTGCAAATCCAGATCATCTACATAAATGTTGCTGTTGGCATCATTTTTTAGTTGACCATCGTATAAAGTGTTGCCTGCTTTTTTCTCCATAAGCGTATTGTTCTTTGCCCATGCTGCCGGTATGCTAAACCCTGCCGGAAAGTAAAGCGCCGCGGCAGCGGGTGCCACCAGTGAATGCCCATACGTGTAAGCGGTAGTGCCGGGTGTTACCGTAGCGGCATAGGCATATACAAAATCAATCCTGGCAGAAAGATTCCCGGAGTCTACCTGTGCCAGGGTATAGGCTTTCATATCAGCAAAAGAAAAATAACGGGCACCAGTAGGCGAAGAAACCAGTGTAAGGTTCCTGCTCATGGTCATTTTGGAAACCGTGTACAGTGGTGTGGAGGATGATGCTTTTTCGCCTGATTTACTGGTTACCGAGAAATCAAATGATACCTGTTTGCCCCTGGCGGCTTCAGGTACAATATAGATGTAACGCAGCGTGGTGGCATTGGTGTCTATAAGCGTTGCGGTAGATACTGCATCTTTGGTAATGCTGCTGGTGGCAACAACGGTGGTTATGTCTGCCGCATTTACTGTGCGGTGGGTAACGGTTTCAAAACCTGTACCCGCAGCACCAGGTATACTGGCAACGGCCTGCATACTGCTGAGCACGCTGTTGGTAGTGCCGGCCCCGTATGCAAATTCAAGCCGCTCGCCTGGCATGAGCGGGGATACTGTTCTTTTTATGAATTCATTCTTTAACGTGGCAGATGGTGCCGTATCTTTTTTGCAAGCCGCAAAAAAGACCATAACCATTATCAGCCCTGCGGAAATCAGTAATGTTTTTTTCATAACACAATGTATTATTGTTGTACAGTGATGGTAATGGTATAAATCTTTTTGATGTTGCGGCTGCCAGATACCAGCGTATAGGTTTTAGGTGCGGTAAAGTCAGTCCACATACCCATAAACGGTTCCACCAGCATATCATTGGCACCAAGGCTGCAATAGGGTTTTACATTTTTAATATTGGTGCCAAATTTTGCGACGGCCGTTACTGTTTTCTTAACCGTGTCTATCAGGTTGTTGGTAATGGTAGGTTGTGTTACCAGCACGGTCTGGTTATCTGAGCCCAGCAGGTTAAAGCTGCTCATGTAACAGACTTCGTTATCCGTTATCAGCAAACCTTTGTCGTCTACCGGGTATTTGCGGCAAGCGGTGAAAAATAACCCGATACATGAAGCAGCCATCAAGAACAATATATATTTTTTCATGTTGCAGTTTTTGTAGGTTATAACCAGGGATCGTTCTGAATTATTTTGGGGTTGTTGATGATCTCGGCACTGGGAATCTGGAAAATATAAAACCGTTGAAAGTCTCTTTCTATGGCATTCTTAAATTCTTCGCGCACTGTTTCGTTCCAGCTGCTGATCAACGGATTGCCATTGGGCTGAGGCCAAAGCTGTTCCACTTTTTTCCAGCGGCGGATATCAAAAAAACGACTACCTTCTGCCACCAGTTCCACAATACGTTCCTGCTCTATGGCATTGAAGAATGTTTCCTTGGATGCAAACAGCGCACGGTTAAGTGGTGGCAGGTTGCCGCGACGCCGTATTTTGTCCACCAGGTCGTAGGTTTCGCCGGCAGGACCAGTTACTTCATTTATTGCTTCGGCATACATCAGCCACACGTCCGGCAGCCGCATCATCCACGAGTCCTGCGGGCCGGCTTCACGCGCATAGCCGCTTATCTGCCTGATGTATTTGCGGTATAAATAACCCGTAAAAGCACCGTCAGCAAACAAATACGGTGGCGTTGGCGCATTGGTCTTGTATAAAAATGTAAGCACATTAGATGTAACGGTACCATCGGCCAGAATCTCATTAATGGTTTCGCCATCCCACATAATAGAAGCTTTCATCCGGTAATCGCGGCCTTCATACGATGCAGGGTTAACCGCACTGTTTACCCGTGTTTTAGCATCGGCTACGGTGGTAGGGTTGAGCGGAACCAACGGTGGCGCATAACCGCCGGTAGCAATCAGCTGGTATTTATTCATCAGACGCATGGTGGGTGCCACGTTTACACCGCCTGCGCCGGTACTGCGTGTACCAAAATCATACAGGTAGGTATCGCCGTAAAATTCATCACTCTGCCCGTCTGAGGCACCAAATGAGGGACCGCCATTGGTAAATGCAAATATTATTTCCGATGCATAGGCTGCATCTTCATTGGCGCCGTTAAACAATTCGCCATAATTGGGTGCATTGGCAGTACCGGGGTCGCCGCCTTTGTACAAAGATCGTCCGTATAAAGGTTTCATTACTTCTGCAAAATCAGCAGCGGCGGCCTTGTAATAATTTTGTGCTTCATTGGCACGGCCGGCATTTTTCTCCCAGCAGGCCCAGTACAATTTTATTTTACCGCGGTAACCGTATACGGCTGCACGGGTGGCCCTGCCCTGCTCAGCTTTAGCCACTGTTACCGGTATATAGTTGGCAGCGGTATCCAGTTGTGCAAGAATATTGTCTTTAATAGTCGCCTTTGCCGTACGGGTTAATGAGTACGCCTCCGTATTGCCGTCGAGCACGTTTTCGTAATAGGGCACATCGCCCCAAAGATCTATCAGCCTGAAATAGGCCATGGCCCGCAGCAACATGGCTTCTCCTTTAACACGGCGCAATTGGTCGGCATCTGCCGGCGCCGTAAAAACAGCTTCCATTTGGCGCACACCGGCAATGACGTAGTTAGCGCGGTTGATACAACGGTAGGCATCGTTCCAATGGCGGGCTACCGAACTGCCAAAAGAATTGGCCGGTGCATAGCCAGAGTAAGGCCTTGCAGAAATTCGGCTGTACATCATCTCACTGGCACCATCCCATGCATAGGTTTTATAGAAAGTTTCGCGGGCGGCCACATATACGCCATACAACGCGCTGGTGGCATCGCTCACTTTTGTAAAAAATACATCGGCAGATAATTTATTTGGATCGGTCTGATTGATCTTTCTGCACGACCCCACAATGATCAGCAGTGATAAAAGCGATGTGACAAAAATTTTATTTTTCATACAATGAAATTTGAATGCATTACAAGCTTACGTTTACACCAACAGAATAAGATTTAAGAATAGGAAACGGATCATCGTTAAAACTTTGAAAGCCGTTGCCCAGTGTTGATTTCTCGGGGTCTACACCCTTCCAGCTGCTGACAGTAAAAAGGTTTTCTGCAGTACCGTATATGCGTATGCGATCAACGCCCAGCCTTTTCAACAGCCTTGCCGGAATATTATACCCAAGCTGCATATTCTTGAACCGCAGGTAATTCATGCTTTGCAACCAGAAGTCAGATTCTACCCGGTTATTGCCTGAATTGGCGGCCGTAATACGCGGGTAGGTGGCATTGCGCGAATCGAGCGTCCAGATTTCTGTGAGGTATAATTGCTGGAAAGCATAACGGTTGGGATTAACATTGGTATTGGTCATATCCTCCAGGAAATAATCTTTGCGTCCGGTGGCTGCCTGCAACAAAACGCTTACGTCAAAACCTTTCCAGCTGGCATATACATTGGCGCCGTAATTAAGAACAGGTCTTTGTTCGTTTACAGTAGGCACTGCTTTCTTATCAAAAGATCCTACCTGTCCATCGCCATTAAGATCTTTGTATAAAATATCGCCCGGAGATATATTGGCATTGGTGCCCTGGTAAGGCGCGTTATAGATATCCTGCCATGTTTGCGCTATGCCGCTCGATTCCATGTAGTAGGCAAAGAACCAGGGCATATCAATAAAGTTTTTGCTGGGGTTCAATTTCTGGTTCCATTTTTCCAGCCGGTCTATATTGTAAGACACATTCATGGTAATACCGTAATTCAATTTGTTGATGCTGCTGCGCCAGCCAAGGTTTAATTCAATACCATCGTTTCTGAATGTGCCGATATTGGTTTGCGGTGCGTTATAACCAGTAAGTAACGTAGACAATACCGATGGCCGGATAAGGTTGGTCGTTAACCGGTCGTATACATCTATTTCTGCAGTGAGCTTGTTGTTGAAAAATCCAAGGTCAAGACCGATGTTGGCAACGCGCGTACTCTCCCAGGTAAAATCTTCGTTCACCTGTTTGTTGGCACTAACGCCCGACACCAGCGTATTGCCGTTCAACACATAGGGCGTTGATAAAAACGTTTGCAGTTGCTCATACCTTGGCACGCCGCTGTTATTACCCAGCGAACCGTAAGAAGCACGCAACTTGCCGGAAGAAATGGTTCCTTTCAGCCTTTCAAAAAATCGTTCTTCAGAAAAACGCCAGCCGGCCGATACAGAAGGAAAATATCCCCACTGATGGCCCGGAGAAAACCTGGATGAACCGTCGGCACGCATGCTAGCCTCAAACAGGTAACGGTCGTTAATAGTATAGTTGAGCCGGCCAATGTAAGAACGCATTACTTCATCTGAAGAATTGCCATTGATAGAAGGCGGTTGCGTGTTGCTGCTGTTGTTGCCAATTTCGGTAATGCGTTCATCAAGACGGCCACCTGCACCTGCGCCAAAGCCCCTGTCTAACCAATACTCTTCTGTATACACACCCAGTACGCTTAGCTGGTGCCCTTTAAAAATTTCTTTTGTATAATCTATTTTGCCCTGCAGCAATGTCTTATACCCTTGCAAGGAAGTGTTGCTGAGGGATGCGGTAGCCGGGTATAACTCAAACACAGAACCACCCGTTTGAAAATTGTATAAGTTTACGCCGAGGTTGGTGTAACTTTTTTGAAACTGATTGTAATAACGCAGCGCATAATCAATACGCGCCGTAAGTCCTTTCACCGGTTGCCATGATGCATAAATATCTCCATTGAATTCCTGGCGCTGTACCATGTTATGGCGTCCCATAATTTCTGCATACAGGTTGGGCGCATTGGCAGCTTCTCCGTAAGCCATGGCACCGCCATACTGATCGGTTGCTTTGTTATACGGCAACAAACCGGTGATGGCGAACACCAACGGCGCATTAGTATTGCTGTAATCTAAAAAACCATTGGGCATACCAAATGTTTGGTTGCTCCACTGTCCGTCTGTACGGGCACCGATGGTAATATTCTTACGGATTTTATAATCAAGATTCAGGCGGAAGTTGTAACGTTTGTAATCGTTGTTTACCAGGTAGCCTTTTTCATTATAGATGCCGGTAGAAATAAAATAATTGCCGTTTTCATTAGACCCTGCGGCAGAAATATTGTTGCTGAAGATTTTGCTGGTACGTGTTACATAGTCCAGCTGGTTTTCATTGGGGAATTTTACGGGGTTTACCATTCCCTGCGATAGCCATTCATCTATAGTACCGTCATAAAAACTGGGTTGGGTGCGGCCATTGCGCGAAGCCCGTTGCTCCAACGTGAGCGCCATGGCGTAGTCTTGCAACAGGTTATAAAACTTAGTGGGTTTGGCACCTGCATAAGTGCCTGTGTATTTTATCTGTGGTTTCTTTAAACCCTTGCCGGATTTTGTGGTAATCAATATTACCCCTGTGGCGCCGCGAGAACCGTACACTGCTGCGGCCGCTGCGTCTTTCAACACAGAAATGTTTTCTACATCATTAATATCTATGCGGTTGATGTCTACATCCGGTATGCCGTCTACTACTATCAACGGGCTGGTATTGGTGCCACTGCTGGGTGAGCTTAAACCGCGTATCAATAACTTGGCACCGCTTGAACCTGCCAGGCCCTGGCTTTGCTGCACTGCGAGGCCGGGCACCAGGCCAGACAAAGCAGTAGAGAGGTTGGTAACTGAACGATCAGACAATTTTTCATCTACATTAATCGATGAAACCGCGCCGGTGAGGTTTACTTTTTTCTGAATACCATAGCCCACCACTACCACGTCGGTCAGTTCTTTACCGCCTTCTGCCAGCCTGATGCTAAACTGCGTTCGGGCACCCACTTTAATTTCCTGTGTGCTGTAACCAACAGAGCTGAATACCAGCACCGAAGTAGAATCCACTACTGTAATTGAAAATGTTCCACCACTATCTGTGGCAGTGCCGGTGGAAGTACCTTTCAAAAAAACATTGACGCCTGGTAACAGCGTGCCTTTGGTATCAGTAACCGTTCCTTTGATTACCGGACCGCTTACCGTTTGCGTGCCCGCAAAACCGGCACCAACTACTGCAACAGGCAAAAAATAAATAATAGAAAGGAGGAGGAGGAAACAACAGGATTGCTTTGTCATATGGCAGTTATTAATGGATGCTAAGAAGATGTTGTTCGTAAACCTTTTCAAAGTTATTTAGTGCAGGAATGCTTAAAATGGAAAATCCAACGATTAAGATGGATTATATTACGATGCCTTCGCTTGGTGTTGCAGCATGAAAAAAACCCGAAACAATCCTCGTCTTGTACGAACGCAATTGCCCGGGTGCTAATAAATAATCGATGCCTGTTTGGTCTATTCAATATATTGCCAGGAGACAACCCGGTACAAAGTTTTCTTGTAGTTACCGCTGCGGCTGATGCTGCCTTTATTTTTGTCCGTACGCAGGTTTACCCAGTTGTACTGGCGTTGCTGGTAGTCAAAGGTGTGGCCGTTGTCTTCAAAGAGATGGACAGACTTACTGCTATTCCCATACACACGGCAGGTAATATCAAAAACAGTTTCTTTTGTAATAAACTCAACTGGTTTGGCCAGCGGTAAAATGGTGCCAGCTTTTACAAACATGGGTATTTCGTTCAGGCTCATTGAAACGGAATATTTTTTACCGCCTTCGTATTTGCGATTATTATTAAAATCGTACCAGGTACCTGCCGGAAAATAAATATCGCGTACAGAAGCCCCGTCTATAAATGGTGCGCACATAATGTTTTCGCCCATCATATACTGGTTATCAATTTTAAATACGGCAGTATCCTGGGGATAATCCATCACCAATGCCCTGAACGGGGGTGTACCCTGGAAACGATAATCTGCAAATGCTGCATAGAGGTAAGGCACAAGGGCCATTCGTGTTTCAATAATTTTCTTGGCGGTTTGTTCCAGCTCAAACCGGTTGGGCAGCAGTTCATCTTTATTATTTTTATCGCGGTTGTATTGATACCATGGCAGGTTTTTAAGAAACCAGCAGTCTACTACCATATGAGAAGACATAAGCGTTGTTTGCAAACGGCGCACCAGGTCGCTGTCTGACCCTGTTTGACGCACTTCCGGCGACCAGTTACAACCTGCAAAACCAGAGTTCACAATCATACGCACAAAATCGCCATGACTATACATATCAGTATACAGGGCCGTACTATAAGGCGATGCAAAAAGATAAGATGCTCTTGCCTCCAGCATGGTGCGCTGGTTTTCTTTTTTAAATTCATCCAGTATTGTTTTCTGGTATAAAAAACCAAACAACTGCCGCATCTGCTCGCCATCGAGGCCAGAGGGAAATTTAGCAATGTCAGGAAAACTCCATTCAGCATTGCCTTCGTTATAATAAGCCCCGTCACATTCATCCAGTTTAAATGCAGCAATTCCCTTTTGAATAAAATTGCGGTTATGGTAACCGCCAAAAATGGCACGCGCTTCGGGTTTTACAAAATCGGGTACTGCGCCTTTCCAAACTGCATAATCGCCGGAGTAAGGAACTATGCTGTCGAATATGGGCGATGTTGGGTGCACATATGCATGTTCCCAAAGATTGAGTTTGTAATTTCTGCCGTGCATTACCTGCAAAAGACTATCAGGATTGGGAAATTTTTGTTTGCTCCACATGTAAGAACAGGAATAGTAGGCAGACTGCCAGCCGGGTTCAAGGCCAAACATATCGCACGGAATATGCTTCTCACGAAAATAACTGGAAAAGCTGGCCACTTCATTGGCATTAAACGTATTCTTTGCACGGTACTTAAAACCCATCGCCCACAACGGCGGAATAGCACCCCCACCAGAATACAAATTGTACCGTTGCATTACTTCTTTCATGGCAGGGCCCTCAAAAAAAAGCAGTTCAATACCACGGGCACCTTTTACCAGTATGTTGACGGTTTTTGATGACTTATAATTTTTACTGTACAAAGCAGATGGCGAAGCGCCTGGTTCTGCGGGTGCGCCCACTTCCTGTTTGATGCCTATTGACTCTGACAATTTATGTTGCGAGCCTGCATAGAAATTTACGTAGCGCGATGTATTGATCAGTATACCATAACCTTTTGAGGAAATATAAAACGGCATAGGCGCGTGGCTGAAACCGATATTCCCGATTGTCCAGGCATTAGTGCGTATCTCCCTGCGCAGACCACGTTGTTCAAAAGTATTTACCTGCAGGCCAAAACCATAAAGGCGTTCGCTTTCGTCTAGCGGCAACTCTGCTATTGCACCGGCATCGCTTGAATCAAATACAACAGTGGAGAGCACTCCGGGTTGGTTATTACCAGCCGGCATTTTATTGAGCTCATCCATTAAAGGAGCTTCTTTAAAATCTCCTGGCTTTACTTTTTCCTGTTGGCCGTAGGTTACCTTCCATATACCAGGTGCTATTTTAGTAACCTGTTGACCATATAATTGTTGGGTAAACAACCAAGCGCATGTAATAATGCAAAACGCAGATACAAAGGAAGCTTTCATTAGTATGTATTTGTTGATTCGGCAAACAACCGGTAACCAAAATTATCAATATCAGCCGGGTGCAGGATGGAAAATTAACTGAATGTAATAGATTATATTATGATGGCAGTGCCGGAGGCAGATACAATAAGATAGATTAGATAATGGCAGCTATGCCAAGTATTGACGCTATACAAAGTCTCCGACTTTGTGTAATGTATGTTCTAATGCTGCTATACAAAGTCTCCGACTTTGTATATTGTATGTTCTAACGGGTCTCCCACCCAACGATAGAACCGGGCCAAAGGCCCGAAAGAACATAGGCGTACAAAGTCAGAGACTTTGTACAGCGACGGATATCTCTCTAGAATATCTGCGGTGCGCACCTTCGATTATCCTTCCTGCTTAACTATTTCTTTAGCTAAATTCAGCTCCACCATATGGAGATGGCTGACCGCTTTTTGATTTTCTGCATCGGCCTCCAACACCATACTGAAATATTGCCGGGCTGCTTCATATTGTTCAAGGCCAAAAGAACCAAGGCCCAGCATCAGCCAGCAGTGTATTTTATTACGCAAAGGCAGATCATCATCAAACACCAGCAAGTTGGGTAACGATACGGCAAAATAATCTATTACAGGTTCATCATTCACGTGTTCATTTCCATAATTGCAAAGGCTATTAAAGATATCATTGGCTTTTTGGTGGTTACCGGTTTTGCTGCAGGCAAGGCCCTGGTAAAAAATGGTATCGGGTTGTTGATCATTGTAAAATACAGCGGCCGCTGGTTGCAGGTTGCCCGCAGCGGCTTTGTTAAAATACGCTTCGGCCTTTGCGTGGTCATGATTGCCTTCATGCGCAATGCCCAGCCAATAAAAAATATCATTTTCCTGTGCGCCATACAGCTTTCCTTCGCCCAGGTTGTGCGGGTATGCCTGTGAACGTTGCAATAAATTAATCGCGGCGGTGAAGTCTTTTTTGTATAAATATTGTTTGGCCAGTTCTACCAGGCTGAAAACATATTGGGCCGATGCTTTTCCTTCGCCACCTTCCCAGGGATGAAAGGCGTGCTGCAGTAACATATCCAGCGCTTTGCGGTGCTGGCCGGTAAAATTAAGCAGACTTATATACTCCAGGTACAAATCATCGCGCAGCAACACTGTTTCCATATTTTCTTCCAAAAAAAGGCCGCGTTGTTGCGGCGGGCGGTTTATTCTTTTATATAACTGGTCAAGTTCCATCAGCAAGCGTGCATCTGTAGTATCAAGCGCAAAAGCTTTTTCAAAATATGTCAGCGCACGCTCTTTATCCATTCTTTTGTTGTAATAAGCAATCCCCAGGTTTCTAAGCACAGTTGGAAAGCGGTTGTCTAGTTTTGCCGAAAGTTCCCAGCTAACAATAGCCTGTTCATACTGTTTTTTATCGTACCAAAGATTACCCAGGTAGTATGGCGCCTTTGCATCTGCGTGATGTTGAGCCTGTGCAAATGTGAGTATACCAACATCGTCTAAACGGTTAGGGAAACATAGATACGGATCGGCGGCCGCCGCCTTTGCCAGCCAGGCACTGGCATGCCCGGCATTACCGGTATGATGGGTGCAATATGCCATATAATATAACAGCATCGGGCTGCTAACGGTATTGTTTATGCGCATTTGTAAAATGGATGCGCCCTCTTCATACATGCCTGCATTCATGTATTCCAGTGCGCAGGCCAGAAAGTTTTGTTCATCGCCTCTTGAAAGCCGCCAGAATGTTTCCATGGTGGAGGCTGATAAAGATACTTCTCCCATGGCTTTATATGCCAGCGATTGTTCGTACAACACTGCCAGGTTAAATGCATCTGCCTTCAACGCCATTGCACAAGTATCAATGGAGTGCTGCCATTGCCGCAATTTTCTTAGCGCCGCTGCCTTAATGGTGTATGCCTTATTGTTATTGGTATTGTTGCTGATAGAAATATTGATGTGCTCAAGCGCCTTTTGCCAGTGGCCTCTTATCATGTCTATTTGCGCCAGACAAAAATAGCTGCTGTCTTTCCAGCGCTTGTCCCACGCAGCTTTATAAAATGCATCAAATGCCGCATCGTACTGGCCAAGATATTTCAATGCAAGGCCCCAATAATACCAGGGTTCGCAATCAGCAGGGTTGGGATTGCGCTGTGTGATGGTGGCAATGGCTTTTTTGAAAAAGGGAATACTTTCCTGGAAGCGGCCACGCCGCAGCCACCAGAGGCCCATGGCAGTGTTGACCCGGCTATCCCCCGCGTCGCGCTGCAGCGCTTTTTCATAATAGGGAACAGGACTGCGCGTTGCATGCCGGTATTGCTCAAGGTGCTGGCCGGTAAGAAACAATTGTTCGTTGTTATTTATTTCTTCTGGTAACAAGGCTTCAGCTGCAGCTGCCGGCAGTTCATTTTTTTTATTGAGCGCAGGTTCATAGCGGATGAGCTCCTCGCCTTCGTGGTTGCTAACGGTAAGCAATAACTGCTCCGGGTTAATTGCTCGGTTTGTTTGTATGTCTTCTTTACATGCCGTGGCCGCGCCTATATTCAGCTGTTTTGTAAACAACGCTTCGCCGGCTGCAAATAACTGTATGGTAATGTTTGGCTGGGCGGAGGTTGCATACACCTGTAATACAATCGTATTGCCAGTAACATCAAGCGCAACCAGCATATCTTTTGTAGCATTTTTTACCAGGCCCAGGTCGTGATATGGTAGAAAATACTGGGTAAACGATTTTTCTTCATTGGGCATTATCCAGGTAAAGTCTGGCTGATTATCAGTGAACACACCGGCCATCAGTTCAATGTAGGGGCCGTCTTCATCGGTGAGGTGCCTGTCCCATGCCTGGCCAAAATCTCCATGTCCCCAGGTCCATTGCTTTTTTCCGGGCGATACATGGTGGTCGGCCACATGCAACATACCCGCACGGCTATCATGTTCATACCCACCCACAAAATCATAGGCAGAATTAATGGCCATATAAGAAGTAGGTACCGGAATATTTTTATACAGGGAGATATCCGTACCCGGTGCGTAATCCACTTTGTAATAAGTGCCGGTTGCCACCGGAAAATTGCTCACATCGCGCTTACCATGGTCAAATACCGCGTTCACATCGGGCGGAAAAACAGACTGGTAGTGATCATTGACTTTCACAGCCGGGTTGGCCCACCATAAAAATGTTTGTGGCAATGAAGAAGTATTGAGCAGTTTTACATTTATTTCAATAAAAGCCTTACCAGGATATAATGTAAACCCCGCCATTCCTTTTGTGTGTGAGAGCCGTTCTATCTCATTTACCCAAACTGTTTTGCTGCCATCAGGGCCTTCAGTGATGGTATAATCTACCGGGCTAAAAGTGCCCGGGCGATGGTGTTGCGGCCAGTTAAATTCTATGCCGCCAGATATCCAGGGGCCGGTAAGGCCTACCAGTGCAGGTTTAATTACCTGGTTATAATAAATAAAATGACGATTTTTTATTTTGTCATAGGCCATTTGTATACGCCCACCCAGTTGTGGTAAGATCATCACCTTAATGAAATCATTTTCCAGAAACAAGGCGTTGTAGCGTTTATCGGCCTTTGTATCATAAATTTTTTCAACTACCGGGTATGGATATACGACGCCGCTGCTACCCTGGTATACACGTTTTTCAAAAAACATGGGGTTTTTATCCGGCTTGCCGGTTTCATATGTGGGTATACTGATTTGTTCTTCCCAAACCCTGACAGTGGTATTTTCCATTAGCAATTATTCTAATTAAGTCAATGACGCATTAAGTTGTCCTCCAGTTCTTCCAGTGTTTGTCCGCGTGTTTCCTTGACCTTCTTCCACACAAATAAGAAACCCAGGAAACAGATACCGGCATAGAGATAAAAAGGCCCGTACGTACCCAGTTGCCTGGCAAGAAAAGGAAAAGTAAAAACCAGGATAAAATACGCACCCCAGAGGCAAACAATGGCCACAGCAGAAGCGGCGCCCCTCACCTTATTAGGAAAAATTTCTGCAATGAGCACCCAGGTTACCGGTGCAAGCGACATGGCATAGATGCTGATGGCCAGCAATACAAATACTGAAATCAATGTTGTAGCATATTGGCCTTGCAACAGAAACGCAAGAATAATATAGGTAACCGATAAACACAAAGAGCCCATCAACATTAAAGGTCGGCGGCCCAGCCTGTCTACCAAAGCCATGGCCAGCAGCGTAAACACCAGGTTCACAATACCAATGGACACAGTTTCAAACAACTGCCGGTTGACGCTGGCTCCCACCGATTCAAAGATGGTAGACGTATAATTGAACACCACGTTAATACCACAAAATTGCTGCAATACCACCAGCAGTATACCAATGGTAACTGCCGGCCGCACATCTTTTTTGAATACCGCGCGGTAGGAATGTTTTGTATTGCCGGCAAGCGATTGTTCAATGGCTTTCATTGTAGAAGTGGCAAATGCAGCAGAGCCCAGCCTCATGAGTACCGTTTGCGCATTGGCGCGCTGCCCGGCTTTCAATAACCAGCGGGGGCTTTCGGGTAACCAGCTTACGCCCACCAAAAAAAGTACAGAAGGAATAACCCCGGCACCAAACATCCATCGCCAGGCATCGGGGCCATTATCGGCCAGTATATAATTTACCAGGTTGGTGATTAAAATACCAATGACTACTGTTAACTGGTTAATGGCCACATTACGCCCTCTTACTTCTGCGGGAGAAATTTCAGCAATGTACATGGGGCAAATCATGGAAGCCATGCCCACGCCAATGCCCGCTGCAAAACGCATGATGATAAAGAAACTCAGGCCCTGCGCCAATGCAATGCCGGCTGAGGATAACGCAAAAATAATTGCCGCCAGCATAAGACCTGGCTTACGCCCATATCGTTCTGTAATACTGCCTGCCAACAGGCATCCGGCCATGCAGCCCAACGCCAGTGAGCCTGTTAAAAAACCTTCCCACCAGTCTGTTAACTGAAACTGCGTACGCAGAAAAGGTAGCGCGCCGGAAATGACGGCAAAATCAAAACCAAATAAATAGCCGCCCAGTGCAGATATAAATGCAATGGCAATGATATACTTATTGTTATATAACGGCCCCGCTGTACTCATGGTAATATGGCTTGAATAAAGGTGAACTGTTTTGACGGACAGGCAAATGGACTTTTTTTTTGAAAGGATGGATTATATCATGGTAGTCGAAGATGGGAAGTTTTAAGTATGTTCCCTAAAGAAGCTGGATTTGCCATTAGGACTTAAAACATAACCAATGGTTGAACGCATTCATACTGCGGCGACAGGAATTGAAGGCACGCAGATTTACGTGATGTATTGGTTATTGTACGTATGTTTTCTAGCCACATTTTCGTGTATTTACGATTTTGTGCGTGAAAACCGAAGATTAAAAAAGGGTTAAATCTGCGCTTGTCCACATTCGGGATGTGGATTACTTTTGAAATGCAAGCTGAATGATAGACATCCAATATCCTGAGTTAAATCCTTGTCCCGTTTCCAATATCCCTTAAAAATCCATCTATCGTAAGCCTGATTACACGTTTTTGGTTTTTAGTTAAGTTAGTTTATCGTCCTAAAAAAAAATTAACCTCCCATCCGGGAGGTTTTTTTGTGCTGCAAATGATTGCTATGCTCGCACGCTGCCTTCATCTCCCCAAGATGTCGCAACAAACCCTGAAGATGTCAGCTTTACACCCCCTGCCTGTTGCATACCCCCGGTAATTTTGTTTGAGCAAAACAAAGACCATCCATCAATTTGCAAACATCATGAAAAGAGATATACAATACAAACAGAAACAACTGAAAGTAATTATTACCGGCTGGTTGCTGACGGGTTTACTTTTTACGGTGTACGACCAGTTGATACTTGTATCAGGCGATGCGGCGGGCCCTTCTGCCAGTTATGCATTTGGCCTATCGCTTATAAAGAATTGCGCAGCAGGTTTAATTGGTTCCCTGGCTGGTGGAAGCCTGCTGGTTTTTTATATTAATGTACGGTACCAGCACCAACCTTACGGTTTTACCTTGCTTGTGGTATGTATCTGGTTTGTGATCATCTGGGCAGTGATTGTACTACTGATAGGATTGGTCACTGTTTATAATACCACCGGTCTTTCATTGATGGATGCCGGTTTTATGCAACAACTTCAACACTATCTCAATGACAGTACACATTTGAAAGCAGCCATTCAATGGATAAGCGTGTTGGCCATAACGCAACTGTTGTTACAGGTGAATGGCAAATTTGGCCAGAACCTTTTTTGGAACATACTTCGCGGACGGTACCACACACCACGCCAGGAAAAGAAAATTTTTATGTTTCTTGATATTAATGCATCCACCACCATTGCAGAACAATTAGGCGATGAAGGCTATCATTCTTTTCTTAAAGACTTTTTTGCAGACATTACGTTTGCCATTCTTGATAACAAAGGATTTATTTACCAGTATGTAGGCGATGAAGTAGTGATTGCCTGGAATTATGAAGACGGCATTCACAATATGCAGTGCGTGAAATGTTTTTTCGATATGAAAGCGGCGATTGAAAAGGAAAAAAGCAAATATATTACCCGTTATGGCATTGCACCTTCTTTCAAAGCCGGTTTGCACAGCGGCAGTGTTATAGGCGGTGAAATTGGCATCATGAAAAGAGATATTACCTATTCAGGCGATGTACTCAATACTGCCGCGCGTATTGTGGGCAAAGCTGGTGAGCTGAAAGAAGAATTGGTAACTTCTAATGGGCTGCTGTCTGAAATGCGCTCCATCAACCGGTACATTGCACGGTCACTGGGTACCGTACAATTAAAAGGCAAATCGGGCGAGATTGCATTAAGCGCATTAAACCTGGTATAACAATAGAGATACCCGAAGTCTGATTGCTACAGCGTAAGACTTCGGGTATCTGGCCACTCCCCCGTGTTAGGTAAGTGGTATCTGGCTGGCATTGCTTTTCAGCCAGCTGGAAAAAGATTGTAATTCAGGATTTAGTTTGCGTGAGTAATTTACATCACGGGTGGTATTGCATACTTCATCAAAATCATGATAAAACTGGAACATATTGCCCAGGTCATCTGCACCCGGAAACCCAAATGCCCTGTACTCTGCCGGCGTAACTCTATTATAACTTACTTCTTCGCCAAGGACAACCCCCAGGGCTGTTGCCATTTCTGAACCGGTGAGCTGATCGCCGGCAACGCCAATTCGCTTACCAATGAGTGCTCCGTTTTGTTGAAATATTCCGTAAGCACATTTGCCAATATCTGCGGCGCTAATGCCCGCCATCTTTTTATCGCCCATTGGCAAAGTTATAGCCAGTTTACCATCTGCACCGCGTTTAGGGCCCATACCAAAGTAGATCATGTTATCCCAGTAAAATGAAGCCAGTAAAAAAGTAACGGGCAAACCAGCTTCAATAAAATATTTATCAGCTTCTCCTTTGCCATCAAAATGCGGCACTTTGTATTTGCCCTGCAGTGTTGGCATGCTGTCATCACTCAGCGGTACAAATTCTCTTACATCTTCCAATGTTGACCAGATGACATGTTTCAACCCGGCATCTTTTGCCAGTCCGGCAAAAGTTTTTGCTTCCTGTGTTTCTCTTTCTGCGGAAAAGTGCGCCCAGAAAAAAGTAACAAAATAAGCGCCGTATGCACCTGCCAGTGCGCGTTTCATACTGTCCGCATCCTCAATATCGCCTGCCACCACTTCTGCACCCAGTTCGGCCAGCGCTTTGGCTTTGTCTGAATTGGTATCGCGCGTAACAGCACGTACAGAAAATTCGCTGTTTTTATCATTAAGAATGGCGTGCGCCAATCCTCCGCCCTGCGCACCGGTGGCGCCAAATACTACGATGATTTTTTTCTGAGCCATGGTTGTTTTTCTTAAATGTAAATAAAATAAAGTTGTTACCGAATAAATTGAAGTGAGGCGCCCAACGAGTTTTCTGGAACCTGCACCTTAACAAGTTGACACGAGCCATTATTTACGCACCAACCCTGCCAGCAAACCTTTGGCGTAGCCCATTGTTTCTGTTACTTCAGGGTAAGGATTGTCGGGCGAGCGTTCATACTCCATACTTACCAGGTACGGATATTTTATTTTGATCAATGACTGAAGTATCGAAGCCAAATCGAGCACACCCCTGCCCGCTTGTATGGTACCGCCATTGGGTTCAGTGCTGTCGATGTCTTTAAAATGCAAATCATACAGCCGTTCTTTGCATTTAATAATGGCTTCCGCCGGATTTACTTTTGCCCGGGCAGTATGGCCCACGTCTATGCAAAGGCCTAACCGTTTATCATGCGGTTCCACCCATTTCCATACATCGTACGGAGAAGGGAAACGCTTGTCTTCCGGCCCGTGATTATGGATAGCCAGTTTAATGTCGAACTCTTTTACCATCTTGTCGAGTAACAAAACAGAATCCGGGTGCGGGCTGCATACAATGGTACCAATGCCGCAATCTTTTGCATATTGAAAAGCCTGGCGAATATTGGCTTCATCATTTTCCATGGTAATATTGCCACAACTTACCGGGGTAATGCCGCCGTCTTTGAATTTGCGGATAACAGCCTGCCTTTCTTCTGCAGTGCTCTTGAGCGACAAATGGAAATCTTTGATAGAAATATAAGACAGTCCCAGCTGTTGCATGGCTTTAATGGTATCGTCTACTGACGATTTACGAAACGTATACGAGGCTATGCCCACTTTGAAACCATGCCAGGGATCAACTGCAGGTAAATTATTAACTGTTGTGCCTTGGTGCGGAAAGGCGTGACCGTTTGCAGCTATAGAAGTACCAATGGCTGCCAGTACACCGGTTTTAATAGCCTGCCGGCGGGAAATAGATGGAGTCATAGAGAAATTTTTAAAAGTAAATTAAATGTACGCGATCTGTACCTAATAATATAAAGTGGATGGTGAAAGCAGCGGATACCGCCCGGCCCTTTGCATGCAACAGAAAACAGCCAGGCTGATAATTGAATAAAAATACTGCCGCCCGGACCTTGTTACAATTATAATTACACATCTAAGATGCGACGGCCTTGCTCACCAATACGCTCCAGCGTCTCCGGCAGTATGTATTTTTTCTGGTCAATCTGCTGCGGCTGGTCGCTGCTGCAAAAATAGCTGTGGATGCTTCTGCGATCGCGGACGGTTTCATTGGTGGTGCCGCCATGCCACACATGCGAATTGAAAATATACACGGAACCCGCGGGAGCAATGATTTTGATTTCCTGCGGATGCTTATCCTCGGCATTGGTCATTGCCTGTTCCGGTAATGTGGTCCATTGATGTGTGCCCGGCACAATACGGGTTGCCCCATTGTGTTCCGTAAAATCATCCAACAGCCAGATACTATTGCATACTTTATAATGTTGATTGACTACGGTATTCTTCCAGTCCACATGCAGTTTTTGCAAACCTTTACCCGGTTTTGCTGCGCGGTAATTAAGAGAGGATAATTTAAACTGATCCCCTAACACGGCTGCTATGCCGGCTAGTACACGCGGATGGGTATAAAAAATATCGAAGATGGCACCTTTGTTCACTAAATCGGCCAGGCGATCCGCTCCTTCCTCTTTAGGGTGGCGTATGTATTTGGATTCGGCTAACTCAGCGCCTGCACGGTCTCCTTCTGTATCCATTAATGCCGCAAGCCGGTCATTGATGCGCTGCACCTCTTCCGTAGTTAACAATTGGCCGAGATGGAGATACCCGTTAACAGATAAAAATGTAATTTCTTCATTGGTAAGCATGGCTATCTATTGAGATTGACTGAATGCATTACAATTTATGGCTTTTCTAAATCCCGTTAAAAAGGCGTGGCCTAAAGTAAGCATGGTACCCTGCCCACCCTGCTTATCCTGAACCTGCAAGTCGGTACCTGGCATTTTTTAACTAGTTACTTCAAAAGACATATGGCTGACGAGGTTTGGAGCGGTTTCCCCATTGCCCGGAGTGTGTAGACTTTTTTCAGCAATTGATCAATTTCCAACGGTGGGAAAGTTAATCTGCATCAACAAAACATAAGGTTTATGTAAAAAAAGCATGGGCAGTTGTTTGCGTAAGCGCCCAGGCTGGTAACTGCTAGGCAATTTAGATGAACAGGAATAATTCTTGTGCATTTTAATACAACCTATATGAAAGCATATGACGAGTAAAACATTCAAACAGTTTATCGATTGGGTAATGCCCATCAAAGTAACCAGCTTACCCACCCTACAAAGCAAAGATGCATCTTCAGCAAATCATACCCGTGAAAAGACTCGCCAGGATTTATTGTATCACCAAAATGCCAAGGTAAAATGCAGCTCATGTAATACAGATGGCAAAGCCCATAAATGGATTTTAAATTAGGAACTAACAGAACATTTGTTGACGCTGCAAAAACCGTTGATCATTCCTATCAGAATTTATATAACCGCAGCGAGCCCTCAATTAACGGCACGAATTTATATTTACTTGTTCCATCACTGTACTCCAGTAAAGTATTATTCACATAAACCAACCACCATGGGAAATCTCTTGTACGTTATTGCAGTCATTCTTGTTATTGCCTGGGCAATTGGATTCCTCGGCTATCATGCCGGCGGCATCATTCATATCTTGCTCGTCATTGCCATTATTGCCTTTCTATTGAAGATAATTGGCAGGGCTTAGACAGAATGACCAAAAATGTAAAAAGGTCGGCGTGAGTCGACCCTTTTTAATTTCATGGGTCACCAGTTGTAATTCCTTTGTTGAGCGGCAGCTGGTATAATTTTATAGATAAAAATTGTATACTTTTTTCCACCCTATGGCTGGCAGCATATTTGATTTAATATATACTATGGGATTATCTAAACATTCCGACAAATACGTTTCTATCGCCGCGGAATTGGAAAAAATCGACCTTGAGCCGGTTTTACTTAACGGCCATCCAACAAAACCCAGTAGTTGCTACCGCCTTTCAGGCAATCCGCCACAGGTAATTTTTAATACCAACTGCCCTGATGATGTCAAGGGAAAAATTGAAGCTATATTACTTAAATACAGGACAGCCGACTGATAAAAACTGACGAATGCTATTGCCCGGTACGGCTGAACGCCCACCCTCTATTTTAATTATCGACGATAATGAAGACATGCTGGCCATGCTGGCCATTACGCTGCGTGGCAGGGGATATATTGTTACGGCCCGTGAAAAATTTGAAGTCATCGAAAAAGAAATTACCGCTATCAATCCTGATCTTATTTTGATCGACAAAAGCCTGGGCTGGATAGATGGATGCGCATTGTGTAAGCAGCTCCGCAGGTTTCCCCAGTTTGCTGCTACCATTATTTTAATCTTTTCTGCTTATGGTATCAGCCAGGAAGAAATTGAACAGGCTGGCGCAGATGGCTATTTTGAAAAACCATATGGCATGCAGGCCTTTGTAGACAACATAGAGTCGTACCTGGCGATGTAACCAAAATATTTGCATGGCGGGAACATTGCATTTCGCCGGTAGTTTGCTATGGTTAATAACTGGCATGGTTATGCATCTGCATATAAAGTAATCTGAGTTTTTTTATCAACTACTAAATTATGTCCCACCATTCCCCGTCGTTTGACGAAACAGAAAAGCAGATAGCCGCCATGACTACTTTAATGGACAAAAAGATAAAGGCTTGCTTCACCGGAAAAAACATTGGCACCATTAAACAAATGATACAGGATGATGAACCTGCCGTTTTACAATGGCTGATTGATGTTGGCATTGAAGCAGAAATTTACGAACTGTGTGCAGCTGCCCGCGATGTGTTGGCTCAACGAACGCAGCGTATGCAGAGCTAATTTGTTATCCACCGAAATTTTTTTCGCACTCATTCGACTATGGCATCAAGATTCTACTTTTAAATTTTTTTATATGAATAAGAATAAAAAAGTTCCAGGAAAAGAAATGGAAGAAGATAAAAAATTTCCTTTGCCAATTTATGACAAGGAGGAAGACATTTATCAGCAGGCAACAGAAGAACCTTTACGTGATGAAGAAAATTCCAATAGCCGGAATCACACTCCCCAGCCACCTTCATCTGTTGATGACCTGGACATACCGGGCACAGAACTCGACGATGCTGATGAAGCCATCGGTGAAGAAGATGAGGAAAATAATTATTATAGCCTGGGCGGAGATAACCACGATGACCTGGAAGAGAGCAAAGATTAAATAGTTTATCGAAATGCAGAATGTTTTAAGGAAATGCTCAAAAAGATGCCATGTTAAGTATGATAAGACTTAACATAACACCCGGCAGCTGATAGTTTGCCCGGTGCTATGTATACTACGTTCAATGCAATGCTACAATGGTGGCGGATACTGGTTTAAAAAACGGGCAACTCAAATTTCCTATACATTGCTTATATACTGTGCAAACCAACATTAACATAGAGTATAATCAATTTTACGTTACTAGTGATGTATTGATTATTGTCTTTTTGAGCACGTTGTAATTATTAACTACTAGAAGCGGCCCTAAGAACACTTAAGCCTTTGCAAGTTAAGTTTTGTCAATGTGAACAGATTATATTTACTACGGTTTTTCATAGGATATTGGATTTTTAAACCGGGGGTGCATTTTTATGCCGCCCCTTTTTTATGTCTGCATTGCTGTCCGGATTTGCGTGTTTTATCAGGCGTTGTTGCAATTTTACTTTCCTGCCACCAAAAAAAATACCAGCCTGTTGCCCTTAGCGCGGAGGCGCTGGTATAGGCTATAATAAATTTGTATTTCGGTGGCGTATTTTAAGCGTAACAATATTATAATCTTATAATCGCGTTTGTATTCAACTATCTGCCAGCCTGCTCTGCCGCACTATCAGCATCATCTGCATTGTCAATCGGGCTGTTCAGTTCAGTAGAAGCCTGGGCTTTGGTGGGGCTGGTCTTTGTAAATGTTTTATCCCGGTAAGGCTGTTTGTCAAGATCCAGGTCATCTTCGGCCGAACGTGAATTGCCACCCGTTTTAATGGTAGGATTGCCGGGCGATTTAACGCTGTCGTTTTGCTCGTTTCCCGGGGCCGGATTTTGCCATGCCGGACTGTCTATTTTTTTTGAAGTTGGTTCTTCCATGTAAAGTGTTTTGTCAGGTGAGTAATTAATAAATCGCTATGTATAGTATTCAATTGCTGTGCCGTTACTTCAAGAACTGCAAAAGCTATAACAATACCCAACTTGTTTATTTATTTTCCCGCGGGCGTTTTATATACCTGCCAACGCAAACTGCATGGCTATGCGTTTATCACATAATACTGGCAGGATTCTGGATAATCCACTACTATGCTACTGCCCCAACCAATCGCCATTTCTATCACCGTGAACGGGCAACTACATCAGTTGCGCACAGCACCCTGGGTATCGCTGCTGGATGCTTTGCGCCATAACCTGTTCCTAACCGGCACAAAAAAAGGATGCGATCATGGACAATGCGGCGCATGTACCGTGTTATGCAACGGAGAACGCATACTCAGTTGCCTTACGCTGGCGGTGATGAAAAACAATGCATCCATTACAACCATCGAAGGAATTGGCAACACCGATCTCCACCCTTTGCAATCTGCCTTCATAGAGCATGATGCCTTTCAGTGCGGGTATTGTACACCCGGTCAAATCTGCAGTGCCATTGGCATGTTGCAGGAAGGGAAGGCCCATACAAGAAGCGAAATTAAAGAAGCTATGAGCGGTAATTTATGCCGTTGCGGAGCAAACACGAATATTATTGATGCCATCATGGATGTAAAAGAACAAGGACATGAATCCATTTGAGTTTTTTCAAACAGCCAGTGTACCCGGTGCCATTGAGACCTACACCCGTGAACCAGCTGCCCAGTATATCGCAGGCGGCACCAATTTGCTGGACTTAATGAAATACCGGGTGGCGCTGCCTGCTACAGTAATTGACATCAACGCATTGCCCGGTCTGCAACAAATTGAACCACTCAGTAATGGCAATTTGCGCTTGGGCGCATTGGTTAGTAATGCCGCTACTGCTTACCATCCTCTTGTAGAAAATAATTTTCCGCTTTTGGCGAGGGCTATACTGGCAGGTGCGTCGGCACAAATAAGAAACATGGCTACCAACGGTGGCAACCTGCTGCAACGTACGCGCTGTTATTATTTTTATGATGTACATACTCCCTGCAACAAACGGCAACCGGGCACAGGATGTTCTGCAGTTAACGGTTATAACCGTATGATGGCAGTGGTGGGTAGCAGCGAACATTGCATAGCAGTATTTCCGTCTGATATGTGCGTGGCGCTTGCCGCACTCGATGCGGTTGTTGAAGTGCAGGGCGCGAATGGTAACAGAGAAATTCCGTTTTTATCTTTTCACCGGCTACCCGGCGACACCCCACATATAGACAACACATTGCAAGCAGAAGAAATTATAACCGGTATCCTACTTCCTGCCAATACATTTCAACAATATTATAATTACCTGAAACTGCGCGACCGCAATTCCTACGCCTTTGCGTTGGTATCTGTAGCCAGCACATTTACTATAGAGCATAATGCTATTACCGGGGCGCGTATTGCATTGGGTGGCGTTGCGCATAAACCCTGGCGGGTACCGGCTGCTGAATCATTTTTATTGGGTAAAGAACCGGTGCGTGCAAATTTTGAGCAGGCGGCAGATATTATTATGCAGGGTGCAAAAGGTTATCAATACAATCATTTTAAAATAGCATTGGCCAAAAAAGCCATTGTACGCAGTTGCCTGATGGCGCTGGAACCGTCGTTACAATTACCCGGCGCAGCGCCATCGGCATAAATTTCTATCAACTATGGCAAGCGAAAAATGGTTTGGACAACCGCATGACCGGCTGGATGGGCCTGAAAAAGTTACCGGCGCAGCTAAATATGCCGGCGATTATCATGCTGAGGGATTGTTATATGGGTATGTGGTAAACAGTACTATTACCAAAGGGAAAATAATAAAATTGGATACCGCTGCTGCATTGGGTTGCCCCGGTGTTGAGGCAGTATTCACTCACGAGAACAGGCCCAAACTGGCATGGTTCAATATACAATATGCCGATATGGATGCACCTCCCGGGCAGGTGTTTATGCCTTTGCACAACGAAGCGATAGTTTGCAACGGTCAGCCAATTGCGCTGGTGGTGGCAGATACATTTGAAACAGCGCGCTATGCTGCATCGTTGCTTGATATTGTGTATGACCCCACGGAATTTTCTACTGACCTGATGGCGAATATCGGAACTGCCAGGGCCCCTAAAAAAGGGCTTGCCACTGCCTTAAAACCGCCACCGCCTAAGCCCACGGGTGATTTTGAAAAAGCTTTTAATCAGTCGCCTAACAAAGCAACGGGTGAATTCTTTCATGGCACCGAACACCATAACCCGCTGGAACTTTTTGCCACCACTACTATTTATGAGGGTAAAGGAAAGCTTACTATCTATGATAAAACCCAGGGGACCATCAACAGCCAGTTGTATGTGGGCAATGTGTTTGGCCTGCATTACAAGAATGTGCGCGTGATAGCGCCGTATGTTGGTGGGGCATTTGGCGCGGGGCTGCGGCCGCAATATCAACTATTCATGAGCGTTATGGCTGCCCTTGAACTGAAACGCCCGGTGCGTGTAACGCTCACCCGTGCGCAGATGTTTACTTATGGCCATCGGCCACCCACCCTGCAACAAACGGCCTTTGGCGCAGATAACCAGGGAATGCTCACCGCCATGCAACACCAGGCATGGGGCGAAACATCACAATTTGAAGACTATACTGAGATGGTGGTGAACTGGGCGCACATGCTGTATCCTGCCCCCAACACCAATTTGCAATACAAGATTGTACCGCTGGATGTGTATTCGCCCATGGACATGCGTGCACCGGGCGGTTGCACCGGTCTGCATGCCATTGAAACAACCATGGACGAGTTAAGCTACGCTGCCGGTATTGATCCGTTGCGATTACGCCTGCAGAATTACACCATGGAAGACCCCAGCAGTGGTAAGCCCTACACCAGCAAGGCGCTGAAAGAATGCTACGAGCAGGGTGCAGAAAAATTTGGCTGGAAGAACCGGTTGCCTTTGCCGCGCAGTATGCGCAAAGGCAACAAACTGGTGGGGTACGGCATGGCCACCGGCATATGGGATGCCATGCAGGTGCCGGCGCGCGCGGAAGCTGTTATCACCAGCGAGGGTAAACTCATCATCAAAAATGCAGTAACAGATATCGGCACCGGTACACGTACTATTTTGATGCAGATTGCCGCAGATGAAATGGGCCTGCAGCCTGGCGATATTGAATTTCAATATGCCGACAGCAGGCTGCCTTTTGCACCTATACAAGGTGGTTCTTTTACTACTGCTACGGTGGGTGCCGCCATAAAAGGTGTTTGTGTGAACCTGAAAAAAAAGCTGTTTAAACTGGCCCAGCAGGAACAGAAATTTGCAGCATTATCATTTGCACAAGTTGGTTTTGCTAATGGTGGCATTTACGTTGGCACAACCCCCACCGAATCATTGTCATTTGCAGCCTTGGTGACAGCTAACAAAAATCAGCCTGTTAAAGCCAGCAAATTTGCGTTACCTGCAGTGCTTAAACTGCGCAAATATGCACGCGCCACCCACAGCGCAGCATTTGTTGAAGTAGAGGTTGATGAAGAACTTGGCACCATCAATGTTACCCGTGCGCTGACGGCAGTTGCGGCCGGCAAAATTATTAATCCTAAAACAGCGCGCAGCCAGATACTCGGGGGCATGGTATGGAGCATCAGCAAAGCTTTGCGCGAAGAAACCATAACCGACCACCGCCTGGGCAAATACATGAACGCCAACCTGGGCGAGTACCATATACCGGTGCACGCTGACATCCATGACCTGGACGTTTTATTTGTGGAAGAAAATGATTCGGTTATCAATGAGCTGGGTGTTAAAGGGCTGGGTGAAATTGGGCTTGTAGCTATGCCGGCGGCTATTACCAACGCCATTTATCATGCTACGGGCAAACGCATCAACCACCTTCCCATCCATTTTGATGAGCTATTGGTTGATTGAATGGTTGATCTGAGTTAATTGCGTATTTATAATTGATTATTTACCGGGATACTAACAATCATGGAAACATTTGAATACAGAATAGAAAGGTTGCCTGCAATGATACAAAAACGTGGTTGGTTGTTTTTTCTTTTGGCGGTGCTATTAACCATTGCTTCCTGCACAGGCACCAAGCCGGGATTGTTCACCAAAAAAACACCGCATGCCGCTTATTTAGCAGCCTTGCAAGATATGGGTCTAACGGCCACCGCTATGGGAAAACTTTGGCAGCAGGCGGCAGTAAATAGTTTAGCACAACCTATTGGTGTTGGTATCCCCTATAAAGAAACAGGTTATTTTGAACCGTCCAACCCAAGAGCAGTCGGCTACCAGGTGCGCGCCAAACGCGGCGAACAATTAATTGTGCAACTAAGCACGCAACCTGCAGGCGGAAGCCTGTTGTTTGCGGAATTATGGCGTATACGCCTCAACCAGCCCCCGCAGTTACTTGTAGCGGCAGACACATTGCAAAGCTCCATTAATTATACCGTGGAACAGGAAGGTGATTTCATCATCAGGTTACAACCAGAACTGCTGCAGGGCATTGGTTATACATTAACTATCAGCACCGGCCCGTCGCTGGCATTTCCACTTCATAAAAACGATAAGCCACGTGTAATAAGTGTATGGGGTGTTGACCGGGATGCAGGTGCACGCAGGCATGAAGGAATAGATATACTGGTGAAGAAACGAACACCGGCAATAGCTGCAGCTGCCGGGGTTATCAGCAGCGCAGGTGAAAACACACTTGGGGGCAAAGTAATTTTTTTACGGCCTGATGCCATGAATATGCAACTGTATTATGCGCACCTCGACACGCAATGGGTGCAGGCTGGTAACCGGGTGCGCGTTGGCGATACCCTGGGACTCACCGGCAATACAGGTAATGCCAAAAACACGATTTCTCATTTGCATTTCGGTATTTATGCAGACGGCGGCGCCAAAGACCCGCTGCCGTACATACAAACTGATCGCCCAGTTGCGCCGCCCATATCAGCCGATACCGCTTTTCTCAACCGGTATGCGCGTGTACAACAAACAGACAGCATTGCAGCCGGTAGCGTGGCAAAAATTATTTCGGCAACCGGTAACCGTTACCAGTTAGAATTACCCAATGGCCGCAGACAATTTGCCGGAATGAACAAGGTGAGCCTGCAACCAAAGCCCATACAATTGCCCCAGGCTGCTGTAGCACTTTTTGATAGACCAGCGCCTATGTCGGCTATTAAAACAACCATCACCCCTGGTGCCACGGTTATGTTATTGGGTTATTATACTGACTATGCTTTCATCAGCTGGAATAATAGTACAGGCTGGATACAGCCAACAATGGCACGGATAAATAAATTTTGATCAAAAAAACGCACCGTTAAAATCAATTGATATGAAGTTATCGTTTCTGATTGTCGTATTTATAATAGGATTATCTACAGTGCTTCATGCACAGGAATACGTTGCGCCTGTTGGGCCGGTGGAAACCGGCAAATCGCCCGGTATGAAAGCAAAGCTGATAAGCAGCCATGGTAATACCAAAACATATGTGCTGGTATTTTCTCCCGGCGATGAAGTACGATCAGGTTTGACTGAATTTGCCAGGAAGTACCAGGTTGGTGCAGCCCATTATACCGCTGTAGGCGACGTGGTGTCGGGCAAAGTGGGATTTTATGATTACCAAAAAAAGTTATTTAAAGTGATACCCATAGATACGGCAGAAGTAGTTTCGTTTACAGGCAACATTACTTTGTACAATAAGGAACCGGTTGCGCATACCCATGCTAGTTTTTCAATGAGCGATGGCAGCGTGCGCGGCGGCCATTTACTTGAGCTGGTTGTTGGCCCCACATTGGAAGTATTTGTGATTGTGGAACCATCCACCATTAATAAAAAACTCAACCCGGTGTACAATGCCACCGTAATCGACCCTTTACCCGAAAATTAATGGCCGCTTAAACCTGGTGCATCAATGCCATTGACAATTATCATTGTAATATCTCATCTGTTTTATCAACCATCATCAATAGTAATATATAACCTACATGTCTATACGCAAGTTTTTCCGGAACAACGGTCTCTCCATTGTGTTTTTAGTATTGTTTCTCTTTTCGCTGATAGGCCAGGTATTAACAGGCTTTAGCGAATACAACAAAGAACAGGCGGAGGACCAACAAGCCACTGTATCTATGAGTGCATACCTTCAATCCGGGCATTTTTTACAGGCAACATTTGAAAACTGGGAAAGCGAGTTTTTACAAATGGCATTGTTTGTTGTGTTAACCATATCATTGCGGCAAAAGGGATCGTCTGAGTCAAAGAAATGCGAGGGCGAGGAAGAGGTAGACCGCACACCTTCGCCTCACCGCAAAGATGCACCCTGGCCAGTTCGGCGTGGTGGATGGATACTGGCGCTATACAAAAATTCACTCAGCATTGCATTATTCTTGTTGTTCATCTTGTCGTTTGTATTACATTTTTATGGCAGCCTGAAAGACGAGAACCAGCAATTGGTACAGAAAGGATTGCCCACGCAATCGGCGGCAGCCTTTATAGGTGATCCTCGTTTTTGGTTTGAATCTTTTCAGAACTGGCAGAGTGAATTCTTATCCGTGTTTGCCATCGTTGTTTTTTCTATCTTCCTGCGGCAGAAGGGCTCACCGCAATCCAAACCAGTAGACGCGCCCGATTCAGAAACAGGTGAGTAATAATGGAACCGTATTGCACAACGAATAGCGTACGACCTGATGATCACTGAGCTATACCCAGCAAAGAGATCGACTGCGATTTGGCTCAGCCAATAAAAGTAAATTACTATCTACTTTGCTTTCTTAAAAATGGTCTGCCAATCATAATTTTTTTTGTTGCTGGTATTGCGTTCTGACAGGTCGTGCAACATATTGTCCAATGTATTTTTCGGCAGCCAGCGACCATTTATTACTACGCCCGCAATATTTTGGGTTTGTGAAATATCTTCCAATGGATTTTCATTAAGCAACACCAGGTCGGCCAGTTTTCCTTTTTCAATGGTTCCCACTTCTTTTTCGATACCCAGCCACTGGGCAGCAAGTCGGGTTGCGGATGTTAATGCTTCTGCAGGCGTTAATCCTGACCGGGTTAGTAATGCAAGCTCATCATGTAAAGAAAATCCCCCCACTACGCCAGAAACGCCAGAATCGGTACCGGTAACAATAGGCACTCCTGCATCTTTCAGCGCCTTTAGCAAACTACGGTGAAAAATGATCATGTTATCAAAGTAAGCAATCCGCTCAGCAGACAATTCTTTGTGATAGTTGTTTGCGGTTAACCATTTGCTTTGCAGCAAGGGATGCACATAAGGTAACGACCTGGAAAACCTGATGCTGTCTAATGATCGGGTCTGCCATTCTATCCATTGTATGGCTATTAATGTGGGGCTGACCCAGGTGCCGTTATCTTTTGCCAATTGTGCATACAGCACGGCATCTTCAGCGCTGAAATTTTTTGAATGTTTGGAGAATTCTTCTGCGTGGGCTACCATATTAAAATTTGGTATGAACGCTTGCTTAAGTTTACCCTGAAATGCATTGGGAATGTGACCGACTGTTTTCATACTGTGCTTAGCTGCTTCTTCAATAATGGCAAAGTAGGTGTCAGTATTCAGCTGTGAGTACAATTTTATTACGTCATACCCGTCTGCTTTTGCATTTATAACCATGGTTCGGCCCTGTTCGGGTGTATTGGCAATTCGGCCGCCTCCTGCTCCACCGTTGATGAGCGCCCCCAAAACAATCCTGGGGCCAATAGCATAACCGCGCTCAATTTCATGTTTATGGTTAAACGTGCCAGGCGTGCTATTCAAATCTAGCACAGTAGTTACACCGTTGGCAATAAAAGGCGTCATGATATCCTGCGTGTTGAACCTAACGTCAGGAGGCTGGGCCGGGGACTGTTTATTAAGGTAAACATCTACCGGTAAATGCACATGCATATCAATCAATCCCGGAATCAGCCATTTTCCGGCTGCGTTGATTACAGTGCCGTTTGCAGGAACAGGCCCGTTGATAGATGCAATGCGATTGCCGCTGATGATGACAGTTGCATTTTTTATAACTGCCACCAGGGAATCCATGGCGATGATGTTCACATTTTTAATTACAAGCGTCGACTCTGCATGTCGCCGGGATTGCGCATTTGCAGGCCCTGCCGTAGCTGTCAACACAGCCAGCACCATAAAGAGTACGCTTATTTTTATAACAGATAGATATCGGAGCATTGCGGCGGTGATTGGGCTTTATTATTACAAAAAGGAAAACGGGTTTTCACGCAAGAGTAGTGCAATGTAAAACAAGCGGGTCATAAAGTAGGTCAATAATATCTGCGGGGCGCATGGCCATTGCTATGTTTACCCCTTCTCGTTTTTCCACTGTTTTTTCAAGGAGGCATATTGCGGATTGGCCTCCGCCAGTTTCCACTGCTCAAAAAATACTGCGGCGGCCGCTGCTTTTTCGGGCTGGCCGGTACCGCGTTCCAGTGGCGTATAATTATTGTCAGCGTCGTATTTTTTACCCCCTTTGTAGTTGGCATACCTTCGCGCCCTGGTGTAGCCCATTTGTAAATATTTTCGCGCCATATCGGCACCAACAAAATCATTTGCCTGTAGATAATCCAGAAACTGCTGGTAAATGGTGGCGGCACTGGTTTCAGCAATGGTCTTGGTTTTAAAACGCCAGTGCATGCCTATCTCCGTTTTATAAGGCTCACAAATTAGCACTCCCTGTTCTCCTTTGCCTACCCGGTATTTGTCAGGATGCTTGCGATAGTCGATATCAGGCTTCCACGCATAGTCTGCCTTATTGAAATGTAAATACGACGGCCTTTCATTCATCTGTAAACGCTTTATCAGTCACTCAAGTAAGTGCATTGATCGTACCATAATTTTTCTTCGCGGACAAGGCATCGGTGCATTGTTGTTGCCAGCCGGCTATTGCTCCTAGCACCGCAGCCGCAAAAGATATGACAATTGTATGAACCCTTTAACGATACAGCGCAGTGTAAGAAAAAAGGTAGGCGAGGCTAGAAATATATGCAGACCTGGCAAATGAATCCCCGAAACATAGTAACACATTGTTACCGCTGCCGCAGATAGTGAACAAACAACTGCTCTTTTATCTGGCTGTCTGGCAATGATTCCGAAGCTATACCATGCACTATCAACGCTTTTTTGTTTAAAGTTGTTTACTAGTCAATTATACTGGTACTGCTTACTCAATAAATTGGTTACATCTATCTGATAATAAGTGTCCCAATGTTAAGTTTTAATATTATTTACCTAACTATAATACTAATTTATACTTAGTTCTCGTTAGGTACAATATCAGATATTTTTCGCCTAACGAGTAAGGTTGGGCGATATTTTCTGCGATTTGGGCGAATATCAAAGCAATTGATTGCGATTGGTTAGGACCATAAGTATTTTTACTTAATCCTTGTAAGAAAACCGAGCCTATTATATTGTCAGCGCAGTACCAGGAACAGGTCTGGAATTTTTTTTACGATTTTTTGAAACGCGAGATCCATTACTTATGAAATCATTTTTACGCCGAAGCCATGTCCGGTTGAGGATGGCACTGGCACTACTAATCTCTTCTACATTGGGTTTGCAGGTAACTGCCCAGGTAAATGACCTCTGCGGTGGCGCAGTCACCCTTGTTTCAGGTACTACCTGTTCCAATACGGCTGGCGCCATCACCGGTGCCACTACCTACACTGCTATTGCGACACTAGGCTGTAGCAATAATAACAGAAACGATGTTTGGTACCGGTTCACAGCTAAGACCACCAACCCCACTGTTACCCTTTCTATACTAACAGGCATGGCTAATGCCCGTTTAACTATATTTTCTGGCCCCTGCGGAAGCCTGTCGGGGCTGTTTTGCGGTAACACATCCGTATCAGCCACAGGGCTCACCGTTGGAACGGTTTATTATATCAGGGTCTATTGTACCCCAAACGCCACAGGTACATTTAATATTTGTGTAACCGACCCGCCATTGCCCGCCAATGATGACTGCACTGGCGCACAATTATTGAATACGGCAACAGGATGCTCTAATGTAGCCGGCGACCTTTTAAATGCCACCGGTACAACCGGCATACCGGGCGATTGCGGCGCAGCAGGATCACCTGAGGTATGGTTTAAGTTTGTTGCTCAAAGCGCTTTTCCCACTATCACGTTGTCAAGTCCGGGCGCTCAATTAACCGCCGCCGGTATTAGATTGCAATTACTATCGGGCACCTGCGGAAGCATGTCATCACTGGCATGTGTAAGCGCAAGCTCTATCAATACCTATACAACGCCCGGGCCCCTATCGCCATTAACTATAGGCGCTACTTATTATATAAGGGTGTATACCAACAACAGTACCATGTCTGGTACCGCCTGGGGCTTCAATATCTGTATCACCGAGCAGGCAATTGTAGATTTTGGAAAAGCCTATGTAAACGTAACCAAAGGCGCCGGCGGGGGCACCATAGAGCCCAATGATGTACTTGAAATACGCGCCATCTATGTGGTAAAAGGCGGACAAACCACGTTTTCCACTTTTTTAGACACTGTACCAACCAATACTACTTATGTAGCCAATACACTCAGAATTCTTACCAACGAAGGGCAATTATATAAACAATGGACAGATGCCGCAGATACTGACCCGGCTTTTATTACGGCAGGATCATTTATCACCATCAACCTGGGTGCCGGCGCAAACAATTTAACAGGCGGAACCGTGAGGAACATAGATAAACCCACCAATTTTGGATCTACCTGTATTATGATTGTGTCCTACCGGGTAAGGGTAAACGCAGTAGCCACTTATGGCGTAACCACCATTAATGTGGGCGGCGGTAAAGTACGGTACACCAATCCCAATGGCTATATCTCAAATATTAATTTTCCGCAGTTAAACGCCATGGTGTATAAAAATTACGGCATATGCGCCAATACAATTGGCAGTAACGGCGTGCTGTCTGAAAGCGGGGGCTCGTTTGGTCTGGGCAATCCGAAGGACCGTATTGCCGGTTCATCAAAAATACCAGCCAATTATACCCAGGTAAAATTTTCTACCGGTACCCCGCTCGACTATTACTATGGCTTAACCAATAACAGCAGCCCCGGCGGTGCCAACTATTCCATCAATCCCAACGACCCGGTGGGCGCCAACCACGTATTTACCGTGTGGGATATTATTGGCGACCATACAGGGGCCACCAACGCACAGGCCGGCAACCCGCCTGCAGATACTACCGGTGGTAAAACAGGTGGCTATATGGTGGTCATTAACGCCGCGTACAGAACAGACACTGCCTTTCTTGACACCGTACGCAATCTTTGTCCGAATACCTACTATGAATACTCAGCCTGGTTTAGAAATATCTGCAAAAAATGTTCGGGCGATTCGTTAGGCCGCGGACCATCAGCCGTTGGCTATGTGCCAACCGTGGCAGGACCTGTGGGATTTGCTGACTCGTCTGGCGTGCACCCCAATTTAACTTTTAATATCAATGGATTTGACTATTACACAACAGGCGATATTCTTTATACAGGCCAATGGATAAAAAAAGGATTCACCTATCTCACCGGGCCATCGCAAACACAGATGATTATCAACATCCGCAATAACGCCCCCGGCGGCGGTGGTAACGACTGGGCAATGGATGATATTGGCGTGGCTACCTGTACGCCTAACCTTGATATGAACCCATCCACACCGCTTGTAAACCTGTGTTACGGCAATGCTACCACGCTTTCGGCCAATGTGAAAAGTTATTTTGATAACTATACAGAATTTATATGGGAGAAAAGTAGCGATTACGGTGCTACGTATACCAGCCTGGGCTTGAGCGGCACTGGCACACCGGTACTCAGCGGTTCCGAATATTCTTACACCGCCAACGGACCTTCGTTTATTGGTGACTCCAGCACGCACAATAATATTTACCGGTTGCGGGTTGCCAGTACACCTGCTAACTTATCTGATCCCAATTGTTCGTTTGCTGCCCTGAGAACAGTACAGGTGTACGTAAACAGCTGTATGTGGGTGCTAAAAGCCGATTTTGTTTCTGTAAACGCAGGGCTCACCGGAAACAATGGTGCCGTACATTGGACAGTGGTAAATGAAATAGGCCGCGAGACCTATGAAGTAGAAAAAAGCACAGATGGTATTCATTTTGTAAGTGCTGGTAAATTAAATGCCAACAGCATTAACGGGCCATATAAATTTGATGACCCCGATGCTGTAACAGGTGTAGTGTACTACCGCATAAAGATGACAGACGATACACAGTTTAAATACAGCAAAATTGTAATGCTGAGCGCAGGGCTAGTTGATTTTGGAGTAAAAGACCTGGTGAATCCGCTTACCAGCACTATTGCCTGCAGTGTTATCATACCTGCCGATGGCGATATCCGGCTTACGCTGTTCGACATGTATGGCAGGGCAGTAAAAACCAGCACGCAGCCATCACGCAAAGGCATAACCGCAGTAAAGATGCAGGACCTGGGTGCATTGAGCGGTGGCACCTATTACCTGGAAGTAGCCTGGAAAAATAAAACCATTACAAAGAAAATAATTAAAACAAATTAACCGGTTACCTGCGGCACGCAAGCCAATGTAATACTGTAATAATCTACAGGGGTTACGCAATAAGACTGATAAGAATATCCTTAAATCCAATAATTCAGATGAAGAACAACCACGCATTTTTTACACTATTACTTTTGGTGCTGTCTGTTCATGCCATGGCACAGGTAGGTACCGGCAGCCGGATGAATGAGATTTTTCAAAAAACAGATTTGATTCCTTCCGCATCCGGGTTGAGTGACCCCTGGGAAGTTACCTATGGCCCCGATGACTCTCTGTGGATTACAGAAGCCAAGGGATACAAAGTGTATAAACTACATCCCAACGGTGGCACCAAAAGAACCATTCTTGATATTTCATTAAAAAGCACCTGGCTGGGTACCACACCGGCAAGCGATTCGGTATATAACCTGCAGTTTATTTTTTCGAATTTTAACCCGCAGGGCGGCTTGGCCGGTTTGGCCATTCATCCGGATTTTAGCAATATTACCACGCCTAAAAAATATGTGTATATTTCTTACATACGGAGTTACGTAAGTACGGCTGCCAGCAATGGCGGTGTATTCTTCCGCAATAGCCTGGTAAGGTTTACCTATAATACTACCACCGGGCGGTTAGGCAATCCCGTTACCTTATGCGATACACTGCCGGGCAGTGGCGACCACAATTCGCAACGCATTATCATTGCGCCTGTAAACGGCGTTAATTATCTGTTTTATGCACAGGGAGATATGGGTGCCGGCCAGTTTGGAAATGCCAACCGTATCAATTATTCGCAGACCGTGAACAAGTATGAAGGCAAAATTTTGCGCTTCAACCTGGAATCAGACGGCGATGCCCTCAACCCGCTTGACCAGTGGATACCCAACGACAACCCGTTTAATAACCTGCCCACGCAACAAAGCGCAGTATGGTCGCTGGGCATTAGGAACAACCAGGGATTTGCGTATGCAAAAATCAATGGCGTAGAAAGACTGTATGGTTCCAGCCACGGGCCATTTAGCGATGATGAAGTGAACATTTTAAAGAAAGCCGGTAACTATGGCCATCCTATGGTAATAGGTTTTTCAGGAGACGGTAATTACGACGGCGCAGGTGCCGGCAGTACCACTACATTCAGCCAGGGTAGCCTGCCACAGATTGTGTCTGAGTCTGCTAACGCTGCCGGTCTTGCCAATTACACTGACCCTATTTATAGTTTTTACGCAGCAGCAAAAGGAAATCCTGCCACCCCCAGCACCAGCCCCACCAATACGGTGCAGCGCATGTACTGGGACTTTAACCATGGCAGCCAGGGCAATGGTGCATGGCCGTCTGAAGCGCCATCTGGTATGGATATTTATACAAAAAGTATGATACCCGGCTGGAAGAATTCATTGTTACTGGGCTCATTAAAAGGCGGTAAAGTAATACGTATGAAATTGAATACCGCCGGTGATTCCATTGCTTCTTTTCCGCAGGATACCACCAATTATTTCAGGAGCATCAACCGTTTCCGCGATATTGCCATTTCGCCCGACGGTAACTCTATATTCACCATCATTGATAAAAGCTCTACTACATCAGGCCCCACCAGCGGTAATCCTATCATCAGCGCCTGCGGTGGTTGCGTTCAGAAATATACATTTCTTGGTTATGCGCCATCCGGCGGCACCAGCACCATACCTGCTACCATTAGCATTGCTGCCGGAAAGCCCGAAGTATGTGAGAATGCTAATACCATTACCATTAGTTCAGCCAATGCAAATTACTGGGTGCCCATAACTGACACCAACAGCAATGTGATTGCAGAAATTTATGCCAACGGCAATATATTGGGTAATGTAACCACCAGTCTGTTTACCAAAACAGGCGGAGTATCGCGCGAGCGCCCCAGCAACCACTCCATGTACATGGGGAGAAGCATTACCATTACCCCGCAAACCCAACCGAATCCATCTTTCCCCGTGGGCATTCGCTTATACTTTAGTAATGCTGAATATACCGCGCTCAAAAATACCAATAACGCGCTCGGTCAGCCCAGTGGTGTGGGTACCGTATCAAGCATCTCCATTTTTAAAAACAGCGATGCATGCAACGCAACCATGGCCAGCGCAGCGGCCGCTGTGGTTACTACTAACCAGGCAGCATTTGGTACAAGCGGATATGTGGTACAGGCAAATATTACATCGTTCTCCAGTTTCTACTTTGCGGCATCCAGTGCATTGCTGCCGTTGAACATCATCACCTTTAAAGGTGTGCTGAACAATGATATTGCGCAATTAAAATGGGTGACCGACGAAGAGAATGGCGTAAAATCTTATACGCTTGAACGTAGCCTGAACCGGCGCGATTTCAGTGCAGTGGCAACAGTACCCGCACTGGCTTTGGCAGGACAAAAAAATTACGCTTACCCAGACAGCGCCATCCGTAATCTTGCTACACCTGTTGTGTATTACCGTCTTAAAATAACGGATGGAGATAACAAAGAAAAGTATTCTTCGGTAGTGACATTGTATACCGGTAAAGTAAAAGCCACCATGAGTGTGCAGCCAAACCCAGTAATAAACAATGCTACTGTAAATTTAAATGCCATTGTTGCTGAGCAGGCCGCGTGGGAAGTGACCGATGTGTCTGGCAAGACGGTTTTGAAGCACACGGTTATCTTGACAAAAGGCCTTAATACTTTCAACATTAACCTCAGCAAACTGCCCGGTGGAATTTATTACCTCAAAATGACAGGCAATAATAACAACCAGACAGCTAAGCTCCAAAAGTTATAACAACATCAGACCGTCCCCCTATCATCAACAGGCTGCGCCATATGGTGCAGCCTTGTTTTTTATTAACGGTGTACAGATATATACATCATTATATGCTACTTACCGTTTACCACAGAGGAATAAAAACCTTTATTAACACAAGGGTAATGGTATCTTAATATTGCCTTAATACACACCCCACATCTTTAATCGAATTTTATTGCAATAAACATGACTACCGGCCGTGATGGTACTGCTAGACACTCGTTGTACTGCTGACCAATACATGCCGTTTAGTGCTTCAACGCTTGCACATGTTTTTACCACGGCAACAACCAACAGATGCTATAATTACAAGTATGACAGCATACAACAATCTTATTGCACAACAACAGGTTCATGAATAAAAAAGAAACAGCTACTATTAAACAACTTAAATCAGAACGCCAGCGGTTGTTACTGGAGATAGCCCGTATTGACAAAATGCTGTTGCAGCAAGGTGTTTCCACGGTTCAGTATATGAACTGGAAACAGAAAGCCATGGATTTTCTTTCCATATCCGGCAGTTATATTCAAAGTGTGGGTGTGCTGGAATGGGTTTTTAACGCCCAGCCTGCAAAACTTTCTAATAGCGTACAGCGGCGTAAATATATTACCGCATTATCGGTTGCATTAAATAGCTTAAGTAAAGAAGGCATCATAAAAAAATTCAGGGTGGCTAATATACAAGGTCATTTTTATGGATTGCCTGCCTGGTTTACTGATGACGGAGCATTGAAAAAAGAATTTTACGGCGATAAGCTTAACCAGTTTTATGCTGATAAAAGCCCCAGGCCCATTATGCCATTGCTGCCACGGTTGCGAAAATAAATACTTGCAATATTCATTGATACCATTACACCTTCCGAAGGATAATTCGGTTCAAAATACCATGAAAGCAGCCTTATCCGCAGTTGCTTTTCCTTTTTGTAATCAGGAATAAGATGACACAGAGATCATCGTTGGGCATCGGGATGGCACAAAAAACTTTTTTTTACCAACCGCCAATAAATCGCGTGGCACTTTGCAGCGTTTGCAAGCCTCCTTTTGTCTTTTTTGCATTAATACGACTATAACTAACTGCTGACACGTCCTGCCCCTACCGGGGCAGGACTTTTTTCTTGCCCACCTGCAGGCAATGAATGGGTGAACCACTTAAAGGCAATTTGCCATTGCCTTTTGCCTCAATGAATGCTTTATCCATTTTAGATCGATGCTAACTGTCAGCTAATTCCCCTTATACACGTAACGGCACATGCTGTAATCCAACTCGGTATAATCAAACAACAACAGAACAAAAATGATCCTTATCTTAGAAGTTGCTTAATGGTAATTGAATCGCCCATTGCGCGTACACTTCGGACGACTCAATAGTATCCATTTTAGAACGTAAAACTGCTGCAGATGTCTTTACAATTTACATGCGGAAACATAGCTGGTAATAAGCCAGTCCTGAATAGATCCTGGTCGCCGGGCAGATTCAGTCACCCCGGTACGTTAAGGATATTTTTTTGTTTGATGATGGCGTTGCCTTTTATTGCTGATGGCCAGGTAACAGACAAAAAAAAGACCATTGAACTGCTTTGTCATAAATGGGAATCCGATCTTTCAAAAAGCCCCAAAAAAATGGATTGTTTTCCCCCTGATTCTTCAACTTCCATCAGTTTTCTTACGAACGGCTACGTTATTTTCAACGAAAAAAAAGGTGCAGAAGGCGTTTGGAATTATGATGCCAACCGCAATAACCTGTATGTGCTTATCAATGGCAGTCTCTGGAAGTATAAGATCAATTCACTCACGGCAACTGCACTGGCTGTTGAAGGCCTTAGCGGCAAGACCAGCACGGTATATTATTTATTGAGAAATTGATGCTGGTGAGCGTTAGGTGAAATTGAAACATAGGATTTCAACAACTTTTTAGAAGCGTGCAACTTCTCTCAGTTTAAAAAATAGGCAGGCTCAAAAGTCACTTTTTTAAAAAAAGCCCGTAACCGACCTGGTTTACGGGCTTCTTATGGGGTGATTTCGGTATTTCGTGATACAAACTCCATCACTCAACCTGGCAATTTCAGATGGCTATTTGTAATTTGATAACTTTTTGCCGAAAAGCTTGTATCCGAGGTAGGCTTGAAAGTTAGTATTTTTATAATCGACGTCGTAAATCTGGACACTAACACGCTCAATGTTGCTGAGACCAAGAGAATAACGCGCACCTATAACTAACCCTGAAGGCGTATCAATACCTACACCAAAAGCAAAGCTCCAGTCTGTTGCTCTGAATTGGTGATGAATATCTATGCTCTGCCGGTCATTTATTACCGTAGCATCGCGCCGGATACCGAGTTGGGGACCTGCGTGAATATTAAATCCACGGGTTATGTTGTAGCGAACCAATACAGGAATATTGAAGTAGTCGAGTTTGAAGGTATTTTTATCTTGAATCAGAGAAAAGTTGTATGCCATCGACCTAAAAATCTTTCCCACCTCGCTTCCTTGCTTTGAAAAAAGAATTTCAGGCTGAATACCCAATTTTTCTGTAATCATTGCTACCATAAAAACACCGACATGGTAATTAGTACGTGACCTTGAGTCCAATGATAGCCCATTTTCCGACAGCTTCATGTTTGCAACATTTACCCCTCCCTTGATACCGAGACTAAGGTCCTGGCCAATCGCACAAAGAGTGAACGACAAAATAGAAACAGTGATGATAGTTTTTTTCATAATACTTTCTGTGTTTTATTGTTAGACATCAAATTAATGATAGCTCGGAGTAACAATTGAGATTTAATGTTAAAAAAAACCTCCCGATAGAAGATATATTTGTTTCGTGCATTTTCTTAAGTAGTGTATGGTACTTATCTCTACGCGCTAACAATAACCCCATATATTTTTGTATATGTAACAATTGATATTGCGAAAAAAAGTAGCAAGAGAGATAAGGTGACTTTAAAGTAAGCGGAAGAAAATATTGGGTAGAGCAGCAGCGATAGATTGCATCGCTATGATCGCTGATAAGTTTTATGAGCCTGCACAAGCGCTGTTATTCAATTGACAACTTACTTTATTCTTGCTTGCAGAAATAAACTATACTCGACACAAGGCATTGAGGTATTTATAACCTTTAATTTTAAAAACGTTGAGCAGTAATTAGTACATTAAACGGTGCTTTCGTGACTATACCTTTGGATAAATTATTTTAATTAAAAAGCCCTTAGTCAGTCTGAAGGCTTCCACGGAGGATTGTTGGAACTCGAACCCAGCTTTCTCCGATTTGTAATTGAAAACACTGCCACTACCTTTAAAATAAAAAATAGGTATAACGCATAAAAAGACCGCTCCGTTAGAAACGGCTTGTAATCCCGCTGGGTCTCGGACCCGATTTAAAAATCGGGATGCGCTGCCAACTTGTTGAGCTTTGTTGAAAACAAAATATAGGTATAAGGCATAAAAAAGCCTCTAAACTTTATTGTTTAAAGGCTTCTTTGTTTTTAAATGTGATCCCGCTGGGACTCGGACCCAGGACCCTCCCGATTCAAAATCGGGATGCTCTGCCAACTGAACTACGGAATCATCCTTTTTAGGAGCTACCAGCCTTGCCAATTAATCGCTCAATATAAAGTCTGCTTTTCATTCGCTTAATAGCAGTTTCGCGCTTTTTTGCTTCAGGCAATGTTTCAAAATATTCTTTATGCACTAAAATCCACGGGGTTCCCACGCTGGTATAGGTAGAGTGCCCAATATTGTGCTCATACAAACGTCGCTCAATATCAATACATGCTCCAACATAATACTTGTTCAGCTTTGCTGAAAATAAAATATAGGTATAAGGCATAAAAAAACCGCTTCGTTAGAAGCGGCTTGTGATCCCGCTGGGACTCGGACCCAGGACCCATACATTAAAAGTGTATTGCTCTACCAACTGAGCTACGGAATCATCCCTTTTTTGGGATTGCAAAAATAAGGATTCTGGCTTCCGTACCAAATTTTATAACTTATTTTATTAATCTAGTTTCCACAGTTGTTTATAACTGCCTTTAACTGCCGCGTTTATCTGCTTTTGAGATAACGCTTATTTAAACTAGGTTTGCCAAAATAACATGACTTTTATTCTATGTCTTCTTTTTTCACCGATAAAGTGGTGGCCATCACAGGCGGAACAGACGGAATAGGCAAGGCCCTTGTAGATGCCATGGTGAAAGCCGGCGCAAAAGTAGCTACCTGTGCACGCCATCACGATAAAATATATAACCTGCAGCTTGAATACACCAACGTATTATTACATGCCATTGTGTGCGATGTAAGCAAAGAGGCAGATTGCAGGCGCTTTATAGACTCCACCGTTGAAACCTTTGGCGGAATTGATATACTCATCAACAATGCAGGCGTATCTATGCATGCACTGGTAAATGATACCGATGTAGACGTCATCCGAAAGGTAATGGACATTAATTTTTACGGTAGCGTATACTGCACCAAATTTGCCTTGCCCTCATTGCTTGAAAGAAAAGGAATCATTGTTGGCGTTTCTTCCATTGCAGGCTACCGCGGGCTGCCGGGCAGAAGCGGCTATTCAGCCTCTAAATTTGCGTTGCAGGGCTGGCTTGAATCGCTGCGTACAGAACTGCTCGAAAAAGAAGTTCACGTGATGTGGGTTTGCCCCGGTTTTACCACTTCCAACATCCGCAATGCTGCTTTAAATGAAGTGGGCAATTCACAGGGAGAATCGCCCATGGATGAAGATAAAATGATGAGTGCCGCCGAATGCGCCCGGCATATTGTAGATGCCATCGAAAAAAAGAAACGCACCCTGGTACTCACCTTTACCGGCAAACGCACCGTGTTTATGAATAAATTTTTTCCCGGCCTGGCCGATAAGTTTACGTACAACTACTTTTTCAAAAATGGAAAACTGATAAAATAACGGGAGGCGTCAGTCGTGAGGCGTGAGTGCTATTGCGACGCTGTCTCACGACTCACGTTTCACGACTGACGACTGACGACTGACGTTTCACGCTTCACGACTCACGCCTCACGATTAAACCCATTGCAAAAAATGCCTTTAGTTACCCTCACATCAGACATCGGTTTCCAGGATTACCTGGTGGGGGCTGCAAAAGGACGATTGCTACAAATCAATCCTACTTTTACCATTGCAGACATTACACACCTGCTGCCGCCTTTCAATTATACCCAAAGCGCTTATATCTGTCGCAATGCCATCAAAAATTTTCCGTCGCACACCTTTCATATCATACTGGTAAACCTGTTTGAACACAAAACAGAAAACCTGTTACTGGCTTTTTATGAAGACCAATACATTTTATGCGCAGATAACGGCCTGCTTACCATGATAGCAGAAGGTAAACCGGAGATCATCATCCGCCTGCAGGCAGATAAAACAAAAATCAAAAACACGCTGTATTGTATTGATATTATGGGCCAGGCCATACAAGCCCTTGCAGAAGGCAAACGCCTGCAGGATATTGGTGAAATGGACGTTGACATTACCGAGAAAAATCATTTGCGTCCTTTTATTGCACCCGATAGTATGGAAGGACAGATCATCTTCATTGATAATTTTGAAAATGTAATTGTCAATATCACCCGCAGCCAGTTTGAAGAACAGCGCGGGCAACGTAAATTCAGGATAGAAACCCGGCGCAACGACCACATAGAAACACTCAGCGAGTCGTACGCAGATGTGCCCGAAGGCGAAAAACTGGCCCTGTTCAATTCTGCTGGCTACCTTGAAATTGCTATCAACAAGGGCAATGCCGCCGGGCTGCTGTTTGGGCTCATGGGCTACAAGGAAGAACCGGCCAACGCCTACCTGCAAAACCGGCTGTTTTACAATGTTGTGAAGATCTATTTTGAGTGAAATCAGCTTTTAGCTATTAGCTGTTAGCTATAAGGCTTTTGCTACGTCAAGTGAATACAGGAACCATCACAACCATTGGCTAATACCAAACAACCGAATGGTAGTCAAAAGCCTAAACGGCTAAAAGCTAATAGGCAAATCGTCGCAGAAGCCCTAACAGCTAATCGCTAACAGCTAACAGCTTCTCTAAAATCTTGCGTTAAAAAATGCCCCCTGTACCATTCTTTACCGGCAGACCGTTATATTTGCCCCACTTTTTCAAAACCAACGCATTATGAATTTCAAACGAGTTAACAATATTACAGGCTGGATAGTGTGCGCCATAGCCTGTACGGTGTATGTGATGACCATGGAAGCCACCGGCAGCTTCTGGGACTGCGGCGAGTTTATCTCCAGCACATTCAAAATGCAGGTTCCCCACCCCCCCGGCGCCCCCCTGTTTGTAATGCTGGGCCGCCTTTTCATTGTGGTTTTCCAGGGCTTATTTGGCAGCGGCCCCGAAAGCGCCGCCCGCGCCGTTAACCTGATGACGGCACTGGCCAGCGGGTTTACCATTCTCTTCCTGTTTTGGACCATTACACACTTTGCCAGAAAAATTGTACTTACCAATACAAATGATGAACCCACCCGCGAACAGCTTTTTTCTATCATGGCCGCCGGTATTGTGGGCGCACTGGCCTATACCTTCAGCGATTCTTTCTGGTTCAGCGCCGTAGAAGGTGAGGTATATGGCATGTCTTCACTGTTTACTGCATTGGTTTTTTGGGCGATGCTGAAATGGGAACACAGCGCCGATCAACCCGGTGCCGATAAGTGGATCATCTTTATCTTTTTCCTGATGGGATTGTCGATAGGCGTGCATTTGCTGGGCTTGCTTACCATACCCGCCATTGTAATGATCTATTACTTTAAAAGGTACAAGGCCACACCCTGGGGCACCTTCTGGGCATTTTTAATAGGCTGTATTATCACCGGTTGCGTACAAAAATTTGTTATTCAATATACGGTTGCAGGCGCAGGCAAGTTTGATATCTGGTTTGTAAACGGTCTCGGAATGCCCTTCTTCAGTGGTTTTATCTTCTTCTTTATATTGCTCACGGTTATCTTCATTTTCGGACTGCGCATTGCTAAAAGAAGAAACTGGTCGTTTGTTACCCTCGGCATCTGGTCAATTGTATTCATGCTGCTTGGCTACTCCACTTACGTAACCACCATGATACGCTCCAATGCCAACCCCGCGGTGGATATGTACAACGTAGATAATCCCAACTCACTGGTGGGTTATCTTGGCCGCGACCAATATGGCGATTTTCCGCTGGTATACGGACAGGTGTTTACGGCCAGGCCGGAATCTTATAAAGAAACCGACATGAAGTACACCAAGGGTGCCGATAAATACATTGAAATTGGATACGATCAGAAACCCGTATACGCAGCAGAAGACATGATGTTTTTTCCGCGCGTTTGGGATGCCAGCAATGATCAGCAGCATGCCACTTTCTATAAAGATTACCTGGGTTTGGCGGAGGGCGAAAAACCCAATTTTGCCAATAACCTCGAATTCTTTTTTAAATACCAGGTAGCCTGGATGTATGGCCGCTATTTTCTCTGGAATTTTGCGGGCAAACAAAACGATATACAAGGCTTTGCGCAGGGCAACCCGCGCGATGGCAACTGGCTAACCGGCATTCCCTTTTTTGATAGCAGCATACTGGGCCTGGGCAACCAGGATAATATGCCCGATAGCATTAAACACAACAAAGCGCACAATACTTTATACGGACTGCCATTTGTGCTGGGCCTTATTGGTATGGTGTTTCATTACTTTAAAAACAGAAAAGACTTCCTGGTTTCCGGGTTGTTGTTCTTTTTTACCGGTCTCGCCATTGTATTATACCTTAACCAGGCGGGCAACCAGCCGAGGGAACGTGACTATGCTTATGTAGGATCTTTTTATGCATTTGCCATCTGGATTGGATTGGGCGTATTGCAAATCAAAGAATGGCTGCAGGCAAAACTAAGCGCCAACGTTGCAGGCATCATTGCCTTTGGCGTTTGTATGCTGGCAGTACCGGTGCTCATGGGCCAGCAGGAATGGGACGACCACGACAGAAGCAGAAAAGTGCTGGCACGCGACCTGGCAAAAGATTACCTGGAAAGTTGCGCACCCAATGCAATCCTGTTTACTTATGGCGATAACGATACCTACCCGCTTTGGTATGCGCAGGAAGTAGAAGGCATCCGCCCCGATGTACGCGTTATCAATAATAGTTTATTGGGTATCGACTGGTACATTAACCAGCTGCGTTACAAAGTAAACAGCAGCGACCCCATTGATGTTATCTGGGATGCAAAAAAGATAGAAGGCAACAACCGCAATTACGTATACATCAATCCCCGGCAGGATCTCAACCAGGAAGCTTACTATGATGCCTATACGCTGATGAAAGACTTTGTGGGCAGCGATGACCCCAATAACAAAGTTACCACAGATGGAGGCGAGGCATTGAGCTACCTGCCTACCCGCCGGCTTAAACTGCCAGTAGACGAAAAAACAGTACGCGCCAATGGTACGGTGAACCCAACAGATTCTGTGGTGCCGGAAGTAGACTTTGAACTGGCCAAAAACAAAAACATATTGTTTAAAAACGACCTGGCCATTATCAACATCATTGCCGCCAACAAATGGCAAAGGCCCATTTACTTTACTGCGCCTTACACCGGCCAGGAACTAGGAATGGCCAACTACCTGCGCAAAGACGGTCTTACCTACCGACTGGTGCCGGTGAAAAATAATTCAGGCATCAACCTGGATTGGATGGTGGATAAATTACTGCACAAATACGGCTTCGGAAGCGCTGATAAAAAAGGTGTTTATTTTGATGAACAAAACCGCGTGCACCTCAACAGCATCCGCGGCGCGTACGCAGATGGCGCAGCAGGCATGGCAGAGCAGGGCAAAAAAGACGAAGCGAAGAAGTTGCTTGATATGGCCGATAAACACATACTGGAAGAAAACATGCCTTACGCCATGGTAAGCAAAAACAACCAGCACAATTATTTCACGCTGCGTTTCCTGGAAGCTTGCTATAAAACTGATTATAAGCAACTGGCCGACCATGTGTCCAAAGCACTGCACAAAGACCTGGACCAGCAAATGAAATACTACCAGCAGCTGCCTGAAGGCAAACTGCAGGCCATGCAGCAGGAAGTGCAGGGTGCGCAGCAGATGATACAAATGCTTACTGCCATAGATGCGCAGTACAAAGGGAGCACACTCAGCGGCAACAGCGAGCTGGAAAAAATAATTGGCAATGGCGGTGACACCGGCGTAAAAAAATAAATTTTATTTATTGACAACAACGAAAACGAAAGCTTTTGCTTTCGTTTTTTTATAAATACGGATGTATAGAAATGCCAGAAGAACTCCGTATGGTTGGCATTACTCTAACCAAAGAATCATCCTACTGCTCACAACCCCGTAGGGGTGACATTACTATAACGAAGAACCACACTACCACTCACAACCCCGTAGGGGTGACATGACTCTAACGAAAGAACCACCACAACCCCGTAGGGGTGACATGACTATAACCACGGCGTAGAGCGGGCATAACAATCACACGGATTCACTTAAGCCAGCCTTCCATTTGCTTACAACCAATTTGCAATTATGTTGTTATAGCATGTATCGTGCGCAAATTGCCTGCTATGCCGGAAAAATTAGTAGGCTGCGTTTTTCCGGTACCTGCCCAAATTTCTTAATTTCTTATTGTATAAATTGCTGAAAACGCAGTAGCAAAAGTTGTAAATTACATATATGAGAGGTTATTTCTTTTCGAAGTTCGATCCCGGCCAGGAAGGCAAAACTGCCTTTGATAAACTAATGGATTTGTTTATGCAATTGCTCACCTATACCAGTGGCGATGTGGGCGAGGCATTGCAATGGCTCAACGAACTCGACCGCCAGTTTGAACTGACCAACCCGGAATATGGGATGGGCGATTTTATTGATGATCTTAAAGACAAAGGCTATATTGACGAAAACAAACAAACCGGCGAAATAAAAATTACACCAAAGACCGAACAGGGCATCCGCAAGAAAAGCCTGGAAGAGATTTTTGGGAAATTAAAGAAAACCAAACAGGGCGATCACAATACACGCAAACCCGGCCAGGGCGATGAGATCAGTCCCGACAGCCGCCCTTACCAGTTTGGCGATATGCTGGAACAAATTGATTTCACAGAATCCATCCGCAATGCGCAGATCAACCACGGGCTGGATAGTTTTTCCATGCAGGAAGATGATTTGCAAATCAGGGAAACCGATTTTAAATCGCAGACGTCTACGGTGTTGATGATAGATATTTCGCATTCCATGATCCTGTATGGCGAAGACAGAATTACACCGGCAAAAAAAGTGGCGATGGCATTAAGCGAATTGATCACTACAAAATATCCGAAAGACACATTGGATATTGTGGTGTTTGGCAACGATGCATGGCCGGTAGAAATAAAAGATTTGCCTTACCTGCAGGTGGGGCCCTATCATACCAATACCATTGCCGGGCTTGAACTGGCCATGGATATTTTAAGAAGGCGCCGCAACCCCAACAAACAGATTTTTATGATCACAGATGGCAAACCAACCTGTTTGAAAGTGGGCAAAAAATATTATAAAAACAGTTTTGGGCTCGACAGAAAAATTACCTCGCGTTGTCTCAACCTGGCTGCACAATGCAAAAAATTGAAGATACCTATAACTACCTTTATGATTGCTTCAGACCCTTACCTGCAGCGGTTTGTTAATGAGTTTACAGAAACCAATAACGGCAAGGCATTTTTTGCATCCCTGGATGGCCTGGGTGCATTCATCTTTAAAGATTTTGAAAGCGGCAAAAGAAAAACCGTTTATTAGCCAACATTATTGAATTGCTGATTTTGTGATTGCTGAGATATTGAGATTTCTTTTTCCATACAGCCTGGAACAAATCTCAAAATCTCGAAATCCCAAAATCTCAAAATTAAAATTAGACATTAGAAATACACACAATGGATATCAAGAAAATTACAACCTTAGGCCAATTGAAGAAAAGCGGTTACCAGTCTAAATCGGTAAAAGAAGAGATACGCACCAACCTCATTGCAAAACTGCAAAACAAAGAAGCTACTTTTCCCGGAATCATAGGATATGAAGATTCTGTTATACCCGATACCGAACGCGCATTGCTGAGCAAACACAATATTCTTTTCCTGGGTTTGCGCGGCCAGGCCAAAACACGTATGGCACGGCAAATGACGGAACTGCTGGATGAATGGATTCCATTTATTGCCGGCAGCGAGATCAACGATGATCCCTTTAGCCCTATTTCTAAATATGCGATTGACCAGATTGCAGCTCATGCAGATGAAACACCCATCCAATGGTTGCACCGCAGCGAGCGTTACGGAGAAAAACTGGCTACACCAGATGTAAGCGTAGCAGATTTAATTGGCGATATCGATCCCATTAAAGCCGCCAACCTGCGCCTCAGCTTTGCCGACGAACGCGTTATCCATTACGGCATCATACCCAAAAGCAACCGCAGCATTTTTGTAATTAATGAAATTCCGGATTTGCAGGCACGCATACAGGTAGCCCTATTCAATATTCTGGAAGAAGGAGATATTCAAATTCGCGGTTTTAAACTACGCCTGCCGCTGGATATCTTGTTTGTATTTACTGCCAACCCCGAAGACTATACCAACCGCGGTTCAATTGTTACCCCGTTAAAAGACAGGATAGAAAGCCAGATACTCACCCACTATCCAAAAACACTGGAAACTTCACTGGCCATTACCGAACAGGAAGCAGAGATACACGCTGACCAAAAAAGTCGTGTTAAGATCAGCGACCTGGTAAAACGTTTGATTGAACAAGTGGCTTTTGAAGCCCGCAACAATGAATATGTAGACAAGAAAAGCGGTGTGTCCGCACGGTTAACCATAGCCGCTTTTGAAAACGCTGTAAGTGCGGCAGAAAGAAGGGCCATCCTCAACAATGAAAAACAAACCCAGGTATGGATAAGCGATCTGGCCGGCATAATTCCTTCTATTACCGGTAAAATAGAGCTGGTGTACGAAGGTGAACAGGAAGGGCCCTTTCAGGTGGCGATGAATTTGATGGACAAAGCCGTTCGTACGCAGTTTGTACAATTCTTTCCCAATCCTGAAACGTTTAAGAAACGAAGAAGCAGCGGTAAGGAATCTGCCAAAGAACCGGAGAATCCTTATAAATCCATCAGCCGTTGGTTTGATAGCGGCAACGCAACTGACATGCCTTTTAGCCTTACCGATAAAAGCAAACTCATTGAGCTGTATAAGGTAGACGGATTGCATGCACTGGTAAAAAAATATTTTCCGCATGCCAATGAAATGGAAGCTGCACTGTTAATGGAGTTTGTGTTGCACGGATTATCGTCTTACTCGCTCATCAGCAAGAAAGTGGTGGAGAACCGTATTGAATTTAAAGATCTGATAGGCTCAATGGTAAACCTGGGCACTACCAGCTTTAACAGCGAAACCGATTTTGACAGCGAAGATCTTAGTTGATTCAGTAATGTGACTACCCTTCACCATGATTGATTATAACAACAGAACATTCCGTTCCGTTTCTAATTCCGCCAACGGCGAGGTAAACAGTGAAACGCTTTTTTATTACCAACAACGAGGCTATCATGTAACGGCCATGTACAGGGGCGGAAATATTGTGGATGGCAGCCTGTCAGCCACAGCCGACGAAGCCGGCAATCTTACCATGCGGTATCAGCATGTAAATGCCAACGGGCAATTTCTAACCGGTATCTGTTATTCAAAACCAGAGATATTGCCCAATGGTAAATTACGTTTGCATGAAAGATGGCAGTGGACCTGCGGAGATTACAGCAGCGGCGAATCGGTAATTGAAGAAATAAGTTAGCTGTTAGCCGTTAGCTGTTAGCTATTAGAACCATTGCCGGTTTTTTAAATAATTGCTGAGCTAAAAGCTAACAGCCAAAAGCTAAAAGCTAATAGCTAAACGCTAATTGCTCCTAGCTGTTCCAGCATCTCTTTTATCTCATTGCCATCTGCCATAATAGTTTGTAAATTTTCCTGCATGCCTTCATTGATAAATTGCATACTGCTGTTTATTTTGATGCTGGCAGAAGAATGAAATTCTGCCGCCCCTGTTTTTTGGGCTACATCGGCTATGTTGGCTGCGCGGATGCCCGAGCCCGGCATAATGATGATACGGTCATTGGCCTGCCGCACCAGGTCGTTCAGCAACTGCACGCCTTCGGGCGCCACGGGCTTGTGGCCAGAAGTAAGAATGCGCTCGCAACCCAGCTGTATAATATCTTCCAGTGCTTCAAAAGGATTGAGGGCACGGTCAAATGCACGGTGAAAGGTAACGCTCATGGGATACGCCAGCGAGACCAGTTGCCTGCAACGTTCTTTATCAACGCTGCCATCCTGCTTTAGCATACCCATCACCACACCTTCGCAACCCAGTTCTTTGCACAACCGTATTTCAGTCTGCATTACCGCAAACTCTTCATCGCTGTAAAAAAAATCGCCCCCGCGCGGACGAATAATCGGAAATACATCAATACCCACTTTTTCTTTTACCAGCTTAATGGTGCCATACCCCGGCGTAGTGCCCCCCTCTCCTGCATCGGCACACAATTCTATTCTGTGTGCACCGGCTTCTGCAGCAATAATACAAGACCGATAATTATAACAGCATATCTCCAGCATGAATGTCATGGGTCAATTTTTTGATGTAAGGCGGCAGGCTTCAGTCGTCAAACGTGAAACGTGAGACGTCAATCGTCAAGCGTGAGCCTACGGCGGCTGCGCAAAAGGCTGACGTCTCACGATTCACGTCTCACGTGTCACGTTTCACGTCTCGCCTCACGCCTCACGATTCACGCCTCACGTCTCACGCCTCACGCCTCGTACACGTATTTTGCGTTTACCAGTTTTTCTACTTTATTATTTTTGATGGCATAACTAAAGCCTTTCTGAATAGCATAGGCGCCCACTTCAGCTTTTTTGTTGATTGCCAGAAAAGCCACCTGAATCTCTTTTGCTTTCACGCCTTTTATTTTGATAATCCGATCTACGGCTTTTTTGCATGCCAGTTCGGGCGACAAACCCTGGCGCATATATTCCACTACCGCATGTGCGCCGCAAATACGTATTACATCTTCACCCTGGCCAGTAGCAGTAACAGCGCCTACCTCATTGTCTACATATAACCCTGCGCCAATAATAGGAGAATCACCCAGCCGGCCACGCATTTTAAAACCCATGCCACTGGTGGTACAACTACCACTCAGGTTACCTTTTGCATCCATGGCCACCATGCCAATGGTATCGTGGTTCCAATCGCCATTCTCCAGTTGCGCCGGTGAAAAAGGCCCATGTCCCTTTGTGGAATTCTCAATATTAATGACCGGTTTGTATTCAGATTTTTGTAACCATTTGTTATATGCTTCCTGTGCATCACTGCTTAATTTTTGTTCTTCCAGCTGAAAGCCCTCGGCCACCGCAAACTGTTGTGCACCCACACCTACCAGCATTACATGCGGGGTTTTTTCCATCACCCGCCTTGCTACTGAAATAGGATGTTTAATACGCTCTAAAAAAGCTACGCTGCCACAATTAAAATGTTCGTCCATAATGCAGGCATCCAGCGTTACAAAACCATCCCTGTCTGGGTTGGCACCCAATCCCACACAGCAACTGAGCTCATTCTCCGTTACCATTACACCGGCTTCTACTGCATCCAAAGCCCTGCCGCCCTTTCCTAATATTTCCCATGCACCTTTGTTGGCATTAATCCCAGCGTTCCAGGTAGAAATTACAGTAGGCATGCCCGTTAGAACCGGTGTTTGGGTGCTGGGTTGTGCAAAATTGTTTTTCCCTAATAAAACGGCTATTGAACTCAATAAAGACGATTGTAAAAATTTCCTTCGATCAGCCATAGAAGTGATAAGTTTTGAGTGGTAAGTTGTTACTGCCGTATGCGGCATGCACAAACATACGAATTTTTACATGCAGAAGATGGTGAAGCGCAATGTCCTCTTTCAACATGCCAGATTATACAATCTCTCTATGCGGGAGACATTGCGGGGACATTGAATGTCCCCTTTTAACACTCTAAATATTAGAATCTCTATGCGGGAGACGCTACGGGGACGGTAAGGTGGTGAAGCGCAATGTCCCCTTCCAACATGCCAGATTATATAATCTCTCTATGCGGGAGACATTGCGGGGATAGTAAATGTATGCCGGGCAAAAGAACTAAAAACAAAAAACTAAAAACTATAAACTAATCACCCTGTCGCGGGCAATGGTTTTCCATTCACCCGTGGTAACACCATCTTCTATAGTGATGGCCCTTTCATATAATGCCACCGTGGGACAAACATGATAAGGCAACCCATACAAGATATCGCCGGTTTGATAGGTGTGTCCGGCGCCTGCTTCCAATACCAGGTGCTCTTCGCTCTGGCTGATAGCTTTAAGGTGTGGCGCATTTAAAAAATAAAGGCGGCGGCCAATTTCATTTTCTGCAGCAATGGATTTATGGCCAAGGTCAGTAGTAATACGGCCTTCAACGGGCAAAGAAATTATCCGGCTGATCACAAGTGCAGCGGTGAGAAAATCCTGCTCGGGGCAAAGATCGCTGTAACCTTTATCCCAATACACAAATGTACCGGGGCTGCATTCAATATCCTTTCGTTTACAATGAACGGAAAAAGTTGGCGAGCCGCCCATAATGATTACCGGCTTTGCAAAGCCACTAGTTTCCAGGTCTTGTTGCAACGCGGCCACCTGCAAAAAAACCTCATCGCACTTTTTGGATCGTTCTGTAAAATCAGTGTCGCGTATATGGCCGTCGTACGCATGAAGTCCGGTAGGCATGATACCTTTTAACTCCGAACAATATTGGTACAAATCGATCACCTGCCTGCCGGGCGCAATGCCGGTGCGGTTCATACCCACATTAAGATCTATGTATACCGGCACGGTGATACCGTGTGCGCTGAACACAGTGGCCATTTCGTGGGCAGCTTGTTTATTATCAGTTACACAGGCATAAGCAGTGGCCGGGTATTTGTTTACCAGTTGCACAAACCGCTGCAGTTTGGGTCCGTTGGGCTGGTAGGCCATCAACACATCCGGCGCCTTACAAATACCCAGTGTCTCTGCTTCGGCTATGGTAGCGCATTTAAATTTTTGAATGCCGGCTGCCATCATTAACTGAATGGTTTCCGCGCATTTACTGGTTTTAATATGCGGGCGCAAGCGGCTCGCATCATCTACCATACCTACTGCGGTGGCAATATTTTTTTTTACCCGCTCAGGATATACTACCAGCACGGGAGAATCCAGTTCATCTATATTGTTGATTGTATACCAATCTTTTTTTCTTGAATCCATAATTTTATCTCTGATGTCTGATTCGTTTGCTATGTTGTTATCTCTGATGTCCGATGTGATGATCGCTGATTTCGTTTGCTCCGCCATAGTTATCTCTGATCTTTGATGTGATGATGGCTGATTTATTGGCGACGTTCTACAACACCGGCAAACGAATTCTTAATTCTTAATTATTAATTATTAATTAATTCAAACATTGCTTCCACTTCAACCGCCACATTGCCGGGCAAAGAACCCATACCCACGGCACTGCGTACGCCAATACCGTTTTCTTCTCCCAGTAGTTGCACAAACAATTCGCTGCAACCATTAATGATAAGCGCATGTTTTTCAAACTCCGGATGGCAATTCACCATACCCAATATTTTCACCACCCGTTTTAAGCGGTCAAAACTGCCCAGGTGATCCTTGATAGACAACAAAATACCGAGTGCGCATTGGCGCGCTGCGGCTTTACCTTGTTCTTCACTCAGGTTAACACCTACTTTGCCGGTAAAAAATTTTCCGTCTGTATGTACAGATACATGGCCGGAGACAAACAAAAAATTGCCAACGGTAAGACAACGTTTGTAAATACCTTTTGATACAGGTAATTGGGGAAACACCAGACCCAGTTCCTGCAATTTTTGATCAATGTTATTGGTATCCATAAAAATTATTTTACAAAAATATTTAAAATCAATACCCCCGCCAGTCCAAGTATTGCCACCAGCGTTTCCATGAGCGACCATGAGCGGATGGTATCTTTCATAGACAAATTAAAATATTCTTTGAACAGCCAGAAACCGGCATCATTTACATGAGAAAACATCAGGCTTCCTGCGCCAATAGACAACACCATTAAACTGGGATGCACATGCGCAGTGGCCATCATAGGTGCAATAATACCTGCTGCCGTTAACCCCGCTACGGTGGCCGAACCCAGGCATACACGAATGATGGCGGCGATCAGCCACCCTAAAACAAGCGGATTGATAGACAACGTTTGCAGGCTTTGCGCAATGGTAAGGCTTACACCACTGTCTGTAAAAACCTGTTTCAATGCACCCGCCCCGGCCACAATCAACAATATAACTGCTATGTCCTTTACTGCATCTCCGTAAAAGTTCATAATTGTTTTCATGCTTTTACCCATGCCAATACCCAGGGTGTACGTAGCCACCAATAATGAAATCAGCATTACAATGGCGGGGTCGCCGATTAACAAAACAAGTTTTTGCACCTGGGCATTTTGAATATTTAGTAAAGGCAGAATGGTAGACAGGGCGAGTAATAATACAGGCAACAAAGAGGAAAGAAAGCTGTTAAGCGTACCGGGCAGTTCACCAGCCGGAATGGTTTTTTGCTCAAACGTTTTGAGCGGTACCGACTGAATGTTCTTGCAGGTATGCGCAAACACCGGACCGGCTATAATTACAGTGGGTATGGCTATGGCCATACCATAAATAAGCGTAGTGCCCAGGTTGGCATGAAACTGAGCCACCAGGGCGGCGGGCGAAGGATGCGGCGGTAAAAACCCATGCGTAACAGACAATGCTGCCAGCATGGATACGCCCAGAAAAACAGCCGGCAATTTTGTTTGGTACACCACAGAAAAAACAAGCGGCACCATCAAAACAAAACCAACATTATAAAACAGCGGAATGCCAACAATAAACCCTGTTACGGTGAGTGCCCAGTGAATATATTTCTTCCCGAAAATATTCATCATTACAGCAGATATCTTTTGCGCTGCACCGCTTTCGGCTACCAGTTTGCCCAGCATGGCGCCCAGGCAAATAATGATCACCAGCTCGCCCAGCATATCACCAATCCCTTTTTTTACAGATTTGGTCAGCGCATCCAACGGAATACCCAATAACCACCCCGCCAACAACGATACGATGAGAAAAGCCAGAAAGGCATTGAATTTACCCCAGGTGATAAGGAGAATCAAAAGCAGAATACAGCAAACAACAATCAGTACAGTCATGGCAGTGGGTTGAAATGAGATTCGTTGCTATGAATGTAGCAATTAGTTTTTAGTTTCCCAGTTCGGAAGTTCAGAAGTTTGAGCGTTCGGGAGTTCTTAAGCCCCGAGATTAGGAACTTTTGAACTAACGAACTGACGAACTGGTGTGATTAGGCTTCTGCCGGTTTATCTTTTACCACTACCAGTTGATCAATATCTACCGTAATGGGCAGCATGCCCAGTTTTACAATGGCTTTTTTACCGCGCAGTTCAATTACTTCCCCCACCTGGTGGTTTTTTTTCATCAATACTTTAATGCCCACTTTAATGTCGCCGCCTATTTCATCATATTTCAGGTTGATTTTCTTTTTGACTTTTTCCGCCGCCTGTTTCTGATTCTGGTTAAACAGCAACGCATGCATCTGCTGCATGAGATCTTTCTTATTGTCGTCATTCTCTGCCTTGCGCCAGTCAAGCACCACCTGTTTTAGTTTGCGTTCCATGTCTTTGAGGTAGGTAATGCGGCTTTCACTTACCTGGTTCTGGTGTTTGAGCAGTTCTACCTGCTGGTTGTGTTTTTCTTTATCCAGTAACTGCTCCATCTCTTTTTTCAGCCGCTCATTTTCTTTCATCATTTTTTGCAGCTCCTTTTTTTCTTTGTCGATGGTCTGCAAATCCTGCTCGGTACGGTTAAGCAGTTTATCCAGCTTAAAGTGATCTTCGTCTACCAGGTGCCGTGCGCGTTCAATCAGTTTTTTCTCGAGGCCGATTCGCTCTGCAATGGAAAAGGTATAAGAGCTGCCGGGTTTGCCTATCAATAATTTAAAAAGGGGCAACAGGCTTTTTTCATCAAACGCCATGGCGCCATTGATAATGCCGGGCGTTTTGTTGGCCATTACTTTCAGATTCAGGTAATGCGTGGTTACAATACCCATGGAATGTTTCTTGCAAAGCTCTTCCAGTATCACTTCTGCAAAAGCGCCGCCGAGGTTGGGGTCGCTGCCACTACCCAGTTCATCAATAAAAAACAACGTCTTGCCATTGGCGTTCTCCATGAAGTACTTCATGTTTTTTAAGTGCGAGCTATAGGTGCTGAGATCAAATTCCAGGCTTTGCGTATCGCCAATATGGATCATGATCTGTTTAAAAATACCCATCTGGCTGGTGGGGTGCACAGGTACCAGCAGCCCGCTTTGCAGCATTAGTTGCAGCAGGCCCACTGTTTTAAGGGTAACCGTTTTTCCGCCGGCATTGGGGCCGGATACCACCAGTATGCGGTTGCGTTCATCGAGCGTAATATGGGTAGGAATAGTGGCCTTCTTATCGCGCTGGTTGTACAAATACAACAACGGGTGATATGCCTGTACCAGGTGCACATGTGCTTTGTCTACTAGTTGCGGGTAATTGCCGTTGATCTCGATGGCCAGCTTTGCTTTTGCATAAATAAAATCATATTCACCCAATACATCGCTGTAAATTTTTAACAACGATGCATACATCGAAAGACGGGTAGTCAGTTCGCGCAGAATGCGGTATACTTCTTTTCTTTCTTCATTCTCCAGCGAGAAGACATCATTGTTTAGTTCAATGGTTTCTTCGGGTTCAATAAAAGCGGTTCTGCGGGTATCGCTTTCGCCATGCAGGATGCCTTTTACCTGTCTTTTTTGCTCTGCATACAATGCCACTACCCTTCTGCCATTCAGGAACGACTCTTCAATATCGGCCACATACCCGGCTTTATTTAATTTATTAAGGATTCTGTCAAACATTTTACGCAGCTCGTTGCGTTTGCGGAAAAGGCCCATTCGTATGGCAGCTAACGCCTCGCTGGCATTGTCTTTTACATGTCCGTTTTCATCCAGCACATCATCTATCAGTGCTATAATGGCTTTTTCATAGTAAGTGTGTTCTATCACTTTTGTCATGGCGGGGTATGCAATCCGCTTTTCACTATCGAACCAGCGAAAAATATGCTGCAGGTTGTCTGCCAGTTTACGGATGCCCATGAAATCTTCGCCCGCCAATACGGCGCCGGGAATGCCCAGCAGTTTTAATTCTTTGGAAAGGTTCAGCACATAATCGTTGGGAAAATACTGGCCCGTTTGCAATAACAACTTAAATTCATGCGCTTGTTGGAGCTCCAGTTCTATGTATTCTTTACGGGTATGTATGCGCAAAGCAGCCGTTTTTGCTTTGGCATATTCAGTTTTGCAATACGCGGCTACCAGCACCTTTACTTTTTCAAATTCCAATTGCACCAGTGCCGATTCCGGGAAAAATTTAATCATGCGCGAAGGTAAAAAAGTTTTAAGTTGTACGTGGTAAGTTTTAAGCGAGCCGCTAGCTGCGAGCCTTTAGGTGTTGGCCGTTAGCTTCGCGCTGCTAGCGCAAGCCCCGAACTAAGAACTAAGAACTAAGAACTAAGAACTACGAACTAAAAACTAGAAACTAAAAACTAACAATGGTCAGACAACTTATTTTATTAGCGTTTGGTATATTGATAACAGCCAGTTTGCACGCGCAAAAAACAACTGTGCGAAAATTGAAAAAAAACATTGCCCAGATCTTCAGCGGTCAACCTGGCCTATATGCGCTGGCATGCAAAGATTTGCAAACAGGCAAAACCATTTATATCAATGAGCACGAAATTTTTCATGCCGCCAGTACCATGAAAACACCTGTATTGATCGAGGCTTACCGGCAGGCAGCTGATGGCAAACTGGCCATGACCGATTCAGTTACCATTATTAATGAGTTTAAGAGCATTGCAGACACGAGTCATTTTTCGCTCAGCGTAACAGACGATAGCGAGCCTGAACTGTATAAACAAGTGGGGCAAACAACCACCCTGTACCATCTGCTGTACCAGATGATTATTTACAGCAGCAACCTGGCTACCAATATTGTTATTGAAAAATTGGGTGCGGCCAATGTAATGGCTACCATTCGCAAAATGGGTGCGCACGATATTCAGGTGTTGCGCGGCGTGGAAGACAACAAGGCGTTTGAAAAAGGAATGAACAACGTGGTTAGTGCGTATGACCTTTGCCTGCTGTTTGAAAAAATGGCGAAAGGCGAGGCCGTGAGTACAGTGGCGTCACAGGAAATGACCAAGATACTGCTGGACCAGAAATTCAATGACATTATCCCGGCAAAGCTGCCCTCCACCGTAAAAGTGGCGCATAAAACGGGCTGGATTAAGGGTATCCATCATGACAGTGGTATTGTGTTTTTACCCGATGGCCGCAAATACGTGCTCGTTCTTTTATCAAAAAACGTCACCGATGAAAAAGCCGGCGTGGCAGCCATGGCAACTGTATCCGAAATGATATATCAATATAGTACCGGGAAGTGAAAATAAGGGGCTAGCGGCCTACTTGTTGCCGAACAGCAGTTTTTTCAGACCATAAAACCAGAAAACGAACTGGGTTATTACAAAGAGCCACAACAGAATTGTGAAAATTGTACTGTACCAAGACAAATATTGTAAGGGGGTTGAAATATCGGCATCGCTGAAATCAGTATACCGCCTTGGGCGCGCTGTCTGCGCTTTATCGAACCAAAGCGTTCCGCCAATCAAAAATAACACAAGACCGATAGTGGAAAAGACGTGGGGCCAGCTAATAATTGGATGAATAGAAACATACTTTTTCCTAATCATGACATACATGCCAAATAACAAACAACAATATAACAGTGTGGTTGCTATTATTGAGAGCAAGTCAATGACGTAATAAGTATCGTCCCAATGAAAATCGAATGTTGTTAAGTGAATTGTTACCGGCCATAAAATCATGGCCATTGCAAGCATGCAGATGAGAAATAACAAAAGGCGTTCAATTTTTAGCAATTCCATAGCAGAAGACATTTTTAAGTTGAGCATTAACAAAAGCTTATGGCATTAACACCATCTGCACAATCAACCTTACGTAGCTATTGTTGTTATTACAATGCAGGCAAACCCTGTTAGTATTTCCTTAAAACTGCCAACTGTCAGTTAGCTTACAAAATACACTGTTCATATGACAATAATTTGCACGAAATTTGAAAAAATGAATTCGCTAAAAAGCTATTGTATGAAGCTATTGCTGGCACTAACGGGTTTTTTAACAAGCGTGGCAGCATTGGCTGCCTGCAATAACAACATCAACCCCAATAAAACGATGAGTAGTTTAACAGGTGCGGCAATACCTACCCCGCTTATCGATAAAAATCTTAAAACCGATACTGCTACGTTCGGTACCGGTTGTTTCTGGTGTACTGAAGCCGTTTTTCAGGAGCTGGAGGGTGTGCTGAAGGTAACCAGCGGATACAGTGGTGGTCATGTGGCCAACCCCACCTATGAGCAGGTCTGCGAAAAAAACACCGGTCACGCAGAAGTGGTACAGGTGGTGTACGACCCCACAAAAATTACTTTTGATGAACTGCTGGAAGTATTCTGGCAAACGCACGACCCCACCACCCTTAACCGGCAGGGCAACGATGTGGGCCCCCAATACCGCAGCGTGGTTTTCTACCACAATGCAGAACAGCAGAAAAAGACAGAGAAATACAAAACAGACCTGAATAAAAGTGGTGCCTTCAGTAACCCGATTGTTACCGCAGTAGAGCCTTTCAAAAACTTTTATGTGGCTGAGAAATACCACCAGGACTATTACTCCAACAATGGTTCTGCCCCTTATTGTTATTATGTAATCCGCCCCAAGCTGGAGAAGTTTGAAAAGGTGTTTAAAAATAAATTACGGCACAAATAGCGTTTCTAATAACTGCAAAGCGCATCACCGGTAACCTCCCTGGCGATGCGCTTTTACGTTTGCCGCCCTCCCTTAGCATAGGGGTATCTGCATATAACTGTATCCTGCAACCAGTTATGCTTTTATTTCCATTCTACCAAACGGGGTAAAAGGGGTAATATCCTTGCATTTGTTTTTAAAATTCCGTTATTTTCGTGTTTTATATTATGAAAAGAATCGAACTGGAAATAGTGGCGTTATCGCATAGCATTACCCAAACACATTCATACGCAGTGGTACTGGGAGAAATAAACGGCCTCCGCAGGCTGCCTATCGTAATAGGAGGCTTTGAAGCACAGGCCATTGCCGTGGCCCTGGAAAAAATGCAACCCAGCAGGCCACTTACCCACGATTTGATGAAGAACTTTATGCACGCATTTGGCGTGGATCTTACAGAAATCATTATCAGCGACTTACAGGAAGGCATCTTTTACAGCAAGCTGGTATGTGTAAGTGAAAACGATACGGTAGAAATTGATTCGCGCACCTCAGATGCACTGGCACTGGCCGTTCGGTTTGGCTGCCCTATTTATACCTACGAACACATATTGGAAAGTGCGGGTATCTTAATGGAAGATACCGGCAAAAAGAAAAAAGGCGATGCCCCTTCCAAACCCGTCAGCGAACATTCAGGCCAGGAAGACCTGAAAAGCCTCACCATCGAAGAATTACATACCCTCCTCAACGAAGTGCTTGAACACGAAGATTACCTGCGCGCCATTGTAATACGCGATGAGATTAATAGCAGAAAATAGTTGCGAGTTAAGAATTATGAGTTATGAGTTTGCCGATCCTTTATCGTAGCAAGATATTACGTCAGCATAATTTGTATCCCTCTTGCCTGATTTCCACCTTGCGATAGTGTATATTCATGATTGATGATACAAGACCAATCCCCTTCGCTAAGCAAAGCCCACTCTTAACTAATAACTTTTAATTCATAACTCCCTTGCTCGTTTTCCCTAATTGCAAAATAAATCTCGGTCTGCAGGTACTGCAAAAACGCAGCGATGGCTACCATGATATTGCCAGCATTTTTTACCCTCTGCCGTTGCGCGATGCGCTTGAAATTGTTCCCCAGCAACCAACCACCTTTCCTGTTATTTACCATTACGGATTACCCATCAACGGAAATGATGCAGACAATCTATGCATAAAAGCATGGCAGCTGCTGAAGAAAGACTTCCCGGATTTGCCGCCCGTTCAAATACATTTACTCAAGAATATTCCCATGGGTGCCGGACTGGGTGGAGGTTCTGCCGATGGGGCTTTCATGCTGCAATTGCTCAATAATAAATATCATTTACAGCTTTCAACCGAGCAGCTGATGGCGTATGCATTGCAGTTGGGTAGCGACTGTCCTTTTTTTATCATCAACCAACCTGCTTATGCCACCGGCCGTGGCGAGATACTTACTCCCGTTCAACTAACCCTTGCCGGATATCAGTTGGTGCTCGTCAATCCCGGTATGCATATTAATACGGGCTGGGCTTTTTCGCAACTTGCCATTAGGGGCTTGTTAACAAAAAAACCTGCCTTACTGGAAGTGGTGGTGCAACCACCTGCGCAATGGAAGCATCAGTTAATAAATGATTTTGAGCAACCGGTATTTGCAGCCCATCCTACATTAAACACCATAAAAGAAAACCTGTATTCCATGGGCGCCGTATATGCATCTATGAGTGGCAGCGGCAGCACCATTTTTGGTATTTTTAACAGTACCATTAATTTGACCAGCGGCCTGCCCGCCCATTACACGGTTATTCAGTTATAGACATTTTTCATTAAATTTGAAAATCAATAAACCTTTTTTTATAAAAAGCAGTACCGTATGGGAATTTCGGGCATTGTAAGTTTCATAATAATAGCTGTTACCAGCTTTATTTCTTACAAGGGTTTTAAAAGCAGTAATTTTTACGCCAGCCTTGAGTTTGAGGTGGAAAAGGTATTGCTGTACCGCGATTACAAAAGGTTGGTTACTTCCGGGTTTGTGCATGTAAACTGGCAGCACCTTGTTTTCAATATGCTTTCTTTGTTGTTTTTCAGCTTTCAGCTGGAAGCTGCTTTTGGACCAATCAAATTTGCCGCCCTTTATTTTGCCAGTCTTATCGGCGGTAATTTGCTGGCACTGCTCATTCATAAAAATAATCCCTCTTATGCATCGGTAGGCTCATCCGGCGCCATCAACGGTGTCATCTTTGCATCCATTGCAGTATTCCCGGGTTTAGATATTTTCTTTTTACCCGGTTGGGTATTTGGGCTAATATTTATACTGTATTCTATTTATGGTGTTCGTTCCAGAAAAGATAACATCGGCCATGAAACCCACCTGGGTGGCGCTTTAATAGGTATGTTGATTGCCATTGCTTTTAAACCCACGGCACTGGTAGATAACACCGTTCCTATTATTCTCATGTTTCTGCCCACCATTGCTTTTATGATAATCATCATTACCAGGCCGCAATTGTTGTTTGTACACAATTACTGGTATACCCATAAATACAACTATACGGTAGATGACCGCTATAACGCGCGCAAACGCAACAGTGAACAGGAAGTAGACCGCATCCTGGATAAAATAAATCAGCAGGGCATCAATAGCCTTTCCCGAAGAGAGCGCGAATCGCTGGAAGAATATTCGAGGAAGTAGTTTTTAGTGTCGACACCCATATCAGCATTTCGCTGGAGGAAGATACCCGAAGTCTTACAATTCAGCATAACCAAAGAATAGGAGTCAGACTTCGGGTATCTAAAATTCCGACTTCGGGTATCTAACATTCCAGACTTCGGTTACCCCAAACCACACTCAAGACTCAACACTTAACACTCAACACTCAACACTTAACACTCAACACACAACACTCAACACCCAACACCCAACACTCACCACAATCTACTCCCCCGGTTCCCAGAGTTCAATCTTATTGCCTTCCGGGTCTATGATATGAATAAATTTGCCAAAATCGTAGGTTTCTATTTTATCTGCAATGGTTACACCTTCTTTTCTTAATTCCTCCACCAGGGCTTCCAGGTTTTCCACCCTGTAGTTAATCATAAACTCTTTTGATGAGGGCTCAAAGTATTTGGTGGTATCAGGAAACGGATTCCATTGCGTAGTACCTTTTTTGGCAGGGTCTTCGTCTTGCCGCCATTCAAAACTTGCACCGTACGCACCTGCATCGATACCCAAATGCGTTTTGTACCATTCCTTTACTTTCTCGGGGTCTTTGCATTTAAAAAAAACACCGCCGATGCCTGTTACTTTTTTCATGTTTGCTATGTTAGGGTAACTAAGATAAATGATTTCCTTTTATATTGACCCTTAGTTAACCAAAGAACGACTGTAAAAAACACAACTACACAACACACAACACTCAACACACAACACAATCATTCCCCTTCCCGCAGCAAAGCTTGCAAATCCAACGCATCACTACCCATCAATAAATTGCCTGCTGCATCAATGGGCCATTGCTCCCGGGGTTTATCCCAATACAATTCAACGCCATTTTTATCAGGGTCATCCAGGTACAGGGCTTCAGAAACGCCATGGTCAGAGGCACCACTCAATGGATATTCGGCATCAATCAACCGCTTCAGTATAACAGCCAGGTCTTTGCGCGTTGGGTATAGAATGGCTGTATGAAAAAGTCCCGCAGCTTTTACCGGCGCCGGTGCGGCATTTTTGCTGTACCATGTGTTGAGGCCAATGTGGTGGTGGTAACCGCCGGCAGAAATAAAAACGGCACTATCGCCGTAGCGCTGTATCTCCTGGAAGCCCAGCAGATCGCGGTAAAATTGCAACGACCGTTCAAGGTCTGCCACCTTAAGGTGCACATGCCCAATGCGGGTTTGCGCGGGAACAATATAGCTTGAAGACATATTTTTTTTGAGCGAAGATACCCGATTCGGTTGATCAGTTTATTGGTTGACTGGTAGTTACTACGAACCCGTCAACCAACCCGGCACCAATCAACTGATCAACCAATCAACCAATCAACTAAAATTCTTATCTTGCATCAAATTACCGCTATCAACGCAAAAGCATACATACCGCATTTTCTACTCCGCAACCTTGATTTCCTCAATCACTGAGTTGCCCTGTTTACATGCTGGTGATAGGCAGTGTCTTATCACCCATTTACTATTTCGTGGTGTTTGCCACTCTTAATTCATCATTCATAACGCTCAACTTACCCTCATGTATTCAACCCTTGCACACAGCGCGGCTACACAACAATACCTGGAACTGGAAGACAAATACGGCGCTCATAATTATCACCCGCTACCTGTGGTGCTTACACGCGGAGAAGGCGTGCATGTGTGGGATGTAGACGGCAAGCGCTATTACGATTTTTTAAGCGGCTATTCCGCCGTTAACCAGGGTCATTGCCATCCGGCTATTATTGCAGCTTTTACAGAACAGGCAAAAAAACTAACGCTCACGTCCAGGGCTTTTCATAGCGATGCACTGGGCGAGTACGCGCAATACATTACCCAATACTTTGGATACGATAAAGTGTTGCCCATGAACACCGGCGTAGAAGCTGTTGAAACGGCTATTAAATTAGCACGCCGCTGGGGATACAATGTAAAAGGCATTCCGGAAAACCATGCAAAAGTGATTGTATGCGCCAATAATTTTCATGGACGTACCAGTACCGTTATTTCATTTAGCACAGACCCTTCATCGTTCAGCAGGTTTGGCCCGTTTATGCCAGGCTTTGAAGTAATTCCGTATAATGATTTGAATGCACTGGCAACAGCGCTGCAGGATAAAAATGTGGCCGCCTTTTTAGCCGAACCCATACAAGGCGAGGCAGGCGTTGTGATACCCACTGACGGATGGCTGGCATCTGTGAAACAATATTGTGAAGATGACAATGTATTGTTTATAGCAGATGAAATTCAAACAGGGCTTTGCCGCACCGGTAAAATGCTGGCCTGTGATTATGAAAATGTACGGCCTGATATTTTGATACTCGGAAAAGCATTGAGTGGTGGACTGCTACCCGTAAGCGCGGTGCTTGCAGACGATGCTATCATGATGACCATACAGCCCGGCGAACATGGTTCTACTTACGGCGGCAATCCGCTGGGGTGCAAAACAGCCATTGTTGCGTTGCAGGTGTTAAAAGACGAACAGCTGGCCGATAATGCGGCTGCCATGGGCCAATTGCTGAGAGACGGACTGGCTGCATTGCAATCGCCATTCATAAAAACCATACGCGGCAAAGGCCTGCTCAATGCCATTATTATACAACACCCCAACAAAGAAGCTGCCTGGGATTTGTGTATGAGCCTTAAAGAAAACGGGCTGCTGGCAAAACCCACGCACGGGGATAAAATACGATTTGCTCCTCCCCTGATCATTAATCAGCAACAGGTAGCAGAATGTGTACAGATCATCGACAGAAGCCTGCAAACCCTGCAAGCATAATTATGTAATTGCAAACCTATCACTATGTATATACCCCACCGTTATAAAAATGATAACCTGGATGAGGTGCGCGGGTTCATACACCAAAACAGTTTTGGTTTACTGATTAGCCAGGGCGGTACCCGGCTAACTGCCACCCATATTCCTTTGGGGCTCGACAAAAATGAAAATGGTAAAGACATTTTAGCGGGCCATATTTCGCGTGGTAACCCGCAATGGAAAAATTTCGCTGATCAATCGCAGGTGCTGGCGGTTTTCTCCGGCCCGCATGCGTATATCTCATCTTCCTGGTACGATCATGAAAATGTGCCCACCTGGAATTATATTGCCGTGCATGTATACGGCACTATTAAAATAGTAGAAGGCGAAAGACTGGTGAATATGCTCAGTAAGTTAGTGCGTAAATACGAAGCCGGGTCAAAAAATCCCGTAGCAGTAGAAACCATGGATCCAGCGTTTTTGCACAGCCAGGTAAAAGGTATTGTAGGTTTTGAAATTGAGATTGAAGAGATACAGGCCGCGTATAAACTATCGCAAAACCGCGATGCGGCAAATCACGCCAGCATTGTGCATGAACTTGAAAAACAGGCAGACCCCAACGCACACGCCATTGCTGCTGAAATGAAAAGAAGCAAGGAGCCCGAAGAAAAAAACGAAGCGGTTAAATAACAGATATCACCATCATTTTAATATACCATTTTGGAAACAAGTGCACATAATCATATAGAAACACACTTGCAAAGCTCTGATCTGCTGACAGACATTGTTATTGGCATGAGCGATGGCCTTACGGTGCCGTTTGCACTGGCTGCTGGCCTCAGCGGCGCCGTTAGCAGCACCAGCCTTATTGTTATTGCGGGCATAGCAGAAATAGCGGCCGGTTCCATTGCCATGGGACTGGGCGGCTACCTGGCAGGTAAAACAGAAATCGATCATTACAACAGCGAATTAAAAAGGGAATACGATGAAGTGGAAAACGTACCACATAAAGAAAAAGAAGAAGTGAAATTATTTTTCCAGAATCTTGGGCTCAGCGAAGACGTGCAGCAACAGGCGGTAGAAGAAATGACCAAAGACAAAGAGAAATGGGTAAACTTTATGATGAAGTATGAACTGGGTCTCGATAAACCCGATGCACAACGTGCACGCAAAAGCGCCTTCAATATTGGCGTATCATATATTGTTGGCGGCATTATTCCGTTGAGCCCCTATTTTTTTGTTGCTGATGGTACAAGCGGTTTAAAAATATCAGCAGCCATTACACTTTGCTGCCTGTTTATTTTCGGCTTTTTTAAAAGCAAGTTTACGGGAGTGAATCCATGGTGGGGTGCATTGCGGGTTACGTTTATTGGTGCAGCAGCTGCAGCTTGTGCATTTGGCATTGCAAAACTTATTCAGGGCTAAGGGCGGCGCTTCGCTTGAAAAAAAATGTCGCGCAGAGCTAACAGAGCTAGCAGAGATTTTTTTATCTTTTTTTATTTTATGACAGGCGCTTCGCTTGAAAAAAATGTCGCGCAGAGCTAACAGAGCCAGCAGAGATTTTTTATGTTTTTTTACTCCCAGCATCTCCTAAGCTCTGTTAGCTCCGTTAGCTCTGTGCGAAACCCTATGAGCGAAGCGAAATCTCTTTTTCTCCTTTTCTCCTAGCACCTCTTAGCACTCTGTTAGCTCTGTGCGAAACCCCATGAGCGAAGCGAAATCTCTTTTTCTCCTAGCACCTCTTAGTACGCTGTTAGCTCCGTGCGACACCCTATGAGCGAAGTGAATAGCAACTCTTAGCACGCTACTTTTCATCAGACAACGAAAAAGGATAATCAGCCGGGTTGGTTCCACGCGTTTTATTGGGAGCTGCAGACAAATTGAATTGCAGCACCGCGCCTTTTTGTAATGCGCTGTGGCTTATCCAGTTTTTGCTGTAAGGCTTTGCATCGTACTGAAGACTGGTAACATATTTTTTTGTTTGATCGTTGCCGGGTGCATTGATCACTACCTGTTTTCCATTTTCCAGCTGCAGGGTTATTTTTCTGAACAGCGGCGTACCCAATACATATTGATCGCTGGCTGGTGTTACCGGGTAAAAACCCATAGCCGAAAAAACATACCATGCAGAGGTTTGTCCGTTGTCTTCATCTCCGCAATAACCGTCCGGCGTTGCTTTATACAATTTGCTCATGGCCTCTCTTACCCAATACTGCGTTTTCCAAGGCATACCGGCATAATTGTACAGGTAAATCATGTGCTGTATGGGCTGGTTACCATGGGCGTATTGCCCCATACCGGCAATTTGCATCTCGCGGATTTCATGAATAACACCACCGTAGTAACTGGCGTCAAATACCGGCGGTAATGTAAACACCGAATCCAGTTTGGCAGCAAATTGTTTTTCGCCGCCCATGAGGTTGGCCAAACCGCGGATGTCCTGGAATACGCTCCACGTGTAGTGCAGGCTATTGCCTTCGGTAAAAGCATCGCCCCATTTAAACGGACTGAAAGGCGTTTGAAAACTGCCGTCCTGGTTTTTGCCGCGCATAAGACCGGTGGATGGGTCAAATAATTTCCGGTAATTCATGCTGCGTTTTTTGTAAACGTCCGTTTCAGCCGCTGGTTTGCCGAGTGCTTTGCCGAGTTGGTAGATGGCATAATCATCGTATGCATATTCCAATGTACGCGCTGCATTCTCATTAATTTTTACATCATACGGCACATAACCCAGATCGTTATAATAATTAACGCCCCGGCGACCGGTACCTTTGGGGCCCTCATTGTTGGCGCCATGTACCAAAGCCTGGTACAGTGTTTCAATATCATATCCGCGCAAACCTTTAATGTAAGCGTCCGCCACCACCGAAGCAGAATTATTGCCAATCATTACATTGGCATACCCGGGGCTTGACCATTCCGGCAACCAACCGCCTTCTTTGTAATCATTGATAAGCCCTTCCTGCATTTCTTTATTTACTGAAGGGTAGACCAGGTTGAGAAACGGATACAATGCGCGAAAGGTATCCCAGAAACCAGTGCCGCCATACATGTAGCCGGGCAGCGTTTGACCGGTATACGGGCTCCAATGGATGGGTTTGTTTTGCGCATCCAATTCATACATTTTATTTGGGAAGAACAACATGCGGTACAGGCACGAATAAAACGTACGTGCATCGTCTATGGTACCGCCTTCTGCAGACAAACGGCCGAGCGTTTTGTTCCACACGGATTTTGCCTTTTGCATAGTGCGGTCAAAATTATTATTGCCTTGTTCTTTTTGCAGCGTAAGTTCTGCCTGTTCAAAACTAATGAATGAAGAGGCCACACGCAGGTGCACCTGCTCGCCTTTCACTGTTTTAAAACCAATGACTGCCAGTGCGTGATTGGCCGATAATTCAAGTGCATCACTACGCACGGAATCGTTGTAAGTAAGCGCTGTACTAAATGCCTTGTCTGTATAAATAACAAAGTAATTTTTGAAATTAGGCAATGGTCCATGCGCATGTTGTGTTGAATACCCGATTATTTTCTTTTCACCTGGAATAATTTTTATGTACGATCCTTTTGCAAAAGCGTCTATAACAATAAATGAACTGTCAGCCGCGGGATAAGTGATCCTGAACTGTGCTGTACGTTCGGTGGGTGTTATTTCGGTAGTTACATCATGGTCTGCCAGGTAAACGCTGTAATAATAGGGTTTGGCAATCTCAGTTTTGTGCGAAAACCAGCTGGCGCGTTTTTCCTGCAACACTGCCAGGTGGTTGGTTACAGGCATAATGGAAAACTGCCCGTAATCGTTCATCCAGGGTGAGGGCTGGTGCGTTTGCTTAAAGCCTACAATCTTAGTAGCATCGTAGGTATATTGCCAGCCATCGCCCATTTTACCGGTTTGCGGCGTCCAGAAGTTCATTCCCCATGGCAACGCAATGGCAGGGTAGGTATTACCGTTAGACAAGGAGTGGTTGGAGGCTGTGCCCATCAGCGGGTTGACCCATTCTACCGGATCATTGATTTTATCCACCATTTGGGCATTGCAAACATTAATCAGCAGAACGGTAATGATAAAAGCAGGCAATTTTTTCATTTGATGGCATTGAAGATGATGGAACAAGGGCGGTGCTTGTGAATAAAAAAACAATGCAAATGTAGCACCGGCCCTGTTAAGTTCAGTAGCAGATTTGTTACAGTGTGTTACAGATCTTATTCAGCATGTATCACTACGAGGAAAAAGGCCAAGTCATTATATAGGAGAAGGACTTACACATGTCCAACCGCCATCTACAATGATACTTTGGCCGGTAATGTGTTTGGCGTTATCAGACACCATAAATAAGGCAGTAGCCGCAATGTCTTCCACAGTTGCCGGGCGGCCCATGGGTGTTAAACCAGACCATATGCGCTGATAATTATTGTCTTCCAGCGTGCGTTCTGTTAGAGTAGCACCGGGAGCAATGGCATTCACATTGATCTTATACTGCGATAATTCTATGACCAGGTTTTTAGCCAGCATTTCCAGGGCTGCTTTGGTCATGCCATAAGCCGCCAGGTTCTTATGTGCCTGGTGACCGGTAACAGACGACATGAACAACAACGCCCCGCCGCCCGTTTGTTGTTTCATTTGCCTGGCAGCTGCCTGTGCCAAAAAAAATGTTCCGCCCAGGTTTACTTGCATTACTTTATAAAAAGCTTCGGGCGTGTAGTCAAAAAAATCGCCGAAGAGTGTAATACCTGCATTGGCAATGACTATATTGAGGGCACCAAAGTTTTCTTTGGCAGTGTTAACCATTTGCTGAATGCATTCTATATTGCCAGCATCGCCCGCAACTGCAACGTGTTTACCGGTACCGGTTAACTGGCCTGCGGCATGATCAGCCAATGCAGGGTCAACATCGTTCAAAATTACATTGGCACCCGCTGAAGCCAGTTGCCTGCATATTTCAAAACCTATACCCTGCCCCGCACCGGTAACGATAGCTGTTTTGTTTTGAAAAGACATGCGTTATTATTTTGAATGTTGAATTTTAAATTTTGAATTGCGTGTGCCGAAACAAAGGAAGTTGTACTATTACCACACACAACCAATCGCCCATTTAACATTTAAAATACAAAATTTAAAATAGTTTTTAATGAGAGTCTCTCGTCACCTCACTACCTGAACTGCCGCGCAGGAAATCCATATCTGCACCCAGGTTGGCCTGTTCCACATGCTTTTGGTACAGCGATACATAACCGCGCGATTCAAAGACCACGCTTTGCTTTTTTTCTTTTTTTCTACGGGCTATTTCTTCATCGGTAAGATCAATATGCAGTATCCGGTTCGCTACATCCAATGTAATTACATCGCCGTCTTCTACAATAGACAATGTACCGCCTGCTGCTGCCTCGGGCGATACATGCAGCACCACGGTGCCAAATGCAGTACCGCTCATTCTTCCGTCTGAGATACGCACCATGTCGGTAATGCCTTTATTCAATAATTTGGGTGGTAACGACATATTGCCTACTTCGGGCATACCCGGGTATCCTTTTGGGCCAACATTCTTGAGTACCAGCACGCTGTTTTCATCGCACTCAAGGTTGGGGTCATCAATTTTATGTTTGTAATCATCTATGTCTTCAAATACCACGGCTTTGCCCGTATGCTGCATCAGGTGCGGACTGGCAGCAGAAGGCTTTATAACGGCGCCGTCTACACTAAGATTGCCTTTCAACACCACAATGCCCGAAATGGGATTGAACGGATTGTCGATAGTGGCAATTACGGACTCATTGTAATTGGGTTTATCAATACAGTTTTCTTCAATGGTTTTGCCATTCACCGTTATGCAGTCTTTATGCAGAAAAGGCAACAGCTGGTTCATAACGGCGGTCAGTCCACCGGCATAATACAGGTCTTCCATAAAATATTTACCAGACGGCTGCAGGTTGGTAATAAGCGGTATACCATTGGAGTATTTATCGAAATCCGACAAATCCAATTGTATACCAATACGCCCTGCTATGGCGAGCAGGTGGATGACAAAATTGGTGGAACCGCCAATTGCAGCGTTTACCATAATGGCGTTTTCAAATGCTTCCCGGGTTAAAACGTCTGAGAGTTTGCGGTCTTCATGGCACATCCTTACAATTTCACGGCCGGATAATTGCGCCATAATTTTGCGGGCTGCATCCGGTGCGGGTATGGCAGCGTTCTGTGGCAATGAAATGCCCAGCGATTCTACCATACATGCCATAGTTGAGGCGGTGCCCATTACCGCACAGTGGCCATCGCTCCGGCACATACCGGCTTCGGCCAATGTTAATTCTTCGTCGGTCATTTTACCGGTGCGGTATTCTTCACTGAAACGCCATACATCGCTGGTGCTGATATCACGGTTGCGGTACTTACCCGTAAGCATGGGGCCACCTGACACTACAATGGTAGGCAGGTTTACGCTGCATGCCCCCATTACCAGCGAAGGGGTGGTTTTATCGCATCCACAAAGCAATACCACTGCATCCATGGGGTTTGCCCGGATAGATTCTTCCACATCCATACTGGCCAGGTTGCGGTACAGCATGGCAGTAGGTTTTATCAGTGTTTCGCCTAAGCTCATCACCGGAAATTCTACGGGGTAGCCACCGGCTTGCAACACACCTTTCTTTACACTCTCTGCCAGCTCACGAAAATGAGAGTTGCAGGGTGTAAGTTCAGACCAGGTATTGCAAATGCCTATGATCGGTTTCCCGGCAATCTCATCGGCTGGTATACCCTGTTTCCTGAACCACGAGCGGTAAATAAGTCCGTCTTTACCTGTGCGGCCAAACCATCCCTGGCTTCTAAACCCTTTTGTTTCCATAATTGATGCGTATGTAAATGAATGAAATTAATTTCCCTGGCTGAATAAGGGGTAAAAATTAATTATAAATTTTTGAAATCGTGAAACAATTATTGTGGTTAAGGGCGCTTTAGTCTGGCAATGAAAACGCCACGTACTTATCGCCCGATTTGGTAGTGAGTTTTCCGCCACCGCACGCAATCACTATATACTGTTTCCCACCTACCGCGTACGTGCTGGGCGAGGCATAGCCGGCGGCGGGCAACTTGGTTTGCCAAAGTAGTTGACCGGTGGCTTTATCAAATGCGCGCATTTTTTCATCGCGTGTGGCTGCAATAAACAGTATACCACTGGCGGTAACCAACGGTCCGCCGTAGTTATCTGTACCGGTTGGGGGCATGCCTTTATCCAACAATGCCTGGTATTCGCCCAGTGGCACCTGCCATTTACGTTCGCCGGTATTCAGATCAACAGCGGTGAGGGTACCCCAGGGTGGCGTGTTTACCGGGTAGCCGTTCTTATCGTACCACCGGTTATAACCTGTATGTTTATAGGGAAGCTTGTTTTGAGCGGATGTCATTACAACCGGGGTACTGGTGGTTTTTTTATTGAATAAAAAATCAATGATTGCTTTTCGTTGTTCTTCGGGCACGTGAGAAAAAGAAGGCATCATGCCTTTACCTTTTTCAAGTATTTGTAACGCGGCAATTTCTTTTACCCGTTGTTCTGCATGTAACAAAGCTGGAATGGATCCATCGTGGTTGCCGGCTAAATCTTTTCCGTGGCAGGAGGCGCACCAGGTTTGGTAGAGGTTATTGCCTGTTGCCCCAATACCGCCTGTTGGCTGACTGGCATCTACCAGCGTTGTATAACAGGGAATTTCTTTGGCCGGCACATATAAAATACCTTGCGGGTCCGCAGCAGCACCGCCCCATTGGCCACCGCCATCCGTACCGGGAAAGAAAATGGTCATTTTTTCTGTAACAGGTATGTAGGCAGCACCGGTTTGGGCTTGCCGCAGTATTTGTTGTAACGAATCTTTATTGCTTACAAAATCATTGAAATCATTTGCTGTGAACGACTGGCGTGTGAAAGCTACGGGCTTTACCGGTATGGGTTGTGTGGCGCTGGGATGCTCGCCGGGCATGGCCAGTACTACAACGTTTTTTTCTTCAATGGGAAATATGGGTGCGCCAGTTACACGGTCGAAAAGAAAAATATATCCCTGTTTGGTAATCTGTGCAACCGCGTCTATCATTTTTCCATTACGCATTACCGTTACCAGGTTGGGTGGTGCCGGCGGGTCGCGGTCCCAGATATCGTGGTGTACCAGTTGAAAATGCCAGAGGCGTTTACCGGTAGCTGCATCCAGCGCCAGTAAACAGTTGGCAAAAAGATTATCGCCTACCCTGTTACCGCCATAAAAATCAAATGCCGCCGATCCGGTAGGAATGTATACGATGCCTTTTTCGCGATCAATGGCCATACCCGCCCAGGCATTGGCGCCGCCGATATGCCTGCGCGGCTCGGCGTTCCAGGTTTGGTAACCGGTATCGCCTTTTTCCGGAATGGTTTTAAATGTCCACACCAATTGGCCTGTATATACATTGAAAGCCCTGATGTCTCCCAGCAACGCAGTTTCTGATTCAGATACCCTGGCGCCGGTAATGATCAGGTTTCGAAAAATAGTGTTGGGTGTATTGGAGGAGACAAAATTATCAGCACCTTCCCTTTCTATTCCAATTTTAAGGTCGATGCGGCCGCTGTCGCCAAAAGCTGTAATGGGTTTGCCCGTAGCGGCATCAAATGCATAGAGCCAGCGGCCCGCGCCAAAAAAAATTCTTGCAGCAACACTATCGGCAAAATAAGTGATACCGCGACTCAGCGTTCCTCCATTATCGGTAAGTTGCGTTTTCCATAACCCCTTGCCAGTAGCAGCTTCCAGCGCAAACACCTGTATACCGGCATTTACACCATATAAGACCCCATTTACTATTACCGGGTTGCACTGCATCTGCGTGCGGTTGCCTGCTGTATCTGCTCCACCAGACGCATACACCCAGGCAACTTTCAACTGGCTCACATTGTCTTTTGTTATTTGTGTAAGTGAAGAATAGTGATCCCGATTACCGCTGCCATTGTACTCTTTCCAATCTGTGCTGCCGGCAGGTATACCAGCAATGGTGTTACTGCGGCTGAAATAACGGTATACCAGGAAGGCCACTGCTGTAAACAATAGCGCGCCAAATAAGATGATAAAACGTTTCCTGTTGCTATTCATATCCCATGATGCTATAGAGAAATTGCTTACAACTTACTAATAATAGGCTAAGAGGCCAAAAGGAGTTGGGAGTTATGAATTAAGAGTTAAGAGTTCGGGAGTTAAGAGTTATGAATTAAGAGTTAAGAGTTATGAATTAAGTGTTAAGAGTTCAGAAGTTCATAGTTCGATAGTTCAAAGTTCACGAGCCCATAGTTTGAAGGTTCAGCGATTTAGCAGGTGAATGTCCAGCGGACGAACAGCAAGCAGGTGCAGCCGTGCGGGCATTAATAATTGTTAAAATGACCTGCCTTAACAAAGCAATAAGAATTAAAATGATTATTTAGTGGCTGATAAACTTTTCCAATGCCTGTTAACCATTAAACCTTTCCTTTTTTTGATTGAAAAGTTTTTCCATAGTCTGCCTGTGAAATAACATGTACAGGTTGTATTAAATACGCCCGGTGCTGGTTAGCACCGGGTTTTTTGTATAGCTTATGATTAGAATGTCATACCTCGCATCTTTACAAATAAACAACCGTAGCTGGTAGACTACGGTTGTCAGCATATAGGTGATTTTACAACGGGTCAATCATAGCCTGTCATCATTTCAACAGTCCTTGCGGTATTACACCTTTTGCAGAAGGAAAATTGATGCCCAGCAATTTGGCTACCGTGGGCGCTATATCGCGTTCATTCATTTCTTTTATAACGCCGCCCTTTGTAATACCGGGGCCATACGCAACAAACCCTGTTCTTATTTCAAAGAAATCCGGGAAGTATCCATGTGAGCCGCCTTTGCCCGGTTTAATGGCTTCGCCTTTATACGCACCGTTAAGCGAGGCATTGTTTTCTCCGCTCAAGGCAAATGCTACTTCGGGATTGGCGCCAATTTCATCCAGTTTTTTCCGATCTATAATCCGAAAGAATTTTTTCTGATCTTCCGGCAATGCCGCCAGCAGGCTTTTTACTTTGTTGAGTGTGGCTGTATCATTTTTATCTTTCAGGTATAGCCACGATGAACCGCCTACAGAAAAAAACTGTGCTTTCCAGTCATCTTTATTATCGTTCATTAAACCCGCGTTGGCCAGCCATACATTGGGGCTTACACTTGTCTTCACAGTTACAAAACCATGGTCGCCTGTTACAATAATTACGGTGTTCTTCCAGATACCCGCAGCTTTTAACGCATCCACTACAATACCTACTGCACTGTCTGCTCCTGCTATGGCTTCCTTTACATCATCGCCTTCACGGCCATCCATATGTTCTGCATGGTCAACTGAAAAAAAGTGTACTGTCATGAAATTCGGCTGGTCTTTCTTAATAACATACGCCGCGATTTTTGCTACGTTAACATCTCTTCCATATTCTATTTTAGCCGCGCCATTGAACACTTCTGCCTTTACAGTATTAATAAACCCTGCCGGCCGGCTGTATTGTTCACGTACGGCCTCACCCATACTGCCAATGTCTGGTATATTATAAGAAACAGGTGCATCGGCAGACACAGGCCAGAACAATGCCGATGCTTTCAGGCCTTTGTCCTGCACTGCTTTCCACAATGTGGGTACTTTAATGGAACTATCGTTCCAATATATTTTACCGGTAGGCCCCGCAGGTTCAAACATGCTATTATAATACACACCGTGTACAGATGGTTGCACGCCTGTTACAATGGTGGTGTGCGAGGGATACGTCATGGAAGGGAAAACACTGTTTTGTCCCAGTGCATGCGTCCCGTCTTTCATCAACGCACGTATGTTCCATGCATGCCAGGCTGTATCCCTGTAAAAATCTGGCCTAAAGCCATCCACTGTAATTACCACCACATGCTTTACCTGCTGCGCAAATGCGTTACCTGCAAATAAGATTAGCAGCGCAATGACAAAAGTTTGTTTTTTCATTCCATACATTGTTTAATAATTTTTAGATTTTAGTTTTCAGTTTATAGTTTTTGGTTTTTAGTTTTTAGTTTGGGAGTCAGTTCCCTGCAACAAATTACTGCAGCGCGGCTTCCCTTTACAACATTCATGAAAGTACAAAAACCGGGCGCGGGCGAAGCTGCGGCGAATGTAATTAAATAAAAATACGACCTAACAAACTAACGAAGTAAGATCAGCGCAAAAGAACTACAAACTAAAAACTAAAAACTCTTACCATCCCGGGTTCTGCGCCAGTGCAGGTTTAAATAAACAATCCGTTTCGGGTATGGGATAGTAATACATTTTATGATTCCACACACGCGGTACATTATTCGTAAGGGCGAATCACACCGGCGGTTGTTTTTCCGGTAAATGTGATCTCTTGCCCGGGCAATAAATAATAATGAGTATGTAGTTTTCTTACTGCTGAATCTGTTACCATTACCCGCAACTTACCTTCTTGTAGTTGTACTTTCATAGTGTTGCCATCATCGGCTGCAGTTACGCGAAAGGCTGTGCCCAAAGCCGTCGTACTGATAAAGCTACTATATACCGTGAATGGTTTTTCTTTATTTTTTGCCACTTCAAAAAATGCCTGTCCATGCAGGTACACATCGCGGCGCGACGCGGCAACAAAATCTTTCCGGTAACGCACCCAGGCTTTGCGCGATAAGGTGATGGTTGATCTGTCGGGCAACTGCAGGGCAATGGCGGTATCCTGCGTATTCTGCCGCTCTATCCATTCTACTGGTGCATTTTGGGCTTCTGCAGCTATAGAACCTGACGGGTCGGTTTTTACACTGCCTAACCACAAAGAAATAAATATGCTGATAACACAGGCCGCAGCGGCAATTCTCCACCATAATTTTAAACGCCCCTGAGAAGTTTCTTCTTTTCCCATATGCGCCACTACTGCATCATACATATCCAGCGTATAATGCGTGGGCAAGGGCGTGGTTTCATCAGCAGCCTTCCATTCTTTCAACAGGTAAGGGTGATTCGGATTTTTTTTGAGGAAGTCTAACACTGCAACGGCCTCATCCCTGGTGCACTGACCTTTAAAAAACTGTTCTATTAATTCGCTGCTAATCCCTTGCATAAAAGCGTTGGTAAGATGTATTGATGGTATGTACAGTTGAGCGGGTGTGTTACCCCGGTTCTGTTAAAAAAATAATTGGGCAAGGGCGGGCAAAACAAATTACAAGTGGCCGTTAGCAGTAAAAAGCGCGGCAAGCAATGCGGCAAACAACATCATTAATTGCTTCATGCGGCGAAAAGCCCTGGTAACATGGTCTTCTACCGTCTTTACAGAAATATCCATCTGCTGTGCGATTTCTTTATTGCTGTATTCGTGAAAGGCTTTCCGGATGAGTATTTTTTTTCTTACGGGGGGCAGGTTGTTAATAGCAGCGCTGAGCGCATCAGACAACTCGAAAGAAGATTGTTGATCTGTTGTATAAGTAAATGCCTGCTCTTGCACCTGTTGCCGCTGCCTGAACTTTTTGAGGCTGGTCTCTTTTTCATAGTGATTAACCAGCAAACTATGCGCTATAATAAATACCTGCTTCTCCAGCGGGTGATAATTTGATAGCGTATTACGGAACTGCCATAAGCGGATAAACGTTTGCTGGGTCAGCTCCTTGGCAACCTCTGCCTCATGCACTTTTTTAAAAAGGAAACGGAATGTTTTTATGTGAAGGCTGTTGTACACGCTGAGAAAAGCGGCATGATCACCGTTTTTTATGGCAGCAGCGGAAACCAAAACAATTGGCTTGTTCAACAAATTTTTCATAATAGCAGCAAGTTGCACCGGAATGGCCCTTATTCAACTACCAAAGAAATAAGTTAATATAAAGATATAAATGAATTAACAAAAAGATCCAGACCAAATAAGAAGTTTTTCGGCCAGGTGGCCTACTGCCGGTACATGATCAATGTTCAAACTATCATCATGCGGGATCCAGAACTTCATTAAAATGCTGCAGTAACGCGGGTGCTTCAAAAGCCAGTCGCGCACCAGCAGCGTTTTCAAGCAACAGCCTTTTCAGGAGCAACTTTTTGCCGGCATATCTTTTAATGATAAACATCGGTTGAAAGCTTTGAATGGCTGTTAACGCATGGTATAGTGGTGATGTTTGAATAACGCCGGTTGTGCCCGCGCCTGTGTCAGCGTATCGGATCAATCCATTATTACCCAGCAGCTCGTGGTAAGTAAGGCTGCCCGCAGCCGCAAGTTGTTGCATGCTCATGAGCGTATACCAGGCCATCAGTGCGCTGTATTGTTTCTCATCGCCCGCCAGCATCTCACCCCGATCTTTGAAAGTGATAGGCGATACAAAAACCGGTTTCCCGCCGCTGAAACCAGCTGCGGTGGCTACCATGTCTGGCAGGTTTTCAAGGTTCTCCAAAATAGAACGGTTGTCAGCGGCATGCACTTGTGGGTGTAAATGAAAGCTCACAAAATCAAACGGGCAATTCAGGGGCCGGTTCCGGTTGAGGTCTGCAAAAAATAAATCGGTTCCATAGCCCACCGGTATTGCCGGAAGCGTTTTTTTCAAGTTTTGATAAACGGCAGTCATCACCGCGTGCGGCGTAACAGGCTGCCCTTGCTGCAATATCAGTATACTGTGCAATGTTTGTTCATTATCGGCAAGCATCGATAGTACTGTATGCAATACTTCATCCAACGTTGCAGGAAAGAACAACACCAGTTGCAGTTTTGTTTGTAACAGTGTTGCTTCTGCACACGCTACAGACAACTCGTGCTGCCACCCCGCCCGGCTTAGATCAATAGACGCACGGTAATGCTGAATGGGTAGTTGTGTGAGCAGCGTAACAGCATCGTTTGTCAGCGTTGTATGGTTAGACCGGCAATAGCCAATGGCCGGAAACGGGATCTTCTCTTCGCTCGTATCGCTATGGTTTGTTGGGTGATGCCCCATACCGCCGGTTACACTAAATGTAATTTGTTGCCGGCAGGTATCGCCCGGTTCTACCTTAACCGGAAACGGTACCGACAATGGCGTTGAATAAGTTTTATACGAGCTGTCTGACCAGTTGCGCTGGTCTTCGGTTTCAAAGACATCGCCCTCAAAAATCAACTGCACCTTAATATTGTTACGGGTAGTAAATTCCATTTGTTGTATGTCAGTGAATGGCTGGTGCGGACTAACGCTTTGCGGAAATTGAGCCGTATAGTTGGTTCCGCGGGGGGTTGTAATGGTGGCTGTTTGGCCACTGCATGTATACACAGGATGATGAACGCATAGACCAATCCTGTTTTTGGTAAACCCCGCCAGCGCGGTACCCTGCATTTCAACAATAATGGAATTATCGGCCTTCCCCTCAAGACGGAAAAATGATTTGTACACCGGCCCCTCCTGTACATACACCGCTGTATACTGAATTATGAACCCATTTTCATGTACGTCTATTTTTTCTGCTTCAATGGTATAAGGCAGCGTTGCCCAATGCTGGTCGCGCACCGCAGCATATATGTTGCGCAGCAACTCGGTATCGCCTTTACGTATGTAGCGCAATTTGCCCATCTCATACATACAGGTAAGCTCACCCGCTTTTAATAAGATAACGGGCGACAGCTGCACGTCATCTGCCAGCTGAATAGTTGACTGGTTCATTGGTTGGGTTGATCAGTTGATTGGTTGACTGGTTGATTGGTTGATTTGTTGATTTGTTGATCAGTTGATCGGTTAATCAGTAATGGAACAAATCATGAACAACCATCACCATCATAAAAATCTGCGTTCCATCATCCGCGTCGAGGCTAACTCCGTTTTCCACACCTGCCTGCCGGCAGGCAGGTTTCCACATTTGCCGCCGGCAATTTATCCCCAATGCTGATACTTTCAATAATTTTATTACATTTGAACAACCTTTTTTGCTAACAGTTTAAAAAATCCATGCTATGCCAATATCACTTGATAAGTACCGTGCAAAACTTGTTATCCGCATTTTATATTCCCTGTCAGCACAGGATGCCGGCAAATACATTCAGCGAACCGTTCTTCTTTTAAAAAGAAAAAACCTGGCCACCGATACCATTCAGTCTTTTGTAGACAAAATCATTAATCAGCTTGAAAACGTTCACCAGGTAACCACCGACAAATTTAAATGGCAAAATATTGCGATAGCCCTTTTGGCATTGGCAGAAATTAAACAGCAATTGTAATTCTACCTACTTTGTTATAGCCGCGCCGCAACTTGCGGCGTTTTTTTTGACTGAACGCATCGCAGCGCCTTTTTGCAGGTGTCACACGCATACGTTCAGACATTACGGTTACGTACCTGTTGCGTGAGCGGAGGGCGGCAAAATGGTGCCGCGCATTGATACTTCATTGACTGGCGTCACTATTTTCCATCAAATGCGCAAATGGCCTAAGGGTTACCATTTAATTTTACGAATCAGATAATGTTATATGGTCATAAAATGCGATCTTTCATTATCGTATAAACCCATCCCTGACTGGTAAACAACGGCGAATGAAAAGCAGCAATATTAACACGAAACAGACTACCAACACGGTAAATATTGACCTGCTAAAAATTGACTTTAAACACAAATACCTCCGGCTGCTCAGTTCTGCACGGGCATTAAAAGATCGCAAAGATGAATTACAGGCTGCTTTTGAAGAAATAGAAGATATCTATAACAATGCACCCTGTGGTTACCATTCGCTCGATGAAAACGGTGTGTTTGTGCGCATCAACGATACTGAACTGCGCTGGCTGGGAGAATGCCGCGAAGGTTTTACCGGCATAAAAAAGATGACCGATATCCTGACTGAACAAAGCCAACAAAAATTTCACGAGGTATACCGGCCATTTATGAAAACCGGCTTCATCAGCGATGTTGAATTTGACATGGTGCGCAAAGATGGCAGTACTTTTCCGGTACTGCTCACCGCCACTGCTGTATATGATGAAGCAGGCAGGTACAAAATGAGCCGCGCGGTAGTCATAGATATTACCGCCAGAAAAAAAATGGAAGAAGACCTGCGGCAATCGCACCAGGAACTACAACTACAGAACGAGGCACTTATCATTGCCAATGAGAACCTTTTTTTTATGAACCAGGAGAAAAACCATTTCATGGACATTGCGTCTCATGATCTGCAGCTACCACTGGTTGCAATTTCTATGCTAAGCGAAACCCTTCTTAAAAATAATCTACCATCCGGCTCCGCAGAAGAAAAGCAGGTGTTTGAAATGATACATGATGCCTCGCTTGAGATGAAAACATTGCTGGCCAATTATCTTTCGGCCAGCATGTCTGATGCAGGCAACATGCAGCTGTTCATCCGGGAAATAGATATCAATGTGCTGGTGAGCGATATTCTTGCGCGTTATGCGCCCATGGCCAACAAAAAAAATATTACGCTGCACTTTAAAAACAACAAAAACTTTTTATTATTTACAGACCGTGAATGCTGCGCGCAGATTATCGAAAACCTCATCTCCAACGCTGTAAAGTATACCGCGCCAGGCAAAAATGTTACAGTAGCTGTTACCGGTAACCACAAAGAGGTAAAGATTCTTGTGGGCGATGAAGGGCCGGGCATACGGCCAGAGGACCGCCCCCTGTTATTTCAGCGGTTCCAGAAATTATCTTCGCGCCCCACCGGCGGTGAAATGTCAACCGGTCTTGGTCTCAGCATTGTTAAATACCTGGTAGAACAATTAAAAGGTAGCATTACAGTAGAAACGGAATTTGGCAAGGGCAGTGTGTTTACCGTGCACTTACCATTGCAATCAGAAATACAATAAGTATGCTTGGCGCACAAAAAACTGCCATTATTGTTATTCAATAATGGCAGTTGACATGTATGGTGTGTAGTTATTCCAGAATGATTTTGCTGGTGCTTATAGTTTGGGTGTTCTGATTGATCAGGCGTATAAAATACGTGCCAGCCACCATTGAAGCACTTCTTTCAATAGTTTTTAATTCATACACGGTATTAACCAGGCTGATATTTTTTTGCATGGTTACCTGTCCGCTGGTGCTTATTACTGCCAGGGTATAGTTGCCGGCAGGCATATTGTTGAAATGCAACTGTACATGTCCCCGCGCAGGGTTAGGCGATACACGCATTTGTTGCGCATTGCTGCTGGCGCTAACCAATATCACTTTGCTATAGCTTGTTTTATTATCGCTTACAAACTTCAGCCGGTAGTAATTCTTTGGTGCAGGCAGCAGGTTATCAGTAAAAGAATATTTTTCTTCGCTACCGCCCGCAGGTGCGGCCAGCACACTTCCTATAGTTGTAAAAGAAACACCGTTGCTGCTTCTTTCTATATCGTACCGGGTATTCTTATCAGAACCGGTAACTGTCCAGTTGAGCACAGCACCCTCTCCTTGTTTTCTGGCGTCAAAAGACAGCAGGTGTACGGGCAGCAGGGCAAAATTGCAGCCCATCCAAACATAGGCACTTCCTACGCTGTTGCTGGTAACATACCCCAGCGCACTGCCCACAATACCTGTTAATGAAGAAGCGAGGTTGAGTGTACCATTCGGAGCGCCCACCAACATATCAGGATGGCCATCGCCATTTACATCTCCCGCAGAGCGAACACTTGCACCTAACAGGTTAGCCACGCTCAGTGAACCGGTTTCGTTTACCGTAGTGATGGGTAAATTAACCGGGCCTGTTCCAGATTTGCCGGCAAATACATACGCATGGCCCGAGAGTGCATTGGCGCTTACCAACCCCAGCAAACCTGTACCCAGGCTGATGCCGGTACCACCAGGTTCTCCAACCAACACATCTGCCATACCATCGCAGTTCATATCTCCGGCGCCCGACACACTAAAGCCAAACAGCAGGTTGCCTTGCAAGATACCCAGCAAATTGGGACTGCGTGGGCTTGTTAACGATGTTGAACCCGCAGTTACAATACCGCTGTTGCTGCCATAAAATATATGTGCTTTACCAACAGCAACCAGCTGTAATGCAAGCGTAGTTTCGAGTGATAAGGGTTCTCCAATGATCACGTCGTCTTTACCATCACCGTTTACATCACCGGCATTGGCTACGCTAAAACCAAATAATGTTTTATTTAAAAAACCCGGCGCCTGCAGTGTAGTGTTGGCACCTGCGGCCGTGGTGGCAGTAATACCACTGGCACTACCATGAAATACAAAGGCCGCGCCTACGCCCAATACACTAATAGACGCAGGTGAACCAACAACGATGTCGCTGTACGCATCATTGTTTACTTTGCCTGCCGTGCTCACAGAAAAACCAAACAGGCCATTCAGCAACCCGCCTTTGATGGTGCTGGCAGGTGTGCTGCTAACGCCAGATGCGCTTCCGTGAAAAACATCCACGCGCCCTCCGAGTGTTAAAGACAATAAATCAAAGTAAGCAGGACTGCCTATTACCACGTCACCAAATCCATCGCCATTTACATCTCCCGCTGCGGCAATAGAATATCCAAATAATGGATTCGCTGGTATAACAGCCAGCACCCCAAAATCTGGTTGCTTAAGCGATAATGACGTCATGGGCGACGGTTGCGTATTTACGCTGCCGTCAAAACTGGCACCCGAGTATATATATACTTTGCCTGTTGAAACACTAACCGGCGAAAACAGCACGGTAAGGGTAATGTCATCGCCGGGTGAACTCACCACTACATCAGCTTTACCATCTCCATTTACATCTCCGGCACTGCTAACGCTAAAGCCAGACAATGCACCGGTAATAATGCTGGGTTGCAATACTTCATTAGGAGTAGCTGATGCTCCGGCAGGGCCGCCATAGTATATAAAGGCTGCACCAACTGATGCAAGGCTAAAAGAATTTCCGGCAATACTCAGAATTTTCACATAGGCAGGTACACCTATAATCAGGTCTGAATAACCATCTCCATTTACATCTCCGGCTGAACTTACAGAAAAACCATACAACACATGTGCGGTAAGATCATCCACCAATGGAAATAACAGGCCCTGGCCGTTATCGGTCCAGTCTGGCGCATGGTTCAAAGGGTCTATCGTAACCGGGTATACCGCATTGTTATCATTCACTGAAATTACCAGCTGGTGGTTATCCTGCAATTGCATAGTAGCATCCAGCTCACGGTTATTGGCATCCCAAACCTTTAGTTTATCATAGGCAAGCTTTACAGCGTGGCTGTCTTTTTTTGAAGATAACAACAACTGACTGTGGTTAGCAATACTGGGGTTAAGGTCACCTGTCAGGTTAATTACCACCTGTAATGCGCCAACACCTGCAGGTTTATTATTAATGTAAAAATTCTGGCGCATACCCTTACTGGTGTTAAGGTATTCTATGTTGATATTGCCGTAATCGTACAACAATGATTCTGTCGAATATTTTTTTCGGTAAGAACGTGGCAATGCCGAATGCTGGCCTTTTCTGCCCATACTTTGAATGGTAAACCCTTCTTCCCAGGTTTCTTCTCCGCTATTTGTTTTGTCAGAAAAGTTTTTTACAGTGTAGCCGGTAGCGCTGAACAGAAAACCCAGGTGCTGGGCATGATTAACGGCGCTGTAGGTACCATTTGTGCCGAAAGGCTGAAAGAAATATTCGCTTTCGGTAATGTACGAAGTTGCCTGCTGGTACCAATCTGAAGAAGTATTGGCAGGAAGAGATGGCGATTGCTGATCTTGTTGTTGCAACTTATCATTCAATAAATTGGCAGACGTTTGTGCCGCTTGTTGCGCATTGGCATAATGCATGCCCAGAAATGATGATAAGAGCAAAAAACAGATTTGCCGGTGTAATAACGCGGCGGCGAAAAATGGAGTACGGGTTTTCATTGCAGACAGATAACAGGTTTAGAAATAGTTTCCGCTGTAAAGAAAACAGGATAAAAATTAAAGAACTGTAGAAACAATTATGAAGTGTTTGTAATGGATGGTAATGTCTATACTAGTATTACAAATTAATTTTTTTAGGGGTTTACGATTATTTCTAGATGGTCTACCGCCACGGCAATACCCATTTGCCATACACTGTATTGATTGCAATCAATTAAACGCTTGATTTAATCTGTCACAAAATATTGTTGTTGAAAAAACGATGTGCCGGGTAAATATGAAATGCAGATTTACTTCGCAAATCCGCTGTGTCTGCAATCGCTATAATAATTTATGTGCAATGGCATAATGCATGAGGTCTGTATTATTCTTTAAATTCATTTTGGCCAGTATTCTTGAGCGGTAGGTGCTGATGGTTGTGATGCCCAGGGAAAGTTTGCTGGAGATATCTGTGAGTGACATGCCCGAAGCCAGCAGTTTCATGATTTCGAACTCACGGTCAGATAATTTTCCATGGGGGTCATCGCCTGCATCTTGTTCAATGGAAAACACCAGTTGTTCTGCGATAGAGGGAGGTATATATTTTTTGCCCTGTAGTACATCTTTAACTGCTTTTACCAATTCCTGCATGGCGGTATCTTTACGAATATAACCGGCGCCTCCTGCTTTCATCACACGTACAGCATATATTTCTTCGCGGTGGATGCTTAACACCAGAACCGGCAGTTTGGGTTGTGATTGTTTTATCTGCTGCATAATTTCCAGTCCGCTTTTGCCGGGCATGGAAATATCAGTAATCACCACATCCCATTTTTCTGTCAATACTTTTTGCAGCAAATCCTCCGCATCACTTACTTCTTCTATATGTACATCCAGAAAAGCATCGCGTAGAATGTTTTTTATGGCATACCGGATAATGGCATGATCATCTGCTATTAAAAAACGTTTCATACTCTTTATTTCATACGGCCAATAATCTTATTAACCCAAAAATGCTAATCAGGCTTGCGCATAGGTAGAATCAACGGACAGGCATTTGTTTAGAAGCGGGGAATGGCTTAGGTCATAATAAATGCCTTATCCAAGTTAATGATTTTAATGATGAATAAAACAGCTACAACCTAGTTATTTTTTTCTATTGTTTTGTTTAATGCATTAAATAATAAATTGATTACATCACATGCGTAGTAATACGGGTAATTTAATTTGATTTAAAAGTGTATCTATTTTTTTAATGTACAAATTGTATGCCGCCTGGGTATTTGCGTACAACTCTATCGAATGTATTAAAAGTCAACTGGCGGCAGCGTATCTTGTCATGATAATGACTGGGTACAACCGTTTCAAATGCAACTAAAACAGATTGCGTTGGAACACCGAAAATTTGACATGGTATCAATAAGAAAATCAACTGCTGGAAGTGCAATCAATTGGTGATGGAGTTATTTCGGCTACTATCACTCGCCAGAGTGCTAGCAGGTTAAGACAAAACCGATAAAGAATAAATCAAGAGAACGCGAGCGCTAACAGACTTTCACAACTTCCATATTCAGTAAGTTCCCCAGTTTAGAAATTTTTGAAGCGATGTGCCCGGTTCCTACTGCGCAATGGTGCGCAGGGCCATGGCTGTTCCAATCGTTCACAAACTTTCTTGCACCAATTGAGAATGCGTACCGGCTATTGGTATTACCAATCTGCAATACCGGTCCTTGTACTGACTGTCCTTCTGCCACCAGCAACAACAAGCCGCCGCCTTTTTTCTCCACCACCGACAACAGGGTTACCGGGCCATTCTTAACAGACATTTCAACGGACAGGCCTTTGCCCACTTTACCGTGGTAAACGCTCAGCGGCCTTACTTTTGTTTTGCCTTCTGCTATGGTAATGTGCCCGGGGCCATCGTGGCCCATCAGTACTACATCTGCTGCATAATCCATGGCATAATATTCAGTAAACGATCCGCCCGCACCAAATGAGTCCATAATTTTCATGGCCTGGGCATTTTTCACCTCATATTCACCGGCCACAGGTATACCGCTGGCAGTTAATAAAGAGTTCCCCAATATAATAGACGCAATAGCATCTTCATTTTCCTGGTTGCCGGTACCTTTATAATAATAGGCAAGCGATCCCAATTTATGTTGCGCAACCAATTTATCGAGCGCAACAGAAGTAACCGCTGCCTTTTCCAATTCCCCGGCAAGGCAATCTGCTTGTATATCAAATACATCATGAAAAAGCGCCACGCGATCGCTGATTGCTGCGGCGCTTACGGCTTTGCGTAGTGCAGCCAGTTCTTCTACTTCAAGCAATTCTATATGGCCGCCGAAATGGGCGTACTGCTCGGTTAAATCAGTATAAATATCCAGCATGCCGCTGTAGTAATGGCCCATACAACCCAGCCGGTTATAAAACATGGTATTAGCCACACCGGCAGCTTCAACCCATTCAGTTATTGTTGTCCAGCATTCGGCATCATCATGCAGCATGCCGGTTACCTGGTGAAAACGGATACCCACGCGGTTAAATACATTAGCTATTTCCGGCACCGGGCAGGCCGAACAAAATGCCAGCCACTCGCCTGTCATGGCAACACGGTCTGTCATGGCATTAAATGCGTCGTAATTAATGGCAGGTTCCGGTGACAGGTTGAGTATGATAACCGGCACTTTTGCACGCTGTACTACCGGCAATACTGTTGAGGACAACGCATAGGTGGTGACGTACAAAAAAATAATGTCTACATCTTCTGTTGCAAACATTATACCCGCCGCAAAAGCCTTGTCTGCATTGTCTACCAAACCGGCGTTTATAACTGCGCCATGAATGGCAGCCAGGCGCTCGTGCACCACCGAAAGATAACCTTCCAGCCGTTCTTTTAAACCGGCAAATTGCGGCCAGTAAGTATCCAGGCCAATGCCAAACAGCCCAATCTTCAATGATTCATTTTTTATCATACAAGAAGGAAAGTTGTAAGTCTTAAGTAGTAAGTTTTAAGTGCTTTTGCGATACAGGAGACGCCGATTCTCAACTCTTTTTTGTTCTGATAACATTGCTGACGGCAGCGTGTTATATGGTTGCCCGAGAAATGGCAAATGCCGGTTAATAAAGGAGCGGCTTGCGCACACATATTCCTTCACGCTTAGGCACCTGGCGCAGGAGAAGTTACGAAGTCTAACAGCTGCAAGAACTTACATGCTAAATCGTAACTCGTCATTCCCAACTCCTAATTCTCAACCATTATTATCCGGTTAAATCCTACAAACCTTTTAATACGATGGCCTCAGGCCGGCCGGGCGCTCGTACGCTTTTCGATGCTGCGTTTTCCTTTTCCCCTGTAATTGAGCAGCAGTAGGTATTTCAGTCATCGCATCATTCAACTTCTGTACAAAGCTCACGGAAAACGATGCATCTCCAAGCGTACTGGTATAAGGTCTCACAATAGCTAGCCCCCGATTATGTAAATCACTGAAAGCCTTTGCTACAACTCGGTTAGGTAAAATGCGATAATTTTTCACGGACACCACTAATTCTCACTCGAAATTCTTAACTCATAATTCTTAACTCATAATTCTACACTCCCTCAATCCATTACCTCATACACCACCATTGCCTTTTCCTTATTTTTTAACGTTACTTCGCCCACTTTCCGGCAGTTGAAAGATTCTTTTACTTTTTCATAACATGAGTCGTCTATCAAAATCTGGTCTTGCACGGCAGCAGCCTGTAAACGCTGTGCAGTGTTTACTACGTCACCTATAACGGTGTAGTCTAACCGCCTCAGACTGGCAGATCCAATATTACCGGAGATCATTTCACCGCTGTTGATGCCGATAGACACCTTTGGTGTAAACAGAAACGCTTCTTTCACCTCGGGCAGGCCGTTGATGGTATTGCGTACATTGAGCGCCGCGTCTATCGCCCTGTCCACATGATAATCGCCGCGGAATACGGCCATAATTGCATCGCCTATAAATTTATCTACATATCCGCCCTGGGCAATAATCTCTTTGACCATTACATCAAAGTAATTGTTGAGCAACTTTACCACCATATCTGCCGGAGCCTTCTCGCTGATAGAGGTGAAACTGCAGATGTCTATAAATACAATGGTAGCCTCTATCGTTTCATTGGCAATCAGCGATGATTCAAATTCCCGGCTGCCCATAAATTTCAGCACGGTTTCATCTACATACATTTTCAGGATATTGTTTTCCTTTACCGCCTGCAATGTTTGGCGCAGTTGCGCCACATGTTTCAGTGTTTTTTCAACGGTAAGGGTAAGATCCTCAAAATTGATGGGCTTGGTAATAAAATCAAAAGCCCCCCGGTTCATGGCGGTGCGGATATTCTCCATATCGCCGTAGGCAGAAACAATAACCGATTTTATAAGCGGGCTTTGTTCGCCCAGGCGGCTAAGCAGGGTAAGCCCATCCATTTCCGGCATATTGATATCGCTCAGTACTATATCCACATCCGGGTGCTGCTCAATTTTCTCGAGCGCATCATTTCCGTTTACTGCAAAAACAAACTCGTATTGCTTTTCACGTATTTTCTGCCGGAACTTTTGCTTGATGAGCATCTCCAAATCCACCTCATCATCTGCCACTAATATCTTTGCCATCAATGAATGTTTTTTAGTTTTTCTTTCAATAAATTAAAATCAACCGGCTTTGTTAAAAAATCATCCGCACCCAATTGCTTGGCCATGTTATAATTTTCTGCGTCGCCATAAGCGGTGATCATCATTACTACCGGCGGGGGCTTTAAAAAATGTTGTTTGATATGCCCCAGCAGCTCCAGGCCGCTCATGCCCGGCATATTGATATCTGACAAAATGAGCACGGCTTCATGAGCATGCTGGCCCAGGTAGCTTAACGCGTCTTCGCCAGAAAAGGCAAAGGCAAATTCAATGGAGTGGTCGCGTATCTCTTTGCGGAAACGCTGTTCAAAAAGTGTCTGGATATCCCTCTCATCGTCTACAACAAGAATTTTCATGAAAGCAATTTTACATTTTACAGGGGTAATTGAATAATAAATTCAGACCCTTCATTTTCTTTTGTGTGTACTTTTAACTCGCCGCCATGTCCTTTGGTTACAATATCATAACTCATGCTCAATCCTAAACCAGTGCCCTGCCCCGTAGGTTTGGTCGTAAAAAATGGTTGAAAAATTTTGTCAAGGATATGCTGCGGAATTCCGTTGCCGTTGTCTCCTACCCTTATCTCTACTTTATTGCCCAGCTTTTTGGTGCTTACTGTCACCGTAGGTACATAATCTTTGGATGCCAGATTTATTTTACCGTCTGGTGTTAGCGGTTTCTTTTTCTCTGCTACCACGTAAAAGGCATTGGTAATAAGGTTGAGTATCACCCTTCCCATATCCTGCGGAATGACATTGATCTTGCCGATGGTTTCATCAAAATCTGTTTTCATGGTGGCATTGAACGACTTGTCTTTGGCACGCAATCCATGATATGCCAGGCGCAGGTATTCATCGGCCAGGGCATTAATATCCGTGGGTTCTTTTTGCCCGCCGCTGCTACGGCTGTGCTGCAGCATACCTTTTACAATGGCATCTGCTCTTTTACCATGGTAATTTATTTTTTGTTCATTGGCAATAATGTCATCTACAATGGCATTCACTTCTTCCATATCTCCTTTCTCGATAGCTTCTTTCATCTCTGCGATCAATTCTGTATTGACTTCCGAAAAATTATTGACAAAATTGAGCGGGTTTTGTATTTCATGGGCTATGCCGGCCGTTAGTTCTCCCAATGATGCCATTTTCTCTGACTGTATCAGTTGTGCCTGCGTGGCTTTCAGATCGTGCAGGGCGCTCCGCAGCTCCTCCGTTTGCTGCGTAAGCGCAGCCGTTCGTTCTGCCACCTGTACTTCCAGCTCTGATTTCAGTTTCTGGGTAATGATGTATTCTTTTTCTTTTTCCTGCGCACGCAGCCTTTCGGTTTCTATGGCTTTGCGCTGTTTTTTGGTGATAAACCACATAGCCACCATCCATAGTACGGCAAACAGCTGGGCGGTTTCGAAATAGTCATTCCATTTGTTATAAAAACTTTTGCTGATTAGTTCTGTGACATTCGCTAACAAAGACACCACTACAATGGGTAGCACGGCATATATTGCAGGCTTCAGCGGTTGAAGGGCTTTGGTGTTATAGGTTGTCCATAAAATGTACAACAGCATCAAATCCATTAAAACCCCCGCCGTACTGGTTAAATTGTGAAGGACAAGCCCCACTACCAGCAAGGCAATAGCAATGGCGGTTGCTATGATCAATTTTTTTTCCCATATCCCTAGCAGGTTTTCTTTTTCCAGGTACCTGCGCAGGTACCGGATGATCAGCATGGCCAGAACAAACTCTAACACCATAATAGTCTTTTGTATGTTTTACAATGCCGCATTACTGGCGGGCAAATTAATAATAAAGTAAACAAGCCCGGCCGCTTTTATTGCATTTTGCCCGTATCAAAGGCTTCCAGGCGTCAAACCGGGAACATCGGCAATCGTTAATAAAATATCCCGGGGCTCTTTTTCTGTTGGCGATCGATAACTGCTGTCATTTTAAGATCCGGCTACCTTATTTGGCGGCAGGCATCAGTCCTAATTGTGTCATCAGATCCATGTTATCAATAAAATCCCGTTCTTCTGCAATTTTACCACCTGCCATGCGCACCAGCGTTACGCCGTCTAGGCTGATGGTTTTACCGGTGGCGGGTATGCCAAAAAAAAGGCCCGTATGTGTGCCTTTGAAATTCCAGTATTTAACCAGCTTATCGCCCTGGCCAAATATGTCTTTTATGGTAAATGTTATATTGCTGAAGCCGGTCAGGTAATTGGCGTAATAGGCACGGGCGCTGTCTATACCTACAATATCGGTTGGACTGGCATGCATCACTACGTCTTTTGTAAAATTGCTGTCGTTAAACATATCCAGCCTGCCTTTATTTACTATTTCATCCCAGGTATGGCTGTATGACTTTATATTGTTTGCTACCGGGTCTGGGGTGTCTGGTGCAGGCTTTTCTGCCGTATTACAGGCTGCAAAAAACAATGCTGTCATGGCCATTGCATAAAGCATTTTTGTTGGTAACAATTGGGTCAATTGCATAATGGATGGTTTAGGAATTACGTGGTGATTGTTTCAAGGAAGTTTAATGCGTTGCCATTTTTGAAGCAACAGGTAGTTAACAGGATAGGCGCATTGGTTTTGTTGGGATATTGGAACAGTCCGGGCATTTGCCCTGCTGACATACGTGGCTAAAAAGCGCTTATCCATATGCGTGACAGACGGTTTGCTGTGGCCTACAAATAGAATGCTGCCATGTTGTTGCTACAAGATATTAAAATAAACAGCAATCTGCGTCAATTGAGTGCCAGACTACTCCTTATTGCCGATTAGGCGCCGTAAATAGGCTTGTTTTACGGGCTCCCGGTTGATTTTACAAAAACGGGTAAAATACTGGTGACGCTCTAGAAAGGATATCTGTGTGTTTTGCCATTGTGCTTTGGTAAAAGATGGGTTAAGCCATTGCAGTTCTTTAAAGAGGTTAGCCGCCTGCTGGGCTACGGTAGCGGTGCCCAGGTATTCAAGATCGGCATCCGCCATTATTTCTTCGAGCTTGTTGGTGGGCGATTGTGGCATTTTGGTGGCCATGATAATTCCGCATATCATGTCAATTTCGGAGGGCGGATAGTTGTATTCCCCCAGGTATTTCCTTGCCAGCACACACCCCGCCTGCTCGTGCTGGGAGTAGGTTTCAATAAAACCGCTATCGTGCCAGAGAGCGGCGGTCTTCAGTAAACTGATCTCCTTTTCCGTGCAATTTTCCGCGCGCGCTATTGCTTCCGCTTGTTTGGTGACATAAAGCGTATGGTCAACATTATGATAATAATAATGCGGCGGAATTTTTTCTGTGAGCAGCCGGGTCACGTATGCCTGCATGGATGCACTACTTTGCATGCGCTTTTGCTTTTAGTATCCCGCCGCTTGCTTCTCGTATGCTTTGTACGTATACAAATACCTTGGGATCTATTTTAAGCAGGGCTTCCTGTATCTGCTTTATCTCCAACCGGGTAACAATGGTAACAATAATTTCCGCATCGGTTTTTATATCAAAGCTGCCCGGCAGGTAGCCGCGTTCACCCTTGTACACCGTAATACCTTTGCCCATCTCATTTACCAGGAAGCTCTTGATTTCGTCATGCTTAGCAGAAATGATGTTAACGGCGGTAAACTGTTCAATACCATCTACTACATAATTAATGGCACGGGTAGCGGTAAAATAGGTGATTACAGAGTACATAGCGGTTTCAATGCCGAACTGAAATGCAGCCACGCCAAATATCAGGCAGTTGATCAGCATAATGATTTCACTATTGGAGAAACCGGTTTTGCGGCCGGTAAAAACAGCAATCACTTCGGCACCATCTATTACCCCGCCGCCGCGGATAACCAATCCTACGCCGGTACCCATCAGCAGGCCACCAAAAATGGCAATCAGTAATTTATCGGAAGTAACGGCATCTATTTCTATCACAAAAAGCGCAATGGCCAGTAATACTACGGCAATAGTAGTTTGTACGGCAAATGTTTTACCAATGCGCCGGTAACCCAGGTAAATAAATACGGCGTTGAGTACAATGACCAGGAAACTGATGTTGATATGAAAGATTTCATATATCAATATGGAAATACCGGTAATACCTCCATCCAGAAACCGGTTGGGGATCATAAAGCCTTTCATGGCCAGTACGGCCAGTACTATACCAATGGCGATGTACAAAAAGTTTTTGATGTTAAGTACTTTGTCCCATTCTATGATATCACTTTTGTATTTGGTTGACATTAAGGCTACCGGTTTAATTTTCTACTAATATAAGGCTTTAATCGCCTGCGGCGATTAGTTCGAACACAGATGACACAGATTGATTGGATTTTCACGGATTTTTCAACCGGATGCAGATATACCAGATCAAAAAAGGGAAATTCAATGAATTTCCCAGTGTGGCCGGAGCCTTTTTATTTTTATAACAGGTATCAACGCAAGCGTACCACAGGTGGTTCTGTTGGCTTTGGTGGCTGCGGGTCTACTTCTGGTCTTGGATCTGGCATATGCATGTTTTTTTGGTGAATAAAAGATGATTTCTATCTCCGATTTCTAATAATACTTTCGTTTTCTAATGAAATAAGCATGCCATCACTATTGCAGCGGGTTATACAAAGCGGCTGAGAAAAATTTTGCCCATTTTTTAAAACGTTTTGATTAGGGTATTGGTATTACGGCATTAGCGAATCCTTCAATGTACAGCTAAAAAAGAAAGCAATGAGTACACTTTAATATGGTATGTGTAAAAAGCAAAACCCTTATAGCCATAAGGGTTTTGCAAAAAAAGTGGAGCCGGGGAGGGTCGAACTCCCGTCCAAACATATTCGCCGATAGCTTTCTACATGCTTATTTCCTTATTAATTGTAGGCCAGGCACCGGAAAAGAACAAACCAATGCAGGGCTTAGCTGAATAGTCTTAAGCAACCGTCACAGCCTTCGGTTGCAGCATCCTGTTTTGTTTTTTAGTCGGCGGCGGAGCATGGTAACAGGCGAACCTGCTCAAGCGGCCCTAATGACTACTTAATCACTGATTAGGCAGCCATGGCATACTGAGTATTGCCATTTGAAGTTTGTGCGTTCAAGATTAAAGTGCTGATCACACAATGCACTGCATGCTTACACTATCAAAGAGCTATGCTGTCAAAACCAATACGGCCCCAATGCAGCCTGCAAAAATACGGATTTATTGTTAGACGGAATTGGGAATTAGGAATTCGTAATTGGGTTTGCGGCAAGCCCTTTTCTTGGTTCCGGGGGTTGCACCCGCGGTTACTGGTACCCTCCGCAGGTTGCCCCTGCGGTTACTCAGATTCAAGCCCTGAGGGCTTGCGTAGTATATACGTCAGAGCAATGCCTAATTCCCAATTCCTAATTCCTAATTCCCAATTACCAATTCCTCCCTACTTTCACCGCATGAACCACAAAAGTTTTCCGGAGCATATTTATACAGGAGAAATTGACCGCCTTACCGCGGAACTGGTAGTGCTGAAAAAAAGAAAAAACGCTATTGCCTGGATAAGATTCGGCATCATTGTCATATTAGCCGCCGCCCTTTATTACCTATACCCCATCAGCTTTCTTTATACCGTGCTGGCCGCTATTGTACTGGTAGCTGTCTTCATACGGCTGGTTATTTTAGCGGCTAATAATAATACTGCTATTGAAAATCTCCAGCGCCTGGTAACCATCAACCAGCAGGAAATACAAATTGCTGCCGGCAATTACCTGGAAAGACCCAATGGTGCGCAGTTCCTATCGCCACTACACCCTTATGCTAACGACATGGATATTTTTGGCACCGCATCCCTCTATCAATATACTAATCGCACCACATCACAACAGGGGAATGAACAATACGCCAACTGGTTGCTGCACCCCGCAGATGCCGATACCATTTTGCAAAGACAAGCCGCAGCAAAAGAACTGGCAGGGCAGTACCGATGGCGGCAGCAGCTGCAGGCACATGGCATGGAACAGGCCATTACCTCGGCTACCGAAAAAAAGATCAATGCCTGGGTAATGGAACCAGACAGCTTTTCGCATTCGCTTTCCTGGAAAGTGCTGCGTTGGATCTATCCTGTAATAGCCATCAGCATACTGGCACTGTATATTGCTGACATTATTACCGGACAGCTTTTTTTCGCTGCCTACCTGGTCTTCTATATTGTTTCCGGATACGTGAGCAAAAAAGTAGCGGTAGAATATGTGCAATTGAATAAAATTGTACCGGAAATTGATATTCTCAGCAAAAGCGCTGCCTGGATAGAAAACAACCATTTTCAAAGCGCTTACCTTAAAGGCATACAGCAATATTTTATCAGCGGCCACCGGCCTTCATCCGTCAACATCAAACAATTGAAAGGCATCCTCGATAAATTCGACATGAACCTTAACCTGTTGTTCCTGATATTGGTAAACCCGTTTTTGTTATGGAACCTGCAGGCGATTTTTGCACTGGAAAAATGGCGTAGCCTTCATAAAGCCCATACCGGACAATGGTTTGCTGCACTGGGGCAGGCAGAAGCCATTTCCACACTTGCGGGTATACATGGCAATCATCCGCACTGGATCTTCCCAACCCTTGACCGGCAACAGCATGGCACTCTGCAAACTACCGGTCTCGGTCACCCGCTAATAGACGAACATAAATCTGTGTTGAACGATTTTAGTACACATGGTACCGCGCAGGTTGCATTGATAACCGGTTCTAACATGGCAGGCAAGAGCACCTTCTTAAGAAGCATTGGTGTAAACACCGTGCTGGCCATGATGGGTAGCCCCGTATGCGCTGCGCAGATGACCATTTCTGTAATGCGGGTGATCAGTAGTATGCGCGTGGCGGATAACTTGCAGGAAAGTACTTCTACATTTTACGCAGAGTTGAAAAAACTACAATCCATTATCGCCGACATTAACCAGCATGAAAAAGTATTTGTATTGCTGGATGAGATACTGCGCGGCACCAATTCGCTGGACAGGCACACCGGCTCAAAAGCGCTCGTAAAACAATTAATCAATAAAGAGGCGGTTGCCATGCTAGCTACCCACGATGTAGAATTGGCGCATTTGCAAACAGATTATCCCGCCAACATACACAACTACCATTTTGATGCGCAGATAGCCAACGAAGAATTATACTTTGATTACAAGCTCAAAGAAGGTATCTGCCAGAGCTTGAACGCCTCCATCTTAATGAAGAAAATCGGAATTGAGTTGTAAGTTTTAAGTGGTAAGTTTTAAGTCCATTCGCTACGATATAGGCAATAAATGGCAATCCTTTCTTAAGATTGGCTATTCAGGCAAACCAAGCCTAAGAATTTACTACTTGTTACTTAAACTCAGAATACTTGTGAGTGATAAGCAGTAAATCCCTTTGGTACGATATAAGCAATAAATGAGGAATCCTTTTGCTCAGATTGATTGTGCAGACAAACCAAAGCAAAAGGACTTACTACTTACAACTTATTACTTAAAACTTTACTTGAACATTCGAAATATATCCAACCCCAACGCATAGGCCATTACGCCCATCAACAAAACCATACCGGCTGTTTGTGCGTATTCAATAAATTTATCGCTGGGTTTGCGACCGGTGATCATTTCTATCAATGTAAATAACGCGTGGCCACCATCGAGCGCGGGTATCGGCAATATATTCATGAGTGCCAATACCAGTGAGAAAAAGGCCGTCATTTGCCAGAGTGCTTCCCAATCCCAGGTAGGCGAATACATTTTAGCAATGCTAAACACACTACCCAAAGATTCAGACGTTTTAACGCGGCCTGAAAATATGAGTTTTAACTGCAGCCAGTAATTCTGCAGCGTTTCTTTGCTTCTTTGCAACCCTGCGGGAAATGCCGCAGCAAATGAATAATTTATTTTTTTCTCTTCGTATGGTTTGGCTGTTTCTGAAGGCCAGTGACCCAATCCAAATTTGCCATCGGCGGTAACATTGCCGGTTAAGTTCAGCGTATCGCTTCCGCGCAGCACTTTCAGGTTAAGGGCTTTGCCCCTGTTGTCGCGCACGTAAGATTTAAAATCTGCATAGTACGTAGTAGGTATGCCGTTATAAGCAAGAATTTTATCGCCTTTTTTCAAACCTGCTTTTAATGCTGGCCCGCTGGGTAAAATGGTATCTACCGTTTCAAAAGGATAGCGGTAACTGATGAAATTAATGGCTTTGTAATGTATCAGGGTACTGGCAAAATTATCAGGAACGTTGATCGTCTTCTTTTCGCCGCCACGGTCAACTTCAATTGTTTTGGTATGCTTCAATATCACGTTCAGCGGAATATTCCGGAATTTTTCTACATACTCCCCATCGAGGGAAAGTATCTGATCACCGTTTTGCAGGCCAATCGACTGTCCAAGTGAATCTACCTCAATACCGTATTTCAATTTGTTGGTAGGCACGTATTCATCGCCCCAATGAAAGGCCATCATGGCATAAATAAGAAAACCCAACACTAGGTTTACAATAACGCCGCCTACCATAATAATTAAACGCTGCCAGGCGGGCTTGCTTCTGAACTCGTATGGCTTGGGCGGCAGTTTCATGGCTTCCTTGTCCATGCTTTCGTCTATCATGCCCGAAATTTTCACGTAACCGCCAAAAGGAATCCAGCCCAGCCCCCATTCTGTTTCGCCAATTTTTTTCTTTACCAGCGAAAACCAGGGGTTGAAGAAAAGATAGAACTTCTCAATCCGGCACCCAAACCATTTGGCCGGCAGAAAATGCCCCAGTTCATGAAGAACAACAATTATCGAAAAAGAAAAAATAAACTGCGCCGCCTTAATACCTGTTTCCGCCCAGTTAATTGCTAATAATGTCATAGTAGAGAGACCGCAAGGGCGGTGGTTTTTTTAATTGATAAGGATGCAAATATCTGCCAAAAAGGGTTAGTGAAATGAGAAAATTTACCGTATGGGCCCCTGGTTTTCTGTGCGGCGCCGGCGCCTGATTAGCGGGCGTTTACATGTGTATGAGCGAGGCGGCAAAACTGCGGGCTTCGCCATCTGTTTCAAAATACTGCTCCAGCGTGGGGTTCTGTATGAAAGGGATCTTGTTCATGGTTTTTTCTATCAAATCAGTCATATCCAGGAAGCCCAACCTGTTTTTGAGGAATGCATAAACCGCAATTTCGTTGGCAGCGTTTAAAATACAGGGCAGATTACCGCCTTTAAACAGGGCATCGCTGGCCAGGGAAAGGTTCCGGAAGGTTTTTATATCGGGCTCTTCAAAGGTTAGGGTATTCGGCTTCTTGAAATCGTACCGGGGAAAGTTGTTGGTAATACGGTGCGGAAAGGCCAGCGCATACTGAATGGGCAATTTCATATCCGGCAAACCCATTTGCGACTTGATGCTTCCGTCTTCAAACATTACCATACTATGAATGATGCTTTGCGGGTGTACCACCACTTGTACCTGTTCCGGCTTTAGATTGAACAGCCATTTGGCTTCAATCATCTCCAGCCCTTTGTTCATGAGCGTGGCAGAATCGATGGTAATTTTGGCGCCCATGGCCCAGTTGGGGTGCTGCAACGCATGATCGCGTTTTACATTCACCAAAAAGTTTGGCTTTTTACCCAGGAAGGGGCCGCCGGAGGCAGTGAGTATGATTTTTTCGATGCGGTTGCGGGTTTCTCCAACCATGCATTGAAAGATGGCCGAATGTTCGCTGTCTACCGGTATTACAGGCACCCTTTTCTCCACCGCCCTGGCCATCACAATATCGCCTGCCACCACCAGTGTTTCCTTGTTGGCCAGCGCAATCATTTTACCATTGTCTATGGCTTTTAAAGTAGGTTTCAGCCCGGCAAAGCCAACAATGGCTGCAAGCATCATGTCGTAGCAATCCATGGAAGCCACATCTTCCAATGCTTTTTCGCCGGTAAACACCTTAACATGGGTATGCGCCAGTGCGTCCTTTACTTTTTGGTATTTTCTTTCATCGCCAATAACAACAATATTGGGGTTGAATTCAAGGGCTTGTTTAACCAGCAATTCATCATTGCCCTGTGCAGTAAGAATTTCAGCAGAAAACAAATGGCTATTGGCAGCTATCACATTCAATGCCTGGGTACCAATGGAACCGGTTGACCCAAAAAGCGCGATTCTTTTTTTTGTTGATTCAGCCATGCGTATCGTTGGTTCTTTACATTCAAGTTTAACAGGATGCCGGTAACCCGGATTGCGCAGTTTCAGGCTGAACAGATGCCGGTAAGCGGCAATTTATGACAATAATTGCTCTAATGCACGCCCTGTCTTACTAAAATTAAAACCAGCAATGGCCTTTTCCATCATGCTGCGTATTTCTGCATTGCATAAATTGCCGATGGAACCTTCGTGCGTATGGTGCACATGGGTAGAATAAGTAAATGCATTATCTTCTATCGCCTGCCCGGTCTGGCGATAAGCATCCCTGAATGGCACACCCTGCAATACCAGCTTGTTTACTTCTTCTACGCTAAACAGGTATTTGTATTTCTCTTCCTGCAGGATGTCCTTTTTTACTTCCATATTGCTAAGCATCAGCCCGGCCATTTCAATACAGTTCTTTAATGTAGTAAAGGATGGGAACAAATGTTCTTTCAGCAATTGCAAATCTCGATGATAACCAGAAGGCAGATTACCCGTCATCAGCATAATCTCATTGGGCAACGCCTTTATACGGTTGCAGTAAGAACGGATAAGTTCAAATACATCAGGATTTTTTTTATGCGGCATGATGCTACTGCCGGTGGTTAATTGTGGTGGAAAGCTGATGAATCCAAAATTCTGGTTAAGGAAGAGGCAGGCATCCATAGAAAGCCTTGCCAGCGTATCTGCAATATTGGCCATGGCCATGGCTACAATACGTTCTGCCTTACCCCTGCCCATTTGCGCATATACCACATTGTAATTAAGATCTTCAAAGCCCAGTAATTGTGTGGTAAGCGTGCGGTTAATGGGGAATGAAGATCCATAACCAGCTGCAGAGCCCAATGGATTTTTATTCACTACTTCATAAGCGGCTTTTAGGGTAATGATATCGTCTACCAGGCTTTCTGCATAGGCGCCAAACCAAAGCCCAAAAGAAGATGGCATGGCCAGTTGCAAATGCGTATAACCCGGCAATAGATCATTTTTATATTTTTCGCTTTGCGACTGCAGTAAATCAAAAAAAGGCTGAACGGCCAATACCAGCTCCTGTATTTCATTGCGCAGAAATAATTTTACATCCACCAATACCTGGTCGTTGCGGCTGCGGGCGCTGTGAATTTTTTTGCCGGTGTCGCCCAATTTTTCTGTCAAAATCAATTCTACCTGCGAGTGAATATCTTCTACGTTATCAGCCAGGGTAAATTCTCCCTTTTTTACCTGATGATAAATATCTTTCAGTGCTATATGTAGCTGGTCTTTTTCTGTTTTGGTTAACAGGCCCACGGTTTCCAGCATATGCGTATGCGCTATGGAGCCCAGCACATCAAAAGCAGCCAGGTAAAGATCCATTGCGCGATCATTGCCTACCGTAAATTTTTCTACTTCCTGTAAGGAGGTGATGTTCTTCTGCCAGAGCTTCATCAGCAAATGTTTTTAAAGGATGTGTTCCAGTAATTTGATATAAGTTTCAATACCGTCTTTTATTTCTTCAAGATAGATGAATTCATCGGCAGTATGGCTGCGGGCACTGTCGCCCGGGCCCATCTTTAACGCCGCAAACGGCATCAGGGCCTTATCTGAAGTAGTTGGCGAGCCGTAATACCCTTTGCCCATGCTGATGCCCGCTTTCACCAGCGGATGGCCTAAAGGAATAGAAGTAGATTTCATGCGGGTGGTGCGTGGCTTATACTGGCTTTTCAGGTTTTGTTTAAGCGCTTCCAGAATTTCATCAAATGTATACAGTTCATTTACGCGTACATCAATCACATATTTACATTGCGAGGGCACTACGTTGTGCTGTTTGTTTTCTGTCTCTATTATCGTAACTGTCATTCGTGATTCGCCCAGCAAATCGCTTACTTTATCGAAGCGGTAATCACGTATCCAGTTGATATCATCAATAGCTTTGTACAATGCGTTCTCTCCTTCATTGCGTGCAGCATGGCCGGAGCGCCCGGCCGCAGTACAATCAATGACCATTAAACCACGTTCAGCCACGGCCATTTCCAATTTGGTAGGTTCTCCCACAATACCAAAGTCTATATTGCCCAGGTAAGGCAGCACCAGTTCAATACCATTCACCCCACTGATTTCTTCTTCTGCACTGGCGGCAAAAACCACATTGTGATCAATATCATTTCGGTTGTAATAGTATAGAAAGGTGGCCATCAGCGAGACGAGGCAACCACCTGCATCATTGCTGCCCAGGCCAAATAACTTGCCGTCTTTTTCTATGGGCGTAAACGGATCCATGGTATACCCCTTGTTGGGCCTTACGGTGTCGTGGTGTGAATTAAGCAACACGGATGGTTTCTTTTCATCGTAATGCGCATTTTTTGCATATACATTATTGCCCACGCGTTTATATTCAATGCCGTTCTCCTCCAAAAAACGGGTTATCAGTTCAGCAGTATCATTTTCTTCTTTTGAAAACGACGGTGTGCTAATCAGTTGCTTTAATAAAACAACTGCTTTTTGAAACAGCAAGTCAGTAGAATGGTTCATGTGTGGTTTCTTTTGCGCAAAGCCGGCATTGGAAATAAGATGGATGCGTAAGGCCGGTTTTTGCGGTTAAATTTTTCCAGTTGAATAAAATGCTGCTGTGTATACTCATTATTGAACAATCAATGTACCGGCAATTTTACCGGTCACGTTCAGTTGCAGATCTTTTGCATCCCCAATGATTACTTCCTGTACACCGTTGTTAATAGCTGCAAATGCGTTATCGATCTTTGGCAAAATACCATCAAACAATTTATTATTATCCAGCAGGTATTTATAAATGTCTTTGTTGATAAGGGTGATAACAGAATTGTTATCGGCGGCATCTTCCAATACGCCTTTCTTTTCAAAACAATAGATAAGACGTACCTGGTATTGTGTGGACAGGGCTACTGCCAGCGCAGAAGCAATGGTATCTGCATTGGTGTTGAGTACCTGGCCGGCACCATCGTGCGTAAGCGGTGCAAACACAGGGGTGAGCCCGTTGTTAAGCATCAGCGCCAGTGGTGCAATGCCTATTGCATGTTCTGATACATCCCCCACAAAACCATAATCAATTTCTTTTACCGGTCTTTTTACAGCAGGAATAATACCTGCATCGGCCCCGGTAAGGCCAATGGCGTTGCAGCCCTTCGCCTGCAATTGCGCCACTATTTTTTTGTTCACCAATCCACCATACACCATCGTTACCAAATCAATGGTAGCTGCATCGGTAATGCGCCTTCCATTTACATAATTGGGTGCAATGCCCAGTTGTTCGCCAATTTTGCTGGCAATTTTTCCGCCACCATGCACCAGTATTTTTTTCTCTTTGATGGCTGCCACATCATTTAAGAACGACGAAAGATTTTTTTCGTCATCAATCACATTGCCGCCAATCTTTATTACCAGCACACGGTCTTTTGTTCCGTTGCCGGAAGATACCGGCTGATCTTCTGTTAGTATGGTTGGTTTACTCAAAATTTTAAAATTGTTATTAATGCAGGTGGTGCTGGTACAATAGGTATCCGTTCACTGCCACGATCAGGGGGTTAGTATCTCTGCCAGCACAGCCTGTGCTGCCCATACCCGGTTGCCTGCTTCCTGTGTTACCAGGCTGTTGGCGCTGTCAAGCACTTCGTCACTCAACTCCACATTTCTTCTTACCGGCAGGCAATGCATTACTTTGGCATTATTGGTAAGCCGTAATTTTTCATTGGTGAGCATCCAGCTGGGGTCGTTACAATAAATTCTTCCGTAATCGTTAAAGGTGCTCCAGTTTTTTACGTATACATAATCAGCATCTTTTAAAGCTGCTTCCTGGTTATGGGTAATGGTGGCGCCTTTTGTAAAACGCTCATCCAGTTCATAATCTTCAGGATGGGTGATTACAAAATCTGCTTCGCCCCAGGCGTTTATCCATTGCGCAAAACTGTTGGCCACGCATTGGGGCAATGGCTTTACATGCGGCGCCCAGGTAAGTACAATTTTGGGTCGTCTTTTGGCAGTGAACGTTTCGGTAATGGTAATAATATCTGTAAGGCTTTGCAAGGGATGCAACGTAGCGCTTTCAAGGCTTACCACAGGTATGCCGGCATATTTTATGAATTGGTTAATGTACAGTTCGCTGTAATCATCGTCGCGGTTTTTGAGAGATGGAAAAGTACGGATACAAAGTATATCAAAGTATTTGCCCAATATTGGGGCGGCATCTTTTACGTGCTCTACCGTGCTGCCGCTCATAATAGCTTCCTCTTCAAACTCCAGCGCCCAACCATCTTGCCCCACATTAAAAACAATGGCTTCCATACCCAGGTTTTGCGCCGCCAGTTGCGTGCTTAAACGTGTACGCATACTGGGGTTGAGAAACAATAAACCGATCCGTTTGTCTTTGCCCAGTGTTTTATCTTTCAACGGTGTATGTTTGTAAGCCAATGCTTTTTGTACCAGGGCATTGATATCGGCTACATCATACACAGAAATAAAACCTTTGATCCCGGAGGGAGAACGTTTGATTAAGCTTTCCTGTTGATTACTCATTCTAATTTTATTAAACGGCAATTCCGTATAAAAATAATCGCCTGCCTGTTATTGTATCCAAATGAAATTACTTCGCAATCTCCCTGGTGCCGGCTTTTGCCGGTTGCGGTTGCAGTTCTTCAATAGCATCCTGTAATGCATCCAAAAACTCATCCGTTTGTTTTTTGCTGATGGCCAGCGACGGCAGCAGCCTGATTACATTGGGTTTTGCTTCACCGGTAAAGACATTGAAATCATAGAGCAATTTTTTACGCAGCTCTTTCAGTTCGGGCGGTACATCAAATCCTATCATCAGTCCGCGGCCCCTTATGTTTTGAATGCCTTTAATTGTCTTCAGCTTGTTTTTAATGTACATGCCGCGCTGTTTGGCCATTTCTACCAGGTTTTCTTCTTCCATTACTTCCAGCACGGCCAGCGCCGCAGCGCATGCCAGCTGATTGCCGCCAAAGGTGGTACCCAACATACCGTGCTTGGGCTGAATATGCGGGGCAATTAATATACCTGCTACAGGAAAACCATTGCCCATACCCTTGGCCATGGTATAAATATCTGCATTTACACCGGCCGCATCATGCGAAAAAAACTGGCCGCTTCTTCCAAAACCGCATTGTACACTATCTGCCACATACACCGCATTGTGTTTATCGCAAAGCGAACGAATCAGCTGCAGAAATTTTTCCTCAGCCACATTGATACCGCCCACACCCTGGATGCCTTCAATAATAACGGCACAAATTTCGTTACCCTGTGTTGCAAAAATCTGGCTGAGGGCTTCTTCATCATTAAACGGACAAAAAATAACATTCTCCGTTTCATTTATCGGCGCTACAATAGCGGGGTTATCTGTAACGGCCACGGCCAGTGATGTTCTGCCATGAAATGATTTTTTAAATGCTACAACTTTCTTTTTTCCATTGTGAAACGAAGCCAGCTTTAAAGCATTCTCGGTAGCTTCTGCGCCGCTGCTCAACAAAAACAACTGGTAATCTTCTTTACCGCTTACCTTACCCAGTTTGGCTGCCAGTTCCTGCTGCAAGGGTATATGTACTGAATTAGAATAGAAAGCTATTTTGTTGAGCTGCTCTTCTATGCGCTTCACCCAATGGGGATGGGTATGACCAATACTAATAACAGCATGACCGCCATACATATCAAGGTACTGCACGCCATTGTTATCCCACACATAAGAACCCTGGGCCTTTACAATGGTGATGTCGTTAAGCGGATAAACATCGAAGAGCTTCATATATTGAGTATTAAGTTGTAAGTGATAAGTTTTAAGTCCGTTTGCTACGTTTCAAGTCCGTTTGCTACGTTTTAATCCCTTTTTGATCCGTTCTAAGTCCGTTTGATACGTTTTAAATCCTGTTTGCTCCAAATAAATCACGAGTTGTCAGCTTACACCCGCACTCTACCAATCAAAGCAATTAGCATAGCCTTTATTTCATTTATCAAACCATATAAAGTGTCATACATGTCTTGTTTCATATATAGTAAATCCTTCGCAAGCATCAAAAAGTATTCAGATTCGTTTGCCGAACCCAGAGCGATGTTCAAAAAATTAGCGAAATCGTTTTTTGAGTTCTTACCACAACCCTCCGCAATATTTGCCGGAATAGAATATGCGGCCCGTCTCATTTGATTGGTAAGGCCATACACTTCTTCCTTTGGAAAGCTGTGCGTATTGTTATAAACCTGCAAAGTAAACTGATGAGCCTTTTGCCAGACTTTTAAGTCCTTATAATCCTGCATAAACCTGTTCGCTAATGGACTTCAATTTACAACTATTACATTGGCGAACACTCAACAGGTAACAGTAGTAACTTTCGACGACCAAAGGACTTATCACTTACAACTTAAAACTTATTACTTATATTAAAAATAGTTTGCTTTCAAACTCAAGCCGGCAGATTCGTTCAGTCCAAACATCAGGTTCATATTTTGAACGGCCTGCCCACTGGCGCCCTTTAACAGGTTATCTGTTGCACTGTGTACAACCAGTTTGTTGCCTGATTTTTCCAGCTGAATAACACATTTATTGGTATTCACCACCTGCTTCATAAATATCGGATCATCGCTTACCGAAGTAAAAGGATGTGCCGCATAAAATGTTTTGTACAGGGCAATCAATTCATCGAGGCTTTTATCTGTCTTAATGGTAGAACTAATAAAAATACCACGGGTAAAATCTCCGCGCCAGGGTACAAAGCTCAGATCAATGCCTGTGTCTGGTTGCAATTGCAGTAGGCTCTGGCCAATCTCTCCCAGGTGCTGGTGCGTAAGCGTTTTATACGCCTGTATATTATTGGCGCGCCAACTGAAGTGAGAGGTATTGCTCAGCGCCTGACCGGCACCGGTAGAACCAGTAATGCCGGTGGTATACACTTCACTTAACAACCCTGCCTGTGCCATGGGCAATAAACCCAGTTGAATGGCGGTTGCAAAACAGCCGGGGTTGGCAATGTTTTTTGCGGTCTGTATTTTTTCTTTGTTTAACTCCGGCAATCCGTATACAAAACTGCGCCCGTTAATTTGTGCGTTGGGCGCCAGCCTAAAATCCTGCGACAGATCAATGATATTCACTTTTTCATCAATGGCGTTGTCGGTTAAAAATTTCCTGGCATCGCCATGGCCCACACATAAAAACAGTACATCAATATCATTATGCAGCTCAGCTGAAAACTGCAGGTTGGTTTCGCCAATCAAATCCTGGTGCACTTTCGCCACATTATTACCTGCATTGCTTTTACTGTTAATAAAAACAATATCCGCATCGGGGTGATGTATGAGCAAACGAATCAGTTCGCCGCCCGTATACCCAGCGCCTCCAATTATACCAACTTGTAGATTTTCTTTCATAACATTTTTTTGCAGGCAAAAATTTTGACTGGTCAACTGATCAACCAATCAACTGGTCAACTGATCAACCAATCAACTATTTACTATTCACCTGGTGATAAATCATGGTCTGGTTGCCAAATATTTTACTAAACCCTCTTACGTCTTCCCCGCTCCAGCCGTTGTTCATTTCACCGTATTTGCCAAACCGGCTGCTCATTAGATCATGGGCCGATTCTACGCCGGCAATAACAAACCGGTAGGGGTGCAGCTGCACAAATACGCTGCCGGTTACATTTTCCTGGCTGTTTACAAAAAATGATTCTATGTCGCGCATCACAGGGTCAAGAATTTGTCCTTCATGCATCCAGTTGCCATAGAATTGTGCAAGCTGGTCTTTCCATTGCAACTGCCATTTGGTAAGCACATGTTTTTCCAGTGCATGGTGCGCTTTCAATATAATCATAGGACCTGCGGCTTCAAAACCTACACGGCCTTTAATACCAATAATAGTATCGCCCACATGTATATCGCGGCCAATACCATAAGGCCCTGCAATGCTTTGTACTTTTTGAATGGCGGCAGCGGGATGGTCAAACTTTTCTCCGTTAACGGTAAACAATTCTCCTTTAATAAACCCAAGTTCAAGGTCAGTTGCCTCGGTAGCCGTTACCTGCGTAGGCCAGGCTTCTTCGGGCAATATGCCCCTGCTGTTCAATGTTTCCTTGCCGCCTACGCTGGTGCCCCAAAGGCCTTTGTTGATAGAGTACACTGCTTTTTCAAAATTCATCTCTACCCCTTTTGATTTGAGGTAATTGATTTCATCTTCACGGCTTAATTTAAGATCGCGAATGGGTGTAATAATTTCCACGCCGGGGATCATGATATTGAAGATCATATCGAAGCGTACCTGGTCGTTGCCGGCACCGGTGCTGCCATGTGCCACTGCTACCGCGTTGAGTTTTTTTACGTGTTCTGCAATGTGCAATGCCTGGCTTAACCTTTCTGCGCTTACACTTAACGGATAGGTATTATTTTTTAAACAATTGCCAAAAATGAGGTATTTGATAATGCTGTTGTAATAACTCTCCACAGCATTTACCGTGGTATGCGTTTTTACACCCAGTTTGTACGCATGCGCTTCAATTTTCTTTAATTCTTCTTCTGTAAACCCGCCGGTGTTTACAATAACTGAATGCACTTCATATCCTTTCTCTTCGCCCAGGTATTTTACACAGTAGGTAGTATCCAATCCGCCACTAAAGCCCAGCACTACTTTACTACCTGCCTGCAACGCGCTGCCGGCGTTAGTGTTTTTATCCATGGGATCATATTGAAACTGTTGGGTATTGACGTTCATGCGTTATATACTTTGAAAAGATGATAAATTGTATGAAATGCACTGCCTGCCCATTTAACTGGCAAAGGCTTTATAAATTAAAAAAATACTGCAGGATGGAGCGGTGACGAACCTTTGTTTTATCATTGGCCTCTTTGCCGGTAAAATCTTTTTTAGTAAACCATTGCAACAGTTTACTCTGCTTTATTTTCATAAAGCGTTCGTATAATTTAGAATGCGTAGAAAAATTTTGCGCGGTCTCCTGTGGCTCGTAATGATCTTTGGGATCGTATAACATGGCAGTACACATACAGTTCTTCCTGTCTTTGCTCATGAGTATATCATAGTTCACGCAGCTTTTACAACCTGCCCAGAAGGCTTCATCCTGTGTAAGCTCTGAGTAAGTAACCGGCTCGTACCCCAGCTCAGAATTAATTTTCATCACTGCCAGCCCGGTGGTAAGACCAAATATTTTGGCTTCTGGATATTTTTCGCGACTCAGGTCAAAGATTCTTTTTTTAATGCCTTTGGCTACCCCACTTTTCCTGAAATCGGGCGCCACAATAAGGCCGCTGTTGGCCACATATTCTCCGTGTCCCCAGGTTTCTATATAGCAAAAGCCCACCCAGGTACCATCTTTGGTCACCGCAATTACCGCCTTACCCTCATCAATCTTAGACATTAAGTATTCTGGGCTGCGTTTAGCAATACCGGTACCACGTGCTTTGGCACTGCTCTCCATTTCTGCGGTAATGGTGGCTGCATATGTTTTGTCTGCAAGGGTGGCTACCCTGATAATGATCTGCTGATTATCCACTGTATGTAGTTATTAGGTATTGGATGACCAATCCATATAATAGTAAAAAAATCCGGGGGAAATTTTCACTGATAGGGGCCTGGTTAACGGCTCGTCCTATCAGCAACCACGTCGCGGTCGGGGAAGAAAGAAACAACGTAAGGCGGTGATGGCCCGGCTGTTTTCTATTGCGGTATGTGGTGCTTTGTTTGTCAACTTTAGTTCAGAATTTAGTGGTTCGTCTATTTGAAACGCAAAACTATCATTTTTCTCCATAAATCACAGAAAAATTTATTAATACTTTGTTATCCTTTACTAACGTATGTTATTGGGTAGCCGGTAGTTGGATTAGCAGGGCCTTGCAATTATCATTAACAACCGGCACAAGTGGATACGAAAGTTTAGCACTTCCAAACACGTCATTTGTTCAATTTTAGACGATGCATTTGCAATGCCTGTAAATGCCGCGGCCATGCAGGTTTGGAGCATTTCAACAAACTGTATATTTGCGGTATTTTGCTCTTCCCTGTTCAGTTTCAAAACCCTATCTTTGCCCCTCTTAAAAAATTTGTAAACAAAACTAGAACTCCAATGAAGATTTTGGTTGCCATTTTTGCCGGCATTTTGATACTTATTTCAGCCTACCAGTTGTCTTTTACCTGGTTTGTGAACAAGCACGAAAGCGCCATGGCAGAAAAAGCAAAGCAGTGGACGAAAAACCATTACGTAAATGCCGCCACTAAATACCCCGGCGACAAAGATCAACAAACCCTTTACCAGGATACACTCGACAAAGCACAGGCCGCACGCCTGCGCCGTTTGCTCGATAGTACCCGCGAAACCAAAATTACCTGGTGGGGACAATCTTATCAGAAAGCAAAAGAAAGTGAATTACTACTCGGTCTCGATCTGCAGGGCGGTATCAACGTTGCCCTCAATATTGAACTGGCCGGTCTTATCAAAGGACTCTGCAATAACCCCAATGACGCGGGTTTGAAGAAAGCCATTGATGAAGCCAACAGAAAAAAGACCAACAGCGATGCCAACTTCATTGACTTATTTGCCGAATCATTTAAAGCAGTCAACCCTGGTCAGGCACTTGCACCGTTGTTTAGCAACAACACGCGCAACAAACTGAAGATTGATGCTTCAGACGCTGCAGTAGTAACCTACCTGCACGAGCGTGCTGATGCTGCCATGCAACAAACAAAGAATGTACTCACCAAACGTATCGACCAGTTTGGCGTTTCGCAGCCAAATATCAACCTAGATAAAAATAAAGGCATCATTACCGTGGAACTGGCCGGTGCCAACGACCCGGAAAGAGTAAGAAAATACCTGCAAAGCACTGCCAATCTGCAGTTTTTTGAAGTATACAATATCAGCGAACTGAGCCCTTCACTGGAAGCAGCAGACAAAGCCCTTACTGCCATATTGAGCGGTAAAAAAGCTTCTGACACTGCTACCGCAAAAGTGGATACCACGGCTGCAAAAGCTGATACCTCACTTGCCAAACTGTTTCAGAAAGATACTACCAAGAAAACAGCCGATGTATCTACTGCTAACCTGCAATACCCCCTGATAAAGTTTTTCAATGCTGGTTTTGTAAGAAATAAAGACGGACAACCTGCCAAAGACCAGAACGGCAATGTTATTTACACCGGTGTGCTGGGTTACGTGCCGTTAAAAGATACGGCTGAACTAAATGGCTACCTGGCCAACCCCGTTGTTGCCAATGCATTTCCTGCCAATGTAAAATTTTTATACGGCGTACAGGAGAAAGATGAGAATGGTAAACTGGCAGATTTTCTAATGTTGTACGGTATTAAAAAAGTACCTGGTTCAGATAAAGCCAAACTGGAAGGCGAACATGTAACCAATGCCAGACAGGACTACGATCAGTTTGGAAAAGTGGAAGTAAGCATGAGCATGGATAAAACCGGCGCTACCATTTGGGAACAAATGACCGGCGATGCCTACAAGAAAAAAAGCCAGATTGCTATTGTGCTGGATGACCTCGTATATTCTGCACCCGGCGTAACCAATGGCGCTATTGCCGGCGGTAACTCGCAGATAAGCGGCAACTTTACAGTTGAACAGGGACAGGATTTGGCTAACATTCTGGAAAGTGGTAAGCTGGAAGCGCCTGCAAGAATAGTACAGGAGCAGGTAGTAGGCCCCACCCTGGGTGCTGAAGCTGTAAACGGCGGTACCCTTGCATTTGCCATTTCATTTGTAGTAATATTTGCGCTGATGCTGGTGTATTACAACACCGCAGGATGGGTAGCCAACATTGCACTGATATTAAATCTGCTGTTTACCATTGGTGTATTAAGCGCACTCAATGCCACGCTTACAGCCCCCGGTATAGCCGGTCTGGTACTTACCATTGGTATGGCAGTGGATACCAACGTTATCATTTTTGAACGCATTAAAGAAGAACTTACCAAAGGAAAGAATTACCAGTCTGCCGTTAAAGACGGTTACAGGCGTTCATTACCTCCTGTGCTGGATGCGCACGTAACCACCCTTTTGACCGCCCTTATTTTATTATACTTTGGTTTGGGCCCGGTAAAAGGTTTTGCCGTTACACAGATACTCGGTATCCTGTTGTCATTGTTCTGCGGAATTTTGGTGAGCCGTTTAATTACTGATTTCTGGACGAACAAAAACCGTCACTTCAACTATTTTACTTCTGTAAGCAAACGCGTATTTAAACACGCAGCCTATAAGTTTATTGAATACAGAAAAGTAGCCTACGGTATTTCAGTTGTTGTATTGATACTGGGTGTGGCTTCTTTTTTCAATGGCTTCAGGGAAGGTGTTGAGTTCAGGGGCGGACGCAGTTATGTGGTAAATTTTTACAAACCCGTAAATGAAGAGCAACTGAGAAACAGCCTGGGCAAAGTGTTTGAAGGCGAAGAGCCCATCACCAAAACCTATGGCAGCAGCAGCAAGCTTGAAATTACCACCGATTATAAGATTGCACAAACAGGACTTGCCGTAGACAGCATGGTTAAAAACAAATTGTTTGACGGCCTGAAAAGCTACCTGCCCCCCACTGCTACCTTGCAGGAGTTTGTAGGCACTACCAAATATGTTGAAGGATCTAAAAAGGTAGACGCCACCATTTCAGACGATTTGAAAAAAGGCGCCGTAAAAGCCATGTTCTGGTCTTTGCTGATTATCACCCTGTATATATTCATCCGTTTCCGCGACTGGCGGTTCTCACTCGGAACCATCATTGCCCTTATGCATGATGTGCTGGTAACGCTCGCGGTATTCTCATTCCTGAAAAATATAGTGCCGTTTCCGCTTGAGATAGACCAGCATTTTATTGCGGCCATTCTAACAGTAGTGGGTTTCTCAATGAACGATACCGTAATTGTATTTGACCGTGTGCGTGAAAACAGCCTGCTGATGAAAGGCGCTACCACCGGCGAGATAATTAATAAATCGATCAATGATACGCTGAGCCGTACCATTATGACATCACTCACCGTATTCCTCACCATTCTGATCCTGTTCCTGGTGGGTGGTGAAGTAACCAAAGGTTTTGCCTTTGCCATGTTAATTGGTGTAATTACCGGTACCTACTCATCTATTTTTGTAGCTGCTCCAATTCTGGTAGACTTTGCAAAAGGAAAAGCCTTGGGACAAGCAGACTTATTATCACATGATGATAAGAAAAAAGTGGTGGTAACACCAGCTACTCCTGCTGCTAAAGCGAAAGCATAAGCTCACGCATCAAACTATAAAAAAAACCCGCTGACGATTCAGCGGGTTTTTTCTATTAATAATATGTAGTGACAGCTTTGTAAATAACCGAATCTAATCAGCGTTGAATAACTATTCTTGCCAATTGCCTTTCCTGTGTTTGGGTATTGATAACTTCTACTGTATAAAACCCGTTTGCCAATAAAGGTGGCAAAACCAGTTGCGTAGTGTACACATCCTTTTCGCGGTATTCGGTTATTTTGCGTCCTTCTGCAGAATAGAAATTTACCAGCCAGCTCGCTTTTACCGGAAAGCTCACTGTAATGTTGCCGCCTGAAGATACTGTTGGAAATACCTTTATAGATGGTTTCAACGTCTGCATGGGTTCAATAATACGCACATTGGAATGTTTTATTTCGCCGGAAACATTTTTTTGCTGCACGCGGAAATAAAGCCGTTTTGACGCATTGGTTAAATAAGAATAAGAATATGCGCCTGTGCTGTTCTCTTTGAGGCTGGTTATGTCGTTAAAAGTTCGCCCATCCGTACTCACCTGCAGCTGGTACATCCTGTTTGTTTCTACTGCTGCCTGGCGCCAACTGAGCAGCACTTTGTCTTTCTGCGCGGTCGCCGTAAAAAACAATAGATCGGCACTCAATAAACTGGCAGTGCAATACCGGTAAGTGATGCTGAACCGAGTGGTATCTAATACAGACGTAAAATTAAGCTGCCATGGAAGCGGCCCCTGTACCGAAGCAGAGGTACCTGTTTCATAATCAAAATCTACATTGCCGGCCCCCATAAAATTAACCAGTCGTCCGTCGGTAATGCTGTTGTTGACCGTATACCGCATACTGGCAGGGCCATACTGCAATTGCTGGTGGCTGAGTATTAAAAATGATGCATAGGGTGTTTGGTTGAGCGCGCTCACAGACATAGGGTCAAGCGCGTCGCTGAATATATCGTCTGTACGAACGATCCTGGTTTTGAACACCTGGTTGAGCGATGTTTGGTTCTCCAGGTCGTAACTATATTTAAGACCCACTACAGACTGCAGATCGGCTGAGATCAGTGTACCCAGTGCCGGATTAAATTTGGGGAAGCTAAAATTTCTGCTGGAATTGCCGTTACCCAATACCGTAGTATCATACGTAACTGTTGATGCAGGTGCCGCGCCGGCGCATTGAGAAAAAAGGGAGTGATACGAGCATGTGGCTATTACAAAAGGCAATATGCCCCGCAGCAATTGGAAATGGGTTCTCATAATGTTCGGATTTACAGCTTTCACGGAATTAGGATGTTTGCAAAATAGAAAACTTGTCAGAGGGTACTAAATTTCCAGCCATGTGTTTACCCTTAATAAGGGTAAATACATGCTCGGGTAATTGTTAGCACCAAGTGCCTGATTATCACTGTCTCAAATTCGTGCGCATGAGTTGCTGGAAAAGCTATTTCGTCTTCGCTTAGACTGAGTGCAGCCTGTTGTTTAGGTTGCAGGAAAACCTGGGGCGCAAAAAAAAATCCCGCTTTACAGCAGGATTGTATACTTAGACCCAATATTATTTATGCTCTTTGCCTGGCAGGCTTCTTTTTCTTGGCCTGTTTCAGCGCTTCATCGATGGCTTTGCTTAATTCAGCCACAGTTGGTTTGCCAGAAAACAGTTCATCATTAATAAAGAAAGTAGGCACATCTTTCACGCCACGGTCTAGGCCATTGCGCAAATCACCCTGCACCTGCCAGCCGTACATGGCGTTCACCAGATCGTCCAGAAAATGCTTATTATTCACACCAGCTTCTTTGGAATGCAGCTTTAAACTGGTTGTACCAAGGTTACGGCGGTTAGCAAATAAAATGTTGTGCATCTCCCAAAACTTGCCATCCTGCGCGGTTGCCACCGCTGCTTCAGCTGCTTTTAACGCACGCTGGTGTATGCGTGTCATCGGAAAATGGCGGAAGTTAAAGCGAATCTTGCCTTCATAAGTTTCCAGCAATTGTTTCACTACTTCGTTTGCTTTTGCACATGCCTCACTCTCGTACTCGCCAAATTCCATTAATGTTACCGGAGCATCCGGGTTACCAACAAATACATCTTTTGGTTCTATAATTTCAACCACTTCTTTTTTGAATGCCATAATTTGTTCCGTTTTATTTGTCCCAGCATCCCGGTACTATGCCAGGATCCCACGCTTATAACCATTTTTCTAATCTAATGGTTCTAAATACATTAATTTGTACCGGCCTTTTTTTATACTGTCTGTACGCCGATGAAGATAGTATATTTTTCGTTTTTACCGTGCTAAAAAAGGTAACGAACGGTAGTTTTGACCGTTTTCATACGGCCAAAACTATCCAATTCAATTTCAGACTGTTTTTGGCTGGGCAATTTCATTCCTGAAAACCACTGTGTTATCAAACACATCTATTAAAACCGGTCTGTTCTTATCAATATCTGCCGCCAGTATTTTTTTACTCAACTTGTTCACAATTTCTTTCTGAATCAGGCGCTTTAATGGTCTTGCTCCATATTGAGGGTCGTAGCCGTTTTCTGCCAGGTAATCGATGGCATAATCACTGAACTGGAGTGTGATGCCGTTGCCAGCCACCAGTTGTTCCAGGTTTTTGAGCTGGATGCCGATGATGCCCCTGATTTCCTTTTTCATAAGCGGGTGGAACATGATAATTTCGTCTACCCTATTCAGGAATTCGGGCCGCACGGTTTCGCGCAGCAGGTTCATTACATCAATTTTAGCTTTTTCTGTTGCCTCGTCTACCGTTTTCTCGGTCACCTTATCAAAAGCTTCCTGTATTAACTGACTGCCGATGTTGCTGGTCATGATAATAATGGTGTTTTTAAAATTCACCACGCGGCCTTTGTTATCGGTCAGGCGTCCGTCGTCCAGCACCTGCAACAGCACATTCCAAACATCGGGGTGAGCCTTTTCAATCTCGTCTAACAAAACCACGCTATAGGGTTTGCGGCGTACCGCTTCCGTAAGCTGACCACCTTCATCGTACCCCACATATCCCGGAGGAGCTCCCACCAGGCGTGACACGGTATGTTTTTCCTGGTACTCGCTCATATCTATGCGCGTCATCATGCTCTCGTCGTCAAATAAGTATTGCGCGAGTGCTTTAGCCAGTTCGGTTTTACCCACACCGGTTGTGCCCAGGAATATAAATGAACCAATTGGTTTTTTAGGATCCTGCAAACCAGCCCTGCTTCGACGAATAGCATCAGAAACAGCAGCAATAGCTTCTTCCTGCCCCACCACCCGCTCATGCAAATGTTCTTCGAGATGCAATAGCTTTTCACGCTCGCCCTGCATCATGCGCGCAACAGGTATGCCGGTTGCCCGTGCTACGTTCTCAGCAATGTCTTCCGCATCTACTTCTTCTTTCAGCAAACGTTTTTCATTCAGCGCAGATAATTTCTCACTCCATTGAACAATGGTTGCTTCCTGTTCTTTTATTTTTCCATAACGTATTTCTGCCACCCGGCCGTAATCGCCTTCGCGCTCGGCCTTCTCTGCTTCCAGTTTAAACTGCTCAATGGCTGCTTTAGCATTTTGTACTTTTTCTACAATCTCTTTCTCTTCTTTCCATTTGGCTTTAAAGGTGTCGCGTGCTACGGATAAATTGGCTATCTCTGTGTTAAGTTCATGCAGTTTGCCGGTATCGTTTTCACGCTTGATGGCTTCGCGCTCAATTTCAAGCTGGCGTATCTGCCGTTCCAGTTTATCCAGTTCCTCCGGCATAGAATTCATTTCCATGCGCAACTTGGCGGCGCTTTCATCTATCAGGTCAATCGCTTTATCTGGCAGAAACCGATCGGTTATGTACCGGTTAGATAATTCAACGGCGGCTATAATGGCTTCGTCTTTAATTCTTACATGGTGATGGGTTTCGTATTTGTCTTTCAACCCGCGCAATATGGAAATAGCATCTTCCACGCTGGGTTCATCAATCAATACTTTCTGAAACCGGCGCTCCAGGGCTTTGTCTTTTTCAAAAAATTTCTGGTATTCGGTCAAAGTAGTAGCACCCACAGCCCTCAGTTCTCCCCTTGCCAGTGCAGGTTTTAAAATGTTGGCAGCATCCATAGCGCCATCGCCCCCACCAGCGCCAACCAGCGTGTGTATTTCATCGATAAATAAAATAATTTCTCCTTCGCTCGTGGCAACTTCTTTTACAACACCTTTCAATCGTTCTTCAAATTCTCCTTTGTATTTGGCGCCGGCAATCAGCTGGCCCATATCGAGCGCATAAATAATTTTTGACTTAAGGTTATCCGGCACATCGCCATTGATGATGCGTATGGCAAGACCTTCGGCTATGGCTGTTTTACCAACGCCGGGTTCGCCCACCAGTATGGGGTTGTTTTTTGTGCGGCGCGACAGGATATGCAGTGTTCTCCTGATTTCTTCATCGCGGCCAATTACAGGATCCAGTTTGCCGTTTCTTGCCATGTCGTTCAGGTTCTTGGCATATTTGTTCAGGGCATTGAACTGTGTTTCCTGTGTTTGCGATTTAATGGTATCGCCTTTGCGCAAATCTTTAATGGCAGTGATCAGTCCTTTTTCAGTAAGACCGGTTTCTTTCAATAGTTTTGCAGTATTATCGTTACCATTAATTAATGCCAGCAACAGATGTTCTACGCTCACAAACTCGTCGCCAAATTGTTTAAGCGTATTGGGTGCCCGCAGCAACAGGTTGTTAACATCTCGCCCAATTGACTGGGCTGGGGCCGCGCCGGCACTGACTTTTGGAAGGCGAGCAATGTTTTCATCGAGCCTGCTATCCAGCAGGTTCATCGTAACATTGTTTTTCTTGAGCAAAAAATCAATGGCAGAATCCTCGTCGTTTAATAACGCCTTCAAGATGTGCTCGGTTTCTATATTGATGTTGTTATTATTGAAAGCAACCTGCTGTGCTGCAGCAATCGCTTCCTGGGCTTTGATGGTAAAATTGTTTAAATTCATATTTGTAAGAATTACTGTTGTTTAAATTGCCGCAAGAAAAGAGTCACCAAAACAATGCTTCCACATTGCCACAACAATCTGTATTGAAAGCGCTGCCGTATATCACATGCAGTAGAAGGTTGGTTCACAAAAACCTTGCAACAAATGATTAACAAATAGCCCCTTTAAAAGGCGGCTATTTAAAATATCTTTATCCTAGTTGCAAATCACAATCCAAAGCATTATGCCTGATAGTATGTCATATAAAATCAAATCAAACTGCCTCAAATTCAGTCCGTTACTTATTTTACTGCTATTCTTGCAGCCCGCAGCCGCACAATACAATTTTGCCGGTATAGACGATTTGCTGACAAAGAACCAAAAGTTGCTGGGCAATGAGGTAATTGCTATGGTATACAAAGATGGAAAGCTGGTGTATAATAAGCAACCCGACAAGGAAAAGGAATTTACCGGAAAGACGCAGGCGCAGATAGCAGCCAGCAGCGCATGGCTTACTGCGGCACTTACCATGATGTTTGTAGAAGAAGGAAAGATATCGTTGGATGATCCTGTGGCAAAATACATTCCCATTTTCACCTCTTACAGCAAGAAATACGTTACCATCCGGCAATGCCTGGCAAGCACCACAGGCATTCATGCAGAGGAGCCGGGTTTAAAATCGATATTGCAAAACAGGAAATACGCCACGCTGGAAGAAGAAGTCAATTCATTTGCCAAGCGAGAAATTGAACGCAACCCCGGCGAAATGTTTTTCTACAGCAATATTGGTGTAAATATCGTTGGGCGTATATTAGAAATTGTAGGTAAGAAAACATTTGACCGCCTCATGTCTGACAAATTATTGCGGCCATTAAAAATGCGGCAAACTACTTTTTATATTGATTATGATAAATCTTTTAATCCATCGGGCGGTGCGCGTTCCAGTGCCAACGACTATATTAATTTTCTGGGAATGCTATTAAACAAAGGGATGTTTGAAGGCAAAAAAATATTAAGTGAAAAATCGATTGCCGAAATACAGAAAGTACAAACCGGTGCAGCAGCCATTAAATATCAGCCCGCCGTAACGCTGGGATACGGCTATGGCCTGGGGGTTTGGATACGCGATAAAGATGCCACCGGAGCAGGCACTGTTATTACCACGCCGGGCGTATATGGCCCCTACCCTATCATTGATTATTGCCGCGGATATGCAGCACTTATTTTTACAAAAGAATTGGGTAGCGAACAGAAGAAGGAATTCTATGATTCACTGAAAGATGTTATTGACGCGCAGATAAGCAGCAACTGTAAATAGCCAAGGGTTTAGTCGTGCTCAGTAGTGAATGGCTGCGTATAACGGCAATGGCTACTCTTTTTTTACCAACACTATTTTAGAACGATCTGCTTTATATACCTGATCCTGGAATTTTACCAGTTCAGCATAATCGTTTGCCGGGAAACGGCTTTTATTTTTCTCATACACGCGGGTATACAAAATCTTATCGCCATCCAGTTTTACGGAAGTGTGGTACTTTCCAAAGCGGCTGTCTATGGCAGCGTTGGCGGGCATTGCTTCGGGAATATAACCGGCAGGAACCTGTATGGTGATAGAGTCTACATCCCTGAAAGCCTGGGTACATACAATATCATATTTACGTACAGAATCGGGTGAATAGCGCAAGCCTGTTTTATTAAAAAGATTGGGGGCAATAAATAACCGTTTACCTGAAACGCTGGCATATGCGGGCGAAGTTACATGCAGGTATTCTTTCATTGCAGGCAGGCTGCCTTTTTCTTCTTCATAATTGCTTTTATCTACCTGGTAAGTAGGTAAATTGAGCGCCCTGTTCAGGTATTTTTCTCTCTGTTCTTTACTGGCGCCATATAAGAGGCCATGAGCCTGTTCCTGCTGTACGCCTGTAAAACGTGTGTTTACCTGTGCCTCAAGGTTTCCCTCTGCATTAATACTGGCGTTTACCAGCCGCACCTGCACATTATCGTTTATTGAGTAACGGGGCGTATTTACCACATGACCGCCATCTGTATCAATAAGAAGCGCTTTTCTGTCGCCGGTAAAACTTCCCATGTAGCCCGCAGACTGAGTCTGACTGGTGCATTCCAGCCAAATGGTATCTTTACCCATCGGAACGCATGATACAACATGGTTGAATTGATTTAAACTGGAAAAGTCATTTAGTAATAACCTGTCTTCTGCATCGCCGCCATAGATAACAACACAGTTTCCCTTTATACCGGCTTCTTTCAGCAATGCCACCATATAGTTGGACAATGCTTTGCAATCGCCATATCGTTTGGTAGCAACATAAGTGGCATCAAATGGTTGCCAGCCGCCAATGCCTAACTGAATACTAATGTAATGCGTGTTTTTCTGAAGGTAGTCGTACAAAACATACACTTTCTCGCGCGGTGTCTTTAGGTTATCTGTTAACTGGTGTACGGTAGCTTTAATGTTGTCTGGCAGTATGTCTCTCTTATCATAGAGCTGGTTTATAAATTTTCCAAAATTAAGCCAGGTAGACATATTGCCTTTGTAACCTTCGGCTTCAAAGTCTGATGGGGCAAACATCACATTGGGCACAAGCTCTGTTAACGAGGGGCAACTGCTTTCCAATGAAATAGCAGGCAAATTTTGAATTTGCCAGGTGTAGATCTTTTTATTGCCATTTTCTGTAACAACGGGCGGAGCGGTAAAGTTATATGCCTTATAACGTACCTCGTAATCTTTTGGCGCAATGATCACATACTTACTTGTCTGCACAGCCATTGAAGAAGTTTTCACTGGATGCCAGTCCTCAAAGAAAAGCAACCCGTCAAAATCTTTATCTTCTTCGTATTCTACTGTGTAGGGATAATTACGGTAATAAAAATCATTTTGTTTGTAACGGGTATCTACCATCAGGCTCATTTCATCATCTCCGCTCACATCCTGCATGTCTTTCTTCTTCATGTGTTTTAGCTCCTTGCCAGCATCGCTGTACAACGTGGCAGACATGCTGTTGATAGAAACAAACTTGTCATAAGCGCAGTAAAAGCTCGCATATCTTCTTCCTGCCTCATTTAAAATGGTGTACACCCGCTTTTTTGTAACAGAAGCCTTTGCTGGCGATTTTATCTCCATAATTTCCTCATCGTACCGCACTACAACATTGGCATCCTTCTTCAAAGAATCAGGAATCAGCATTACATTATATTGTTGTGCCAGCAAACCCAGCGGCAGCAAAATCACAACCAACAAGAACAGTTTTTTCATAGTCATCATTTCTTTTTAAATACAATCTGCTCGTTTTGTTTCTTTACAATGAATGCAAAGAAATCGCGCAGACCGGCATAATCTTCGGGTAAAAAGGTGGCTTTGTTCAATTTAAGACGTGAACGCAACTGAATGCTTTCGCCAGAGTTTTGTACCAGAAATTCAAAAAAGCCTTCGTCATCATTAAACGCAACTTTGGCAGATTTTGGTATTTCTTCCACTACATAGCCTTTGGGCACTTCCATGTTTAACAGATACGTTTCATCGGTAGTGTAAGACATTTCAACGGGGTATTGTCTTTCGGCCGATTTAAACGGATTTTCTTTATACCCTTCCGTCATCATGGGGTTAAAGTAAATCATGTTTTCTTCCGGTTTAAATGAAAAATCATAATGCACCATGGCAGGCTCGTCAGAACCTTTTAATGAATCGATGCCAGGTTCTTTAATATTGATATCGAAATTGTAAGAACTTTTTACTTTTTTAAAGTATCCATCTGTATTCCCTTTTAATTGTTCTTTCAGGTTGCGTGATTCATAATACCCAAGCTGCGTTTTAAAAGAGCCGGCAATACCTTCTTTTTCATCGTTGCTAATAAAAACAGTGGTCATCTTCTGTTCCTTCAATGAATCAGCTAAAAAAAATACAGGAATAGCTTCTTCCTTTTTTATCACCCTGGCATGACCATTATAACAGTAGGCCGGCAATTTTGCAAAACTGTTGTACGGGCTGCTGGCATCAAGATCATAATAAGCACCGTCTATTTCTGCTTCGCACACCACGTAATTAAACCTGTCCCACAACGGGTACAGTTCACTGGTAAAACCATTGTCTTTTGTGCTTAATATCAGTGGGTCTGCCGTAATACCTTCATGCCGTAACATAGCTGCAAGTACCAGGTTGATCTCTGCTACGTTGCCGCTGTGTTTTTTGTAACAATCTTTAAGCGGGCCCGACATTGCGCTGGCATCATGGTCTGTACAGGTCATATTATCTTTTACAAAGGCAAATATCTTACGGGCTTTTTCAATTTTGGTAGTGGCGCCTTTGGTAACGTTTTTAAGATCTTCATCCAGCCAATTGTTATTTCTTGCAAGGCCATCGCCAAAATATTCGCTCTCCATTAATTGCTTGCTAAGCAGCATCCAATTGCCCATGTAATCATGGGGCATCTGACCGCGGAACTGTACACTTGATAACTGAAACTCTACTCCGCCAACGTAGTTTTTAATAGCGGAGGTATAACTTTCTGATTTTAGCGAAGGAATATTTTTAACTACCCAACGGCGTGAGTACACGGTACCTTCGAGCGTTCCTCTTTCATCTCTTTCCGCACCTCCGGGAAAAATAATTTTAAATGTTGTATTGTAATTGCTGGTTTTAACCTCAGGCTGCAGAAAACCCTGACCAATGGTTACATAATTAAAAAATTCAGGAATACCCACTTCGTATTCGCTCCATAAACAAGGATAAACGGATTGAAAATACCATGGCCGCAACCGGCGGATAAAATCTGATTTTACGGTATAACTGTACTCAATAATTGAACCTTCTTTAGCAGCAGGCAGCGTAAATTTTCTGGTAACCACATTCTTGTTCAGCTTGTCTTTAAATACTGATTCTGATTCCAGCTTGGTACTTACTACTTTGCCATTTTCAAGATTGTAGGTATAGGCTCTTAAATCATCCAGCTTTTCTTCCTGGCCGCCGTCTGAATACAGGCGAATTTCAACTTTTGCGGCGTCAAAGCCCAGCTTGTTCAGAATTTTTATGCGGGTGGTACGCTTGTATACAAGTGAGAACCAGCCCTTGGCATTCCCCTCCAATACAGAATTCCCGATATCTGCTATTACCACAGCACTGGCGCCAGTATCGAATGGCTGTTTGATGGTAAAATCTTCAGGAGCTATTTTGCCAAATTTAACGGGGGCTTTGTCCTGGGCAACAAGACTAAAAGAAAAGCAGACCAGCGTGGCTGCTATCAATAACCGATAAGGTTTCATGCAATAAGGGGTTTAGAGTCTCAAAAATATATGTTTTGCCTACATACTCATAATATTATGCAGCAATTGTAATATTTTATATGAAAAAAATTCTTGTCTACGATCAAGCATCAGGAATTACTAAGTGTAATATTTAATTCAGACATAAAATGATTGCCCCAATGCCTGAGCGTTCCTCAGGTAATAGCTATTTATTTCTTTCTTTTAAAAACAATTTGTTCATTTTGTTTTTTTACCACGTATCCAAAGAATTCTCTCAATGCATCATAATCTGCCGCTTCAAACACTGCTTTTTTCATGACCACACTTGCTTTAAGCTGAATACGGTTGCCGTCTGCCTGCACCAGGTATTCAAAATACCCCTCTCCGTCATTGAAAGACACTTTTGCAGACTTTGGCATTTCATCTATAACAAAGCCTTCTGGTATTTCCATGTTAAGCAAATACACCTGTTGAATGGGGTAAGACATTTCTATTGGGTATTTGCGCACCGCAGCATGAAATGGATTGGAAAGAAAATCGCCCCAGAGAATAGGATAAAAATAAATGATATCACCAGCTGTTAAAGATTTCATCGAGAACGCAGCCTTCAGTTTTACAATCTGTTCGCGCTGGGTTAATGAGTCGATGTGCGTGTCTGTTATTTCCATACCTTCTACCGGCGCAGTTTTCAAAGCCTCCAGGTATTTTTTTTCATTACCACCGCTCACAGCGTTGCGCAATGCATAAGACCCCATAAAACCGGGTGTTTGCTCAAATGATCCTGTGAGCACGCCTTTCTCTTGGGTTTCATTTACAATATTGACAAGTGTAACCTGCATTTCTCTAATAGAGTCGGCCATAAAATATACAGATGAAGAATCATCCCTGTCAATTACCCTGGCGTGTCCATTGTAACAATCGGGCGCCAGGCGGCCAAAGCCCAGATGGGGCCGCGAGGCATCCAGGTAATAGACCTTATTGTTAATAATGACTTTGCAGATTACATAGTCTAAGCGCTCCAGTATGGGATAACCGGCGTAGTTAAAACCGGAAGGCCGGGTACTGAGTACCACCGGTGCGGCATGAATATTCTTTCTCCGCAGCAAATCTATGAGCAGCAAGTTTATTTCTCCCACTGACCCTTTACGGCTTTTAAATACATCCTGCAGCGACGTGCGGATGTACTTGCTGTGATAATCGGTGCAGGTGAAATTATCAGTAAGGTGATAGTAAATCAACTTAGCCTGCTCCAATGGATCTGAGACGTCTTTTACAATGCCATCCAGCGGTTTATCAAGCCACCAGTTGTTTTGCTCCTCTGTCATAAACAAGGCAAAATCCTTGTCCTTCAGCATATCGTCTGTTAGTTTTCTCCAAGAGTTTTTTACATCGTGCGTGTCGCGACCATCATAAGTATGCGACAGTTGAAAATCTATTTTATCAATATAGTTTTCGGGCGAGTACAAATAATTTTCTACGTAAAATGCAGGCACATCTTTCATTGCCCATCGGTGCTTTACTGTATAAGCACTTACGGTAAAGCTTTCTTCAACGCCGGCCATCGAGTTTTCCTGCTGCCTTCTTATCAGATAATTTTCGTGGCCTTCGCTGGCCTTATCAATATAGAAAGGATGAACACCGCGTTTGGTAAAAACATACTGTACCAGGCTGGGTATGGTTACTTCATACTCGCTCCACAGACACGGATGGCTGGCATTCTGGAATTGCCATTCGGGTATATTAAAACAAAAATCAGACAGAATGGAATAGCTGTATTCAATGATGCAGTTTTCCTTAACAGCCGGCAGCGTAAACTTCTGCTCTATCCAGTTTTTATCTATCCTGTCTGTAAACAGATCGCTCTTTTCCATTTTCACCGGCACCACCGTTCCGTTTTCTAAATTATACGTAGTGGCGGTAATGCTTTCAAGTTTTTCTTTTGAGGTACCGTCAGTATACAAGCGTCTTTTAATGGTAGCGAGATCAAATGCTTTTTTGTTGAGTATTAAAATTCTGGTGCGGCGTTTAAACAAATAACTTACCCAGCCTTTGTCATTTCCTTTAAAAGTGGTTACGCCGGCGTCTGCCAGTATCACCGCATTGGTATTGCTGTCTATGGCTGCGGATGCAGGCAACACAAAATCTGCTGGGGTAATTTTATTGAATTTGTCGTTTTTGTCCTGGGCAAAGCCAGCTGCATACAGCAACATACAAGCTACAGTTAACAGGCAGTTGATTTTTTTCATGAGTGGATTGTATATTATCTTATGACTTATTATTAAATATAAATGGTAGTTTCCAGCTTGTCCTTAAAGTCCTTTTCGCCGTACAGCAATATTTTTACCGTGGCCGCCTCCATACCCTGCTGGCGCAGGATTTTTATCCGTGTTTTCCTGGTAAAAATATAATCCAGGAAATAGCCTTTTTTATTGCCGGAAAAACTCACGTTACCCGAATCTGATATTATTACAGCAATGGTTTCGCTGTCAATGGCCAGGCTGGGTGGCAATGTAAAATCAGTGGGTGAAAGCAACGGCTGCGGATTGGTGCTCTTGTCTTGCGCCAAAACACCGGCAAATGCAAACAAGCACAGCACCGACAGCATCAGAAATTTTCGAATCATGGTTAAGGGGTTGATCAAAGCCACAAAATAATAGTTTTTTATGGTAGATTGCCAGTAAATAGTAACTGTCTGCATATAAATTCACATACACATTTCATCAAAGAAACAGCAACGCAGTTGGGGTTTAATTATTGTGGTATTGCAAAAGCTCAAAAGCTGGATGAAGATGCCGCCAGGCTGGAAGCATGGTTGAACAATAACCATCATGGCACCATGGGGTATATGGAAAATTATTTTGACCTGAGAATAGACCCTACACGGCTGGTGCCAGGCGCTAAGTCGGTAATTACCTTGTTACTAAATTACTACCCGCCCGAACAGCAGGTTCCCAATACCCCACGTATTGCAAAATATGCTTATGGCAAAGATTATCACTCCGTAATAAAGGAAAAGCTCAAAGAATTAATACAATTGATTAAAGACAATGTGGGCGATATCAATGGCCGTGGATTTGTGGACAGTGCGCCCGTGCTGGAAAGAAGTTGGGCGCAACGCAGCGGTCTGGGCTGGATTGGAAAAAATGGTAACCTTATCAACAAACAAAGTGGTTCCTTCTTTTTTATTGCCACCCTTATTACAGATCTTGATCTTGAATATGATGATCCGATGGCAAAAGATTACTGCGGCAGCTGTACCAGGTGCATTGATGCATGCCCTACCGAAGCTATTCTGCCCGATAAAGTGATTGATGGCAGTAAGTGCATTTCATATTTCACCATAGAACTAAAAGACCAGTTGATACCCGATAATATGAAAGGCACATTCAACAACTGGATGTTTGGGTGCGATGTGTGCCAGGATGTATGCCCCTGGAACCGCTTCAGCAAACCCCATACAACACCCGCAATGATGCCTGTAAATGAAATACTCAATTTTTCGCTGGCCGACTGGAATGACCTGACGGAAGAATCATTTAAAAAAATATTCCGCGACTCGCCTTTAAAAAGGGCCAAGTACAGCGGAATACAACGTAACCTCACATTTATTACCACCCAATAAAAGCTTTCTCTTTAATACTTGCTATAATTTCAGCCCCAACTTTAAAGTGATTCGGCCCATGGTGTAACGGTTATTAGTGATTGCCGGTGGCCCAACGTATTCAACAGGCGTATAATCAATCCTAGACTGGTTCACTGTTTTATAAGAATACCCAAGGCTTATCAGAAAAGCACTCGACCTTGCCATTTGCAGCGAATAACCAATGCCTGCATCTGTATACAACCCTTTATGAAAATCGTATCCATACGCATAATCGGTGTTTTCTTTCTGCGCACTGGTTACCCAGTTGTAATGGATGCCCACATCGCCGTATACAAAGAATTTTTTGCCGCTTGACCCAAACTCCTTTCGTACATCAATAAAGACAGGCACGCCGCGAAATTTATAATAGTCAATACCGGCACCAATACCGGCAAACCACGAATTGTACTGCACCCCATTAACTGTTTGCCATTGAAAGGCCGCACCCGATTGGCCCTGCAACAAACCAATGTTGTTAACAGAATGAAACTTCAGGCTGTTTGGCTCCTTACTGTTTTGCGCTGAAACAAATAGCACATTGATCAGCAGCATACTCACCCCTAAAATTTTATTGAACATGTAATTAAAATGAGAATGCGTGAAAAAATACTTTTTAGGTTTAGTCCGCCGTTACCTGCGGTGATAATATCGGTTTACAATCACAACACAGGAAATGAAAACCATTCACTTCAGGATCTTTGGTTTGGTTCTACACCGTCCAATCGTAGCAAACTAACTAAACACTATAAACTTTAAACGAACCCATGCTATTTCAATAATTTGCTCAGCAACCGTATATTATCCGGCGAACTGTAATCATACTGGTAAAGGCCGTCTTTTGTTACCACATAGGCAATGCCGCCAAATGCGATTACATCGTAAGTATTGATACCTTTGATATGTTTCAACTCTTTTATAGCCAGTACATTTTTTACATCGTATACTTTCAGGCCATCGTCACACACAAATAACAAATCGCCGTCTTTCGATAATCCCATGGGGTGTTTCATCGAATACTCTTTTAATAACACCGGTGTAGTGGGGTTTGACAGGCTGTATATTTCCAATTGATTGATGGCACCATTGCAGCCATTGGCTTCATGCAGGGTTACGTAGGCGTATTTATCGTCTGCCACTACTGGGTCTCTGCTACACCAATGGCCGTTCCATGATTGCTGGGTTGGGTTAGCAGGATCCTGTAAATTGTACACGCTCATACTGCTGCCGGCACCAATAAACAACTGGTTATTGTACGGAAAAATGGTTTCAATATCAAACCCTATCGCTTTCTTTTTTACAAACAACGGATCGGTGGAGTTGCTGATATCGATGATATTCAAATCGCGCGTAGTAACAGCGTACATGTAATTATTCAACGTTGCAAAACGGGCCATCGAGCCGGCAACACCGGCTGCTTTTCCGCCAGCTTGTGCTGCCATGGCGAGGTCGTTATAGAAAATACCACAACTGGGGCAATTTAAAATGACAGGGTTGACAGCGCAGCTAACGGTAGTATCCTTGGCTATCCAGCTCACCAACACTTTGATAGAATCCGGATTGGTGCTGGTGGTGTATACAGATTTATCAGGGAATGTATTGGTAAGGTATTTGGCCACCTTCATATGTTTTGGATCAGAAATATCTGCGGCCAGTAAATCACTGTACATGTCGGCATACAGTATATTTCCTTTAACGCTCATATCTACGTTGCCCGGAATGTTGATGAATGATGTTTTTACCGGTTGAGAAGGATTGCTATTATCGATAACATGAATGCCTTTGTTCAGTTCATTTAAAAATATCCAGTTGCCTTTAATATAGAGCTTGCCGGTATTGAGCACAGGCGCCGCAGATTGGCTTTGCACTTCGGCCCTTAAGGCAGAAAGGGTTTTATAAACTGGCGTAAAAATTTTATAGCTGCGGCGGCAATCGTCTTTTACACAGGAAGAAAATAGCAATACCATCGCCGCCAATGCTACAGCCATGCGTGCTGGAAGAATATTCTTTCTCATATAATCAGTGTTTCCAGAGCTGACACTGATCAGCAACAGGCCGTTGCACTACGTCTATTTTTTTGAAAAATATATTCTTGCCTGTATGCCGGTGAAGAATAAATGGGTGCTGCCGTAGATTTCTTTTGTAAACATATTGGTAAAGCCATAACTAAATCTTGGCCCAATTTCAACAGGCAGGCTTTTATGAAAAAGTCTGTAATTAAATGCGGCCAACAAACTTACCTGTGTCTTATTGATATAACTCTTATTAGTAACATACTGGCTTTGCTGCACATCATACAACAATGCCTTACTGCCCGCCAGCCATGCAAGCGATACTCCCCCATCAATAGAAAACCGTGACGACTTTCCAAACTGCTTTTGCAGCGTAACAGGTAATTCAATAAAATGAAATTTATTGGTATAGCTGCTGTTGTTGCCGGTTCTGTATTGATCCATTGCAAAACTTGCGCTCACCACCGGGGCACCTACGCGTATACTGGTACTGTAATAATGATAATTAAGACCCATCATCAACTTTAATTGACTGGCTACCGGCTTGCTGATAAACGCACCAATAGAATAACTCAAGGCCCTGCGCACAGCAGAAGGCGGAGCAGATGGTATTCCGTTGCTGCTGCCATTACCTGGTGCGCTGATGGGGCTCGATGGCTGGTTACTGAAATAAGCCGAATTAACATCATACGCGGGCGCACTTTTAAACAAACTGGTAACCCCTTCTGAAATATTGGAAGAACCGCCCTGCACATGAATGCCCCACTCCAATTTCCTTTTATTTTTATTGGCCGGTTTACTGGCTACGGCAGATTTATTACTATCTGATTGCAGCAACTTTTTACTACTGTCTGCAATAACTGTTTTCTGTACAGTCAACTGATCAGCAGTTACTGACATGCCTGAAGTATTATTATTATTATCTGCTACGTCAGCATCATTATTATCTAAGCTATCAGCTGCAGTCACCTGTTGGTTGGATGATGGCTTGGTGGATGCAGCGGTAGTTTGCTTGCCAATGGCCTCTCTGTAAGTACTTGATTTATTTTTATCAGCCTGCCCGGGCACTTTCCCTGCAACTAAACTGTGCGGCAGATTGATATTTTTATCAGCATTTGCTATTACCGGCCTGGTATTCTGGTTACGAACAGTTGTATTTTTTTGAAAAGCCACAGCCGTTTTGCCAGGTGTTTTATTATTGTTCAAATTGCTACTGCGCTTTGCACTGACATCATGGTTGTTAGACACACTTGTAGTTGGTTCCACCTGTTGTTGGCGTTGGGTTGACTGTTTAGCCCTTGCATCTTCTTTTGTGGCTACAGGTTGCTTTGCTATTTGGTTGTTAGGCTGGCCCGCACTTTGGGGCGTGGCATTTTTATTGTCTATTGCCGTATGATCATCAGCAGCGCCGGAGGTAGCGGCAACGCTGATTGCTGTATCTTTTTTACCGGTATTGTATAACAAGGCTGCTCCACCCAATAATAAAACCAGCAAAGGCAGCCAAATGAACAGTCTGCGTCTTTTGCGGGGAGTAATTTGTTTTTCCACCTCATGCCATACTGCGTCAGACGGAGCGAACTGTAGTTCGTCCATCTTCTGCTGCACCTGCTTTTCAAAATCATTTACCGGCATAGCTAGTTTTTTTTTGTGAGTCGGATTGCTTGTCGAGCCAGCTAATCAGTAAAGCCCTGGCCCTAGCGTATTGCGAACGTGATGTTCCTTCATTAATGCCCAGTATTTTGCCAATTTCTATGTGGTTATATCCTTCTATTGCATATAAATTAAAAATGGTCTGGTATCCGGGTGGTAGTTGCCTTACCAGGTTGGCCAGGTCTTTTGCATCGATATTTACCACCGGGTTGTCTGCCGAAACAGGATGCAGACCGATGTCATTGAACGACAAATCTGCCTGGTACCGGCTGTGGCGTTTGAGGTAATTAATGGCAGTGGTAACCATAATGCGGCGAATCCATGCACCCAATTCGCCCTTGCCTTCAAACTGTTGCAGGTATTTAAAGACTTTTACAAATGCCTCCTGCAACACATCCTCAGCATCATTCATACTCTTTGTATACCGGTAACAAACACCCAGCATGGAGGGTGCATACTGCTCATACAGCGCACGCTGGGCAGCAGGCTTACCATGCAGGCAATCCCTGATTAATTTATTGTTATCCATCATCCGGTATGCTGTTGACATGCAATTTAGAGGAAGCGTTGCATGATTATCATCCACGCCATTAAAAGCCGGGCAAAATTACTGCGTCAAACCGGTAGGGGAAAGTGTTGCATCCGTATCGCCAGCAGGCCATTTATCGGGCTTCACCCGCTTTTTCATATTACATTTGCGCTATGCGCTTACAGGATAGAGACAAAGCCGTTATCTGGCACCCTTTTACCCCATTTAAGCAAGCCCCGGAACCTATACCCATTGTGCGGGGAAAAGGTGTTTATTTAACAGACGAGGCGGGTAACCATTACATAGATGCCATCAGCAGCTGGTGGGTTAATCTGCACGGACACGCCCATCCTTATATTGCCGAAAAAATATACCAGCAGGCCCTTACCCTGGAGCAGGTAATTTTTGCAGGCTTTACCCACAGGCCGGCCATAGAACTGGCCGAACGACTATTGCCAAAACTACCGGGCCATTTTTCAAAAATTTTTTACTCAGATAATGGTTCCACCGCAACCGAAGTAGCCATTAAAATGGCATTGCAATATTGGTGGAACACAACAACGGGTGACAATACAGCTGTTGCTAATGGCGGCCAAAAGCAATCGAGAAAAAAAATACTGGCATTCAACAACAGCTATCATGGCGATACATTTGGCGCTATGAGCGTAAGCGACCGAAGTGTTTTTACCCTTGCGTTTCATGATAAACTGTTTGAGGTAATCTTTATAGATACGCCCACTCATGAAAATATCGCCACCCTGCAACAAACCATTCATGAACAGGGCGATGCCATTGCCGCATTTATATACGAGCCGCTGGTGCAGGGCGCAGGTGGCATGAAAATGTACGAGGCGGGTTTGCTCGATAAATTGCTGGCCGGTGTAAAGCAACACCAGGTTATTTGTATTGCGGATGAAGTAATGACCGGTTTTGGCAGAACGGGCGCCTTGTTTGCCAGCCACCATTGTGAGGAGAAACCGGATATCATTTGCCTGTCTAAGGGTCTTACCGGCGGCACCATGGCACTGGGTGTTACGGCGGTGGTGCAGCACATAGTGGATGCGTTTGTAACGGATGAAAAATTAAAAACTTTTTTTCACGGACATTCTTTTACAGCTAACCCGCTGGCCTGTACGGCCGCGCTGGCAAGCCTCGATTTGCTGGAGAAAGAAACATGCATGAAAAACATACAGCAGATTGCGGCGCTGCACGCATCGTTTGTAAAAAAACTACAGCGCAATGAAAGGCATTTGCGCATTAAAAACCTGCGCGGCATAGGCACCATTATAGCTTTTGAAATAGACCAGGGAAAAGATGAATACCTGAACAACATTGCGGCCGTTGTTACAGAAAAGGCATTGCAAAAAGGTTTGTATATCCGTCCACTGGGCAACACTGTGTATCTTATGCCCCCTTATTGCATTACAGCCGCTGAACTGGCCACTACTTACAATATTATTGAAGATGTAATTGCGTTAATACAAACGCCACCGGCATAAACCAGTGGCGTTTAAAAAAATATTGTTACCAGGCTTGTTACTCCACTTTAAACGCCACATCATGGTTGCCCCACAATAAATCTACTTTACCATCTTTTGAAACAGTAATGCTAAATTTTTCTGCCACAGAACTGGCTTTACCTGCTTTTACATTCACGCGCAAGGCATCGTCTCCCTGGGTATAATTAGTTCCCCACTGGTTCCATGTTTTATTGAAGATGATTGTCCACTCATCTCCACTGGCAATAGTGTACAAGCCATACTTACCTGCAGGTAGTGCTTTGCCTTCCACTTTTACATCTTTGTTTACTTCAAACACGGTAGCTTCATTGGCACCGGTACGCCATACTTTACCCGGCATGGGTTCAATATCTTTTCCAATGGTACGGCCTTTAAGAGCAGGCTGGCTGTAATTAATGGTGATAGTTGTACCACTTGCAGTAGTGCCGGTGGCCGTGGCGGGCGGACTGGGCCTTTTAGATTTATCACTTTGTCCGCAAGCAGAAAACGTAACAAGACATACGGTGGCAAACATTAAAAACGATTTCATATTAGTTGTGTTTTATTTTAAAAATACAGATACCAAAATTTTCGTGAAAGCTAGTTGGCATTTTCTGCCAGCTTCTTAAGACTGTTAAGTGATTTTTCCATTTCGGGGCCCAATTGCTGATCGTATACAATGCTTTGAAATTTTTCCCAGGGATACCATTTTACATCGAAATCGAAATACCATTGCACAGTTGTGTGGCCCTGGCCGCCAGCATTGCTGAATATTGCAAAACCACTGCCAAATTTATTCCCGGAAGGCTGTTGCCAGTCGGCAGTAACCAGGCTGTCTGTTTTACTGGTAATAAAAACAGCTATTTCGTCTGTCTTTAACATATCTGGTTGTGCTACCCTGTTATGATAGGCACGGATGTATTCACTCCATTTCTCCCATTGCTGTACATCTGCCAGCAACGGATAAATTATTTCCCGGCGTGCATTAATATCAATTGCCCGGGATATTCGTACGTGCGAAGGAAGCAACAATGAAATTAACAGAAGAACGCCAAACAACGCTACTGCACTGATGATACCAAGTTTTAAAAATCTCATAAAGTTCTATAATGTAAAGGGCAAGTGGTGAATGGCTAGTGGCTAGTGGTGAATGGCTAGTGGCAAGTGGCTAGTGGCTACTAACTGAAAGCCGGGATTTACAACTTACTACTTAAAACTTAAAACTCCTTCTACTCCCACCGGAAAACTTTTATGGCCACCGCATAAGCAACAATACCCCACAGACCAAGAATACCTATTTGTTTAAAGCAATCAGACAAATGAGCGCCTTCAAACGCCACCTTCCGCATAGCATCGTTGAGATGGGTAAGGGGCAGTATCCTGCAAACGGGTTGCAGCCAAGTGGGAAAAACTTCTATTGAAAAGAAAGTTCCTGCCAGCAAAAACTGCGGTAGTGTAATGAGGTTGGCAAACGGCGGAATGGAACTTTCATTTTTTGCAAGGCCGCTTACAATAAAACCCATGCCCATAAAAACCAGCAAGCCAAGAAAGCTAAGCGCCAGCAGTTCAACAAATGTAACTGCACCGTGCACCAGCGTAAAACCAAAAATAAAATGCCCAATTAAGAGTATGGTGATGGCTGTTATCATTTGAAACAGCACACGGCTCAGGCCTTCGCCCAATACAATATTTCTTTTGCTAATGGGGGTGGCAAAAAAACGTTTGAGTACCATTGTTTGCCGCAGGTTAAAAAATAAAAACGCCACGCCAAATACACCCGCACTCAGTAATGAAAACCCCAGCTGACCGGGTAATATAAAATCGATGGTTTTATACTCCCTTACCTTTGCAATATCACCCTGTTGCATGGATATAGCCGCGTACGACGGCCTCTGACCCATTACTGCATTGCTAACCTTGTTGATGATATTGTCTGCCAGTGAAAGAAACTGCGGAAACTTATCTGAACTGGCAGTAGTGGAGCGAAATTTCAACAGGTAAGCGGGCAGTTTACCCGGTGTATTTTTTTCAATTTTTACAACGCCGGTTATTCTTCCTTTCACCAGGTCTTTATCCAGGTCTGCATCTGAGGCATAACGCATCACCCTTACATTTTTACTGGCCACCAGTGAATCGTATAAAACATTCGTGGAATCATTGCCTTTGTCGAAAGCAATCCTATACACTGTACCACTTCCACCACCACCAATGAATCCAAAAACCAGGATAAATATCAACGGAAAAGCAAAGCTAAAAATGACCGCAGATGGGCTTCGGAAAATGGACCTGAAACTGGCTTTTGTGATGGCCAGCATCGCCCTCCATTGATTGTACGGTTTGTCCATTTAAATTTTATTATTTTAAACAAAACTATCTTATTAAATTATTGCTGCAAAAATCATTTGTTTATGACCTCTCCTGATCAACTGGCGGAAACCTTTGCCATTAACAACCGCATCAATCTTTATTTGCTGGATGCTATCGCCGAAGAACACCTACCCGATGTGTATTTGGGCGCCAAAGGGCGAAGCACGGGCAAACAATGGGCACACCTGCACGATGTAAGAATGTTGTGGTTGAAAGCGGCGGCTCCGCAACTATTGACTGGCCTTTCCAAATTAACTGATGAACAGGCATTGCAGAAGAAAGCGCTGCGCGATGCACTTACTGCATCTGGCAAAGCAATGGAAACACTGTTGCAGCAAGCCGCCATATCGGGTAAAGTAAAAGGTTTCAAACCACATGCCACGGCATTTCTGGGTTACCTGCTGGCGCATGAAGGCCATCACCGGGGGCAAATACTGGTAACTCTAAAACAAAACGGGCACATGGTAGACAAAAAAGTGCAATTTGGAATCTGGGAATGGGGTGTGAGGTAGTTCAAGACAAATGTCGTACATTAGTGCGACAAATGGCAGCTAAGAAAAAAAATAAGAAGGTTTCGAATGCTAAAAAGAAAGGCCGTGCGTACAAAGAACCCGCTGCTGCACCTAATCTTTTGACGGAGCCCGAAATTTTGTACACAACGCAAAAGCAAAAACTGCCTGCCCGGAAAATCTTTGAGTATAAAAAATTTACAGCGCTGGCCGCAAAAATACCATTCACCCTTAAAGAGTGGGCAGCTATCATCTATCTTTCAGACAGAACATTACAGCGCTATGCCAGTGAGAACAAACCGTTTGAAGGAATCTATGCAGACAGGCTCCTGCAAATAGAAAAAGTGATACAGGAAGCTGGCAGGGTTTTCACATCACCTGTTCATTTCTATACATGGCTGAAGGAAGAACATACTATTTTACATCACACCCTTTCACCGGCATCTTTACAAACGCAGGATGGCATTCAGCTGGTATTAGATGAATTGGGCAGAATTCAACAAGGGGTATACATATGATTGTTTATCGTTTTGCCAGCGAACAATACAAAGATGATATTAGCGGCAACGGTGCTGCGCTGTATGGGGGCAGGTGGAACAGCAAGGGAACCCCGTTATTGTATACCAGTAACCATATTTCACTTTGCCTGCTGGAGCTGCTGGTGCACAATGGTAATTTTCTAACCTTGCGGAGCCCGTTTCTGATTTCCCTATCCATACCGGATACCCTGCTACCGCAGCGCATTTCTTCTGCAGAACTCCCTGACAGTTGGCGCAGCAATGAAGCATATACCAGAAGAAAGGGCGACCAGTTTTTGAGGGAGTCTGACGCATTACTGCTGCAGGTGCCTTCCTGCATCATATTGCAGGAATACAATTTCCTGATAAATCCCCTCCACCGTGATTTTAAGAAGATAATGATTGTGCACTCGGTTCTTTTTGAACTGGATAAAAGGCTGCTCGGCAGGTAACCATTACCGTATGCTTATTTCAAAAGGAATTTTTGCCTGTGCGCTTCCAACAGACTGCTTTATTTTTTTGATTGCATGATAAATGCCAGTGCCTTCCTCGCCCAATTCTTCTTTAAGTGCTTTTGTTTGCAGACTTTTCTTATACCCTCCAGACAGGGTTTCCCACCAGCTTAAAGGCTCAGGATATTCCTTCACACTATAATTGTTTATTTTGGCCATACGCCCAGCACAGTTAATGGCATCTTGCAGGCCGCCTACTTTATCGGCAAGGCCAATATCAATACCCCGGGCACCCGTCCAAACCCTGCCCTGGCCGATGCTGTCTACCAATGCTATATTTATCTTTCTTCCTTCAGAAACGCGCTGCAAAAATGTATGGTAAATGCTGTCTACATCATTCTGCATAAACTTTTTTTCCATGTCAGACAAGGGGCGGGTGGCAGTAGGCGCGTCTGCATACTGACTCGTTTTTACCCCATCGAACGTGACGCCCAGCTTATCATTGAAAAAACGCTGCAGATTAGGAACAATGCTGAAAACACCAATGGAACCGGTAAGTGTATTGGGTTGGGTAAATATGCTATCGGCACCGCAAGACATGTAGTAACCACCGGAAGCAGCGTAATCGCCAAAGCTTAGCACTACTGGTTTCTGGCTCTTTGCAAGACTCAATTCCCGCCACATATTTTCGCTGGCCATGGCGCTGCCGCCGCCGCTATTCACCCTTACCACAATGGCTTTGATATTATCATCCATGCGTGCAGTACGTATCAGGGAGCGGTATGTATCTCCGCCAATCTGGCCTCTTTCGCCTTTACCATCCACAATATCGCCCTGCGCAAATATCAGTGCAATCTTGCCACCGTTGCCGTTTGCTTTATAGTTTACTGCTTTTGCATATTTACCGGCCAGAATAAAGTTTATCTTATCATCGGCGCCAATGCGCAAGAGTTTCTTTATTTCATTTTTTACTTCATCATCATAGCGGGTTCCATCGGCCAGTTTATATTTCACAGCGTCATTAGCGGTTTGAATGGTCATGTTATTGGCATAACCATGCAGCGTAGCGGTATCAATGTCTCTTTCAGCGGCGGTTTGGAGCAGAAATCGGTTATACAAATCATTTAGAAAAACGGCTGACTGCAAACGGTTGGCATCAGACATTCTATCAGTACGGAAAGGTTCGGTAGCGCTTTTAAATTTACCCGCATAAAAAATCTGGGGTTCTATTCCCAGTTTGTCGAGCGTTTGCTTGAAGAACATGTATTCCAGTGCAAAGCCTTTCCATTCTAACCCGCCTTTAGGATTGCAATAAATTTTATCTGCCAGGTTGGCAACATAATATGCCCTTTGCGATATTACATCGGCATATGCATACACAAACTTTTTACTGCCCTTAAAATCCAGCAGGGCGTTGCGCAATTCATCAGAAGTGGCAAAGCCGTTATTATTATCGGCACACTTAAGATAAATACCTTTCACCGCACTGTCAGTTTTTGCATGGTGGATGAGCTGTACAATATCATACAATCCGGGTGTATCATATTTATCATCTGAAGTGAATCCGGAAAGCGGGTTATCCTGCGCTTGTTCATTAATGGTTTGTGCAAGGTCGATGTACAAAACACCTTTAGTACCCGTCTCCGGCTTATCAGGCGTGGCCACGGCACCTATCCAACCGGCCAGAACAAAAAAAACTATTAGCAGGAAGACCACCATTGCGAGCAGCGATGCGAAAAATATTTTGAAAAATTGCCTCATAATAAATACTCGATTTTAGCAAGCCGGTGAAAATAAAGATATTTGAAAACAACATTTTGTTACAATATATGAATATTGTGTATTTACTGACAGGCGGCAATGTAGGAAATAGAGCGCAATATCTGCAGGAATCGGCATTTCTTATTGAAAGCAGTTGCGGAAACATTGTTCGTCGCTCATCACTGTATGAAACGGCCGCGTGGGGAAAAACAGACCAGGCTGCATTTCTTAACCAGGCACTTGAGCTGCATACCCAGTTGGCTGCAAACAATCTCATGGAGCAATTATTACTGCTTGAACAAAAGGCGGGCAGAAAAAGGAGGGAAAAATATGGCCCGCGTACCATTGATATTGATATCCTGTTGTTTAATCATGACATTATAGACGATCCGTTTATTACGGTGCCGCATCCACAGATGGCCAACAGACGGTTTGTGCTGGAGCCGTTGCAGGAGATCGCCGCGGACTATCTGCATCCCATTTTGAAAAAAACCGTTGGCCAGTTGCTGCAGGATTGCCCCGATCCATTGCCTGTGAAAAAGTTTTCTGCCGCATAAGTATTTAACACCTTACTATTGCAGTGCAGCCGTCGCTGATAAAAATATGAATCATCATTTTATAACCGTAGAGGGGAATATTGGAGCAGGAAAAACAACACTTGCCCATATATTGTCGAGGCATTACAATGCGCGGTTGGTGCTGGAAGAATTTACTGACAATCCTTTTCTTCCAAAATTCTACAGCAATCCCAAACAGTTTGCTTTTCCCCTGGAGCTCTTTTTTATGGCGGAGCGTTATAAACAATTAAAGGAATTGATTCACACCAAAGATCTTTTCCAAAGTGTAACCATCTCCGACTATATTTTCAGCAAATGCCTTTTATTTGCAAAAGTCAACCTGCCGGAAGAAGAGTTCCATTTATACCAGCGATTGTTTGAGATCATCCACCAGCAATTGATTCAGCCGGATGTGCTTATTTACCTGCACTCACCTGTTAACAAACTGCAGCAGAACATTAAAAAACGCAACCGCAGCTACGAACAATCCATACCGGACGATTACCTTTTTAATATCCAGGAAACCTATACGCAGTATATCAAACAGCACAATATCAAAACCATTTTTATTGATGCTTCCAACGCAGATTTTTTGGGCAATGAGCAGCACCTGAAAGTAGTTACCGATGCGCTGGAAATGGAACTGGAGGCAGGCCAGCATTACTTTACATTACCGTAAAACAGTTAATAATTAATAATTAAGAATTAAAAATTAAGAATTTAACCGCAACCCAGGACTATTTTAAATTTTGAATTTTGAATTTTGAATTTCTTTCATCTGCGAATCTGCGGCAAATCCAGAATTATTTGAAATTTTAAATTTTGAATTCCTTCAATCTGCGAATCTCCCGCCCACGCAGAATTATTTTAAATTTTGAATTTTAAATTTTTAATTTCTTTCATCTCCGAATCTGCGGCCCACGCAGAACTATTTTAAATTTTGAATTTTAAATTTTTAATTTCTTTCATCTGCGGCTATAATTCATTTCAGACCAATTTTAATCTCCTGATGTGCCGCTATATAAACCACCTGCGGGCAGGCCATTCCATATTTACAATTCAACATGTAAAATAATATCCCGGTTCTACCTACCTTTAATAAATAAGAGTAACAATATCAATGGCAATTCTCCAACAATCGGTTGATCCTTTCGCTTCGATAAAACAAAAAGAATTTCGTACACTGCTTGCCGGGAGATTTCTTTTTATAACAGGTTTGCGGATGATGAGCACCCTGGTGGGCTGGTGGATTTACAATCTTACCAACGAGCCCCTGGCCATTGGGCTGATTGGATTAGCAGAGTTTTTACCCGCCTTTTCCATGGCTTTGTATGCCGGCCATACCATTGATATCAGCGAAAAAAGGAAATTAATCCTGCGTGGTGTAGCACTTTATTTACTGGCTGCCTGCATCCTGCTTACTTTATCTACCCGGTTTACCGCCGGCCATCTTAGCAATCACTGGATAGCCATTGGCGTGTATGCCACTATCTTCGGAACCGGTATTATACGTTCATTTGTTGGCCCCACATTTAATGTGTTACTGGCTTCCATTGTGCCCAAACAGCATTTACAAAACGCAACCACATGGAACCAGGGCACCTGGCTTACCGCCTCTGTTTGCGGACATGCTGCAGGTGGTTTTCTAATAGCTGGCCTTGGCAATACCGGTACACTTACGTGCATTGCCAGTTTTATCTTTTTAGCTTTGATTACATTGTTGCAATTGCTTCCAAAACCACCGTTGAACGAAAAGGGTGAGAAAAAAACCTGGGACAGTGTAAAAGACGGATTGCGTTTTGTATTGCATTCAAAAGTGGTCTTGGGGGCGCTGTCGTTGGATCTGTTTGCGGTTTTATTTGGCGGCGCTGTTGCGTTGATACCGGTTTTTGCTAGAGATATCCTAAAGATTGGGCCGCAGGGATTTGGTTTTCTGAATGCCGCCTCAGACATTGGCTCTATTTTTATTGTCATTATTTTAACCCTCTTTCCCATGAAAAAAAAGCAGGGATTAAAATTGTTGTTTGCCGTGGCGGGTTTTGGCATTTGCATTATTACATTCGCTTTGTCGAAAGTATTCTGGTTGTCGTTTGCTGCACTGCTTACTGGTGGTATGCTGGATGGTGTAAGCGTAGTGGTAAGAGGCACCATTATGCAATTGAATACGCCCGACCATATGCGCGGACGCGTAATGAGTGTAAACTCAATGTTCATCAACTCAAGCAATGAACTGGGACAATTTGAAAGCGGTGTGGCAGCTGATAAAATGGGTGTGGTGCCGTCCGTTATTTTTGGCGGATGCATGACATTGTTGGTAGTAGTAGTAACCGCCTTTAAGGCACCGGCCTTGCGTAAATTAGAATACTAGTACCTGCAAACAACCAGCATCATTAATTTCACGTACAGCTTACAGTATACGTCAACTTTTCTTTGCACCTTAAAACAATATTCATGCAACGCAGGCATTTTCTTCGCGCCACGGCGCTCACCACAGGTGGTTTATTACTTGCCCAGCAACAGATACTGGCTTCCCTCTGGCAACAACCCGGCTTTAAGATAACTATGTTGGCAGATGATGCCGGCATCTTTACCGAAAAAGGCGGCACCATTCTTTTTATGTTGGGAAAAGAAGGCATTGTTACGGTGGACTCGCAATTTCCTGAACAATCGCAACACCTCATCGAAGAATTGAAAAAGAAAAGCGACAAGCCCTTTAAACTGGTCATTAATACCCATCACCACGGCGACCACAGTTCGGGCAATATTTCGTTTAAAGGAATTACCGAGCATGTGCTGGCACACGAAAACTCATTAAAGAACCAAAAAAATACAGCCGTTGCACAAAAAACAGAGGACAAACAATTGTATCCTGATCAAACGTTTGGTTCTGTTTGGGCACCCAATGACTCTTACAACTATGCGTTGTATTATTTTGGCGCCGGCCATACAAACGGCGATGCCATCGTTCATTTCAAAAAACAAAACATTGTGCATATGGGCGACCTGGTATTCAACCGCCGCCACCCTTTTGTTGACAGATCGGCCGGTGCCAGTATCAAAAGCTGGATAACGGTACTTGATAAAACGCTGGACAAATTCAACAACAAAACCACGTTTGTATTTGGTCATGCGGCGGAAGGTTACAATGTTACCGGCACAAAAGACGATGTAAAAGCATTTCAAGCCTACCTCAGCAATTTATGGGAGTATACAGACGCCCAAATAAAAGCTGGTAAAACCAAAGAAGAAATTATTAAGGCAACAGAAATACCAGGCTCACCTGAATGGAAAGGCGATGGGCTGCAACGCCCGCTGACTGCAGCTTATGAAGAACTGACTGCGGCGGGATGATGATTGTGTTGTGTGTTGGGTGTTGAGTGTTGTGTTTACAAGTTTAAGCCATACAAATTAGTAAGGTCTACGCTGGAATCACTCATAATTCTTAACTCATACCTTATTTGTGGCCAACAATTTTTCCATCACATAAAACGTAATGGGGCAAAAGCTTACGTTTTTGAGTGTTATGAGCGGACGGTCTATCAGCACATCTTCATTGGTATATGGAAAACGATGGCAATCGGAAGGCCTGTCTTCATAAATACTGCAGTAATTGTCGGCACCAAGAAATGGGCAAGGAGCAGATTTGGCAACGTAGTCGCCTTCTTTATCGAGCCGTAGATAGGATTCTATAAACACCCCTTCTTTCATTTTCAGGTGTTTGGCAATGCGTTTAATATCGGGTGTTTTAAAACGGGGAGAATAATTTTTGCAACACGCGCCGCATTGGAGGCAATCAATTTTTTCAAAAGCCGCTTCATGTAAATCTGGCAATTGGCGCAGTACTTTGTTGCGGTCTGGCCGCTGCAGGAACTGCTTGTATTTTTTTTGGTGTTCTTCAGATTTTTTTTCCCAGTTGGGAGGTAGTTGATTGTCCATTGCTTTCACACTTCCGGACTAAATTACCTGATTTTTTTTGATTCGCTGGCTGCGAATGCTGGCATGGCATTCATTCAAAGGGCCTTTTGCTATGCGATTGCCCTCGCCCTTTCAGGGCCGATGGGCGATGCCCATCGTTAATGTTTTCGCCCTTTCAGGGCTGTATGCCACCGACTCAGATTCGATGGGCGGTGCCCATCGTTAGTGCTAACGCCCTTTCAGGGCTGAATGGCCGTTGCCCAGATTCGATGGGCTAAGCACATCACAAAGGGTATCGTCCTCTCAGGGCTGAATGGCCGTTGCCCAGATTCGATGGACTATGCACATCGCTAATGGTATCGCCCTTTCAGGGCTTTGTGCTTTATACCTGTTTCATATCATTAAAATCGTCATATCCATTTTTCACAATTGGTTACTTCCATACAGCCTGTATTCAAACCTGCCCCTGAAAAGGCCTTATCATATTGGCGAACGCGCCGCCTTTGTTCGACCGGCCCTGACAGGGCCTTATCATCAGCCAAGGGCGAAGCCCTGGATACACATGCGCAGTTTGAAACAGCCCTGAAAGGGCGTCAGCATTTAATCCCACACGTAACGTTCATCATACTCTACCTGGTATTTCTTCAGAAACGCCCTGTATTCTTGTTGGAAGGTCATTTTTTGATGATGAGCCCGCTGATTAGCGATGTAATTTATCACCTTATCTGTGTCGGATGGACGAACAGAAAACGCTCCATACCCATCCTGCCAATAGAAATTTTCCTGGCCCGTATTACCGGTCTTCATCCACTTTGAAGAAGCACCTTTTACTTCTTGCAATAGTTTCATGAGTGGTATTTTTTTTGAAAGCGCACAAAGTATATGCACATGATCATAATAGCCACCAACCCTTAACGGCCAGCAATCCATTTGTTTGCAGATACCACCTAAATACTCATGCAATGCGCTTTCCACCGGTTCGGTAATTAAATGGGCCCTGTACTTGGTACTAAAAGTGATGTGCAAATAATTTTTTACCAATGATTGTCCCATGTCCAAAAATGATGATGGTTATCATCCAAAACTATCGTGCGCCGGATAAAGCAACAACGTGAAACCCTCGTTCTGGTGCCGTTTTTTTCCCAACAATGGCCGGTGATTACTGGATTGCCAAAAATGACAACAATCGCAATTTTTATAACTATTTAAGCGTTGTGTATTACTTTTGTCCGTTGAAGCGGGCAACCCGCACCACAACTGCAAGTATGGGAACAACGTTAAGGGAGACCTGGCTGATCCTCATCAGCACCCCGATTTACATTTTTGTGATTGGATTCGAAATACTGCTGAGCAATTTGCAGAAACAGGCCGCCTATACCCTGAAAGATACCGTGCAGAATATTTACCTGATGTTGGCCAATGCTGCCATTGATGTTGTTTTTCGCGGCATTTATATCGGTGTAATACTTACTTTTTTTTATAACCATCGCATAGGCGCTGTAGAAACAAACTGGCTCTACTGGGTAGCTTTGTTTATTGCAGAAGATTTTATGTATTACTGGCTGCACCGTGCCGATCATCATATCAGGCTTTTCTGGGCTACCCATGTAACGCATCATTCTTCTGAGAAATTTAATTTTACCGTGGGTTTCCGGTCTTCTGTAATGGAACCGCTCTACCGCTTCATTTATTTTATACCCATTGCGTTGTGTGGGTTTAAACCGCTTGATATTGCTTTCGTTTATGCCGCCACTCAAATCTGGGGTATACTGGTGCATACTGAAAAAATTAATAAATTGGGCTGGCTGGAGTATATATTGGTTACCCCTTCACACCACCGCGTGCACCATGCATCCAACCCTAAATACCTCGACAAAAACATGGGTATGTTCCTGATCATATGGGACAAAATGTTTGGCACCTTCCAGGCAGAATTGCCGGGAGAAGATTACCAGCAACTCAAATACGGGCTTACCACTAACCTGAGCGACCATAGGCCCGCAAATGTTATTTTTCACGAGTGGAAAAATATTTGGTCAGACTTCCGCCGCAAAGACATCAATCTTCAACAAAAAATAGGTTATTTGTTGGGCCCGCCCGGCTGGAGCCATGATGGCAGCCGCCAAACCAGCAACCAGTTGCGGCATACAGAAATGCTAACCGAAAAGAACAATTCTGCGCCCATGATTGTTAATGGAGAAAATCCGCTTCCTATTTCTCTATAACGCTTCCGCAGCAAGGCTTCACAAAGATTTCCCCATGCTGTGCACCGAGGATACAAAGCCCTGTTTATCTGCTTGTCAAGTATTACCTTTGCACCACTTTTGAAGGTATAACCCGATTATAATTATGAATCTCTTTGAGCAGCAATCCACAGAATTTCAGGCAAGACATATTGGTGTAAACGAAACCGACGCACGCGAGATGCTGAAGGTAATAGGCGAACCCGGTATTGATGAGCTGGTAAGCAAAACCATTCCCGCTTCCATCCGCTTAAAAAAACCGCTGGAAGACCCGGCTCCACAGGGAGAATTTGAGTACTTGCAGCGTCTCAAGGCCATTGCCGCAAAAAATAAACTATTCAAAAATTACATTGGTCAGGGTTATTACGGCACCATTACGCCAAGCGTTATTTTGCGGAACGTGTTTGAAAACCCGGGCTGGTACACCCAATACACGCCTTACCAGGCAGAAATTTCGCAGGGCCGATTGGAAAGCCTACTCAATTTTCAGACGGTAGTGACCGATCTAACGGCCATGCCTATTGCAAATGCTTCGTTGCTTGATGAAGGCACCGCCGCCGCCGAAGCAATGGCTATGTTCTTCCACCACGTAAATCGTACAGACAATGTTAAACAACCGAAATTTTTTGTTGACAATGCTGTTTTTCCTCAAACAAAAGATGTATTGTTTACAAGGGCCGCCCCAATTGGTATTCATATAGTATACGGAGACTACACTTCAGCACAAATAGACAATACTTTTTTTGGCGCGCTGCTGCAATACCCCAACGATAACGGGGCTGTGCACGATTACCGCTCGTTTATTGACACCGTACATGGTGCCGGTGGTTTTGTAGTAATGGCTACTGATTTACTGGCGCTTACTTTATTAACCCCGCCGGGCGAACTCGGCGCGGACGCCGCGATTGGTTCTGCCCAACGTTTTGGCGTACCCATGGGTTATGGCGGGCCACACGCCGCTTTTTTTGCTACCAAAGATGATTTTAAACGCGCTATTCCTGGCCGACTGATTGGTGTAAGCATAGATGCAAAAGGCAATCGCGCACTGCGCATGGCACTGCAAACAAGAGAACAGCATATAAAAAGGGAGAAAGCCACTTCTAATATTTGTACCGCGCAGGCGTTGCTGGCCAATATGGCTGCTATGTATGCCGTATTTCATGGAGCAGCAGGACTTAAAAAAATTGCACAACGCGTGGCATTGCTGGCCAACACCTTGTCTGATGAATTGAACGAGCGTGGCTACACCAACATTAACGCTGGTTTTTTTGACACGTTAAAAGTTAAGGTGAAAGACGCCGCGGCTACAAAGGCAACTGCCGAAAGCAATGGCATCAATTTTCGTTTTTTTGGCGATAATTATATTGGTATCAGTATAGATGAGACCACCTTTCAACAGGATTTGGTTGACATCATTTCTGTGATAGAAACAGCCAACGGCAGCGGCATTGCAGCTATTAGTTTTGGCCACGATGATGCGGCTTCCGGCATACCCGCTGCGTTACAAAGAACTTCGCGTTTTCTGGAACAGGCCGTGTTTAACACGCACCACAGCGAAAGCCAGATGATGCGCTACATAAAATTTCTTGAGAATAAAGATTTATCGCTTAATACTTCCATGATATCATTGGGCAGCTGCACCATGAAGCTGAATGCAGCTACGGAACTGATACCGGTGAGTTGGCCAGAATTTGGCGGGCTGCATCCTTTTGTGCCGGAAGCCCAGGCATTGGGTTACAAACAAATTACCGATGAACTGAGCGACTATCTCTGCAAGATTACCGGCTTTACCGCCTGCAGCCTGCAACCCAACAGCGGTGCACAGGGAGAATATGCCGGGTTGCTCGCCATTCGCGATTATCATATTGCTAACGGTAACGCACATCGTAATGTGGTGCTGATACCTATTTCTGCACATGGCACCAACCCTGCCAGCGCCGTAATGGCAGGCATGAAGGTGGTAGTTGTGAAAAGCGATGATGAAGGGCATATTGACGTAGCAGACCTGAAAGCAAAAGCGGTTCAGCACAAAGACAACCTGTCTGCGTTAATGGTTACCTACCCTTCAACGCACGGGGTTTTTGAAGAAAGCATTATTGACATCTGTGCCACTATACATGAAAACGGTGGGCTGGTGTATATGGATGGCGCCAACATGAATGCACAGGTAGGACTTACATCGCCAGGTATGATAGGTGCCGATGTTTGTCACCTTAACCTGCACAAAACATTTGCTATACCACACGGTGGCGGCGGACCAGGCATGGGACCTATTTGCGTGAATGATAAATTGAAGCCTTACCTGCCTGACCATATTGTAGAAAATGGCGAATCAGATGCAGCAGCAAAGGGCGCTGTTTCCTCGGCCCGGTATGGTTCCGCATCCATTTTACTTATCAGCTACGCGTATATAAAATTGTTGGGTGCAGAAGGCATGAAGAAATCTACTGAATATGCCATCCTCAACGCCAACTATATGCGGGCAAGGCTGCAAAAATATTATCCCATATTGTATCTCGGCAACAACGGCACCTGTGCACACGAGTTTATTGTTGACTTGCGTCCTTTCAAAAGCACTGCGGGTATTGAGGCAGAAGATGTGGCCAAACGGTTGATCGATTACGGTTTTCATGCGCCTACCATGAGTTTCCCGGTGCCAGGCACCATAATGATAGAGCCCACAGAAAGCGAAGACAAGGCAGAACTGGATCGTTTTTGTGATGCCATGATTAGCATACATGAAGAGATAAAAGCCATAGAAAGCGGCAAGGCAGATAAAACTAACAATGCACTAAAAAATGCGCCGCATACCCAATGGACCGTTTGCAGTTCTGAATGGACTTATCCTTACACACGTGAGGAAGCCGCATTTCCGCTGGCATACGTGGTTAAAAATAAATTCTGGCCCAGCGTGGCAAGAATCAACAATACCCATGGCGATCGCAATCTGATTTGCACCTGCGAACCAATGGAAAGCTATATGAGTTAGGAATTGGGAATTGGGCGTTTACTTCGCCACTCCCAGGTGTTTTGTTAAGCTATAGGAAAGCATTAATGCTAACAGGTCAAATAATTTAGATCAGTTCACCCAATACGCGTAATAAAAATCAGTCGCAAACCGAATTCCCAATTCCTAATTCCCAATTCCCACTCGCTAACTCCGCGGTTTCAGCAAGATATATTTATACGAGTTTGCATAGGCTGCATCAATAAACGCCAGCATATCTTTCCATTTCTCTTTAGAAATATTTGCCTGTTTATATACCTTGGTAATGTTGAGCACCACATTGCCGCCCTCTTCCTTTGCTTCGCAACTGTATTTGCCCGTTTCATTTTCTACGTTGGTATTTAATTCAGCAAGGCCTGCCGCTGTATATCCTTCGGGTATTTTGAAACTAATCGTCCAACTAATGGTTCTGGCATATCCAACATTGATATCAAATTTTCGTTCGCGCTCCTCTTTCTTTACCTGCAGTTGCGGGCCTACTAATCCAGTCAGGTTTACCAGATATTTTTTACCGGCTTTTTTTACCTGACCCGGCAACTCAAACTCTTCTGTATATACAAGTTCTTTCTTTTTTTCTGTGCGCCCGTCACTGATGATCTTAAAATCTTTGAAGGCAACTTTTTGCTGAAACTCTTTTTCGAGGCCTTCTTTTACATAATCGGGTTTGGCTTTTTTAAATTCTTCTTTAATGGCCTTAATTGATTTTTCATATTCTTCCTGCTCCCTTGGCTTCATCTTTTCTGTGGGAGGTGTGCCGCCATAGCATTTATAATCATCTACCATATACGTGGTGAGACGCATGGCTGTACTAATGTTGTTGGTCTTTACCAACCCTTTATACGTACTGGTTCTGGCAACGGCAATGTTGTTGAAATCGTTGCTGATGGAAGAATTGATGGTGTAATGCACGGTGTTATCGGCAGCAACGCTATTGGGCAACACAATGGGTTTTATTTCCTGTGTACGTTTCTTTTTATCAGGCTCTGTTACCACGTATGCTTCATTGCCCAGTAAGGTTTGCACCAGTTCGCCCGGCAATGAGTGATCGGTACAGTTAAAATACAGTTGATCATTCACCTTTACCGCATAGCGTATCTCATCATCAAACAGTACATCTTTCAACTTGCCAATAGAATTGTTACTACTGATAACCAGTTCTGATTTGATATTATGACGGGTAAGCAACAATGAAAATATAAACGCAAACCACCTGTCTGGCAGGTAATTGGTGCGGAACACCACTTTGTCTCTTATCAGGTAATACGCATTGGTAATAAATTGCTGGTCTGTCCAGTCTTTGGCGCCCATTCGTTTCAACTCTTCCTGGCACGCATAATACAATGGGTAAGCAGAATTATAAGGGTCTGACCAGTTGGCGCCGGCAGCGGTAACATTTTCGTAGGCCCTTAACGCCAATTCTTCTTTATTAAAACCATTCTTTAGTTCGCCTTTACCACCAATCAGCAACCCTTTTACATTTTCGCTATTGGCATAGATAACCTGAAATTTTACCATTGGGTATACCAGGAACCGGTTTACAAAATTCACATCCTTCTCCACGCCCCTGTCGCGGTCTGTAAATACATAACGGTAATAATCCTTGTCATCTGCATTTTCCTTTTTAAACTCGGGTGCTCCGTTAAAAGATAAAGATTTGAAAAAAGATTTATCATCCGTTTCAATATCAATTTCATTGTACATGACGGGGTAACCCTTGGTGCATATTTCATACTGCGGGTCAAACTCCACGTATCCTGAACCGCGTACATCGAGCTTGCTTTTTGTATACGATGCATACTCCAGCATATCCCCCGGTTCCAGATTGGGTATGGGCACTTTATAATAACTGGATTGTGCGCCAGAGGTTTGGTCAAAAAAACTCTTGAAAAATTCGGGAATATCGCTGCCGGGCTCCAGTTCCACTGCTTCTTTTAAATCAATGGGTGCAATGGATCCGTCGGGCTTTATAATGCGCGCCACAAAGCCATCTTCTTTTGCGCTGTACCGAAAATAAATCTCAGAAAATGCCTGCACCGAATTTCTGTCGTGCAACTGTATTTTAAACCGAACCTTCTCAAAGAAAAAAACATTTTTTTGCCGCGCGGTAAAGAAACCGCCGCTGGTTTTTTTATCAAATAAGATACTGCGCTTGTAACCCATCACCACCGCAGATTCATCATTCCATTTAGCGGGTGCCGCCGCTACAGCAAATGCCGCTGCAGGTTCGGCCAGAATAAATTTTGCATTTGCCTCAATATTATCAAGGAAATCTTCATCAATTAAATCCTGTGCATGCAATCCGCCGGAAAAGCAACCTGCTACCAGCAAAACAGTACAAGCCAATATTTGCTTCAACTTTTTTTTCATGGCCGATATCATTTTTTAGTAACGCTTAACAGGTATTTACTGAATTCTTTGACCGTATCCAGGAATTTTGTCCAGTTAGCAAAATCACTTTTTTTAATAATACTGTTCTTAATCAACACTTTCTTTTTCAATACCACCTTATTGCCGGTAACAATGTATTCGCCTGTAAACGAGTAGCCATCATACATCCGTTCAGATTTTTCTGGTATGTCAACAAATTTCATGGTAGGCGATATGGTGAGCGAAATTTCGTCTTCAAATGCCATCACGTCATCAAAATCATACCCACCTACCCTTTTCTCATCGGGCAGGTAATGTTCAAGCGTTTTTGGAAAAAAATCAATGCTGATGTATTTATCGCCCGATATAGAATTTACATAATTGCTTAAATCCACATCGCCCTCAATGCTTATGGGCAATTCGCGGTTTTTTAAATCGCTGGTGGTAACATTTGCCGCCTGCATATTGTCGTTGCTGAATTCCAGAAAGCCGTTTACAAATTCTTTCTGCGAGCTGATAGGCAGTTCCTGGTATTGCTGGTGAAAATCTGTTCTCTGATTACCCGTTAATACCACCTTCACTTTGCCCGACAACCGTTCACCGGCCAGTACAAAATCTGCTTTGGACAATATCTTATGCTCATTACCGGTAGTAAGCGGCACCGTTTTCAAATCATATTTGGCACCTTTCGCAATCATGGCCTCTTTGCCCTGTATGCGATACGCATTCTCACCCAATGGTTCATATTTTTCTGTACCGTCTAAAAAATACGTCTGGCCCTGAAAGTATAAGGTGGTAATGGCATGATTGTTTACGCACAATGCCGGCATAGATTGCTGGTAAGGAATGGAGCGTGTACCTATCCAGGTAAAATGGGCATCATAGCCTGCCAGAATCAGCAGCTCTGTAAGCAGGTTCGCCATTCCTTTACAATCGCCAAATTTTTTTGCCAGTACATCCTGTACACTGGCGGGTATATAACCAGAGTATCCATCTTCATAAGCAATGTATCGGATGTTATCCTGAACCCAATAGTAGATGGCTTTTATTTTGTCTGCATCCGTTGATTTGCCCTGTACAATTTTTGCAAGCAGCGGTTTGAGGCTTTCCACTTTGTTCTCTGCCATGCCGTAGAGTCGGCTGTTCCAGGCGTACAGATCATCCGTATTATCAAACCCTTTCATGGTTTCACCCTTGCTGCCAAAAGATTTGATCTGTATAATAATATGTGGCTGCGTATATGCATGACCGATACTTTTATACTCCTGTTTAATGGCAGGAATATCTTTCATGGTAAATACATAATTAACATAACCGCCATTCTTGGTTTCCTGCCGGTCAATGGTATATCCTTCAAAATTTATAGGTTTAAAATCTACGGCCAGCCACTCGGGAACCTTAAATTCGTATACCTGTTCTTTCACGGGATAGTTTTCGCTAAAAAAAAGACGGGTAAGGTAACGACCGTCCAGGTACTCTTTCCGTACATTGATCCTGGCCATACTGCCTTTCTCAGAAAAACGGATGGGATAATATTGCACCCTGCTGTCATCAAAGAAAACGCCGTCACTGGTAACCGATCTGTCCATAGCCGGCATTCTTGAAACGGCGTATTTGGAGCCAGCTTTCATGGCTTTCTTGAAGCCTTTTATAGCAATAAACTTATTATAATATTCAGGATAGGTAAGCGAAGCAAATTTTTTCAACGACAAAAATTCCGACTCAGATTCTTCGTTTATTACCACCACCTTGTCATTGAGTGCGTTTTTTCCTTTATCAAACGTAAAATAGTGGCGGGAAGAGGTGCACAGAACTTCATCATCTTTATATTTCCGCGCAAATGCATCTGCGTTGGCCGCATCTTCATCGTTTACCCTTATCTGGGCATATATGCAGATTGACTGAGTAAAAGCAAAAACTAAAACCAGCGCATATTTTAGGTAAAGCCTGACCAGGACAGTTCGGGTTTCATCGGGCAGGGCATTGGGCCTGGGGGTTGTAACGATCATGTAATGAGGATTATAACAGCTGCAAAATCTTGGTTTCAAAGAATTAAAAATACAACGAAAAAAAAATAAAATAATTGTGATTTTCGTGGTTTTTCTCCCGCTTTTGCCGGTGACAAAGCATGCGGGAAACCATTACTTTGTAGCGGTTACGGTGTATTTGTATTGTTTGAGGAGAGTTGTGTATTTCCTAACCATGACACAAGCTGATTACACTATTTGCGTCGCGGCCCCAGCAAAACAATTAGCGCTCTACACCCGCGTGCTGAGGAATAATTTCCCCTGAGAATGCTGTTGGCGAGGTAGCCTATTCATCCAAGTCGTTAATATTCGCATAGCCGCTTGCCTGCCATGCCTTGCTGAGAGTGGTTTAGCCAATTAGCTGTATTAAAGAAGGCTGAGAACCAGTTCTCTGGCATAATTTTTAAACAGGCTCCCGTATTATTCACTCGTAAACAATATATCATGAAAAAGCAAAATAATTCCAAATCAGGGGATTTAAAAGATTCCAGAAAAGACCAGCAAAAAATTGAATCCGAATCTTTTACGATAGACATGCCCGAAGTAAAAGACATACCTGGCCAGGAAAATATTGTGCCGCCCCAGTTTCGTGAAATGCAGGACATTACTGTTTCATCTGCAGATGAAGAAGGAGACGGAATACTGGACGATCTGAACAAAGAAGACAACGATATCACTGATAACACTTCTGATGTTACTGCAGAAGAAAAGCGCTTACTTAGAAAAAGCGCTGGCCACCAGCCTACCGATGAAACCGCTGATTTTAAGCAAATGGCACTAGACAACAGGGATGCTGATGGCGATCTGCTCAACGAAAAAGGAATCACACAGGATCGCACAGGTGCCGATTTAGATGTACCAGGGAGTGAGCTGGATGATGAAGACGAAAACATTGGTGAAGAAGACGAAGAAAACAATATTTACAGCCAGAGTCAAAAAGATTAAATACCGCGATTAAAAAATTATGAATTACCTGCAAAAGTTTTACGACCAGGCATTTCATTGGTTAATTACATTCGGCCCCCGGCTCATTATTGCTATTGTTGTGATGATAGTTGGCCAGTGGATATTACGCTTTGTAAACCGCTGGCTGAAAGGTGTCATGAACAGCCGGAACATAAATCCATCTGTAAGAACATTTCTTGGCAATTTGCTTGCAGTAATATTCCAGGTATTGCTCATACTGCTGCTGATGCAAATACTGGGCATAGGCATGACGCTGTTTGCAACGCTGATTGCCGGCTTTAGTGTGGCCGCAGGTCTGGCACTTTCCGGCACGCTGCAAAACTTCGCCAGCGGTGTGCTTATTTTATTATTGCGGCCATATAAAGTAGGCGATAACATCATCACGCAAGGCCAGGAAGGGGCGGTTACATCCATACAATTGTTCTATACCGTTATTCTGACATTCGATAATAAAACGGTGATTGTACCCAATAGCAAATTGTCTAATGAAATTATTCAGAACCTGAGCCGACAAGGCAACAGGCGGGTTGATATTGAATTGAAGTTCAAATACAATTTTGATTATGAAAAAATTAAGGCCATAGTCAATCGTACATTTGATACACTAGACAATACTCTTAAAGACCCTCCGCTGCGAATGGGCGTGTCTAAATTGGATGCAGATAGTTTCTACGTGATGATTAATACGTGGATACCCGCACATGGTTTTGAGGATGGCAGGTTACTGATCAATGAAAAAATAATGGAACAACTTAAAAAAGAAGGGATTATTGGGGCATAATTACGCCCATTGCATGTTAAAACCGCCCCCCTGCTGTATTTAAAGGGTCCATTTTGGATTATCTGGCAAATCGATCGTATATTCGCCGTCTAATTTTATTATCAATACAATTTACAATGAGCACAAAAACAAAAGGAACCGTAAAGTTTTTCAATGGTGAAAAAGGATTCGGTTTTATTAAACACGATGATTCCAACAAGGAAACCTTTGTACACGCCAGCGGTCTGGTTGACCAGGTAACTGAAGGCGACAAAGTTGAATTTGATTTACAGGAAGGAAAGAAAGGAATGAACGCGGTGAACGTAAAAAAGATCTAACTCCCCTTTATTTAAACAAATTTGTAAGGCTGCCCATTGGGTGGCCTTTTTTTATTTTCCGGTGGGTTGATAGAGCACACGGATGACACGGATTAAACGGATAGCATCTTCGGTGCAATGAAAACTGAACGTTGATGACATTGATCAAATGGATTAACCCTGTTAAACTTACCCGATCTTATTTTAGATAGCGTCCAGTAAAAAATCCGTGTAAATTCATCTGATCCGTGATATCCGTGTGCAAAAAAACGTGCCAAAGGCACTAATTAAAAAGTACGTTTCATCCAGGCCTTGAGGTTACCGGCAGTCCACGCACCAGGTACAATCATGCGGCGGATGGTATACATCGGATCATTTTCATCGCGCTTTTCCGACAATTGATAAGCAGCAACAAATCCATGTTTTTTAAGTTGGGGGATGGCTGCAGCATTCCACAGACCAAACGGGTAAGCGAAATATTTAACCGGCTTACCGGTGATGCCTTCCAGCGTTTTGGTAGGTTTATCAATTTGTATGGCCCAGTCTGTATCTGTAAATTTCTTGATGTTTTTATGATCCCAGGTGTGCGATCCAATTTCATGACCGGCATCCGACAATTGTTTTACCTGGTCTTTCGACATATAATTGGGCCGACCCAATGATACCGTCATGATAAAGAACAAACCTTTATAACCATATTTTTCCATTACGGGTTTGGCAATGGTATATTGCGGCAGGTCGGTATCATCAAACGTTAACATGACCGGCTTTTCGGGCAATGCAGTTCCATATACAAGATAGTTGTTGAGCTGGTCTGCAGAAATGCTGTGGTAGCCGCTGTCTGCCAGCATTTTTATTTGTGCTTCAAACGCGGCTACCGGTACTATATAATCGCGTGCCTGTTTTGAGTCAGTCACACGCCAGTCGCGTATCTGGTGATAACAAAGAATAGGCACCTGCTGGCGGTGCAGGATGGTGGATGCGCTGGCGGGTTCACTGTTACCAGCCACAACAGGCGTATTATTAGTTGAATCTTTTGCGTTGGCAACGGATGCCGGAACTGCTGCATTTACTGATGTTGGATACTGGCAGCCGGCGTTCACAAAAGCAATAACCAGTACTGCAGCTGCAAACTGGTGAAGCGGGGCGAAAGCAGTTATTTTCATAGATATGGAAGAAATAGGAATTGGAAACACATTTGCAGCCTGAAAACGAAGACAGTTGCTTTTTGTTGCGTATTTGCGTAGAAAAAATCAGGTAGATAATGGCGGCGGTAACCAGATAAAGGAGACCGCAGAAATAGTAATAGGTAGTATGATAATTTACATTTCGGGTATCATAACCTGCCAAGGCTTAGTGGTAACCAGATAAACTGAATCAACAACGCGCGTTTACAACCAACCTTTTTCTTTATGATTACGATAACCTTTTGCCAGAGACTCCTCTATCTGTTGTAAAATAACCGGGTCAGATTTTTTAATATGGAAACAGCTTTTTCCTTTCAGGCATTTCAACAGTTCCGGTTTAAAGATTGCTTTCTTTTCTGCCGCATCATGTACAGGCATAAAATAAAAACCCACATAACCTTTTTGCACCAGCACGGCGGCAAACCACAATTCCTGCCGCAATTTGCCGTCAATCTCCACCGGCTTTTCATTTATAAGCACCATTTGCCCGCCGGTACCACCGCGTACTTTCATCGCTCCCTTTGCATAGGGCAACAGCAATTTTTTAATGGCTTCAAAAATAGGTACCAGTTGTGGCTGCCCGGCCGATTTATCGCTGTATTTGATACCAGTTTCGCTGGTAGCGGATGCACTTTTAGCATTACTTTTTTTTGAATCTGCTTTTTTTCCGGCCGGCTTTGGATGGATGGCTTTCTTTGGAGCAGCTTTTTTTGCACCTGTCTTTTTTTCCGCCGTTTTTTTCGCGCTTGTTGCCATACAATGATGCTTGAATGAACAATAAGTTATTAAAACATTTTGATTGGAGTACTCTATTTAAATGTCTGAATATTCGGTTGCATGCAGCAGAGTAATTTCTGATTTCGACACATTGTGCTGGTACATCGGCATGGCAGACAATTTTTTCCATTCCGGATCAGCAACAAATGTTTTCCAATGTTGCTCACGCGATGCCAGGTTGTCAAAACTGGTCATGTACATAAGATTAGGCATGTGGCTTCCACTGATTACATCAGCATAAAAAATGGCGTTGAATTCAAGCCGTTTAAACAGTGGCACCTCACCTCCTTCGTTGAACATGTGTACTTTGTTTACATACAATTTTTCAGTTGGGCTTTCATAGCTGCGCAATTCATAGATGCGATCTGCCTTTGAGCCGGTAAGCGCAGGCAACTGCATTTGTGGCGCCAGTTTAAAAGCTTTCAGGAGTATGGATTCCGTCCTTGTATAAGGGGCATTATTATAAGCTGCGTTCAGGTAAGTACTTCCAGCGGTATTGTAAGCGGCATCTTTCTCCAGTACAGAAGGCAATGAGAGAAACTGCTCAAAAGATTTCAAAGGGGTGAATACATAGATCAGTTTATCCGTAGCAGTATCATTGGCAAGTGGTTTGAATACCCCAATGGTAACAATACCATTTTTGTGCAGTGCAGGCAACAGCGCCCGTTGCAGGTACTCATCCAATCCCTTTTCCTGCTCGGCTGTTTTATAGTGATATATCTTTATTTCATAAAGTTCGCGGGCGGGCGGCTTGGGAGTCGCATATCCATTAAATGTTACAAGATAACAAGCGCATACAATCATTACCCTAAAGCTGGCCAATGCAAATCGTTTCATAAATATCATTGATTTATTTTTACCGGAATTTTTTATACCCATTTAAAGCTACTTAAATTTAAACACTCTGTGCAATACTTTAAGGATGAGTTGCCGGTACACAAAGAAAACCGTGTTACCAACAGCCCATTGCAGAATGTATGAACTTAGCTATTATCTCCCCCGCACATTTTTAATCATTTTATCGAGGGGTTGCAGTTTTTTAGACAACCTGTTGCCAGGTGCAAAGCGCCTTGCAAATGTTAGCCTGAAATTGCCGGTACTGAGCAGGTATTTATCTTTGGTAGTGGCGGCGGCCACGCCGAGCTGATTGCCTACCAGTGCCAGGTTAATGTTCCAGTTATTTTTATCGTACCCTGCCACAATGCGGTAAATAAAGCCCTTATTGACTTCAAATTTTTCTGCTTTACTGGGCGAACCATGCTGGTAACTGTAATCGAGGGTTAAGCTTGCACAAAGCGAACCTGTGAGAAAAAAGTCGTTGTTGATAACAAAGGTGTATGCGTAGCCAATACCCGGCCCCAACTTTATGAAGTCAACCCTGCGTATGCCCTTCTGCCCATAATTTTCTGACAAGACAGATGGCACCAGCGAACTGTCTGCTTTGATAACTCCGTAATAGATTTCGGCACCTATTAAAATGGATCCGGCTGACCTTCTTTGTTTCTCATTTTGCAGGTGTGCTGCCCGGTAAGAGAACCGGTCTGCATTCAGCAGGTGATAGGCAGATGCGCCAAATAACCGGATGCGTAAATCGGGCCGTACATAATAGCCCTGCGGATTGCTTGCTGCCAGGCCTTTTGGCGTAAGATAATATCCTTTGTAGAGTTGGGCCAACAGGTCTATCGTCCATTTGCGGCCATAAATATGAGATTGTAAATCCAGGTAGTGTGTTTTGCCTTTGTTATTATCGGTATTTAGAAATCCGAACCCGTACCCGAGGTTGACAGAAATAGATTGGTAAGTTACTCCTACGCCCATGGTAAGCGACGTATTGGGTATATACTTAAACCGGGAAACATTGGGCGCCTTTTCCAATTCCAGGCCGGCATATTTTTGTGAAAAATAGAACCGCGTGGTGATGTAATGGTCGAAAGAATGATAGTATAAAGTATCGTGATCTGGCAGCTCAACAGGTGCTGCTGGTGTTGATGGCAGTATGGTGATGGTACTTTGTGTGCGTTTTGCGGGTGGCGGCTTTTTAGTTGACTGGGCCCGGGCTTGCTGATGCACGGCCAGGCCTACAACAAGAATCAGAAACATACTTTTTTGTAACAGGGCGCGGTATTGACCAACCATATTGCACAAAAAATTTTAAACCAGCGATGCCAGCTGTCATGCTCTGCAAAACAAAACCATTACTTAACCACTACCGGTGTAAGTCTTGTAATTTCAGCACCGTTAAAAATTTTTGCAAGGTTATTATCGTGAGAAGATTTCCAGCTGTCTATATGTGTTTCGGAAACGATGCGCCAGAAATTTTTCGACTTCAGTTCATCGTAATCATTTGTTTTAATAAAAAGGCCTACAATAGATTGACGGGTTTTGAAATCGATCTTAACATTGTGTTTGGTAAGATGGCCGGCTTCTAAAAACTTCCCTATCTGATCGTTAGTCATGCGTAAAAAATTTGTGCAAATATAGCTTATTAGCCGCTTATGGCCGCAAGTATTTCACTGCAGATATACAGCTCATTTTCAGGCACCTGACACCGCAGACAGAAACACGGCATTGGCGCATCCGATGTAAATAGTATTTTCGCGTTTTTCTGTTACCTGGCTGGCTATGATTATGCAATTGAAAGACTATTATACCATTTTGGAAATAACTCCGGCGGCCAGCGCGATCCAGATTAAAAAATCTTTCAGACAGCTGGCCCTTCGCTATCACCCTGATAAAAACCCCGGTAACGCCATTGCAGAAGCCACATTCAAAGAAATACAGGAAGCCTACGAAGTGCTGTCAGACCCCGGAAAAAGAGAAGAGTACAATTACAAAAGATGGTACAACCGCAGCCTCAACAAAACATTCAGCAATGAACCACTTACGCCCGCTACCATACTGGCAGAATGCACCCGCCTCTACAAGTACATGCTTGGTACAGATACTACCCGCGTTGATTATGATGCACTTGCTTACCACATTCGCCAATTGCTAAATGATAAAAACGTTGCCATATTGCAGCAATCTGATGATGCCGCTATTCCCCAAAAAGTAATTGACAAAATACTGGCATCCGCAACTGCCTTACCATTCCGTTATATTGAACCAATCTGCACGTTACTGCAGCGCGTGGCAGCAGCTGATGCGGCACAGGCTGAAAAGATCATTGCCTTTTTACATCAACACCGGCAGCAACACTACTGGCAAAAATACAGGGTTGCGGTAGTGGTGGCTGTTACAGCAGTACTGTGCTGGGTCATATATGTTGTGAGCAGGTAGTAGTGAGGTTGTTTCGCTTATCTTTGCAGCATGCATTATGTTTCGGTAGAAGGATTGAGTAAAAGTTATGGCATCAAGCCGTTGTTCAGTAACATTTCATTTCATATAGAAGAGGGCGATAAGATAGCGCTGGTAGCTAAAAACGGCAGTGGAAAATCTACCCTGCTCAAAATCATTTCAGGTACAGAAACCGCAGAAAGCGGAAAAGTATGGGTGCACAAAGACGTAACCGTTGCCCTGTTTGAACAGGACCCACAGTTTCTTGAACACAAATCTATCCTTGATAATATCTTCCACCATAACCACCCGGTTATCAATGCCATTAAAGAGTATGAGGCGGCCAGCGACGCAGAAGATGCCGACCGTATTGGCGACGCCATTGTGCTGTTGGACGAATTGAATGCCTGGGACTTTGATACCAAAGTAAAACAGATACTCGGTAAGCTGAATATCCACCACCTCAACCAACTGGCGGGCACGCTCAGTGGTGGCCAGCGAAAAAGGGTGGCGCTTGCCAAAACGCTGATTGATATCGGCTTTGAACACAAACATGTGCTACTGATCATGGATGAACCCACCAACCACCTGGATGTGGAAATGGTGGAATGGCTGGAACATTACCTCAACCAGGAAAAAGTTACCCTGCTGATGGTAACCCACGACCGTTATTTTCTGGATGCCGTGTGCAACGAGATTCTGGAAATAGATGGCGATAGTCTCTTTGTATATAAAGGCGACTACGAAAATTTTATGGAGAAAAAAGCAGCCCGTATAGAAAGCGAGACTGCCAGTATTGATAAAGCAAAAAACCTTTTTCGCAAAGAACTGGAATGGATGCGCAAACAGCCAAAGGCCAGAACAACAAAAAGCAAAAGCAGGCAAGACAATTTTTATGTGGTGGAAGCGAAAGCTAAACAAAAAATAGAGGACCAGCGTGTACAGTTGCAGGCAAAAATGACGAGGCTGGGTGGCAAAGTTGCCGAACTAAAAAAAGTATACAAAAACTATGGCGATAAAGTAATCCTGCGTGGCTTTGATTATACCTTTAAAAAAGGAGACCGCATTGGCGTGGTAGGAAAAAATGGTGCCGGTAAATCTACCTTTCTTAATATACTGCAAGGGCTGGAACCTACAGACAGCGGCAAAATTAATATTGGCGACACAGTAGTGTTTGGCAATTACTCGCAACAGGGCCTCGCAATAAAAGAAGACAAACGGGTAATAGAATTTGTAAAAGACATTGCCGAACATTTTCCTTTGGCCGATGGCAGTACACTAAGTGCTGCACAGTTTCTGCAATTATTTTTGTTTACGCCTGATCAACAATATACCTATGTTTCCAAACTCAGCGGTGGGGAAAAACGAAGATTGCACCTGCTGTCTATCCTGTTCCGCAACCCCAATTTTTTAATTCTGGATGAACCTACCAACGACCTGGATTTGCAGACCCTTGGCGTGCTGGAGAATTTTTTGAGTGACTACCAGGGTTGCATCATCATTGTATCGCACGACAGGTATTTTATGGATCGATTGGTGGACCATTTGTTCGTCTTCCAGGGCAATGGAGATATCCGCGATTTTCCGGGCAACTACTCTCAGTACCGGCTGGCCCTTAAAGACAATGAATTGCTGACCGATGCAGGTACGCAGATGTCTGATGCCAAACCAGAGAAAATATTAACGCCTCCGCCTGTGCCATCTACTACAGAAAAAAGGAAATTGTCTTTCAAAGAAAAACGCGCTTTTGAACAACTGGAAGCGGATATAGCGGCCCTTGCCAAAGAGAAAGAAACCATCACAGAAAAATTAAACGGCGGTTCGGCACCTTTTGAAGAACTGCAAAAACTCTCCCAGCGCATTGGCGAAGTAACTGCCCTGCTCGATGAAAAAGAACTGCAATGGCTGGAGCTGAGTGAACTGGCGGGATAACGTGCACTGGCGGTGCGGTTATTGCACACGGATGACACAGAATGAAAGGATCAACACGGATTTTTTTCGCATACCAGTTAACATCTGTGTCATCCATGTTCTGTTCTCAATGCATCGAAGATGCCAATCCATCAAATCTTTGTCATCCGTGTTCTAATTCAATAAGCGAAGCGCCCTTTTACAACACCGGCTCTTCCGAGCTGGCCAACAGTTGCGCATTGTCGTTCAAATCTTTTTCCTTAATAATCACTGGTTCTTTTTTTGCCGTGTACACATGCAGTCGCATAAAGCCAAGTGCCGCCAGCAGTGAAAGACCGCTTACTATCCACCATAACCAGTTAAACCCCAGGTGTTCGGCCACCTGTGCGCCGCTCATGGGCCCAAAAGTTTGTGCGGCAGACCAGGCCATGGTGTACAGCGCTGCATACTGTCCCCGGTTATGCGGCTTGCTCCTGCCAATCCAGTAACTGTTCATGAACGGCATAGCCAGTATTTCCGCAAAAGTGATGAACACAATCATTACAAATGCCATCACCGCCGTTATCACAAATAAATTAAGCATACAATAAGCCACCGCCATCAGCAACGTACCCATTATAATGTATACGGTATTCTTTTGCCTGCCTTCCAGCTTATATACAATCACCATTTCTATGACTACGATGATCAATCCATTGGTGGCCATCAGCAAACCAATAAATGGTTCACTAAAATGCAGGTTGAGTTTATAATGCACCGAAAGATTGGTAAACAACTGAAAAAAACAGGCAGCAAACAACGCAGCCAAAACAATGAACCACATATATACACTGTCATGCAGGGCGGATTGCCGGGCATTGGCTGGGGTTTTCTTGTGCGGGGCTGGTTTATAATCGATGGGTTTTACAAACGACAACATCAGTATGGCAGCGCCTATGTTAGTGATACCATCTACCCAGAATAATAATTCATAATTGTATTTGGCTATCAAGCCGCCAATGGCGCTGCCAACGGCCCAGCCCATATTAATCGCCAGCCGGTTCAATGAATAAGAGCGCGTTCTGTTTTCTTCTTTGCTATAAAACGCAATGGCTGTTGAATTAGCCGGGCGAAAAGCCTCGTTGATAAAACTGAGTATAAAAGACACTACGCATATGCCCGCAAAACTTTTCATTTGTCCCAGCAAAATAAAAAATAAGCCGCCACCGATGAGTGTAATTAACTGTACCGGGTAAAAACCAATTTTGTCTGTAAGCTTGCCGCCTGTCCATGCCCCTGCAAATGCACCGGCTCCAAACAAACCATATACAAAACCGGCCTTTCCAATACTATACCCCATGCTGCTGCTGGTAAGGTAAAGACTCATAAAAGGTACTACCATGGTACCGCAACGGTTTATTAGCATCACCAGTGAAAGCAACCATGTAGCGCGCGACAAACCTGCGTAAGCGTCTTTGTAAGCAGTGATGGTTTTAGCGATCATAAGCATTACAAAAATGGGCAAAGACAGCTACACAACAAAATAGTATTTGATGCATGGTACTATTCTCATGATAATTATTTATTTTTATAGCGCACCATGCTCAAAAAACAGATTGCATTCTTTACACTATTTCTTTTCTTCCTTTCCCAATTTGGCAAGGTGATTAATTTTTCATTCTGTAAAGCAGTCGCCTATCAGCAAACCAATACATTTGTGTGCGATTGCGAAAAACTGTTATATACAGTGGTAAAAACGGACAATACGTCCAAAGAACAACCACCGCAGCAGCTGTCTGCCCATCAAACAACAGAAGAACTGTTTCACTTCAAAGACCACCTATGCTTAACCGGCACTTATGCGGCTGTTCGAGCTGAATGGCCATTGTTCAGGAACAGTAAACACCTTTCCCTTTTTGCCAATGCAATTTTTCACCCTCCGGCAGTGCTGGCATAACCAGCATCAGTATGTATTCTAACAACGGGTAATGGCTGCAGCCAATTGCGGCCGGCTACCTTGTTCTTCCTTCATTATCTAAATAAATTGTATGAAACTTATTTGCATAGCCGCAATGGCATTATTATTTCATTCCTGCACCAGAAAAATCACCGCCACATCAGCCACCTCATTGGCCACATCATATACAGATGAAAAAGGCAATAAAGTGTTACTCGGTATTCATCCACAACAATCGCTGGAGCAGCCACCTTTTGCAGCATGGTTCAACAAAAATTATACGGATTATACCATCGATTCTGCTACTGCCGGCCAGTTACAACCGCTGGTAAAAAATAAAACATTCGAAATTTTTTTAGGTACCTGGTGTGGGGATAGCAAAAGAGAAGTTCCACGCATGCTTAAAATATTGTCGTACGCAGGTGTGCCGCCTTCCCGCATACAACTGGTAATGGTAGATAACCGTGACAGCGTATACAAACAAAGCCCCGGCCATGAAGAAAAAGGAAAATCCATTCACCGCGTGCCTACCCTGCTGGTGCATGAAAATGGAAAAGAAATCAATCGCATTGTTGAATACCCGGTAATGTCGCTTGAAAAAGACCTGCTGTCTATGCTGGCCACCGCTGCCTATCAGCCCAATTATAAAGCGGCCGCTTACCTTATTCAATTATCAACCGCAACAAATATAGTTGCCCTGCAGAAAGATAGTACGCAAATTGCTGAACGGTTGAAAGGCCTTGTACGCAATAGCGCTGAGCTTAATTCATTGGGTTATGTATGGATGGCGGCAGGCGACATGGAGAAAGCATTGCTGGCATTTCAGCTAAATGCCCAATTGTTCCCCAACCTTGTTAATGTGTATGATAGCCTTGGCGAAATAAGCATGAAGATGAACAACAAAGCTGCGGCACGAAAATATTATACCCAGGTAATACCTTTACAGCCAGGCAATGTGAACGCTGCTAAAATGCTGGCTCAAATTCCATAGTATAAGATGACTGTGAAAATGACAAACGCCGTATACCAAAAAAAGCCCCTCTTCAATTTAATTGGAGAGGGGCCATACGGAAAAGTTTGTTTGCAATTAATTGCCGAAGACTTTCTTCAATATATCACTCACCCTGGCGGCAGGGTTGCTGCGTATTTTCTTTTCTTCATCTGCCACATAGAAAAATATACCGCTAAGGGCCTTCTGCGTAACGTAAGAAGAAAGATCTGAATTTACTTTATTAAACGTTGTGGGTAAGCTGTTGTATTTATCAACTACCACCGACCAGTAACGGGTGGCACCCACTTTAGCCAGCGAAGAATCGATGGTTGGTTTGAAAGCAGCAGTCAGGTTAGCCGTGGTTGCTTTTTTGAGGTAAGATGTTGCCGATGTGTCGGCGCCCCTTAAAATACCCAAGGCATCCTGTATACTCATATTTTTTACCGCATCCACAAAAATAGGTGCAGCGGATTTTGAAGCATCTTCTGCAGCGCGGTTAAAACTGAGGATGGCATCATCAACCAGTTTGCCGGCACCAATGCTGCGCAATGTTTTTTCAATTTTTTGTGCTTCGGGCGGCATCAACACTTTTACTGCAGCATCCCTGAAAAATCCGTCGGCAGCAGATAATTTATCAGCGCTTTTTTTAGCGCCCAGGCTCAACGCCTCTTTTAAACCGCTTACTATATCTTCATTGCTTAATGAGCCGCCTTTACCACCTTTTACCGAACTAACCGCACTGCTTACTTTTCCAAATATGGAGGTTTTTTTCTTAGTAGAATCCTGGGCAAACGATGATGTTGCTACAGACAATAATAGACCGGCAACCAATATCTTTTTCATAGAGTATTTATTTTTCATTTTTTAAAACTTTAATCCTTCATTAATCCAGACACTTAATTTATCATCCATCTACACCAGCCATTCAAATGGTTCCGCTTTTGGGCCCAGTTCAAACAGTAACTGTACTTCTGGTGGTGGAACCATCAGTTTCCGTTTACTAATATCAATCCACGCCCCATCTAACGTAATAATGGCTGCTACTATTTCATTGTTCTTAAAAATCTGGTGCTGCATCGTCCACCGGCTGCCGTCTTTACGGCTTTTTAACAACTTTACATCAATGCTTACCTTATCAGATAGTAGAATTTCCTTTTTAAAAACACATTCTTCGCGGAAAATGATGGGGCCAAAGTGATGTTGGTGCATAAATTGTGCCGTGATATGGTACGATGCGAGGAACTGGATCCGGCAATAGGCCCCATAATCATAGTAAACCGAGTGCCGCAGGTGGAAATTGGGATCAAGGTCTGACCAGCGTACTTCCACTGAAGTGTTAAATTGATTCATACCGGCAAGTTAAAACAGAATAAGTTGACGCTTTTGAGCGTTTATAGCAAGATTTGTTAAAAATAAATTTGATAATTTCGCGCCAAATTAAATTTCAATGAAAAAGATACTAACAGGAATTGCAGCGGTGTGCCTTTTGAGTGCCGCAACTGCCCAGACAAAAACAGTAAAGAAACCGGTGGCAAAAGCGGCTGGCCCTGTTTTTAAAACACAAAATGACTCGCTCAGTTATTCCATAGGCATGAGCCTGGCCAGCTTCTACAAACAGCAGGGTATAACAGATATTAATACCGCTATGCTAAACCGTGCTATCAGTGACACAAAAACAGGTAAGACCCTGCTTACCGAAGAGCAAATGCAAAGTTGCGTGAATAACTTTCTTCAGAAAAAGCAGGCAGAAAAAATGGAAATCACCCGTAAGGCCAATTCCGGTATCATAGAAACCAATCACAAAGCCGGAGAAGCTTTTCTGGCAGAAAATAAAACAAAGCCTGGCGTTGTTACTACCGAGAGTGGGCTGCAGTACCAGGTAATTAAAGAAGGCACAGGGCCAAAACCAATGGCATCTGATAAAGTAAAATGCCATTACCACGGTACGCTGTTAGACGGATCTGTTTTTGACAGTTCTATAGACCGCGGTCAACCAGTAGACTTTCCGGTAAATGGCGTAATTGCCGGTTGGACTGAAGCCCTGCAATTAATGCCCGTGGGTAGCAAATGGAAATTATTTTTACCCGCCAACCTTGCCTACGGCGATAATGCAGCCGGCCCAAAAATTACACCCGGTTCAACATTGATCTTTGATGTAGAGTTATTAGAAATTGTTAAATAATTTTAAGTTCATGGTTCGGGAGTTCATTTAGTTCGAAAGTTCGTTTGATTCGTTTAGTTGAATGTTACGCAATTAGTGTAGTCAACAATTGTTAGATTACGGCCGGGCATGCAAACGAACTCAGGAACTCCTGAACTAAACGAACTCCCGAACTTTACTCATACCTTTTCCTTAGCAGCTCCATCATAAACACATTAACATCCCACTGGCTTACGATGGGTTGCCCGGTATAGGGGAATAGATGCAGGTAAGGTGGCGCACCAAATTCGGGGGTAATGGTGAAAACAGCATCGCCTTTTTTTCTTTTCAGATCGATGACGGCATCCCAGCATTGCAAATGGAACTGCCATGCTTTTGCATTTTCCGGCGCACGCGGATCTATTACCTGTGCGCCCTGGGTATGGCCTATCCGCGCATGAATATGATCGGTATGTCGTATGGCTGCCTTTACGGCTGTCTGCTGATCATGTAAGAACGTCTCCGCCACCGCACACCAATGAGAAATATCAAGGGTTATTCTTACATCTGGTAAACGCTGCAGGTAACCATGGGTGATATGTGCCGCAAAACTAAATTTACCGCGGTGTGTTTCGTGCAATATGGCAACACCCGTGCTGGCTGCAATGTTGCTGGCCGACTGTATCAATTGCTGGTTTTCTTCAAATGAAAAATAATCTTTTCCTGTTTGAGAATTAATAAACAGCGGCCGTAATGCGGCAAGCTCTTGCAGGCGCTGGGTATACTGCGGCAGGTGCTGCTCAAAGCTGGGCTCCATGGTTTGCCAGTGCTGCCCAATCCATTGCAACCCGTATGTGCGCAATCCGTCAATAAGCTGTGTTCTTTCGTTTTCGTTATCGGGCAAACTGCACTCCACGCCATCATAACCTGCATGTTTTACATCGTGCAAAAAATCATTCCAGGAAAGATGCTCCCGGCCCCACCGCGGACAAAAGAATAATAATTTCATAGTTGGTCAAAATTCAAAAGTGAAAAATGAAAAGTAAAAATAATCTTGTTTGTAATTGAAAATTTAAAATATTGGCCCCCGCCATTGAATAACAATAACCATATGCTAGCAGGCGACCCATTTAAAATTTAAAATGTAAAACTCAAAATAATTGTCGTCGCTAGTGAAAACCCGCCCCATTCAAAATTTAAAATTTAAAATTCAAAATAATTATACCTAGGTTTGTCCGTTAGTAAAATTAACCACGCAAGCATTTTTTTATCAAAGTTTTAATTATATATTATGGGTATCCCCTGCAATAAAATTATTTTTCTTGATATCGGAGGTGTATTGTTATCAAATGGCTGGGGCCATGAATCAAGAGAAGCAGCCGCCGCCAAATTTGGTTTTGATTATACAGAAATGAACATCCTGCATGAATTCATTTTCAACGTATATGAAATTGGCAAAATTTCACTGGACGAGTATTTGAATACTACCCTATTTTACCGGCCGCGCAATTTTACGAAAGAAGCATTTATTGCTTTTATGCTGGAACAATCGGTTGAACTGCCTGGCACCCTGCAATGGCTGATACAATGGAAAAAACAACACCCGGGAAAATTTCGTTTCATTTCTATCAACAATGAAGGAAAGGAACTCAATGATTACCGCATTGAGAAATTCAGGTTGCATGATTGTTTTGATGCGTTTGTATCTTCCTGCGAAGTGGGCATGCGTAAACCGGATCCCGGTATATTCAGATTGGCCATGGGCATTGCACAGGCTAGTCCCGAAGAATGTATTTATTTTGACGACCGCCAAATTCTGGTAGATGCGGCAGTTAAAACCGGCATGACCTGCTACCGCCACAAAGGGCTTGATACAACACGCGAAATTCTGGAAGGCCTTTTATAACACTGTGCAGCGTCTTTCCAGGTAACAGCATCTTATATAAAAAACAACAGGGAATGTAAACACATTCCCCGTTTTTTTATTAAAACTACTGCTGCTTAGAGACACATTCATGGATACCTTTATTCAACACTCAACTGGCTTACAGATTTTGGTACCACGCGTTCAAACTTGATAGTACGGGTAATTTTTTGGGCGCCATCGCTTATCACCAAAGTATACAAGCCTTCTTCAGCGCCCGAAAAATTATAGCCTTTGCTTATTTTGAGAAATTTTCGGCCGGTAAAAAAATTATCAAGCATAATACCATCCGGCCCATTTAATGCAATGCGCAAATTCTTTCTGCCCGGATTGTCGATGTGAACGGTAATTTTTTCGTCATTGTCATGCCGATCGAAGCTGATATTAAATTTACTATCGGCCAGCACGGTATGGTCTACTGATGAAAACCACACATAAGGCCCACCGTTAGCTGCTGCCGGCTGAACAAATGCTGTCATACTAAATGCAACTGCTATGGTTGCTGCTATCACAAACTTTTTCATACTTTTTCTTTTTTTCTTTTTAGAATAATAGTTCGCTGTGTACATTGCTGTAAACGTGCCAGTACAGAATGCGTTGTAAATCAATCACCATTTTTTCAGGCGGCTTATCAATTGTCCGGTTCTGATGCAATGGCTGTCCGCTTTCGCTATAAAGAATGCATATAACTTCTCTTGTTGGTATGATATAGCAGTAAAATGATAGACAGCAGACTGCGCGGAAGCATTTATTTGTATGTTGCAGCTGTTAACAATATGCAAAATTGAAACAATAGCGATAAGTTGCAGCCGTGGCATGATAGCTAGTAATTACTTATCATTAAAATAATTGTTATGAATGTAGGTGTTGTATTGTTCCAGGATTTTGAAACACTGGATGTTTTTGGGCCGGTTGAAATACTTGGCCGTTTAACCAGTCATTATACCATTCAGTTTTATTCGCTGTCAGGTGGTTTGGTGCGCAACCAGCATGGCGTGGTAATGCAGTCTGAACCATTGAGCAACCTGCAAAACGGCACCGGCATCTTTATTATACCGGGCGGTTATGGAACACGTGTTGAAGTAAACAACGCGTTGCTGATAGAAGCCCTGCGTGCAACCGCTGCTGCAAGCGAGTACGTATTAACGGTATGTACCGGCACGGCCCTGCTGGCCAGAACAGGTTTGCTGGATGGCAGGCGGGCTACTTCAAACAAACGCGCCTTTGATTGGGTAGTTACCAATAGTAATAAAGTAAACTGGATAAAACGTGCCCGCTGGGTGGTAGATGGCAAATATTATACTTCCTCAGGGGTAAGTGCCGGTATGGATATGACACTGGGATTGCTCAGTGATCTGCATGGAAATGATTTCGCCAGAGACGTAGCCCACCAGATTGAATACAACTGGCAGGAGGATAAGGAGGAGGATAATTTTTGTAGCTAAGAGATTGAAAGAGAAAAAGAGAAGTAAGACATCAAAGGTCAGCGGTCGGAAATCAGAGATCAGACGTCAGAGGGCAGAGGTCAGAAGTCACAGGTCAGAAATCAGACATCCGACATCAGAGAACAGAGGTCGGAGGTCAGAGATCAGAAATCAGACATCAGAAATCCGACATCCGACATCCGACATCAGCGATCAGACATCAGAAATCCGACATCCGACATCCGACATCAGAGATCAGAGATCAGACATCAGCGATCAGAAATCAGCGATCAGACATCAGAGATCAGAAATCAGTTGCCCCGAACACGCGCAACTTCGCCACCCAGCAAATGCACCTGGAAGCCGATACGAAACAAAAAACCGTTGGTGGGGTCATAGGTTTCTATTTTAATGCGGTTATACCCTGCCAGCGCTTCCAGTGCTACGTTTCGGTTAATGAAATAGGCGCCGCCTGCACCAATAAAAAAACTGGTAGTGGTGGTAGTGGTTTTATCAAATGGCGGAATTTTTACACCGGTGCTGCCCACATTAAAATCAGCATGAAAAAATGGCTTAAAGTCAGAATCCTTAATATTTATATAATACCGCGCAAATGGGCCAACAGAATAGGTAGAGTACTTGGTGTCTTCTTGTTTGGAGAAACTGAGTGTAAGCTGCGCACCTGCCACAAAATTATTGGCGAAGAAGTAACCACCGGAGGGTCTGAAACTAAATTCGCTATTGCCACTGGTTGTATTGATGGTCATGTTGCCGCCTACCATCCAGTCGCCTTTCTCTGTTTGTGCACTGGCGGCAGTAACCATTACCGTTACAACAACGAGGCTCATAAGTATTTTTTTCATAAACATTTGTTTGGATAAAAAAATGGGGTCTTTGCTTTATGCTTTACATTCCAGACAGAAATATATATGGCAAAGTTGCATGCACAGTTTTTTTAAGACACTTTTTTTACTTCGTACACCGGGCTGAAGAGATATAATTTACCAGTTTGCATTTCGGTGCATTGAAAGCGTTTTCTGAGACGTTTGCCTTTTTTGAATATTTTTCCGTCGTCCAGCGCAAAGAGCGCGCCGTCTGGCAATTCTTCCACCAGCAGCATACCGGCTTCATTTTTATCATACCGGCGCAGTACCCGCATCAGTCCTTCATCTGCGCAACTGCTCGCAGGCAGGTTGTGCAACGATGATTGCAGGGCGGCCAGAATATCCTGCGGAAATATATTCAGCGACAGAAACTGCAGCAACAATACTTTGTATACATGTTTCCACTCACGGCCATGTGCATTTACGCGGTTGCCGTATTCCAGAAAAGTAACCAGGTGTGCCAGCTCATGCACCAGCGTAATAAGAAAAGCGTAGTGGTTGAGGTTGCCGTTTACACTGATGCGGTGGGCGGCATTGTTATGTGCGTGGCGGTAATCGCCCAACACCGTTTTTCGTTCCCTGGTAATGGTGAGGTGCACTTTATATTGTTGCAATAACGACAGGGCCAGCGGTGCGGCGCTGGCAGGCAAATAATTTTCCAGGTAAGTAAGGGGAAACTCCTGCTTAGGCATTGCGGCGGGCTTTGTTCCATTGCATCAGGCTGCGCATTTCCAGCAACGCATACAGGAAATATAAAAATATGCAGGTAAAAAGCGCGGGCTTGTTCAGGTGTTCCCTGGCCATCATCACGTACAGCATCACAGCAAATATGCAGATGAGTAATTTAAAAAGGAATCCGCTGTAGGTATTGCGCAGAAAACCGGTGGTAGTTGGGTGGGCCATTGCGCGCTGGTAAAGAAACAGGGAGATAAGGCTTACGGCAAACAGCAGCAGGTTGCCAATCATTAGTACCGACTGGTCTACCCCCCATTGCAGCAGCCATTTTTTGCCTGCCACAATAACGGCAGTAACAATACAATAAACAATTACCAGGGGAAGGGCCACGCGGTTTTTCCGGAGTCTTTCACTAATGCTCATTATTCTTTGGGCCGGTTGCTTTTATAATTCTGTACAAGATAGCAGCCAGTACCAGCAAAGGTAACAACCAACTCAATATCGGAAAAGAAAGCCTTAGCCATTTATCGGCTTTTAAACCGGCAAACACGGCTATGCCAAGGCTTACCAGCATCTGAGTGGCAAGCCCGGCATAACGCATCAAATCTTTATTGCTGTTATTTGGCGGTGCTGACATTGTTTTTCTCCAACAACCTGGCGTCTTCCTTTTCTTTCTCTGCTATTTTCTCGGCTACGGCGGGTGCTACGGTCATGTGGCATTCTCCATTGAAAGTAGCCGTGGGCTCTACCTGCAGTTTGCCTGCATGTATATTGCCCTGTACGATGCTGCTGCCTTTAAGCTGCAATAGTTCTTTTACTTTAACAGCACCGGTTACTTTGCCCAGTATATCGGCCTGCTGGCCATTGATATCTCCTTTTACAGAGCCATTGGCGCCAATAATAACTTTGGCAGTACTGTTAATATTGCCAATCAGTGTACCATCAATACGTAAATCGGAGTTGGAATTGATATCTCCTGTGAGGGTGGTGCCTGCGCTGATAAGGCTGGCGGCAGTGCTTCCGCTTGTTTCAGCGAAAAATTCGGATTTGGATTTTCCTTTAAACATAAGTATCAGATTTTAGTCGTTTATTTTCTCCGGCGGGGGCAGGTTCAATGCTGTGGTATCCAGCTTCATCGACGTATTGCCCTGTAAAACACCCTTCAAACCCTGCAGGTACTCATCTTTGTAACGCACTGCATGTTCCAGCGAATCGGTCCGTATTTTCAACTCTCTGAGCTCCCTGGTACTGTTCACATCTCCGTATCCGGGTATATACAGCTTAAGCGGTGTAAAAACAATCAAAGCCACCGTAAGCCCGGTAAGCACAACAAATATTGTGCTCAACAATATATATACGCTCATTCTGGATAACTTAAATGTGACTACCTCTTCGTAGGTGTCATCATTCATCACCACCAACCGGTAACGGTTGCGCAGGCGTTTTAGTGTAGTATCGGCATCAAATAATTTGGCCATGCTGTAAAATTAGGCTGAAATGTCTGATTTGCTGATGTCTGATTGCTGATTTCTTTCATTGCAAATGGCAGTCTGTCCTGCATCAACACCCTGCTTCTAAAACTACTTATCATTACTGAAGAAACCATTATTATTTTCTCGATCATGGCCCGATTATTACCTCTTAACATGTAAAGATTTAGTAGCAATAACGGGGCGGTTGGGCTGTTATCAAACGCCGCTAATATTACTGTAAAAGAAATCAGACATCAAAAAATCAGAGATCAGCGATTTTCACAATAAATTTGTTGAAAATCAGTTATTAAGAGTTTAGTTTGCGGAGCAATGATGTATAAGAACCTGACACGGATAACCATATTTTTACTCTTCTTGTTTTTATCCCCGGTTGTGCATGCACAAATTGGCGGGCTGAGCTTTGATTTGCCCAAGCCCAAAAAATTTGAAAACCGGAAATTGCGCTCAGAAAAAACCGGCGATAAAAAATTTACGCTTCCGCGTAAATTCATGCAGAATACCACCACCCATTATAATTTCTATTTCAACGCCAATGAAAAAATAAAAGAAGTGCTCGACAGGGCCAAAACTGCACACAAAGACGATTACACCAAGCTGCTATCATTTTATAATTACGGTTTTGAAGAAACGGCCCAATATAAAAGCGATCTGGATTCGGTGATTTATAAATCTACTGCCGGCATACTCTTGCATGATCTGCGTAACAACTGGGTAGATAACCTGTACCTGCTTATCGGCCGGGCTTATTACCTTAAAAAAGATTTTGACTCTGCGTATCTTACTTTTCAATACCTCAATTATGCTTTTTCACCCAAAGAAAAAGATGGCTACGATAAAGTAATCGGCACCACCAATGATGAAGGCGGCAGCGCATTTTCTATTGCCACCAGCGAGAAAAGAAACATCGCCAAAAAATTATTATCGCGTCCGCCCAGCCGTAATGAATCACTGGTATGGCAAACCAAAACGTATATTGCTAACGATGAATTGCCCGAGGCTGCCGGCCTGGTACAAACGCTTAAGTACGATCCGTTGTTTCCTTCACGGTTGCAGGCAGATCTGAATGAAGCACAGGCCTGGTATTTTTATAAACAACAAAACTGGGACAGTGCCGCGCATTACCTGGAGAAAGCACTTCCCAATGCTGCCAATAAACAGGAAACTGCCCGTTGGGAGTACCTGATAGCCCAGCTGTATGAGGCGACCGGCAAACATGAAATGGCAAAAACATTTTATGAAAAGGTGATAAGGCATACCATTAACCCCGTAATGGAAGTATATGCTGTACTCAACGCTATCAGACAGGCAGAAGGCACTGATGAGAAAGCCATCCAGACTGCGGTAGACGCATTATCAAAAATGGGCCGGCGGGACAAGTATGTTATTTACCGAGATATTATTTATTATACGGCTGCACAAATTGAGCTCGACAGAAACCAACCCCAGGCAGCAAAAACATTCTTAGAAAAAAGCATCAGGTACAATATAGATAACCCGCAACAAAAAAGCCGTTCCTTCCTGGCACTGGCCGATATCAGCTTTGGATTGAAAGACTATATCAACGCAAAACGTTTTTACGATAGTACCGATGTCAGCATTGTAGCACCCGAAGACCTGGAAGCTTTTAAAATGCGGAAAGATGCGCTTACCACCATCGCCAGCCAGCAACAGGTCATTGTACGACAAGACAGCCTGCAGAAAATTGCCGCCATGCCCGAGGCAGACCGCACTGCATTTCTCAAAAAACTTTTGAGGCAATTGCGCAAACAACAGGGCCTGAAAGAAGAAGATGTCAATTTTGGCAATACCACACCCGGCTTTACCGGCAACAACGCCAATGCCGCCCCCGTTGATCTTTTTAATAACAGCGCTAAAGGAGACTGGTATTTTGCCAATGCCGCTTTGAAAGGAAAAGGAATTGCTGATTTTAAATTGAAATGGGGCAACCGGCCTAATGCAGACAACTGGCAACGCAGCGCAGCTGTAAAACAACAAAGCGTTACCCGCAACAACGCAACTGGCGCCACCACCGCCGGGCAACTGCCGGAAGAACAAAAACCACTGAGCATTGAATCACTCAAAGAAAAATTGCCGCTCACGCCGGAACTGTTAAAAACATCCAACGACTCTATTATGCAGGCGTATTTTGCCATGGGCAAAGCCTTGCAGGATAACCTGGAAGCATATGCAGAAGCCATTGCCGAATACGAAAAGTTGCTGGCTCAGTTTCCTAACTCCGTACTGGAAGAGCAAACCCTGTTCAACCTCTACTACTGTTATAAAAAACTGGGCAACGAACAAAAAGTAGCTGCCATCAAAAGCCTGATGGAAAATAAATTTGGCAACAGCAAACTCACCGGCATTATTAAAAACCCGGTACCCATAGACAGTGCCCGCAAAAAAGAAGGCGCACAATTGTATGACGAAGTGTATACGCTTTTTATAGAAGGCAAGTTTGACGAAGCATTAGCTAAAAAACAAGCGGCAGACAGCTTGTATGGTAAACATTATTGGAGTCCCCAATTGCTGTATATCGAGGCAGTGTACCAGGTACACCAGCGCAATGATTCTGCTGCTATTGTAGTGCTCAACAACATCAATATGCTTTACCCGGGCACGCCTATGGCCGGTAAGGCAAGAAACATGATTGAAGTACTGGGCAGGCGTAAGCAGATTGAAGAATACCTTACTAACCTCAAAATCGAAAGACCAAAAGAAGACAGCAATACAGCGCCCGTTGCTACCAATGCCCCGCTCGTACAAGGGCCGGTAGTGGTAAAACCGGTTAAACCTACCGACACTTTACAAAACAATCAAAAACCTGTTGTGGTAGATAAGCCGGTAACCCCGCAGGTAAAACCCGTTACAGATACCACACAAGTAGTAAAGAAGCCTGTTGCACCACCGGTAGCAGGTTTTACCAACGCACCAGACCAGCCGCATTACACCGTATTGGTAATGGATAAAGTGGATCCGGTGTATGTAAGTGAGGCAAAAAATGCATTTACACGCTACAACAAAGAAAAATACAATAACAAATCTATTGAAGTAATACCCATGCCCCTTACAGACGATATCCGTTTTGTATTGATTGGCAAATTTGAGAATGCAGCGGTTGCAATAGACTACATGACACAGGCGGTTAAAATGGCACCGGCAGAGATCATTCCCTGGATGCCTGCTAATAAGTACTCATTCATTATTATTACAGAAAGCAACCTGCAGGTGCTTGAAAACAACAAAGACATTCCGGGTTATAAAAAGTTCCTGATACAGAATTTTAAAGACACGTTTAAGTAGCTGTTAGCTATTAGCCATTAGCTGTTAGGGGTGGACCGTTGCTGTAGATCCCGTGTATTAGATTATGGAAAAACCCAACGATTGCATCAGCAGCTAAAAGCTAAAAGCTAAAAGCTAAAAGCTAAAAGCTAAAAGCTAAAAGCTAAAAGCTAAAAGCTAAAAGCTAAAAGCTAAAAGCTAAAAGCTAAAAGCTAAAGTTAAAAGCTACAGGCTCAGGACGCAGAGCTGGCGGTTTTACGCTATTTTCGGGTAAGATTTTTGCAGTTTACCTTACTTATTTTGTTAGTTATGAAAAAATCAGTTCGTATTTTCTGGATGATAACAGGCATCGGCACCGGCGTATTTATTCTGTTTATGGTGCTGCTCAATTTTGGCCTGTTTGGCGAAATGCCTTCACTGGAAGAACTGGAAAACCCGTCCGTGCTGCAAGCCACGGAAATTTATGCCAACGATGGTACCATGATGGGTAAATATTATCTCGACCGTGGTAACCGCAGCAATGTAAGGTATGGCGATATTTCAAAACACGTGGTGAATGCACTGGTAGCAACAGAAGACGAACGTTTTTATGATCATTCGGGTATTGATGCAAAAGGCGTGTTGCGTGCCGTATTTTTTCTTGGCACCAAAGGCGGCGGCAGTACCATTACACAACAGCTGGCGCTGAACATGTTTGATCAACGCTCTTCTAACCGCTTCACGCGCGCCATTCAAAAACTGAAAGAATGGATCATTGCCATTAAGCTGGAAAGAAACTTTACAAAAGAAGAAATCATTTCATTGTACCTCAATGTGGTGCCCTATAGCGATAATGTATTCGGCATCAGAAATGCCTCGCTTACTTTTTTTCAAAAAGAACCAGACCGGTTAACCATTGAAGAAGCTGCTGTGCTGGTGGGCATGGTAAACGGCCCTTCAATTTTCAATCCACGCAGAAACCCAAAAGGTGCGCTGGACAGGCGCAACCACGTGCTCAACAAAATGGCGGAGAACAGTTACATCACAACGCCCGAAGCTGGTAAGCTAAAAGCAAAGCCCATTGTATTAAAATATAAAAAACAGGATGAAAATACTGGTCTTGCACCCTACTTCCGCGAAGAGCTGCGCTCAGACGTAAAAGCCTGGTGCAAACAACACATTAACCCTGCTACCAATAAGCCATATGATATTTACCGTGATGGATTGAAGATTTATACCACCATCAACCCGCGCATGCAGTTGTACGCTGAAGAAGCAGTGGCCCGCCATATGCCTACCCTGCAAAAGGTGTTGAATTCACAGCCTTCGCTTAAAACCGGTAAAGTATGGAAAGAACACGATAATGTTTTGCAGGCTGCCATGAAAAACAGCGACCGCTGGAGAAACTTGAAAGAGAACGGTCTCAGCGAAGCCGATATCAAAAAGTCGTTTTATGTAAAAACCGATATGAAGGTATTTGCGTGGAATGCCCAACGTGAGAAAGATACCATGATGACACCTTTCGACTCCATTAAATACCAGCGCCAGATGTTGCAAACTTCTTTTATGGTAATGGATCCCATTACAGGTGAAGTGAGGGCATGGGTAGGTGGCATCGATTTTAAAAATTTTAAGTACGACCACGTTAATATAGATACCAAACGCCAGGTAGGTTCCTCCATAAAACCATTTTTATATTGCGAGGCCATTGAAGAAGCAGGCTTTACACCCGAGACGCCGGTAGAAAACCAGGCGCAAAACTTTCCCGGTTATGGTTTGGTGCCCGCTAAAGGTGGTTGTGGCAAAGCCGGTGGCGTTGTTTCCATGGCTACTGCGTTAACATGGTCAATGAACTGCGCGTCGGCCTACATTATGAAACAGGTAACACCTCAGCGTTTTTCCAATTTTATCAAACAGATAAATATACCCACCAAGGTAGAACCCTACCCTTCTATGGCACTTGGCGCCTGCGAGCTTTCTATGTATGAGATGCTTTGGGGCTATACCATGTTTCCCAACAGGGGCATCAATACAAAACCCATTTATTTTACCCGCATAGAAGATAAAAATGGCAACGTATTGGAAAGTTTTCAGACTTCCATGAAACAGGTTATCAGCGAACAGGCTGCCTATACCATGGTGAGAATGATGCAGGGCCCGGTAGATTTTGGTACGGCCGCAGGCCTTCGCGGCCGCCTGGGTGCATCCGAAATGGGCGGTAAAACAGGTACCACCAACGATAATTCTGATGCATGGTTTCTCGGTTATACGCCACAGTTACTGGCAGGCACCTGGATTGGTTGCGACGACAGGTTCATTCGTTTGGAAGGCGGACTGGGCTATGGTGGTAAAGCCGCTATGCCCATATGGGAATACTTTTTTCAGAAAGTATACGCTGATAAAACACTGGGCATAGAAAAAATAGCCAAATTTCAGCAACCCGAAAACGTCAATATTCAGGCATTGCAGGATTATAACGACTTTAGCGATAAAACACTGCAGCCCGGTGCAGAGGGAACAGACGAAGGCAATGGCGGCGCCAACGACTATATCAATTTTGACAAGGATACCACGCATGTACCGGTAGAATCTAAATTATCTCCCGATGAACAAAAGGTGCTGAACGAAGCCAAACCGACCAAGAAAGACGACGACAAAGCCGATCAAAATCAACCCGACGACAAAAAGAAAAAAGGATTTTTCAAACGCCTGTTTGGTAAAAAAGATAAGAAAGATTAAACCTTCTAACGTTTTAGCCTGACCGAAAACAGATCCTTTCACCGTCAGACCAGGAGGTCAGAGGGTGATTAATCGCCCAACTTGCTAAACGGTCTGACGGCCTCGTGCCCCGGTCTGACCTTCGGTACCGACCGGATCGTTCGCCACGGTCTGACGTCCTCGTCTGACCGCCATTACACCAACCTGAACGCAATCCCGCAATCAGCAATTCCCCCTTATTGTTTATATTAGGGATTGCACCAATAACCACTCTATTGCAACAGCATCAACGTATTCTTTCTATAGACGCTTTCCGGGGCATTACCATCTTTGTAATGGTATTTGTAAATGATCTTGCGGGTACGCCCGGCATTCCTGCCTGGATGGGGCACATGCCTGCCAATGCAGATGCCATGAGCTTTGTAGATGTGGTGTTTCCATCGTTTCTGTTTATAGTAGGCATGTCTGTTCCGTTTGCATTAAAGAACCGCATCAAAAAAGGCGACAGTTTCCTGCAACTGCAGGGGCATATTGCCTGGCGTACATTGGGCTTACTGACACTGGGCTTTTTTTTGGTGAATGGAGAGAGCGGTCTCAACGAAACGGCTACGGGCATACCGTTGCATGCGTGGTTGCTGCTTTTCTATATGGCTGCCATCCTTACCTGGAATGTGTATACTTTCAAAAATACAACCTGGTCGTATGTATGCAGGTTGGCGGGTATTGCCATGCTGCTGGTGCTGGCGTTTATATACCGCGACAAGGATGGTGTAACAGGCATGCGTCCGCATTGGTGGGGCATTCTCGGTCTTATTGGCTGGGCCTATTTATACGCCTGCATACTATATCAATTGCTTAAAGGCCAAATCATTTTGTTGCTCGCTGCCATTGTGTTTTGTACAGCATGGTATATCATGGCCAAACAACCTGCCATCCATGACAGCAACTATTTTAGCTGGGTGGCTTCCCAGGCGGGCAATGCGGCGCATACCTCCATTGTACTGTGCGGTATTGTACTGAGCCGTATTTTGTTCAACCATGAATTGTCAGATACCCGGCAACGTTTTTTACAGGCGGCTTTGTTTTTTGTGGCACTGGTGATTGCCGCCTACCTGCTACGCCCCTATTTCAAAATTTCAAAGATTTATGCCACACCCAGCTGGTGCCTCTACAGCGCTGCTATTTGTACAGCCATTTTTAGTTTACTGTATTGGTTGATAGATATAAAAGGCTATAGCAAATGGACAAGCTTCTTTCAACCAGCCGCTACCAATCCATTACTAACGTATATTATTCCGGGTATACTTTTTTCACTATTCTCTTTACTTAAAATAAGCATGTTTCCCCGGGAGTACAGGTATGGGGCTTACGGTATTGCATGGTCGCTTTTTTTTGCCGTGGTAGTTATGTACATGGCAAAAGGATTGAATCAGTTGAGAATAAAAATGCAGCTCTGAATTGTGTTGAGTGTTGAGTGTTAAGTGTTGTGTGCTTCACAATTGTGTTGAATGCTTCACAATTGTGTTGAATGCTTCACAATTGTGTTGAGTGTTGTGTGTTAAGTGTTGTGTGCTTTTACTTCCTTAACAACCGTTAGATTCCGGAACTGCGAACGAACTCCGGAACTCCAGAACTATGAACTTTCGAACTTTGAACTTTGAACTCCAGAACTATGAACTTTCGAACTTTGAACTCCCGAACTTTGAACTAAAAACTCAACACTTCCATTATTTTTTTGAAGATGGCTGTATTCTCATAAACGCCGGTAAACAATTGCGCGCCGGGGCCGTACGCAAATACGGGTACGGGTGTAGCAGTATGGTCAACTGTTGAAAACTGTCCGCTTACATAGCCTTTTGCATAATCGCCGTCGAGCAGGGTTAACCCCCCGGTTTCATGATCGGCAGTAACAATTACCAGCGTCTCGCCGTTGCTATCGGCAAATTGCATAGCCCTGCCAACAGCCTGATCAAAATCCATTACTTCTGTTACTACATAAGGCAATTTGTTTTCGTGGCCGCCATGGTCTACCTGTGCGCCCTCTATTACCAGGAGAAAGCCATTGCTATTTTGGGTGAGCAGGCTGGTAGCTTTTTCAAACGCTCTCTCGGTCCAGTTGCCACGGCCTTCCAGCATAGACAAACCCGCTTTTTTTTCTGCCACCAGCCATTTTTTGGAAGCATCTGCAGTAACACTGTCGATAGTACCCACCATGGTAAACTGGGTCGCCAGTTGCTGCGCTAATTGAGTGGTCATCTTTGGGCTGCCCTCACCCATGAGTATACTAACCGGTGATTGAAGCAGGTCTTGCAGTATGGGCACGCTATTGGTTCTTTCAGACTGGTGCGCGTAGAAATCTGCGGGTGTGGCATCGCTGATATCGCCGCTGGTAATAATGCCCGTTTTCATGTTACGTGCAGCAAGCAAAGTTGGCAGCAACGTAAGCGCATTGCCATTATGGTCTACACCCACGGCGCGGTTGTTGGTTTTTTCACCTGAAGAAAACGCGGTGGAACCTGGTGCCGAGTCAGTAATATAACTATCGTACGAGCTGGTTTTGGAAAGCCCGGTATAATGCATATTGAATATATTGAGCGCTCCGCCATTGGCTGTATAACCGGCATACAACTGCGCCAGGCCGGTGCCATCGCCAATTAATAATATCACATTTTTGATGCGTACAGCCGTGCCATCGTTTTTATAGGTGGGTGCATACAGTTTATATTTTTCAGTAACTGTATAAGCCCTGTTGGGCAACTGCTTTAAAAAAGTGGCGGCTTCATATACCTGGTCGGTATTGATGTAATCGGTGCCCAGTTTCATAAAAGCATACCAGCTGTTGATTACATCGGGCGCATTCCAGAAACGAAGTTTTTTATGCAACTTTCGTGCTTTACCGATGGCGGTTTGCAATTGGTTTTTTTCACGGGCGATGATGCCGCCCTTGCCATTCCAGGTAGAATATCGTTTAAAATCATCGCTCAGCATAACAATGCGCGCCAATGCCTCGGCGGGGTAATCGAGATTCAGTTCTCCATCAAAATAAATAAACGATGGGTAAGTGGTAAACGTTACCGGTGCGGGCCGGTTGCCCGTAATAACTATTTTAACCGCCGCACATCCTGTAATTATCGGGTACGTTTTTAATTTCTTCACCAACGCGCCAAGGGTTGACACAGCTTCCGTTTTGAGATCAACCAGCAACTGCAATTCCCGGGTATGATCTGCATACGGGTATCCCCCATTCTTTTTAATACACTCCTGCAAGGGTTGCAGGTAAAAAGAATCAAAGGTTCTGCCCAGCTTTGCCTGCGTGGTATCGTGCGCAATAATTAAACGGTTACCGCGCAAGAATATATCAGCTTCAATAGAACCAAACCCCTGGTTGTAAGCGGCCCAAAATGGAAATGGCTTTTCATAGTCGTTGTGCGCGTGCAGGTTGGCAGTGTTATAAACAGCGGGCTGACCAAATACTGCCACGTTAATAAACAAAAAGAAAATTATAATCGGTTTCATATTTTTTAATTAATCAGACAGGTACTTCAGGTACAACGTACACAATGATTGTAGACCATGTGCAGTAACTACCGCAATATAGAATATCTTTCAACAGATTACAGCACCATGAGGGTGCAAAAAACTGCATTGCTGCAAAATAGTTTTTCATTCCTCAACCCGGTATATCCGTATGAAAAACTGCCAGCCAAACATTTATTTGTACAAATAAAGAAACTCCATTTTACGCACTGAATACCGTTTTAAATATGATTTCATAAAATAATAACGGGATTGATTATATATCTTTATCTGGTCTTGACGAATACGCACTGCTAAAAGTCTGCAATACTGCACCATGAGAAATGAAGGCAATTCTGCTTTATGGAACTCTTTTAAACAGGGTAACTGGGAAGCTTATACCAGTTTGTACAATGATTATTACGGCTTGTTGAATAATTACGGCTATAAATTTACACGCAACACCAATCTTATCGAAGATGCCATTCATGATCTGTTTATCAGGCTTTGGACTACCCGCAGCAACCTCGGCAACCCTGTGTCGGTAAAGAACTACCTGTATAAGAGTATGCGAAACACCCTGCTGCGCAAAATCAAAACAGAAGAGAAATACACCGGCATTGCTGACGAGGAGTACCCCTTTGGATTTGAAGTAACCTATACCCAACCCGCAGGGCTTGCCGTGGAAGAAAAAGAATTCCGCGAAAAACTGCAGTCCGTTATCAATACCCTTCCGCCCCGCCAGAAAGAAATCATCTTTCTTCGTTTTTATGAAGGGCTATCATATGAGGAGATAGCCGACATCATGTCTATCAGTATCAACTCCGCTTATAAGCTGTTATACAAAGCGCTGGAGAACTTGCAATACTCACTGGGCCATTCCCCACTGCTGGGCCTTTTACTCTGCTTCAGTCATTTTTAAATTTTTTTTCTATTGAAGGGATAATTTTCTAAGGCAGGTGTATACAGTATACATCCACCCTCTGAAATAGCTGTACCCGCGTTCTTTACCCTGCTTTTGCGTTGCCGGATTTTCCGCAACAACTAACACATCATACATACTACCGATACATAACAAAAACCACCGCTGATGAATTTTGAGAAATACGCGCAATTTGGATTAAAAGATTTTCTGGCAGACGATGCCTTTATACAATGGGTAATCAACCCCAGCCACGACACAAATACATGGTGGCAGTCTTTTACAAACGCCTATCCCGAACAGGCGCCTGTGGTAAAAAAGGCAGCGGCGACCATTCAGCATTACCGCGCGCAACATGATTTTTTTAACGAAGGAAATAAGGAGCTGCTTTGGGATCGCATTGAGAACACCATACAAACACAGGCTACCGAAAAAACCCCGCGCAAGATAATGTCGCTTGCTGCATTCATGCGCATAGCTGCAGCGGTTATCATTATTGTTGGCGCGTCTTTTTGGATGATGTACAGGAATACCCCCAAACAACTGGCCTATGCCACTTCATTTGGCGAAGTAAAAACCATTACCCTGCCAGACAATTCAGAGGTAACGCTGAATGGCAACTCATCCATATCATGGCATGATGGCTGGAAGAAAAATGCCACGCGCGAAGTATGGATAACCGGTGAAGGATATTTTAAAGTAACACACCTCAATACCGATACCACCCATGTAAAAGCAAACGATAGATTTATTGTGCATTGCGGTGATGTAAATATTGAAGTGCTGGGCACCACCTTTAATGTAAAGGCGCGCCATGGGAAAACCAATGTGGCGCTCATTACCGGCAAAATAAGAATTGACTATACCGATGCAGCAGCCGGTAACAAAACGGTTTACCTGGCACCGGGCGACTACGTTGAGTATACCGCCAAGCAATTGATGACAACCAAAAAACTGGCAAAGCCCGCGCAGGTTACTACCTGGACGGCCAAAGAAATTTCTTTTAGCGATGCCACACTCAAAGAAATTGCAGAAACGCTGCAGGATAATTATGGGTATAGTGTATCTGTAACAGATACCAGCCTGCTCGCATTAAAAATTGAAGGCGATATCAGTGTAGACAATGTAGCTGATTTACTGGATGTAGTGGCCACTACACTCAACATCAAAATAGAACAACAAGCGTCCGCCAAAAGTATCACCATTACCAAATAACTGCTTCAAAACTAACATGTATGAGAAAAAGTTTACGAACCTGTCTGCTTATTCCGCTGTTTTCAGCCGTTGTACTGGCTGCACCGTCAGGCCTTGGCGCGCAGGAAATTGCCGGGGGTGGCTATCACAAATCATTTGCTGTTGCGCGCCAGTCACTGCAAAGTGAAAATATGCTCATTCCTTTAAAGGATGCCGTTAACCAGCTGAAATCATTTTACAAAGTAAAAGTTGCTTACAAAGAAGGCTTGCTGGATAGTAAGATTGTACATGCCACCATTACCAGCAATTTTAAAAATACCGATGTTGAATCTGCATTGAAACAATTGTTTTCGAATACATCGCTGGGCTATAAAAAAATTGGCGAAAACCAGTTTTCAGTATTTGAAACACGCGCAGATAACAGCAGCCTTCCCGTTGCAACGGCAGCGCCTTTCCCCGTAACCGGTAAGATCACTGCTTCAAGAGATGGTAGTGGCCTCCCCAATGCCACCATTGTACTAAAAGGCAATTCCAATGTAGCCACTACGTCTGATAATAACGGCAACTTTAAACTCAACGTGCCGGAAGAGCTGAAGGCTGGTAAAGTAACCCTTATCATATCATCGGTTGGCTATGTATCAAAAGAATTCATGGTGACTGATCAGCAAAAAGATATTCTTATCCAGCTTACTGAATCCAACAAAAACCTTGATGAGGTGGTGGTAACGGCGCTGGGTATACGCAAAGAGAAAAAAGCGCTGGTGTATTCTGTTTCAGAATTGAAAGGAAATGAATTTACCCAGGCACGCGAGAACAATGTGGCCAATGGTTTATCGGGTAAGATTGCCGGGGTAAATGCCGCTGGCCTGTCTACCGGCCCCGGCGGTTCCAGCCGCATTACCATCAGGGGCAACGGTACCCTGGGCAGTGAAAACCAACCGCTGTATGTAGTAAATGGTATGCCGATAGATAATTCAGTACCCGGTGGTGCACCCACCGTAAACGGCAGTACCAACAATGTGGATCGCGGAGATGGTATCGCAGGCATCAACCCTGATGATATTGAAACCATGACCGTATTAAAAGGCGGTGCGGCCTCTGCACTGTATGGTTCGCGTGCAGCCAATGGCGTTATACTCATTACTACCAAAAAAGGAAGGGCACAAAAAGGCATTGGCGTAGAATATAACTCTACCGTTACATTTGATAATGTAGCTGTGGTACCCGACTTTCAATATGAGTACGGACAGGGAGATGGCGGTGTAAAACCAACTACCTTACTGGCAGCACAGGCAAACGGAAGAAGATCATTCGGTGCAAAAATAGATGGCTCTACAGATTATGTGGCGGTAGACGGGCTAACGCATCCTTACCTGGCAGCAAAAGACAATTACAAAAATTATTACCGCACAGGTACCACGTTTACCAATACCATTGCCTTTACAGGGGGCAATGAAAATTTTAACTACCGTTTTTCTGCGGCCGATCTCAATAGCAAAGGTATTTTACCCGGCACCACCTACAAACGCAAAACACTCAACCTGTCAGTAAATGCAAAACTGAGCAACTGGCTGAGCATTGAAGCGGTGGCGCAATACAATCTTGAAAACGGCCGCAACAGAACCGGGGCAGGCGATGCTTTGGGAAACCCCAACTGGGTACCGCTTGAAGTGGGCAACACTGTAGATGTGCGCTGGATGGCCCCGGGCTATGATAAAAACGGCAATGAAGTAATCTGGAACGATGCAGCCATTGCATCCAACGGCTACTTTGTTATCAATAAATTCCAGGAGAATGATACCAAGAACCGTTTCATTGGCCAGGGTTCTGTAATTATGGAACCCATTAAAAACCTGGTGTTCAAAGGAACCCTGAGCAGGGATTTTTACAATTACAACTACACCAACATCCTCCCCACCGGTACGCTGTACATTCCCAACGGCCAGTACGCAGGTATTAAATCTGATGTATCTGAAACCAACGTGTTGGTGAGCGGTACCTATAAAATACAGGTAGCGCAAAAAATTGGTGTATCTATCATGGCTGGTGGCAATACCCGCAAGTTTAACAACAACCAGGTAAATTTTGATGGCTCCACCTTTAACACACCTTATTTCTATAGCTTCTCCAACCTGGCAACGGCGTCGGTAACACCCTATTCAGGACGGGTGGTTACCAACTCGCTTTTTGGTTCTGCCGACTTGGATTATAAAAACCTGTTGTTCTTAAGTTTCACCGGGCGTGAAGACTGGTTCTCTACACTCAGTCCAAAAAACAACCATATTTTTTACCCAAGCATTGGCGGTAGTTTTATTTTGTCTGATGCTTTCCGTATGCCGGCAGCCATCAACCTGGCTAAAATAAGGGCCTCATGGGCCAGCGTGGGCGGTGGTGCACCAGCGCCTTATGCCATCAATCTTACTTATAGCCCGGTGCCCAGTTCGGGACAATCATTGCAGAATGTTACCAGCAGCAATATCAGCAATCCTAATCTTGGGCCCTATACTTCTACCACGTATGAAGCGGGCATCGACCTTCAATTGTTTAAAAACAGGCTCAATCTTGATCTTACTTTTTACAACCGTAAAACCACCAATGATATTGTACAAACCGCCATCTCCAACACATCGGGCTATAACAGCGCTATTCTTAATGTAGGAGAATTGAGCAACAAAGGCATCGAGGTAATGATTGGCGGTTCACCCATCAAAAACAAAAACTTTAGCTGGAACGTAAACTACAATGTTGCGTACAACGATAACAAAGTGGTACGGCTTGCACCGGGTCTTACTTCTATGCAGATAGCAGTATCTGTAAACAGCTGGGCTTACCTCAACAACATTGAAGGCAAACCATTTGGTACGCTGGTGGGCACCCATATGCTGAAAGATGCAAAAGGCAATATCATTTTCAATAAATCTTCCGGCTATCCGGTAGTGAGCGGACTGGAGCCTTTGGGTAACAGCGTTGCACCCACCACTATGGGCCTTACCAATGAATTCAAATACAAAAATTTCTCTTTCAGCTTCCTGCTGGATGGAAAGTTTGGAAACAAAGTATTCTCATTGTTTGAGGTGTATGCCACCAGGCTGGGCAAATTGAAATCTACTTTACCCGGCAGGGAAAATGGGCTTACCGTAACTGGTGTTGATCAAACAGGCGCTGCGTATACCAGAACCGTTGCCGTAGCAGACCTTCGTTCTTATTACGACAATTACAAGGTGTATTCTGATCTCTTTCTGCACGATGGCAGCTTTGTAAAACTGCGCCAGGTAATTTTTTCATACAACATACCGGTAGCAAAAATAAAATTTGTGAAACTACAGTCGGCCAGCATTTCATTTGTAGCACGCAACCCGGCCATCCTGTACAAACAAACGGACAATTTTGACCCGGAACAAAGTTTTACCAACAGCAATGCGCAGGGGTTTGAGTCCATCGGCTTGCCCCGCACCAGGTCTTATGGCTTTAACCTGGCTGTTAAATTTTAATAACATTCAATTGCAACAAACATGAAAAAATATACCATTAAATATCCGGGATTTGCAGTGTTGCTGGTGTGTATGTGCCTGCAGGGTTGCGATAAAAATTTTACCGACGTCAATACCAATCCCGATGCTGTTTCCAAAGTAATTCCTGAGTATGTGTTTACCAAAGCGCAGTATGATGGCGTAAGCAATATGTCGAACCTGTTGCTGGGCACCATGCAATACACAACCAGTTACAACGATGTGGCAGGGTTTGGATCAAAATATGTGCAAAGCCAGATCGGCCAAACATACGGGCCGTTCAACACTGCCTATCCCAATGAAATCAATGAAACGGGTATTGTAATAAGGGCTGTAAAAGCCGACCCCGAAAAAATAAACCAATATGCAGAAGCCCGGATATGGCGTGTGTATTGTTTCAGCAGGCTCACAGATTTATATGGAGACATTCCGTACACGCAGGCTGGGCTGGGCTACGATTCATTGAATTTTAAACCGGTGTATGATGCACAGAAAGATATTTATGCCAATATGCTGAGCGAGCTGGAAGCGGCTGCACAAAGCCTGAACCCTGCAAAAGTTACATTTGGCGCATCTGATTTAATTTATGGCGGTGCAACCGATAAATGGAAAAAATTTGCCTACTCACTGATGCTGCGTCTTGGGATGCGCATGACAAAAGTTGATGCCGCTGCTGCGCAGGCATGGGTAACCAAGGCCATTGCAGGAGGCGTGATTACGGCTGATGCAGACATCGCCAAAATAAACTACATGGCAACCGGGCAAATCATTAATCAAAACCCACTGGCCCTTAATTTATGGAACAGTGATTACATTGCACAGAACGGCGCCACCAACACAGAAGGCGGCAAGTACCAGGATGTATTTATTAATTACCTGAAATCAACTAACGATCCGCGGCTGGGTATTTTAGCGGTGGTGTATACGGGTCAGGGTGTATTTGATACCAGTGCAGCATTGCAAAAAGGAATGCCCGCCAATATCAACAATGTAAAGCCGAGCAATTTTCAAACGTTCTCTGAGCCCAATCCGAAAACAGTATTGCCATTAAATTCAGCGCGCCTGGTTTTAACTGCAGCTGAATCGTATTTCTTGCTGGCAGAAGCTGCATTGAGAGGATGGTACAGCGGCGCCACTGCAAGTGCCTCTTATGATAATGGTATTAAAGCTGCCATGCGCCAATGGGCTATTATTTCAGGAAGCGCAGGCACTATTGCTACTGCAAAAATTGATGCCTATGCAGCGGCCAATGCTTTGAATACCGGAGGCACCATGGATCAGCAGATGCAACAGATCTATACACAGTTCTGGGTGAGTATTTTTCCGGATGCACAGGAAGTGTTTGCTACCTATCGCAGAACAGGCTACCCTGCACTGGTGCCCAATAACTACACAGGCAATGCCACGGGAGGAAAGATCTTCCGCCGTTACCTGTATCCGCAAACAGAACAAAACCTCAACGCAGATGCGTATAAGGCAGCTGTAAGCCGCCAGGGCACAGATGATTTACTGACTAAAATCTGGTGGGATAAATAATGGCATAAAAAATTTGTTATCTTTCAATACACAAACGCCATATATGCAAACACAAAGAAGATCTGCACTAAAAAAAATGATGGCCTCGGTTGCAGGCACCATCGGGTTGGGATTTTTAGCGAAAGCTGAATCCCCCGCTCCGTCCACAAAGGAAAAAGAAGTATTTAACACAGAAGTTGACCAGGATGTACCGTTGTTTTCAGGTGCTACCAAATTTAATGGAATGGTATTTATTGCCGGCAAGGGCGCCCATTTTGAAGGCGACATAAAAGCCCATACCGATCATGTGTTAAAAGAACTGGAAAAAGAACTGATCAATGCCGGCTCTTCCATGGAAAAAGTGCTGAAAGTAACGGTGTTTCTCAACGACATTGCAGATTATAAAAACATGAATGAAGTATACAAGGGAAGATTTGGTAAAAAACCGCCTGTACGTACAACAGTTGCCGTAGCAAAAGGAGGCGTGCCTGGAGACTCTCTGGTAGAAATGGATTGTATTGCCTATGTCTGACAAACCGGCCGTATAACATCTTGCTGTCCCTATAGTCCAATTCCTGCTGTTCATATACGGCAGCTGTTAGCGCAGCTGCCGTTGTGAACAATTTATTTTGTACAACGCTTACATCATTGCGCACACGTATGCGCAGCAAAAATTTATCTATGCAACGAAGAGCGCTCCTTAAATACTTATCGCTTACCCCGCTGGCTGCCGGTGCCAGCACATTTACCGCCGCACCGTTATTGGCTGCACCCGCAGCGCCAGCTGCCACGCGCGATTTGTTTAAAGAACTCGGCGTGCGCACATTTATTAATGCAGCGGGTACGTACACTGCCATGACCGGTTCACTCATGCATGATTATGTGGTAGACGCCATCAGGGAAGCAGCAAAAGATTTTTGCATGATGGATGAACTGCAGGATAAAGTGGGAGAAAAAATTGCTGCTTTGGTGCACGCCGAAGCAGCCGTGGTTACTACCGGCGCCTTCTCTGGCATGACGTTGGGGCTGGCCGGCATACTCACCGGTATGGATATGAAAAAAGTGGAACAGTTGCCGCACCTGGAAGGTACAGGCATGAAATCTGAAGTCATTATTCAGAAAGCGCATACCATTGTATACAACCATGCTTTGCAAAATACCGGCTGCAATATTATTTATGTAGAGACCGCAGAAGAAGTAGAAAAAGCCATCAACGAAAAAACAGCCCTGCTTCACTTTCTTAATATTGAAGCAGATAAAGGAAAAATAATGCACGAAGAATGGGTGGCACTTGGTAAAAAACACGGCATTGCCACTTCTATTGATATTGCTGCCGATGTACCGCCCGTATCCAATCTCTGGAAATTTAATGATATGGGCTTCAGCTTTGTCGTTATTTCCGGTGGTAAAGCCATTCGCGGGCCGCAAAGCGCCGGCCTGCTCATGGGTAAAAAAGATATAATCGCTGCTGCGCGTTTAAGCATGCCGCCACGTGGATTTAATATCGGCCGTGGGTTTAAAGTAAACAAAGAAGAAGTGCTGGGCATGTATGTGGCCCTTGATAGTTACATCAAACAGGATCATGATAAAGAATGGAAAGCCTGGGAGGCCGCTACAGCAGTGATTGAAAACAGTGCAAAAACAGTAAACGGGGTAAGTACTAAAGTAAATGTGCCCACGCTGGGTAATGTAACACCTACCCTTTCCATTAACTGGGATAATACCAAAGTAAAGACCACCGGAAAAGACCTTCAGTTAAAATTGCGCAATGGTGTACCTTCCATTGAAATAGGCAATGCACAGGAAAAAAGCATCAGTGTTACTGTGTGGATGCTAAAACCCGGGCAGGAAAAAATTGTGGCAGCCAGGATTACCGAAGAGCTGAAGAAAGCATCGGCATAACGTTTACCAGCACGTTTTTTTTCGCTGATCGCTGATGTGACGATCGCTGATGTAGTTGCTGCGCATTTTATGCCTTTGGTGCCCCTATGATTCTATGTGTTCAAAAAAATCCTTCACGCATCGAGATTTGCCGAATAAGACGTACCGCTGCAAAGCCGGCGCATGGATACAATAGATAATTATAAAACAAACTAGATAATGCTAAAGCCATGTGTTTGTTGTTTATTCCTCATTGCTTCGCTTTCACTGCGCGCGCAGTCATACGCCATTGTAATAAAAGGTGGTTATGTGGTAGATCCAAAAAATAATATTCACGAGGCAATGGATGTTGCAGTGGCGGATGGCAAGATTGCTGCCATTGCCAAAAATATTGATACGGCCGGGGCACTGCAAGTGGTAAATGCAAAAGGCTTATATGTTACTCCCGGGCTTTTAGACATGCACACCCATGTTTTTCTGGGTACAGAGGCAGACCACGCCTACAGCAACGGCCCTTCATCTATAGCGCCCGATGGTTTTACTTTCCGTAATGGTGTTACCACGGTAGTAGATGCAGGTTGTGCCGGCTGGCGTAATTTCCCCCTTTTTAAAAAACAGGTCATAGATATTTCACAAACAAGGGTGCTGGCATTTCTCAACATCGTGGGAGAAGGTATGCGCGGTGGCCCGTATGAACAAAATACCGGCGATATGGATGGAAAAATGACCGCGCTGGTAGCGAAACAATACCGCAACTATGTTGCCGGTATAAAAGTAGCGCACTATAGCGGCAGTGAGTGGACGCCTGTTGATGAAGCGGTGAAAGCAGGTACGCTTGCAGGAATACCCGTTATGATAGATTTTGGCGGCAGCAACCCTCCGCTACCACTGCAGGAGTTATTTATGAAAAGGCTGCGGCCCGGAGATATTTTCACCCATTGCTACGGTCAGCTGGCCACGCGCGAAGCCATTGTTGATACCGTTACAAAAAAAATAAAACCCTTTGTGTGGGACGCACGCAAAAAAGGTATTTATTTCGATGTAGGTTACGGCGGCATCAGTTTTAGTTTTTCGCAGGCGATACCTGCCATCAAAGAAAAATTTTATCCCAATTCAATCAGTACAGATATACATACCGGCAGCATGAATGCCGCTATGAAAGATCTGTTGAATGTGATGTCTAAATTTATGTCGATTGGCATGAAGACCGAAGACGTGATACAGGCTGCTACGTGGAACCCTGCCCGGGAAATCAATCATGAAGAACTGGGCCACCTCTCTGTTGGCGCCATAGCAGACATTGCCGTTTTGCAGGTGCGCGAAGGAACATTCGGCTTTTTTGATTATACAGGATATAAAACAACAGGGCGGCAGAAACTGGAGTGCGAGCTGACTATTAAAGGCGGGCGCATTGTATTTGATTTGAATGCAATAGCAAACCCCGTTATTCCAAATACCCGCAGATAATATGGCCACTATCCTTTTTTTGAACTGCCTGCCTTACAATTGATTGCCATGAACACCTCTCTATTTGCTGTATTGTTCTCCTCCGGCACGTGCAAGACATTTATGCCGGCATCGCTGCGGTACGCTGTTGTTCTTTTGTTTTGCATTTGTGTGATCAATAGCAGTTGCAGGCAGCAAACCCCTTTGCCACCAGCAGACAAAGACAACGGCGGTCTTGTGTTACCCGGCGGGTTTGCGGCGGTGGTAGTGGCAGACAGCATTGGCCGGGCCAGGCATCTTACCGTAAATACTAACGGCGATATATACGTTAAATTAACGTACAATGATATTATGCACGGCGCCGGCGGCACCGTTGCCATGCGCGATAATGACCACGATGGCAAAGCAGATATCATTGCTTACTTGGGGAACTATAAAGACGAGGGCGGCCTCCCCGCCGGTATAAGAATTCATAATGGCTACTTATATACCAGCACCGTAAAATATATTTTCCGCAATAAACTACCGCCCGGCTCATTGATTCCCGACAGTAAAACAGATACCATTTTTGTTGACCTTGATTCAAACCTCATGCGGCACTGGCACTCCGCAAAGCCCTTTACGTTTGACAGCGACGGGCATATGTATGTGCCGTTTGGCGCCCCTACCGATGCTGCACAGGATGCTACCCTGTACACACCGGCCGGTGTGCCCGGCGGTAAAGGTGTTGACCCCACACCGGAACTTGATATGCATGCAGGCATATGGCGGTTTGATGAAGACAAACTCCAACAAACCCAAAAAGACGGTTATAAATACGCTACCGGCATACGCAGTGTGCTGGCACTGGCCTGGAACAAAACAGACAACAGTCTGTACGTGGCCATGAATGGCATGGATAATTTTCATACCCGTTATGCTAACATTTATACTGCGTGGCAGGCAGCTGTGCTTCCATCAGAACCATTGATAAAAGTAAAAGAGAAAGGAGACTACGGTTGGCCCTATGCGTATTACGACCAACTGCAGCAAAAAAATATTTTACAACCCGGTTATGGTGGTGATGGTAAAATAGTTGGCCGTGCAGCTGCATTTGATCTTCCTGTCATGGGCTTTCCCGGCCATTGGGCGCCGATGGATATGTTGTTTTACCAGGGAAGCCAATTTCCGGAGCGGTATAAAAAGGGGACGTTCATTGCCTTTCATGGTTCTACAGACCGGTCGCCCTATCCGCAGGCGGGTTATATTGTTTGCTTTGTACCATTGGAAAATGGAAAAGCGACCGGCAAATGGGAAGTTTTTGCTGATGGATTTACCGGCACCGATACCGTGGTCAATACCAGCGATGCACGTTACCGGCCGATGGGGTTATCTGAAGGCCCGGACGGCTCCTTGTATATTTCCGAATCTAACAAAGGAAAAATATGGCGGGTGATGTACAAAGGCGATAAAAATAACTTTTCTGATACGCAACTGGCGGAAATGGAAAAAAGAAAATCAAGAACCTATATTAAAACACCAGACGAAGTGAAAGATAACCTTGGTAAAGGCGGAGATATGGCCGGGCTTATTATGTATAATTCTTACTGCGCATCGTGCCACCAGCGAAACGGCATGGGAGATGGCAGCCGTTATCCCCCACTGGTAGGTAGCAACTGGATTGCCGGTAAAAGCTCCGACACGCTGCTTTCAGTTATCCTCAACGGGTTGCAAAAAGAAATTGTCGTAAACGGTAAATTGTACAATGGGCTGATGCCTGCGCATGGTAATATTTTAGATGATTATGCAGTGGCATCCATTGCTACGTATGTAAAGAAAAGGTTTGCCAAAGAAAATATCACCATTACTTCGGCCGAGGTCAATAAACTGAGGACTGCCACCTCCAATAAAAAATAAAGCATGCGCATACAGGTTTTAATGGTCATGGTATTCTATGTAATGACTGCCGGCAACAACGCATTTGCGCAAACATACTCCGTTAAAAAAGTAACACCGGGCACAATTACAGTAACCGGCATGGGGCAATCGCCTGCATGGTCAACCGCAAATAGTCTCACGCATTTTATTTACCCCTGGCAGAAAGAGGTACCACCCGCCACTACGTTTGCTGCTCTGTGGGATGGAGCATGGCTATACTGTCTTTTTACAGTGGTGGATGATTCAGTAAATATATGGCGTGTAACAGACGACAAACGCGAATCGGGTGCATCAGACCGTGTTGAAATATTTTTTAAGAAAGACGATGCCATGTCGCCCTATTACTGTCTTGAAATGGATGCAGCCGGCCGTACGCTGGATTACAGCGCAAGTTATTACCGCAAAATGCAGTACAGCTGGAACTGGCCGAAAGATCAGCTGGCCATAAAAACAGTCCGCACTGCCAACGGCTACCAACTGGAAGCAGCCATCGGTATACCTGTTTTAACACAGTTGGGTTTATTGAAGAGCAATCGCCTGCAGGCGGGAATATTTCGCGCAGAATGCACAGCCATACAAAATGGCAAACCAAATTTTAATTGGATCAGCTGGATTGACCCCCAAACTTCGCAACCAGATTTTCATATACCTGCAGCATTTGGCGTGTTGATACTGGAATAATTTTTTTCGCTGCAACCATTACATTAGAAGAGTAAACCACTATCGCCTGTATTTTTTATTTGTAAAAAAATACTTTTATATGCCAGCGCGATGGTAATTTTAAAGTCACTTTTAATGATAACCTTCATTGTATTTATTAATTATTGCAACAACAAAGCATGGAAACAACTACGCCTGATCAACGATTTGCCGAAACCGGACTTGTACTACCGCCCGCACCCGCGCCGCTGGGTGTATACAAACCTTATGTGATTGACGGAAAACACCTTTACCTTTCGGGCCATGGGCCTTTTCAAAATGATAAAAGCCTGATCATTGGCCGCATTGGTGAAGCGCTTGATATGGAACAGGGCAAACTGGCCGCCCGCCAGGTAGGACTTACCATGCTCTCCACCATTTTTACCAACCTGGGTTCTTTCAATAAGATAAAAAGGGTATTGAAAGTATTGGGTATGGTAAATTGCGTGTCCAGTTTTGAAAAACATCCTTATATCATTAATGGGTGCAGCGAATTGTTTGCCACGGTTTGGGGGCAGGAGAACGGCATAGGCGTAAGAAGCGCCGTGGGTTTTGCTTCGTTGCCAGACAATATACCGGTAGAAATTGAAGCGCTGTTTGAACTTCATTAATCACTACCAACAAAATAGCTATGTTTATAATAGACGCACACCTTGATCTGAGCATGAATGCGATGGAATGGAACCGGGATATTACCTTGCCTGTACACCAAATCCGTGCAAGGGAACAGGGGCTAACGGACAAGCCAGACCGCGGAAAAGGGACTGTTTCATTGCCAGCATTGCGCGAAGGCAATATAGGACTGGTAGTAGCCACGCAAATTGCCCGCTATGTAGCGCCTGAAAATAATTTATCCGGCTGGCATTCGCCCGCACAGGCATGGGCACAAACACAGGGGCAGCTGGCATATTACAGGGCCATGGAAGCAGCCGGTGAAATGACGCAGATAACCAACCTGGCGGGCTTTGACAAACACATTGCCTTATGGAATAATGGCGAGCCCAATGATAAAAAGCCAATTGGTTATATACTCAGCCTGGAAGGTGCCGACTCGCTAGTTAGCGTGGACCACCTTGATATTGCGCACGCGTACGGGTTGCGCGCTGTTGGCCCTGCGCATTATGGGCCCGGCAGGTATGCCAACGGTACCAATGCCACCGGTAAAATGAACGCAAACGGCATTGAGTTGCTGAAAAAAATGGAAACGCTCAATATCATCTTAGATGCTACTCATTTGTGCGATGATGCCTTCTGGCAGGCAATGGATCATTTTAACGGACATGTATGGGCCAGCCACAACAACTGCAGGACATTGGTGAACCACAACCGGCAATTCAGCGATGAGCAAATTAAAACCTTAATTGAAAGGGGCGCTATCATTGGCGGCGCACTGGACGCATGGATGATGGTAGTGGGATGGCAACGCGGCATTTCAACACCTGAAAGTACGCAATGTAACCTGGAGAAACTGGTTGATCACATGGATCATATTTGCCAGTTAGCAGGTAATACTCATCATATATGTATTGGTACTGATCTTGACGGAGGATATGGTAAAGAGCAAAGTCCGTACGATATAGATACCATAGCTGATCTGCAGCACCTGGTACCATTATTTAGAAAACGAGGTTATAGTGAAACCGACATTCAAAACATCATGCACGGCAATTTTATCCAATTTATACAAAATGCCTGGAAGGATAAATAAACCCAGTAAGCAGAGAATATTCAACTGGTGGGCTTCAGAATTTCCGGGTTAATTTCTTTTACATCCACGGATTGTTGTTGCGTCACAACGGCCGCCATCTCTTTCAATTCTTCCTGCTCAACATTGGTGGAAGCGTAAAGAATGAAAAATACATATTCATTTAGCCCACGGTCCTCACCGCTATTGCCGGTAAGATTACTGTTATGTATAAGAATGTCTTTATTTGATTGCAGCCATTCATTGATGGTATCTTGTAACAAATCCATTCTTTCGGCGCTGAACAGTTTTACTTTGTACATAATTAATCGTTGAATGAAAGACTCTCAATCCACTCTTTGATCTCTTCTTTGCTTCTGCCCATTTTGTCTGACAATCTTTGCAGCAATTCATCATCCTTACCTTTTTCGTATACAAGATCATCATCGGTAAGTTTAGTATTGTGCTCTTTCAATTTTTCTTTTACAAGCTTCCAAGGCTTCTCCAGTTGCAATTCCATATAATAGTTTTTTATTTTCCTGAATACCAACACCGTCTAACACTATCACAATTTCATGCCACAATATTACCGGTAGTAAAGGTGTTTTGTGGAGACTTTTTTCTACAATACAGCTAATAAGCAATGCGGCAAACACTTACCTTCAGCAAGTCAACTGCTGATACCAATAAAATCATGAAAAAGGTTATACCCATCCTGCTCCTGTTAGTCGCGTTTTTGTTTGAACACAGTCTTGTGGCACAACACCAAAATAGTAAAAGCCGTTTTCGTGTATTGGCAATTGCAGAAAACGGCGGGCACCATATTCAATACAGCAATGCCGCAAAAATCTGGCTGAATCAACTGGCCGCAGACAGCAACTTCACTATCCATTACATCGAAAACACCTCCACTATCAATGATTCTATGCTGTCAACCTACCAGCTTTTTATTCAGCTTGATTATCCGCCGTATGGATGGACCGATAAAGCAGCCAGCACTTTTCAGCGTTATATTGAGCAGGGAAAAGGTGGTTGGATAGGTTTTCATCATGCCAGCCTGTTGGGAGAATTTGATGGATTTACAATGTGGCAATGGTTTTCGCGTTTTATGGGTGACATACAGTATAAAAATTACATCGCCGGTTTTGTGTCTGCAACAATCCGTGCAGAAGATACCACGCATCCATGTATGAAAGGTGTACCTGCGTCATTTACCATTGAGAAGGATGAATTTTATATTTATGATAAATCACCCCGGCCCAATGTGCATGTCATTGCCAATGCAGATGAATCAAGTTATTCGCCCGATTCAAAGATAAAGATGGGCGATCACCCGGTTGTTTGGAGCAATGAAAAAATGGCTGCGCGCAATCTCTATGTATTTATGGGCCATTCACCGGATCTATTCAATAACAAAGCCTACACAACGCTTTTTAAAAATGCTATATTCTGGGCGGCGGGTAGTTTGTAGTTTGTAGTTTTTAGTTTTTAGTTTAGGAACGATTTCGGGAGTTAGAAAGTTCGGGAGTTCAGCAGTTCGACAGTTCGGAAGTTTGTCGTCGCTGTACGAAGTCTCCGACTTTGTACACGCTATGTTCTTCCGCGCCTGCGGCGCGATAAAAAAAAGGCACGTACACAATGTTTCAAGCAATGGCAGCGACGAACTTTGAATTACTGGTAACAATTATTTCGGGTCGGAGACCCGGGAGAACATAAAAAAATACAAAGTCGGAGACTTTGTATAGCGTTCAGAAGTTTATAGTTTTTAGTTTTTAGTTTAAGTACAAGTTCGGTAGTTCCAAAGTGTGTAGTTCAGAAGTTTGTTGGTCGCTGTACAAAGTCTCTGACTTTGTACACGCTATGTTCTTCCGCGCCTGCGGCGCGATAAAAAAAAAAGACACGTACACAATGTTTCAAGCAATGGCAGCGACGAACTTTGAATTACTGGTAACAATTATTTCGGGTCGGAGACCCGGGAGAACATAAAAAATACAAAGTCGGAGACTTTGTATAGCGTTCAAGTTCAGCCGGTCCGAAGTTCTTCCGCGCCTGCGGCGCGATAAAAAAAAGACACGTACACAATGTTTCAAGCAATGGCAGCGACGAACTATTAATTACTGGTAACAAATATTTTCGGGTCGGAGACCCGGGGGAACATAAAAAAATACAAAGTCGGAGACTTTGTACAGCGTTCTCAAACGAACTATCGAACTTGCGAACTATGGAACGAACGAACTTTCTTCACATGCCTGTCTATCATATACATTAAAAACATGGCTACAAACATGCTACCTGCAACGGCGAAACCCAACCGGTTGTAATGCAAAATGGGACCGGTTTTGCTTTGTACAATCAGTAAACCGGCGCAATAGGCGCCAATGCCACCGGCAATAGATTGCACAGAGGAGTTGATACTCATAAATGCACCCCTGTCTTGTGGCTGGGGTATGGCCGTCATCAAGGCCATGGCAGAAATCATGCGTGCAGAAATACCAATAAACAGTACCACATTCAAGGCAATCAGTTCCCATAAAGGCGTTACACCCAGGTTGGTGTAAATAAGCACCATGGCAATGCCAATAAAACTGCCTACTACAAACAGGTTGTACTTACCTATTTTATCGCTGGCCTTGCCCAGCAACGGACCCGTAATGATTGAAAACGCACCTGATACGCCGTACAATATTGGCAGCTGTGCAAGCGTAATACCCAGGTTATTAATGCTGAAGGCACTTCCAAAAGGCATGAGCATATAACCGCCCGTGGCCAGCAATGTGGTAGTAAGAAATGCCCGCATATAACTGCTGTGAGAAAGGGTTTTTACCAGGTGCTGAAAAGGATTTCGATCAGATTTTATTTGCAAGTGCGCATCCACCGGTTTCATGTAAATAACAATCACGATACCGGCAATAATGCCGGCGCCGGCAATCATCCAGAAAGGTGCATGCCAGCCAAAATGATTGGCCAGTACCAATCCGATAGGCAAGCCCAAAATTTGTGCAGCGCCAAATGACATTTGTGTAAAGCCCATTACCCTGCCGCGGACTTCCATTTTAAAGAGGTCGGTAATGATTGCATAACTTACCGAACCCACCACGCCACCAAAAATACCGGTAATGATGCGCGCCACCAGCAAGAAATGGTAGGTGGGGGCAATGGCGCATAAAAGCGTCCCCCCCATAAAACCAAAATAGAAGAAAAGCAATAATTTTTTGCGGTCAAATTTATCGGCAAAACCTGCTGCCAGTAAGCCCGACAGGCCTGCACTGAAGGCATACGCGGATACAACCAGGCCAAACTGCTGTGTACTGATATGGAATTCGGGCAATAGGATGGCGCCCAATGGCGATAATACCATAAAATCCAGCACCAGCGTGAACTGTAGTAAAGACAGCACAGCAATAATAAATACCTGGTAGGATGTAAACACTTTTTCTTTGGCGGGTGCCGCGGTTTGTGTTGTTTGCATGCGTATGTTTTTAGTCGGCCAGTTCTTCACAATAAAAGCCGGCTTCCTGAATTAATTGTACTACTTCTGTAATTTCTATTTCTGTTGACTCTATCCGTAATACCTTGTCGATATCATTGAGATCGATATTCCAACGCGAAATATTTTCACGCGCGTCCAGTAAAGGTGCCACCGCCTTCACATGTCTTCGGTTGCGGATATTTGTTTTAAGAATCAGTATTTCCATAAAAAGTAAAAATTCAAAAGTTAAAAGTTAAAATAACCGCGGTCTTACAATCTAATAACTACCATACATCAGACATCAGACATGCTTGCCGGTGAAAACACCAACTAGGGCGGAAAAAAAGTAAAAATTCAAAAGTTAAAAGTTAAAATAACCGCGGTCTTACAATCTAATAACTACCAGTCATCAGACATGCTTGTCGGTGAAAACACCAACAAGGGCGGAAAAAACCGAAATCATACAGTATAACCACTACCAGTCATCACACATCATAGATCGCACAACACACAACACTAACATTCCAAACAACTTAAAGCCCAACACCTAATATTCACTATAATCTAAAGCAACGATCTGTGATACTGCTTGTTGGTGAAAACACCAACAAGGGCGGATAACACACAACACTCAACACACAACACTCAACACTTAACACTCAACACTCAACACAACCCTCCACACTTAACACTCAACACACAACACTCAACACTCAACACACAAAACACAATCACGGAGTAAGCGCCTTTATCACCAACGCCAGCGTTTCCATCATAACCTTCTCGGTGAGCGTAAATTTTTTGCCGCCAATGCTCCTGCCTTCCAGGTGAAATTTTACCAGGTTGTACATGGGCGCAAAAGCAATCGACCAATATACCTCCAGCTGCACTTTTACCAGTTCGTTTCTTTTTATGGCATTGTGCACAAACGCCGACATGGTCTCTTTAAAACCAGGGTGCATGATTTCAAGCGCTTTCTCCTGCAACGGCGAATGCCGTAATTGCTCCATAAACTGCATGTCCTGCGGATGTTTCATACAAAACCTGGCACGGTTGAGCCATTGAACCCGCAACCCTTCGCTGAACGACATGGCGGGGTCGAAATTCTTTAGCGTGGCATCGGCCATTTCGGTAAAAGCGTCTGACCATAACTGCATGATCAGATCTTCCCTGTCTTTATAATAGATATACAGCGTAGCAGGCGATACATTGGCCGCCCTGGCCAGCTTCTGCATGCTAAAACCGTCAAAACCCTGTTTAACTATCATTTCCACCGCTTTCTGACGGATGGCCTGTATTTTTTTATCGTCTCTTGTACGCATCGGTTTGTCAAATATAAATGAATGTTCGTTTAGTTATGAATACTGTGGAAAAAAATTATGGTGGTTCAACTACTGAAAGTTAAGCGCCGGATAATTTACTGCCTGTTGCCACTGCGTACTTAACCGGTTTTTTGAGTGCCCGGAATTTTCCCGGATTATAGCGCTTCTTTGCTTTACCTCCATCAGGCAATACACAAACTGTCAGGCATTTGCTCACGTATTTGGTGCGGCTCGTAATGCCTTGTTTAGACCTAACAACAAGCAGCTTAACTCATCAAGCATGATATATTAGTGTAATGAAAACGTTTTCACTGAAATTAATTTTGTATTAAGTGTAAGTAATCAAAATATTATCTATGTTTAACGCAACATTTAACGAGTCCTGCGCCTTTATTTTGCCATATAAATGCAGGTTACTCTTATTTTAACCAACTACTAACTACAATGAAAACAGTCATTCACACAAGATTTGTGCTGTTGATGGGTTTGTTTCTTACCCTCTTCGGCTCCGCTGCTTCCGGTAAAGACTTACGCGGTAAGCATTTTAAAAGTCCCCCGGATCAAACCATTACCGGCCGTATAACAGACGCTACTTCCGGCGCTCCCCTGGCCGGGGCCACTGTCTCGGTAAAAAATACCAAACGCAATACCACTTCAGATGCTGATGGAAATTTTTCTATTTCAGCGCCCAATACCAGTTCTGTACTGGTGGTTACGTTTGTTGGATACACCTCTCAGGACATTGCCCTGGACGGTAAAACCACCATCGACATTAAACTGGTAGCCCTTGCCTCCGACCTGCAACAGGTAGTGGTGGTGGGTTATGGTACCCAGAACAAAAGAGATATTACCGGCTCGGTAAAATCGCTCAAAGTAGAATCGTTCAACCGCGGCATCATCAACTCGCCCGAGCAATTGCTGCAGGGTAAAGTTGCCGGCGTAAACGTAACATCTGCCAGTGGCGAACCCGGTGGTGCACTTGGTATTACCATCCGCGGACCAGGTGGGGTAAGAACCGGCAACACGCCCCTGTTTGTAGTGGATGGTGTGGCATTAGACAACTCCAGCACAGGTGGTGGCAACCCGCTGAACTTTATTAACCCGCAGGATATTGAGTCAATGGACGTATTAAAAGATGCGTCTGCCAGTGCCATCTACGGTACAAGGGGCGCCAATGGTGTTATATTAATTACTACCAAAAGAGGTAAAGCCGGTACCAGTATCATGAGCTATTCGGGCAGCCTGGGTGTATCTAACCTCGCCAGAAAAATACCCGTTTTTTCAACAGCAGATTACAAAAAGAATGTTGTGGCTGTTGGCGGCGTACTGGATGATAAAGGCGCAAGCACAGATTGGCAGAAAGAAATTACCCGTACCGCAATTACCCAAAACCACAATGTTACACTAAGTGGTGGTGCCAGTAAGTTAACCTATTACGCTTCTTTTGGCATGCAGAAACAACAGGGTATCATTAAGTTTAACGACTTTAACCGTTATACCGGTCGCTTTAATGTAACCCAGCGTTTTCTTGAAGACAGGCTGATAGTGGAAGCCAATCTTACGGCTACAACTACAAATGGAACACGTCCTCCCATACAGGGTGTTATTGGCGATGCGCTTTCTAACAATCCAACGTATGCTGCAAGGGATGCCAATGGCAACCCTGCGCAATACCAGGCCATCAATAACCCGTTGCAGTCTTTTACACTCGACAAAGAAATCACAAAAATCAACCGGGTATTGGGCAATATTACCAGTACACTGAAACTGACAAAAGACCTGAGCTACAAACTCAACTTCGGTATTGACAATTCAACCGGCACCAGGGATGTGCAGGGTTTGCCGGCTTTGATTCCGCAGCGAGATGGCCGCCTGGAAACTTATTATACCACCAATCGCAACACGCTCATAGAAAATTACGTCACCTATGCGCATACATTTGGCGATCATAAGCTTGATGCGTTAGCAGGTCATTCTTATCAAAAAGTATTTCTGCAAGGGCGCAATTACAGCATTAATAAATTTCCCATTTCTCCCGTAGAGCCGCAGTACAACCCCGGCACCGGTACAGAATTAACACTGGTAAACAATGCGCCAGGCGGATATGCTTTAAATAATGAATTGCAGTCGTTCTTTGGAAGGGTTAATTACCAGTTTAAAAGCAAATACCTGGCTACAGTCAACTTCAGAACAGATGGTTCTTCCAAATTTGGTGGCAACAACAAGTATGGATACTTCCCCAGCTTCTCACTTGGCTGGAAAATAACAGAAGAGGCATTCATGAGAAACTCCATGTTCAGTAACCTTAAATTAAGGGCCGGATGGGGACAAACAGGCAACCAGGAAATTGAACCAAAAATTACACTGCCAAGCTACACGGCTATTGTTTCTGCCAGCACCAGCTATCCGCTTGCAGCAACCGGCAGCTATCCTGCAGGGTTAACGTACCGCAGGCTTGCCAACCCCGACATTCAATGGGAAGTGAGTACGCAAACCAACGTTGGGCTTGATTTCGGTTTGTTCAACGGTAAACTGAATGGCTCAATAGACCTCTTCAGCAAGAACACCAACAACATTCTTTTGAAGGTTATACCAACAGATCCTATTGTGCCTGCACCTGAAGTGTGGACCAATGTGAAGGATATGAATATTAGCAACAAAGGACTTGAAATTGATTTAGAATATCGCGTAAACAACAATACCGGTTTCAGGTATTCTATCGGCGGTAACCTTACACTGATCAAAAACAAGGTAACAAATTCTCCTTTCACCGTACTTCCTTCAGGCTCTGCCTCCGGTTCCGGCCTTACATCCGCTACCATCAATGGGTATATCAACAACGAACCAATAGGTACCTTTTACCTGAAAGAATGGACAGGGTTTGACGCCAATGGCATCAGCACCTTCCGGGATACTGATAAAGACGGCATTGTTACAGATAAAGACAGAATAGCCGCAGGAAGGGCCTTGCCCAATGTGCTGTACAACTTTAATGGCAGCATCGGCTTCAAAGGATTTGACCTGGTGGCGAATTTCAACGGCATATCGGGCAACAAGGTATACGATAACACCGCCAACGCAATTTTTTATAAACTGAAATTGTCTAAAGGCATCAATACCACATCTGAAGCCATTGCATTCTCTAACGAATCAATCAACAACTCAGCGCCGGTAAGCACCCGTTATTTAAAAAGCGGTGCGTTTCTCCGTTTAAACAACCTGGCACTCGGTTACAACTTCAACCCCACCAAACTGGGTTTTGGCCGCTGGATTACTGCCTTACGGTTATCAGTAACCGCACAGAATGTTTTTATCATTACCAAGTATGATGGTTACGATCCGGATGTAAATACAGACAGGCAGGTAGATGGTGTATTGTCTTATGGTATTGATTACCTCACCTACCCCAAGGCACGGTCATTTATCTTTGGATTAAATGTTTCATTTTAAAAATAACGGTCATGAAAAATATAATGTATAAATCTGCCGTACTGCTGGCTTTGGTTGTTACCATTACCAGTTGCAGCAAATTGAATGAAAAGGCACTGGATGAAATATTAACCACTAGTAACCTGTCAGATAAACAAATAGCAGACGGGCTTATTGCTCCTGTGTACTCCCGTCTTCCAGACATCTTTCTGCATACCAACTATTTTGCCTTGCAGGAAATTTCTACTGATGAGGCCATACTGCCTTACCGTGGTGGTACCGACTGGGGCGATAATGGTATCTACCTGGCAATGCACAAACATGAAACCATTTCGAGCGATGTAAACGTGCGCAATACCTGGAACCTGGTTACGCAGGAAATATCCCGCTCGGTAACCGCCATTACTTCGCTGAAAGACAACAAAGACCCAAGTGCCCCGCTGTATATTGCCGAAGCAAGGGCCATGCGTGCTTATTATAACATGATGAGCCTCGACCTGTTTGGTATTTCTTTTGTAAAAGAAGACCCTTCTGCTTTGTCTAAAATCATACGCGGAACAGAAGCGGTTGAATATATCAAAAATGAATTGCTGGCAGCAGAGCCTATACTGGATAACACCACCGGCCCCGGCAGGCTTACCAAAGCAGGTGTTTGGGGATTACTAGCCCGTCTTTATTTGAATGCACCGGTTTACCGCGACAGGTACGCACCCGCATTTACATTTCCTGCAGCAGATATGGATAAGGTGATAGAATACACCGACAAGATAATCAGCTCAAACCTTTACACATTGTCCCCTGATTATTTTGCCATTTTTGCGAATGCCAACCACGATAATAAAGAATTGATTTTTGCAGTTGACCAGCGTTCAGACCTCAACGGCCACAACCGTATGGCGTATTTTTCTTTGTCGGGCGACCAGTATCCGCTGACGGCATTTCCTGCGGCCAACGGTACAGACGGACCGGCCATTACACCAGACTTCTATGCCAGCTGGACATCGGCCAATGGTGCCACAGACCCTGCAGCAGCTGACCCGCGCTTTTACAAACAAAACATTTCTATTTATACCAACCCGGGTGATTCTTGTGTAACCAGTTTTAACATGGACCGTGGTATCCTGCGCGGGCAACAATACGGTTTGGTACGCGTAGCCGGTGCGTTTGTAAAATGCGCTAATGGCAATTTTAAAGTAGGTAAGCTATTTAACCTTTCCAGGAGTAATCCAAATTTGCCTGTTGACTTTACGCTGGCAATAGATTTCAGCACCGCAGGCAGCGGTTACTCTACCGGTTACCGGGTGGAAAAATATGAATTCAGCACGGCATCTGCCAGCGGTAGAAATTTTGGACAGGCAGATATTTCCATTTTGCGCCTGGCAGATATTTACCTGATGCGTGCAGAAGCAAAACTGAGAAAAGGCGATGCAACGGGTGCTCTGACCGATGTTAATACCGTAAGAACATCCAGAACTGCTTATGCCGTGAAAGGCACACCGCTTCCTGCCATTACGCTCGATTTGTTATTCAGGGAAAGAGGATTTGAGCTGTATTGGGAAATGACACGCCGTACAGATATGATCCGCTTTGGCAAATATGAAGGTACCTGGACAGAGAAAACAAATTCAGATAAAAACAAAAGAGTGTTCCCCATACCGCAAACAGCTATTGACGGAGCATCTAACCTGATAGATTTTCTAAAACAAAATCCCGGTTATTAATAATATCCTCCAACAACAATCAACATGAAAGCGATGGCCCCTTGCAAAGGGGGCCATCGCTTTTCTTTTATATCAATTACTTCATCGGAACATTACAATACATTACCTTATCAACTACCATCACCGTTTACTGGTGACTCATATACTGCTGCATAAAATAAACCTTCCCGTTTTTATCCAGTGCCCACACCTCATGCAAAGCCACGGTATCGATTTTGTTCTTTTTACTAGTATGTATTTCCTGGCCCCAAACCAGTACCCAGTCTTCATTTTTGTCTGTGCTTTTTACTGACATTACTACATCTACCTTGCTGGTAACGGCGAGCATAGTATTTCTGTAGGATTTTGTAGAAGCAATCATGCTGTCACGGCTGGCATGCATGACCATATCAGGAAACTTCATGGTTACCGTATCGGCAAACTTATCTTTTATGTTATCAAAAGTATTGTTGTCAAACGCCTTCCATAAATCCAGGATCATTTTGCTTTTCTCGGGGTCAGCAAACTCAAATTTGGAAGAGTAACCAATTTCATACGGATAGGTCACTTCTTTGTTACCGCTGTCTGGCTTAGCGGTAGCCGTAGCGTCTGCCGGGGCTGTAGCCGTCTGGCTGTTGCAAGACATAAAAACAACAAATGCGATGAGGGGGATGAACTTTGTCATGGGGGAGTTTTTATTTGTTTAGAGTGTAGAAAATACTTGCAGATTGTTTGTTACGCCATCCGGATCTTATCCAAAAACCTTTCCGCCCCATCATTCTCCGGCTATTTCATAAGGTTGCATACAGTGAGGCAACACTGCCTTCGCGTATCATAAGTCGATATCGAATATTTCAGTAGGGCAAGTAATGTTTGCATGGGAACTATCCGGAACCGATCAAATGCACCGATTAACAGTACTGCGAAATCCTGGCGGGAAGAGCTATTCCAGGAAAATTTCGGCATATCAATATACACAATGTTGGCCACACCCTCAAAACTTGACCCACGTTCCAGCTCGGCAGTCCAGGGGTGCGCACAACCAGCGACGAACGTCGTGCACATTTTCTATTGTTGAATTTTTATTGTTGACTTTGTATTCTACCAAAAAGCGGTATACAACGCAGTTAGAATGCCGACAATCAAAACAGAACCCACAATAAAAGAAGGACTTGCACGGAACAAGGTCTTATCAACTTCAATGATACGCGGTGCTTTTTTGGTTCTTGGATCAAGCAGACTGATAAGTATCATCACAATAAGAAGGGTAATAAACACAACTGCCATACTATCAAGAAAAGGCATTTCATATCTGATGGTTCCATCTGCCTGTGTAACCGGCGTGGAGAAACCATGCGGTGCAAGAAAACGCAAATCCATAAACTTAGGCAGTACTTTTAATACAATCGATAATGGTATAGTCAGCAGTGCAGCGGTAAGCGCCGCAGCAGAACTGGTGCGCCTCCAGAAAATACCCAGTAGAAAAATGGCGAGTACTCCCGGCGAAATAAATCCAACATATTCCTGTATAAACTGGTAAGCCTGGTCGAGCGTACTCAATGCCGGTGCTATCAGGCTTGCAATGATCATACTGATGATAACGGCCCACCGCCCCGTGCTGATCAATTTCTTTTCGCTGGCTTCCTTATTAAAAAACTTCTTATAAATATCAAGTGTAAAAATAGTGGAGATGCTGTTGGCTTTACCCGCCAGCGAAGCAATCACCGCTGCAACCAGCGCTGCAAAGGCAAGCCCCTTCATACCCTCCGGCAATAGGTTGAGTAAGGTAGGATAGGCATGGTCAGGCTTTACCACACCGGCAGCATCCTTTAATGACTCGCTAAACAGGCCCTGGTTGTACAACACATAAGCAGCAATGCCCGGAAGCACCGCTATAATAGGTATCAGCAACTTTAAAAATGCGGCAAACAATATACCGCTGCGGGCCGTTTTTAAATTGGCACCCAACGCGCGCTGTATAATGTACTGGTTGCATCCCCAGTAATTGAGGTTGTTGATCCACATACCGCCAATCAGGATAGACAAACCCGGCAAGTCCTTATAATAAGGGTTGGATTTATTAAATATCATGTGAAAATGTTCGGGTGCTTTTTCTTTTAGCAGCCACAAACCTTTAAACGCATCTTTTCCAAAACCAAAATGACCAGATACCATGGTAAGCGCCAGGTAGGTAGTTGTCAATCCGCCCAGTATCAGCACAAACACCTGCACCACATCTGTATAACCAATCACCTTCATACCCCCTAGTGTAACAATAACTGAAAAGAAAGCCAGTGCCGTAACACAATAAGAAAAAGGAATGGTAGACACCGATGATATAGCCAGCGCACCCAGGTAAATAATAGAGGTAAGGTTTACAAATACGTATACAAGCAACCAGAAGATGGCCATTACCGTACTGACCGTACTGTTATACCGCTGCTGAAGAAACTGCGGCATGGTATAAATCTTGTTTTTCAAATAAACGGGCAATAGAAACACCGCAACAATGATCAATGTGGCAGCGGCCATCCATTCGTAGGTGGAAATAGCGAGCCCTAACGCAAAGCCTGAACCAGACATGCCAATAAAATGCTCCGCAGAAATATTAGAAGCAATCAGCGATGCACCAATCGCCCACCAGGTGAGCGATCCTTCAGCCAAAAAAAAGTCTTTAGCGCCTTGCTGACCAGATTTTTTGCGCTTGTAAATGTAATAGCCGTACCAGGAAATAAAAACGAAATAAATGGCGAAGATGGCGTAGTCACCGGGTTTTAATTGATTCATGCAGGCAATCTTGGTTAGTTAGTATGGATTCGAAAATACAATAGTCTATGTATTAATTAATTAAACCTTCTAAAGCTAAATAGATTTTACTTCCTATCACAATTTTGATATATTTATTTTTGTGAAACAGTTTTCAACTTGCCGCGCCGTATTGCAGCAATAAAATGCAGGTACAATAATGGAGAAAGTTAACATACAACGGTTGGCAGATGAATTGAACCTCTCTATTGCAACGGTATCAAGGGCTTTGCGCGACAGTTACCAGATAAGGCCTGAAACCCGCCAAAAAGTATGGGACCTTGCCCGGAAACTCAACTACCAGCCCAATCCTTTTGCCTCCGGCCTGCGCGAACAGAAAAGCAAAAACATAGCAGTCATTTTTCCTGAGCTGGCCAACAATTTTTTTTCGCTTGCGATTAATGGTATCGAAGAAATTGCGCGTCAAAAAGGTTACCAGGTGCTTATTTATCTTACCCATGAATCTGCCACCAGCGAAATAGCTTTTGTAAACAGCCTGGCCAATGGTCGTGTAGATGGATTACTGCTTTCCCTTTCCAGCGAAACAGACAACTATGATCACATTACAGAGCTGAATAAAAAACTGCCGGTTATTATGTTCGACAGAATTTGCGAACTGGGCGATATGCTGAACGTTGCTACCGATGATTATGACAGCAGTTATAAAGGTGCCATGCATTTAATTGAAAGGGGTTGCCGTCGCATTATGTTCCTGCAGGCGCTTAAAAATATACTGCCAGGTAAAATGCGGCTCAATGGGTATACCGATGCATTACGCGATGCAGGTATTGCACACGATGACCAATTGATTGTAGATTGCGATAAAGACGATAAAGAAAATGTGCAGCTGATCAAAACGGCCATCAGTCAACAACAACCCGATGGCGTTTTATCATCCATCGAAAAACTGGGCATTGGTTGTTATCATGCAGTAAACGAGCTGCGGCTGTCTATCCCAAAACAAATAAAGATTGTAAGCTTTTCCAACCTTGAAACGGCATCGCTGTTAAATCCTTCCTTAACTACCATTACCCAGCCCGCATTCGATATAGGAAAAGAAGCGGCGAATATTCTATTTCAATTGCTAGATAAGAAAAAGATAGTAGCAGAAAGTAAGGTTATCAAATCTGTGCTGATAGAGAGAGAATCCACAAGGGGGTGAGTTGTGTTGTGTGTTGAGTTTAAAGTTTTAAATTAATGGCGAGGCAACAAAACACACATCACAATTAAAAGGGTTCACGCAACACAACACTTAACACAATCAAAAGGGGTCACTCAACACACAACACACAACACTCAACACAATTAAAACGTGCTTCCATCTCTCACACGCACTTTCTTCTTTCCTGAATTTTTCTTTTCAAAGTCAAGTACTTCTTTGGGCTTTGCTTTTGCCTTAATGGCCAGGCTGCTGTCTGAAGCAGGCTTTTTATCAAGTCCATTCTGCGATTTGTCGGCGTTTTCCATTTTACCCAACACCCATATTTCTGTTTTGGTAATAAATCCTGCCGTAGGGTCATAGTATTTCCAGGTACCGTTTTTTATAGAAGAACCTTCATTTTTTATTATCACTTTGGTATAGTGATCAGGTCTTGTAACATCTTCCACATCTATGGTATCGTATAATTTATCTGGATTAAAGGCACGCCAGCTTTCTTCTTTTACCAACTCCCCGTTCATGTTAAAGTACATGCTGGGACCATCTTTAAAACCCCAGTGATAGTTTTCTACCGCAAACTGGTCGCCCTGCAGTGTAAATTTGCGCCAGATACCTTCTTTACGGTCGTTTACATAAGTGCCTTCTTCCTCAAAACCAGGTTCGCCCCGCACTTCATCATGCCTAACCACCCATTTACCCTGTTTTTTGCCAGCTTTATCCACGCCATTCAGGGTATCGCCCCGCACGCCGATAGTGTAGTCCTTGAACTGCGCCTGGGCGCCCGCACTAATCAGAAAGCAAATTGCCAGTATCCAACGCATAATCTTAATTTTTTAGCTGCCTGCTGATTGTTAACGGCAGGCCATACATTAAACGTTATATTGAATTTTTCATTGCCGCCAGCCTGGGGTTTTATACCAACGCAGGCGCCACTGCAAAGGTAAGCAGACTTAGGGTGTAGCGAACTAGCACATAATCACAAGTCAGCTGCCTGCCAGCCTTCTATAGCTCAAAAACCGGGCAGAACCATGCTGCCCGGCATTTTTTAACAGTCTATGCAAAACAAGAAATGGGTAAATGGTCTTAACTGCATTTTAATTCACCTCTAAAAACCTGTTACTCACCTATTTTAAGTAAAGCATAATAGCCTTAACGCCTGCTTAACCAGACTTATACAGAAATTGCAGCTGACTTATATTTTGCTTATGACGCTCAAATGTTTACTGCTTAAGGACACCCCTGAAAGTAATAGCCAGCTCACTGGTTTTATACACAAAACCGGTAGCCTTACATTAGAAGCCACCACCTCTACCATCAGGGAAACGGTGCAGCTAATAGATAATGCCACACCGGATATCATTTTTTTAAATGCTCTACAGTACGCACAAATAAAAAATGATATGCCTGAGACGGAGAAATCGCCCGTTTTTATTTGTACCACCACTGAAAACGAAACCAATATTTCCAATGGCGCCTATACACATCTCGCTGTAATCGGCAATCCATTGTCATACACCGTGTTTTTAGATGCGGTTAACAGAGCTATTATACAGATCCTCGGCGCCCGGTCTGAGCATCATTACAAAGATGAAAAATACTTTTTTATAAAATCTGAGTACCGCGTCCTCAAAGTAAATTACGCCGATATTATTTTTTGTGAAGGATTGAAAGATTACACGCAGGTATATACCAGTAAAAAAAGTAAACCCATTATCACACTGCAAAACCTAAAGACTTTTTCTGAGCGGCTGCCGGCAAAAAATTTCGTGCGCATTCATCGCTCCTATATTGTCTCGCTCAATCATATAGACAGTATCACCAAAAAAGAAGTAGAAATTGCAGAGAAGATATTACCCATAGGAAACAGCTACCGCAATCACCTGCTGGATATTATTAAGGTGAACAGCTGATTGGAGCAGTGTTAAGTTGTAAGTGTTAAGTGTTAAGTGCGCTGTCGCGCAATGTTTTAATAAGCCCTAAGCATTTTGCACGGTTTATAAATGCCCTGCGTGCAGCATCCTAATAATGTATGTGGCATGCATCAATTTCTGCCTGGGTGATTACGGGCTTCTCCCCTCTTTTTATTTTATCCACTACCCTGTTGCCAATCAGCATTGCTTCTGATGCTGTATTAAATGTTTTGTAAGAAGAAATGGCCGGTATACAATCCTGGTGTATAAAAACTTTTTTATCCACCAGCACTTCATAGCCCCACCCATTCGCCATTTTTAATGCGTGCATTTCTACCGGTACCCAACCAGCGCCGTGCGGCATATTGTTTTTTGTGGCCAGTACCATCATGGCGGTTACCAGCATGCCAACCGCCATGATGGGTATGGTTATATATCTTTTAATCATTGGCATCATAAGTGGCTGTTGGAAGAAATTCTCTCATATCATCAAAACGATACGTACTGTTTCTGCCCGTCACCAAAAACCCCCTGTTTTTTACGCTAAAGCCAACCGCCCCTGTTCTTTCCAAACCTTCCCAGGGTGTTTTAAGCGTCCACACATCGCTGCCGAAATCATATTCCCAGGTGGTTTTCAGTATACTGCCGTTTTCACCGGTAGACACATAGGCCTTATCGCCCATTACAAACGCCACCGCATTGCTGCGCACAATATTATACGCGTCGTCAAAAGCATCTGTGCTTACATTGCTGATAAAATTCTTCTCTGTCCATTTATCTGTAGCGGGGTCATACATCCAGAAGTCGTTAACTGTTGTACCATTATTGATACCCGTAGCCACAAAACCCTGATTCTTGTATACAAACGCAACTGCACCGGAACGCTTGGAGCCACCCAGGCTTACTTTTTGTGTCCATGTATCTGATGCGGGATCGTACTGCCAGAAATCTTTCAGATCATTGCCATCGTTGCCTGTTGTTACATAGCCCTTATCGCCAATTCCAAAAGCTACTGCGTCAATACGGGCGGTGCCGCCAAAGTCGGCTTTTTTTGTCCAGCTGTTTTGGGCCGGATTGTATTCCCAGGTATCCCTTAGTTTAATGATGCCGTTAAAGCCGGTAGTTATATATCCTTTTGTGCTGGTACTGAATGCAACGGCAGAGCTTCTGGCATCGCCAGGGAACGCCGCACGTTGTATCCAGTAATTATTGTCCACATCATATTTCCATACATCGTTTAAACGCACACTCCCATCATAGCCGGTGCCAATATAAGCGGTGTCGCCAACTACAAAGGAAACCGCCTCACTTCTTGCCACGCCATCAAAATCAGATTTACGCACCCAGTTACCTACCGTATCTGTAGTGGAGGCAGTAGATTTGGTGCATGAATAGAACAAAAAGATGGCAGCTCCCACAAGCAGAACATAAGAAAATACACGCTTCATAGATTATTTTTTTGATTGGCAGTAAAAAATATTTGCGGTGAAACTAACGGATAAGGCATATCGCTAATCGTTAAAATGGAATATCAATATCAATTACCAGATGAACAGCCATAAAAAATAGACGAATGTGTTTCTCACACAAAACATCGTTTTTTCATTGTAAAAAAGGATGTTTTGGTTGGTAGATAAAATAAGTTTGTTTACCGGGGAATATGATGCGCTAGTCCATACTAACAAAACCGTAACACATCATTGGCCGAACATTGCCCAAATTCTTTGTGCGATGCGGAATCTCCCTGGTTCATTAACATCTTGTATTTCTTCTATGATCGCTGGGGTATTGCTTTGTTATGGTTGTCAGAAAACACCCATTCAATACGGAGAGCAATACGTAGACAATGGCGTCACCAATATTATTTTGGTTGATTCTATCAGGCCTGTGGTATCCACCATTTATAAAGACTCGGTGATTACATCGCAAACCAACGGATTGTTGGTGGGTAGTTACAACGATGCCTATTTTGGAAAGATTACCGCAAGTTCTTTTTTGCAACTGGCGCCGCCGGCATTGTCTGACTTGCTTAACAATGCACAATATGATTCATTGGCTTTACTAATGAAATGCAATGGCGTTTATTATGGCGATACCACGCTACCCGTTACCTTCTCCATCAGCCAGCCAGACCAGGAAATTAAATTCGCCGAGAACCAGGCCTATTTTTATAATACCAGCAGCTTCCCGGTAAGCAACCCTCCTTTGGGAACAAAAACCATGCAGTTGCGGCCTTTGAGCAGCGACAGTGCCAATATCAGATTGAGTGATGTAAAGGGGCAGGAATTATACGACATGATCAAAAACAAATCAGCCATTCTGAAAGACAATATCGTGTTTACTGATTTTTTTAAAGGCCTGCACATTGCTTCCACCGGTAATACCGTCTATGGGTTTAAAGACAGCGTTATGATTCGCTTGTATTACCACCAGACAGATATTACGCGCGACAATAAATATTTTGATTTTACTTTTTATAATCAGCCCTTACAGTTTAACCGTATCACCACAGACCGGTCGGGCACGCCGCTTACAGCGCTTACTACACAAAACAATGAGTTGTTATCAACCGCTTCTGGCAATATAGGTTACCTGCAATCAGCCACGGGCATCTACCTGAAGATTGCGTTTCCTACTATTCGAAAATTGCTGGAGCGAACAGATTTTGTGAAAATAATAAAAGCCACCCTGGTGGTAAAACCCATACAGGGCAGTTTCAATGGCTATACTTCTTTGCCGCCCGTATTATATGCCACACCTACCGACGGTGGCAATGAACCAGGTGCACCTATTTCGGCGGTAAGTGGCGGCGTGGCGGCCACACAAACCGGCAGCTTGGCTATTGACGCTATCTATGGCACCAACACCAATTATAGTTATGATGTAACTGCCTACCTGCAACAAGAAATAACCAATGCTGCTATCAACAAAGACGGCCTTCTGCTTATACCGCCAACGGATAGCCGGTTTGCGTCGTTAAACCGCCTGGTGATGGGCGATGTGCAAAATGTAAAAAATAAGTTACAGCTGAATGTATACTATATATCAGTCAACAAATAAACCATTCATGAACCGTTTACCTGTACTCATCTTATTGCTATCGGCCTGTAACCTGGGTTATGCGCAGAATACCAATTCGCCATATTCCATCCTTGGCATAGGAGATATAGAAACCAATTACTACAACCGCACCAGTGGTATGGCCAATACGGGGCTGGCTTATCGCAATGACCGGTATCTTATTAATAACAACCCGGCTTCTTATACAGCGCTCCAGCAACAATTTTTTTCTTTTGAGCTATCTGCACGCGGACAATTCATCAGCTACAAAGGCACCCCGCTGGATGGGACTTCTGCCAGCGGAAAAGATTTTGCGATCAAGCGCATATCGGTAGCCACCAAAATAAATAAATGGTGGGGATCCGCCGCTGGTATGATGCCTTATAGTACTGCCAACTACCAGTTTAATTCTTACAAAAACATACAGGGCACCAATGCCACCATACCTGTAGCATATGATGGTAGCGGAGGCGTAAACCAGGTGTACTGGAGCAATGCCTTTGAACCCGTTAAGCACCTGTCGGTTGGCATCAACGCGGCTTATCTTTTTGGGTCACTGTCTCAAACAGAAAACCTTACAACAGACGGCCTTGCCACCACGTTAACCACTACCCGCCAGGTGTTTCTAAAGAATTTCAATTTTACATACGGGCTTCAGTATTATACACCGCTCACCAAAAAATGGGATCTAAGTATTGGCGGCATCTATGCACCGGGTAATAACCTGGCTGCAGATGCTACTGTGGTAGTATCAGACAATGGCACGCAGCTATCCAATACCACAGATAATGAAAAGAATACGAGCTTCAAACTGGCCAATGCATCGGGCCTGGGTTTCAGTATTACAAAAAATAAAAAATATACGTTTACCGGCGATTATAAATACCAGGCATGGTCTTCTACCAATTATACCGGCCTCAACTATTCATTAAAAAACAGCAGCCGTGCCTCACTGGGTTTTGAAATATCCAACAAGAAATCTTATTTCAATAACGTGTTGTTTGAAAAAAATTATCTGCAGGCAGGGGTATATTATGGACAGAGTTACCTGGCCATAAAAGGGCAGCAACTCAATGAGAAAGGATTTACGCTGGGCTATGGCGTCAACAGCAAAAAAAACCTGCTGGGATGTAGCATTGGCCTTGATGTGGGCCAGCGCGGTACGCAACTGGCCGGCCTGATAAAAGAGAACTATATCAATTTTACGTTCACCGTTTCTTACCGAGATTTCTGGCGCACGCGGGGCACCAAATATTTTTGATCCGTATTAAAATTTGTTTGAGTCACATCACAGCAAGACATCGCACGTCTTCAATTGATTCAAATCAGGGAAACGGGGAAAGTAGTCTTACTTTCCCCCTTATTTTTACATCGAAGCGTACGGTTACTGCAATAACGAACTGCCGAACTCCTGGACTTCCGAACTCCCGAACTGCAACTCAGAACTAAAAACTATCTTTACCACTAACCCTTGTTGTGAAATGAAACTATTATTGACTGTTTTTTGCTGGATACTTGCCGCCCAGTTGTTAGTGGCGCAAAAATTAACCACCGCTCAAATTAAAACCAATCTGGAAGCTGCACCCAACCCTATTGCTTACGCCAGGGATGTGTTGAAAAAACAATTTAAGATTGACACTATTATTGTACTCAACAGCACCCATTTTTCAGGGTTGGCCGATAGCCTGGCTTATCATGGCAAGATTAAAAAAGTATATGGACCGTATGAAAAAAAATATGTGGTACAGGTGCTGGCTAAATTACCTAACACATTCACCCGCATCAGCCAGGTGTTTATAGATACCAGTATTTTCACCCGCCGCGTTGCAGATTCATTGGCCAATAGCATTGTAGACCGCGTAAAAAACGGCGCTGCCAGTTTTGAAGATATGGCGCAAACCTATAGTATGGGCGGAGAAGGTGCCAGCAAAGGAGATTTGGGCTGGATAGCACGCGGTTCTATTATCCCTGAAATTGGAAAAGAAATTGCCAAAAGAAAAAAAGGGGATGTATTTAAAGTATGGACCAAGGCAGGTGTGCATGTGATTAAAAAAGTATCTGATCCTAAACAAGATACAGGCTTTGCATTGATGATGCGGGTAATGTTATAGCTGCCCGATAGCACTTACAATGCTCAGAAGCTAAAAACTTTTTTTAGCAGTTTTGATTTCAATTTGCCTTTTGCAGATTCCTGTTTAACAAATTTATTGTTTACAAGGAAGTAGGTCGTAGTTTCTTTATTTCCGGGTTCAATTATAAAATACTCTTTCACACCAAATTTCTCATACAGCGCACGTTTTTTCTCGGTATCATGGCGCTTATTTCCGGGAGACACAATTTCAATTATCAAATCAGGAGCGCCTTTAATTTTGCCTTCATCTGTTAATATCAGAAGATTGGGCAACAGAATCACTAAAATATCCGGTTGCACCACGTTGCGGTCATTAAAAAATACATCCATTGGTGCGGAAAGGCAGCTTCCCAATTTATATTTTTTTACGTGCATCCAGATTTTTGAACTTAATTCAATTGAGATTTCCTGGTGAGTGCTATTAGGGGAAGGTGACATGTAAATGACATCATTTAGAAGTTCAGCGAGGGTTCCCTCGGGGAGCATTCTAAATACGTCCATCCCTGTACGCGGTGGCAGTTGATATTTCTTTGCTAATCCCATATTGTAATTTACAAAATTTACAGTTCTTTTATTACCCCTGTCTATATATCGTTATTTAATATTTAAAAACCACTGCACCGCCAACTCATATCCTTTCAGACCCAATCCTACAATACTGCCGGCCGCTTTAGCAGATACATGTGACAGTTTTCGAAAATCTTCGCGGGCGTGCACATTGGAAATGTGTACTTCAATCACCGGCGCTTTGATTGCTGCTATGGCATCGCCAATGGCCACAGAAGTATGTGTGTACGCAGCAGGGTTCAACACAATACCATCTGCATCAAAGCCTGCCCTTTGTATTTCGTTCACCAGTTCGCCTTCAATATTGCTTTGAAAGTAAGTGAATGTTACATTAGGATAACTGGTCTTCAGCGCTTCAAAAAAACTGTCGAATGATGCATTACCATAAATACCCGGTTCGCGTTTACCAAGCAGGTTAAGGTTAGGACCATTAATGATTGCAATCTTCATAAAACGAATATACTTTAAATAAAAAAGCCGCTGAAATATCAGCGGCTGCGGGTTAGTTTTTATGTTTTTTGATGAGGTCAATAAAATCATCAAACAGGTAGCGCGAGTCGTGCGGGCCGGGCGTAGCTTCCGGGTGGTACTGCACCGAGAAAGCCGGCTTGTCCTTTAAACGGATGCCTTCAATAGATTGATCATTGAGGTTTACATGGGTTATTTCAACGTTGGTGGCTTTTTTTACCGCTTCAGGGTCTACGCCAAAGCCATGGTTCTGGGTAGTGATTTCACTTTTACCGGTTACCAGGTTTTTTACCGGGTGGTTAAGCCCGCGGTGCCCATGGTGCATTTTAAAAGTGGGTATATCGTTTGCAAGTGCCAGCAACTGGTGGCCAAGGCAAATACCGAACAATGGCTTTTTTTCCTGCAGGATTTCTTTTACGGTTGCAATGGCATAATCCATCGGGGCAGGGTCACCAGGACCATTGGAAATAAAGTATCCGTCGGGGTTAAAAGCCTTCACTTCTGCCAATGGGGTTTTGGCCGGAAATACTTTTACATACGCTCCTCTTTCCACCATGCAGTTCACTATATTCTTCTTAATGCCATAATCCATAACGGCAATGCGCACACTGCTTTTGGCATCTCCGGCCTCATATGTTGTATTGGTGGATACCTGGCTGGCGAGTTCCAATCCATCCATAGAAGGCACCTTTGCCAGTTGTTTTTTCAGTTCTTCCACATCGGTAATGGCAGAAGAAATGATACAGTTCATGGCGCCCTGTTTGCGTACATGCTCTACCAGGGCCCTGGTATCTACACCTTCTATGCAAACGATATTTTGCTTTTTCAGGTATTCATCCATGGAGCCCTCGGCCATTTTACGGCTGAATTGTTCTTCCAGGTTGCGGCCTATCAATCCTTTTATTTTTACACCGCCAGATTCAACATCGCTTTCTTTTACGCCGTAATTGCCTACATGTGCGGTGTTCATAATAAGCACCTGACCGTAATAGCTCGGGTCTGTAAATACTTCCTGGTAGCCTGTCATACCGGTGTTGAAGCAAATTTCGCCGGTGGTGGTGCCAATGGTGCCAAATGCTTTGCCATAATGTACGGTGCCGTCTGCCAGTACCAGAAGTGCGTTTTGTTGTTGGGTTGTAGCCATGCTTTGGTAAAAAGTTTCGCAAAGCTAAGAGAAGAAAAAAGAAAAATAGCCATTTTTTTCGCACAGTGTGCTAGGAGATAAAAAGAGAAAAGGAGCTATTGCTTCAGAACTATACTGCACAGTTGGCTAAGAGATAAAAAGAGAAAAGGGGCCTTTGCCTTGCAATTGTATCGCGCAGAGCTAGCAGAGCTAACAGAGGTTCAAAGCTAATTTTAATGCTCAGTAACGCCACAGTCTTGCATTTATAGCACTGGCCAAAACAATCTCTGCTGTCTCTGCGCGAGAAATATTGTTGCTTAGCAAACGCTCTTTTGCTCCTTTTCTCCTTCAACTCTTAGCACTCTTTTTCTCTTTTACCTCTTAGCTAAAAAAAAACGGAACCATTTTACCGGTTCCGCTTTCTGTGAAATTATATGCAAGTAATTATGCTTCTTTTTCGCCTTCTTCTTTGGCTTCTGCAGGTGCATCAGTTGCTTTTTTCTTGCTGGCACCACGACGGGTTCTTTTTGCAGGTTCTGCTTTTGTTTCAACACCTTTTCCGTAGATGGTATTGAAATCTACCAGTTCAATCATAGCAGTTTCAGCGTTATCGCCTACACGTTTGCCCAGTTTAATAATGCGGGTATAACCACCGGGACGGCCGGCTACTTTTTCGCTGATGGTGCTGAAAAGTTCGGTTACTGCTTCTTTATCCTGCAGGTAGCTAAAAACGATACGGCGCTGGTGCGTGGTATTTTCTTTTGCTTTTGTAATCAGGGGTTCAATATACACACGCAAAGCTTTTGCTTTTGCCAGTGTAGTTACAATTTTCTTGTGCTGGATCAGCGCGGCTGCCAGGTTGCTAAGCAGGGCCTTTCTGTGAGAGGCGGTTCTGCTGAGGTTTTTAATTTTGTCTCCGTGACGCATGACGTTTGTGTTTTATTCCTTCACACCGTGTCAGGAATTGTGAAGTACTTGGTTAATGTGTAAATGTGTAAATGTGCTAATGTGTAAATTAAAAAACCAAAATAACATTGGTTATATACAACACTAGTATAGCTTATGTATTAATGGAAAACGAAGAGAAGGCATTAGCACATTTCCACATTTTCACATTAGCACATTAACTATAGATCGTCTTTATCCAATCCCAGTTTGCTCAGGTCCATTCCAAAATGCAAACCTCTTTCGCCCAGCACCTGCTCAATTTCAGCCAGTGATTTCTGACCAAAGTTGCGGAACTTCATCAGGTCTTCCTGCTCGTACTGTACCAGTTCGCTCAGCGAGTTGATTTTGGCGGCTTTTAAGCAATTGAAAGCACGTACAGAAAGATCCAGATCTTCCAACGGTGTTTTCAATACTTTTCTTAATTGCAGGGTTTGTTCGTCTACCAGGTCTTCCTTCTTCTCTTCCTTGTTATCAAAGGTGATGTTCTCATCTGTGATAATCATCAGGTGCTGAATAAGAATACGCGAAGCCTGTTTAACAGCTTCTTCCGGGTGAATGGTACCGTCTGTAGCAACTTCCATGATTAATTTTTCATAGTCAGTACGTTGCTCAACACGGGTATTTTCAATGGTGTATTTAACGTTCTTGATGGGCGTGTAAATAGAGTCGATAGCAATATAGCCCAGCGGCGCTTCTTTTGCCTTGTTGTCTTCAGCCGGAACATAACCGCGGCCTTTACCAATGGTTAATTCAATATCCAGTTTAGAAGAAGAATCCATGGTGCAGATCAGCAGATCAGGGTTCATAATCTGGAAGCTTTGTGTGTTTTCCTGGATCATGCCTGCAGTGAATTCTGTTCTGCCTTTAATATGCAGTGTTATCTTTTCATTTGATACATCGTGATCAACCGTTTTCTTGAAACGAACCTGCTTCAAGTTAAGGATGATTTCAGTAACATCTTCTGTTACACCCTTAATGGTTGCAAATTCATGTTCTACCCCTTCAATCCTGATACCCACAATCGCATATCCTTCCAGCGAGCTTAATAACACCCTGCGCAAGGCATTACCAACGGTTACTGCGTAACCAGGCTCCAGCGGACGAAACTCAAACTGAGCTTCAAAATCATTTGCTTTTTGCAATACAATTTTGTCAGGTTTCTGAAAATTTAAAATTGCCATATTTGAAATTTCAAGTTTTTAATTTGTTAACCGGCAGTTGGAATCAATTTGTCATTTCTGTTGCCATCAGTACCAAAAGCATTTTACCACCCGGTACCACTGTAACATCAGCTAATTGATTACTTAGAATATAACTCAACAATTAATTGCTCCTTAATGTTCTCCGGAACGCTTTCACGCTCTGGATAAGCAATAAAAGTACCTTCCAGGTTGGTTTCATTCCAGTCGATCCAGCTAAACTTGGGGTTTTTTCCTTTTACCTGGCTGGTAATGCCGGTAAGTCCCTGTGTTTTCTGTTTCAAACCAATCACATCGCCCGCTTTCAACTGAAAAGAAGGTGTGTTTACCACATCGCCGTTTACGGTAATGTGTTTATGGCTAACCAATTGTCTTGCAGCGGGTCTTGAAGGGGCAATGCCTAAACGGAAAACGGTGTTGTCGAGGCGTGCTTCCAGCAATTTGATGAGGTTTTCACCGGTAACACCTTTACGGCGAACGGCTTCTTCGAAAGTTTTACGGAATTGTTTTTCCAGAACACCATAGGTGTATTTGGCTTTTTGTTTTTCACGCAGCTGCAGGGCGTATTCACCCATTGTTTTGCGTTTGCGTTTTTCTCCGTGCTGGCCGGGAGGATTGCTGTTTTTAGTCAGCCATTTACCATTGCCTAAGATAGGCTCTCCAAAAATGCGGGAAATCTTGGTCTTTGGACCAGTGTAACGTGCCATAATTATATGTTTGATTTTTTAATGACGGTACACAATCCGTAAAAATCTAAAATTAATTGTGTACCCGGTTTATAATCGCTGATCTCTGATTTTGTCATCGCCGATTTGAATAAAATCAGACATGATTACATCAGCGATCAGACATTCTTTATACTCTTCTTTTCTTTGGCGGGCGGCAGCCATTGTGTGGTAAAGGGGTAACATCTTTTATCTGCACAATTTCAATTCCTGATTGCGCCAGGGCCCTGATGGCACCTTCACGACCGGAACCTGGTCCCTTTACATACACATCTACTCTTTTCAGGCCTGCGTCCATGGCAGCTTTGGCGGCATCAGAAGAAGCCATTTGCGCTGCATAAGGGGTATTCTTTTTAGAACCCCTGAAACCCATTTTACCAGCAGACGACCATGAAATGATCTGGCCCTGTTTGTTGGTTAAGCTTACAATAAGGTTGTTGAAACTTGCTGAGATGTGCGCATCGCCATAAGCGTCTACTTTTACAACTCTTTTTTTGGTAGAGGCTTTTACATTGGATGCCTGCTGTGTTGCTTTTGCCATAATCTTAGATAGGTAGTCTTTTGTTTATTACAATTTGCAGCAATTGCTGCAAACCCATATCAACCCTCCTCCTGCACCTGGTATCCGTAATTGATATGGTAGTTATTGGTGCTATATAGATTTTTAGTATCTAGTATTTAGTACCAAGACTAGGCGGCAAGGTTGGCGCTGAAGTCTTTGTACTCGTTAGTATCCAAAATTTAGTGCTTAGTCTCAAGTCATCGGCGAAAGTTTTGCCGCCAGGTCTAAATACTAAATACTGAATACTAAATACTATACTATTTCTTCGCTACTTTCTTCTTACCGGCAACTGTCTTACGTTTACCCTTACGTGTACGGCTGTTGGTACGGGTACGCTGGCCGCGAACGGGCAACCCTTTACGATGGCGCAGGCCACGGTAACAGGCAATATCCAGCAAACGTTTGATACTCATCTGCACTTCTGAACGCAACTGGCCTTCTACTTTAAACTCATTGGTAATGATGTTACGGATAGCGGTAAGCTCATCATCATTCCACTGGTTTACTTTCTTATTTACATCAATACCAGCTTTGCCCAAAATGTATTTGGCAGTAGATAAGCCAATTCCGAAGATATAGGTCAAGCCTATTTCTCCTCTTTTGGTCTTTGGTAAGTCGACACCGGCAATACGAGCCATAGTTTATTTTAAATTTTAAATGCTAAATTTTAAATTGTTTGTCAGTGATCTGTCTGAATTATGGCTTATATATCCCAAATAATTCAAAATATATAATTCAACATTCAAAATAATCTTATCCCTGGCGTTGTTTAAAACGGGGATTCTTTTTGTTGATCACGTACAATCTGCCTTTTCTGCGCACGATCTTACAATCAACGCTGCGTTTTTTAATGGATGCTCTTACTTTCATTTTCTTAGCTTTTGGCTAACAGCTTTCAGCCGTCAGCAGGTTTTATTATACTTTTTATTTCCATGTTACTAATAGCTAAATGCTAATAGCCAACAGCTTATTTGTACCTGAAAATAATTCTGCCCCGGCTCAAATCATACGGGCTCATTTCCACCCCCACTTTGTCACCTGGCAGAATGCGTATGTAATTCATTCTCATCTTTCCCGAAATGGTAGCCAGTATTTCGTGGCCATTTTCCAGCTTTACTTTGAACATAGCATTGCTGAGTGCTTCAATTATAACGCCATCCTGTTTAATGAGTGCCTGTTTTGCCATATTTTTTGGGTGTGCAAAGATACGAGAACGTGCCGGAATAAAGAAAAAAATGGGGAAATTTTCCACATTTTTGTGGAAAACTGCCCCTTCTAACAAATTAATAGCTCTATTTTGGTCAGTCTTCGTTCAATTCCACCTTTGTCATCTGATAATAATGGTTTTGCAGCTCGTGTACGGCCAGCGGCTGTTTAATGTGGCGCCTGTCTTCGCGGTACCACATTTCAATATCCGAAAACCCTTTGTCGTTCGACACCTGCAACCTGAAAGCGCCTTTCATATATTTAGTTCCCCCGTTGGCCTCCTGTTTTTCAAAATGAAGCTTTTGCAGCTGCTGATCGTCCAGCATAATGGGGTGCAGGTGCTCCGGGGTGAACCAGAACTGCTGCACGTCGGTCTCCACGCACACTTCCTTGTCTTCGCGGTTCAGCTCTTTTACCACCCCCTGCCACTGTTGGTCTTCGTAATCAGCTAGTACAATATCACCTGGTTTTAATTCAGAGAATTTTATCATACGGCATTATTTTATTTCCTGAAATTTACGAAAGCTACAAGATAAAAAGAGAAAAAGCGACGGTAAAATTTGAGCCCTAAGCGGTTAAAGGAGAAAAAGAGTATTTTACGGAATCGGAAGACAAAAAAATCTGCTGCCTTTTCTTCCTTGACCTCTTTTCTCTTTTGACCTCTTAGTTATTCTGCCCAGCTCATGGTATACCCCGGGTTTTCAATTTGCAGCGCAGCGGTGGTGAGCTGCAACGGGTGAAAGGTATCTACCATTACCGCCAGCTCTTTGGTTTCTTTAGCACCGATGCTTTTGAGAACAGCGCCTGGGTGCGGCCCGTGGGGAATGCCGCCCGGGTGAAGCGTAATCATACCCCGGGTGACATTTTTGCGGCTCATAAAATCGCCATCCACATAATATATCATTTCGTCGCTGTCTATATTACTATGATTATACGGTGCGGGCACTGCCTGGGGGTGGTAATCAAAAAGCCTGGGCACAAAGGAGCAAACGACAAAATTATTGCCCTCAAACGTTTGGTGCACCGGCGGAGGCTGGTGTACCCGGCCGGTGATAGGCTCAAAATCATGAATGCTGAAGGCATATGGGTAACAGCAACCATCCCAACCTACTACATCAAACGGATGATGCCCGTAATGAATGCCATACATCACCCCTTTCTTTTTGGTCTTAATAATATAATCCCCTTTTTCATCAAAACTCTTCAAATTGGCGGGTACCCGCAGATCCCGTTCGCAAAAAGGTGCATGTTCCTGCAACTGACCGTTTTTACTAAGGTATTTTTTGGGAAAGCGGATGGGGCTGAACGATTCTACAATCAGCAGCCGGTTCTCAGCACCGGCAAAATCTAACTGGTAAATGGTTCCGCGCGGAATGACCAGGTAATCGCCATAAGAAAATGGTATAGACCCGTACATGGTGTGCAGTATACCGCTGCCTTCATGTATAAAGATCAGTTCATCGGCATCCGCATTTTTATAAAAGTATTCCCGGAGACTTTGCCGCGGAGCTGCCAGTACAATATGACAATCACTATTCACCAGCACCGGCTGCCGGCTCTCCAAAAAATCATTGGCAGGGGTTACGTTAAACCCATTAAAACTCCGGTGTTTCAGCATTTTTTCTTCGGCAATGGTGGGAAAAACGCTATAGGGCTCGTCAGTCTTAATAATGGCTGTAGGTGGATTATTATGATACAGCAAAGAATAATCGTTAGAAAATCCTTCTGTAGAAAACAATTGTTCGGCGTATAACGACCCATCCTGTTTTCTAAACTGTGTATGGCGCTTGTGCGGAATGTTTCCTAATTGGTGATAATAAGGCATGATATAAATGTGCTGATGTGATAAATGTGTTAATGTGAAAATGTGCTAGTGTGAAAATGTGATAATGTGCTATTGTGATAAACCTGCCTGAAGGCAAGTATGCTAATTTGTTTGCTTTGATTATGGAACGCGGATTTTGATGATTGCGATGATTAACCATGATTCAATCAGCATGTTAATCTGCGAATCTGCGGCAAACTTCTTCAACAGCTGCGGCTGATTCCTCATAAATCTGTGGCGAAAATTTCTGTGGAATGGCATACATTCAATCGTTGGTATAAAGTTAGCACATCCGCAACTAACGATTTTCAAAAAATGAATACACCTTTACATACAGTCGGTCTGCTGTTTATAAAAAATGAAAAACTGTTGCTGGCATTCAGCAACAACAAAAAATGTTTTTACCTCCCGGGTGGTAAAGTTGACGCGCATGAAACCGCGCAACAGGCGCTTTGTCGTGAAATTGAGGAAGAACTGCATGTTGCCATTCCGGCAACTGCGTTGCATTTCTATACACATATTACCGCACCGGCTTATGGAGAGCAAACGGGCATCATTATGGAACAGGATTGCTTTTTATTGCAGCAGGAGATCAACCCGCGTGCCAATGCCGAAATTGGTGAACTGAGGTATTTTTCATTCGCAGAATACCGGCTGCAACAAAACCAGGCACCCGGCGCAGTAATGATTCTTAAGCAGCTAACTGCCGCTGGGCTTATTAAAGACTAAGATGAAAACGTGGAAAGGTCACGCCCTCATTGAACAATGCAAACGAATCAGTATTCATTAACATACAATATTCAACAGCAAAATTACAGCAGCATGACGCGCATCGGGCTTATATCTGACACACATGGCTATCTCGATGAAAATGTATTTACCCATTTTAAACAATGCCATGAAATCTGGCATGCAGGCGATTTTGGGGATGCGTCATTGGCAGAAAAACTTGCTGCACAAAGCGGGTTGCCGGTTAAAGGCGTTTATGGTAATATAGATGGCAATGATATCAGGACAGTCTACCCCGAACAATTGGTGTTTATGTGCGAAGAGGTAAAAGTAATGATGCGGCATATTGGCGGCGCCCCGCCCAGGTATAACCCTGCTACAAAAACTGAGCTGTTGCTGCATCGGCCGCAACTATTTATAAGTGGTCATTCCCATATTTTGAAAGTGATGTTTGATAACGCCATTGATTGTCTGCATATGAACCCAGGGGCGGCGGGTAAACATGGATGGCATAAAATGCGTACCATCATCCGCTTTGTTATTGATGGTAAAAACATGAGCCAGTGCGAAGTAATTGAGTTGGGTAAAAGATAGAATCTAGTTTGTAGTTTATAGTTTTTAGTTTTCGCATCGATGCACGTAAGCGTTGCAGCGTTCGATGGCTTTCTGGTACCCCTGTTCGGAGTTAAGAAATTTTGCGACGTAAAATGGCCGGTAAATCAACGCCGCATGCCTGGCAATAATCTAATCTTCAACAACTACATTCATTGCAAATTCCATAAAGTCATCCGGATGATTTTCTTTTCTGCCGGTTTTTAAATTGATGCAGGTAAACCTTGATAGCAGGGTGGCTTTACTTGTTTGAAGGGCTTCATCGTGCATCACCATCTTTACCACAAGGTGCGCCGGCCCCAATTCGATTAAACAAGATTGAATGCCGATTTTTTCATTGTACAGCGCCGGGCGGGTATATTGTATTTCATGACTGTTGACTACCCAGCCTATCCCCCGTTTTGCAAAATCTGTAAGTCTCAATTGGTAGTATGTCAACAGATGATCTTCCCGCGCATTCAGGAAATAGTCTAGATACCTGGCATTGTTAAGGTGGCTGAAGGGATCGCAGTCGTTAAACCTTACCGTATAAAATGATTGCAGTAATTTTTCCATGATGATTATTTTTGTATAGCAAACATACACCGTGGAGTATACTCTGTGGTTAACAACCAACCTCAACTTTATTTTATGCTCATTGGCGAATTGTCAAAAAAAACTGGTTTCAGCAGGGATACCATCCGTTATTATGAAAAACTCGGCCTTATTACTGAAACAGGCAGAAACGGTCATTATAACAATTATAAAAATTATACAGAAGCTGTTTTGAAGCGGTTGCTGGCCATCCGTAAAATCAAAGATTTTGGTTTCACACTAAAAGAAACACATGCCATGCTGGTATTGTTTGAAGAAGGTGTACTGGAACATAAACGTGGCAACCGTTATGTACAACGTAAAATAGCGCAGATTGACAACCAGATAAAAGGATTGAAATTGATTAAACAACGGCTGGCCGAAATTGTGGATCCCCTTATTACGCCAGACACTTGTCCGTTGGGAAAGATACTGAAAGATCTTACGCCCAACACAACTACATCAGCGGCCGGCGCGCGGCCCTTGCGCAATTAATCTCATCGCAGGGAGACCCAGAACCGAACAGACCAAAAACTAAAAACTGAAAACTAATTACATACCCGGAAAAAGTGGTCTGCCAACGATTTGCCTGAATGGCCAGGGCACAGTAATCAGTATCACCAGCAATGCTACCAGAAAATACCAGAATGCTTTCCTGAATTTGGTTTCATCATTTACTGCTTTTTTTGCCATGCCATGACCGAGTGTAATAAGAATAATGGCGATGATCATTCCGGTAGGATGTTCTACCAGGAAAAAGCGGTAGAATTTATCTTTCATAATGCTGACACCTTCGGGGATGCCTTTGCTGATGATGCCATATCTGCCCATTAACAATTGGTAAAGCCCAATCAACAACGTGATGTGAGCGGCAATCATGGTAAACAGCCAAACTTTCTTATCGCCGGGGGTAAATACTTTTTTTTGCTGCCAGCCCGTATAGCTTTTAATGATGGAGAACACCAAAAGAATCAAAATTACCCAACGTAATAAATTGTGCAGGTGTACCAGGCCGGTTTGCATAATATAAGTATTTGCAGCAAATCTAAAACCACTGCAGGTAAATACGAAATCTTATTCTGCCCAATCGGCAATAAACACATTGGTATCGCGCGTACCACCATTGTTGCGGTTGCTGCAGAATACTAGTTTCTTACCGTCCGGACTAAACATCGGAAAAGCGTCGAAGCCATTGTCGCGACTGATCTTTTGCAAATTGCTTCCATCTTCATTAATGGTGTACAGGTTAAACGGAAAGCCGCGTTTGTATTCCTGGTTAGAAGCGAAAATAATTCGTTTACTATCGGGCATATATGCTGGTGCCCAATTGGCTTGTCCAAATGAAGTTACCTGGTGCGCATTGCTGCCGTCTGAATTGGCTACCCAAATTTCCATATTGGTGGGAGCCACCAGGTTTTCCGCCAGCAGGTCTTTGTATTCTTTAACCGCTTCTGGTGTTGCGGGCGACGAAGCGCGCCATATCAATTTTTTTCCATCGGGACTAAACCAGGCACCGCCATCATAACCCAAATGATTGGTAATACGTTTTACCTGCTTTGACGCCAGATCCATCATGTACAGTTCCAGGTCACCATCGCGTACTGATGTAAACACCATCTTTTTTCCATCGGGCGAAAGGGTGGCTTCTGCATCATAACCGGGTGCATCTGTAAGCCGGCTAACAATCTTGCCATTCAAATCTGCCATAAAAATATCGAAGCTGCTATATAGTGGCCAGATGTATTTATTGCCATACTTTTTTCTGTCGGGCGCCGGCGGGCATGTATCTGCGCCCAGGTGGGTAGATGCGTAAATAACATGCTGGCCATCTTTGGTAAAAAAACCACAGGTGGTGCGGCCTTTACCGCTGCTGATCATTTTATAACTGAATTTTTCACCGGCAGCGGGAACCTTGCCTATAAACATCTGATCGCAGGGCAAACCATCCTTTGCATTGGTGCGCTGAAAAATCAGCCATTTGCTGTCTGCGCTGAAATATGCCTCTGCATTATCGCCGCCAAACGTAAGTTGTTGTATGTTCTTAAAATGATGCTCGGCCGGGTATAAAAGCGTATCGCCGGGCACAGCAGGCAAAGAAACCATGGGTGATTTACCAGTAAAGGCGCTCATGATGATACATGCAACGAGCACTGGAATGGCAGCAATGCAAAAACCTGTTTTGTTCATTGTTATGGGTTGAATGCGTTAAAGGTATTGTCAAAGCAGTGAAAAATTGTAAAAATATTGTCATAAACAAATTATCAAATCGGTTAGTTTTGTTTCATGAAGCATATCTTGATTGGTATCATATGCGTGGGCATCATTGTTTTGACGGGTTGTGGCTCCAATTCAGTAAATGGTTTTGACGACGTATTGCAACAACCGCCGTATGCCGGCATCAGCGACAGTATCAATAAAAGCCCTTCCAATGCTGCATTGTACCTGCGCCGTGCAGAATTGCTTACCCAGAACAACCAGCACGATATTGCTTTTTACGATTATAAAAAAAGCTGGGATCTGCAGCAGGATGAATCTACTGCCCTGCTATATACGTCCAATCTTTTTCTGACAGGCCGCGGAAAAGATGCGGTGGCCTTACTAAAAAAATCAGCGGCATTGTTTCCTGCCAATATTGAATTTTTGCGCCGCCTGGGCGAAGCTTACACACAAAACGGAGAATCCCGGGAGGCATTGGCGCTGTACGATGACTTATTAAAAAAAGACAGCAATAATTTTGAAGCACTGTATGAAAAAGGAATGCTGTATACGCAATTGAAAGACACTGCCAATGCTATTGCCACTCTTGAAAAAGCTTACTACCGGCAACCTATATTGCAAAATGGATTAGCGCTGGCTAATTTGTACGCAGAAACAAAGAACCCAAAAGTAATACCGTTGTGTGATGCGCTGCAGCAAAGGGATACCGCCAGCGATTTTACCGACCCGGTGTTTTTGAAAGGCGTTTATTATTCAAACATCAAAGAGTATTCTAAGGCCGTGGCATTGTTTGATGAGGCAATTGTACGCGACTGGCGGTTTGTTGATCCTTATATTGAAAAAGGCATTATTTTGTTTGAAGAGAAAAATTATGACGAAGCACTGAAAACATTTCAGTACGCCACCAATATTGCCTATACCAATGCAGACAATTATTACTGGATGGGACGTTGTTATGAAGCCATCGGCAAAAAGGATGAGGCCATCGATTACTACTATAAAGCGCTTACATTTGACCGCAATTTTACAGAAGCAAGAGAAGCCATTAAGCGATTGAAGAATAAATAGTTCAAAAGTTCAAAAGTTCCAAAGTTCAAGGGTTTTGAGAGCTTAGGAGACTGCCCTTTGCACTGCTCCTATTTAACAAAAATGACTAAATTACAATGCAAAAACTAACGAACTAACGAACTAACGAACTAACGAACTAACGAACTAACGAACTAACGAACTAACGAACTATCGAACTATCGAACTGACGAACTATCAAACTAACGAACTAACGAACTACCCAACATGCCCATCATAGCTCCGTCTTTATTAGCCTCAGACTTTCTTAACCTTCAGAAAGAATGTACCATGCTCAATGAAAGTGAAGCGGACTGGTTTCACCTGGATGTAATGGATGGCCGTTTTGTACCGAATATCAGCTATGGTTTGCCGGTGATTGAACGCATTACCCAAACCACCAGCAAACCATGCGATGTACACCTTATGATACTGGAGCCCGAGCGGTATACCGAAGCTTTTAAGAATGCCGGTGCTGATATTTTAACGGTACACATAGAAGCGTGCCCGCACCTGCACCGCAATATCCAGCAAATAAAATTGCTGGGCATGCAGGCGGGTGTTGCTATTAACCCGCACACACCGGTAGAAAGCCTGAAAGAAATTCTGCAGGATATAGACCTGGTAAACATCATGAGTGTAAACCCGGGCTTTGGCGGGCAATCGTTCATACCCCATACCATGCAGAAGATAAGGGAACTTAAAAAAATGATTACAGACCGGGGCCTTCATGTAAAAATAGAAATAGATGGAGGTGTTACGTTAGAGAATGCACCCGCACTAATACGCGCCGGCGCCGATGTGCTGGTAGCAGGTAACACCGTTTTTAAATCGGCCGACCCAAAAGCTACCATACAAAAGCTGAAACAGCTGGCTTAATCTCCATTGCTAAATCTACATCCAATGGCAAAAGATCTGTTTTCACAACAGGCGGCCGATTATGCAAAATACCGGCCTTCTTATCCGCCAGCACTCATTGAGTATATTGTTGGTTTTGTACATGAAAAACACCATGCCTGGGATTGTGCTACCGGCAACGGCCAGGCAGCAGTGCTGATAAGCAACTACTTTGAAAAGATATCCGCTACCGACAGCAGCGAAAAACAACTAGCGCTGGCCATCCCTGCACAAAATATCCACTACCAGGTATGCAAGGCCGAGAAAACACCATTTCTTGACAATAGTTTTGATCTAATTACCATTGCACAGGCATACCACTGGTTTGATTTTGATGCCTTTGAACAAGAAGTAAAGCGGGTAGCCAAACCGGGCGCCGTTATTGCTGCCTGGGGATACAATATCCCCGTTTGCGACCATGACGCTATCAATCAGCTTATCCATCATTTTTATGCCGCGGTGGCTGGGCCTTACTGGGATCCGGAAAGAAAATTTATTGATGAGGCCTACCAGACGGTACCATTTAATTTTGCGCCGCTGCCTTCAAAAGATTTTACGATAGACGTGCAGTGGAACAAAGCAAACCTGGCCGGTTACCTCAGTTCATGGAGCAGTGTGCAACATTTTATAAAAGCCAACCACTACAACCCCGTAAATGAAATGGCCACACAACTTGCCGCTGCATGGCCATCTTTAAAAGATACACTACTATTTCGTTTTCCGGTTTTTTTGAGACTCGGTGAAGTAAGTAATAAGTTGTAAGTTTTAAGCTGTAAGTTTTAAGCTGTAAGTTTTAAGTGGTAGGCGTTAAGTGGTAGGTTCTTTTGCAGCAACCGGGTTCAGAGACCCGTAAGAACATAGTTGTACGAAGTCGGAGACTTCGTACAGCGACTCCATTTATTACGGCCGGCAAAGGCACTTAAAACTTATCACTTACAACTTATCACTTCTTCAAGGGTTTTCTGTAGACTTCTCTTCTGCCAGCTCCGCATCATCGGGTGTTTTCTCCAGGTCGCGATCAAGATTGTACAATGCATCGCCGCTTGCTTTTGGCCCGCCTGCAATTTTAATTTTATCCAGCAGATTTAAGGCGAGGGTTTCTTCTTCTGTTTGTTCTTTAACAAACCACTGCATAAAATTCCAGGTGGCCCAGTCTTCTTCAGTAAAACTCATCTTTACTATTTTGTAGATAGCATTGGTATTGTCTATTTCATGCTCCAGTACTTTTTCAAAACATTGCTGTACGCTGGTTGGGTTTGGCGGCGGCGCAGGAATGGCTTCAACCTTTACCTTCCCGCCCCTTTGTAAAATGTATTCCAGCACCTTCATCATGTGGTTGCGCTCTTCCTGTGCATGCCTGAAAAGAAAGTTGGCAATGCCGCCAAATCCCTCGCCCGATGCCCATGCGGCGTAAGAAAGATAAATTTGCGAAGCGTGGGCTTCTTTTGTCATTTGTGCATTTAGTGCGCTTTCAATACTGTTAGATAACCGGTTTGTGTTCATGATGATGTTTATTTAATCTGTGAATAGGTGTTGCGGAAACTATCATCAATTGCCAGGCCAATTAACAATTCCCCACTTTGGATTTCATAAAACGCTGCCATTCAAAACAAAAGCGTAATTGCCGTAATATTGCCGTTAGAATTTCGTTATAAAACCAAGATGCCAAAAACCAAGCTGATTTTACTGCTTACCTGCTTTTTTTTATCTGTGTTTGCCCATGCACAGAAGAAAGCGGCATCTATTTCTGGAAAGGTGCTCGACGAAAATGAAAATCCGCTGGGTAAAGTAAATGTTGTCATCCTTGGGCGGAATACCGGCATCGCTACTTCCGATTCGGGCACTTTTACGGTAAAAGTGCCGGCCGACAAGGCTTTTGCACTGGTCTTTTCTTACTCGGGATATAAAACGGAACAACGCAATTTTTTGCTAAGCCAAGGCGAAGAAGAAAAAATTACCATCCGACTTGAGCGGGGCGTTAAAGAACTGCAGGAAGTGGTGGTAACTGATCAGCGCCAGCGCAGGGAAGCCGGGCTTATTTCCATCAATCCAAAACAAGCCATCAATATTCCATCGCCAACGGGTGGTATAGAAAGCCTCATAAAAGTTTTTGTGGGTTCTAATAATGAACTCACGTCCAGCTATTCTGTGCGCGGTGGTAATTATGATGAGAACCTGATTTACGTAAACGATTTTGAAGTTTTCCGTCCTTACCTGGTGCGCAGCGGGCAGCAGGAAGGTCTGAGTTTCATCAACCCCGAAATGACACGCAGCGTGAGCTTTTACAATGGGGGCTTTCAGGCCCGGTACGGCGATAAAATGAGCAGTGTGTTAGACATTCAATACAAGAAACCCCGCAAATTTGGCGGATCGGCTTATATCAGTTTGCTTGAACAGGGTTTTCACCTGGAAGGTGTGGGTGCTAACAACAAATTTACCTACCTGGTGGGCGTACGCAATAAGAGCAACCGCAACCTGCTGGCCAGCCAGGAAACAAAAGGCAATTATGTGCCATCATCGTCAGACCTGCAGGCATTACTTACTTACCAATTTAATCATAAGTGGAGTGCAGAACTGCTGGGCAATTTATCGCAGACAAAATTTACCCTGGTACCATCGTTCTCACAGCAAACCGCCTCCGTATTCTCACCGTATTTTTCTGCCAACCTGGGGCTGGATATTTTCTTTGAAGGCAAAGAGGAAGATCGCTATAAAACAAATATGGTGGGTTTATCCATCAACCAGCAGGTGAAAAAAAACCTGCGGTTAAAATGGATGGCCAGCTTCTTCCAGGATAATGAAAAAGAATCGCTGGATATTACCGGTGCTTACTTGTTTGGCGAGCGCGATTTTGATAAAAGCAAACCCACATTCGGTTTAATTGTAAATCCGCTGGGTGCAGGAGTGTTTATTAACCACGCCCGTAACAAACTGAATATAGATGTATGGAACATCAGTCACAAAGGGTATTTAGACAAAGGCCGCCACGCCATACAATGGGGTGTTGGTGCAGACCGGCAAACCATCAACGACAACCTTAATGAATGGCAATACCAGGATTCTGCGGGCTATTCGCTACCCTACAACCCTTCCCAACTTTCTATTTACAGCGTGCAGAAATCACTGGCCGATCTTACTATCAATCGCTTCAGTGGTTTTGTGCAGGACAATATCGTTTTTCGCGATTCAGCAGATTTTATTCTGCAACTGGGTGCAAGGTTTAATTACAATGATCTCAATAAAGAATTGCTGATATCGCCACGCGCGGGCTTTTCCTGGAAGCCGGGCAACTGGAGAAGAGACATTGTTTTTCGTGGTGCCGCAGGCATTTACGATCAACCGCCGTTTTACCGTGAGCTTAGGCGTTATAACGGTAGCGTAAACACGCAATTAAAAGCACAAAAAAGTTGGCAGGTAAGCGGGGGTTTCGATTATAATTTTGTTGGCCTCAACGGCAGGCCCATGCGTTTTACCACCGAAGCATACTATAAAAATATGCGCGATGTGGTGCCTTATGATATAGACAATGTACGCCTTCGTTATTTTGGAGAAAATAGTGCAAAGGCCTATGCCGCAGGTATTGAAATGCGCCTGTTTGGAGAACTGGTGAAAGATGCTGAAAGCTGGATAAGCTTTGGCCTGATGAACACCAAAGAAAAAATTGCCGGCGCTACTTATTATAATTATTCGCTCGATTCGCTCAACCAGCCAACAGATAGTACGCTTATGAACCAGGGATGGGTGCGCAGACCCACCGACCGCATGATTACATTCGGCATGTTCTTCCAGGATTATCTTTCAACCAATAAAAATTTTAAAGTTTATATCAATACACTATATGGAAGCAACCTGCCGTATAATATTCCGGGCAGTGTAAAATACAGAAGCGCATTGTTTATTGAGCCCTACATCAGGGTAGACATTGGTTTCAGCGCATTGCTGCTAGACAGCGATCGCAGCAAACGCAGGGCGCATAGCCCGTTCAAAAGTTTTGAAAACATTTGGGCCACGCTGGAAGTATTTAACCTGATTGACAGGGCGAATACGATTTCTTACCTACTCATTAAAGATTTTTCTAATACTACTTACAGTATCCCCAATCGTCTCACACCAAGATTGCTCAATCTTAAACTGGTAACACGCTTTTAATAGCAGCAAGCACTACAGGACAAACGCAAAGACCGTATTTTTACTAATCAAAAATTAAAGTATAAATACTTTTGATTTTTAGTAATTTTACATACATTTACGCTACACATTATTGGTTCCTTTATTATGCAATACAGGGAGCTAATATCCTTCAAACACCGTCAGATCTCCCTTTAAATCTGTTACTCATACAGGCTGTTTCAATCATATGAAACCGGCAGTGAAAACTACGTACATGAAATTAAAGGTCCTTGTAAACCCTAACCCGTTTACGGCTGAATTGGCAATCCTTATTAGCGGTCATTTTACAGTAAACGCGGTGTTGCGTTTAATTAATAGTACCGGCACAGTTATCAGGGTTGCCGGGTACACTATCAATTCTGGCGACAATCAATTTAAGTTAAGCAACCTGGAGCGATACGCCACGGGCGCCTATACACTTGAACTAAAACTGCTGAACGGCGATTTGCTGGAAAGTATTCAGCTCGTGAAAATATAACTGGTATAGTATTATAACCCGCACAACCGATTAATCCGCAATACCCTTCATTATATGGTGCTACACCATAGCAGGGGCAGGCCAGAAGCCTGCCCTTTGCCATAAATACTTGTTATTTTTGCGGCATGACAAAACTGAGCATCAACATTAATAAGTTTGCAACGCTGCGCAATAGTCGCGGCGGCGATAACCCCAATGTAGTAAAAGCAGCTATTGACGCACAGCTGTTTGGTGCCGATGGCGTAACCGTTCACCCAAGGCCAGATGAACGCCATATACGTTATGCCGATGTAAGAGCCATCAAAAAAATAATCACCACTGAATTTAATATTGAAGGCAATTGCCGCGAACAAAAGTTTGTTGACCTGGTATTAGAAGTACAACCACACCAGGTAACACTGGTGCCCGATGCAGAAGGACAGTTAACATCTGACCACGGATGGAACACCATTACCCATAAAGATTACCTCACTGACATTATCAGCGTTTTTAAAAAAGCGGGTATCCGCACATCTATTTTTACAGACCCTGATGTAAAAATGGTGGAAGGCGCCGCACTTACCGGTACCGACAGAATTGAACTGTACACAGAAGGTTATGCACGCGAGTTTGCTACCGGCAACCACGCTGCTGCAGTTGCGCCCTACACCGCTGCTGCAAAACGTGCCGCTGAGTTGGGGCTTGGTATCAATGCCGGACATGATCTTGATTTAGACAACCTCTCCTACTTTGCAAAGCACGTAAACGCATTGGCCGAAGTATCTATTGGCCATGCATTGGTATGCGATGCCCTTTACCTGGGTTATGAAAATGCCGTGCAGTTGTACAAAAGGCAGTTGAAATAAACTGCTGATGCGCGTACTTCTGCGTGTAGAAAGCCTCCGGGCGGAAACCCAGCCAAAAACAAGGCACGCTGGTAGTCAATCCATTATCATTTTTACCTGGCCGAAACGCCGTATTTTCCGAAATATTTACTACGCAAATGCTTGCACGGTACAAGATTGTTTGCAACCTTTGTAGTACGAATTGATTGATGAGATAAACGGCAAGCAAATTCCGTTGAAAACATTTGACAGATGATCCGCCTATTTGGGCAGATGACTGATGATAGAAATGTTTTTATGTTAAGTAAACGTACCCTATTCCTTACCCTCATGCTGAGTGCGTCTTTGTATACGTACGCAGTCTCCGATACACCCGCAGTAAAGGAGCAGCCCACCTTTTCGTTGTCACAGCAACGGCCGGTTCAGTACACCTTTCTTCTTGACAATACCATTAATAACAATAGCGTAGTGGATTCAGTACTGGTGATACTTGATAAATACGATCGCTCAGGCGCGGGAATTGTAAAAAAAGTTTTTTATCCCAACGCGGCTAACCAGGTAATAGTAGACAGCCTGCCAGCCGGAAAATATTATGCTGATGTATATGTGCTGGGTTTGTACAAAAACCATTTCTCTTCGGTTATCAGCGCCAGGAAAAAAAAGAAAAACAAAGTAAAACTTCGCCTGCAATTTAAAGATGTATATACGCCTGGCAATACCAACATACCTGCAGAAAACCTGGCATTGTTTGCTTTCAACAAAAGGTAAATCAAATTACATCAGCAGAGCGCAACGCTTTTACGTTACACTTTTGCATCTGCCCCACCGGTAATACCGATGCTTTCAATTCCCCGTTTGCTTATTACTATGCATTCGGCTCACATAAATGCTTTTAATTACCTTTCAGCATTCATACCACCACGGTTGTTGCATTCATAATCCTAATAATTGCATGGAGCCAGTTAAGTTTATACCAGTATACACCACACCGGAAACGCAAATACAACAATTGTACGAAGATGCTTTTCCGAAGTATGAGCGCAGGCCATGGCCGCAACAGCTATTATTGTTGAACGACCAAAAACTTCAATTACTGCGGTTGCTATATGAAGACCAATTTGCGGGCTTTGTTTTTTACTGGCAACTGAGTGGTTATATATTGATAGAACATTTTGCGATAAGCGAAAAATTGAGAAGCAAAGGCATCGGCAGCATTGTAATGGAACATATGGCGGGTATAGCAGAATTGATTGTATTGGAAACGGAACCAGAAGACCACGGCCCGGACGCAGTACGCAGAATACATTTTTACGAGCAACTGGGTTACACCAAATTTCCTTACCCCTATAGCCAGCCACCGTATGCAAACGGCTACCCTTCACAAGAAATGAACCTCATGCAGAACCGGCCGCAAACCGGTGATGTAGCTTATTTTGAAAAAGTAAAAAAAGAAATCTATGCCACGGTGTATGGCGTCTCGTGAACAAAAAAAGGTGGACAAAAAAATTGGTTTAACTTTTATCCCTGTCTCTTTTTCTCTTTTACCTCTTAGCTAAAAATCTTACCTACTCTTTCTCGTACCTGAATTCATTACCCTGCAGCAACGGATGATGACCGCTCAGTTCTTTATCCGCCAGTTGCAGCTGAAAGTTGTCGAAAAACACTTCGGCAATCCATGGTTCCAGCTTGAACTCAAAATAATTATGGTCTTTGTTTACTGCAAACACGGATTCCCTGTCTGGGCAAAGCCGGAACAGCAATGTTATTTGCGTGGCATGCAATGCAGCAAATTTTACCTCTCCGTCACTATTGGTGCTTTTCTGCAACACGCCTGATGGTGAAGCAATGGCTACATCTGAGTAAGATAAAATCATGGTGTTTTTGTCTACCATTTTTATCACGGTGGCATTGCCAGGCACTTTTTTACTGCTCACCAGTGCATAATCTTTTGGTGGTCGTACGGTGGTACTGTTTAAGATCAGTTTGCCATCTTTAACAGTCCATTTGCCACGCCCGCCACGGTCGAGCGCGCCCTGCGAAAAAAAGAATTCAAAACTAGAATCGGGTTTCAGGTCAAATACAGAGGCCGTTTCCATAACGCCTCTCATGAAATAAGTGCCGGGTATGTTTGCGGTAGTGGGTTGTGCGTGTAACGTGTTCATGGTAATAAATAGAATAATCAGCTGTATACTCCGGTAAAAAAATGTTGTCATTTTACTGTTGGTTAAAAAATATAAAAGCGCTTTATTTTTCTAAAGTACAATTGTTATCAGCAACCGGGTTAACAATTACAGTCAAGTGCAGTAATCACCTTGTAAAGCACATCATTTTAAGTGTGGATGGCAGAGCCCGGCCATGCGTTAACCATTGATCCGGATTCAAATCAATCAAAAAAAATACCCGCTGGTGTAACCAACGGGTATTGCTTATTGCTCAATATTATTGTTTTTACCAGCGATCCCTTCCGCGGCCACGGTTGTCATTGTCTCTGCCATGGCGGCCCCTGTCGTGTTTGTCAAAGCGATCGTTATCGCGGTCGCGGCGGTCATAACGGTTTCTGTCAAAGTCCCTTTCGCGGCCCCTGTTCCTGCCATCAAAACCACCCTGGCCGTAGGAACCACCACGCCTGTCGCGGATAACTACCTGGTCGTGCCTGAACCTGTAATTAGCATACTGAACGCGGTGATTGTTAAACCGGCTCCATGGATTGCGTTCATTGATCACTACTTTGTACCCACTGTACAAATCGTAGTTACCACAGCGCGATGGAAGTGATGCGGCCTGGCACCAGTTGCCGCGGTCGTAGTACACAAACTGCCGTGTAGGTACACAATAATAGGCTTCCACATCGGGCAGGTAATAGTATTCGGCATAGTCATAACCAGAAGGCCCCCAAGCTGGTTGCATACCAATATTTACGCTAACGCTTACCTGGGCAGCAGCGGGCTTATTTATCAGCAGCACACCGGCCAGCAACGAACTGAGTAAAAGTATTTTTTTCATGTTTATAATTTTATACCTAGTAATTCAAATCAGGTACCAGATTGTGCAGATTCTGTTATAAAAACGCAAAGAAACACGTCTGTAAAAATTTGTGAGTTTGATATTAAACCTTTCAAAAAATCATCCTCTAAGCGTGTTTTTGTTGAGGTATTGTTAAGGCGATACCCGAAGTCTGACAGCCAGTGCGATACCCGAAGTCTAAAACATCAGCGTGCCTGTAGTTTGATTAATCAGACTTCGGGTATCTTATACCCTCGATGGCTTGCAACCACAGATAACCGAAGTCTGCCACATCTTGCTCCTCATTGTTACTGCGAAAAAAGACTTCGGTTATCTACGGCCAACTGTTACACGAAAAAAGACTTCGGTTATCTATACCCAGATGAAGGATGTATATCCACCCCACCATTCCTTTCATCCTGCTTTTATTGCTTTGGTATAATTCTGTTTACGGCGGCTGGTTTTATGAAGTAGCTTCAACAATCAATTATTCAAAACCAAAATTTGCTGTTATGAAAAAACTACTTCAATCACTTTGTATTGTAGCTGTACTCACTTGTTGCCTGCAACCTGCGGCACATGCACAGCTGGTGACCCTGGCCAGCGGAGGAAATAAGAAAGCATCGGTTTCAGAACGGGTAGGACTAACAGATATCACCATTCATTATGACCGGCCCGCTGTGAAAGGCCGTGAAGGACAAATTTGGGGTAAGCTGGTGCCGGCTGGTTTTACCGACTTGGGTTTTGGCTCATCTAAGGCAGCCCCGTGGCGCGCAGGTGCCAATGAGAATACCACCATTGAATTTTCTACGCCGGTAAAAATTGAAGGGCAACCGCTGGCAGCAGGCAAATACGGGTTCTTTATTGCTTACGATGCCAATGAGTGTACACTGATCTTCTCCAACAATAATACTTCCTGGGGCAGCTTTTACTACAATGAAAAAGAAGATGCATTGCGCGTTAAAGTAAAGCCCTCAGCAACAGATAAAAGTGTGGAATGGCTGAAATATGAGTTTAGCAACGAAACAGAAAACAGCGCGGTTATATCGCTGCTGTGGGAGAAATTGTCTATCCCTTTTAAAGTGGAAGTTGATTATGTAAATGAACAGATAGCTTCTTTCAGAAGACAACTGCGTACACAAACAGGCTTTAACTGGGAGCCGTGGGACCAGGCCGCACAGTGGGCTTTGCAAAGAAATGTTAACCTTGATGAAGCGCTGCTCTGGAGCGATTCTGCTACAGGAATAAATTTTGGTGGCGGACAAAGCTTTCAGGCTGCCAGTACAAAAGCACAATTGCTGGCTAAATTGAACCGTGGCGCAGAAGCTGACGCTCTGATGAAAAAAATGCTGCCGTTTGCTTCTGTGCAGGAAATGCACCAGTATGGGCGTTCATTGATTGCCCAGAAAAAACCAAAAGAAGCGTTCGATATTTTTAAAATGAACTACGATAAAAATCCAGGGGTATTTACCACGAGTGTGGGCATGGTAAGAGGCTATTCCGCCACTGGCAATTACAAAAAAGCGTTGGAGCTGGCGCAGAAAGCGTTGCCGCAATCAGATGCTGTAAACAAACCTAACCTGGAGCGCATGATCAAATTATTGCAGGAAGGAAAAGATGTGAATTAGCTGTTAGCTATTAGGCATTAGCTGTTGGCTATTAGCCATTAGCTGTTAGCTATTAGGCATTACTCAGATCTTAAAATTTTTCCCCTAAGGGGTGGCATTGTCTAATGTCACCCCTTAGGATTTTTATACACATAACAGTGTAATCTCAAACTTCAGATTTAACGACGCGATATTTTCTATTTATTTCAAAATAATAAATCTTGAGTAAAAGGTGTACTTAAATTGATAATTGCTGAAGGCTAACAGCTAAAAGCTAACAGCTCACAGCATCCAACTTCCAGCTACTTCTCATCAGCACTCGGTCCGTACATACCGGGAACGGGGATATCCAGCAGCCGCAGAAATACCGACAACTGGCCGCGGTGATGTATTACATGATTGAATGCAAAATTACGGATCAGCACTTTGCGGGGCATGGTGCTCACAACCTGGTCGCCCCGCAATAAGGTAAACATACCGTTGAGCGTTTCATCTGACGCATTGCCCAACGCTTCAATGGCAGCGGCCTGGGTATCTTCAAAAACCCGCAAGAGGGCTTCATTACTCTCGTAGGTATTTCTCACCACCGGCAGACTGGCAAAATTAAAAGAATCTGCGCCCAGTGCGCGGTTAACCCACACCGGTATCTCGGCAATATGCGATGCCAGCCTGCCAATGGTCATCGATTTTTCATGCGGCTTCCATACCAATTTTTCGTCAGGAACTTTTTGCAGCATCTTGCGCGTGTTAACCGCTTCATATTTTTGCTCTGCTATCAATGCATCTTTTTGTGCCATGGTAAATGTTTTTATAAGGACTAAAATAAAAAACTCCGGCAACAATTGCCGGAGTTAATATTTTAATGCTATCTAAATGGTGTAATAGCTCCTTTTATCGTTTCACAAATTTATCGAGTAACTGCACTTTATTATCAACTATCACTTCAATAACATACATACCTGCCGGTAACCTGTTGGTATTGATGGGAACATCTGCCACCAGTTGTGTTTTCTCAAAAGGTTGTGTAATCATTATTACACCGCTCAGGTTGGTAATGCGTATGATGGCCTTACCAAGACTGTCTGAAATAATATGCAGGTTCAATTTATCCGCACACGGGTTTGGATACAAAGATATTTTTCTGTTGTAGCGCGTTGTGCTTACCACCGTTACTTTAAATGTTGTTTTGGCAACCTGGCCGTAATCATCTGTTATACTAAGCTGAAAAACATATAACCCCGGTTCAAGGTTGGTTGCATTGGTTTTGCTGGCGTTGCTGTTGGTAATGGCTGCCGTTGTGGGGCCAGAGAGTTGCTGCCAGGTATACGCGGTAATGGTAGCACCGCCTGTACCATAAGATTTGGTACCATCTAAAATAGCATACCCGCCCGGGAAATTGATAGTAGTATCATTGCTGGTCATGGGCACCGAAAGCAACGGCATGTTTACAGACACATTCACTACATCTGTGGTAGTAACACCGGCTGAATTAGAAACCGCCAGTTGTACCTGGTATACGCCGGCACTAAGGTTGCTCAATGTTGGCCTTGCTGTGGAGGCTCCGCTGATAGTAAAGGCCGCAGGCCCGCCGATTTTTGACCACGTATAGTTAAGTGCGCCACCGCCCGGATTGGCTGAGCCGCTGCCATCGAGTGATGTGCTATTTACCGGCAATACAATGGTTACATCGCTGCCCGCTGCTGCAATGGGCGGTGCAGGTAAGTTAACGGTTACTGTTACCACATCTTCTGCGGAAAGCCCCTGTGCGTTGGTTACAATCAGCTTCATATGATAACTGCCTTCTGTTAGATTGCTGATAATAGGTGTTGCCAAACCAGCACCGCTAATGGCAAATGAAGATGAGCCCGATACCAGCGACCAGGCATATGTTAGTACACCACCGGCGGCATTAGACGACCCGGTGCCGTTTAAGCTGGTACTGTTGGCAGGCAAAGTAAGTGTTATATCTGCACCCGCATTGGCAACAGGCGGTGAAGCCGGCATGGGGTTAACGTTGATGGTTACCTGATCTTCGCTGGAAGCGCCCTGCGCATTGGTTACCGTCAGTTTCATTTGGTAGGCACCTTCTATCAGGTTGCTCATAGTGGGTGTGGCACTGGCCGCACCGGTAATGTTGTAAGTGGCAGGACCGGATACCATGGTCCATGCATACGTTAGTGCACCACCTGCCGGGTTAAACGATTGCTCACCATTAAGAATAACGCTGTTGGTGGGCAGTGTAATGGTTACATCCTGCCCGGCATTGCTAACCGGCGGATAGATGGGTGCAGGGCTTACCGTTACCGCCACAATATCATCGGCAGACGAACCCTGTGCATTGGTTACCGTAAGCTTTATCTGGTAGATGCCCTGTACAAGGTTACTGATAGAGGGTGTTGCAGTAGATGCTCCGCCAATGGTAAATGAAGCAGGCCCTGTTACCAGCGACCATGCATACGTTAATGCACCACCACCTGTGCTAAACGACGCTGAGCCATTGAGCATAGTGGAATTGGCGGGCAATACAATATTAATATCCGCACCTGCCGCAGCAATGGCTACAGGGGCAGCAGACACGTTGATGTTGATAAAATCTGTGCTGGTAATACCGGCAGTATTGGTAACCGTTAGTTTTACCTGGTACACACCTTCTATAAGATTGCTTACGGATGCAGACACGGTAGAATCGCCTGTAATGGTAAACGATGCCGGTCCAGATACTTTCGTCCAAACATAGGTAAGAGCCCCGCCACCCGGTGTGGTAGATGCACTGCCGTTGAGCGTAGCAGTATTGGTGGGCAACACCATACTGATATCTGCCCCTGCATTGGCCGTGGGTACGGGGGCAGGGTTTACAATAATGGTAGCGGTGTCAGCATGTATCAGTCCATTACTGTTGGTAACGGTTAATTTAATTTTATAGGTACCGGCCACCAGGCTGCTGGTAAAAGGTGTGGCAGTGGTATCTCCGGATATGGCAAAAGACGTGGGGCCTGCTACTTTAATCCATGCATATTTCAATACACCGCCGGCAGGGTTGGTAGAACCTGCGCCATTCAACCCAGTACTGTTTACAGGCAGCGTAATGGTAATAGTGCCACCGGCTTTGGCAACTGGCGGAAATACCGGCACAGGACTAACTACCACCACTACAATATCTTCATTGCTATGGCCCTGTGTATTGGTAACGGTTAATTTTATCTGGTAAGTACCCTGCACCAGGTTGGTAAGCATGGGCTTTGCTGATGTGTCTGATTTAAAGGCAGCGGTGGAAGGACCCGCTACCTGGCTCCATTTATACGTTAATGCGCCACCGGTAGGGTTATAAGATGACAAACCACTCAACGCAATAGAATCTTTTGGCAATACCGTACTGGTATCTGCGCCAGCGTTCGACACAGGAAACACAATGCCGGTAAGATACTCATGCGCACCAATATCAAAAGCTCCACTCTGCGGACGGGTAACGCCATCAATATCATCATTAAAAAAACCGGGCGTTACACCTTTGTCAATGGCAGGTGATGTGATATTGAGTAAACAGCTGCTATCGTCTTTAAGGCCAATATCTACAAACGTTTTACCGTATACGTTACCCGCTGTATCTGGTTTGGTAATATTGAGCTGGGTATATACATAATTTTTAGTGGGGTCAAATGGCTTATCACGCTGAATGTTGAACCCAAGGTTGTTTTTTATTTCGATGGTACCACCCACTGCATTGTAAGAATCAATCATGGCTGCCTGCCAGTCGGCCGCACTGAGGTTACCAAACGTATTATTATAGATTTTGAAATTGCAATACTTCATGTAGGGCGACCATGCAATGTCTTCCGGTGTGCACTGGGCTTCAATACCAGAATATTTGCGCGAGTTCACCATTACATTATTATAGATATTCACTTTGCCTACCGTATCGAGGCTGAAGGAGTGCGCACGAAGGCCGCTGCCCCAGTAATCTGATATATAATTATGATGCACCTCCCCACTACCATACAGGTAAATAATGCCGGTATGGCGGTAATCGTTGGCACCCAGGTGCAGCAAACGATTGTGGTGCACATTGGCTTCCAGTGCTTTACTCAGGTGAAACACATCCTGCTGGTCTGAATATTGCACCGTGCAATACGCCACTTCCAGCTTGCGGAACATGCTTACCAGTCCATCGTCCATCACCCTTCCAAAGAGCCCCAGCTGCAGGAACGTTGTTTTGATATTGTACACATCAAAATGCAGGAACTTGATATCATAGAACAAACTGGTTTTGTTATTGGTACCGTTGTACACCAGCGACGGGTTATAAAAGAATACACCGTAGTCTATGATATTCACCATCTTAAAATAACTGAAGTAGACACCAGACATAGTGCCGTCTATAGAAATACCGCGGATAAGATCATGCAGGTAAAAACCAAACTCAATGCCTGGTGCACCGTCGCCACGTATCTCAACATTGGTAAGATTGGAAAAAGTGGAAGGCGAAGGGTCCGGACCAATTTCAACAAGCCCGCTGTTAATGATGGTAATTTTGTGACCCGGGCTGGCGGTAATATTCCTGAAATTCATCAGTTTATATTTACCGGGGTTGATGACAACGGTATCGTCGTCTTTCAGATTAAGGGTAACCTGCGCATTTGGATAATCGATAAATCCGCTGCCGGTGCCCACAAATACTTTTTTACCCTGAGCAATTGAATGGGAAGGGAAAAAAGCCACCAACGACAATGCCGTCAATAGCAAAAAAAGACAATGATGGATACGGTTTTGTAGGGTTTTCATAGTAGGATAATGATAAGTTGTATACCTGAAATGCTTCAATTTTCAAAAGACGTTTTGGTTTGAGCATTACACGCAAATTTTTAGCCAAAAAACGCTTATGCCAAACCGATAATTATCAAATTTTACGCAATCCGAAATTTTTTGAAGCAACGCACGTGTATTTACGCAGTTTTTTGCTTTTTGAAGTTGACTGCAAACAAGAAAGCTCGTGTTTTTACGAAATACCGGTAATTTCTCCATCAATAAACAATAAAAAAGATGAAAATAAATTACCCACAGCAAGCCCTTTCTTGGTTAATAAACTGTTATTTGAACACTTATCATATAAAAAAGCAACTAACCACCGTGTGTTAGTTGCTCTCAGATTGTCTAGGTTAATAAAATATTATCTGCTGCTTACAAGCGTTACCAATTAGCGCTGGCATTGTAATCTTTCACACCTCTTCCTTCACTGATTTACCGTACTCCTGTTGCAGTTTCTTCTGAATATCAAACGGAACCGGTGCATAATCAGAAAAATGCATGGTGAATTTGGCCCTCCCCTGGGTAAGCGATCGCAGGGTGGATGAATAGTCATGCATTTCGGCCAGCGGTGTTTTTGCAATAATTCGGGTAAAATGCCCTTCGCGGTCCATTCCTTCCACTATGGCACGGCGGCTCTGCAAATCGCCCATAACACTGCCGGTAAGATCGTCGGGACACAGCACTTCCAGGTGGTTGATGGGCTCCAGCAATTGCGGGGCCGCTTGCTGAAATGCCTGGCGAAACGCCTGTAAGCCAGCAATTTTGAACGATATATCATTACTGTCTACCGGGTGCATCTTACCATCGTACACGCATACCCGCACATCGCGCACATACGAGCCCGTTAGTGGCCCCTCGTGCATTTTTTCCATAACGCCTTTTAACACCGAGGGAAGGAAGCGGGTATCGATGGCGCCCCCAACAATGCAATTGTAAAACAACAACTTGCCACCCCAGTCGAGGTTGTATTCTTCACGCCCGCGTACAGTAAGTCCTTTTGGATCGGGCATGCCCTGCGTCCATGGTTCTATGCGCATAAATACTTCGCCAAACTGTCCGCTGCCGCCGCTTTGTTTTTTATGGCGGTAGCTGCTCTCGGCCATGGTGCGGATGGTCTCACGGTAAGGTATACGCGGTTTTATAAACCTTACTTCCAGGTTGTGAACATGTTCAATTTTCCATTTAATAATGGCCAGGTGCAGTTCTCCCTGGCAATGAATAAGTATTTGTTTAAGCTCCGGCGATATTTCTACCTGCACGGTGGGGTCTTCTTCGCGCAGCATATGCAGGGCCGACGATAATTTTTCCTCCTCCCCTTTTTTTACGCTTTCTATGGCCACGGTCATATTGGGTGCCGGAAATACAATGGGCTGCAGCTCTATATTCCGGCCCCTTTCATGCAAGGTATTGTTGACGTGCGTATTTTTTAGTTTGATGGTGGCGCCAATATCGCCCGCCACCAGTTCGTTGATACTGGTTCTGCCATGCCCTTCCACTACAAAAAGCTGGTTTATTTTTTCTGATACGCCCGTGGTTTCATTCACCAGGTCCATTCCGCTTTTCACGGTGCCCGAAAACACTTTAAACAAACTCATCTCACCCACATGGCTTTCTGCAATGGTTTTAAATACAAAGATGCAGGCCGGGCCTTTTGCATCGCACGGCAGTGCATCTCCTTTTTTTGTTTGTTGTGGCGGCATTTCATTGGCAGCCGGGCAAACATTGTCTATAAAGCCCATAAGGCGGCCGCTGCCCATATTGCGTTCGGCACTCAGGCAAAACAACGGAAAGAGATCATGGTTGATCATGGCTTTCTTCATACCCTCTTTCATTTCGTCTTCGTCCAGTTCACCTTTGTCAAAATATTTCTCCATCAGGCTTTCATCGTTCGCTGCAATGGCTTCCACCAGTTCTTTGTGAAGCGCATCTGCTTTTTCTTTTTCAGTGTCTGGTATAGGCAATTTTTCAGGCTTGCCGCCTGCATCTTTAAATTTGTACATGGTCATGCGCAGCACGTCAATAATCTCATGAAAACCGGCGCCTGTTTGCCGCGGATACTGCACCACTACTACTTTATTGCCGAAATGGTTTTTTATTTCGGTTAGTGTTTTTTCATAGTCTGCATTGTCATCGTCTAATTTATTGATGCAAAATATCATAGGTGTTTTAAACCGCTCGGTATACTCCCAGGTGATATCGGTGCCTACTTCTACACCTGTAACGCCATTTACGAGCATTATACCGGTATCGGCTACGCGCAGTGCGGCAATCACTTCGCCGGCAAAATCGTCATACCCCGGCGTATCAAGTATATTTATTTTATACCCCCGCCACTTGCTGTGCAGCAGGGTGGCAAACACAGAATTGCCGCGTTCTTTTTCAAGCTCGTGGTAATCGCTAACGGTATTGCGTTCGTTTACTGATCCTTTGCGGGTGATAAGGCCTGCTTCAAACAGCATGCACTCCGCCAAGCTGGTCTTACCAGCGCCGGCGTGGCCCAGCAAGACAATATTTTTTACGTGTGAGGTGTCAAAATCTGCCATGGGGAAGTAATTAGTAATTAATAATTAAAAATTAATAAGTTCGTGAGTTCGTAGTTCGCGAGTTCATAGTTCGTTTGCTCAGCAACTTCGGAACTCCGGAACTTTCGAACTAATAAACTTTCGAACTAACGAACTCCGGAACTTTGGAACTTTAGAACTATCAAACTAACGAACGCCGGAACTTTGGAACTTTAGAACTATCGAACTGACGAACTTCGGAACTTTGGAACTTTAGAACTATCGAACTAACGAACTCCGGAACTTTCGAACTCCCGAACTTTCGAACTTCAAAAAGAAACAGGAACTACTGCGCTTGATGTATGTTGCAAAGTAGTTCCTGTTTGATGAGGTAAGCCTTAATTATCTAATTGAGTTTACTCATAAATTGGTTGAAACGTGCTTTGAGGTCATCCAGCAGATTTTGCAGTCGCCTGTATTCTGCAAACAGGTGCTCATGTTCTGCCAGCGTGGTATGGTTTAGTTTACCGTTATTGTCGTTGGTTACCACGGTAGTTTTGTAATCATGTACTTTAATGGAATGTTTGAGATCATGAATGTTGATCAGTTGAATATGAAATTGGTTTTCATAATGATCAACATCCCTTAATTGATCCAGGCTGGTAACTTTTAGTGCGATGTTGCGAAGCTGGTTTTTGAGGTGCATAATTTCTTCGCGGTAGTTGCGCATTTGCTGGCGCCAGGTATTACATTCTGCTGTAAGCTGTGAAACGTCTGTTGTAACCATCGGAGTAAATTTTTGAGGTGAGAAAATTGATGTTACTACTACGGTTTGGGAGGGCGGATTTAGCGGTAAGTGCTATTTGTAAATTAAACTTTTTTTCAGAAAAAGTGCAATTTGTGCAAAAAATGTGCACCGCAAGGTGTTGCGCCGCGGGCAAGTGATGTAAGCCTGGCGACTGGTTATTGCAAAGGCCGTGTTAATTCCTTGAAATCATGACCATCTGCGTTCCATAAATGAAGCAAAGCATCCATCTCTCAATAGCAGCATGCTATATAAAATGCAGCAGGTTGCACACAAATCACCATAGGATGCTTACAGCATGACAAAGGTAAAACCCTGCTTGACTGCGGGCAGGCTGGCGTAGCCAAAGGTAAAACCCTGCGGGCAGGCTGCCGTGGCCACTGGTGAAACCGTAATCGATTTCAAAAAGGTTGTTGGGGCCATAGTTCAACCGTAAAAATCATACTCTTCATGAAAATCATGACCATCTGCGTTCCATAAAACAAAGCACACGTATTGGTACACCTGCCTGCCGGCAGGCAGGTTTTCACATTTTCACATTTATCACATTTTCACATTGTATCACTATATTTGAGTCATGTTTAAGTACGTGGAGATTTTATGGAACAGCTTCAAGATGGCACTCACCGAGTTCCGCTCCAATAAACTGCGCACTTTTTTGTCGCTTTTTGGTATTACGGTTGGTATATTTTGCATTATCAGCGTACTGGCCGTTATCAACAGTATGGAAAAGGCGGTAAAAGATAACCTCAGCGCCATTGCCAAACAAACGGTTTTCATTGGCAAATGGGAAAACGGCGGCGGGCCCGATTATCCCTGGTGGAAATATGTAAACCGCCCCGAAGTAAAATACGACGAGCTGACACTGGTAAAAAAGAAATTCAGCTTTCCCTCTACCATCGCTTTCTTTTCCTCTACCCAGGGCTCGCTGGAATATGGCAGCAGTATTGTTTCCAATATCAATTATTACGGTGTTACCGAAGAGTTCAGCATATTACAATCTATCACCATTGGTTACGGCAGAAACATTGAAGCCCAGGAATACCTCAACGGCGCCAACGAGCTGCTGGTGGGTTATATAGTAGCGGAAACATTGTTTGGCAAACCCGAAGCGGCGGTGGGACAAACAGTAAAACTTTCAAAGGGCAGGGCGGCCGTTATAGTGGGTGTGCTGCCAAAAAAAGGTTCCAGTATTTTTGAAGCGTGGGATTACGATAATTCCATTATTATGCCGCACCAGTTACTCAGCCAGATCACGCCGCTGAAAGATGCCAACCCGCTGATTATGGTGCAGGCAAAAGGCGATAATATGCCGCTGGAAAGCATCAAAGATGAACTGAGGGGCGTTATGCGTTCTGTACGCCGCATCAGCCCGGGTAAAGAAAATAATTTTTCGCTTACTGATATCGATTCCATCAGCAAAACGCTTGATCCAATTATTTCCGGTATGAACGCCGGTGGCTGGGCCATTTCTGCACTTTGCCTGCTGGTGGGTATGTTTGGCGTGGCCAATATTATGTTTGTTACCGTAAGGGAACGTACTTCGCAAATTGGCCTCAAAAAAGCCATCGGTGCCAAACGCAGCAGTATTATGATGGAGTTTTTGCTGGAGTCTGCTTTTCTCTGCATTCTCGGCGGTATCATGGGATTGATACTGGTGTTTATTCTTACCAAAATCATTTCTTCCGCTATTGATATGCCTATATTCATTTCATTCGGCATTTTCTTCCTGGCCATCAGCATTTGCATTGTTACCGGTATACTTGCCGGTATTATTCCCGCATTTATTGCCGCTAAAATGGACCCGGTAGTGGCGATTCGCAGTAAATAGTTTTTAGTTTATAGTTTGTAGTTTTTAGTTCGTTTACTACGATTGACGGTTGAAAGATCGGTTGACCCATTAATCAGCCAATATGTAGGCACGAAAGGCTATTAGTTATATAATTTCTTATACAGTTTTCAATCGGTTAAATAATTAAGAATCTCTGCGAGCGCAACTTTGTTCAGAACGCCCCCCTCTCTACTGGAGAGGGGCCGGGGGTGAGGTAAATCCCCTAAATTTGCACCCCAATCAACCAATCAACCAATCAACCAATCAACCAATCAACCAATCAACCAATCAACCAATCAACCAATCAACCAATCAACCAATCAACCAATCAACCAATCAACCAATCAACCAATCAACCATTCAACCATCATACTCGGTATAGAATCTTCCTGCGATGAAACAGCGGCGGCGGTGTGTGCAGACGGTAAAATACTGTCTAATTTTATTGCCAGCCAGAAAGTACACGAGCAATACGGAGGCGTGGTGCCAGAACTGGCCAGCAGGGCGCATATGCAAAATATTGTGCCCGTGGCGGATACTGCGCTTAAACAGGCGGGTGTTGGGTTGACCGATCTTTCGGCCGTAGCCTTTACCCAGGCACCCGGTTTGATTGGCGCATTGCTGGTAGGTTCGCAGTTTGCCAAATCACTTTCCTTATCGCTCAATATACCTTTGATAGCGGTGCACCATATGCAGGCGCATGTATTGGCCAACCTGATACCGGATAAGCGGCCCGATTTTCCTTTTTTATGTTTAACAGTGAGTGGCGGCCATACGCAAATTGTTTTGTGCGAGTCCCCGTTGCAATTAACCATCATCGGCCAAACAATAGATGATGCCGCGGGCGAAGCTTTTGATAAATCTGCCAAACTGCTCGGACTGCCCTACCCCGGCGGACCATTGATTGATAAATACGCCCAGACAGGAAACGGCAAACGTTTTCAATTTGCGGAACCGCAGATTCCGGGGCTCGATTTCAGTTTCAGTGGCGTTAAAACATCCATCCTGTATTTTCTGCAGGCAGAAACCAGGAAAAACCCCGAGTTCATCACGGAAAATCTGGCCGATCTCTGCGCTTCCGTGCAGGAACGCATTATTAGCATACTCTTATCCAAACTGAAAAAAGCGGCGGTGCAAACTGGTATCAAACGTATCTGCGTGGCAGGCGGTGTATCTGCCAACAGCGGGCTGCGCAAAGCCGTAACCGTTGCGGGAGAACAATTGCAATGGGAAGTGTTTATTCCGGCTTTTGAATATTGTACAGACAATGCCGCCATGATTGCCATAACCGGTTACCATAAATTGCTGGCGGGGCAAACCACGGAACTGTCGGTGGGTGCCAGCGCCAAATCGGACTGGTAACGCCAATAGAACGCGCTAATAAAAGCCAATAAGCCGCTAATTTCGCGGCAGCTTATGCAGGTTTTCTCCTGTCGTGTTGTTAGCGGTATTCGTTCTTATTCGTGTTGTATTAGCGTTGACTTGTTAGCGGTTTATTCGTTCTTATTCGTGTTATATTAGCGTTGACTTGTTAGCGGTCTATTCGCTTCTATTAGCGGCCTATTAGTGTATGAACAATTATTTCCAATTCAAGCAGTTCACTATTTACCAGGACAGGTGCGCGCTTAAAGTAACCACCGATGCCTGCATACTGGGTGCCTGGGTGGCAAAAAAAGTCTCGGGTATTGAGCACCATTTAACCGGTTGCCTTGATATTGGCGCCGGCAGCGGCTTGTTGATGCTGATGCTTGCCCAGCAATTTCCCGGGTCCATAGACGGTGTTGAAATAGATGGACCGTCTTATGAACAGGCTACTGAAAACATTGCGGCCAGCCCCTGGTACAACCGCCTGCAGCTGTTTCACAAAGACATCAAACTATTTTCTGTGCCGCAACGCTACGACCTTATCATTAGCAACCCGCCATTTTTTGAAGGTGATCTGAAGTCGGTAAACAATCGCTACAATTTTGCCAAACACAATGATGGATTAACGCTGCAGGAATTGCTGGAAGTGGCAGAAAAAAACCTTTCTGCCAGGGGCCGGTTTGCGGTGTTGTTGCCCTTTCATCGCGTAGCATGGTTTGAGCAACTGGCAGCCACGGCCGAACTATTTGTATGTGATAAACTGCTGGTGCTGCAAACACTGGATCACCCGCATTTCAGAGCCGTGTTGATGTTTACGCGCCAGCGTACCAATCATGTTACTACAGAACAATTGGTGATACGCCAGTCAAGCGACGTGTATACGTTTGGGTTTAAGGCGTTGTTGAAGGAATATTATTTGCATTTGTGACCTCATGCCCGGACCACCTCACCCCCGGCCCCTCTCCACTGCGTGGCGAGGGGTGACCCTCCGCGAAAGCGCTACATTTTAACAACTGCAAAATCTGAACTTTAGTCTGCTATTGATACAATCTTCTTTTTCGTCGATCAGTGTGGCGACTCGTCACATAAGAAAGTCGATAATAATGAATGCTCTTGCGGAGGGTCACCCCTCTCCTTTTGGAGAGGGGCCGGGGGTGAGGTCGTGGGGGGTGAGGTTCGCATATTCTTTCAAATACGCATACGCCTCCGTTAACCTACCCTGCTTTATCATGGTAGCCCTGTCAATAATTGCTGAGCCGCCTTTCAACAAATCTTCCAGCACATATTTGATGAGTTGTTCGCCGAAGTAGCGGCTGGCATCGCGCGGCAGTTCATTGGGCAGGTTGCCTACGGCCAGTACGTCAATGCCGCCGGGTTGGTAAGGTTCTGTTTTGGTAAATGTCTTTCGGTCTACACCGTATACCGGGTTTTCAATGGACTGGTCGCCCAGGTTGATGGGCACTGAGCCATTGGCATCGTCTGTAATATCTGAAATGGTTTGAATAATAAAGTTATCGGCACTGATATCGGTGCTTTCAAAAAGGCGGGGATAGGTATTGTCCCAGTAAACGCCATTCAATAAAATATCTGTTTGTGCCGCGTATGGCAAAAACAAGCATTGAAAATCGCCGGGGTGGTGATGAAACATTTCCCGGTTGTATTTACCCGTTAGTTTATGCGTGTATAGGTCGGCGCCTTTTAGTTGGGTGTATACGGGGTAAGAAAAGCGGCGCACCAGGTATTCGTCTGGTTCCACTTCGTGGATGCCCATGAGGTTCATAATTTCCAGGATGCCGTGGGCTACGCGGCCCGAGCCGGTGACTGCAATTTTTACATTGGGCAGTCGCAGCCCGAAGTAAGTATGCATCAGCTCGCGGAAATTGTTTTGTTTATATACTCTGTCGAGGGTGTACAACCCGGTTCGGTTGCCATAGGCCATCATGCCGTTGTGGGCGCCCACAATACCCGCAAAAAAGCCGAAGCCGATGATACGCTGGCCATCGTCGTGCTCCAGGCATTCGTAATCGATGAGCGTTATTTGATTATCCAGCAGTGCGCGAAAGAGCGACTGGTTATGCGGTTGTTTCTTTTTGGTATGGCTGAAAAACAGGTAGGTTTTGCCCGGCAGCAGCATGGAAATAGGTACCTCTTTGATGCCCAGCAGCACATCGCAGGCGCTCATGTCTTCTTTTACCTCCACGCCGGCGGCCTGGTATTCGCGGTCGGTAAAGCAGCGGGTGGCGCAGGTTTGTACTACAATGGTTACCCCGGCCGACATCTTCTGTATCCACTTGCATTGTGCGGGGGTGAGGGCCACCCGGTTATCGGCCGGCACTTTTCCTTCGCGTATTAAACCAATGGTGAGCATCCGTTGTTAGGTTATTTACCGGGGCAATTTACATTTTACCATCTATATAACCCGGCTTACCTTTATGGCCAACACAATGTACAGCCACCGCAAAATGAATGTTTTAAACCAACTTTGGCGCATCATCCGCAAGGTATTACTGCCTAAGAAGGATTGTTGCCGCTAGGGCCAGCCCGCATACTTTGTACGCTCTCCTCCCCGACCATTTTACCGGCCCTGGTCTAAATACTATATACTAGATACTTGATACTCTCTGCAACCACCCGCCGCCTGGTCTGAATACTAAATACTAAATACTTGATACTCTTATTCAACTGCCGCGGGTCTAGATACTAAATACTTGATACTTGATACTCTCGCCAATCTAAATACTTAATACTTTTTGGACATGAAATCAGCAATCCGTAATATTGCACCCCGGTTGAATTGTACTACCAACAGGTGTTTGTTTTCAAATGCCTGCATTGCAACCAGGATGAGTGTGGTGTAAAGTTGTTCGTTGAAAAGGTTGATAACACAAATTGAGGCTGGTCGGTCAGAAAGACTGATTCCCTAATTAGGTAAAAGCGGACTGACAACTGACTTGAACTGAAAAGGTACAATTGGTTCGTCAGACGACTTACCACTTACAACTTAAAACTTACAACTTTACCGAGCAAAAGCACACAACACCCAACACACAACACTCAACACAACTAATGCCCATGTGGCGGAATTGGTAGACGCAGCAGACTCAAAATCTGCCATTCGCAAGGATGTGAAGGTTCGATTCCTTTCGTGGGCACGAAGCCCCTCTTCGGAGGGGTTTTTTTATGCGCGTTAACGACTGCAAGCAGAGCGTTTCAACAAATCCGCTTCTTTTGTTGTAAACTTGATTTTCGGTATGGTTCCTCCAGGTATAGGGTGCTACAATTTTGTAAATTCTAGAGAAAAGACCGTTGAGCTATACGCAGCTTAGTGGTGTAGGCCTTTTATAACTTCTAAATACCGTATTACTACCTGTCTTTGGGCCTTAGGAGTTCCAACATATTAAATATATTCAGAGAATGATTTCAATACACAACGCGAGTAAGCTTTTGTGACTGAAGTGGCGAAGCTATGCCAGATGGGAATGTTTAGAATTAATTGGAAGGGCGCCAACTCCATAAAACCCACCGTGCGCTATTACGTACCAGAGAGAAAGGGATTTTAGAAATTATAAGTGCGCTTGACAGTCTGGAACTTACAGTGTTGGATTGCATTGACACAACTTAATACCTATTGCATCAATTTTTAAAATGCTTTGTTTTACAATACCTTTTGAAAATTTACGCAATCAAAAAGATAAAAAACCTGCGCATATTTAAGAGTTGTGTGGTCATGCTATTGAGACAACCTTCAAATTGAAAAGATTATATAAACCTTCCTATAAATTCACTTAAAACTTTACTATGAAATGGGTTGATACTACAGACTTAAGGCAATGGGCAAATAGAAGGAATTGTCAAGATACACTTCCAGAATTAGCTAGAAAATTAATAAGAGTTTCATCCGATTCAATTAAAGCTATAAAATTCCCTTCTGGTGAGAATGTGTTAATTGGTGGGTGGGATGGAATTCTAGAAGTTAGTGAAGAAACAGAATATTTGCCTAAAGGAATTTCTCTTTGGGAGTTTGGTTCGAATGCTGATACTAAGGGGAAAGCTGATGAAGACTATGAAAAAAGAAGCAAAAATCCTATAGGTTTTAATCCTGCTGAATGTACATATGTATTTGTCACTCCAAGGCTCTGGACTAAAGGGGACGAGTGGATTGAAGAAAGAAAAAAAGATGGTGTATGGAAAGATATAAAAGTAATTAACGCCGAAATCCTTGAAGAGTGGCTTGAAATTGCTCCAACAGTATCGGCATGGTTAGCAATAAAGCATTTGGGTAAATATCCTAATGAGGGAATACAGTCAGCTGAAGACTTTTGGGAAGAATGGTCAAGTGGGCCTAGAATTAAACTTAATCCTGAAATTTTGTTAGGTGGACGCAAAAGCCAAGTTGATAACTTATTTGAACTTAGTTTAAATCCCACTATAATCTCAGTACAAGGAACGTCTAGAGAAGAGGCACTTGCTTTCATAATATCAAGTTTTAAAAATGACCCAAAAATGGAAGAAGATTTTTTTGCTAGAAGTATCATTGTAGATAATGAGGATACTTTTAGAAAATTATCAGTGTTAAAAAATCCTCTAATATTAATTCCAAGATTTGAAGATTCAGGAATTATTAATCGAGCAATTTCAAATGGTCATTGTGTAATCGTTCCTTTAGGTGCAGATGCCTCAGATAATTGGACTAATAAAATAGTTCTTCCCCCAATCAACAGAGATTCGTTTGTAAAATCACTTACTAAAACTGGTATTAGCGAAGAGCTTGCTGAAAAATACTCAAAAGAATCCACTAGAAATATAACAATACTCAGAAGACAACTTGAATTTGCAAGAAATATCCCTGAATGGGCAAAACCAGAAAATGTAAAAGAGATACTACCTGCCTTAATTGTTGGGCGGTGGGATGAGAATTATGAGAAGGATAAAAATATTATTGCTAAACTAGCAGGCGAGAGTTACGAAGGATATTCAAAAAAATTAAGTCGCTGGCTAAACACATCTGATTCGCCTTTCGTAAAAATTAGTAATACTTGGAGAATCGCTTCTCCATTAGATGCATGGATAAATGCATCAAAATATTTAACTCAAAATGATTTTGAAATTTTACATCAATCGTTTCTAGAAATTTTAAATGAAATTAATCCAGCATTTGAACTAGAACCTATGAAAAGGCACATGGCCTCAATGTATGGAAAGGTTAGAGAGTTTTCTAGTTGGATAAGAGAAGGAATTACACAATCATTAATTTTAGTTTCAATATTCGGGAATCAACTTAAATTTAATTTGCCGATAAGTGGAGCTTTATGGGTAGACAGAATCGTAGCTGAACTCTTTAATAGTGACAATCCCCTACTTTGGAAATCAATTGAAGGCAAATTCCCTTTATTAGCAGAAGCATCCCCAAATGAATTTTTAAATGCAATTGAAAAATGTATTGATGCCGAAAAATCACCAGTAAGAAGCTTATTTGAGGAAGACCCTGGTTTTATGTCTTCTCAAAGTTATCACACCGGTTTACTTTGGGCTTTGGAGAATTTAGCATGGCTACCTGAATACTTTTCACGAGCAACCATTATTCTGGCAAAGCTTTCTGCAATTGACCCCGGAGGTAGTCTTTCTAACCGACCAATTAACAGTTTATCAGAAATATTTAAACCTTGGCATTATCAAACTAATGCATCATTCGATGAAAGAATTGAAGTTTTAAAATTAATTGCAAAGAAAGAAACAGAAGTTGCATGGACTCTCCTTTTACGTATGCTTCCGGATTCACATGCAATAGGACATTTCACTCACAAGATGAGATGGAGGACATTTGACCAAACGTTTGAAAAAACCTATATGTACAAAGAGATTTGGGAAACACATTCCATAGTTGTCGATTTGTTACTTTCTATTTGTGATTTTTCAGAAGATAAAATTTCGAATTTGTTAAAAGAGTCTGTAGGTCTTAGACCGAATGACAGAGATACGATTTTAACCTTTATTGAAAAATCAATTGGGGAAATTAAACAAACCGATTATACTGCTTGGCAAACTCTGCGTGGGATATTAAATCACAACCGTTCTCATCCAGAAATGCATTGGGCACTCGACGAAGGTGAATTATCTAGATATGAGAATATTTATAAAGCACTAGAGCCAGATGATGAAATAAAGAAATCGTTATGGTTGTTTGAAGAACCTTGGCCAAGTTTTATTGAAGGATATCAAAGGAAAGCTATCTCTACAGAAAATCAGCAAAAATTAATTACCGATAGACGAATAGAGGCACTTCAAAAGATTTTTGAGAAAAATGGAATTGAAAAAATAAAAGAAATAAGTACCACATTAAAAGATTCTTGGATTATAGGTGAAACCTTAGCATACATTTTAGACGATGATGCTTCAATTATTTCTATCTGTGAATTTCTAGACTCTGAAAAAAATAATCTACGATTTATTCAAGGGTTTATTGTAAGAAAGGAAATAATCAATGGCTCCCAGTGGGTTAAAGATTTTTTTGAGAAACTAAAGCAAAGTGGGCTTAATCATTCAGGATTAACACAATTCTTATTACCAGTAAACCAAAATAAGAATCACTGGGATTTTGTTGACTTATCAAATGAAGAAATAAAAAAGGATTATTGGGTAAAGATGAATCCTCATTTTTGGAGAATACCAAAAGATGAAAAAATTATAGGACTTAGATATTTACTTGACTCCAAAAGATATTTTAGTGCGATTGATATCTGTTCACATTTTTACGAAGAAATTCCAAGTGAATTAATAGTGGAAATATTGGAAAAAACCGCTACAGACAAAGCAAATGATAACACCCGGATGAGAGGGTATGAAGTTGAGCAATTATTCGAAACACTTGATAAAAGAAACGACGTAGACCCACAGGTTTTAATCAGATTAGAATGGTATTATTTATCTATATTAGCTTCATATGGTAACAGGCGAAGCCCCAAATTATTGCACAATGAACTTGCAAATAATCCTCAATTTTTTATTGATGTTTTTAAATGTATTTATAAACCCGAAACTGAAGAAGGAATTGAAGATTCAGAACCTGTTGATGAACAGGTACAAGATAGAAGCAGACAAGCATACAAACTTCTATATTCATGGAAGCAAATTCCGGGTGTTGATGATAAGTATAATATAAATGAGGAAGCTCTATGGAACTGGATTAATCCGGTGAGAGAATTTGCTACCACTTATGGGAAGTTAAATGTTGCAGATGCCTATATTGCTCAGGTTCTGGCTCAATATCCTGAAACAGAAAAAACCTGGCCTCCTGATGAGATTTGTAATGTTTTAGAGTCAATAAATACACCAAGTATAAAACGAAATTTTTCTGCTGCAATTTTTAATAACAGAGGGGCAACTTCAAGAGGTGTTTTCGATGGTGGAGACCAAGAACGAGTTTTAGCTAAGCATTTTAACCAACTTTCGGAATTTCATAAAAACAAGTTCCCACATGTTGCCTCAATTCTTGAAGGTCTTTCAAAGGGTTACGAGGAGGATGCAAAAAGGGAGGACGAAAGTGCTGAACGAGATAAACTCGAATATTAATACAAAGACCTCGTTATTAATTTAAGCATCAAAACATCCTACAAAGCACGAACGCACACCACGGGGTTGCCAATGGGGGCGGACGGAAGGCGTGTTCCAACTTTTGGTTTTCAATTTGGCTTCATATCCAGCAGGACGTTATTAATTTAGCTATGTGCATATCATCAACTTTTATTTATAAATTTAGCTTCAGTTAGCCGGCCCGACGAATATATATTCCGGACTTCGGCAAGCCCTGACCGTTGAGCGTCATGCTATAACGACACTCCTTTCATACAAACTCACTCTACATATGTTAACCAAGATAGCCCTGAATAAAATAGCCAGTTTCAAAAGTGTTGCAGCCTTAGACACTGACAAGAAGATAAATCTTATCTACGGTTTAAATGGCACAGGTAAGAGTACATTTTCAAATTATCTGCATAAACAGACTGATGAAAAATACAAAGACTGCTCTATACATGGGTTAGACAGCAGTCATGATATAATTGTTTACAATCAGACTTTCATCCAAGACACCTTTTTTGAATCAGAAAACCTGAAAGGCATCTTTACATTGTCAAAAGAAAATAAAGAAGCGGAAACCAAAATCGCAAACGCTCTAAAAGAAATTCAAAAGTTAGAAACAGGAAAAGAAGGAAAAACCGAGGAGCTTGAAAAAGAAAATTCAGCGATACTTCAAAAGCAAGAAGTAGCAAAAAATGCAGTATGGAAAATTAAAACTGACTACAGCGGTGGAGACAGGGTTCTTGAATTTTGTTTGGAAGGCTACAAGGGTTCCAAAGACTCCCTTTTTAGCCATGTTTTTCAATTAACAAAACCAACTTCTAAGCCAACGAAAAGTATAGAAGATTTAAAAAATGATTTGCAGTCCATTTCAGGAGACAATGCCCAAAAGTATAGTGGCTTATCTCAAATAACATTTACACCTCAAAATATAGAATCGGACGCCTTATTTGCCAAACAAATTGTAGGCAATGAAAACAGTACAGTATCGCGATTAATTAAAGGACTTGGAAATTCTGACTGGGTAAAAGCCGGATTGCGATATTTGCCAACAGAACCGACCGAAGAAAATTCAACATGCCCCTTTTGTCAAGAGAATACTATTTCGGCAACATTAGTTGAAAGCATTAAGAACTACTTTGACGCTTCTTACGAAGCTGATATAAATTCTTTAAATAGTTTTTTATCTAATTATTTTGGGGCAATTCAATCAATTCCTAACAAATCAGTTTTTGAAGCCAATCCCAAGTTTGACGCATTTAAAAAAGATTTTGAACTTAAGTATAATGCATTTGCCAAAGTAGTTGAAGACAATAAAAAACTTATTGATGATAAAATTAAAACTCCAAGTATTCCCTTAAATCTCCAAAGTTCGACCCAAAGCCTTCAAGAACTAAATGATGTAATTAAACAGATAAATGCTCTTGTATTAGAGCATAACAAAAACATTGACCAAAAGGAAACAGTAAAATCAAATATTAAAAAGACCTTTTGGCAAGTTATGCGTTGGGACTATGACCAAACAATTAATTCTTACAATACAGACAAGAACACATCAAAAAGCAAAACCGACACTCTTGACAAATCCATTAAAGAGTATGAAGCAAAAATTTACAGCCAAAATAAAATTATTGCTGACCAACAGAAAGAAACTGTAAATATTAAAGAAGCGATAACAAATATAAACAACTCCTTAATAGATTTAGGCATCACAGATTTTAATATAAAACATCATTCCGAGAATCTCTATAAAATAGCACGAGGAGAAAATCAAGATAAAATCTTCCGTTCTTTAAGTGAAGGCGAAAAAATGATTATCAGTTTCCTTTACTTCATTGAGCTTTGTAGAGGAAAAAAGGAAGCTACTGAAACGGGTAAAAAGAAAGTAGTTATTATTGACAACCCTATTTCAAGTTTGTCGCATATTTATGTGTTTAATGTAGGTCGATTAATAAAGAACGAATTCTTCGGAACAAAAGAAATTAAAACAGACCCAATTACTGGAGAGAAAGTCACTACTTGGCAATATAAGTACGAGCAGGTATTTATATTGACACACAGCTTGTATTTCTTTTATGAAATCACAGAAACTAATCATGACGTTAGAAAAGAAATACAGAAGCTGTTTAGGCTTATGAAAAATGAAAATGGAAGTGCATTTGTTCCGATGAGTTACGAAGAGATTCAAAATGATTATCAAGCTTATTGGTTCATAATTAAAGATGACAAACAACCAGCGGCTTTGATTGCGAACTGCATGAGAAATATTATCGAGTACTTTTTCAATTTCGTTGAAAAAAAAGACCTAAATAGTTTTTTCGCCCAATCGCCCCTGAACAGTAACAAATTTCAAGCATTTTATCGGTACATCAATAGAGAGTCTCATTCACTTGGACAGAACATTTTTGACTTTAAGGAGTTCAATTATGCTGACTTCAAAGAAGCATTTGCAGAATTGTTTAAAGCTGCAGGCTATGAAGCTCACTATAAGAAAATGATTAAGTGACAGAAGCACGAACGCACAACAAAAGTATGTACAAAAGCAGGGTTGGACATTATAACATCGGCTATTTACAAGCATCAGCAGCGGTTCGGGCTCGACGTTCAATTTTCGGTTGTAGTTCTTAACTTCTACAACATATTCAAATGAGCATGCATACCGGGCTGGTCAATCAATGAATTCGCAGTCTTCGCAAATACTCGAACGGTGAGGTTAATGCTAATGACACACCTTAATAATTAAAAATATGGGATTTTATTTCCGAAAATCGTTTGGAAGCGGCCGCTTTAGAATCAATTTTTCCAAATCTGGAATTAGTTATTCGGCAGGCATCCAAGGTGCAAGAATTAACTTTAGCAGTAGGGGAACTTATGTAAACTTTGGTAGCCACGGTATTTATTATAGAACGAAAATATCGGGGTATGGGCAAAGACACTATACTCAAAATCCAACCAACTACACACCTGTTAATTATGAACAGCATACAATAACTTCAAGTGACGTCGAAGAAATTACAGACATTGACTCACAAGATTTTGTTAACGAACTCACAGAAAAAGGCAAAAAAATCTCTTACTATAACTGGTTTGGAATTTTCCCTTTACTTTTTTCTGCAGTCATTCTATTTTATACTTTCTTTACTTCCGAAACCAATACAGTGAATCATCAAGTTTCCGTAACTAAAAACTTTATAAAACCAATCTCAACTTCAAACACCAACATTAGGCAACGTCCAGAAAAAACAAGCAATGTTTTAGGTATTATAAAACCTGGAGAGCAGTTTGAATTAACAGACGAAAGCCAACTTGATTGGTACAAAATTAATTTCAACGGACAGGACGGCTTCGTTTCCAAGAAATTTTCAGAGAAGACTGCTACCACTTCAACAAACGATGAGCCTGCAACAACTGTAAGTCCTAGTTTATTTGAGAGAGAGTCAAACTTATTTTGGATTCTGTTTATTTCATTAGTATTTCTCTTTTTATTGCTTCTTTGGTATTTAAAAAAAGTTGACAACAAAAGATTGCTTGTACAAATTTACTACGAAATGGACGACAGCATAAAAGATGTATACGAAAAGTTTGTCTACCACTTTTCATCATTGCTGAACTGTTCAAGGATTTGGCAATACTTACATTCAGAAAATACCAATGATTACAAATATTCAAGCGGTGCCGCACGAACAATAACAAGAAAGCCGTTATCAAAAATATCAACTAACAAGACACCGTCAAAAATTTTTAGAACGAATGTTCAAATACCATATATAGGTTTAATCAATACGGACCTATACTTTTTTCCTGAAAGGTTAATTATCAAAAGAGGAAATCAATTTGGCGCTATAATGTATAAAAACATACAATGCTATGGTAACATTACACGTTTTATAGAATCTGAAGGCGTTCCCCGCGATTCCGTTGTTGTTGGGCAAACATGGCGTTATCTCAACAAAAATGGCTCGCCGGACAGACGCTTCAATAATAATCATCAAATTCCAATTTGCCAATATTCAGAATATTCATTTCAATCCCATTCTGGACTTAATGAGAAAATTTCAACATCAAAAGTTGGAGGTATTGACGAGTTTCTTAGGTACATAAAAGCTATTGGACAATTGCAAAAATATATGCCAGGAGACAATAAAGGTGATAATCAAATACAGCATAATTTGTTTGACTAACAAAGCTCACATAGCCAGCCTTAGAATTATCCAAGGTAGGCTTGACATTGTAACATCAGTTATTTTCAAATCCGAGCTTCAGTTTCCGCAGGCGAATTGCCATAAACGATTGTTCTTACCTTGATCAACATATTTTCATCCAGCAGTGATTATCGGTCGACGGAATATACTAAGTCCCGACCTAGAATAAGCCCGGGGATTAATTATTTGCAGAAACATATCAATCAAGCAATATCCGATTATCCTTATTTTTTATTAAGATCACTTCGACAATTCTTTCGGCAAGTGATTCATTAACGTTTAGCTGTCTTGTTACATACTCAATCAATTCTTTTTCCTTATCAGTAATGATCCCGTCAGACAATACTAATTCAGCCGCTAACGCCAAAACTGTTGCTTTGTCTTCCTCCTTAATGAGCAGGGAACATTTATCAATAATGTGTTGGGTACCAAACTGATTCTTAGCTTCCATAGCATTTTTGTAAAACGGCGCTATATCAATGTTTGCAAATTTGTTTTTGAAGACCAGCAAACGTGCCAAAGCATCAATTTCTACTTCCGAAACTTCTCCGTCAACGGATATCGTAGCATATAAAATTGCAACCCACGCTTCATAATCAGAAAGAGGCTTATAGCCATCATTTTGAAAAGCGGAGTTATTTGAGTTAAAAATTTTGTCAAAAAGTCCCATTGTCTCCAGTTTTTAAGGTTTAAAATAAGTTTCTATAATAGGCCATGTATATATATGGACCAAAAGTCTGATTGCTATTTTTGGCTATTCGACGCAGATACGGTTGTGACCTATCTTTGCATCAGCTATTCCGTATATATGGTCAAACACCGATGTATATGATAAAAATAATGGTATATATTAAATCGTAACCCCGTAGTAATACGGTAGACACAACCTTCCACGGGATTATCAAGCTGGGACTAGGATAAATTTCGACCAAAGCGGCTGTCAGCCAATTAAAATTTTCCTTTTATGAACACGAAACCCTCTTGGTGAGGGGGTTTTTTGCGTCTGGAAATCAAAGCCAAAGAAGGCTTCCACTTAATCGTTTTTTCTGATTCTCTTGCAAGGCTTTCATGACTTATTCGCTGCGCTAGGTTGCGGCAACCATATTTTTGGTATACTTTTTAAAAATTTCAACAGAAATCATCAGCACTATCTCCTTACCTACTGCTTCACCGCCTCCAGTTTCATTTCCAGGAATACTTCCGGTAACTCCTGTCCACGGATTTCGGCCGTTGATGTAATGTTCCAGGTTTTACTAGGGGGGTTCCAGGTCACCCGCTGAATCACGGAGGTGTCTGCATTCATCTTCGCCACCATTTAAATTCATTGCCGGTACGGTGGCAAAGACAAAACCTTCCGAACTGTCCGCGTCTCCCTCAATACTCATACCATGAAAAATGTATCGCTTCTTACTGTTATTACAACCAATAGCATTTGCATCACTAAGTGACATTAGTGGCGACTGTTTCAATTTGTGATTTAAATAAAAAATCATTGACTTTCAAATCAGATACTTTTTAACAAAAATGTTTTAGCAGTCAGCAATTTTCTTCTTGTTTTAAAATACCTCCACAACTGAAAAATCCCCCTATTATGATGCTGCCTTACCACCGTACCAGATTTTTCCAGAATGCTACTAATTCGGGTCAGAGTAAAACCCGCCTGATAGTGCATAATTAGAACCCGCGCCGTGTCCTTCTTCAGAGTTGCCAATGCGGCTTTAATTTCCTTTTCGGTGTGCTGCTTGTGCAGTTTCCGCCAATAAGCTCCACGTTGCTTGTTTGTTTTGAATAACATAAAAAATATTTGAATTTTAAACATTTCAGGTTCCCTAAGCTCCTGGGGTGTTTAGAGTAATCTATCCCCGCGTTATCACGCTGCATACTCAAAACGGGAATATCCCACCCAATGAAAATATATTACCGCGCTATAGCGCGTTGGACAGCGCACACAAAAAGCGCAACTTGTTCTTTCAAAGACTTCAGTCTCAAATGAAACCCGTTTCCAAAATAGACCGCTATGCAATTAAAAAAGTCCGTGAAAGAAGGATTGCGCTTAACTATTCCCAAGCAGACCTGTCTTACGAATTGGAAGTAAATACTGGCTTTGTGGGCCAGGTTGAGTCAGACAAAACCACCACCCGTTACAGCCTGGAACGCCTTAATCAGCTTGCCGGAATACTCAACTGTTCTATTTACGATTTTCTCCCAAAGACACCCCTCTAGTTGTTGTGAATTATAGTTCAAAGGTAATCAGTTTAATTATTCACCGCGCTATAACGCGGTAATATTTTAAATGGTGAAGCAGTAATAATTAATTGAACTTATTTAACTGTAAATCCAGTAGGTTTTTCACAAGGTTTTCCACCCTTGCGCAAACGTTTTTGAATTCTTCTGCGATGGTGTCGGTTTTACCTACCACGGTACAATTACCCAAAACGGCAGAAAACCCTAAAAAGCCCCTGCCAACAGAAAAAATGCCGCAACAATCATAATAATCTGGTGGAGCATTATTTCTTACCTAAGAAAATTCAGTATATTGAAAAATGGCCGCACTGCAACTTAAAAATATACGTTGGCTAATCTTTTGGTCAGCTATCATTGGTTTTTCACTCTACTTCTACATAACTACTATTGTTGATTATGTAGGTGGCTACCTGCCTGAAAATTTTAAAAGGGGTTTTATTGTAAGCAAAATCTGGTTTATCGGGCATATGTTGGGTGCGAGTGCCGCGCTATTATTGGGTCCATTTCAATTCTGGGACGGGTTTCGCACTAAGTACGTCACCTACCATCGCACAGCCGGCAAAGTATTTATCATTGGGTCGCTGATAGCGGCAGTATGCGCTTTTCGATTGAACCTGATGTATGATTGCAAACCATGCAGAGTTTCCTTAGGTATATTGTCAATATTTTGGCTGGTAACAACGGCCATTGCCTGGTGGTCGATAAAAAACAGGAATATAAAAGCACATCGGCAGTTCATGATTAGAAGTTATACCGCCGCACTGGCATTTATTTTTATCCGCCTTTTTCCGCTGCTGGGATATAAAAATGTTTTTCCTTTTTTAGACACGCAAATGGAGAGAAGAACAACTGCGGAATGGTTATGCTGGGTTGTCCCGGTGCTCATGGTGGAGGTTTACATGGTGTGGTGGCCAATGCTTGCGGTAAAGAAAACAATTTCAAAAAAATAACCAGGCTAATTATATTATCATCTGATTGTTAATAGCGTAAAACAACAGAAGTTGCCCCTTACCGAAGCAACTTCTGCATAGCGTTCATCAATAGCGTTTAGGAAATTTCAATACGCCGCGGACCTTTTTGTTTGGCCTCCCGTCACCGTAGTGTCTCCCTTCAGGGTTTTGCCTAAAGAGACTGATACGGGAGGACACTACGGTTGAGTATTTGGAACCGTAGCGCCCCCTGGCCAGATGCATTATAATACTTACACCTAATGCGGGAGACGCTACGGGGACATAAAAAAAATAACCAGGCTAGTTATATTATCATCTGATTGTTAATAGCGTAAAACAACAGAAGTTGCCCCTTACCGAAGCAACTTCTGCATAGCGTTCATCAAAAGCGTTTAAGAAATTTCAATACGCCGCGGACCTTTTTGTTTGGCCTCTTCCCGTCACCGTAGTGTCTCTCCCTTCAGGGTTTTGCCTAAAGAGACTGATACGGGAGGACACTACGGTTGAGTATTTGGAACCGTAGCGCCCCTTGGCCAGATGCATTATAATACTTACACCTAATGCTGGATAGGCTACGGGGACATAAAAAAAAATAACCAAGCCAATTATATTATCATCTAATTGTTAATAGGGTTAAAACAACAGAAGTTGCCCCTTACCGAAGCAACTTCTGCCAGGCGTTCATCAAAAACGTTTAAGAAATTTCAATACGCCGCGGACCTTTTTGTTTGGCTTTTTCCCGTCACCGTAGTGTCTCTCCCTTAAGGGTTTTGCCTAAAGAGACTGATACGGGAGGACACTACGGTTGAGTATTTGGAACCGTAGCGCCCCTTGGCCAGATGCATTTTAATACTTACACCTAATGCTGGACACGCTACGGGCACGCTGATATGGCTTCCCGTCACCGTAGTGTCTCTCCCCTCAGGGTTTTGCCTAAACAGACTGATACGGGAGGACACTACGGTTGAATATTTGGAACCGTAGCGTCCCCTTGCTAGATGCATTATAATACTTACACCTAATGCGGGAGACCCTACGGGGACATAAAATAATAACCAGGCTAATTATATTATCATCTGATTGTTAATAGCGTTAAAACAACAGAAGTTGCCCCTTACCGAAGCAACTTCTGCCAGGCGTTCATCAAAAGCGTTTAGGAAATTTCAATACGCCGCGGGCCTCTTTGTTTGGCTTCTTCCTTTTTTGGAATCACCAGGTGCAACACACCATCCTCATAAGTGGCCTGAATTTTTTCGGTGTCTACCACGTCTTTTTGCAAGGTGAATGTTCTTGAAAAAGACTGGTAACTGAATTCGCGGGAAGCATAGCGAACGTTGTCATTTTGCTCCCTGTTCGTTTCTTTTTCACTGCTGATGGTAAGCGTATTACCTTCCAGCTGCACGGTAAAATCTTTCTTGCTCATTCCCGGTGCCGCTACTTCCACTTCGTAATTATCAGTGGTTTCTTTGATGTTAACCGCGGGGATGGTAGTATTGGTGTCAGAATAATTACTCATTCCCCAATTAAAAATGTCGCGGTTAAAAAAATCATCAAAAAGCTGGGGGAAATGGCGTTGCAGGTTTCCGTTTCTTTTTACGATTGTCATAACAGACCTCCTTTTAATTTGGTTAAAAAATAAGAATGAATGATAATGAAACAATAATAAATTTGAACGATAGACCATCTTCAAATCAAATGCCAGTCCGGCAATGATGCGTGCCAGGCAGTTTACCGCTGCAATTTTTTCAGTTTGCCAGGTTACCGGATCGCGGTTTCTGAAAAAAAATCATGAACATTTTTCAGTTCAAAACGGGAATCCGCTGTCATTTTTTTGGGGCAACGGTTACCTGCTGGCGGAGCCGGGTTGCTACACAGGATTGGCATTTAACTTGATCAGAAAAAAAATAACCGGGCAAGCGGTTAACGGGATATTTTATCCTGCCGCCCAATCATTGTATTATAGCAATTTTATTATAGCAAAATTAAAAAGCCAATTGTTTAACCCAATAAACTATAATAAGATGAAAACCAATTATCGTCAGTTAACTCTCCAGGCTATCAAATATGTAAAGGAATGGATTCGGCGTAAAATGAATAAAGATGATGACGACAACCAATTTAACCATCCTTGGGCTATCTTTTAAAAAATTGAATAGCACAGGCTGTTGCTGATATAGCCTGGTTATGTAGCGGGCGCTGACAAAACCGTTTGATATTCAGCTTTGGTTGGTACTACATTTGATTAAACATGTTTTGTTATAAATTGGGTTTAGCTTAATTTACCCGGCATATTTGACCCTGCCAACCAAAAAGCAATACATGACCGAAAAGAAAACCTTCAATACCGACAAAGCGCCTCGCATGAGCCAGGTATTTCCGCAAGCAGTTTTGGCCGACAAGTTTATTTTTTTGTCGGGTACGCCTGGTTTTGATCTGGGTACCGGGCAAGTAGTAAGCGACAACTTTGAGGAGCAGGCCAGACAAAGCTTTGAAAATATAAAAACAATCCTTGAAGAAGCCGGGAGCAACTTAAGCAAAGTGGTTAAGACCACCGTATTCATGGTAGCCGGCAATGACTTTGCGGTATTAAATAAAGTGTATGCTGAATTTTTTGGCGACAACGCACCTGCAAGAAGTACGCCCCAGGTAATGCCATTTCCAGCAGGTATTTTAATTTCGGTGGAATGCATAGCATTGCTGTAAACTAATGGACGCGACAAGCAGCATTTAAGTAAAGAAAAATCAAAAAATTCAAATGCAAAAAAAGGGAAAGATTTTTATTTCCTATCGACGCGAAGATTCAGGGGGCCATGCAGGAAGAATCTATTCAGATTTAATTAACCAATTTGGTAAAACGCATGTTTTTCGCGATGTCGATAATATGGTTGCTGGTGACGACTTTGTTAAGGCAATTGAGAATGCTATCACTTCTGCTAACGTTTTGTTAGTGGTAATTGGTAAAGAGTGGACAACAACATCTAACGAGTATGGCATACGACTGAAAAATGTCAACGATTTTGTACGATTGGAAGTTTCAAATGCATTCAAGAATAATGTCCCGGTGATTCCTGTCCTGGTGCAAGGGGCAAAAATGCCCAAAGAAGAGCAACTACCGCAAGAACTACAACCATTATTAACATTGCAGGCAATTGAAATATCTGATACCAGGTGGAGTTTCGACATAGACCAGTTAGCGAGCAGATTAAGGGTTATATTGAATTGGAATGCCTTTAAAACTCGAAAGTTAACCTGGGTCGTCATCAGTTGTTTAATAACTTTAGCAAGTCTCTGGTTTCTATACAAACATTTTGCTTCTGAAGATTTGCAATTTAAGGGGCAAGTGAGGTATACTATAACGGGACAGACACACATTGCTCAATTCAATTTGAAATTCAGAGTAGCCAGAAAGATGGTAACCGGAGAATACAGTAACAGTGAGGGCGATAAAGGGGTGTTTACTGGTTCTTTAGACGGCAATAGTCTTGATATTAAATTTGTCTCCAGCGAAATTACAGGCGTTTGTACAATGAAAGGGAGCCTTACAGCGGGTAGAACTAAACTTTCAGCAATATATACCTGTAGCGACGGTGAATATGCTACTGTGGAAGGCGAAAGATATTAAATCAAGAAGCAATATCGATTTAAATTCATCCTAAGACACATTTTGGTTTCCACTTACTACAACACCAGCTTGGGGTTGGGAGCTGGGCTTACGTTTACTTACTAAACCATATGGCGCTATCCAGGCAAATTAAGGTGTTGCTAAACATATCACAGAATGCCAATAAGTCTAATAACGATGCCTGTGTAAACACAGGCATCGTTTGGTTATACAATCAAATTAAAGTTTGCAGTTAAATTGATTTTTTCTTTTCTACCAGTGCCTTCCCGCATTTGGGGCAAACGCCATCTTTATTAAGTGCTACTGCTGGGTGCATGGGGCAAGTATACAGTTTTACTGTTTCCGCTTTCATTTGTTCTTTTAATGACAGGTTCATTTTCTTTCCGCATTTAGGGCACTGCCCTGCGTTGTGACTGGTTACAGCCAGGTGCGTTGGGCAAGCATAGGTTTTTGCGGAACCCGCCTTCATTTGCTCTTTACCGGATAACTGCAGGTCCATGCCACAAATGGAGCACTTGCCCGCGTGGATACTGGTGTTCTCCGGATGGTGCGGGCAACTGTAAAATTCGGCGTGTTGCGTAGTATCTGATCGTCCGGCTTTTGATTGTGCAAACAACGAACCTGCGGTAATAAATAATGCCGCAAGTACAACTATTATTTTTTTCATAATTATTTGATTTATGTGAGCGCAAAGTATCCCAGGATGTTCGGTCATTATATGACCAGCATTAGGATGGGCAATGACTCAGATCACATACTTTCGTAAATTCTGGCTACCTATTTTGATTACAAAAAAAACCTGAAGCCATTTAAAGTCAACGATTGAAGCGCGTTTTACGGTGAGATACCAATGATTGGTTGTAAAACGTCTAAATAAGCGCTCCCCGCAAGAAGAAGATTAACCATTTGGTAATCAAACGGTTTTGTTTGCTTATACCGATCACGAGGATTGCAGGCAACTTTCCTGAAATGCGGACTACCCGCCTTTTTTGTTAATCAAACGCTATTTACTATATCTGGCCCGCCATTTGAAAACAATCGGGCGGGCACTTCGTTATCACCATCAATATGAAGATTACACTATTATTACTGGGATCATGGTTGACATTGCTATTCGGTGGCTGGGAATCTAATTTTGAAAAGGCGAAAACCATTGCAAAGGAAAAGCACCAGCTTATTTTGCTTAATTTCTCCGGCTCCGACTGGTGTGGCCCATGCATTCGTATGCGCAAAGAAATTTTTGACAATGCCGCCTTTAGTTCCATGGCCGACAGCCTGTTGGTATTGGTAAATGCAGATTTTCCGCGCAACAAGAAAAATCAGCTGGCGAAAAATGTGCAGGAACAAAACGGCATGCTGGCCGATAAGTACAACCCTAAGGGCGCGTTTCCGCTAACCGTATTGCTCAACGAAAATGGCAAAGTGCTTAAAACATGGGACGGTTTACCGAAAGACGCCACCCTATTTGTACAGGAGATCAAAAACATTGCACATGCACACAACTAGCGCCATTGGCCCATTGGTGGAGTACAAAGTTGCGGAAAAGCTAATGGGCAACCGCTTCGAAATAACGGTTGTGGCGGATGATGCAGACTGGGCTCAGCAAAAAATTCAACTGGCGATTGAAGAAATAAAACGGATTGAAAAATTGCTGACCACATTTGATGATAACAGTCAGACCAACCAGATCAACCACCAAGCCGGCAACCGTGCTGTGCAAGTAGACCGCGAAGTGTTTGACTTGATTCAGCGATCCATCAGTATTTCAAACCTCACAGATGGTGCTTTTGATATTAGCTATGGCTCTATTGATAAACGGCTCTGGAATTTTGATAAAGGCATGACAGCATTGCCAGACGCAGCAACAGCCCGGTCTATGGTACGCCTTATCAACTACCGGAATATCATATTGGATGAACACAATTGCACTGTTTTTTTAAAAGAAAAAGGAATGCGCATTGGGTTTGGTGGCATTGGCAAAGGATACGCTGCCGAGATGGCCCGGGCGCTGTTGAAAAAAGAAGGTGTGAACAGTGGCATCGTAAATGCTTCAGGTGATTTAACCACCTGGGGATTACAGGCTAATGGACAACCATGGACCATAGGTATTGCCAACCCCAATGATGCCCGCCTGCCTTTCTCTTCCATGAATGTTACAGATATGGCGGTGGCAACGTCAGGTAATTATGAGAAGTTTGTCATTATCAACGGAAAAAAGTATTCCCATACCATCAATCCAAAAACAGGTTTGCCTGTAACAGGTATCAAAAGTGTAACCATCATCAGTCCCAATGCAGAATTGGCAGATGCCATGGCTACGCCTGTAACCATTATGGGAATCAAAGCTGGCATTGACCTGGTGAACCAGGTACACCAGCTGGCCTGTATAATTATTGACGATTATAATAAAATCTATTGCTCAAAAAACATACATCTTCAATGAAACGTGCAACACCCATATCACTCATCTGTCTGTCAACGGCCATCGGCTTTTTATCGCTTGCTTCCTGCAAGCCTGTAAAAGAATACCAGAAAAACAAGCTGAATGATGCTGAAATGAGCCTGGGCAACCGCAAAGTGGAAAAAACAGAATTAAGCTTCCAGGGATACCGCGAAGGTGCATCGGGTGCCAATGCCGGTAAAAATGGTGGCGGCTGCGGCTGCAATTAACCACCTGCGTGCCGGAATCTTTTTTTTGGTCAATTACAACAGCATCTTAATGAAAAGAATTTTCTTAACAGCGGCGGGCCTTATGGCACTGGTGCATTCGTTTGCGCAAAATACCGCAGATACTTCAGGCTATAAAAGCCGGAAGTTAAAAATGGAAGAAATCAATATTGTATCCAGTTACTATGGCCAAAATGGCAATAATTCATCGGTAACGGGCGGTATTGGTTCAGAAAAATTAACTGACATAGCCACAATTTTTGAAATTAAATTAACGCGCTACGATAAAAAATTGCGCAAACACAGTTTTGATTTTGAACTGGGTGTAGACCATTATACTTCCGCTTCCTCTGACCAGATTGACCTCAAAGCAAATTCATCTGCTTCACACGCAGATAACAGAATATATCCATCGCTTAGCTGGAGTGTTGAGAATGAAAACAAAGGGCGTTCAGCCGGCGTTGGTATATCAGCTTCCACCGAATTTGATTACAAATCTTTTGGCGCCAATGCTTTTTTGTCTCAAAAGACGAAAAACAGGAATGGCGAGTTTACAGCAAAATTTCAAATGTACCTCGACCGTGTAAGTTTGATATTGCCGCTGGAATTAAGGGCCAACCAAAATGAAAAAGAACATGATTACCCGGGCACGTCCAGGAATACATTTTCAGGATCGCTATCATGGTCGCAAATCATTAACCAGCGTTTGCAGGTTATTTTTTTAGCAGACATTGTGCAGCAAACCGGTTACCTGGCACTCCCCTTTCATCGTGTATACTTTACCGATGGTTCGGTACACCAGGAGACCCTGCCAGATAGCCGTTTCAAATTACCACTGGGATTCAGGGCCAACTATTTTCTAGGTGACAGGTTTATCATTAAATCTTATTACCGTTTTTATACAGACAACTGGGGCATACATTCTCATACGGCCGAAATAGAATTGCCTGTAAAAATTACACCGTTCTTTTCTGTAAGCCCGTTCTATCGGTTTTACACGCAAACAGCCATCAAATATTTTGCAGGATATCGTGAGCACACAGCAGCAAATCAATATTATACAAGTAATTACGACTATTCCAAATTCAACAGTCAATTTCTGGGAGCTGGCTTGCGTATTGCGCCTCCCAAAGGTATTTTTGGTGCGCAACATTTTAGCATGGTGGAATTACGGTATGGGCACTATACAAAAAATATAGGCATGCAATCCAATATTGTTTCTTTGAATCTGCAGTTTAAATAACCGTTGGTGTAATCAAATGAATACAAGCGTGCAGTATGCTCATTCTGGCTTCGGCATGAAGGTTATGCTAATAAAGTATCTAATTTATTTCTTATCGTTGCCCAATTTATGTAAAAGCCCCATTCGAGGGCAACTTTACTCATTGTATCAAACAAGTTCAACATTGAACTAGCTTGTTATTAAAGCAGACAAATAAGTAAAGTACAGATAGCTAATTTTTGCACCCTGAATAACAGCACTATGTTCATCTGCTGGTAAAACCGCGAGGTATCGCTGGTACAATTGCCAGTATTGGTCAACACTTCCCTGGCAGCTTTCATAAAATGTGGTGGGCAATGCAGGCAGGTTATTTTTTGATCGTTGTAAAAAACTTCGGTGTATCATGCTGCCGCCCATCATTGAACCAAGTGCTACATAACAAAACCCTATGAACTCATAATCAGCTACGGTAGAAAACACTTCGCAGGACGGCGGGGCGGAAGCTGACATCTGGCCAAGGTCTTCCTCTAGCAGCTTTATTTTTTCAGAAAAAAAAGTACTGGGTAATGGATTCTGCAGCTGTACGGATTCGGCTAAAACCTGTGTTTGAGTATAAAAAGCCAATAGTCGTTTTAAAACAATTACATAATCATGCATCTCGATAGAGCCATTACCAATTGAAGTGGAAAAATTTACTTTTTCCACCAGCTCGTGCAGTTGATGTGTTTCAGTTCTTAATTTTTTTGCGAGCATTTAATAACGCTTTCAATAATTATAATTTAACTGGCGCTGGAAATGAGATAAAAAATGTACTGCCCTTTCCTATTTCACTTTCTACCCATATTTTGCCATTAAGCCGGTCTACCAATCGTTTAACAATGGATAAACCAACGCCGTGCCCAGAAAATTCCGTGGGTTTTAGGCGGCTGAAAATCTCGAATATCCTGGATGCGTCTTTCATGTCGAACCCAACGCCGTTGTCTTTGATGCTGAAGCATACATCATTCATATTCTTCCATCCATCGATTGTTATGACAGGGCCCTCCAAACGGCCGGAACTGTACTTTACAGCATTACTAATGATGTTCTGGAATATCTGGCGAATCATAGTGTGGTTACCAATAATTGAAGGAATATCATTCAGTATAAACACAGGCTGGATTACCGAATAACTTTTAAAGTCTTCAATGATATCATGAATGATGAGTCTTGTATTCAGGGCCGTCGTAACAACCGAAAGCCGGGTTGATTTTGTATAATTGATAATATCATCAATCATTTGGTTCAATTGCCTGCTTTTGTCTAATATCCTGTTGCTGATCACAAATGCCGGTGCTGCCTGGTCACCGCCATACGTTTCGGCTAACAACTGAGAATAGGCGTGAATTGCGGTAAGTGGGTTTTTCAAATCGTGAGATACGGTATAACCAAACGCATCCAATTCTGTATTAGCAATCAACAACTTTTCATTTAGCAGCCGTATTTCATTGGCTTGATAAGAGATAATTTCCTGTAAATCATCCTTCAGCTTTTGTGCTACCGTTATATCTGTGCTACTCCAGGTATCAGATGTATAAACCACAGACTGCTGCCAGCTGGCAAAGGATGACCTGGGTTGCAGGTTTCCTGCCTGGTCATATTCCACTGGCTTATCAGGACTACCGCCCCAGGAAATAGTCTTCTTTTTCTCTGGCTTAACCCAAAGCAAATACTCTTTTAAATAAGTGTTTAAGCAGATACTCATTAACCCGGTTGCGGTATCAGCATAGACTTTAGCGGGTTCGTATACCAACGGCAGTTCATTGGTCTGGTAAAAACCAACGGAGCTCTTTTCATTATGCAGATAGTTAATCAACTCAATTAACTGATCATCTTCCGGCGTCTGGCCTACAGTATATAACTCATTATTAAAAAAGAGTGCAGCCCCGGTACAATCAGCAATGTTCATCATATTATCCTCAGTTCCACACAACCCCCGCGGTATACTCCAGTGCTCCTTTATGTTAGCAATCATTTTCGATTTATGCGCCAGCGCTGTTTTTTCATACTGCTCGGCACTTGCTGTTATCTGGTGATGAAGGTGACAGGATAAAATAAAACCAATCATCTCGCAGGTTTGCCTTAACTCATACGGAATAAAATTAGCCTGATAGCTGTGGCAGGCAATAAGGCCCCAAAGGTTGCCGTCAATAATGATAGAGATAGAAAAAGAGGCGGCTACACCCATATTTTTCAGGTACTGAATATGAATAGGGGAAACAGCCCTTAGCACACTGTTTTCTAAATTCGTGGGCTGATTGTCGATTAATAATGGATAAAGCGAAGCGGTAGCAGACCAAACATCCGGTATGATCCTCACTTTATTCTTAACATAGAGCGCTCTTGCCTGTACCGGAATATCGGAGGCCGGAAAATGCAGCCCCAGGTAAGAATGCTTGTCGTTTTCATTCAGCGCTTCTGCTACCACTTCACCATGAAAATCTTCCGCAAAACGATAGATCATCACCTTGTCATAGCCGCTGATGAGTTTTACATGGGTGGCCACTTTTTCAAGCAGGTTAACTGTGCCGGAGCTAGAGTTCAGAATGGTAATCAACCCGCTAAGCACCGTATTGCTTTCTACAATTTTATGTACTGAAGCAGAGGGTTCAAACTCTAGCAATAGACAACCGTTCCATGTGTGATGTATTAAATTAAAAATCTCAGGCCCATTGGTTCTATTTATCTTAATTGTAATGGGGTTTACGTTTCTGAAAGTGTTATTAAGGGTGTAAATCGTAACTATTTCTTTAAGACCCGCAATAGGTAATTCATACAGGTGTTTTCCAAAAACATCCGCGGCTGTAAACGGCAGAAAGTCACTTATATTAGTGGAGGATTGAAGAATTACCAGGCTTTGCGCATCTACAACAATTAAAAAACCATGGGATTGTATACTGCCCGGTATATGTATAGGTTCTTTTGCACAAGCCTCCAGATCTGGTTGAGAATTTAGCATAAAAAGGTTGTGGTTTGACTAATAAATAAAGGCAACTCAACCAAGTTGATAGTCAAAATAGGGTAGAATGAAAACGGACCAATATTTATATCCAGAAACCGTTGCAAGCTAGTGAGAGGCTGGTTTGATTTTCACAAAACCTAAGGACTTTAAAGACCATTTTTACCCTGTAGAGGCCAAACTGATAGTTGACATGGGGCGTTAATAGCAAAAAAGTGTGATTGGTATTGGTTAGTGAAGAATAGATATCAAGCCAGCCATTTATCTTTCTGCGGAAGGCCGGTATTTAGTAATATCCTGGAAGACTCCCATCAGTTTTTCGCACTTGCCGTTTCTTAGCTGGGGACAACCTACCACCCGTACTAATTTTTGATTGCCTTTTGCGGTTATCACCTCCACCTCCACGTCAAAGGATTTCCCTTTAGTGAGGGCATCGTGCAAAACTTTTTTTATAAGGTTCCGGCTGCGCCCTTTTTTATAAAAATTTAAGCTGGTTGCAATGACGTCGGGCGAATAATTGTCCGGAACTTCTAGTATCTGCTTTGTTATCTTGCTCCAGGTGACTTCATTTGTTATAAAATTTCTTTTCCATGCACCAATGCGGGTAATCTCATTAGTGCGGGTTAAAATCTCCAGAATTTTACGGTTGTCTTCTGCTTTGCTTTTTAATGCAGTAATGTCTTCCGTATAAATCATCAACCCACCAATCAAATTGTCACCATCGTACCACGGTTTGATATCCCATTTTAGCCAGGTTGTATCGTGGGTAGTACTGGCAGGCACTTCCATCTCCCCTGCATCCGCATTCCCCTGTAAACAATGTGCGTGAATTTTTTGCCACAACTGCCGTGTTTCCGGATGAACGTCATAATAAAACTTTCCTTCAATGGGCATGTTGGTTACACCATGCGCTTCTTTCCACTTGTTAGAGACCACCATATACCGCATTTGGTTGTCTACCATAGCAATTGAAATGGGCGATTGATTGACAAAGGTTTTATAGCGCCGGTCATTTTCCTCTTTTAAAGCAGCAATGGCCAGACTTGCTTCTTTCTTCTTGAGGTATTTTGTATAACAGGCAGAAAAATTAGATGGATTTGAAAAACCCAACATAGCTGCCACCTGCTTTCGGCTGAATTGCTTATTCACCAGCCAGGTGTAGGCCAGCTCCATTTGCATCTCCCTGAAACGCGCAAAAACAGTTTGATTACAGGCAATCTTAAAATCTCTTTTGAGTTTTGACGGAGAAATAAAATGCTGACTGGCTAATTTTGCTATTCCCGGGAAACCAGTCAGCAGGTAACCGTTAAGCGATTGTTGTACCGCATCAATGGTATTACTTCCCTCCATATAAGCCGTTACACCAGACAATGAAGTTCGTAATGATTTTATCGGTGTAATGTCCGCAACGTGAACAAAAAAGCCTTTTACCGTTTCGTTGTCAATGTCTGGGCAATAGGTAGCAAGAGTTGCCCTTTCCTGCCCGTTCTGCAGGGTTAATGTTCTCTCAAAGATTTGAGTTTTTCCGCTGAGCACACCGTCTACATACGGCTTATTTAGAGTATAGACCTTTCCCAAGAGGTCGGGTAATCGAATCTTGTCAACCATTTCGCCCGGGCTGAGCCCAAACCAGTTTATATACGCATTGTTTGCGAATCTGCACATAAGATCTCTGTCCCAATACGCCAGCATTGTATTGGTGTGGTCAGCAATTGTTACAGCAGGATCAAGCAGACGGTCACTGGCACCATCCATAAAAAATTTTAACTAAAGCTAACAATTTTTATCAACGCTGAAACGGCATTAATGGTGCACGATGAAGCCGGGCCGAAAATTGAATAGTATGCCAACCCAATTTTTATAAAATCTGCAAATGTTTCCAGAACAAGCAATGCTACTGCCTTATAATAGTTTTCGGCTTTCACAGCCAATGCGTTGCCGACCCAATTATTCAATATCATTTCAGAAGAGGGGTCCTCCTGCGATCCGTACGCCGGGTGAGCTATAGTAAATTAACTATAGCCCTATGCTGATTACAACTATATCTTGGTTTGCCCACTTTTTGTTGCTTTGTCACACACAATAATCCACTCCTTATGATACGTATTTTGATTGCAGATGACCATAAGTTATTCCGGGAAACGCTGGAACATGTTATCAGTAAGGAACCCGCTTTTCAGGTAGTAGCGTCATGTGGCAGCAGCAATGAAGCCATTGATGCAGTACGGTCAGCAAATCCGGATATCGTACTCATGGATATTAACATACAACCTTTTTCGGGAATAGAGGCAACACAGCAACTATCATTATTTTCGAAGACAAAGGTGATAGGATTGAGTATGCATGCAAGTGCTGGCTACGCAAAAAATATGATCAAGGCAGGAGCAAATGGATACATTACAAAGAACTCGTCTAAAGAAGAAATCTTTGCTGCAATAACTGCCGTAGCGGGCGGCACAAAATATTTTTGTGCTGAAATCAAAAACCTGATTGCCGAAAATGAAATTGCCGGTGTGGCAACATCTCCTGTTGAAAGGCTTACAAAAAGAGAGGTTGAAATAGTGCATCTAATTACCGAAGGGTTAACTTCCAAAGAAATAGCAGCGCGATTGTTAGTTGCCACCAGAACCATTCAAGTACACAGGCATAGCATTCTAAAAAAATTGCAACTGAAAAACGGGCCTTCCCTGGTAAAATATGTGCATGCCAATGCTGAATACTTTCTTAACTGATATAAAGCGGCATTTTTTACGGTTAGCGTGGGTATGATGAGCTAATTAGAAAAGCGTCATCAACCTGGCTTGCTATTGTGTCAATTATGCCGGTGATGGCGATTGATTGAGCAAGAGCCAGTAAAAACCAAGATTTTTAATGGCTGCAGCAAAGCTTTCAAAATTTACGGGCTTTACTATATAGCTGTTCACCCCTAATTCATAGCAAACACTGATATCCGGATTTTCTTTGGAAGACGTTAGTATTACAACCGGTATCTTCCTGGTTTTTTCATGCGCTTTTAACTCCCGCAATACTTCAATACCGTTTACTTTAGGCATATGAATATCAAGCAGTATCAGCCTGGGAAACTTGTTGATGCTTCTCAGGCCCGCGTACCGGTTGGTGGCAAAAATAAACTCCAACGCTTCCTCGCCATCTTTTACATGGTACAGCTGGTTGGCCAGGTTATTTTTTTTAAGCTCCCCGATGGTTAGTTCGGCATCATCGGCACTGTCTTCTACCAGTAAAACGTCTACGGTGGATAGGTTCATACATGTAGGTTTTAATAATTGACTTTACAATGCAACATTGCATGGTATTGAAAAGCTAAAACAGGCGCCTTTATTTTCAGCCGCTTCCACCCAAACATCGCCTCCATGTTTGGAAATTATTTTTTCTACAATCGCCAGGCCAACGCCGGTACCGTCAAATTCCTCTGCGCTGTGCAGGCGCTGAAACACTTTAAAGAGTTTATCCTTGTATTTTTCGTTAAACCCAATGCCGTTATCTTTCACATAAAAGACGATAAAATAGTCTGTTTGCGAAGTTCCAATTTCAATAACGGGGTTAGGTGTCTTGGATGAATATTTAACAGCGTTGGAGATAAGATTGATCCAAACCTGCCTCAACGTAGCTGCATCAGCATATACAGCCGGCAAGGCCGCCTTCTTCCATTGTATATGAGTTGGTGCATCTCTTTGATAGCCATCGATGATCTCCTGCACCATAAAGTTGCAATCAATTTTAATTTTCACGAGTTCCTGCCTTCCCATCCTTGAAAAACCCAGCAGATCGTCAATAAGCAGGCCCATTTTTTTTGTATTATTTTTTATCACCCCGGTAATACGAAGTGCTTCCTCATCGAGCCGACTACTATATTTTTCTTCCAGTTTTGAAGTAAACCCTGAAATAGCGCGCAAAGGCGCCCTTAGATCATGCGATACTGAATAGGAGAAAGCTTCCAGTTCCTGGTTAGATTTCCTAAGTTGCTCGGTGCGGCTCAATACCCTTTCTTCCAGTTCAGCGTTAAGCTTGCTAAGATGATCTTCTGCCATTTTACGCTCCGTAATATCCCGGTAATTGGCAACATACCCTTTCACTGCCGGGGTGGCGGTAAGATTGGTCACCACGCCTTCCAGCCATATGTAATTGCCGTTTTTGTGCAGAAAGCGGTATTGAAATGGCAGGGGAACTCCCTGGGTTGACTTTAACCTGTCGTACAGCAACTGAAAATCGTGCACGTTGTCCGGGTGAATATAATTCATGACCTTATTACCGATCCTGTCTTCTGGGCCATAACCCAGAATTTTTGCTACGGAAGGACTCTGGTACAATATCGTGCTCTGCTCATCATTTACAACGATGGCATCTGATATATTTTCTATAAGCGAGCGGAACCTGATTTCACTGCTGGCCAGTTTTTCTTCAGCTTCTACTCTGTCGGTAAAATCGCGGAAATTGAACAAAATAGCTGATACTGACTGCTCTTCCAGCAAATTGGTAACCACGCCGTCAAGCCAGCGGTACGTGCCACTTTTATGACCGATTCGAAACTGCACTTGTATAGGTTTGCCTGGATTGTTCAACATCTCCGTGATGCGGATTTGTGCATAATCCAGGTCGGAAGGGTGAATATTCTGCGAATCCAGGATTAAATCAACGTCGTCTTCTGTTAGTCCCATAATAGCTTTTGCGGATGGACTTTTATAAATTACTTTAAACGATGCATCGAATAACATGATCACATCTTTGTTTTTTTCAATCAGTGTCCGGAATCGCTTTTCATTGTTAGTTAACCGGTCATTGGCGACAATCTGTTCCGTAACATCGCGAAAATTGGAGACGATGCCATTGATGCGTTCATCATTCAATAAATTAGTGACAACGCCTTCCAGCCACACATAATGCCCATTCTTGTGCTGGCGTCGTAATAACGACTTAACAGATTCGCCAGGGTATAACAAGACCTGCTGTGTGAGTTGGATAGCATATGCCCTGTCATCCGGGTGAATATTTTCGATAGTTTCCAGCTCAGTATTGCTGTCATTGTCAAAACCCAGGATACGTGTAACAGATGGGCTCCGGTATTGAATACATCCCGATAGATCTGTTACCATAATAATATCGTAATTATTTTCAACCAGTATCCTGTAACGCTGTTCGTTCTTATAAATTTCGTGTGCTCTTTCCTGCACCCGGCGCTCAAGCATTTCATTTGAACTTTGTAATTGCTCTTCCAGTTGCTTTCGTTCCGTAATATCTTTTACTATAAAATTATAAGAACTTATTTCACCATTATCATCTTTAGTAACGTTGCCTGTAACCGAGCCAAAAAAAACGGTGCCGTCTTTGTGCGAAAAGTAGGATTCGGTTTTTACTGTTCCTTCTTTCGCCAGGTGTGCATGTCTGCCTGATAATTCTTCATTGGTCATTTTTAAGAATCCCAGCTCTTGTACAGATTTATCAATTGCGTCTTCGCGGTTAATACCGAAAAGCACTTCCGCACCACGGTTCCAGCTCACGATGCGGTAAGCACTATCCCTTGAGAAAATAGCTTCAGAAGATTGGGCTACAATGTTGGCCAGGTGATTCAATTCCTTCACCATGGCTTTTTGTTCCGTAATATCATAATTGGATGAAACATATCCTGAAATATCACCGTTTTCATCTACCACGCTGGTAGAAGATGCGCGCACGATAATTGCCTTACCGGATTTTGTGACACGTTTTAATTCTCCGGTCCAGTAGTCGGCCGTTCCAATTACCTGCAGTACGCCCGCTACTTCCGCAGGAGACATAACCGTTTGCAGAAGCTGATTGGGGTTTTTGCCCAACACTTCCTCTTGCTTATAACCATATAAATTCTCTGCACCCCGGTTCCAGCTTTGTAGCCTTAGATGGGCATCTACTGTGTAAATAGCGTCGTTAGACTGGTTAATTTGCCGGAACAGCAATTCAAGCTTCGCCTGTATATTCCGCCTGTCTGTAATATCCCTGGTAATTTTACAGTAGCTATAAGTATTGCCAGCTTTATCTTTTAATGCTGTAAAAACAACGTCGGCCCAGAATGAGGTGCCATCTTTTCTTACCCGGCGGCCTTCTTTTTCAAAATGTCCTAGTTGGGAGGCCATAGCAAGATTGCGCATGGGTTCACCCGCAATCACATCCTCCTGGGTATAAAAAAGTTCAATTGATTGTCCAATGATCTCATCTTCCCGATAGCCTTTGATGTTCTGCGCCCCCTGGTTCCAGCTAACAATCCTGCCATTTAGGTCTACCATAAAAATAGCGTACTCTTTTACGTTCTGTACCATAACGCGGAAAAACTCCTCACTTTGCCGAAGCTTTTCTGCCGCCAGCATTCTGGAAGCAATATCACGGATGGTTACTGAGATGAGGGTGCCCTCCCCGGTTTGCACGGGTGCTGCACTCACTTCAACCGGAAAACTTCGGCCTTCGCGGTTTACTGCTGTGAATTCAGAAAACATGTTAACATTATCCAGGTGCAGGTAATCAGGAATGAGTGACTGAATCAATGTATCTGCAAGGTCCTGGCTATTGTATTTAAAAAGCAATTCGGTAGCATGATTGACAAGCACAATTCTGTCTTTATCATTGGTAATAATAATTGCGTCAGGGGCAGATTCAATCAGGTTGCGGAAAACAGCATCCGACTGCTCCCTTTTCTTTTTTGCAGACAATCTTTTTTGCATCAAAAAGATGCCGGTTAACAATAGCATCATTGCGGCAATGCAATACACAAATACCTGGTGTTGCAACTTGATGGCCTTTTCACTTGCTGCAGTTCGTATTAGCAGCAGTCGGTTTTCTTCGTTCTGTAAATCCGCATTCACCCGTTTTACATCCTCAATATAGGCGTTGGTATTGCCCGTTTTAACGATTTCCAGTGAACGGTTAAGGTCAATATCTTCTTTTAGTGTAACCACACTGTCATAAAAAGTTATGCGCTGGGTAATTATTTGGTGTAAAGCATCTAATCTTCGCCGCTGCGCAGGATTGTCTGCCATTAAACGTTCGAGCAAATGTACTTGATGATGGGCGCTGGTTGCAGAAGCCTTGTATGTTTCCAGAAAAGATGGCTGACCGGTTAGCATAAATGCCCTGGCGCCTGTTTCGAGATTGATAGCAAAAAAATATAGCTTTTCGGTCTGTAAAAGCACTTCCTGTGTATGAACCACCCAAAAAGACGTTGCGTTGGCAGCAGTGGTTTGGCGTAATGACAGGTAAAATGAAAGGAGGATTATCAATATCGACAAGGCAATACTGCGAACAAACAATTTATAATCAGTACGCTGTATCATGGCTTTTACTTCATTGCAATTAAGCGCCTTTATTAAACTTAAGAGGCATAGTTATTTCCAATCTAAAGCCTTTCTCAGCACTTGTATCCGTTTGTAATGTTCCTCCAAAAAGTTCCAGTCTGCTTTTCATATTCCTGAAACCAATTCCTTTTAATGATTGTTCTTTACCCATACCAACACCATCATCAGCTATCTTCATCCTAAAATACTGTTTGTCGGTTGCCAACATGATCTGAACGGATCGGGCAAACGCGTATTTCAGAATATTGGTACATTGTTCCTGGGCTACGCGGTAAATGGTTAATTTCTGTTCATCGTCTAACAACGCTTCGTTAAATTCATTTGCTTCTGTATTCACCGTTATGCCGGCTCTTTTCAGCATGCTTTCCGTAAGACTCATCATTTGATCCACGATTTTTATGTCTTTGAAATCTGGCGCCACCAGTTCATGTGCTATCTTTCTGTTCTCTTCAATTGCTTTTTGCAGGTTCTCAATAGCACTTGCAATGATATCTGGTTTTCTGCCGGGATATATTTGGGCAGTTGATAAGATAAGCTTGGTACCGGCTAAAATTTGGTTTACATTATCGTGTAACTCCCGGCCCATCACATTTCTTTCCTTTTCCTGGGCATGAATGATTGCCCTGGTAATATTTTTTTGTTCAGCAGCTTTATGGTTGACGCGTTCTTCTTCCATATTTTTCAGTTCAGTAATATCAATATGCATCACCACCGCGCCGGAGTAAACCTTTTCAGACAGGGGCGTTACAATCATACGGAACCATCTGTGGAGGTTTTGAGAATGACACGGATATTCGAAGACAAAACTGCTTCGCCTGTTTTCCAGCACCGCCTGTATACCATTGGCAACTTTGACTCCGTCTTTTTTATCTTCACCCAATGAAGTCATTGAAATCTTGACGTAGTTGCTGCCAATACCATAATCGGGATCAGTCATTGCATTTTGATCAGCAAACTTTCTCCATGCATCATTTACCTCTATAATAATCCCGGATGGGTTTAGCAAGGCAATATTGGCGGGAATAGTATTTAGAATAGCAGACATACGCAACCCCAACAACTCTTTTTCCTCAGCTACCTTTTTTATTTTTTCTGCGGCCTCCCTGGCCAGTGTTACATCACGAAGGAATACGGACAGGCCGCCCGAAGAAGGATAAATATGCTGTTCGAACCAGTAATCAAACAAAGAGTAATAATCTTCTACCTGCAGGTAGACCTGGTCTTTCATGGCCTTATGGTAAGCGTGATAGGTGGCTGTGCCATTTTGCCCTGGCAATACATCCCATATTGTCTTTCCAATGAGGAAGGCTTCGTCTTGCTTAAACAGTTTGCAGGCATGTTTGTTAGCAAAGGTGAACCGCCAGTTGGCATCTAATGAAATAAATGCGTCTGTTATCCTGTCTACCAGTTTGCGGTATTTTTCTTCGCTGTCTACCAGTTTGTGAATGCTTTCATTTACATGAATTTCTGCTTTCCTGTATTGCAATGCCGCAGAGATGGCCGCAGGCAGCCGTGTCAGGCGGTCTTTGAGTATGTAATCATCTGCCCCGCTCTTGGTAATTTTAACGGCATATTCTTCTGAGACTGTGCCGGTAACAAGTATGAAAGGAACATAAGGAAGTAATTTCCGCGTCAGTTGCAGGGCTTCTTCAGAATTAAATTGCGGAAGTGAATTGTCAGAAAGAATAACGTCGGGTGAAAATGATGATAAGGCCTCAGAAAAAGCATCCCGATTCATGACGACGCTGAATTGGCAATGCATGCCGGATTGCATAATAATATCCCTCACAAGCTCTGCGTCTTCTGAATTATCTTCAAGGATAAGTACTTTTAAATGATTGGACATTTTACAGGCGATCCATTGCTAAAGACAGGGAATAGGCACCGTTGCCTGTAAACAATGATAAGGCAGCACAAATATTGTCTTTTATAATTCAAAGGAAGAATCTATTTCTAAAAAACAATTAAAACTCCCAGGCCTTTGCGCACTGCTGTAGTATAATTTTCTGAGGATTCTACAGATTTTCATTTACGATATTAAATTCCCTTTCCTAACAAAGTGGAACTATGCTACTCAATTGCATCTCTTTCAACAATATGCAACACTCTATACCAACTTTGTTGCGCAGTAAAATGGGAATAATGCGATCAAAAGTACAACCATGATGCAAATGGCGACAAATATCCCTGGCGCCAGAATTTGAACCAGTAACAAAGAAGAGCAACTTGACATAATATGAAGAATATTAGTCAACTTTATAACGAAATGTCTTTCAGTTCACAAAAAGTTTGTAGAGCACTCACTATTTAAGCCTTAGCACTATACCCACAAGTAACCATTATGAAAAGAATTTTATTGATAGACGACCATTATGTTGTTAGGTCCGGAATAAAAGGATTGGTTGAAATGTTGTACAAACCGGTGGAAATATTTGAGGCAACGGACAGCGATACTGCGGTGGCGCTCATAAAACAGCGTGCCTATGACCTCATACTCATGGACGTGCATGTGCCCAAGAGTGATATGTTGGGGTTGATGGAATATATCAATGACGGCTATCCAGATGCCAAAGTGCTGATCTTTTCAATGAGCGCCGAAAATGTGTATGCAAAAAGATTTTTAAAGGCAGGGGCAAAAGGATTTCTATCCAAAGAGGCCGGGGCGGAGGAAACCATTAAAGCGATGAACCTGGTCATAAACGGACGAAAATACATCAGTGATACGTTAGCAGAAATGCTTGCTGAAAACAGCCTTGCTAACTCGCCCGTCAATCCTTTTGACAAACTCTCATCAAGAGAATTTAAGATTGCCACCATGATGTTGCAAGGTCTGTCGCTCAGTGATATAGCCAAATCACTCAATCTTCAACCGTCTACTGTAGGTACACATAAGGCCAAGGTTTTTACAAAACTGGCTATCTCCAACCTCCTTGAACTAAAAGAGATGGCCAACGCGTTTTTGAAAAGCTAGTCTTACTACATTTAAAACACCATTAACCCCCAGCAGCACATAGACGGCGACGGTTGACCATGTTTATGCCCTGAGGCCAGTGCTCATAGCATGCAGGTAATGATCAATTGGAAAAATAACCCGCAGCGTACACCCTTTTCCCGGGGCAGCAACAATGTTCACAACCCCATTGCACAATTCCGTTCTGCTTACAATATTTCTAAAACCTACTCCGTTGCGCTTTTGCGATGGATCGAACCCCACGCCGTCGTCAGTTATTTCTAAGGTAAGCCTGCCCTCACGAATCTCTATCAGTATAGTTACTTTCGACGCGTGCGCATGCTTTAAAATATTCGTGACCTGTTCCTGAACAATTCGAAAAATGGTAAGTTGCAGATTTTCATTCAAGCCAGATTCATCAATTCCAGTGAAAATGGTTGTAAATTTAATTGCATTCACCATCTCCAGGTTGTCTACTATTCCTTCTATGGCCTGAGCCAGCCCAATTTGCCCGAGTGTGGGCGGTATCAGTGATTTGGACAGTGTTCTTATCTCCTCCATTGCATCACCAATAAATTGTTTGCTGTCTTGTAAAAGCATCGTAGCCCTTTCATCTCCTGACAGCGCGCAATCAACGTATAATTTGGCGGTGGCAAGTATTGGATTGATATTGTCATGCAATTCTTCACCCAGGAAGTATCGCTCTTTTTCCTGGGCCGAAATGACCGCGGCGGTAATTTCGCGTTGTTTCAGTTGTATTTCTTCCGCGAGCTTGTTTTCAAGCATTACCCGGTTGGTCACATCGTTACAAATACCGTCAATACGAATCGGCAATCCATTTTCATCAGTGGTTACTACCATATTTGTTTCAAGCCAGCGAATCGTCTTATCCTTGTGCTCAATCCGGTATTTATAGAATGTGTTGGTGCCACTACCGTAATTTTTACTGTAGCACGGGCTCATGGGCAGATCCTCCGCCAATACCAACATTACCCACAACTTGTCATCCGTCATAAATTGTTGCGCAGTATAACCAAAGATTTGTTCACAGGCTGCGGAAATATGTATGAATCTATCCGTCATCAAATCCCGTGAAAACAAAACGGCCTGGATTGAATTGAAAATAATTTCCAATTCCTTTGCCGCTTGCTTAAGCAAACCGTTACTGAACAGCAGTTCGCGATTTAAATCAGCTACCGCTTTCCGTTGTTTGTCTGCTTCCTGGAGGGTAGCAATTTTAAAGCTCTGGGCAATATGCTTTAATTGCGACTGCCGGTATTTGAAGGCCCATAACCCAGACAGAATAAAAATAGTTACCGTTAAGCCGCAATGAATCACAAAAGTTTCCAGGCTCATATAAGGCATCTGCGTGAAGAAAATACTATCCACCCCCGAAAACTGCAGGTATCCGAATAATGAGTGGTGTAACAGGACAACAATGGCCAGGGGAATTTGTAATTTCCAGTTTCGGTAGGTGACCAGGATACTGCTTCCAATAAAAGCGAAAAAATGCATTTCAAACATGCCATGCATCTGGTAAATAAACTGGGCCATAAAAATGCCTGTGGCCGCACTCAGCGTATACTGGTAAAGATTTGAATTGGCCATAAAAAACCGGGCTGAATAATATGCCACTACCAGTAAGCCGCCTACGCCAAAGCCTATGCTCCATGTTTCATAATAGCCAGACAGTATGAGCCCGATCAGAAAGTACCCCCAAACAAAATAATTCACCAATCTGTCGGAGTTGTACTTAGCTTCCGTAGCAAATATGTTGATTTCGGTTTTCATAAGGTGCTTTTTTGAGGCTTGCATTTGGGGAGTGCACAACCATAACTCCTGGAGGCTGCCTTGCTGAGATCGGGAACATCTTCTCCCGCAAGCAACGAGTCAATGGCCATTAAAGCGTAGTTGGACCTTTCATCTGTACAATACCTGGTCTTATTATAATTACCACGATAATACAATTTGTGGTTGGCAGTTACAATTACTGCCTGGGGTGTTGAATAGACACCGCATACAGTAGCCAGCGTGGTATCAAAATGAATAGGTAGTTGCAAAGAAAAGGTATGCCTGATCTTTTCTGCAGTAAGGGCTTTATTTTTACTGACGACAACAATTTCAAACTGTATCTGATTTTTATATTTGTTGACCAGTTGTTTAAAGTGCGTTATATTAAATCTGGAGCAAGGGCAATCTGGATTGAAGAAGTGAAGAAAGACTGGCCGGTTAGTTTTTACTATCTTATAGGGGGTAAAATCCAGGCTGGCTCCGGGAAGTACAGCATGATAATTGACAGGCAGCGGCGTTGGTTGCATATAACGCCATTCATTGTACCAGAACAACGATACTATACACGCGGTTAATACAGTAAGCCAGGCTACTAGTAAAAAGGTTTTCACAGGAGGTTTATTGAAAATGAAACAATTCGGCTGTTTATGGTTGCATATGGTAACCATGCAAATAATAAACGGCAGTTTTCTTAAGCAAATATCAATATGCCGGTGTACGCATACTATAGTTTCAACAATTAAATTGGCTCGTAAAACAACTATTAGTGCTTTCAGAAACCATTAGGCGCATAAAAATTTTTACTTAGGGCCTTGACCGCACTATTACGGTCGTACCGAAAGAGGATTTTGCGTAAATGACAATGGTATTTTTTTCGATACCTGTTTACTCCATGGCTTTTGCCATATATACCGGTTGATACCATGCTCTGTGGTGAGATAAATGGCATAAGCCAATATTGCCGTGCACGGAAACGCCGACCCAGCGCCCAACGGAAGGATGGAAATAAAAAACACCATGGCCCCCACTACACCTATCACAAAAATCTTTCCTTTAAGTAACATGGAAACCGCTATCAGCAGTTGGCAGACAGCAATCAGACTTACTACTGTTGTGATATGGTGTGAAAACCAACCGCGAATGAAAACTGCATACCATTTATTCCAGGCAGGCACGGCATAGCTTAAATAATAAGTGGGATGCTGATGCGACACCTGCCAGTTGGTATAAGCGGCCCAGGAAAATAAAAGAAAAAAACATATCCTGGCTATGCGCGGCCATTTAATGGCAACAAGCGCCAGGATCACCGCCACCAGGTTAGAAATAATTACCAACGCCATTGTCAGGTTGCTGTTCCATTCATTCATATACCGTGTTTGTAAAATTTGATAGAATACAATTACCGGTGCGCAATAAAGATGGGTTGTGTAATGGTCTTAATGAGCAGGTTGGCGGTACTGGGTCTGAGAAACTGAGACAAGGCATTTCTGCCATATGCGCCCATTACCAGCCATGAAGTTCTTTTATTGAATGAATAATCAAAGAGCGGTTCAACGCCCTCACCTCTTAGTATTTCACTATGCAGGTCGGTGTAATGTGTCTTCAACCATTCAATCAGCGCATGTTTGTGCACATCTTCCCATTTGCCATTTTGACTGGCAATCAGCAATGTAGTTTTCTTATTAGCCAATTGCGGAAACAGGTAAGTAAATTGTTTGATCGCAAACATGCAGGACGCTGTTCCATTATACGCAAAAATCAGTTCATCTATCGATTCAAAAGACTGGGGTGCTATAATAACCGGGCACTCGGCATCTTTCAGCAGATCTTTTACAAATTCTGTAGGCGGGCCTTCAAAATGTCTCCGGAAAGAGGTATCCGCATCGGCTACCAGGATGTCTGCAAAACGGCTTTCACTAATCATGTCAGTTGCAGGCACACCATGATCACGGTGAACAGCATAATTTACTTCCCTACTGGCACAACCACGGCGGAAAAGGTCAATATTGACTGCCATTTGTTTTTCAGCCGCCGCAAACAGATGCACTTCATCCGTTGGCCAGGTCGTTGCATGGGCTTCTGTAAGCACCGGGGTTTTTGCGGCAGCCCGGTTATCCAAAAAAATACCGGTAACGGTTGATTTTGTTAGTCGCCCCAGGTAGCAACCAAAATCCAGCACGCTGGCAGATGGATTCATCGGATCCATAGCCAATAATATTTTTTCCATAATAATGTTTGTGCTAAGCTAACGCTACCAAAAACGAAAAACCATGACCAGCGTTGCCATCAGCGATGATTAAAATCAAAACCGGCATCTTATTTAAACGTTTTAGCAGATACAAATTCCCGTTATTTCCATGGCTTTGTTATTGATGTTTTAGTGCCAATGAAACCCGCCATCATTGGCGCAGCCGTAGACTAACCTGCCTGCCCTGATGCCTGCAATCTTTTTAAGCTGACAAAAATCAGCATTGCGGAGCACCCAAATCATAACAAGTAAAAACGACCAGGGGTATCTTCGGCTAAACAATTTTATGGAAAAGATACTACTCGTAGAAAGCTTCTTCAACCCCGGCAGCGGGGCAATTGATTTCGCATCTTATTTGGCTACACTCACCAATTCCAGGATTACGGGGATTTTCTTAGATATCAACGATGATGAAAACAAATTTGTAGCATACGAACCGACCAGGGCCGCCACCAATGCCTGGCCGCTCGACCAATCCGTACCACTGCACATGGGCGTTTCCAACACCGTGAATGATAGAGTTACCGCTTTTAAAGCTTCATGTGAACGCAGGTCAAACCGCTATTCTATACATCTTGATAATGGTAACCCTGCAAAAGAAATCATTCATGAAAGCCGGTACGCAGACGTATTAATTGTGGATGCGGAAACAAGGTTAAAAAAGTATCCCGATCAAATACCTTCCGTATTTCTGGCGCATCTTCTAAGCGAAGTTGAATGCCCGGTCTTTATAGCGCCACAATCGTTTGAAGGCACTGAACAAATTATCTTCACGTACGATGGCAGTAAAGCTTGCATGCATGCAATAAAACATTTTTGTTACCTGTTTCCGGAACTGGACGATAAAAAAGTAACCGTAGTGCAGGTGGCTAATGGAGTCGGTTCCACTGCCGAAGAACATAACCACTTAAGGGAATGGCTGAGTACGCACTATAACTCCATTGGGTTTACCTTTTTGAAAGGCGATGATGTGGAAACAACACTGGTTTCTTATCTATTGAAACAGGACAACGCGATGATAGTAATGGGGGCCTATGGAAAAAAGCTGGCTACATCTATGTACAGGCGCAGCCATGCTGAAAATGTGATAAAATGTATTAACCAACCCATCTTTATTGCGCATCCGTAGTTCCTAACTTGTTTTCATTATTCATTTGTTAAAAGGGATAGTAAATCCTGCTTCCTGAACTAGTTACTACTATTGTTGTCTGGTTAAATCTTTAACCGGTTGGAACTACTGTAATCAACCCACTTTCTAACGGCCAAAAAACCCCCGTAAAAATTTCTGCGCAAGTGCCGCAAGATTTGCCATTAATGTTTATATTGTATTGTTCTAGCCACCCCTAAACGCTAGCATTTCCCTAATTTATGGAAGAAGAATTACTGATTCAATTGGGCATACTGCTCGCCATCATCCTCGTCATACGATATATATTCAGGAAATGGAAAGATAAAAAGACTGATGCCGCTTATGTTGTTCGAATAAACAGGGATGAGTATGCTACGCTTGATGATGTGCCGAGGAACATTAGTGAATTAAAATGTAAAAAGATTGAAGGAGTGGTCAGCCATGTGAATGTTATCTCCAAAGTTTCGGGCGTGGGCATCGTAAACACAACAGTAGAAAAAGAAGTGTTTGTGAAGCTGAATGACGGAACAGAATTTTCAAACAGGTTCAACGAAGCATTGCTTATCAGGGAGGGACACCAGGTGTCGCTAAAAAAAGTGTTTTTTAACGATGCCAAATTCATTTGGGCATATATCTATAACCACAGCATACAGGAAGAAGCGTATTTCAATGTATACCAAATCGTAAGAAACCTAACAAAAAAAACATACTTGGAAAAGAACAAATTTGTTTCTCTTGGCGATTACCGGTATGATAAAGAGTATGTCAAAGACAGTAAAGAAGTCATTGAAAAGATTCGGGGAGGTTGTTAGTGTAATTGTTTATTCTCATCGTAACTAACAACATAAGGGGTAGTTGATAAGTTATAAGTCAGCCTACGCAGACTTCAAAGGTAAGCTACCCCGTATCAGTTGCGTGCAGCGCCTTCAATTGTTATACTACCGTAACAAAATACCCCTTACCGGTATTCCGTCCCGTCGGCAGATCCGGCCGAATCAGGACCGGGGCCATTTCTTTCAGCCAGCAACTGCAGTTTACAATCATTTTTCCCTACTACACTAAAGGGTTCGGGCGTTATAATTCTGTAAGCTTGTACTGTCAATGCGCACATCATCAAAAAGAACACCAACAAAATGTGGTGGCCGTTCATTGCTTCGTTAGCCTTGCAGTTTTAATAAGCGTATTTTTTATTGCTGGCAATACACCTGCTGGCTTATCCAGGTAGAAATAGGCAGTGGCAGAGATATCATCAGACCTGTAAAAGTTAGAATAACCAGTTGGCAAACCTGGTGTGCTTAATGGAATAATACTGTCCCTGGTATACAATGGCATAATCTTGCCCAGGCTGTCAATGGTAACAGGTATCATGGGTGCCCCTGTCTTTTGCAGTTCTATTACCTTGGGCGTGCTGTTGCTGCCCATTTGCTGAATGGTTACCCGGCAATCTGTTTTAAAATAAATTGGATCAGGTACATGGTAGCGGTAAAAGGCCCAGCCCGCATTGTTCTTATTGGCCAGCAGGCAACCGGCATAATCGTTAAAAAACAAACCCTGTCCCCAACCGGTACCAATATAATCTTCCGAACCGGTGCCCGCCAGTGTTGGATACTTTTTATCGCCATCCAGGTACATCTTCACCTCGCCTTCGCCCCACCAGTAATCCTGGTAAACCGGGTTGTGGCCAATGCCGATATTCACCCCCAAGAACCTGCCCCGGCCTTTTACGAGTGGCAGCAGTTCAAAATCTTTACCCAATTGAGTAGCAGTATCGCGGTTCCAACAACTGTGCAGATAAAGATAGTCGGGTTTCCAGTTGTTTATTTTTTCGAAGTTGATGTCAAAAAAAAGATGGGTGAGTCGTTTGCGCGACTGGTTGGTAATTTGAACGCGCGCCGCAGTTTTAAACGGCATCGGTATAAAACATTGAAAGGATCGACCTTCAGGATTGGCAAAAAATACGTTGTGGTAACTGGCTGTTTGACCAAGGCCCATTCCAAAAAAATCACCAAATGGTACAGACACAGCCGGTATGGTACTGTTATCCCAAAATATTTCCAGTTGCAACAACCGTAGCATCTCGGGCGATCGGTCTATAACGGTAAACCACATGCGCTGAATAATGCCTGCGCCTTGTACGTTCATCAAGACTTTTGTTTCGCCTGCTTCAATTGCATTAGAGGGATGCCCTTTGGCGCCATTGTTTTCCATAGCAGCCTGTCCTTTTGCCGCGGTGATGTTTTCAAAACTGCTCCAGCGGGGCGAACTGTTGTTATCAAATTCAAACAGGTTCCGGCCGTTTGTTTGTTGGGCATACAGCAATTGCGAAACAACGCAACCAACCAGTATCAGTAAGATAATTTTCATTTCAATGTATATTTTTTTGTTGCGTCGTACAATACCAGTACCCAGTCTTGTCCGTACCCGGTGGTGGCCGGCGAAAATTTTTGGCTCCCTTTGTTTTCTATTGCGGCAACTGACGTTGTTTTGCCGTTGCGTGGATTGTACCAAAAGCCCTCCAGTGTTTTGCCAGTGATTTTTGTAAGGTTAACAGTAAATGGTTTGCCCGCGCAAGTGTATACAAACAAATAATCATTGCCGCGGGTGGCTTGCACGCGTTCTGCGGGTGCGTAATTGTTTTCTGCAATGATGGACTGGTCCGGAATGCGGTCTGTGATCGGGAAAGATTCCATCAGGCTACGTACAAATTTCATTTGATTGGCTGCGGGAAGCTCCAGCGCGGCCTGCCAGGTAAAATGCGGCCCGTTAACGGGTTCATGCCGCGGGGAGTTCATTTGCCATACATCGTGGCAACCATAGGTATGGCCGAAAGCTCCGGCAAACAAATCGAGATAAGCAGACCGGCGCACATCCAACGCATTAGACGTACCCAACTCTTTTACATTAAAGCATACCGGGTGGTCTTCATAAATAGGCTCCGCATCCATTACAGGTTTTGTGGGCGACAGTTGGTACACACCTTGTATTTTATCATAAACCGCTGCATCGCGGCAATGCCCGGTCTGAAACATGTGAAATGATAACCATGGCGCCTGCTGAAACCATTGGGCCGACCCGAGTTGGTTGGGTTGCGGATGAAAACTAATGGCGGCCTTATCTGCGGTAGCTTTCATAATAGCTATGCCCATGGCGCGCCAGATAACAAGATCCTGCTCACCACGCGGAATGCGATCACCACCCAGCACCCAAATAATATTGTTTTTGTTTTTGTACCGGTTGGCAAGCCATCCTGCATAAACCGCGGCATTTTGCTCATTAAAGATCTCCGGCCCTGCACCCCAGCGATCTTTAAATATTTTATCGCCCCAGGTTGGCAACAACGCAATGGACAAATGATAAGACGCGGCTTTATCAATGATAGCATCCACATGCTTAAAATATTTTTCATTGGGTGTAGTGGGATCATCATTGAGCAATGGCAAATCACCGTTTGCATTGGGCGTATGCAATCCATCCATTTCTGCCAGCACAACCGCCTGTATCACAGTAAAGCCCTGTTCACTACGACGTTTTAAATAAGTATCCGCTTCTGCACTATCCAGGCGGTGAAAAAGTTCCCAGGCGGTATCGCCCATCCAAAAAAATGGCTGTCCGTTTTTTAGCAGGTATCGTTTGTTTGCACTGACAGTGAATTGTGCCACACAACTGCACATCAATGCCAGGGATAATACACTCAAAATAATTTTTCTCATTTTTTTTAATTTTACCGGTTACTGGTTAGGTAAAGCATATGCAATGTAACTATCGCCCGATGTTGTTTTTAGTTTGCCACCACCACAGGCAATAACAATGTACTGCTTCCCTTTCACATGATAAATGGCCGGTGTCGCAAATGCGGGGGCAGGTAATTTCGCTTCCCAGCATATAGCGCCGGTCATTTTGTTGAAGGCCCTAAACATGCCATCTTTGGTGGCGGCTATAAAAACGAGTCCGCCAGCTGTTACCACCGGTGCACCGTAATTTTCGGTACCGGTAGCAGTGGGCAGGTTTTTAAAACTGGTATCATTGCCCAGCGGCTTTTGCCAAACAAATTCGCCCGTATGCAAGTTGATGGCGTTAAGCGTTCCCCAGGGCGGGGCAATAGCGGGCAGCCCCTCCTTGCTCAGAAATTTAGCGATACCACTAACGGTATAGGGCAACTGAAATTTATCGGTATTGCTGCTGCTGTCTTTGTACGGCTTATGTTTTTCTGACGGTAACGCCAGCACAAAAGTAGCAATGGCCTGGCGTTGCACCGCCGGTAATTGTTTAAAGGCTGGCATCATGCGGCGGCCGGTTTGTATCAGCGTGTCAAATGAAGCTGCTGAATATTTTGTATGGATATTGAGCAAAGATGGCACATTGTCTGAACCTTTTTTTTCCGCACCATGGCACGACATGCAATTGGCCTGGTACAATCTTGCGCCGGCTTCACCGTACGTTTCCTGGGTGGATGCTTTTTGTACCGCAGGCCTGGCCTTTACTTCCCATGCCATCTCATTGGCATTGATATACAAAATGCCTGTTTCTGGGTCGTAAGCCGGCCCGCCCCATTCTGCGCCCCCATCCAACCCGGGAAATTCTAATGTACCCTGCAACGATGTGGGATTATACATGTTATCATTTCGGTAGGAAGCCCATCGCTTTTTTACTTCCTGGTATGAGGTGTCGGGTAATAAAGTATTGAGATCTTTTTCTGTTATTACCTGGCGCATAAAGGCTGCAGGCTTTACCGGAAATGGTTGCGTGGGAGATAATTTTTCACCATCAAGGTCTGTATTTACTGGCACCGGCTTTTCAACTACCTCATACACGGGCTTCCCGGTAGTACGTTCCAGTACAAATACAAAACCGGTTTTAGTGGTAAGCGCCACCGCTTCAATATCACGCCCGTCTTTGTGAATGGTTACCAATACAGGTGGTGCCGGAATATCCCTGTCCCACACATCGTGGTGCAGGTACTGAAAATGCCAGATACGTTTTCCAGTGGCTGCATCTATCGCCAATACGCAATTACTAAACAGGTTGTTCCCGGTCCGTTTGCCTCCATAAAAATCGTAATTGGCAGAACCGGTTCCTGCGTACAAGATACCTTTATCTTTATCGAGGCTGAAACCGCCCCATGCATTGGCACCGCCAATGTATTCCGTTGCGTTGGGATCGTCCCACGATTCATATCCAAATTCTCCCCGGTGTGGTATGGTATGAAAGATCCATTGCTGTTTTCCGGTTCTGATATCATAGGCACGTATATGACCTGGCGCGGCCTGCGGACTCTCGCTCACGCGCGTGCCCATAATGAGCAGGTTGTTATACACTATACCCGGGGAAGTAGCAGTTACAAAAAGATCTTTGGCTGCTGCACCTAAGCCCTCATGTAAATCCAGTTTGCCATTAGCACCAAATGCACGAACCCGTTCACCCGTTTGCGCATTAATCGCCAGGAGGTCGTTACCCGCTGTATAATAAATTCTTTTATCGTCTCCGGAACCCCAGTACGTTACGCCACGGCAATTATTCTGGTTAAAAAATGTTTTGTTGCCAGTGAGCGTATCAAATGGATCAAACAACCATTTTTGTTTTCCGCTGGCAGCATCAATGGCAAATAATTTTAACCGTGGCGTGGTTCCATACAACACCCCATCTACCATAATAGGATTACATTGTATTTGCGAATGATTGGCCGTATCTGCGTCGCCGGTATGGTATTCCCATGCCACTTGCAGTTGCCGCACATTGCTGGTGTCAATTTCTTTGAGCGATGTGTACTGAATGGCTTCATCGCCACCCTTGTACTGGGCCCAGCTGTTGTATGGGTGATGCTGTTGGCAACCAGACAGCAGTAACAGCAATAAAGTGCTGCTGTAAATTTTCTTTGAAAACTTCATTGGCATATTTATATTTTACCTTGCTTTAATGGTATACTGATGACCTTTTATTGTTTTGAAGACGATAACGCCGTCTGCCTGCGACGAATAATGTATTTCTTTTGCACCATCGTAAATAGTTACGGGCACACGGGTGACCAGCCTGCAGCTATTGCCAAGCACCGATGTTATTGCAGCTTTTTGTAGCTGATGGTTTTGCCAGGTAATATTCACAATGAAGCCACCTCTTGCACAAAGCCCGCTCACCGATCCATTAGAGAATACCGCCGGCAATGCAGGCAATAACTCCATCTCGCCCGCATGCGATTGCAACAACATTTCTGTGAGTACGGCGGTTGCGCAACCATTGCCGTTCATAATAGTGGCGGGCGCTTCAGAATTAAACAGGTTGGGGTAAAGGCCATAATTGCTGGCACCTGACCTGCTGCGCGCATCCACATACTGTAACTGGTTTCGCCAGGTTGCCCAGGCACTATCGCCTTCGTTAAGTCTTGCCCAGCAGGCTGCTTTCCACGCAAATCCCCAGGAGCTGTTAGTGGGCGTGCGGGCAACCAATGCCTTTTTTGCCGCCACCGCCAATGCAGGTGTATGCAATACAGAAATTTCACTTCCAGGAAATACCGGGTAGAGGTGCGATAAATGACGGTGCGATGGATCCACCGGTTGCCATGGCTGTTCCCATTCTAACAATTGGCCATCTTTCCCAATGGTATAGGCAGGCAAACTATCCAACACTTCTTGCAAGCGACGAGCAAATGTTTTTTCAACGTTTAAAATAGCGAGCGTGTGCACGCTATGCCGCAAGAGCTCTTTTATAAGCGCAATGTCTGCGGTACTATTGCGACTGATTTGCGCAGTATCTCCTTCATCGGTAATAAAAGTATTCTCAGGTGACACAGATGGCACTGTTTGTAAACGGCCCTCTTTGTCTTTTGAAAGCCAGTCGAGACAAAACAACACTGCGCCCTTCATTACCGGCCAGGCATGTTGCCGCAAAAATGTTTTATTGCCGGTAAAAAGATAGTGATCATACAGGTGCGCACACAACCACGGCCCTGCCATATTCCAGTTGGCCCAATGCGGATTGCCTTCGCCATAATTACCTACAGGTGCTGTTTGTCGCCAGATATCTGTATTGTGATGCGCGCACCAGCCACGCATACCATAATTTATTGTAGCCGTTTTTTTTCCATTAACGGCCAGGTCTTCTATCAGTTGCAAAAAAGGCTGGTGTAAAGAGGAAAGATTATTGGTTTCCACGGGGTAGTAAAACATTTGTGCATCATGATCAATACACCAGTTAGAACTGTATTCAGGCCGTGGTTTGTCATTCCATATACCTTTGAGATTAACCGGTTGTCCGCCGCGTGAACCGGCTATTAACAGATAACGGCCGTATTGCGCAATAGTAGCAATCAATTCCGGATCTGCATAAGCAGTCATTTGTTTTAACCGTTCATCTGTTGGCAACAGGCTATTGTGGCTTTCACCTAAAAAATAACGCACCCGCCGGTATATGGGTTGATAATCTAACAGGTGGCGATGTAGCAATGTGTTAAAAGATTTACCTGCAGCTTGCAGAACGCTGGCCGTGGCCGCCGGTGACGGGTCTTTGCCTGCAAGACCCGGCGAACGTTGAAAGCCATTGTAACTGGTGGCAGCGGATATAATGATGGTGGCGGCATCTGCCTTCTCTACCTGGAGAATATTATTCGAACAACTAATACTGCCGGATGCTGCTCGAATAATTACATGCACCTCAAAATTCATTCCCTCGCCATTGGCGTCGTCCGCGTATTGTATGGCCTTATCATCTTTAATTTTCCAGAGGTAGGCTGGCTCCACATGCTTTGGGCATTTACCTTTTAATACGATGTGGTTGGGCGTTATGGTCTCAACGGTATAATGCAGTTTGCTGGTGAGCGATAACCGGTATGATACCGAAGCTTTGCTATTGCAGGTATCATTATACACAATTACCTGGTCGGGGAAACTAACAAACGACCTCCGGGTATATGTTTTTCCCTTGCTGGCAAAATGAACCTGGCTAACTGCGCTGTCTAACCGAAGTTCTCGGTGGTAGTCAACCGAATCGTTGATACCAGTATAATTGATCTGAATATCGGCCAATGGCAAATAAGATTCTGTATAAGGGCCCTGCATAAATTTGGCCAGGCTATCTGCAGCGCGGTATTTTTTACGTGCCACCGCTTCTCTTACGAGAGGAAGGTATTTCAACGCGCCAGCATTGTTCCAGTTGCGGGGCCCGCCCGACCAAAGGCTTGATTCATTGAGCGACAGGTGCTCGCTTACCACCCCGCCAAAAACCATTGCACCGAGCCGCCCATTGCCCAAGGGCAATGCCTCATTCCAGTTAAGGGCAGGTTTCTGATACCACAACAATGAAGCGTACTGTGCGGTCAATGTCGGCTGGTAAGCCATACAATAAAAAATTATCAATAGCAATGCACGCATTCTATAAACCTTCTGTAGATGAAAAATTAATTTCTCTTCGAACCTGGTTGGTATTCTCAATAATTACCCGTTTCACGTTGCTGTTTACGGTAATAAAACGTGCGGACTGCGATAAAAATGATTGTCCATAGTATACCTCTTCCTTTCTCACTTTACCATTTTTCAAAGTGATATAGGCTGCTTTGTCATTACTGTTTAACGGAATGATACGATCCACTGTTTTTTGATGGCGGAAGACGCGCAAGGGACCTTTGTTTTCAGATGCGGCTATGATGTATTGTCCATCCCCGCTTCTCAACTTCACCAATGCCTTGCCGTCGCCGGGGATAAACATTCCACCAGCGCCTTGTGGCAATGCTTTGAAAGAGCCTGCACCATCACCCAGCATCACCAAACCATTGAATGCATCATAGCGGCCATTGGTGACTTCGTTGCCATAGTCATTGCCCGAGAGTAGCAGGTCAAGATTTCCATCGTTGTCAACATCATCTGCCACCATGCCGTACAAAGGCGCCAGTTGGGCTTCTACCGGCAGGGGTACCATAGAAAATTTTCCATCGCCCAGGTTTTTAATATAACAACTGCTGAAGTTATTGGCATGCATAGACAGTGCACCTTTTAATTGCTGTGCAGTAAATAGTTGTTGCAGCGTTGCATTGCCGAAATCTTTGTAGGTTAAAAACTTCTTTTTTAGTCCGGGCAACTGGTTCATGATATCGTCGCGGTTAAAGGCGGTATACTCCTTTTTGCCACCGTGGCCGTCCGGCAAAAAGGAAGTAATGATGCCATCAATACTGCCGTTGCCATCAAAATCTTTGGCATACAGGTTAACCGGGAAAGTATCACTTGCCCGAAAAAACGAATTCTTTCCCAGGTTGCCGGCCACATAATCCATATCGCCATCATTATCGAAATCACCTGCCACAAGGCTGTTCCACCAGCCATATTGTAAACCAATACCTGTTTGCGTAGTAATATTATTGAAACGGCCCTGGTTGTTCCTGAAAAATGTGAGCGGCATCCACTCTCCTGCTATCAGCAAATCGGTGGCCCCATCATTGTCAAAGTCTGTCCACAACGCATCGCACACCATGCCGATATCCTTCAGTTCAGGCGCAGCCAGGGCAGTGATGTCTGTAAATTTAATCTTGCCTCTTTCAGAATCATTGCGGTAAATAAATGAACTAACCGGCAGCGGATATTGCCCCGGCAGGCACCTGCCCCCAATGAACAAATCCAAATCTCCATCACCATCTATATCAGCGGCTTTTATGCAGGATTTACTGGTGTAATTAACGGGAATTGCCCCGCTTGCATCAAATGAAAAATTCCCCTTGCCATCGTTCACAAAAAACTGGTCCTGGTAATTCTTTGTACCAGCGGCAAACTGGTTGCTGCCACTCGCGCAATACAAGTCCAGATCACCATCGCTGTCTGCATCAAAAAAAAGCATACCCATATTTTCCGGTCTGCGTGCATCGCTGCCCGTTGCTACCGGCATTTGCGTGGTAATAAATTTGCCGCCTGGCTTTTGCAACAACAATGTACCGGGGTAATCGCCGCTGCCACCAATGGCTATATCATCCAGCCCATTGCCATCTATATCGCCGGCAGCAAGCCCTGGTCCATACTGCGATAATTTATGCGGCAACAGGCGCTCGTTATCAAAATCTATATAATCAGATTCCTGGTGCAGATAATGAACGCCTGACAGTTTGGTGATGTCTGTAAATAAGGGGTCAACTGCGGGAGATGTTATACCACGGTTGATTGGAGTGGCATTTTTTTCGTCTACCACCAACTGTTGATTTGCTGCTACCCTTACCAACCGCTGCTGCTTATTGCCCGGCCAGGTAATGATCACCGAATCGATGACGGAAATTTCTTTTACACCAAAAAAAGCCCTGTTATCACCGGTTGACAGGTATCCGCGATAGGGAGAATTTTCATATACCTGATGCTTAGTATGATCAAAATATAATTCCGCCAATGCACCAATGCCTGCTGGGTTCTTTGGCGCACCAATGAACTGAATGCTCAGGTAATTGGCATTTGTATTTGCTGAAGTTCTTAGTGTGTTCTCATAAACAAACGCCTCATCGTTTATATTATTTATTACATAATCAAGGTCGCCGTCATTGTCAAGGTCGGCACAAACAGCGCCGTTAGAAAAAGAGGCATCAGTCATTCCCCATGCCTCGGTTGCATTGGTAAATTGAAGGTTGCCCTGGTTTACAAAACCATAATTAGGAATTTTAATGGCAGGCATCTGGTCTATCAATTGTTGCTTGCTTACATTTTTTTCAGCATTGCGGAAAGCTGCAAAATCGTGGTCGGTAACATCCCTGGGATAACCGTTTGTGATCAATATGTCGCGGTTGCCATCATTATTTACATCAGCCAGTAATGGGCTCCAGCTCCAGTCTGTCTCGGCAGTACCGGTATAAAAGCTGATATCACTAAACACCGGGTGAGGAATTGAATCAATATCACAATGTACCGGCCCTGTATTTACTTGCAACGTATTGCGCACATACTGCAGCATTACATTTTCGTACAACATATTCTGGTAAACAAAATAATTGCTGGCATTCATGTTCTTCTTCTTCCGGTAATTGTCTTCGGGATTCATATCCACCGCCATGATATCTGCCAGGCCATCGTTGTTGATATCGGCAATATCATTGCCCATGGCGTTTTGAGAAGTATGTTTGAAATAGTCCTTTGTCTTATTGGTAAAACTTCCGTTTTGGTTGTTGATGTACAAACAATCGCTTCCATAAAAATCATTGGTAACATAGATATCCTTCCATCCATCACGGTTGATGTCTGCTATTGCAATGCCCAAACCAAACCCGTGTTCGGTAATGCCCGACAGCCTGCTCACATCGGTAAATACCGGGTGTTGCAGGCTATCATTCCAGTCGTTCCTGAAAAGTTTATCAATATCTGTAGCTGCAGTATCGGCCTTGTTGGCACTGAAAGTGACCGTTGCACGACTGGCAATTTTTGTTGTTAGCAGGTACATATCCAAATCGCCGTCATTATCATAATCAAAAAACGCCGCCTGTACCGAGTAGCTGGTATCGGCCAAATGATACGCCTCAGCCATTTCTTTAAATGTTGGTATGCTGTCTTTATTTAATCCCTGGTTAATATACAGTAGGTTTTTTCTTTGACGCGGATCTTTTTTGATAGTGGTACAAACATAAATATCCTGCCAGCCATCATTGTTAATATCTACTACAGAAGCGGCATTGCACCAGCTGCCGGTACCGTCTGTATTAGCTGCGGTGGTAATATCCGTAAACTTCAATCCGCCCTTGTTCAGGTACAATTTATTGGCAACCATGCTGGCAGTAAAATAGAGGTCTGGCAGTCCGTCGTTATTAAAGTCACCCAGTGCCACGCCGCCCCCGTTGTACAAAAAGTCTAAATCGATAGGATTAATAGAATCATTCTCCGTGATGCGGTTATTAAAAATGATACCGGAGCGTTCGGCGGTCAACCTGTTAAACAACGTAGTTTTTGTATGACAACCCACCAGGAAGAGTAACGCCATCAACAGCGTTTGTTGTTTACAAAATGGTATAGGCATTTTACAAGTCAATCCTTGGCTTTTACTTTTTGTATCATCACAAAATAATTGCTGGTAACCCCGTGCTGTTTGGCAGCCGCTCCGGGCAAACGTATGTCTCCTTTCTGATATCGTTTGCTATACACTTCAAAATAACGGTATTGTGCCACAATGGACGTGTTTTCTTTTTTAAAGGATTGTAGCCAAGCCGGCACGCGAGAGGTAGATGGACGTTCAATTTTTTCGTAGGCAATGTAAATGGTGGCGTCTTCATCTATGGTAAAATGCAATAAATCGTCAGCTGTTTTATGGGCATCGTTTTCGTCTGTTTGTATAAAAGTTAATCCATCATACATCCCCGTCTCGCTGAAATTAATTTCCTGGGGTTGAAGAGACAACAAACTATCCTTGCTATTAAAAAACAACGCTTCCCCCATTTTTACTGCGCCAACACGGTATGGTATACTATCCGTGCCGGCATTGGTTACCAACACCACCCCTAGTTGCTTCGGCAACACAGACAGTTTGTACTTGCCATCGGCGGTATTTCCTTTTTTATCTTTTGCAACCATATGTATAGTATAACTGCCACGCACCGTACAAATGCCTTTCAGCATCCCTTCAGGATACAACACTATACCAGGCGGTAACCTGGTTCCATTCTTTATTGCGAATAGTAGTTTACAATTGCCTATGCCCTGCAACATAGTTTGATAACTGCGCCCGGCATGTGCGGCAGGAAGCAGCCCACCGGTTAGGTGCGGGCGTATGGGTACACTTACAACAGTAGTGGCTTCAGCTGATTTATGGTGGATGGTCTGCGCAACGGCTTTTACTTCGTTATCGCCGGGTGCAGGAGTAAAAACAAAACGATACGGGGCGGCCTTCAATGTATTTTTCAATACGTGGTTAACATAGATTTCTACACGGCTGATTGAATCAGCTGATGCTGCGTGTACAGTTAGCGCAACCGGTTTATCACGCTCCGCCATTATGGTACCATCACCCTGCTCAAAAAATAGAGTTGGATAAAGATGGCCGTCGTTGATTTTTGAATAAGCCCATCCGGTTAAATCCTGCGTGCTGGCTGCTATCCACTGTACACCGTGACCGGTTCCTTTAAAATTAGCGTACCGGGGGTTGACGCCGGTAATAGCCGTATTGCCGGTATCCGTTGTATAACCATTGAGTGCGCGGATGGCTGCTACCTGCCTGGCTAAATGTCTTGAATAATAATCTGTCTCGCCCTGGTTTATCCAAAGCGGAATGTCTTTTACTTTAAGTGAATCGCCTGAAAAACTCATACCCATTGGAATGGCGGCGGCAAAATAACCCGGGTACTCCTGTATAATCCTGAATGTTCCTTCACCACCCATCGAAAATCCGCACACATAAATACGTTGCGGGTCGCCCTGGTGATGAGCCACCAAATCATCCATCACTGCTTTCAGCGCCGCAAAATGTTGCTTCCATCCGCGTGCAGTGGCAGGGGCAATAATATAAGTGGGAACGGTTTGACGGTTGCGCCCAAACTGATGCCACATTCTTATCGGCGGGTCAACTGCATTGCGCAATGAGGCATGATTATCCACCCCGCAGCAGCCATGCATAAAAAGCACAATCGGATATCTTTCTCCGCGCTGCAAATGTGCTGGTGTGTATAAAGCATACTCCGTACTGTCTTTTTTTTGCAGCGACCATTCTGGAAATCCCTTATAATCTATCTGGGCAATTGCCAAATGTTCCGAAAGCAATAAGAACATCAGCACTAACCATATTTTTATATTCATACCTATCGGCTTTGATATTGCATCGCCCTATTCATTTTTTCTTTGTACTTGAAATGTATGGTACTGCTGATAAGGCTGTTGCTGTACAATAAACATTCTTAAAAAGGCCCCCTAATAAAGAGGGCCTTGAACCAACTACTGCTTATGAAAAAATGTTTACAAACTAATACCCGGGATTCTGTTTCATGTTTGGATTCACATCCAGCTCACTGTTGGGTATGGGCATGTACAAGTGTTTATTTGCATCAAATGCCATGGCCACATTTGAACTGAAAAATGCATTGTTGAGTGTTAGCAGCCCCTGCAGATGCCATCGCTTCAAATCAAACCAACGCTGCCCTTCGCCTGCAAGTTCAAGAAACCGTTCATTGATTATCCAGCCCATGATGGTTGTTTTGTTTGTTTCTGCCGTGGAATAGTTAGCAGGTATTAAGCCGGCAGGCGCCATGGTACGCGCCCTGGTTCTTACCTGGTTGATAAGTGTAATTGCATCTGACGCAGACCCGCCCGACTGCAACGTGGCTTCCGCTTTCAGCAATAGTACATCGGCATACCTTAAAATGCGCGGGTTATTGGCAGACGCTACATTGGTAGAGGTAAATTTATCCCTCGTCACGTATTTGCGTATTGTTTTGTCTGTTGCATTGAGCGTGCTGTCGCGCCGGGGATCAAGCGGATCAAATGCAGCCAACAGTTTGGCGGTGGCATAAAACCTCGACTGACCATTCAATGATACATTGTTGTAATAACCCCAGAAAGCAGACATGGATCCAATGGCATTATCAAAATCGTTCGAGAGCCATACATTGTCGAGCCCAAATGCCTGGGTGGCCTGAAACTCGAATAATGATTCGGTATTATTCTCTGTGTCAAAAGCAAAATTGCTGGCAAAATTTGGCAGCAGGCTCACCCCTGTTATCTTATTGAAAGCGGTAATGGCGGTAGCATATTCTGCTGTTGATTTTGAAGCGGATGCTTTAAATACAAGTGATTTGCCGAGCATACCATTGGCAGCATTGGCGGTCGCCCTTCCCCGGTTACTGGCATCCCAGGCCACGGGTAGCAGCGGGGCGGCATCAGAAAAATCTTTTATTGCCTGCTCCAGCAATTGCGTGCCCGTTGTGTTAGCGGGCGTAAACTGGCCGGGGTCTGTCACCCGTTCATTTCTTAAAGGCGCTGTGCCATAGTAGTTCCAAAGAAAATAATAAGCAAGCCCGCGCATAAACAATGCCTCTCCCTTATTATAATCTTTAAGATTGGCCGTTGTGTACACACCATCTTTTACAGCCGCTACTTTTTCCAGTACCACATTGGCCCTGGCAATCATCTGGTACCAGATGGTATACATATAACTCACACTGCCACTGCTGGGTTGCAATTGCCCAAATGTTTCAAAACCCTGGTTGGCATCGTTGGTGGTAATGTCATCGCCTTCTGCATACACCATTGGCGCAAGCGAACTTCCGGCGTTATACCAGTATACATCGCTCAGTTTTGAATACACACCGAATATGGCTTTTTGAAAATCTGATTCCTGCGCAAAATAATTGGCTTCAGTAGGGCCATGCGGCAACAGATCCAATTCATTCTTATTGCAACTGAAGTAGCAAACAGAACTGGCCAGGAAGCTCAGTACTACTGCTTTCAGAAAATATTGTTTCATATGTTAAGTAGTTTATTTGGTTTAAAATCCTGCGGTAATGCCAACCAGGAACTGGCGGGTAACTGGTATCACATCGTTTTCAGGATCCAGCCCGGTATAATTGGTAATGGTAAAGAGGTTAACTGCGCTTACATATAGGCGTAAGTTTTGGGCCACTTTTGTTTTATTCAGCAAACCTGGCGGAACCCGGTAACCTACCTGCAGGTTTTTTAACCTCACATAGCCGGCATTTTCTACATAGCGGCTTGAAATACGGTTAAACGCTGCGGGGTCTCCAAATACGGCCCTTGGCATGGTAGCAGAATGATTGGCAGTTGTCCAGCGTTCGAGGGTGGTAGCCCACTGATTGGCGGCACTGCTCATCGACTCCAGACCCGAGCGCACAAAATTGTATTTCTGCACATCGCCCACGCCCTGGAAAAAAACGCTGATATCAAATCCCTTCCACTCCGCGCCTAATGATAAACCATAGTAATAGCCAGGGATAGTTTTTCCTAGATACGTTCTGTCGTTTGAGTTAACCAGGCTATCCGGTACGGGGCTGTATCGTGCTTTTGAACCGGCAGGTGCATTGCCGTACACATCCTGAAAATACATATCGCCTGGCTTGTACGTATACCCTCCAATGTTGGCATCACCTTTTGAATGAGCCGCTTTCCAGGCATCAATCTCAGCCTGGCTTTGAAAAACACCGCCTACTTTATAGCCCCATAAATAAAACATAGAATAACCTTCTTCTACCCGGCCCGGTAAATTGCCACTGCTGCCGGGCGACGGTTCACCACCAATTGGCGATCCGCCATTAAGTTTTTCAACCCGGTTTCTCACCGTGGTAATATTGCCTGCCACATTAAAATTGACCGCACCTATCCTGGTGTTGTAGCCCAACTGCAGTTCAATACCGCGGTTGTTTACCTGCGCTACGTTAAGATTGGCCGCCTGTTCAATACCTGTATTGGGCGGTAATGAAACAGACTGTATAATGTCGTACGTTGTTTTGTTGTAGTACTCAAGTGTTACCAACAACTTGTTACGCCAAAGTCCGGCATCAATGCCAATGCTGGAAGTTTTCACTTTCTCCCAGGTGAGAATGGTATTGGCAAAGTTGGTAAGCACAGCGCCCTGGTTTTGTGTACCAAACGGGTTACCATTACCCGAACCGGTAGGGAAATCAGATGTTAAACTGATGTTCGATAAAAACTGGTAAGGACTGGCAGTTTGAAAATTACCCAGGCGTCCCCAGCCCCCACGTATACGCAGATCATTAATAAAACTGTTCTTAGGAAAAAAGTCTTCCGAACTGATTCTCCATGCTGCCGCAAACGAGGGAAACGTTTCCCATTTCTTGCCTGGCGCCAGCCGTGAAGAACCATCGCGCCTGATGGTGGCATCAAAATAATACTTGTCGCGAAATTTATAACTCAACCTGCCGAGGTAGCCAATCAGTGCATCTTCCTGTAAAATGTTCGCAAATCCGCTGGTGTAGGGCGGCTGGTTGTTGATGCTTCTGTACTGAAGGTCTATGTAGTTAACGTTACCGCTCAAATCATTCACATTCCACCGTGAGAACTGGTCAGATACATTGAGCAGCACGTCTACACTATGGTCGGTATGAAAGGTATGCGTGTAAGTAAGCGATAGTTCTTTATTAAGGTTATACGTTTTGCCTTCCCGTTCACCATACTTTCCTTTGGCATTGCCGTCCTGCCCAGCATAGGGGTTAGTGGCAGTTTGTGAAAAACGCCAGGCAGCAAAGTCGGCCCAGTTCTTACGCAGGTTGGTATAGTATTGCCCGCCCAGAGAACCTTTTAATTTTAAACCGGTAAAGGGTTCAATCTGAATGTAGGCATTGCCCAGTGCATTCATTAACTGGTAACGGTTATCGTTCAGCAATTGAAAAGCAAATACATTAAACCTTGTCTGCTGTCCCCATAACAATTTGGGATCACCGGGTGCAAAGTTATAAGCGGCACCGGCATCCAGTTTGGTTGGGTCAAAAGAGGGGTTTGGTACAAAACTGCCCGATGAAACAGGCGCATACCCGGTTTTATCGGTGGCACTAAAAATGGGTTGAAAGGGTATGGTAGACATCATGGTGCTTAAATCTGCGCCGGTATTCTCCAAAGAGTTTTGCTGTATTAACCGGATGTTTAACCCGGCAGAAATATACTTTGAGATCTTAGAGTCCAGATTGGTGGCCACAGAAAAACGTTCCAGGTTGGTAGCCTTCAGGGGGCTTGCGGTTTTTGTATAGCCTGCAGAAAAATAGTACGTGGTGCTTTCGTTACCGCCAGACACGCGTGCACTGTAATCCTGTATGGGCGCATTCTTGTTGCGCAGTTGCTTATCCCAGTTATAGGTTGCGCTGTTGCCCACATAAGCTGCGTTGCTGGCATCATACAACGGACCGAATTTCTGCGCAAAGCTGGTGTTGGCATCCGGGTTGTTGGCATACGCTTCCTGCAACAGGCTAAAATATTGTTGTGTATTAAGTGTAGAGATAGTTTTAGGGATATTCTGCACGCCATAGCTGGCAGTCACTTCAACTTTTGGTTTTCCGGATTTTCCTTTTTTGGTGGTGATTAGTATCACACCATTAGAAGCGCGTACGCCGTATATGGCTGCTGCAGAAGCATCTTTTAGCACAGTCATGCTTTCGATATCAGCCGGGTTGATCATCGAAAATATATTCAATGGTGATCTTATATCGCCTGTTGCTCCTGTGGTAATGCCTGCGCCTCCTTCAAAAATGGGAACGCCGTCAATTACGTACAATGGTTCAGAGAACCCAAAAGTATTGACGCCTCTTATTCTTACCGTTGGCCTTGCAGACGGATCGCCGCCGCCGCTTTCTATAAAAACACCGGCTGCCTTACCCTGCAGCGCCAGTTCGGGCGTCATAGAAGTGCTCTTGGAAATCTCTTCAGCAGACACGGTACTAACGGCGCCGGTTACGTCTTTTCTTTTTCGGGTACCATAGCCTATCACTACCACTTCATCGGTCCTACCGTCTTTCAGTTGCATTTTTACCCTCAATGCGCCAGCTTTAGCCACTTTTATTTCCACATCTGTATACCCCACATATGAAATGACCAAGACAGCATTTTTATCAGGCACCTGAATGGTAAAATCGCCGTTGGCATTGGTGGTAGTGCCGGTGGCAGTGCCTTTGAGGTTTACGGATGCGCCAGACATGGGTACGCCGGTTGCCGCATCTGTTACATTGCCGCTCACCGGCAAATCGATCAATAATTGTTCACCGGCCGGTCTGTCTGTTTTTGCGTCGTTTTGTTTTACCACTACGGTTTTACCAACAATGATGTAAGTAAGCGGTTGATCTTTAAAGCACATGTTCAACGCATCAGTGAGTGAAGCGTTTTTTGTTTTGATGTTGACCGGTTTTGCCGCTTTCAACCAATTGTAATCATAAAAGAAGACATACCCGCTTTGGCGTTCTATCACCTTGAACACTTTCTCCAATGGGGTATTGTTTTCTGAAATGGTTATTTGTGCATTTCCATTTGCACTTACCTGCATGCAGGCAACCAGTAAGAAAAAAGCAGATAATCTCATAATGCGCAGAATTTGCCTGTTCATTCCGTGCTTACCGGAAGAAAAGCGTTGGCGGGTGATTGCAAGCTGCTTTCTCAATGAAACAGCTTTACAAATTGCCTTAAATTGCATAGCTTTGTTTGGTTTGGTTAATGAATAATAAGCCCTCGCAGGTTTGTCAGCAGTTGATCAAACGTTTGCCAGAAGTGTTCCACCACTCCTGGCTTTTTTTTGGTCAACCTGTTAATTGTTATTGGTCATTCACAGGTGTTATTATTTTTAAGGTTTCACAATTATCTTTTTGCCATCAATCGTAAAATGCACTTTGCTTTCTTCCAGTATCTTCAACACCTCTGAGGCATTGCTGTTGCGGTCTATCTTGCCCCCAAATGATCTTTCGGGTACATTTCCTTCGTAGCTAATGTCTACATCATACCAACGCGCTATTTGCCGCATGACCGTTTGTAGGTCAGCATGATTAAAAGAGAAATACCCATTTTTCCAGGCTACCACTTCTTCCATGTCAACATTGTTGACTACTTTAATATCGCCTGCCTGCCCGGCCTGCGCCTGCTGGCCCGGTTGCAATAGGATTGTCTTGCCATTTTTTTGCTGCAGGCGGATGCTGCCCTCCAGAAGTGAGGTTTTTACCGCAGCTTCATCGCTGTAAGAATTGATATTGAAATGCGTACCCAATACCTGTACTCCCATACCGTTGACACTTACAATAAATGGCTTGGTGGCATCATGGGCAATTTCAAAATAGGCTTCACCCTGTATCTGCACACGCCGTTCATCTCCGGGGAAAGCGGTGGGATAAGTAATGGTGGTGGCGGCATTGAGCCATATTTCACTACCGTCTGCCAGCACCAGCCTGAACTTGCCACCCCTGGGTATAGCAAGCGTATTGTACTCGAATGAGGGGGTGGCGGCGGCAGCAGCTTTGTATACCAGCTGACCGTTAGATGATTTATCAATAATCATATTACCCTGCCGTGCAATCTTGCCGCTTTTTGTATCATCCAGGCTAATAACGGCGCCATTGGCAAGCGTCAGGGTTGCTTTATTAACACCCGGCAACACTTCATTTTTTAATGGTGGCTTTGGTTGTGCCAGTGTAACATCCGGGATTGTTGAACGACCTTTTTTCTGTGTAAGCCAAATGGCGGCAGCAGATAAAAAAATGATAAATACCGCGGCAATCTTCACCAGGTTTCGCCAGCCAATCGTAAAAGGCTTTTTGGCCGATGCGGTGCGCCCCAGTTCATATTGATCAAGCGCCGATTCAACCAGTGTGGTCAGGCCGGCAGCATCTGCTGCTTCACTGCTAAAAACATTTGTATGTACAATGGAACTATAAGTGTCCAGGGCCTTTTCTACGGCTGTTACAGGTGCATGCAACAACCAGTCGGCAAACTGCTGGTGCTCCGCCTCGGTATGGGTGCCGGCGGCAAATTTTTGAAGAAATTCGTTGATATCCAATGGCTGCATTCGTTCGTCTTATACCTAAGACGATTGACTGCCCTCAATTCACCCCTCTGCTTAATATTTTTTTATGGTGACACCGTACACGCAACCACCGATATCAAAAGAGGAACAGAAATTTCGCTGTGTTCAAACAGGTACTGGCGCACAAAATGCGTTGCACTGTACAGTTGTTTTTGTACCACAGATTTTGAAATATGCAGCTGGGTAGCTATTTCTTCCTGCGAAAGTCCGTTCTCAATATTCAGCCTGAAGATAAGCTTGCGTTTGGGTGGCAACTTTTCAATGGCCTGTTGCACTACCTGGTAATATTCTTTGTAAGCGCATTGGTCGGCCGTGGTGCCGGCAGCAAATTCGTTGGTACGCCGCAGTTCCATTTGCACGCGATGCCGGATCTGCTGGTGACGAATATTATCCAGCAGTTTATTTTTGGCCATCTTAAACAAATACTCGCGGGCGGAAGCTATGTGCGGAAGCTTTTCACGCTGCTCCCAGATCTTAATGAAAATATCCTGCAGTATTTCCTCTGCATCTTGTTTTGACCTGGTAAACAGAAAAATATAACGGTATAAGTGCTGGATGTGAAGTTCGTAAAATTGCGCAAATGCCTGCCGGTTACCGCTGGCGATAAGCGCCTGCAGGGTCTTTTCATCATATGGCTGTATGCTTGGCATGGGCAATCGTGTAGGCTACAATACGTTTTTCAACGGTTGTGTTTAACGGTATTAAGTTAGCAATATTAATTAATTTTTACATTTTTTATATTCTTCCCGCGGCGGGTTGCCTTTTTTAGCAACTCCATATTCACAGATTCTTTCGCTCAAACACCAACGGATATAGGTACACTTAGTAACGTACAGCCATACCGATGCGTGACACCAGAAGGCCAGGTATGATTGCTGCAAGCAAGTGTGTATAACCGATGCTGGTGCATTTAAGATTCGGCACATCAACCTTTCCCCTTTCTGCTTGTTAGCGTTCCTATGAAGATATTACTAACCGGCGCTAATGGCTATATCGGCAGAAGGCTGCTGTCTACACTCAGCCACTCCGGACATCACCTTGTTTGCTGCGTGCGCGATAAATTGCGGTTTGAGCGCGAAACAGCAGAGACCAATGTAGAAGTGCTTGAAATTAATTTTCTTGAGCCAGATAAGTCTGCACCTTTTCCAACTGATATAGACGCCGCCTACTTTCTTATTCATTCCATGAAAGAAGGTTCGGCCTTTGAAGCCACCGAACAAAAAGTGGCCCAGGGTTTTTTACAACTGCTGACGCCTACCCGGTGCAGGCAAATCATTTACCTCAGTGGCATAGTCAACGAGCAGGAATTGTCGAAACATCTATCATCGCGGCTTGCGGTAGAAAAAATTTTACGGTCGGCACCCATCCCGGCAACGGTATTGCGTGCAGGCATCATCGTTGGTTCGGGCAGTTCCTCGTTTGAAATCATACGCGACCTGGTAGAAAAACTGCCCGTTATGATTACACCCCGTTGGGTAGAAACAAAATGCCAGCCCATTGGTGTTAAAAACGTGATGGAATTCTTAGAGGGGGTTTTGCTTCAACCTGCTTATTACAACTGCGATTTCGATATCGGTGGCCCTGATATACTTACTTATAAAGAGATGATGCTGCAGTTCGCTGCGGTACGCCGACTTAAACGCCGCATCATTACAGTTCCGGTAATGACACCAAAGCTCTCCAGCTATTGGTTGTATTTTGTAACGTCTACCTCATACGCTCTGGCAAAAAATTTGGTGGATAGCATGAAGGTAAACGTGGTGTGCAGGCCAAACCAGCTGGCTGGCGATCTGCATATAGAATTGCTTACTTACAAACAGGCGGTGGAAATGGCATTTCAAAAAATTGAACAAAATGAAGTGGTTAGTAGCTGGAAGGATGCCTTCAGCGCCTTCAATACCAATACTGCCATTATAAAAAATGCTGAAGTACCAAGTTTCGGGTGTTTTAAAGACATAAAAAAAAGAGCGGTAGGCGACAAAGAAGAACAAATTTTTAATAACATCTGGAGCATTGGCGGTGAAAAAGGATGGTACTACGGCAATACATTATGGAAGGCAAGGGGATTTTTAGACAAAGCATTTGGTGGTGTTGGATTGCGGAGAGGAAGAACGAGTCCCTCTTCACTCCATTCGGGGGACAGCCTCGATTTTTGGCGGGTATTGGTGGCCGATAGAAAATCTAAGCGCTTGCTGCTATATGCGGAAATGAAAATGCCCGGTGAGGCCTGGCTCGAATTCAAACTTGAACCTTGCAAAGATGGAAACACCCTGGTACAAACCGCTACGTTCAGGCCAAAAGGATTATTGGGGAGGCTTTACTGGTACAGCGTGCTCCCGTTTCACTTTTTTATTTTTAATGGGATGATCAATAACCTGGTGAAATCGGTTCCAAAGGCAAAAGTTGGCAATTGATACGCGCTTCGAAATTTCACTTGTTTTTCATGAAGATAGATTGCTACCGTACCAACAGTGGAGCAACATGTACGTTAATAACATTTACATTTTGATACAACTAACATTGGGATTAAAAAAACAGACATGTCACAACAAAACAAAGCCATATTGCTAAAAGGCAATGCTGCCATTGCTGCCGGTAACTATGAAGAATTTCTATCGCTCTGCACTGGAGATACTGAATGGGAATTTGTTGGCGAACAAACCCTGAAAGGAAAAGATGCGGTACGCCAATGGATGGCCGCCACTTACCAGCAACCACCAAAAGTTATTGTAGATACCTTGATAGCTGAAAACAATTTTTTGACTGCTGTGGGCAGCGTAAGTATGAAAGATAAAGACGGCAACGAAACCGAAAACTGGTATTGCGATGTATGGCGCTTTGAGGACGGATTGTTGGCCGGGTTAAAAGCTTTCGTTATTGAAAAGCCATAAACCCAACCTGCGCACATTGCGGCACCCATTTTGAGATACAAGTGAAAATTTTACAGTCAGGTTAATCATTAAAACTATTAACATGCGAAAATTAAAACTTGAAATGCAATTGTCGATAGACGGGTTCTGCAGTGCTGCGGATGGAAGTACAGATTGGATGGTGTGGGACTGGCAGCCAGAATGGAATTGGGACAAAGGTTTGCAGGATTACCATACACATCTGCAAACTTCTTCTGGCGGCATTCTGTTGAGCCGCAATATGGCCGCCGGCATGTTTTACGATCATTGGTACACCATGGTGCAAAAGGGAAAAGGGCCGCAATACCGTTTTGCAAAAACCATTGTAGACATGAAAAAATATGTGCTGTCAACATCCATCCGCAAGTCGCGCTGGCCAAATACAGAAGTGATGCATGGAAGTTTAGCCGCATCCGTCAATAAATTAAAACGCACAAAAGGCAAAGATTTGATTGTATACGGCGGCGCCTCCTTTGTATCATCATTAATTGCTGCAGATGTAATAGATGACTATCATTTTATTATTAACCCCACTATTTTAGGAAAAGGCAAGCCCATTTTTAAGACCATCCCTAAACTGAAAGATCTGACACTGGTAAAAAGCAAATCATTTCGTTGCGGGGTAACAATGATGCATTATAAGAAGTGAGTGGCGGGGTGGTTCACCACTTTGATTACAGATAAGCACAGCAGTATTTATTTATGCTTTGTGTAACTGTTTCTACCCAGCGCAAATGGCAACCGCAGGTCATGGCTTTGGGGCACCGTAAAATTTTATACCACTTTCACTTAAAGCCTTCATGCAAACTGATCACTACCATGAGTAAAATTTGATGTCATTTTGGACAACAAAGTGTATAACAATAACACTCGCAAAATAGCACAACATTTTAATTTTTGCTTTATCTTGTCTGCCAGTTTAAAACCTGGCCTCTGCATGCGATTTTCTGCCGGAAAAGATTTACATACTATCATATTATCTGCGCCCATTGGTATCTGCCTGCTCAATGCCAACACCCTGGTGGTGGAGTTGGTAAACGATAAATTTTTGGAAATAGCCGGGAAACCCCACGAGAAAATCCATGGACAAATTTATTGGGATGCATTTGCCGAAGTGCGATCTGTTTATGAAGCGGCATTGCAAAATGTAATTGCAACAGGTGAACCTTATCATGCAAACGAGGAGGAAATGACGCTGATACGCGGCGGAAAAGAGGAAATTGTTGTTGTAACATTTGTGTATTCTCCTATAAAAGATGCAGCCGGCACCGTTACGCAAGTGGCGGTCTGGGTACTGGAAAACACCACGGATGTGGTTGCACGCAAAAAAGAAGCTGCCGCAAAACTGGCGTTTCAGCATGAACGCGACCGTTTGAAAAGCTTTTTACTGCAGGCTGCAGCTGGCATCAGCATTTTAAGCGGCGCGGACCTGGTATATGAATTTATCAATCCTGCTTACCAAAAAATACTACAAGGCCGCCACCTGCTGGGACGTCCCATATTTGAAGCCGTACCCGAACTGGTAGGTACACCCCTGCAAGAATTATTGTTGCGAGTATACCAGAAAGGAGAAACACTGGAAGTAAACGAATTGCTCGTACCAATTTCAGATTATGAAGGTGGACCTACCCATGACCGTTATTTCAGTTTTACCTATCAACCGTGGCGGGATGAAAAAGATCAGATCGATGGAATTCTGGGCATTGTGTTTGAAGTAACCGGCATGATAAAAGTGCAACAGGAATTGTCAGCTGCACGCACCACAGCCGATCAACAAAAAAGAGTATACGAAACCATTACTTCTGGCACGCCAGACCTCATGTATGTTTTTGATCTGCAATACCGTTTTACCTATGTAAATAATGCGCTGCTGCAAATGTGGGGAAAGACCTGGGATACAGCAATAGGTAAAGGACTCCGCGAAAATGGCTATGAAGAATGGCATGCGCAAATGCATGAACGGGAAATCGACAGCATCGTGCTCACCAAAAAACCAGTGCGTGGAGAAGTATCGTTTCCGCATGCTGAGTTGGGCAGACGTGTGTACGATTATATTTTAATACCCGTTCTAAATGAATTGGGCGAAGTGGAAGCAGTGGCAGGTACCACCCGCGACGTGACAGAACGAAAAAACATGGAACTCGCACTTGCTGAAAGCTCAGAAGAATTACAAACGGCTAATGAGCAAATGGCGGCCATTAATGAAGAGCTGCGCGCATCCAATGAAGAGCTAACTGAAGCAAATGATGAATTGGCCGTTGTCAATCACCAGCTGTCAGAAGCGAGGAAAAAAGTAGAAGAAAGCGAGACCATGCTGCGTTTGGCTATTAACGCTGCCAATTTTGGCACGTGGTTCATTCATTCAGTAACCCGTGAGTTTGTAGTGGATGGGCGTCTGAAAGAATTATTCGGTTATTATCCTGATGAAGACTTATCCATTGAGCAGGCATTGGCCCAAATTACCGAGGAGTACCGTGGGTATGTGGCCGATAAACTTGAAAAGGCCATTTATCACGGAGGAGATTACGATGTAACCTACCCTGTTATCGGCATGCGTGATAACCGGCTCCGTTGGCTGCGTGCCATCGGCAATTTGAAACCCAATCCAGCCGGGGGATTTTCTGTATTTACCGGCGTGGTAATAGATGTTACCGAGCAAAAGATGGATGAACAACGCAAGAATGATTTTATAGGCATGGTGAGCCATGAGCTGAAGACACCGTTAACGTCATTAAGCGGCTTTATTCAGTTATCGATGGTAAAATTGCACAATCATGAAGACCCGTTTCTAGCTGAGGCAATGGTAAAAGCCAACATACAGGTGAAACGGATGACCAACATGATCAATGGATTCCTGAATGTGTCGAGACTGGAGTCTTCCAAAATTTCGATTGATAAAACCCGGTTCAGCCTGGGTGAGCTGATACAAGATGTTGCTACAGAAATGCAATTGGTATCAACACATACATTGAAATTGCAGCACGAGGCAACTATTATTGTTGATGCAGACAGAGACAAGATATGGTCGGTCATTACCAACCTCATCAGCAATGCCATTAAATACTCACCCGCAGGTAATGAGATAGAAATCACTTATTCAGTAGTGGGCAACCAAGCACAGGTAAGCGTGCGCGATGATGGCATCGGATTACTACCGGGCGATAAAGAAAAAGTGTTCGATCGGTTTTTCAGGGTAGAAAATAATAGTACCCGTCATATCACAGGCTTCGGAATTGGCCTGTACCTGAGTGCAGAAATTATACACCGGCATGAGGGTGAAATTTGGGTAGAGAGCGAAAGTGGTAAAGGCGCTACGTTTTATTTTACGTTGCCGCTGGACCAATAAAAATAAATATTGGTACGATGACCACTGTCAAAAGTCGTTTCATGAGAACCAGGCAACCTGTTATCACGTTAATTTTGTTGGTGCTTGCATTACAGTTGCGGCCGCAAACCAACTTAGAATCCATAGATAGTTTTGCGAGCCGGGTTGGTTTTCCGGATTCACTTTCAATAGCACAACTTACCTATCGCCTCACAGATTCTTTTACTGACCCAATTAGTAAGACTAGGGCAATCTTTGCATGGATAGCCACCAATATTAAATATGACTGTCCGGCGTTTTACGTCGAGAGCCGTAGAAAAAACAAACCAGAAGAAGTTTTTAAATTTAAAAAGGCAGTTTGTGCAGGCTATGCAAACCTGTTTATGGAGATGTGCAGCCACGCAAAGATCCAATGCCTTACCGTTGACGGTTTTGCACGTACATCCGACACAGAAGCAGGTGAAATGATGGACCTGCCAAACCATACGTGGAATGTTGTAAGAATCAATAACGAATGGAAACTAGTTGACGTAACTTGGGCAAGCGGGTTCACTGATAAAAAAGTGAAGGTTTTTACACCACATTATACTGATGATTTCTTTTTTACTGACCCTGCATATTTTCTTTTAAGTCATTATCCGAAGCTTTCATCGTGGAAACTAACCCGGTCATCTGTCTCTCTAAACGAATTTTTCAATAGCCCGGTAGTGCTGTCTGGATATCCCATTTTTAATATCGTTTCTCTTAGTCCAAAAAAAGGCTTGCTAAAAATCAAACCTCACGAACCGTTCACAATATCCATTACATTTCAGGAAAGCAACACGTATGAAGTCAATGTGCTATCAGGCGAAAATAAACAACAAAAAGCCTTATACCCAACGGTTGCGTATAATGGAAATACAATGGTACTAAGCTTCAAATCTGATAAACCGGGAAAGCTCCCGTTTTTTATTTTTTTGAATGGCCTCCCAGTTGTCAAGTATGATGTGGAGGTGTTATAACAGGATGGAAAAGTGCCCCTGGTTAAAGGAAGTTCGCAGAAGATAAAATGAAACGCTGTACCTGTTTCGAGAACACCCCCCTTAATTCTTCACTTGCCGCTTTTCTTATCCCCCTTCTTCATGATGTTATTTCTATGCATCATTCCCCATTTACTCAACGCACCCAGCACCTCCCCCAGCGTTTCACTGTAATTGGTTCGCTCATACTCTACAACAACCGGCGTTTGTGTGTACACAATCCGCCTGATAAAACCATTTTGCTCCAGCGATTTTAACTCGCCAGACAATACCTTGGCCGAGATGCCAGGAATACCACGTTGCAATTCATTGAACCGCTTGTTGCCTTCCGACAGAGCAATAATGATACGGAGTTTCCACTTACCGCCAATCACATACATAGCGTCGCCTACTGCACCGAGCATGGCGGTACAGCTTTCTTTGGTGCGTTTAGGTTGTTTGGAGTTTGTTTTCATGTGTTTAACCGGCACTATACCAAAGGATACCGGTAACCTTTTGTATAGTGCTATCCTTTTGTAAGCAAAGGTAGATAATTTTGTGTTTGTACATTTTAAAAACAACAACCACATGAAAAAGATATTGCATATTATTTCAAGCCCGCGAAGCGGCAACGAATCCAACAGTACACAACTCGGCATCAAAATCATCAAAGAATTACAAGAGGAGTATCCGGGTAGTACGGTAGAAATTAACAATGTAGTGGAAAACGATTACGCACACCTTACCAGCAGGCATATTGAGGGTTACCAGTCAGGCGGCGAAAACAAAACACAGGAGCACAGAAGTGTGATACTGCCGTCAGACAACGCCGTAGACCAACTGGTAAAGTCTGATATCATTGTTATCAGCCTGCCGGTGTACAATTTTCAGCTGCCCTCTGCGCTCAAAGCTTGGATAGATCACATTGTACGCGCAGGAAGAACGTTTACTTATCAAACCGGTTTTCCGGAAGGCCTGCTGTTAAATAAAAAGGTTTACCTGGCCATTGCCTCCAACGGCGTGTATTCAGACGGCCCAATGAAAGCCTATGATTTTGCCGAACCGTATCTCCGGTTTATACTTGGTTTTATTGGCCTGAAGGATATTACTACTTTCAGGGTGGAAGGCCTGGGTATGGCAGGCACAAAAGAAACTGCCTTGCAAAAAGGATTAGAGAGTGTGCATATATAATTTCAGGTAACCGGGTACATTTTATTGGCCACCACTTCTTATCATCAACCTGTCTGCTAATAAGGTGCAGACAGGTTGTTTTTGTTTGTCCCATAGCCTGACGGTCAGATGAACGGATGGATGCGTCCGCACATCCAAATTTTCAGCCCTCTACTTGTCGGTAACTTTTTTACCTTTATGCTACTGCACCAAACCACCCAAAACCATTTCTATGACAACGGTTAAAATCTTCCTGGCATCATCGGCTGAATTAAAAGATGACCGCACACAGTTTGAACTATTCATTAACCGCAAAAACAAAGAGTGGAAAGCATTCAATGTTTTCTTTGAGTTGCAGCTATGGGAAGATTTCATGGATGCCATGTCTGCAACCGGATTGCAGGATAGATACAACACAGAAATAACTACCTGCGATATTTTTGTAGTGTTGTACTGGAGAAAAATGGGGAAATATACGGCACAAGAATTTGAAGTAGCTTACCAGCATTTCAAAACCACCACAAAACCACTGATATATCCTTATCATAAACAAGACGACACCAGCGAACAGGAAGCAAGCCTAACGGTCTTTAGGGAAAGATTAAAAGAGCTGGGCCATTTTGAAGTCTCTTACAAAAACACCGAAGACCTCCTGGGTCGTTTTGGTGACCAGTTATCAAAACTCAGGCAAACATTTGTGAAGGATGCGCTGCCGCCCGGCCACAACATGAAACAGGAAGCGGAAAAAATTTACAATATCGGCCATATTGATAACGCCAACTTTGATTGAAGTGATCCAGTCTGCAAAGAAAATCTATAATATCGGGTCTGTTAACACCGCCAGGTTTGTGTATGAAGCCTACCAGTTTGATGCACAAACCATTTATAACATTGAACATATTGAACATGCACAATTTCTTTTTAAGAGTGCCGACTATCAGGAGCTGGAAGAGAAAATAAATAACCTTAGTGAACTGGTAACACTCACTGCCGCCAACCCCGAAAAACAAGCCAAACATACAGGGGAATTGGAGAAGGCAATGCAGCAGAAAGAATTCTTCATTGAAGATGTAAGAAACCTGTACCAAACCATTAGCGCGTTAAGCATCGCCCAAAATGATGAACAGCTGAAGGATATCAAAGCTTTATTTACTGAAGGCAAGTTCAGGGAAGCCAACCTGTTGCTTAACCAGGCAACATTAAAAAAAGAGAAAGACACTCAACTCAAAAACATTGTTGCACTAAAAGCAGAACTGGAAAATAATGCAGAAAAATACATTTTAAAGGCCCGGCTTGCCATGACCGATCTCTCGAATGAGAACCGGATGGCAACGGCTATGGAATGCTTTGAAGAAGCCATTGACAATTCAGAAAAGATCAGTTCGCCCAATACTTTTATACGGAAGCACGATTACGGCATTTTTCTTATGTCGGCATCTACCTATGTATCCAAAGCGATCTCCGTTTTTACCAATGCATTGACTGCCCTGCCTGCATCAGGCATGGATCAAACCAGCAAAGAGAGTTTTGCGGGCGCCATTTATAACTTCCTGGGTGAACAATTTGTATTGTTAAACCAGTACCAGCAGGCAGAAATCAATTTTAATCAATCTATAGCGGCCTTCAGAACCCTTACCGCGCAATACCCCGAAACGTTTGTAGACGACCTGATTGGCGTTTATAATAATCGTGGCAACTTTAAATGGCAGAGTGGCCGCCAGCAGGAAGCCGTGCAGGATTACACCAATTGCGATTACCTTTTTAAACAAATACCCGCGCATGCCAATGGCACATCCAAACCGTTAATGGCATTTGTTTACAATAACCTCGGCAATGTATTTAACGCCGTGCAGGAGTATGCTACCGCAGAAACCTATTACACAGAAGCCTACACTATGTTATTGCAGCTTGAGGCAGACAACCCCGGCACCTATCCTGAAAAGATTGCACTGTCATTTAACAATATTGCCTGGGCACAGTCAATGCAGGGAAACTATGCAACTGCATCCGCAAACTATACCAAAAGCATTACTCAATACAGAAAGCTGGTAGCCGAAAACGGAAGCAACTACCTGCCAGACCTGGCACGGGCGCTGTGTAATTTCGGTATCATGCTGCATGGCATGGCCAATTATCACGATGCCGCAACCCAGTTCAGTGAATCAAAAAAAATATATAGCCAGCTGGCGATTCTTGAACCGGATGCTTATTACCCTTCACTCGCCACTGTGCTTGAATATGAAGGGGAAATGCTCTTTGAAAAGAAAGATTATCCGGTAGCCCTTCAAAATTTTTCGGAAGCGGCCGAAATCCGTATTGAGCAGGCAAAAAAACATCCGCAGCATTTTGCTCACTTCGCACAGGAAGATGCCAGATGGATTGTTAAGATAAAACAGGCAATGGATGGCGGTTAACACGCAAACAAATCTTCTTCAAAACAAATACTGCCGTTACTGTACCAGTATTTTTTTAATGATCCACTGCTTTTCATTCAATACCCGTAGCACATATGTTCCGCGCGGCCATACAGCCGGTACAGGGATATGTATGATGCCGCTTGAGCTGCCCACGTTGCTGTACACCATTTGGCCGGTCGCATTTAAAATATCAACCTTAGCCGCCACCATATTCTGAAGGTTTATTGTTATTACACCATTTGGTTTAACCGGGTTGGGAAAGGCTGACACCCCTGCAGTCGCCTGCATATCTACAACAACCGTTTTTGAATGCTTCCATGTTCCATCCAGATCAATGGCCTTAAGCCTGTAATAATTTTTTCCGTTCAAAGGGGCTGGGTCATACCAACTATATAGATTGCTGCTGCCACCCCTGCTGTTGACGCTACCTGCTGCAGCAAATGCAGTACCATCTGCGCTGCGTTCTATCTGGTAACGTGCCACGTTGAGTTCTGCAGTGGTTGTCCAGTCGGTTTGCACGCCACCGCCTTTGCGTGCAGCATTAAACGATGCAAATGTTACCGGCAGTACGCCATTGACTATTAAAGAAACATCTGTGGCATTGTACTGCAAAGACCATGACAATCCAGGGCGCAGTACGGGCAGGTTTACACTGGTGAAAGCGCCGGTAGCAGCACCAAAATTCATTATTTTATAGGTTTCTCCGGTTGATGGTGTAAAACCATTTAGCAAGCTTACCGTAAGCGTACCGTTTAAAACTGCTGTGCCACCCGGCGCAGCAATATTCTGGTCAACCACAATGGTATCGTACAAATTTGGCGATGCTATTTCCATCTGATGGATGGCGGTACTACCGGCGGTGTAATTACCCGTTATAATAAATTTGCCGGGCGAATTGCCAGGCGATAAGGTACCATTATTAGAAAGTGATCCCACAATTTGACCCTCACCTTTCAGCGTACCAAAATTCTCCAGTTGCGCTGCTGCCTTTATTTGCACGGTTGAATTAAGCGTAACCGTTTTTCCCGTTTGTATGGAAACCATACCGTTGGATAACAACAACCAGTGGCCGGCACCAAAACTGAGGTTGGCATCTATTGTAATGGATTTTGTAACCATAACCGCCATAGAAGCAGCAATGTCCGGAACCCCAGTGCCCGTCCATGTTGCCGCATCAGACCAATTGATGCTATTGCTGTTATTATCCGTTTTGGGTAACATGGGAAGATCGAGATCACCGCCGCAGCCGGTGGGGTCGCAGCTGGGAGTAACTTTCCGGAAATAAAAATCAGAAAGAATACAGGCGCAGGCGCCGAGTTCATGAATATTGGGGTCTGCCGGGTACGCGCAGCCCGTAGGCCCTATCTGTCCGGTAATTTCATTGGCTTTATAAAAACGGTTCCAGTATAAGGGAACAACCGGAAAAGTGGTGGCCGGCTGACCAAACACATTGATGCCATATTTAAGCAGCACCGGGCCATATCCCTCGTATGTAACACATGGCTGGGCATTTATAATCAAATCAAAGCCAAGGAGAAGAAGAAGTAAATATTTTTTCATTGGTTAAAAGTTTAATGGTTATAAAATAGGTATCGCCACAGGATAAACGGATGGTATTAGCTGGTAAACGATTGGATATTTGCGAAAAACCAGCGGGTGCGAAGCTGATTGACCAAATATATTCTGGTAGCGGATCTTTTCGGTCACCCGAAACAGTGATTGTAAGACAGGCGCAAGGGAATCACCCGAAACTGGTATTTTGAATGCCCATGGCCGCAAACGGCGTTAAAGCGGTATTTTGCAATATGCTCAGGGGAATAATGATAGCCATTTTATTCCTGCCACCGGTAGTTGCATTTTCACAACCACCTTCGGCTATAGACAGTTTGCGCACCAGCCTTGCAAACGAAAAAACAGATACCGGCAGGGTAAGAACATTACTCAGGATAGCAAAACTGTATGAAACAAACAACCAGGATTCCGCCATCTGGTACCTGGAGAAATCGAAAGCCATTGCAGACCGTATTAAATATGACAGGGGCATTTTTACTTACTATGATCAATCAGCCATTGTTTCGTTTACCCGTGGGGAATATGATAAGGCAATGGAAGAAAATCAAAAGGCACTTTTGCTGGCAAGAAAAATGAAAGACTCTTCACTGGTTATTGTGGCGCTAAACCATATTGGCATTGTATATGGCCTTCAGCAACGTTATAAAGAACAACTTGATTATGCCATACAGGTCAAAAACATCCTTGAATTAAACAACGATTCTTTCCGGCTACCGAATGCCTACCACAGTCTTGCCAATGGTTACCAAAACCTGCGCCAGTTCCGCAAAGCGGCAGATTACGCCGCGTATTCAATTAGGATTAGTACATTGTACAAAAAGCAAAAAAACAGTTATATCAACAGGGTGTATGCCACGCTGGCGCAGGCGTACGATGGCCTGTCCATGCCAGACAGTGCACTCTATTTTTATAACATTGCCATCCGCGAATCCATTGCGCTTGGCGATAAATATGCCGAGGCGAATATCTACGGATATGTTTCAACGTTATACGCTAATTTAGGCAGGTACAATGAAATGCGGCAAATGGCAGACAAATCGCTGGTAATTGCAAAAACGCTGCAAAGCCGTGAAATGGAAGCAAGTGCGCTTTACACGGCAGGTTTTGCAGGTTTTCTTAGCGGCAACAATGCACTTGCCAGGAAATACGTGGACACTGCACTTGATCTGGCCTTACAGGATTCATTACTGCTCTTAATGACCAACAGTTATAGTGTGCTCTCCAGCATTGCTGCCAGGGAAGGAGATTTTCCCGGCTATGTGCGAGCAAAGAATAAAACAGATTCTGTGTACGAAATTATCTTAAATACAGAAGTTGTAAAAAGCAGTGCAGAGCTGGAGAAAAAATACGAATCGGAAAAAAAAGATGCCCAGCTTAAACTGCAGCAGGTACAACTGCAGAAGAAAAATACTTTCAATTCTATTCTTATTGCCAGTGCAGTATTGTTGCTTTTTATATTACTGATGGGATATCGAAACTTCACACAAAAACAAAGGTTGCAGCAGCAGCATATTCGGGAACTGGAAAAAGATAAAATACTGGTGGCGGTGGACGCACTGATGAAAGGACAGGAAGATGAAAGGAGCCGTCTTGCCAAAGATTTGCATGATGGACTGGGCGGCTTGTTATCAGGTGTAAAATTTTCGCTCATTAATATGAAGGACAGTTTTGTAATTTCTGCAGCCAACATGACCGTTTTTGAACGATCGCTTGACATGATTGACACGTCTATACAGGAACTGCGGCGTGTAGCACACAACATGATGCCCGAAATGCTGATGAAGTTTGGTTTGGATGATGCACTGAAAGAATATTGTAACAGCCTGAACTTAACAGGGATGGTGAAAATTTCCTACCGCTCCCTGGGCATGCAAACACGGTTAGACAGTACAACAGAAATAATCATCTACCGTATTGTGCAGGAGTTACTGAATAATATTATGAAACATGCCGCCGCTACAGAGGCATTTGTACAATTGGTATATGACAGTCCGCGTTTGAATATACTGGTAGAAGACAATGGTAAGGGCTTTGATGTCAGCAATGATCAGCAGAAGCAGGGCGCAGGACTTGCAAATGTTCGCAGTCGGGTTAATTATCTTCAGGGACAGTTAGCCATTGACGCAGTACCAGGTAAGGGAACCATTATCAATATTGAATTTAATCTCGCCTCATGATACGCGTATTTATTGTAGATGATCACCCCGTAGTTATTGAGGGCATTCATGCACTGCTGCAGCAGGAGCAGGGTATTGAATGGGCGGGCCAGGCCATGAGCGCTGCTTCGTGTCTGGGATATTTTGTGCACAATACCGCCGACGTAATACTAATGGATATCAGCCTGCCCGGGATGGACGGCATTGATCTATGCGCACATATCAAAAATAAATACCCTTCCGTTTTTATATTGGGGCTTAGTACCTTCAACCAGGGGCTCTACATAAAAAAGATGATGGAAAACGGCGCATCTGGTTACATACTAAAAAATTCAACCAAAGAGGAATTATTACTCGCCATACAAACCGTTGTTACAGGCGGCATATTTTTTAGCGGTGAAGCAGGCGAAGCTTTGCGAGAGCATCAAAGGTCTTCAATTGACCTGCCGGAACTGTCGCCACGTGAAAAAGAAATACTCGGCCTGATAGCAGAAGGATATACCAATCCCCAGATTGCAGAAAAAATTTTTCTCAGTTCATTTACTGTGGACAGCCACCGTAAAAACCTGCTTGCCAAACTGCAGGTAAAAAATACTGCCAGCCTCATCAAATTGGCCGTTGAAAGAAAGTTGATTTAGGGACCGGCAAACCTTGCGCAGAAGTTCCAAGTATTTTTTTCTTTTTAAAAATGCCAGCCGGGGGTTTTCAATGGCACCATATAAATGACAGGTTGCAACCGTCAGCAACTGAAAAATAAGCCAGAACTGCAGCTGCTTTCACATAAGACCTCACCAAAAATTTACAGCCAGTTTTCTTAACTTAGTCCTGCAGTTGGCGGGAGAACGACTTTTATGATCCAGTCTTTGCTACAGCAAACACCGCAATTTAATTGACTTGGCTACTGTTCAACGGCGCACTTTCAAGAAACCTTATCATATGCTTGCGGAAACCATTAATACAAACAGCAACTTCATCCGATTTGAAGCTAAAAGACACCGCCGCTATGCCTGGATTATTGGCTTTATGAAAGGCTTTGTCATGATGGTGGTGCTGATTGGCGCTTTTCCGTTAATGATCTGGATTGCCATTTCTTCTAACAATATGTTTGGGCCAAGTCCCACTTATTTCCCGGTGCTGATATTTACTGCTCCTTATCTTGCATTCTTCCTATTGCCATTTTTGGTATGTGCACCGATTGCAGTGTTGTTATCCTTGCAACAAAAAAACATGTCGCGGATTCTTGTTTTTAGAAAATTCAATAATAAAAAGTCACAAAAAGCGCTCTCACGTATTATACAGTCTTGCCTTTCGCAATATGGGCACACTTTTACGCTGGCCGATACCAATTTTAAGGTTCCGTGGTATGTGCGTATTCCATTTGTACAAGGGCAGTTAAGCCTTTTTCATTTCAGGCAAACCATTATCAACAAAGAAGCCAGACTGGCTAATTTCAAAAACCACATCAGGCATAAATCATGGCTCAATATCAACTGGCTGTTATCTGCCGATAAAATATTTGCTGTTCGTTCATCTGATGAATTTTGGCAACCTACCGCCGGTAGTTTATTATCTACTTCAGACCTGATTTTGTTTGATGTTTCTATTGAATCAATGCACATGAGCTGGGAAATGGAGCAATCCATTAAACATAACCTGGGCCATAAGATAATCGCTGTGTGTTCCGCCACCAACAAAACAGCTGTTGAAGCCTGGATAGAGCGATTTAAAGATTCTTTTCAAACGCCACTGCCGCTTTTTTTGTATAATGACAAGGGCAACCTGTTAGCGCAACAGGCGTTTGATGATGCGGTGGTTGCCAGGCTGGCCCAGTCGTACGGGCAGCAACTATCAGATGACCGGGAAGAGTGGCACGAGCAGGCGGCAGGGGAAACGCCTGCCGGACAGGAAGATCAGCCCAAAAAATTTGTACAGCCGCTTGCCTCAGCAAAAAAAGGAAGTAAAAACGGATCAGCCAGGTACACCTTACAACGCACATTGCAGTTGACGACCATAACCGTTGCCATCATTCTTTTGTTGCTATTTTTTTACAGTCCTTATCTTTCACCCGCCTTTACTGCCGGTAATACTCCATTTGCCCGTCAGGCTGTCACCGCTTTTGTGCAGAGTGCCAAAATAAAAGTAGACACCAACAGGTTAGCGCGGATAGGGCACGATATTCACCGCAACTGGCCGGTAAAAGCTGCGGAATTTTCTATTGGTCATTCACTTAATCATTATGAAGATGAATGCGCGGCGGTCGTATTTGTTTTGGAACGGCTGGGGCACAATTCGCAATATCAACAGTATGAAAAACTTGTCACAGATGCTGAGCCATCCGTGGCTGCTGCTGCTGCCCGCGTACTGGCTTCTTTGAATGATCCCAATAACAACAAATTGGCGTTTGCATTACAACTGTTAAACAGCCCCTACATCAGTAACAGGTTAAACGCCATTACGATCTTGCGATCAGTACAGCTTAATACAATGATAATCGAACGTATTCTTGCTATTGTAGCTACCGCTCCCGTGTATGATCAGGTAAACGTTCACAAAACCAGTATTTTACATAGACCGAAAAACACCAGCGATTTCGCAGCAATAGATTCTCAGGATGAAGATGAATATTACCTGAAGCTGTACCTCCTTCTGCAAAACAAAATTGACATTCCTCATCGACCACAATTGGAAGTATTGTTTATCGGTGCCCCTTTGCGCATGCGCATTTTTTCAGCCATGTTGCTGGCCAAATTTAATGATGTGCGCGGTATGCCCCTGTTGATGGAAGCACGCGCTATCATAAATACCCGGGCTATACTTTTTGGCTTCCGGACTACTACTTTTCCCTACCAGCAAGAGGTTGACCCTATATTGCGCATCCAAACACAGACCGCCGATAAACCGCCTGTTGACAGTTTTATAGCAAGGCTTAATTATCCAGGTGTTGCCAGGTTTGGTGATTATCCCGAACAAAATCATGCCTTAAAAAAAATGTTGGTGTTTGTGGTGGAGCATTATCGGTTCGACGAAGCTTTACAGGTAATTGCAAAAGTTCCTGAAGACTTTCCCGTTCAATTAGGCCAGGCATTAGACTCACTTTATAATATGGATAATCCGGAAATAAAAAGAAACGTGATAAAATTTGCACGCGTACGGCAAGAACTGCTCCAAAGAAATTTATATAATCGAGGCGTTCCTGCACAATTAAATTCAGCCTGGCTGCTTGCACGGGCGGGATATGCTGGTATAATACCACCGGTGGTAGCGATGGCAAACAAGGTTGCGCTCAGAAGCATTTTTTCCAGTAAAAAAGAGTATCCAAACTTAGCAGCCTCACAAGAAATATTAGAAATATTAGAAGCAAATCTAACAACTGGTTATGACCCCGGGGAATTGCATGAAATAAAAAAGAAAGCCCTACCGGAACTGCAACCGGTACTATCAAAATTGATCAAAAAATGTAAGGGGAAATAAATGCGATGTAATGTTTGTTCGGCCCTGTTGCGTAGGGTTTACAACAACTTCACCCGCTCTTCTTCCAAATCTATCTGGTAGGTTTGCCAGCGTATAACGGCATCATCCAATGTAACATCTTTATTAAGGTCCGCTAAAAACCGGCGCTGGCTTTCCAGCAGCTCCAGGTAATTACGCTTGGTGGCTTCAGTCATCTTCATATTATCGGGCTGGCTAAGTTTAAGCTCCCACTGTTCTATCATGCGCTGCAGGTATGCATCTTTGTACTGCCCCTCTTGATGTTTTGTTTTAAGTAATTGCAAGGTATGTTTTGCCAATTCGTTGCGCACTTTCAGTTTGGCTTCATCTTCGGGCATATCATCGGTAAATTCGAAAAGCCTCGACCGTTGAATGAGGTACGGCAACGTAAGGCCCTGAATAAGGAGCGTAAGCAGTATTACCATAAATGTAATAAACAAGATGAGGTTGCGGTGCGGAAAAAGCGTGCTGGTGTTGGGCAACATGGCCGGAATAGACAATGCCGCTGCCAGGGATACCACACCACGCATGCCCGTCCAGCCCAGTAGCAGTGGCATGGCCAGCCGCCTGCGCAGGTTATTGCGGAAGGGCATTACAGACGGTCTGAAAATGAGTGTGGCCAGCAGTGCAGTATATGAACTGATGATTCTTGCGGCTATTAAAACAAATGTTACCAATACACCATAGTTAATGGCCCTGCCCAATGGTATGCCATCTGCACGAAGGCCGGCCACTACTTCGGGCAACTGCAGGCCAATTAGCATGAACACAATGCCGTTGAGAATAAATATCAGTGCATCCCAGAAATTATAGCCGCTGATACGGCTGGCGCTGGAGAGAAACATCAACCTGCGGTTGGCCAAAAACAAACCGCCGCATACTACCGCCAATACACCCGAACTGTGGAGTTGCTCAGCTACCCAATATAAAAAATAAGGTTCTATAAGTGTAAGCGCAATATCAGATGAAGCATCAGTGGGCAACAACCGGTGTGCCTGCATGAACAACCAGCCAAAAACAAGTCCTATCACAATACCGCCCGCCACCATCCAGGAAAAACTACCCAGTGCATTTTGCCAGATAAACTGGCCGGTACCCACTGCTACCAAAGCAAACTTGAAAATGATGAGCGAAGATGCATCGTTGAGCAGGCTTTCTCCTTCTAAAATGGCAGCAGTGGACTTGGGCACTTTTACAAACTTCATAATAGAACCAGTGCTTACCGCATCGGGTGGCGACACAATGCCGCCCAGTAAAAAACCCAGCGCCAGTGTAAAACCGGGTATAAAATAGTTCGCCAATAAGGCAACGGTAAAAGCGGAAAACAGCACTACTAAAAACGCAAAACTTCCAATAATGCGCCACCATTTTTTCATTTCTTTAAAAGAGATGCTCCAGGCGGCTTCAAACAAGAGCGGCGGCAGGAAAATAAAAAAGATCATTTCCGGGTCTGCCCGCACTTTGGGCAAGCCCGGTACAAAACTAATCATCAGGCCCGCCACCACCAGCAGTACGGGGTATGCAATGCGTAATTTGGCCGCCAGCATTTCAATAAGTACAATGGCTGCCACCAGCGCCAGCATAAAAGGTAATTGTTCGTGCATATGTTTGTAGCTAATAAGCGGTTAGCGGTTTACAAAGTAAAAATAGGAGAATTGTGATACTCTCAGTTCAAAAATTCATAACAGTCCTCTACCAGATAATCACATTACCAGAGATACACGAGATACCCGAAGTCTAAAAATTTTGGGTGATTGTATTGTAAGAACTCAGACTTCGGGTATCTTAATCTCGCTGATGAATTGCGGCATGCAGATAACCGTGATGCCAGCGATACCCGAAGTCTAAAAACTTCGGTTGACTGTATTGTATGAACTCAGACTTCGGGTATCTTAATTCCGCTGATGAAAAAGTAGCATGCAGATAACCGAAATCTGTAAGACCAAAACTTATTTGCAACTGCGAGATAAGATTTCGGTCATCAACCACCCTGCCAGCGATACCCGAAGTCTAAAAATTTCGGGTGACTGTATTGTAAGAACTCCGACTTCGGGTATCTGATTTCGCTGATGAATTGCGGCATGCAGATAACCAAAATCTGTAAGACCAAGCTTATTTACAACTGCGAGATAAGATTTCGGTTATCAACCACCCTGACAGAGATACCCGAAGTCTAAAAATTTCAGGTGATTGTATAGTAAGAACTCAGACTTCGGGTATCTGAATTTCGCTGATTGATTGTAGCAGTTAGATAACCAGATTCTCAGAGATACAATAAAAATAAATAACAGTGCAGCAACATTAAAATAAATATATTGACAGATTTGCGATGAATTAATTGTATCGGACCTTTAATACTTATCCAGTATTTTTCTTCAACCCATTAATTTACTGAAATTTACGCATCGCCACCTGGCCCGGTGTGTTAAAATATTTATCGAATGCAAAGTATGGCTCCGATTTTGCATAATACAATTGAATCAATACGCTGCCGTATGCGAACAGCAATTCCTCATATATTGGTAGTTGATGATAATGTTTCTATATTAGAAAGCGTGGCAATGGTATTGCGATGGAATGCATTGCGCGTAACAACTATAAATGATACTGATGACTTCGCCAGGGATGTGCAATTGTTACAGCCAGACCTGATCATCCTTGATAAGGCACTGGGCTGGGCAGACGGTTGCCAGCTCTGTACAGCGTTAAAAAAAGATTTCACGCAAAACAATACGCGGGTGATTATGTTTTCCGCTTTTCAGCATGTACGGCAGCAATGTTTGGATGCAGGCGCCGATGCGTTTCTTCCGAAACCATTTGACCTGGATGACATGCTGCAACTGGTAAGAAAACTTACAACGCCTGTGTTGCTGCCATCATAGAATTTGTTAGCTCACCAAAGTGTAGCATTTCCAAGCTAGTTCTGACTATATGTTGCAAACACCTGTTGTGGTTGTTGCTGTTCAAATAAACTATTTAAAGTTTTCACTTTTTGTAAATACATTTCCTGGCTTATCATTTGTTCTTTCAGCATTATTTGAAAATTGGAAAACTGTCCATCATAGGATAAATAGGGGCTGGGATTTCCATATTTCATAATTATATATTCATCCCTTTTTTTCAATGCTGCCTGTATAAATGCAGACAATTCTTCTTCATTATTCTTAACCCTGAACCTTATAAATTTTCCATTAAAAGTTTTTAAAAAATAGATTTTGGGATAGTATAAAAAATACATCATTACACCACCGAATGTAATAAAGAAAAAAATTCCTGCACTGATATACCGAATGTTGCTTGCTGGTTGTGAATCCTCTGCTAATGCAGTAATGCACATTATTAATGATAAGCCTGCAAAAATTAGATAGGCCGGAGATCGATCCGCGAAGAAAAATGTATCTCTTTTCACGTTCTCATATGGGTAGCTTTCAATACTCGGTAACTTTTTATTACGATAGTGTTTCACCGCAATACCAGTTTCCTCAATGATATATTCTTTTCGATAAGGGTCCTTGATTTTAATTAAGTCCATATTGTATAATTATTATAGCATGCCAGCCATTTACAGAAATCCAACCCTGGCTAAAATATTCAATCTTTCGTAAAAAGCCAACTTGCGTGTTGTAATAATAATAATTTCATCGTTAATAGCAAACACGTCCAACTACGGAATGCAATCGTTTTTACATCTTTTATGTATAAAAAATGGGGCCGCAAGCGGCCCCATTTACATCACATCCATATTCCAACAATTTATTTAGATAACAGTACACCGGCAATCAGTCCAACAATAGCACCGGTAATAGCACCTTTACCAAAAGAATTGATTTTTTGTTGTCTTTCTCTTTGCGCTTCCGCAATACGGCGATCCCTTTCGTACCTGTTCATAGAACGGCTGTTCCTGTAACTGTAGATGCGCTGGTCGTAATCGCGGTTAACGATATCGATGGCAGCACGCCTGTCGCGCTCCTGCAACTGACGTCCGTTATAATAACGGTCATTATCAGCGTAACCTCTGCCGCGGTCATTTCCGTTCGACTGGTTATAACCCCATTGTTTATTATCCTGGCGATAGTTATCTTTCTGATAATTGTTTCTACCGCGGTCCTGCGCAAATACGGCGCTAACTGAAATCATCGCAATCAAAAAAATGTATAACTTTTTCATGGTGTTCTTTTTTACATTGTTTAAGTAAATAACTATTCAACGTATATAAGACCGCCCATGGTTGGCGATGTTTAATACCGCTACCAACCCGTTGCAGACGAAAAAGCGCTATTCGTCGCAGCATTTTGCAAACGTGAAAATCAACCGTTGCGTTGGCTATATTTTAACAAAAAACAGCGGGTTTTCAGTAGTGGTTACGGGGTGCTGGAGCGTATAAAAGGTAAACACCGATAAGCTCTAGGATGGTGCTGAGTTAAAAATCTCAATATCTCAAAATCCCGCAATCAGCAATCGAACGCTACTTCCCCTCAAAAATATTTTCCACAACTTTTTTGCCAATTGCAGTGCCCGCATCCAGGCTCGGTTGGTAGTGAATGCCTCCATAGAGCCGCGACATACCTGCTTCAATGCCCATGGCCGCGTAAGATGGATAGCTTCTTGATGCCAGCCCCATATAATCATATGTATGGTCTGTGAAGGATTGATTTTTCCCAAACAGGTTTTCCAGTACGCCCGCCGCAGCCACCGATAAGGCGGAGTGATTGGACAAATATTCAGGATGTGCTGGTGTGCCAATATAGGGTGACCATTCTGTATACCCCATCACTTCGCGTATATAGGTGATGGGCCGCACGGTGAGGTATTGGTATTTTACCTGGAAGCTGCGGATGAGCACATCATTTAACGCTGCACCTGTAAGCGCATAGGCAAGTGCGGCCTTATCAAGTTTTACAGATTTCTGTTTTACTATTTGCTGCAGTATGCTCACCCAATGGCCCGGAGAGGTTACACCCGGCACATCCCTCCAGTGTATCGCCATTGCTTTTTGATCAGTAGTTAATACAAGTGAGGCATCGTATACCTGTTTTACCATTTTATAAAAAGCAGATGAAGGGTCTGTGGAATAAACAGGCAACCCGGTTACAGCGGTGTTCTTAATAGACCCGCTAATAATGGTTCTGTTATTGCCCCAATACGGTGTTGATGGCGCTGCAAAAGCAGGCGCTGTTGGTTTCCATAAACCCGCACCAACCTGGACCGTATACGGTGCGCTGGCATTTTTATAGCCATCCGTTTCTGCCCAATTGAATACTGCCGTAGCCACTGCTTTGCCAAAGGTTTCAGATTTGCTGATAACAGCAGCAGATTCTTTGGCCAGAAATTCCTGTTTGCATGCTGTTTCCAGTGAATCAATAGCAGCTTTGTCTGCAGCGCTGGCATTGGGAAAAAAATTCCGGTTAATGGCTGCCAGCGCCGCGTTGGCATTGGCAGGCAGATAATAGCCAGACCAGTGCCCGGCAGCGGGCAGGCCTGTCAATCCATTCCAGGATGGCTGCAATAATTTGTTTGCGTTTAACCCTGGCCTTAAGGATTCAAAAGCGGCAACACCGGCATAGGCAAAATGCCGGCTGAATGCCTGGTTGGGAATGCCAGTTGCGTTGGCCATCAAACGTAACTGAACAGTCATCCATTTGTCTAATACATCCGCATAATAGCTCCCCGCTTTGCTGGGTGGGTAAGAATCATGATCGTCATGCTTGTTGCAGGAAACAAAAAATAATGCACTGGCGGTGGTGGTAATGAATACAGCGGTTAATAAAACCCTGTTCATTTTTTTTAGTCTTGATTTCATGTTTGGAAGGTTTAATGCCCTACCCTGTTTTTATGGGATCAGGCTGGTTGATGGTGAATAAATTTTTTCTGCTATAAAAAGTAAGAAGCTGTTCTGGAGGTAATAGATATCTTCTGTTAAATGATAAGGCTGCAATGCTGTGGCAATGGTTTGCTCCACATGTTTTTTAGAAGCATAATTCAAGGCAGCGGCAGCAGGGCCCGTACCCATATAACTTTTCACGCCGTCTGCAAGCGTAGCATATAAAAACGGACAAACCACACTGGTCTTGTATACCAGTTTTAAATCGAGCGCGGCCAGTATTTTTTCTATTTTTCCTTCTTCCGACAACGCAAAGGGGCCAGGCGTTCCAGGAGGCGGTGGCGGCAACAAGGCGCTGATTGCTTTTAATACATGAGTGGCGTCACTGTACCCGGGTTTATCCCAAATACCTATCACCAGTTTGCCATTATATTTCAACACCCGTCTGGCCTCTGCTATGGCCACCTTTACGTCGCCGGCATATTGGAAAGAATTAAAGGCCGTTACGCAGTCAAAGTAACCTTTGCTGAATGGCATTTGCTCCAGGTCTTCTTCCAAAAAATTGTGACCTGGATTTCTTTCTCTTGCCACATGCAGCAAACCCGGGGCTGCATCAATGCCCATTACGTGCGCTCCCGTGCTGATGGCCATATGGCTGAACATGCCTGAGCCGCAACCCGCATCCAGCAATGAATGATGAGGTGTTAATGCAAGCATATGTAACGCCTGCCTGTACAACGGAAGAAAAAACGGTTCAAAATGTGCCGACCAGTATTGCGGTGCCGTACTCCACAGTTGTCCCTGTATTTGTTTTGTGCTCATAGTTAGGTTGCTTAACGATCAATGATGGTTGTCAGTTCTTCTTGCTAAAACGGTAGATGGCCGTATAAAAAACATTGGCTTTGTCTGACAAGCTTTGAGGTGGCGTTGCCGGTGCTTTGCCACCAGTGGTTCCAATGCGTTGTATATAGGCAGTGTTCAAAAAAAAACCGGTGGGTGCCTTTCCGGTTTTTGGCATCAGTTGCAACCAGGGGATGCTATTGGCATCTGGCGTAACTGTTTTCGCAGGCGTAAACGGCTGTGCAAAAATGGAGTCCAGTGCAGACAGCTCCCAGTATGGGCCTGCTCCGTGCGTACCTATTTTTTTGTTGGAAGCATCATACAAATCAGCCGCCGGTGCAACAAATATCCACTCGTAACTAACGGGATCGCTGCCTGCTTTTACCTGGGCCTTGTATTGCTGAACCCCCTCAGCATAATAGGTGGCTATCCTGCTATTGCCATCCGGAAGTGCAATCTCTGCAGGTATAGGCAGTTTTTCGCTTTGCGCAATTTTATAAGATGGCAGGTTGGTACCCGCCACATCATCGCGCGAACAGGCCAGGGCTATAATTAAGAATAGCACTGCAACCAGGATAGCGATAATCAAATTCTTTTTCATGATGGTGTTTTTAGGTTGATGTAAAACTAATACGCCGTAGAGGCGATCCACGGCGTCAATGAACGAATGGCGGCTTAGTTTGATGGAACGGAAACAGGTGTAGGAGAAAATTTTGGTGGTGCCCTTTCACCAATGGCGGCTTATCTATTACCACCGGCGGCAAACGGACTGTTAACTGCGCAGTGCGCGGCAAAGAAACGGTTCACTGTATTTTTTGCACCTATTTCATTTTAACTTTATTACAGCTTAAGAGAAGTTGTATGCTGTTATACCGAATAGTAAATAGATCAGCCGCTGCGCTGATAGCCCTTTGTTTTGCAACCGGGGTATGTGCGCAGTACGAGGCAAAAAATTTCATCCGCTATTCCGTTAAAGATGGATTATGCGATAACCTTGTTAACTGCCTGCAACAGGATGAACAGGGTTATTTATGGATTGGAACCGATGCTGGCCTGAGCCGGTTTGATGGTAACACCTTCAGGATATTTTACCGCGGTACGCCACCCGTTCGTCTGCCCTCTATTAAGATTGGCAGGCTAAAACGTTTCGGGCCCGACAGGCTGGGTATATTTTGCAGTCTGGGTTTTTTGGTACTAAATACAAAAAATTATTCGGTACAGCCCTATCTTATACAAGACAGTACTGCCATCAGCACTTATTTAAATAACCCATGGGATGCTGTTGAACTTCCGGATAAATCATTTGCGGTAACCAGCGCCGCCGGGTTTTACCGGTTCAACGCCGCGGGCAAACTCATTTACCGGCATGATGCATACCGCGTGCAGGATATAGGCAGAAAAAGAATACTCTATGGCAGGGATATGTTTCGCCTGAATGAAAATGATTACCTCACCTTTGTGGACGAAAAAGGTATTGCATTATACCAGGCGGCCGATAAAAGTTTTACAGAACTTAAGGCGGAAGATCCCCTGAGAGAAAGGCTGGGCCATTCACCTTTTGTTGTAAATGATTACTGGACGGCCAAATACCAAATGAGTAAAGACGAATTTATTTTCATCCGTTCCGGCAGCAACAAAATTGTTTATTACAATCATGCCCAACAAAAGCAAGTAGCCTCGCCACTCGCCTTTCATATCACTGATTCTATTAACTGGGAAAGCAAAATAACCATGCTGAGCGATAGTGTAATGGCCATTAACAGCAGCACCAACGGCTTCTATACGCTTTCAATCAACCGGCGCACCGGAGCCATTACGGCAGACGGAATAAAACACCTGCGCAATTACACCATCCTTTGCCTCTTCCTGGATAAAGATAAAAGGCTGTGGGCAGGCACTACGGAAGGCCTGCTGCAACAGCAATTGAAAACACCGGTTATCAGCTCATGGTTTTATCAGCCATCGGGCGGAGAAAAATATACGGGCGGGTTTAGTGTAGTGTATCGTTACAAAGACAAATTGTATGCAGGCCGTTTTTCCTTCAGCAAGGGCCTGGCCATTATAGACCCCGTAACCATGAAGCTGATCAAAGAAATTGATTTCTTCTCAGACAAATCCAACTGGAACGAAGTAAGAAGCATTGAAATGTACCATAAAGATACTTTGTGGCTGGGAACTACCGGTGGCTTACTTTGGTTTGATACAAGATCACAACGCTATGGAAAAGTGCTAGATGAAAAAAAATATCCCTGGGCCGCAGGACTGAATCCATCGCTTGCCCCTGCACGTGCCGATGGTTACGCTTGGATGTGCGCCGTGCTGAATGCAAAAGTGGTACGGTACCACATACCCAGCAGAACGTTTACACTTTTTACCCCGCAAACAAACCCCGCATTGCCGTTTGAAAGGGTAAAACATGTGGTGTATGATGCTTACGGCAATGTATGGATTGCAGGCCATTCGCTGGCGCGCTGGAACAACAAAGAAAGCAGGTTTGATACGCTGATTACCACGTACGGCGGTGATGGAAGGTTCAATGACGACATTGTTACCATACGCGCAGATGACAAGGGATCACTCTGGTTTCATAATTCAAGTAACGGCCTTACCGAATACCGGATAAAGGAAAGTAAATTTGTTAATTACTCTATGAAAGACGGGCTTCCGTCTGATTTGCTCAATGCATTGAGTCCCGTAAAAGAAAATAAAATATGGGCAGCCACCAACAGCCAGTTGTATCTTTTTAATAACCAAACCAAGCAGGTTACTGTGTATGATTACCGCGACGGCCTGCCCGAGCATACACCTACCGGCAGAAAAATATATCCTGATGACCAAACCGGCCAGCTGTATTTATGCAGCAATGAATACCTGGTAAGGTTTCCGTTTTCACCGCCAGAAGAAAAAGACGGCAGCAGCGAACTGATGATAGAAGAGCTTAGTACCAACCACCAGAAAACCTGGTACCATCCTCAGGAACCGCTGCATATTAAATACAACGAAAAAAATCTCTCACTGGCTTTTTCTGTCATTGATTTTGAAAAAAGAAATTACCAGTTTTTTTACAGACTCAACACTACAGACAACTGGAACCATATCGGCAACCAGCGCATTATTAATTTGAGCAACCTGGCGCCAGGCAAATACACATTAGAGCTGAAGGCTTCTGGCAAACCGGGCGTAGAAAAAAGCAAGTCGCTGTTATTTGTGATTGAAGCACCTTACTGGCAAACCGGCTGGTTCCTGGCCCTCGGCGCATTGCTGCTTGCTGCTGCCATCTATTACATTTACCGCCGGCGTGTTAGCTACATCCGTAAAAAGGCAGCGATAGACAGCCAGCTCTCGCAAACCGAAATGAAAGCATTGCAGGCTCAGATGAATCCGCATTTTATTTTCAACAGCCTGAACAGCATCCGTGAAATGATACTCAATAATGAAAACAAAGATGCTTCCCATTACCTCAGCAAATTTGCGCACCTGATACGCATCACACTTGATCAGTCATCGCAATCACTGGTGTCACTGCGCAATACGGTGGATTACCTGCAGCGGTATATGGAAATGGAACAGATTCGCAACAGCCTTTTTACTTATAGCATTACCACGGCTGAGCGGCTGGACCTTGATGAAACGCTGATTCCGCCCATGCTCATACAACCGTTTATTGAAAACAGTTTATGGCACGGGGTAACGGCCAGCAACAAACAAATACACGTCAGCATCCATTTTAAAAAAGAAAACGACATGTTGATTTGTACCGTAGAAGATAATGGAGTGGGTGTGCACCATGCGCAAAAAAATAAAACTGCCAACGGCCATATACACCGGCCGCATGGCATTAGTAATATCAAAAACAGGATAAACCTGCTCAATGAAAAACACAACCTGCATTGCCGGGTTATTGTTCAGGATAAAAAAGAAATGGCAACGGACAATAACCCCGGTACGCTGGTGACCATAGAACTACCAATGGAAATAAATTAATTATGGAAAAAATACCAACCATTCTGGTAGATGATGAGCCGAGAGGTTTATCATCATTACAAAAATTGCTGGAGTTTAATTGTCCCGATCTGGTAATTGTGGCCAGCTGCGGCAGCGCCGATGAAGCAAAAGAAAAAATACACTTGCTGAAACCCAGGCTGGTATTTTTGGATATCGCCATGCCCGAAAAAACGGGGTTCGACCTGTTGCAGGAATTGGGTGACATAAATTTTGAGATCATCTTTGTAACTGCGCACAATGATTTTGTGTTGCAGGCTTTCCGCTTTAGCGCCGTAGATTATTTACTGAAACCCATAGAAGATAATTTATTGACAGACGCAGTAAAACGGGCAGTTAAAAAAATTGAAGAGACAACAGCCGGAAATCAGATAGATACCTTGCTGCACAACCTCCGGCAAAAAGAGAGCGGTCAGAAAATGAAAATCTGTATTCCGTCGCTCAAAGGCTTCCAGGTTGTTAACCTGCGGGAAATTATTTATTGCGAAGCCAGCAGTAATTACACCAATTTTCATTTTACTGACAGACCGGTCATTTGTGCCAGCAAACCTATACATGAGTTTGAAGCGCTGCTGGAAGATGCCGGTTTCCTGCGCATCCATAAATCATTTGTAATAAACCTGGAGCATGTAAAAGAATACATACGGGGCGAAGGTGGCACCGTAATATTATCCAACGGACACGATGTAGAAGTGAGCAGGCGTAAGAAAGAGGTGTTTATAACACGGATGAAAGAATTCTATAAATATTGATGAGTTAGGAATTGGGAATTAGTAATTGGGAATCGGGGCCTGTTCTTAGTGCATTCTAATCTTCAAAACGCTGGGCAGGCACACTTGATAAAAAAACCCCCTTCACCACACTATATGGATCCAGGGGTTTCCACGGGTGTTAAACCGTATCTTAAATGATTTATGTTACATTGTATAATGCCAGGCTGCTTGCTGAAGAATAAACATGCACAAATGTAAAAACCCAACGAGGTACTATCAATAGATAAGCCTTGCAGGGCAGAAGGTTTTCGATGAGATGGTACAATGCGGCGATGAAAGAGGTATGGAGTCGCCTTTTTTTTACTGCAGTTTCAGCGTAAAAAAATAGACATCCGCTTCATCAAGCGCACTGGTACATTTTCGACCAATGCATGAAAAGAGAAGACAGAAGAGAATGATGTTGCTGGCGTTTATGTTTGCTTATGCCAATTGCCCTTAAATGGTGGTGCTTTTCCTAAAGGCGACTCCTAAGCTGTATGTAAATAATAAACCGGGCACCTATCCGCCATAGCCTGATGGTACCCGGCTTGTCCATTATGCATAATTAGTTAAATGGTATTTAAAGATACTGCCCAGGGCAATAAAAATAATTTCGCGCTATTAATTTTTTATAAAAATTTTCTCGCTTACCGGCAAACCAGACCGTTGGCTTTTTTGCCAATGCATTAATTCCTCAGGCTATTTGTGTAGTAGGGAATGGACATCATCAGTTTACATAAAAAAGGTGGCCGCCGATTGGCAACCACCTTTTTCTAATAATACTGAATCTATTTAATTGTTTACTCTAATACTCTTCTGTGATTCTTTCTGGTCAATGTTTCTGATAACCACTTCTACCCTTCTGTTGCATTGTTTGCCTTCTGCAGTTTTGTTATCGCAGATAGGATTGTCTTTACCAAAGCCCCTTGCAACCACTCTTGAAGCTGCTACACCATTTTTAACGAGTGCATTGGCAACTGCCTGTGCCCTGGCTTTAGACAAACGTTTGTTGAAAGCTGCATTACCCACGTTGTCTGTATAGCCGTCTATATACAGGTTCGAATTAGGAATCTGTGTGTTCATTACTTGGGCAGTACGTGCCAGTACTGAATCAGACTCTGGCCTGATGGTGGCTTTGCCATTGTCAAAAAGAATGTTTTTGAAGTCGGCTGTAATCTGTACAACTACCTGTTCTATTGGACATCCTTTAGAAGATGCGGGGCCTGCTTTATCAGGGCAAAGATCTTCTTCATCGTTTATACCATCGCCGTCTTTATCAGGAACGGGGCAGCCATTATATTTGGCAGTACCTTTCTGGCTGGGGCATTTATCCTGCTCATCGTTGATGCCATCTCCATCTGTATCAGGTATCGGGCAACCATTGTATTTAGCAGTTCCGGCCTGGGTAGGACATTTATCCTGTTCGTCATTGATACCATCCTTGTCTGTATCTGGTATAGGACAGCCATTGTATTTGGCAGTACCGGCTTCGGCAGGGCATTTATCCATTTCATCGTTAATGCCATCTCCATCAGTATCAGGGATGGGGCATCCTTCGTAGCGCTGTAGACCGGCTACTGTGGGGCATTTATCTTTTTTATCATCAAAACCATCTCCGTCTGAATCAGCATTTACATGATGACCAAATAATTTGAGTTTTAAGCCCGCTTGTATATCAGCGTTGCGATAGGTGATGGAGGTATTTACAGTTTTAGACGCATTCATGTTGGTAAAACCATAAATATAGCGCGCAAATATGGTGAGGGCGCTACGTGGGGCAATTTCAAAACCAGCACTTCCGGAAATGCTATTGCTGGTGAAATCTGTTTTGAAACGATTGCCATACACATCTTTGCTATCATTCAGGAAATCAAACTGTGGCCCCAGCGTAATGGCAAATGCAGGAGCTACATGAAATTTAAATAATACAGGAACAGAGAAATAGCGAATCCTTCCCTGAAACTGTGCGCCGGTATTTACATTGGGGGAGTAATTGTATTCAGAATACAAACCCTGTGGTTCAAACGAAACAGCGTTTCCCAACGGGAAGCTTAACCACACACCAGCACTCCAGCCGGGTTTAAAGCTATACTTTACGTTTCCGGTATTGGTACCACCTGTATTGAATTTGCTGAAGTTAACCGCGCCCAGCAAACCACCTGATACTGTATAATGGTCTTTTACAATCCTTATTGGTTTTGAAGTGTCCTGGAATGATGAACGAACGGATTTTGAACTATCCTGCGATGATGATCGAACGGATGTTGTGTCCTGCGCAAATGATTGCACCGACACAATTAGGGCCAGAAAAGGCAAGAGTCTTCTCATAACAAAAGCTTTTAAATTTTAAATTAAATGAAACAAGCCGAATCAACGTTGGAAAAGGGATGGGGGTACAAAATGCGTGATAACTTTGTTGCTGCAGCAAACCAGTTATTATCTGCGCATATTGCGTGCGTGTGTATTCCTGTTAATTACACCTACAAGCCTGTTATTCAAATACCAAGCCAGAGCATTGAAGGGGCTGATGCGCCAAAAAACAATTAGCAATTAACATATATTGGGGTAATAAAGCCACACATTTTAGATTGAGGTATTGAGTTCTTACATACAATAGCACGCTCTAAAGGAATACTGTTATACTACTTCCCATTTTCCCTGTGCGTCTTTGGCATACTTCAGGCCATTGCTCATCTCAAAAATTTCCCTTCCATTTTCAATCAAGGATTTTTTAGTATACACTCTTATTCCGTTATTTTCTTTTGAAAGATAATTAACCAATGCCGTCATGGTTCCGGCCACATCATGCAACCACTGGTCATCTTCTTCTCTTACAAATGCCTGGCTCATGTTGGTTTGTTTTTTAACTGTTAATAAATAATGGTGCCATAAAATAAATCGACGGTATTAACAGCTGCTATCATTAATGGAACGCAGATTTTGATGATTGTGATGATTAAAAAGATTTGATATAGTATTACTGTCCGGTTAAATCGTACAAACCTTTTAATACGATGGCCTCAGGCCGGCTACGCTTTTCGATGCTGCGTTTTCCTTTTCCCCTGTAATTGGGCAGCAGTAGGTATTTCAACCATCGCATCATTCAACTTCTGTACAAAGCTGACGGAAACCGGCAGGTTCATCAATACCCCTGAGAGATCATTGACACATTGATAAAACGAGGCATCTCAAAGCGTACTGGTATCAGGTCTTGCAATTGCAAGCCTCCGCTTGTGTAAATCACTGAAAACTTTTGCTACAACTGGGTCTTCGTATAATGAGATAATTTTTTCCGGACACCAATAATATAGTAGTGAAAGTAGGGGCAGGGCTTGCCCCTGCCCTATTAAACAATGCCCCTGCACTATTCAACATTGCCCCTGCACTATTCAAAAATGCCCCTGCACTATTAAACAATGCCCCTGCCCTATTAAACAATGCCCCTGCACTATCAACAATGCCCCTGCCCTATTCAACAATGCCCCTGCCCTATTCATCAATGCCCCTGCACTATTCAACAATGCCCCTGCCCTATTCATCTATGCCCCTGCCCGATTACAACGCCCATTTAATAACCATCATTCACATAATAGCCCTATCATATAGTCAGATATGTTTATATGATCGGCATATAATCATTACGTTTTGCTGATAACGGATTAGCGTGCGGTTACTACGGTACCGCCAACCGTAGTAACACCTGCTCATGCCATTTCAAATACCGCGAATTTGCTATTCAGAATTAAAACCTTTAAAACTAAACTAACATGAACAATTTTATTACATTAGCACAGGGCATTGCCATGACCAAATTGTACAGGGCCCAAAAAGAAAACATTTTGGCGCCACAGTACAAGGGACAAGATATTTTGCCCATTTGTGAAACTTTTGACCGGGCTGCATTTGAAACCTTACTGAACGAACCCGACTGCAATTTTATACGCGTTTATTTTGGAATGAGTGAAGATTTAAAAGTGCGGGTGATTGCAGTAGGTGCCGATTCAAAAGAAAGAGATATTTTACCAATCTCTGGTGCAACAGCAAAGTTGGGAGACGATGATGGCAATATTGTGGAAGACGGCATGCGCTGTCCTACCATATGCCCCCCGCCGTCGGATCTCAATATGTGAGAGCCGGAAGGGTGTTAAAAATTAATGCTAACATGAGTTTCTTATCAAATTTGCTCTGCAGTATAAGTATCATTATTGCAGCGGCTATCGGGGCCTGGAGATTTAGCGACATCCATCCTTCCTTCAGGCCCTTTATTTACTGCGTTTGGCTTGCCTTCATCAATGAATGCCTGAGCATTGGACTGATCATGACAAGGCATAGCAATATTCTAAATAGCAATATTTACATTTTGGTGGAAGCCTGGTTGATTGTGTGGCAATTTTATAACTGGGGTTTATTGCGCAGGCATAAAAGTTTACTTCCAGGGTTGCTTGCAATCATTACGGCCGGCTGGGTGGTTGAGAATTTTATTCTTGCCCATATTACCCAGTTCAGTTCATGGTTCAGAATATTTTATTCTTTTATTATTGTGCTGCTTAGTATCAACCTGCTCAACCAGCATATTGTTGTGGAAAAGGAAATGCTGCTTAAAAACCCGGTGGCACTTATCTGCCTGGCTTTTATTATTTATTATACCTATAAAGTACTGGTGGAAACATTTTGGGTGTATGGTCTTAATGAAAGCACTACCTTCCAGAGCAAAGTATATTTTATACTTAACTACATCAATCTATTTGCTAACCTTATTTACGCCCTGGCGGTACTATGGATGCCCACCAAACATCGGTTTACGCTGTCGTAATCATCAGCAGTGTTATTTTAGGAACCATCATCCTGTATTTTATCATTTCCATTATACACCACCAGCGGCGCACCCATGCTTTGTATAAGCGCTCCATTGAAGCAGAAATAACCACACTTGAAAAGGAAAGAAGCCGCATGGCAGCCGATCTGCACGATGAACTTGGGCCGGTGCTCTCTGCCATTAAATACAAAGTAGGCAGCCTGGATACTCTTTCTGCAGAAGATGAAGAAACCGTGGAAGACGTAAATAAATACATCGATACCCTGGTACGCCGCATGCGCGAAATTTCCAATGACCTGATGCCAAATATTCTTATACACAAGGGTGTGGTATTTGCCCTGCACGACTTTATTGATAATATCACCAAACCCGGCTCGCTGCAGATTCACTTTGCACACCAGGATATTCCGGACCTGACTGAATTTCAGTCGATCCATATTTACCGTATTGTATTGGAGATCATCCACAATACCATTAAACATGCCCATGCTACCGAACTTAAAATAGAGTTCAAACGCATCAACGGAAGTTTGTTACTTCAATCAAAAGATAATGGGCAGGGCTTTGATTACAATATTGCTTCCCGTAAAGTTAAAAGACTGGGGCTTCGTAATATTGCAGCAAGAACCGAAATGCTGACTGCCGGTTTATTGATTGAGACAAGCCCCGGTAAAGGCACGGCCTTTATCATCAAGATCCCCTACAATCTAAATGTATGACCAACAACTTATATGCCCCGGTACGCATCCTGCTGGCCGATGACCACGAAATGTTTCGGGAAGGCTTTAAAACACTGATAAAAAAACAACCTGATATTGAACTTATCGGCGAAGCCGAAGATGGCCATGAGTTAGTAAAAATGGCCGGTATACTTGCACCGGATGTCATACTAACAGATATACGCATGCCCGGCATGAGCGGTATTGAAGCCACCCGTAAAATACTTGCACAGTTTCCACATATCTTCATTATTGCCCTCACCATGTTTGATGAAGAACACCTGATTGTAGATATGCTTGAATCTGGCGCAAAAGGCTACCTGCTTAAGAATGCTCATAAAAGTGAAGTATTTGATGCTATCAAGTCTGTACACAAAGGCGACACCTATTATTGCCGAGAAACTTCTGCCAAGCTTACGCAGTTGATCGCCAAAAGCAGGTTCCACCCCAATAAAGCGCCCAACGAAGCATCGTTTACCGGCCGCGAACTGGACATCATCCGCCTTATCTGTGAAGAATTTTCAAACAAGGAAATAGCAGTAAAACTTACCCTCAGCGTGCGTACCATAGAAGGCTACCGCGAAAGGATACAGGAGAAAATGAAAGTGCGCAATACTGCCGGCATTGTAGTGTACGCCATAAAAAAAGGTATTTTCAAAATGTAGTCGTTTACAAACTTCATCATCATAATTTACCGTAGTACTACGGTAGCATTACCGTAATAACCGGTATAAAATACTGCATGCATTCAGGCATCTTTGAACAGTAAACGCAACCCAAGCCCTTTAACCCTTACCACCCTTTATATCCGGCTCATCCCTGAAAGCAGAAAAGATTGAATTGTTTATCATTACCGGAAAAGGCTCGCAAAGCCCTTTCCGGTTTTTTGTGTTCATTCACCGCTATCTTACGTGGATGCTTTGCCGGAGATTGTTATATCCCTTGCCTGGCTCCCACATATTTTCATTGGCCAATTGTACCGCGTATTCAGGCCGGCCCGCAAGTGTATTGCTGCCGTCTGGCAGGCTGAGCAATAATTGATAGTTACCTTTCGGCAACTGGCGTGGCAGCTGTACGGTTTCGTTGATTGCATGCTTGCCGGTAAACCAAAAGCGGGGGTCTGCTTGTAATGTAACGGCGAACTCCGTACCAGTGTTGCTGTTGCGAAACACCAGCCGCACAGGGCGCGGGTTATAGATTGATGCATAACCGGTATTTTCAATAACCAGTTTAATGCGTAAAGGCGTACCAGTGGAAATACTTGCCGGAAGAGTACTGCTGCGTAGCACCAGGCGATAACCCAGCCGCTGTTTTATCGATTGTAAGCAGCCGCCACTATCCCAGTCATTCACAACAGCGGTATTGTACCCGGCATTTAAATAGCTGTAATGCATACTCGCCATCTCCTGCTCTGCATAGCCCCCAGGCGCACAATCGTTTTGCGGACTGAAAGCATCATCACACGTTTCTCCGCCAACCACCGTAAATTTTGTATCAGCGCTGATGTACTTTCTCAATGTTTCATTGGCAGGCTGCCGGGGTTGCGAACTGCTGCCATAGTCGTAATAAGTTCCATAGTCGTCGGCCGATGATAAAAAGCAATCGTTGTGAAAACCCACCCTTGCCATATTTGAATAATTGAAAGCCCGCCCGGGGTCAAGCGGAAGGCTGCTAACGCTGGCAGACGGGCCGTATACAAATTTTTGTTTTATCTGTGGCGTTCTTACCTGCACCATTCTGCCGGGAGGCAATGCATCCAACAATGCGGTTAATACTTTATTCCGGAACTGCCAGCTACTGTCTGCAATGGTGCCTGAGCCATTGGTGGAGGCGTCTCCAAAATAATCGGTAAAATAATTTTCACCCCATATTCCAATAAAGCCTTCCTGTAGCACCGCAATTACGTCTGCGTTCTTGCGCAGTAGCGGTTTCAACTGCGTGACGTGTTGCAGAACTATATTAACGGGGGCATCCCCATACGGCGGACAAATTTTATACTCATCCCGGCAATCCCCGGTTTTGGCTGTATTGGTATAAGCAAAACGGAGAATAATTTTCAGCCCGGCTTTGCGCACTACATCAAAGTCGTGCTGTAGTTTAATAAGGAATGTATCAGGAAGGGTTTGGTGCTTATAGCTGTCCAGCTCATAACCACGGTATATCAGTGACACTTTTACCCCGTAGCTTGCTTTGCCGCGCTGTTGCAACATACTACGGTACGCCATCAGCAGGCTGTCTGATAAAGGTGTGAATCTGCTGGCCCTGGTTTCTGTGGGAATATAAAATCCGCGCTCAGGATTTACGATGTCTTCTTTACTTTCAATATAAGTAACCGTTTTTTCCTGCGCCATGCATGACATGGTCAATAACAATAGCGCCGCGTAGAAGATGCATTTCATACCTTGTTTAAGCCGGTTTATGGCTGCCACGAAAGTATTTCATTTTTACTGTGGAACGCAACGTAACTGTCCACGTAGTGTCTCTCCCATCTGCCATTTGCTCCCGTCCCCGTAGTGTCTCTCCCATCAGCCATTTGCTTTAACAGACTGATACGGGAGGACCTACGGTCAATGTGACCGTGGCGTCCCCTGGCAAGATGCATTATATAGTTAAACCTAATGCGGGAGACGCTACGGGGACACTAAATCACGCAATCAGCAATATCTAAGAGGCCCATTTCTTGATCATCACTGCAATTTCGTGTGGCTTGAATGGTTTACTGATATAATCATTCATACCCGCTGTTAAACAATTTTCGCGGTCTTCCTGCATGGCGTTGGCCGTCATGGCAATGATGACGGGTTGTTTTTCCAAAGCGTTACGGATATTGCGGGTAGCTTCCAGTCCATCCATCTCCGGCATTTGAACATCCATCAGGATGACGTCGTAATTATCTGCCTGCTGTTTGTCTACGGCTTCCTTTCCATTTTCTGCAATCTCGGGTGCGTAGCCCATCTTGGTTAATACAATCAATGCCAGTTCTCGGTTAATGGGATTATCTTCTGCAATCAGTATACGCAAAGGAAACAATTCTGAGAAATTGTTGGGTAATTCTTCGTGCCCGGTTTTTGGTGTAGGGGGTATTTTTTCTATCCTAAAATTACCGAGTATATGATTGCACAAAGCGTTTTGTTTAACCGGCTTGGTAAGCACAGAACTGAATAGTTGGCTATCGGCCTTGTCTATTTCATTGCCCAATGAACTCAGTAACATAACAGGCATCGCCGGATACATTTTTTTTATCGCCCTTGTCAGTTCAATACCGTCCATGCCAGGCATATGCATATCGGTAATCACCAGCTCAATATCTTTTTGGGTTGATAACAGATGCAATGCTTCTTCACCGCTGCAGGCCAGCACTGGTTTCATTTTCCATTGTTCAAGCTGAATACGGAGAATGGTGCGGTTGGTAAAATTATCATCTATCACCAGTACGCGTTTTTCTTCCAGGTGTATCAGGCTACTGTTTACATAATGCTGCGGCACTTTTATACCGGGCCTTGTGCAAATGGTAAAACTAAAAACAGATCCTACACCCGGCGTGCTGGATACCTGCACAGTGCCACCCATCAATGCTACCAGTTTTTCGGAGATAACAAGCCCCAGCCCGGTTCCACCATAGCGGCGCGTGGTAGACGAATCTACTTGAGAAAAAGCTTTGAATAGTCTTTCCAGTTTATCCTGTCCGATACCTATACCGGTATCACGTATTTCAAAACACAACTCAGTTTGCCCGTCTTGACGCGGCGACAGTTGACGTACTTTTATAAAGACTTCTCCCTGGTGGGTAAATTTTACAGCATTGCTTACAAAATTTATCAGTACCTGCCGCAGCCGCGTAGCGTCTCCAATGATTTGTTCGGGTACGTTATAATCAATCTGGTAAATAAGATCAAGGCCGGCCTGCGCTGCTTTGCTGGCAAATACATCCAGTACTTCTTCCACACAGGTACGTAATTCAAAATCTTTTTCTTCGAGTTCCATCTTACCTGACTCAATCTTTGAAAAATCCAGGATATCATTTATTACCATCAGCAGGTTCTCGCCGCAGGTTTGAATGGTTTCTGTATAATTGCGCTGTTCACTGTTGAGCTTGGTTTGCGCTAACAATGACAACATACCAATGATGCCGTTCATAGGCGTGCGTATTTCATGGCTCATGGTAGCCAGAAAAACACTTTTTGCCTTATTGGCCGATTCAGCTGCAGCGCGCGATTGTTTTTCTTCTGTTACGGCTGCTTTCAGCTCGCGTGTTCTTTGTATTACCTGCTTCTCCAATTTTCTTTTCTGTGCGTTAATACGGTTTATCCGCACCTTGTAAAAAGTACATGCTGCCCCTACAATAATAGTCGCTACCGCCCACCGGAACCACCAGGTAAGCCAAAGCGGCGGAACCACCACCAACTCTACCTGCGTTATCTGGCCCGACCATTCGCCTTCATTGTTTACGCCTTTAACCTTAAAGATATATTTACCAGGATCCAATTTTGTATAGGTAGCTTTTCGTTCGGTACCTATTTCATTCCAGGTTTTATCATATCCCTCCAGCATATAGGCATAGCGCTTTTTTTCTGCAGCGGTATAATTGAGTGATGCAAATTCAAAACTGATAACCGAACTGGTATATGGTAATTCAATGGATTTTGTTTCGGAGATCACTTTTGCCAATACGCCAGGCCCCGCACTATCAGGATTTACCGGTACATTTTTATTAAGTACCTGAAAACCGGTTATAACAAGTGCCGGATCAAAATGATTTTCATTTACCTGGTCGGGATAAAATTCATTGAATCCGTTGATGCCTCCAAAGTACATAGCACCACTACTGCTCTTGCAAAAAGAGTGGTCTTTAAATTCATACGATTGCAAACCATCTGCTATGGTAAAATTCTTGAATTGTTTTGTTTGCAAATCCATTTTTGAAAGACCACGGTTACTGCTTATCCACAGGTTATTTTTATCATCTTCCAGCATACCAAAAACCACATTGTTGGGCAACCCGTTAGCGGTAGTGTAATTGGTAAATACATGTGTGCGCGTATCAAAATAATTGATGCCCAGCATGGTACTTATCCAGAGGTTGTCTTTTTTATCGAGGTAAAGCGCAAAGATGCCGTTATCGCTCAGGCTGTTCCGGGTATCGTCATGCACAAAGCTGGTGAAATTATTTTTCTCTCTGTTAAACAGGTTAAGCCCGCCGCCGTCTGTTGCAATCCAGAGATTACCTTTTTTATCTTCTGCAACCATATGCACCACGTTATTGCTGAGCGAGCCGGGCTTTTGTTCGTCATGCACGTAATGAGAAAAAGTTCCCTTGGCCGGGTTGTATAGGTCAAGCCCGGCACCGTGCAGGCCGACCCATATGTTTTTATCGCGGTCTTCAAAAATATTCCAAGCATTGTTGCCATTAAGGCTGGTGGGATCAGCAGGATTGTTTTTAAAATGCCGGTAGGTATTTTTTTCAGGGTTGTAGACCGTGATACCATCGGCCCAGGTTCCAATCCATATATTTCCTTTGCTGTCTTCGCAAACGGTCAGCACATAGTTACCGCAAATACTGTTTACATCTCCTTCCCGGTGCTGAAGGTGGCTAAAAGATTTTGTATACGGATTAAACAAGTCTAGTCCGCCGCCGTCGGTTGCAATCCAGATTCTTTTTTTGGAATCTTCTTTAATGGCCAGCACATAATTATTGCTAAGGCTATTGATAGCGGAATTATGTTTATAATGTTTGAATTTATTACCATCGCGGTTGTATAAATTAACACCGCCAGAAAAAGTTCCTACCCACATATTTCCTTTTCTATCGCGGTAGGCAGTGTATAAAGAATTGGAGCTGATACTGCTGTTATCCATTTCATCGTGCAGGTAATTACTAAACGTTTCCGTATTGCTGTCGAAAATACTAAGTCCCCCGTTTTCAGTGCCTATCCATATATCGCCTGCTTCATCTTCCCCAATGGCATACACCGCATCTGCGGCAAGGCTGTTGGCAATAAGCCGGTCGTGTTTATAATGCCGAAATGTTTGGGTTTGTGGAAGAAAAAGATCCAGCCCGCCACCATCTGTACCAATCCAAAGCCGTTGCCGGCTATCGCCAAAAATTTTATACACGCGGTTGTCAGCAAGCGAGGCAGGTTGAAGGTTATCATGCCGGAAGTGTATAAATGAATTATCGTTGCGTTTGTACAAACACAACCCGCCGCCATATACGCCAACCCATAATTGTCGTTCCTGGTCTTCAAAGATGGCGGTAACATGGTTTTCGCCCAATATTTTGCTGTTGGAACTGGCCATGTTATAGCGGGTAAATTTACCGGTTGCCGGGTCAAGGCAATTGAGGCCTTTATCGTTGGTACCCACCCATATGTTTCCTTTGTGATCAGCAGCCAGACAGGTAACGGCATTGCTCGAAATGGAGCGGCTGTTGTTTTCAACTGTCTGGTATCGGTAGAAACGGTCTGTTTGTCTGTCGAATTTATTGAGTCCACCGCTGGTACCCACCCACATGGCACCGGTACTATCTTCAATGATGCTGGTAATAAAATTGTTGCTGATGCTGTAGCGGTCGGTTGGCGAGTAACGGTAAAGTGTAAAACGGTAGCCATCATATTTATTCAATCCATCGCGAGTACCAAACCACATAAAACCGCGCCTGTCCTGCAGTACGCACATGACGTTGTTTTGCGAAAGACCCGAATTGATATCAAGGTGCCCAAAAGCGGGATGACTTTTTTGTGCAGCGGCGCTTGCGGCAAACAACACCAGCAGCACACAACCAGCACATTTTAGGGTCATTGTTACCCATACAACCCACCCGGCAATCAGCCGATTAATAAATTCAGAAACAGATAAAAACGCTGGGGACAGGGGGCTTTTCATCGGGTTACAATCTTTCAGTAACCAGAACGGTGGCATCATGGAATTATTTTAGCAACCTTTTTTCCTTAGAATTAATTAAGGGTATTATAGTATTAATCCCAGGCCGCTGTTGCGGGTTATGCCAATACAGCTTGTTTTTTAGTACTTTTACAGGCAAGTATACTAGAGAAATGTATGGAAACAACCACCGATATTTACCATATTTATTTTGATGCCGGCATAGATGCTGTGGTAATGAGATGGAACGGTTATGCCACCAGCGCCGCATTCAGGGAGGGTACTGAGCTGATGCTTAATATTCTGATTCAGCATACGGCATCAAAGGTACTGGCAGATATCAAAGATATGGTGCTGATTGGAATGGAAGACCAGCAGTGGCTCGATACCAATTTCCTTCCCCGCGCCATTCATTTCGGGTTTAAAACCATTGCTATCGTAAAACCCAGCCATTATTTTAACAAGGTGGCAGTTGAAACAATCGTATATAAAATCGACCAAACCAAACTACAGGTCAGTTTTTTCAATAACGTTGCCGACGCAAAGGAATGGTTGAATGCGCAATAATTATATTGGCATTTGCATAAGGTTTCCATTGTTTATCATCACACACTATTATAAAAAACAATGCCCACCGTATAGGTAGACATTGCAAAAAAGGCGATTAGCCATAACCAATGCTAGCAGCAATCACCCATTAATTTTTATTGGCAGCTTCCCTGGCCGCATCTTCTTTCATTTTATCGTTGGCTGTAATAGCAAATTCTACCCTCCTGTTCTCCGCCCTGTTGGCGTCACTGGTATTGTCTACTTTTGGTTGTGCTTCTCCATACCATTTAATGGTAAGCCTTGAAGCACTAATACCTGCAGATTTTAAATAATTACCCACCGTATTTGCGCGCTTTTGCGACAATGTTTCATTATAACTGGCATCACCTACATCATCTGTATGACCTTCAATAAGTATATTGGTCTCAGGATATGCTTTGAAAACTTTTACCAGTTTATCTAATGCCAACTGGGAGTTGTTGTTGATATTCGACATATTGGTCTGAAAAAATACGCCTGCCTTAGAGCCATCAGGGTTTCTTTCGTTAAACACTACATTGATGCCTTCACCTACCCTTGTTACTTCAGCACCTGGTATTTCCTGTTTGATGGCTTCTGCCTGCCTGTCCATTTTATTGCCAATTACGCCGCCGGCGACGCCACCCACCACCGCGCCAATGATTGCACCCAACGCCGTATTGTTTTTGTTACCTACATTGTTTCCTATTACGCCGCCTATAACAGCACCACTGGCTGCACCAACGGCAGCGCCTTTCTGTGTTTTATTTGCTTTTTTAGTTGTTTCACAACCCGCTGAAAGCAGGGCTATACCAACTATAGCGATTACAATTTTTTGTGATAGCTTTTTCATACTGTATTCTTTTAGCATTAGTTCTTTACAAAGTTGTATACAATGGTAGCAGGTTTGCCTTCAAATGTGATGGCAGACGTTAATTGCATGCTATTATCTGTAATAGCATTAACCCCCAGTCTGAAGCCATCGTTATTATCGAGCGGGTTCTTCTTTTCATCCAGTTTTTTAAACTGGAATCTTTTCTCCTCACCTTTTGGTTCATAGACAGACCAACGGATATTGCGAGTAATGGCCGGACAGCCTGCAGCTGCAGAAAGGGTGTAGGTTCCCATACTGTTATTGCTGATAAATGTCCATACGCTGCCAATAAAACAGTTATAATCTGCTTCATTAAAGACGGTGGCTTTAAATTTTGCATTGATTCCCTGCACATCTACTGTCTGCAAGGTCCATGTTCCATTAATGGTACTTTTCATGGTTCTGGCTTCTTTAGAAACAGAACAGGCCGTGAATAAGAACAACGCGGCGCATAACACGAACAAGCCGGAGATTTTTCTAGTTATCATACAATACGTTTGTTTTATGTTGAACACTTTTCATACGCGCATTATTCAACAACAATGCCAAGCCGCTACCCCATTGTATAGCTGTGATTTAATGTAATGTTAACCTCTGACCGTTCTTACTACTGGGGATTTGGCTCTACAATACAGAATAATTAGTAAAGCGTTGAAGCAGGCTGCAATAGTCCCCCATGGTCGCAATACATCCAGTCAGCTGATTTTATTTACATTTGATAGATGAAGCTGGTAATGATTCTTCTTGCAGCTGGTTCTTTAGTAACCATGGAAAGATTATCATTCAGTCACCAGGAGCCGATTTCTCTTGCTTCAAAACATGTTCATGATATTGGTATTGCGCAAGACAGCGAAGTATTGTATACTGAACATTTTGATAAAGACACCAGCACTATTTTCCGCAGATATACCGATACAAAAAATGGTGCCGGCATGTGGCTCGATAGCAGTGATATACCGCAAGGCAGCGTAACGCCTGCATTGGTTATCACTAATGACGGCACTAAAAATGATGGCGGACATCTTTATAAACTTTTTAACCCGGGTTTTAACGGTACTATCTACCTGAGGTATTATGTTCAATACCCTCTTTCGTCGAAAGGTTATATCCACCATGAATCGGTCTGGCTTGGCGGGTACCAACCTGGTACCAGTTATCCTAATCCACGTGCAGGCATTTGCGGTCTGGGTAGTGAACGCGTATCCATTGCGTATGAACCGGTAAACGCACCCGCCATGGATACTTACTTATATTGGGGCGATATGAGGGCTGGCGCCAATAAACGTTGCTATGGAAATGATATGATCAATGGCAGTACTGCCGCGCAGCAGCTGCAATGGAACAAATGGATATGCGTTGAACTAATGATTAAACTTAACCAGCCTGCTTCGGCCTATAATGGGGAGCTGGCTGTTTGGCACGATGGCAAAAAAATTGGCCATTGGGGACCTGGCTTTCCCAATGGCTATTGGAATGCAGATTCGTGGATCAATGATTCTACACATGCTCCCTTTAAGGGTTTCCGCTGGCGTACAGATGATAAACTAAATATTAACTGGTTGTGGATTGAATTTTATGACAACCAAACACCCGCCGGTCAATCTCACCATATAAAATTTGCTAACCTGGTTATGGCCAAAAAATACATCGGCCCAATAAACGAGCGCTGATCTCTGATGTATGAATGTCTGATTTTTTTCCCCACATTGCCTTAATTACTAATTATTAATTATTAATCTCTAATTACGCCCTCACTCCATCGTTTTTTCTTTCCACGTTTCGCTTACTGCAGCAAACCATCCGTAGATAGTTAGTGTATTACCAGCCTGCTGGTTCTTTACATTGGTAGGTACATTTTCTAATATGGTGGCAAAAAGTCCTCCATTTAAAATCTGGTTGTTCATCTGGTTGCCAAATTCATAAGTTGGTTTGCTCAGTGAACGGATCAATACCTTCACCTTGTCGCCCTTTACATAAGGATGGTCATCAGAAGTAATTCCTTCACGGAATGGGGGAATAAATTCAAATCCATCTGAAATATTCTCGTTAAACGATCCATCAATGCTGAACATTTCGCCTGCATGAAAATTGATAGCCCCGTTGGTTTGTGTTCGTATCCAATAAAAATCACTGGCGCCTGCCAGGTCTTTGGCGTAAAAGGTGGCGAAATAGCCTTCATCGTGGCTGCTGGTAGCCTCTTTGAATTGCGATGTAATAGAATCTATCACCGTATTTCGTTTCAGTGTGTCGGTTGCAATAAACGGAATGCCTTTGTACAAAATGCTTAGCTTGTACACATGTCCTGTAAAACCAATCTTCCCCGCGCCTGCATCAAAAGTATACGCACCATTTGCATACGTAAAGGGATATACGGTATTGCTGCTTACATCTGTAAGTGTAATGGTGGCATCAGCAATGGGCGCTGGCTGGGTATTGCTGGTGTACTTAACAGCCTGTAAAAATTTTATGGTTTGTACACCCGGCTGATCCGTTATCCAGGCATCAATATAAGGAAGCGCCGGGCCGTCCTTTACATCAATATCAACAACTTTTTCGCAGGAAGAGAGTACCACAGCAAACAGCAAAGTATATAGAATGACAATTATTTTTTTCATGGTGGTTAAAATTTAAAGTTCCAGGTAATAGAAGGTATCAACGAGCCAATAATAGATAAACGCACTGCTTCTTTTTTCTGCGGTTCATCCTGGTTCTGCCTAAAATAAATGGTGTACGCATTTTGGCGTCCGTAGACATTATAGATGCCAAATACCCATTCCTGTTTTATCTTTTTTGTCTGCCTGGTTTTCATCGTGGCAGAGATGTCCATGCGATGATATGCCGGCAATCGGTAATTATTGCGCAAACCCGTACTGTTGTACGGCACTGCCAACCCCTGAATATCAAACCGCACATCCGCAAATGTGGCAGGTGCCCCGGATCCATAATTGAATGCACCAGAAAATTCCCATTTATTATTCAGCGTATACACCAGGGTTGCGTTTACAATATGCGTTCTGTCGTAACGGCTCAGGTACCATTCGTTGCGGCTGATGCCGGGGGTTTTGCGCCATGAGCGCGACCATGTATAATTAAGTGCACCCTGCCATTTACCTGATTCTTTGCGCACTTCCAATTCAAGCCCATAAGATTTGCCTTTACCGGTTAGCAGGTCTGCTTCCACCAATTCATTCAGGTACAGGTTCGCCTTGTCTACGTAATCCAGCAGGTCATCCATCTTTTTATAAAAAACTTCTGCTGAGAACTCAAGCGGCAAAAAAGAAGACACTGCTACCACGCCCAATGAATACTGGTCTGTTCTGGATGGTTTGATATTATTGGTGCTGGGGAAATACAAATCAACCGGCGTGGGAGATGCTGTATTGGAAAGCAAATGCAGGAACTGCGTACTGCGGGAGAACCCTGCTTTCAAAAAAGTATTCTTTTTTAATTCATATCGCATGGAAACGCGTGGCTCCAGGTAGTTATAGGTAGATACAGGGGACGCATCTTTTACGTCATCGGTGCGGTCGAGCGGCTTACTGGTATTCTGGGTGGTATCGCGAAAATAATACACCGTGGTATTGCCGAGGTAATTGTACTGGGTAAAGCGCAGGCCCGCCTGTAGCGTTAATGCATGGGTGATCTTCCAGGTATCTTCTGCATACAGCGCAGTTTCTGTACCATACCTGCGCACCAGCGTTATATCATTGCTTGAATTATTGCTGGTGAGTACACCTTTTCCGGGGTAAAAATTGTAATAAGAAAGATTAATACCGGCTTTAAATTGATGCTGGCTGTTTACATACCAGGTTAAAGACGACTTTAGCCCGGTGGTTTGTATATTAGACTGCCAGTCGTACTGCTGGTTGCTGCCAGCATCGGTTGATTGAAACTTAAGCCTGTAATCGTACTTGGAATAATACAAACTGGTGTTCAGAAAAAGTTTGCGGGTAAAAAGATGGTTCCAGCGCAGTGTAGCGGTACTGTTGCCCCATTTAAAATTTGCCTGGTCGTTAAACCCCAATACATCTCGCCCCATGTAGCCACTCAGATAAAGGGTGTTATTTGCGTTGAGTTGTACGTTGCCCTTGGCCGTTATATCATAAAAATACAGGCTGTTATCGCCTTTTAAAAATGGTTTAGCGAGTATATCAATGTATGACCGGCGCGCGGCCACAATAAACGATGATTTATTTTTTTGCAACGGCCCTTCCACTGCAATGCGGCTGAAAATATTGCCAATGCCGCCATTTACCGCCAGTTTTTGGTTATTGCCTTCTTTCATGCGTATGTCGAGTACAGAGGATGTGCGGCCGCCATATTCTGCCGGAAAAGCGCTTTTGTACAATGTTACATTTTTAACGGCATCCGGATTAAATACCGAAAAAAATCCGAGCAGGTGAGATGAGTTGTATACCGGCGCTTCATCAAGCAGGATGAGGTTTTCATCTACGTTGCCGCCGCGTACGTTAAATCCACTCGCGCCTTCGCCCGCATTGGTGATGCCCGGCAGCGTCAGCAAAGCTTTTACAATGTCTGGCTCACCCATAAAAGCCGGAATCTTCTTTATCTGTGCCGCACTCAATTGCTGTATGCCCAGCGCAACGGTATTGCTCCGTTTCAAACGACGCTCACCTGTAACCGTTACCTCTTCAAGGCTTGCCTGGGCGGTTTTCAATTGAATGGGCACTGTCTGGCTTTGCTCGAGCTGTATCGTCTTTGTAAAACTGCCATAACCAGCATAGGTGGCGGTAAGCAGGTATTGGCCAGGCGGGAGTGAAATGGAATAAAACCCATACGCATTGGATTGTACCACTGCATTGCCCGGACTGATACTAACAGTGGCATTGATGAGCACCTCGCCATTGGCAGTATCGCGGATATATCCGCTGATGGTAGATAATTTTTTTTGTGCGGAAATGCTGGCACCGGTAAGAAAAAACATCGCCAGTAATAATAAACATTTGCCTGCCTGCTGTTTCATGGTGAATTGTATTTACACCATAATACAACCGACAAATGTTTTACCCCTATGCGGCTGCAAAAAAAATCAGAAAATTGTTATTCCGGCGTTCCAGCCAATCCAGCCCGTCCACTGGTTGTTCCATAGTTTGTATGACGGATAGCCACTGCGGGGCAGGGCTATATTCTTACTTTCATTTTTGTTTGCAGCGTCCTGGTAATAAGCCGCGAAAGACGGACCAGCAAACAGGGAGAATTTTTTATTGACATGCCAGCTAATGTGTAACTGCAAACGGTTGAGCACGTGCGTAGCCTCCTCGTTGCCCATATACAGGTAGCTGGTAGTGATCTCAGGATTGAAGAACCAATTTTTGCCAAGCGAAATATCACTGCCTGCCCCATACCCAAAACTGAAGATGGATTTGCTGCTGTCTGACCGCACACCGGCAGAAAGTATACTATACAATTTGCGGTTACCTGCCTTGTACCCCACCGTAAGCGGCAGGATTTCATTACTGCTAATGACCAGTTTGTGATAACCGTTTCGGATGATGTTTAGCAGGCCAATGCTATACCCTTCTGATGTATCGGCGAAATTTACAATCCCTATTTGCACACCTTTTAATTTATGTGCCCAGTTTACGCCGGCACTCAGTTGCAATCCATTCATTTCTTTTGCCGCTACATTAAAACTAGGCGACAGTTGCACGCCACGCACATTCATACATCCCACATTACCATTAGCTGATGCTTGTACACCGCGCACATCATGCCCGGCAATATTTACCAGGCCTGCCAGTTGTACGCCGTGCAGTGTGCCCACTACCATATTTACAAACCCGGCGGCCTGCACACCCCGCACACTATCCAGCACAGTATTGTTGAAACCTGCCAACTGTACGCCGCGCAAAGCCCCACCCGTTACATTCACTGCCCCGGCAGCCTGAAAAACCCGAACCGATTTCCGGTTCAGGTTAAATAAGCCCGACAGTTCTGCGCCATTAACACCACCTGTATACCCTCCGATAATATTCAGCGAAAAATGATTGATAACCTGGGGGCTTAGTTTGCCCTGCGTACTAAGGCCGGGAGTAAGCGATACCTGCATGGTTCGGTTGGCAAAAAACTTGCGCAGGTTAATACTTTGAATCTTTTGGCGAGATGAAAGCAGCATACGCCCCAGCATGGTTTTTTCTACCGGCGCCGTATTACCCGTAAAAAACGAGGGTGGGCCGTGGCTGCTACCCGGTATATCAAACGCAATATTGCCGGGGGCATTGGGTACAACCGGTACAAGCACCACCGGTTGTGCCGCCAGCCGGGTGGCCATAACGGGTATCAGTAACTGCTGATCAGATGGTGCTGCCACATGCACCGTTGTATCATTGTAATATGCTCTGCTTACTGTAAGTGAAAGCGCACTACCATTTTTTAGCTTAATGGCGAAGTATCCATTTGAATTGGTGAGGGCAGACTGCAAATGCCGTTTTTCATATACACTTGCATCGGGCAACGCTTCACCCGTTTCACGATCTACAATATACCCTCTTATGATAAAGCTGTTGTCTGCAGTTGTTTTTGGAGCCGTTGCAGGCTGGTGGTCTGCCGGCCGTAAAATAATGTACTTGCCGCTTATCCTGTAAATGTAACGGGGGCGGAATAACTGGTCGAGTACCTGCCGCAATGGTTTATTGGTTACAGTGATGCTTACCAGGCTATCCCGGTTGATAATATTGCTGTTGTACGAAAAATAAAAATTTCCCTGGTTGCCGATAATTTCCAGCACATCGGCCAGTGGCTGGCTTTTTATATCAAGTGTGATCGGTTTATCAGGTATCCCTTGCGCGTACATGGTAAACCTGCCCATACACAACATGGCAAACAGCCAAAGCATTTTTGCAGGCCAGCTTGTACATGATCTATAGAAAGTGTTTGGTTGTACCATTATCATTTAAGCAGTATGCTGCTGTCTTTTTTCTCTACACGCACATTAAAGGTTTGGGAAACCACATTCAAAATTTTATCGAGCGGTTCGTTATCAAAAGTGGTGCTGATAGGCAAGTTGGCAAGTTCTTTATTGGCTATCACAATATTTGCATCATACGCTTCATTCAATGTTTCTATCAGTTTCCAGAGTGGTGTGGCATTACAAACAAAAATATGGTTGCGGTAATACCTGTACAGTTTATCTGTATTAACGGCTTTTTGCATAGCGCCGTTTGTATTATTTACCACCACCTGTTCGCCCGGGTTCAGCAATATAGATTCACCCTTGCCGGTAACCCGCACACGTCCTTCTTCAACAATGACAGTTGTAACGGTTGCCGTGGCCTTTACATTAAATGCAGTGCCTACCACCGTAACATTTACATTTGGGCATGCTACTACAAACGGTTGCCTTGCATTGCTGGTGACCTTAAAAAAAACTTCACCCTTCATGGTTACCCTTCTTTCTTTATTCATGAACCTTGCAGGATATTCAAGCGACGCATGTTTATTGAGTATCACAGCAGAACCATCTGGCAGTGTGCGGGTAACCGGTATATTATCAGCCACTACCTGTATGGCCTCGCGCGCTTTTATTTCTTTAACAATGGCAAAGGTTACGATACCGGTAATGGCCAGCACCAGTAATGCTGCTATTTGCCACCAACCCATCTGCCGGTGTATCGGAATTACTGCGGGCCGTTGCTGCAGTTGTTGTGAGAATTTCTTCCATGCGGCACTTTCATCAACAGACAAGGTTGGCGCCAGCGTTACACTTTGCTGCCACAATATTTTAAATTGATTAAAATAAGCGCGGTTGTCTTCCCGTCCTGCAAGCCAGGCTTCTATACGGGCTTCATCAGCCTGATCCGCTTCGCCAACCAGGTATTTTACAAGCAGCGCATCTGTCATATTATGTAGATCTGGTGTCAATATGCTGCAGTTTTACAGGTTTAGTAATATAAATAGCAATACGGTGAATAGGTCAGCCAGTTTCGTTCGCATTAAGCGCAATGCTTTACCCATTTGGTTTTCTACTGTTTTGGCAGATAGCCCCAATTCTGCAGCTATCTCATGGTATTTCAGGCTTTCAAAACGGCTAAGCTGAAAAATGATCCGGCATTGCGCCGGCAATTCGTTCAGGGCTTTGCGTAGCCGGTGTTCCATCTCTGTATGCATGGTTTTTTTATCCGCAGGTTCCCCCTGTTGTTTCCAGTGGGAGGCTATATCCGGCCCGGCAACCTCTTTTATCTTCTGGTGTTTGAGGTAATTAAGGCTGGCATTATGTACCGAGCGGTATAAATATGCTGTAAAAGGGGTTTCAAAATCAAAGCGATCTTTTTTATCCCAGATGGTAAAGAAAACCTGTTGTACTATTTCCTCCGCTACCGCTTCATTCTTTAATATGGTGAAGGCATAAGCGCATAACCCCCTGAAAGAGGATTTATACAATTGCTCAAACGCCTTATCAGCCGACAGGCGTGCCGGGGTGGTTACCTGGTATTGTTGCACACGTAAAATTTGATATCCGGCACCAAATATAGGCTCCCCCATCAAAATACATTTTACCTATTATACAACTGGTAAGAGGTTTACCCCCATTGTATGGGGAAAAATTATTTTACAGGGACATGCAACGCAGCATTTCCACGGTAACACGCAAAAAAATTGTGATTAGCTGTTGGCACCATGCTTTTTGGCGTGAAATTGTAACCCCTGCCCCGAAAAAGTCGTCTACCACAATTATATTTATACATCATGAAGGAACTCACAACAGTCTGCTTCTGGGCGGTGCTTACCATGGCTGCAAATGCGCAGGCATTGAAACGTGCCAAATTGGATAGCTTGTTTGACCATTTGGAAGCGGCAAACCTTGGAAAGGGAAGCCTGGCCATTTCGGATGAAGGCAAATTGATCTACCTGCGTTCTTTTGGCAAAGACCAGTCTGTAGCAGCCAAATACCGAATTGGATCCATTACAAAAATGTTTACCGCCGTACTCATTTACCAGTTGATAGATGCAAAAAAATTATCTCTTGCCACTACGCTGTCCCGGTTTTTTCCTCAAATGCCCAATGCCGGCAAAATTACAATAGCAAATATGCTGGGTCACCGTAGCGGACTGGCTAACTTTACCAATAACAATACAGTTGCTTTCGACGAATGGAAAGAACAGCCAAAAACCCATGAAGCACTGCTGGCACTCATTACCAATCAGCCACCAGATTTTGAACCAGGTACGAAGGCAGATTATAACAATTCTAATTATTTATTGCTGGGTTATGTGCTGGAAGCGGTGTACGCAAAGCCGTACCCTGTTATCGTTACAGACCGCATCATTCGTAAGATTGGCCTAACTGATACCTATTATGGCCTGAAATCCGGGTACCAGCCCGGAGAAGCTATTTCTTACCATTATTCTGATAATAACTGGACGCCTGACAAAGCTGTATACCTTGATAATTTTGGAGGTGCCGGTGCCATTATTTCAACACCTTCAGATATGTGCCGTTTCATAACCGCCCTTTTTGCTGGCCGCCTGATAAGCAGGCAAAGCCTTGCTACCATGAAGAACATTAAAGACGGTTACGGAATGGGTTTGTTTCCATATGGCAATGAAAAACATGCCGGTGTTGGGCACAATGGAAAAACCGAAGGCTTTGGATCCTCACTCTCTTATTACCCGGAAAACAAGCTGGCCATTGCGTATTGCACAAACGGTGAAGTATACCCGAAATCAGAGATACTGGACGGCATTTTTAATATTTGCTTTGATCAACCATACAAGATGCCAGCCTTTGATCCAGTTGATGTACCGGAAAACATTAGAGATAAATACGCCGGCAAGTACAGTTCTGCCGACAGCAACATCAGGGTAACCGTTACAAAAACAAATCAATCACTGGGCATAGAAACCAAAGGCCAGCAGTTTGCTGCAATACCGCTGTCTCGCAACGATTTTTGGAATAAAGCTTTCGGATTTTTTTTCGTGTTTAGCGATGATGGGGCGCGGTTGCGCATTAAAACAGGCGATAGCATGTATGAGCTGTATAAATACTAAACCGTTTTGACGGCAACTATTTTTTGAACAGCTCCATCGTATAATCCAGCAACACCGGCCCGCCTGTTTTACCATGGCCGGGTATTACTATTGCAACGGCAGGGTATTGCTGTTTTATTTTGGCAACGGTTGCCGGCCACGCCAGTACATTGGCATCTTCCAAATTACCCTTGCCAGCACCCATTGCTTTTATCAAACAACCGCCAAACATTGCCCTGTCTGCCGCAAAATAACCAATCACATTATCCCTGGTATGCCCTTCGCCCATAAAAGAGGTATATACTTTTTGATGGCCGGCCTGCAGGGTGAGGCTATTGGTAAATGCTTTTAAGGAACTGAACAAAACGTTTCCTTTCTTTTTCAGCGCGGCAATTGTTTTACTTGATGCATAAGCCGGAATGCTGCTTTTGTTAAATGTTGCCAGTCCGCCCACGCAATCTTCATGAAAATGAGTGGCAATAACAGCTTTGATATTCCATGGGCGCTGCCGCAGATAATAGATTAACTCTGCAGCACTGCTATCGTCTGCCGGGGTATCAAAAATAATCGCCTCTCCTTCATTGATAACAATCATTCCGTTGCAATCTACTCTGCCGTACGTACTGGTTTGTAAATACGATGTATGCACGTATATATGCGTTGAAAGTTTCCGTATAATCAGGTTGCGGGTTTGATATACTATTGAATCATACTGCTGGCTATTGACAGCAAAGGCGTGTTCTTTGGCGGGCAATTGTTGGGCAGCGGCATCCTGCACCAGCAATAATAAACTGGCCAATATACAGCACCAACGCAACTGTTGACCGCTCTTTTTTTCTTGCATCATAAGCATGTTAAAAACAGGAATTTGATTAGGCTGCAATTTACTGTGGCATTTGATAACAATTCAAAAGTTAACATTCAAAAGTTAAAATAGAAATCGCAGCCTGTACGCGCTGAGAAATTGGGTCGCAGATTCGCAGATTAGCGCAATTCAAAATTTAAAATTCAACATTCAAAATAAAATTGCCGTTCGCTGCGAGAAATTGGGCCGCAGATACGCAGATTAAGACATTCAAAATTTAAAATTCAACATTCAAAATAGAAATCGCCGCCCCGCCGCCGTTCGCCGCGAGAAACTTATCCGCAGATGGATGCAATTCAAAATTTAAAATTCAACATTTAAAATAAAAATCGCCGTTCGCCGCGAGAAATTGGGCCGCAGATACGCAGATTAAGACATTCAAAATTTAAAATTCAACATTCAAAATAGAAATCGCCGCCCCGCCGCCGTTCGCCGCGAAAAACTTATCCGCAGATGGATGCAATTCAAAATTTAAAATTCAACATTTAAAATAAAAATTGCCGCTCGCCGCCGAATCCCAAATAATTAATACCTTACTACAATAATTCAACCATTATGGGTGATATCCAAATCAAAGAATCCTCCAAAGTATATGATGTAATCATTGTTGGCTCCGGCGCCGGAGGAGGCATGACGGGGTATGTATTGGCACATGCCGGTGTAAAAGTATTAATGCTGGAAGCCGGCCCGTATTTCGATCCGGCCAAACACTCGTCGCAACTAAAATTTCCGTATGAATCGCCGCGTCGTGGTGCCGCTACCAGAGAAAGGGCCAATGGCGATTTTGATGCCGCCTTTGGCGGATGGGAAATTGATGGTGAACCTTACAGCCGCAAAGACAATACTTCATTCGACTGGTTTCGCTCGCGCATGACCGGCGGTCGTACCAACCACTGGGGAAGGATATCGCTGCGTTTTGGCCCTAAAGATTTTCAACCAAATGACGGCGTTAGTGAACGCTGGCCCATCACCTACGATGAAGTAAAACCGTATTATGATAAAGTGGATCGCCTGATTGGCTTATACGGTACCGTGGAAGGACTGGAGAACGAACCCGATGGTATTTTTCTTACCCCGCCAAAACCGCGGCTGCCAGAACTTTTTATTATGAAAGGAGCTGCTGCTGCCGGTGTAAAAATCATTCCGGGCAGGGGCTCTGTACTTACCGAACAATTGCCAGGCAACAAAGACAGGGGCGCATGTTTTTATTGCGGTCAGTGCGGACGCGCCTGTAAAGTGTATGCCGATTTTTCTGCTTCTTCGTGCCTGGTAATTCCTGCACTGAAAACCGGCAATATGGAACTTATTTCCAATGCTATGGTGCGCGAAGTGATTACGGATAAACAGGGACTGGCTACCGGCGTTTCATATGTTGACAAAGAAACGCTGCAAGAATACCGCGTCAATGCCAAAGCGGTAGTATTGGGCGCCAGTGCCTGTGAAACGGCACGCATCATGCTCAATTCAAAATCAAACGCACATCCCAACGGCCTTGCCAACAGCAGCAACCTGGTCGGAAAATATTTACAGGATTCCACTGGCTCGTCCAGCTCTGGTATGCTACCGCAATTAATGGATCGCAAAAGATTTAACGAAGATGCTTCTGGCAGTATCAATATTTATGCGCCCTGGCTCGAAGACAATAAGAAACTGGATTTCCCCAGGGGTTACCATATTGAATTTGGCGGTGGCATGGGCATGCCAGGTTATGGCTTTGGCGGAAATGTGCCCACGCTAAATGGTACTGTACCCGGTAAAGACGGAAAGATGAAAGCAGCCGGCGGTTTTGGCGCATCGCTAAAAGATGATTACCGCCGCTTTTACGGTACCACATTTGGTATGGCCGGCCGTGGTGTAGGGATGGCACGCATCGATAATTACTGCGAAATAGATCCCAACCTGGTAGATAAATATGGTATTCCGGCATTGCGCTTTCATTACAAATGGACCAATGACGAAATCAACCAGGCAAAGCACATGCAGGAAACTTTCAAACGCATTATGCACGGCATGGGGGCTATTGTTACCTCAACAGAACACGGGCCGGAAGATATGTGGGGACTGGCTGCACCGGGACGCATCATTCATGAAGTGGGCACCACCCGCATGGGCGATGAAGAAAAAAAATCTGTGTTGAACAAATGGTGCCAGGCATATGATTGCAACAATCTTTTTGTGGTAGACGGTGCACCCACCGTACAGCAATCAGACAAGAACGCCACCTGGACCATTCTTGCATTATCTATGCGCACCGCCGAATATATGCTTGAACAAAAAAAGAAAATGAATTTTTAACCCGCCGTTAAAATAACTTGTATGAACAGACGCGAATCATTAAAAGCCATCAGCCTTACTACACTTACTGCAGGTGTATTGCTGGATGCTTGTAAGTCCAAAACCGCCGAAGAAACAAAAACAGCGGTGCCTGCTACACCTGCCAGTGCCGACCGGCAGCCCATAGAAGCGGAAAGGGATAAAAGGCTGAACAGCGAAACTTTTTTTACAGCGCATGAATTAGCCACCGTTACCGTGCTGGCAGATATTATTATTCCAAAAGACGACCGCTCCGGCAGTGCATCCGATGCAGGTGTGCCTGCTTTTATTGAATTTATGGTGAAAGACAAACCAGACATGCAGACACCAGTGCGGGGCGGACTGCGCTGGCTAGATCTGCAGTGCCTGAAACGCTACAACCAGTCATTCAAAGATTGCAGTGTAGAACAACAGCTGGAAATGGTAAATGAAATAGCCTATCCGTCTACCGCAAAGCCCGAAATGAAACAGGGTGTAGCATTTTTCGATCGTATGCGCAACCTCACCGCCACTGGTTTTTTTACCAGCAAGATGGGCATAGAAGATCTGGGCTACGTAGGTAACAGGCCTAACAAATGGGAAGGCGTTCCGGAAGATGTTATTAAGCAGTATGGGTTGGAGAATGTAAAGTTTGCCACAAAAAACAGTTAACTATATTTTGCCAATGGACAATGTATATTCACTGCAGCGTACAATATAAAAAGCCACCGCGCAAAACCTGTTTGCAACGATGGCTATTAATTGTACGGCAATTTTTTTCAAGAGAATTACTATCGTAAATAATTCCTACAACTTCTTGCTATTTATCCACTATTACGCTTTTCGCAATCTTCCATTGGCCTTTTACCTTCACACAGGTATTGGTATAGCCTCCATTGATGTCAATTTTTTCACCCGCATCGGTGGTGCCGGTAATATGATACGTTCCCGATGTCGTAACGCTGCCATCGGCCTGGCTTTGAGCACTGTCTTGTTTTATGGCAATGGTTAGTTTTGCCGTGGTAAAAAAACTTTTTAGATCATTTACAATGGCTTCGTTGCCTGTTGCCGTACTACCATCAGCCGCTATTCTAACCGCATCTTCTGTATACATTGTTTTCAGCGACTTATCGTCTTTGTTGTTATACGCGGTCTCAAACTTTTTTACGAAAGCCTGCATTTCTTTCGCAACGGCCTGGGCTTTTACAGGGGCGTTTGCTGAAATTAGCACAGCTATTGTCAACAGCAGGTAAATGTTCATTATCTTATTCATATTGGCTTGTTTGAATGATTAAAAATAGCAATTGTCATTGATTGATTTGTTACAGTTGTCCTATTCTGTACTGGTGTAATAATGAATGGCCGGCACTCCTTCCACACCCGCACTGGCCATCAGCTTTTTCTTTTCTTCGGAAGCAATACTGGCTTTTGCTTTTTCCAGATCTTTGATGTCAAAAATAAGTTGAACTGTATTGGGGTCATCAACCCCACGTGCCAGCACTACATCATACAGGCCTTGCTCGGCCCTTGCTGCAGCACCTTCACCATCATATACTTTAAGCCACGCATCAAAATCTTTCACCTTATGGGTAACAACCACCCATTGTTTTTCTTTTGAATTGTCGTTAAACCTGATCACATGAAAATAAGAGATGGCTGGTTTTGATACCACGCCGTTTTTTGTCATTACATCTTTCAGACGCGGGTCTGCAGCAAATGCTTTTGATTTTGGTATATCTGTCGCAGTGAGAAATATCAACAGGTTATTGGGCTTTCCTGTTTCGCGGCCCATCACTATATACGACAGGCCACTGGCTTTACGCGCTGTGGAGTCTACATCAAAAGCGGGCCGCCATTTGTCGTAGTCTTTCACGGCATGCCCTATCTCCATAATATCAAACGGTGTAAAAGCCGCCGGTGCCGGCGAAATTGCCGCTGTGGCGGTATCCTTTCCCCTGCCGGTATCTGCCGCAGGCGTGTCTTTGGCAGCATCCGTACTATTGTTACAAGACGATGCAGACAAGGCAATAATAATTGCCAGAAGTAATACAAAATTTTTCATGATTAGGTGGTAGTTTATGTAATAAATATGATACACAAAATTGAAAGGGTATAGATAAGCTGCAGGCCTGCATTAACCATTACCGGCAGCGCAATACCCGCAGCAGCATAACGGTCATCAATGCGCGCAATAATTAGTACAGTTGCAACCAGGCGTAGTGCCTGCTAGCAGTTCAGGATGAATACTCCCGCACACGCTCTCATGAGGTAGGTTTTACATATAACTCAGCCACCATTTCTCTTTGTGGCTGGTTTTATAACGGTCGTACCACTTACACAACGGATAAACACTTACAACAATTGACAGCCAGACCAGGTATACAATGCCCAATGAAAAGCCGTACCCTTTCAGGGTTTCGGTAAACCACAGTGGTTCTTTCAGTATCCAAACCTTCCAGCTAAAGCTGGTAAACAAAGGTGCTGCAACCAGCGTGGTAATATGAATGAGGAAGATGTGCAGCAGGTAATAGAAGAAAGGCACGCGTCCGTATACCGATACAATTCTGGAAATGCCACTGTTTGCCTTTTCGGTGATGGCAAGAAACAGCATGGCCGGCCCCAATGTCATGAGCGCATACAACAAAGATGGCGGATACTTGGTTACTTTAATAAACGAGAGAAATGTATAGAAGGCCGTGGGTTGGTGGCTCCACAATGCCCTGTCGCCATATAAATTAGAAAACCGAAGGAGTATAAACAATACAATGGCGGCGCTGCCCAGTTGCAACAATATTTTCTTTCTTCTTTCGGCGGTAAATGTAGGTGTGTACAAACTGCCCAGGCAATAACCGAGGCTCATAATACCTATCCAGGCAATCACCGGGTATGCGACCAGCACATTTTTTCCGTGCCAGTTAAAGAAACGCTGATCATGCAATAATGCCCATCCAAATGCAGGCAATGTATCGCCGTCTACATGCACATTGTCTAACAGGTTGTGGCCAGCTACCAGTATAATGCCCAGAATTAGTATGCCTTTAAATGGAAGGTGAATAATGCCCGCCAGCGCAATCATACTAAAGCCCAGTGCCCAGATCACGATAAAATAAATATTGGTAAAGGCAATATCAAAATTCCAGGCAAAACCAATTACGGTAAGTTCCAATAATATCAGCCACAGGCCGCGTTTAATTAAAAAAGCAGATAGTTCTTTTTTTGTTTTTCGCTGGCCTACAAAGAATGCAGAAGTACCGGCCAGGAACATAAATACTGGCGCACAAAAATGCGTAATCCACCTGGTAAAAAATAGAACACCGCTGGTTTTTTCGAGATCCAAGGGATCAAATAAATAGGCACCAGCATGAAAATAGTCCCTTACATGATCAAGTGCCATGATGATCATCACTGTACCACGTAAAAAATCGATGGAAGCCACCCTGTTTTTTTGTAGGGTTAAAGACGGTTGCATGTTTAATTTGGCTTGGATTGTATATGATAGAAGCCCCGGTGCATGTGTCTGCCTGTAAATTAATCTGATCCGCGTTCATTCTGCACAAGGCAACTGGCAGGTTTCCTAGGGTAATGTGCCTATCAAACGTAAACAAAAATTGGGAAAACCGCGCTTTTTATTTACTGTCGGTTATAAAACAGGTTAGTGAAGTACGCTGGCGAAGCGTGGCCAGTGCAACACAGTGACAAAACCTATGCCCTTGCCCGTTGGTTGTAACCTCTGCGGCGCACATCTCATTCATATTATCACGCACTTTGCAGCATAAAACACACCACCGGCTCATTTAATTTTCACCATCTACTATTTATTGTTCATTTTTGTAATAGTCACCCTCAAAAATTACATTCAATGAAAATTTTTTCCTGTGTTTGTTTACTGGCAGCATGCATGATGCTTTCTTTTGTAACAAAAAACAAGTACCAGAAAGTGAAAGACTATTTATCCGTACCAGGTCCGCTAACGTACAATCAAACACAGTATCGTTTGGCGTGGAGCGCGCACCCTGCCGCCAATTATTATAAACAGGAATATCTTCCGGCAGGCCAGCAATCTGCTTCCTACACCAACATGTTAATGATTGAAGCCGTAACTGGCAATGTGTTGCTGAAAGATGCGGTAAGCGCCAAAATTAATGAAATTACAGTGCGTAAGAAAACTGATGCACTTGCAAATTACCAGGTGATAGAAAACAAAGCTACCGGCGAGTACCTGCTTGATTTTATTATGAGCGAATCTTCCGGCAACAACACTTCTGTTGTGGAATGGGATGCTTACCGCTACGCCACGTTTAAAGACAAGGCAGGTAAGACCGGCATTCGCCTTGTGGCCATCAGCAAACGCGGCTATGGCGCAGCTACTACCGCATTTTTAAAAACGTTAAAAACAGAACGTCAAAAAGATATTGCCGTATTAGCAGCATACAAATTACCTGAATTGAATTTAGTTGACTAGTTGATCGGTTGATCAGTAAAGGCCAGTTGATCTATTGATCGGTTGATCAGTAAAGTCCAGTTGATTAGTATGGACTAGTTAATCAGCAAGAACCAGTTGAGTAGTTGACCCGCTTAACTAATCAACCGATCAACCGATCAACCAATCAACTAATCAACCGATCAACCAATCAACCAATCAACCAACCAATTGATGAAAAAAAATTTGTCTCTCCTGCTGTGTCTAGTGGTAGTAATGAATGCCGGTGCGCAGCTTCTTTCTAAAACAGAACAAAAAATTGTAGCCCATGCAGAAGCTGGTATGCCCGCCGCGCTGCAATTGCTCAAAGAATCGGTGAACATCAACAGCGGCACTTTTAATACAGATGGTGTTAAAAAAACCGGACAGTTGTATGCAAAAGAACTGGAAGCATTGGGCTTTACCGTTAGCTGGATAGCAATGCCTGATTCTGTACGAAGGGCTGGTCACCTGGTAGCGGTGCGCAAAGGAAAAAAAGGAAAGAAACTGTTTCTGATCGGGCATCTTGATACGGTGTTTGAACCGGATATGCCTGCCAATCCTTATACGCAGCTTTCAGACAGCACCGCCACCGGACAAGGCGTAAATGATATGAAGGGTGGCGATGTGTTGGTTATTGCCGCGCTGAAAGCATTGCACCAGCAAAAACTCTTAGACAATACCACCATTACCGTTTACTTCACCGGCGATGAAGAAAATGCGGGCGAACCAAGAAGTGTTAGTCGCGGCGATTTTATTGAGCGCGCAAAACAACATGATATTGCACTTGCATTTGAAGGCGCTACAGGTTTGAATACCGTGGCCACTGCCCGCCGCGGCGCCAGCGAGTGGAAGCTGGAAGTAACAGCAAAACAGGCGCATTCATCTGGCATATTCGGCAATGCAGGGTATGGAAGCATTTATGAAGCAACACGCATCATTAACTCTTTCAGGGAGAAATTAAGTACCCAACCATTTCTTACGTTTAACCCGGCTTTGTTTATTGGCGGTTCAGATGTACAATACGATGCTGTTGCCCAGAAAGGATCCACCGCATCCAAAACAAATATCATTGCTCCTAAAACGGTAGTGATTGGCGATCTGCGTTTTCTTACAGAAGCTCAAAAAGAGCATGCAAGAGATACCATGCGTATGATTGTAGCAGAACACCTGGCCAAAACAGATGCGGTTATCACTTTTAAGGATGGCATACCATCTATGCCGCCAACGCCTGGAAATGATTCACTGGTAAGCGTGGTAAGTGCTGTAAGTGTTGCTCTGGGATATGGAGAAGTGGCAGCCGGTAATCCGGGTGCACGCGGTGCAGGGGATATTTCTTACATAGCGCAGTACCTTAATTGCCTCGACGGGCTCGGTGCCTCCGGCGGGGGTTCTCATGCGCCTGGTGAAATTATATTGCTGAGTGAATATCCAAAACTCATTAAAAGAACAGCGTTGCTTATTTACCGCCTAACCCGGTAAAAAATCAGTATAATTTAATGCGGATGTCATAAGGATAATCAGTAATGCTGATAATGACCACGTCTTGCATCCCGGGATGAAGGGGATTAATCAGGTAATTCCATTCATCGGGGATAATTACAGAAGGAATTTTTAACGCCAATGCCTGTGCGTCTTTCAGCAAAGCGGTGCCAAAATCTTTAGTGGACGATGGTGCGGGAGATTGGCGCCAGTCGCCTGGCAGATCGCGCGCAGTAAATGAAAGAATGGAATTATCAGGAATCTCAATAGAAGCTATGCTCAGCGCACGCGGAATATCAGCAACATTTACGTTAACAGTATATTCCAGCACGGCCAATGCCCTTGAAGCAGAAGAATACAAACACGGCGTATTTTTATGATTCCAGCGGCCCCCGTAGAGGCGGGCGCCTTCACCCGTAAGATCACCGGCAAAACCGGTACGGGCAATTCTGTAAACAATCATTGCATCTGGTTATGAGTATACACCGTAATCTATTCTGCCTATCAGGCTTTTTACTTCTTCTCTTCCAAATTGGTTATTGACTAATTCAAAAGGTGTATAACTTCCCAAGGCCGCATTCTGGCGGAACATCCATTGGTTAAAACGTTCTTTGTCTCCAAACACTTCGTAACCGTAAGAATAAATATCTTCTAAGCCCACAATTTTTTCACTCACTGCAAAATTGAAAGTGTCTTCACCTTTAATATTGATTAAAGTAGCCCTGGCAGTAGACAGCCCCTGTGCCAACGTATCATAATCAAGGCCTGCTTTTTCTTTTAGTACCTCCAGGTCTGTTTTTGTAACGCCTTTTTTAACCATCTCCAACTTTTCCATGGAAGTCATTTTATTGGCAGGCTTGCGCAAAAGAGCAGCCCTTTTATCTGTTAGGTTGCGTTTTCCATTTACGTGATACATAACCGCAGGCTCCTGAACAACCGGAGATAAGTTGTTCTTTTGATAGGGTGGTGGAACTGTTTTTTTCTTTGCCGCCATAGTATATTTTTTTACTATATTTGATATAAATTTATACCAAATATACTTGCCTTCCAAATATTTTAAGCCACATTTTTTTCACCCCCAAACTTCATGGCAATCAATAACCTATCAATTTATCGGGCGTAATAGGCAGTTCCCGTACCCGTATACCGCAGGCATTGTAAATAGCATTGGCAATAGCGGGCGCTACTCCAATCAGCGAAATTTCTCCAATGCCTTTTGTACCAACGGGGTTGAGAATCGGATCTGGCTTGTTAATAAATATGGCCTCAATTTGCGGAATATCGGCGTTTACCGGCACATGATAGTCTGCAAAATTTCCATTGATGTAGCGCCCATATCGATCATCTATAACCGCTTCCTCAGTCATGGCCATGCCAATGCCCCCTACTGCCCCGCCAATCATCTGGCTGGAGGCTGTTTTATGATTTACAATTTTGCCCGCATCTACTGTGGCCACCACTTGTTTTATTTTTACTACGCCTGTGAGCGGGTGAACATATACCTGGGCAAAATGCGCAGAAAAAGAATACATGGAATATCTCTTCGCATCGTCACCACCCTGCGACTCTTTGATAATTTCCAGTTCGGGCAGGTTTAGCTGTTTTAAAACATCCGCATAGTCTATGCTTTCTGTACTGCTTTCGGGTTTGCCCAGTAAAGAGTAAATTTTTTGTTTCAGTGCTTTGCATACATCATGCACCGCAGAACCTACAGATGATACAGTGGAAGACCCGCCCTGCGTGGGTGCCAGTGGCAATGAAGAATCGCCCAGTTCAAAACTGATTTTTTCTGCAGACAAACCCAATGTATCGGCCGCTATGATAACCATGGAGGTACCAGTACCCGGCCCAATATCGCTGGCAGCACTTTGCAACTGCACGGTACCATCTGGCAACAATTTTATTTTTGCGATTGCGCGTGACCGGTAGGCGCCAAATACACCGCAGCCAATCCCGTATCCTACCAGCCAGTCGCCATCACGGAGGCTTCCGGGAACAGATGGGCGCTTGCTCCACCCTATACGTTCGGCGCCACGCTGGTAACATTCTTTCAGGTGCTTGCTGCTCCAGGGAAGGTTGCGGTCAGGATCGGTTTCAGCATAATTTTTAAGCCGTAATTCAATTGGATCCATTTTAAGTGCATACGACAATTCATCAAGCGCGCATTCCAGCGCAAATGCACCGGTAGCTTCTCCCGGACCACGCATGGGCGCAGGTACGCCAACATTCAACGGAACTACTTTATACCGGGTATTGGCATTGGGGCTGTTGTATAAAAACCTGGAAACATTTACTGAACGTTCGGTAAATTCTTCATACACGGCGGTTTGAGAATGCGATTCATGGGTAATACCCACCAGCTTGCCATCTGGTGTGGCGCCCAGTCCTATTTTTTGAATGGTAAGCGGGCGGTACCCAACCAGTGTAAACATTTGCTCGCGCGTAAGCGTCAGCTTTACCGGCCTCTTCAACATCTTTGCCGCCTGCACCGCCGCAATTTCGTGTGGCCATGTACGTAAGGACGAACCAAAAGCGCCGCCAACAAACCGCGATTTGATCTGTACATTTTTTTCCTCCAGCTTAAACGCATTGGCAATGGCCTTTTGCGAACTCACTACTCCCTGAGATTTTGTATACAGGGTTACTTTGTCATCTCCGTCCCAAAACGCAGTGGTAACATGCAGTTCCATGGGATGGTGCATTTCTGAAGGCAGTACGTATTCCTGTTCAATTTTTACCGGCGCATTTTTATAAGCATCTGCTTCGCCACGGGTATAGTCTTTGTAAGTGCCACCCTGCGGCACTACGCCTTTATCTATATTCTTTCGGAAATCTGTTTCAAAGGTTTTTTTATCATACCGCGCTTTTATAAGACTGGCGGCATGAGTAGCCCTTTCAAAAGTATCAGCCACTACGAGTGCAATGGGCTGTCCGTTGAAATACACCTGGTCATCATTGAACAGTTTCAATCCTTTTATGGGTTTTTCAGCGCCGGGTTGGTAACCGGGTACTTTAGGGGCATTAAAGGGTGTGATCACTGCCAGCACACCAGGTGCATTTGCAGCTGCTTTTGTATCTATGGCTAATATGGTTCCGCTGGTTATATTGGCAGGCACCAGCACTCCGTAAGTAAGCCCGGGCACTTCGTACTCTCCAGAGTAGGTGGCGCCACCTGTTACTTTCAGCCGGCCATCTACACGACTTAATGGCTCTCCTATTGCGTTATTTTTCATAATTTTTTTTATTGATGATAATCCTGGGTGTTCATACTTCAATAACCGGCAATACTATATACCGGCTGCTGTTTTTAAGGCCTGTACCAAAGTATTGGGCGCCAGTTTTAATTTAAACTGGTTGTGTGCATACGCCTTTGCGCCTTCCATGGCAACAGTTGCTGCTTGTTTAAACACAGCCTCGCTGGCTGTTTTGCCTGTTAAAAATGTTTCTGCTGCTGTTAAACGCCATGGCTTATGCGCAACCCCACCCATGGCCACGGTTGCATGTACAATGGTGTTTTGTTCTATTTGAAGGCCCACCGCAGCAGACACCAGCGCAAATGCGTAAGAGGTTCTGTCGCGCACTTTCAGGTAATCAACATTTTTGGTAAAAGCAGAAGAAGGTAATTCAATAGCGGTAATCAGTTCTCCCCGCTGCAGGTTGTTATCGAGTTCCGGATGATCCCCTGGCAACCGGTGGAAATCTGAAAACTTTATTTTACGCACACCTTTTGATCCGCTGATAAGCACAGATGCGTCAAGCGCCGTCAGTGCAACATTCATATCGCTGGGGTTAACGGCAATACAGTTTTCGCTGGCGCCAAAAATTGCGTGCATCCGGTTGTAACCTTCCAGTGCACCGCAACCGCTACCCGGCGTACGCTTGTTACAAGGCATCAGCATATCAAAAAAATACGGGCAACGTGTCCGCTGCATCATATTGCCACCCACTGTGGCCATATTTCTTAATTGCGGCGATGCGCCGGCATTGATGGCAAGCGACAGCAACGGATAATTCTTTTTCACCAGTGCATGCTCCGCCACTTCCGTATTGGTTGCCAGTGCGCCAATGCGCAATCCGCCGGCAATGCTTTCAATTTTTTTGAGTGGAAGCTGGTTGATGTCTACCAGTTTTTCAGGAACAACAAGGCCCATCTTCATTAGGTCAATTAAATTGGTTCCGCCCGCCAGGAAATAGGCAGCAGGGTCTTTGCCCAAAGCTTTAACGGCGCCTGCTGTTTCGGTACTTCTTACATATTGAAACTGGTTCATGACATGCCTCCTTCTTTTGCTTCTTTAATAGCGTTTACAATATTGGGATAGGCGCCGCAGCGGCAGATGTTGCCGCTCATAAACTCCCTGATTTCTGTATCGGAACCGGCATGGCCTTCTTTTACCAATGCCACTGCAGACATGATTTGTCCTGACGTACAATACCCGCACTGAAAGCCATCGTGTTTAATAAATGCTTCCTGCATGGGATGCAGCGTTCGGCCACTGGCCAGGCCTTCTATGGTGGTAATTTTTTTACCCTCATTGGTAACCGCCAGGCTCAGGCAGGAATTAATGCGAACGCCATTTGCATGTACCGTACACGCACCGCATTGCCCGCGGTCGCAACCTTTTTTGGTACCGGTTAAATGCAATTCTTCACGCAACAGATCAAGTAGTGTTACCCGCGGTTCCACAGACAGGTTGTGCTTGATGCCGTTTACCTCAATGTGCAATGGAATCTTTTCAAATGCACCGGCAATTTTTTCATCCCACCGCTCGCCTGCTGCTTTCAGCACAGCACCGGGGGCCAGCGCCATGGCGCTGATTAATGAAGACTGTTTTAAAAAGTCGCGCCGGCTTTCAGGTAACCCTTTGGTTTCATCCGACGGCGTACAAGATTTTTTTTCTGACATATGGAATACATTAAAAATTGAAATAGAACAAAGGCACATGAGGAGGCTACGGCAATATAAACGACGATGTTATGCGGAAAAAGCGTTCGTCAATTTACAACTTTTAATTAAGAGTTATTTATTAAACCTCCCTGAAAAAGCTGTAGCGGCATGCGAGCTGTAAGCGGTTTAAAGATTACTTTTGTGCCAATGAATCGTTTGTTGATTATTTTCAGTGCTTACCTTCTTGTTCTTTTTTGCATACCCTGCATGTGCGAAGATGACTTTGCTACAGCATCCCCCCAATCGGTAAGCAAAACCACTCTACCGTCTGAAAAAAGCAACAACGATGAATGCACTCCTTTCTGCTCCTGCTTTTGCTGCCCGTCTTCAGCGTTTTTGTATTTTCCTGGATGGCAAATAGCCGCCCCGACCGAATTTAATTCCACCAGGCGTTTTAGCCATACGGATCAGCGGTATAACTCCTACAATACACATGCCATATGGCAACCACCTAAACTGGCTTAATACAACTACAGCAACGCTCCGCTATCAGGTAGCCGTAAACATACAGGTGTACGGCTGTCTTGTTATTGTATCCATTCAATTTTTTTATTGATGAAACAAACTATCATTTTTTGTACGGTCATGTGCAGCTTTTTATTTGCGCAGGGCCAGTATATTTTTCAGGCGGTAGTGCGCAACCAGGAAACCCGAGAAGTACTGGCGGGCGCCTCAATAACATTGATTTCAACAAGTAAGTCAGCTATCGCCAATGGCAGTGGATTTGTGCAACTGAATAACATTCCCGCCGGAAGGCAGATGATTTCTACCAGCTATACAGGTTTTGAAAAGAGAACTGATACCTTTTATTTTCCGATGACAGGTAATGATACTGTTACTATTTACTTAACCGGTATACATGACGAACTGGAAGAGGTGATTGTTCAGTCTACCCGTACCAGCCGCACAATTGCCTCCACACCCACGCGTGTTGAAACCATTGATGGGGAAGAACTGGATGAAAAAAACAATATGCGTCCCAGCAATGTGTCTATGTTATTGCACGAGAGTACCGGTCTGCAGGTGCAGCAAACGGCCGCCACATCGGGCAATGCAAGCATTCGTGTGCAGGGGCTTGACGGCCGCTATACTCAACTACTGAAAGATGGGTATCCCAACTTCGGCAATTTTGCGAGCGGACTCAGTGTGCTGGAGATTCCGCCGCTCGACTTACGGCAGGTTGAAATCATCAAAGGCCCTGCCTCTACATTATATGGCGGCGGGGCTATTGCGGGTGTTATCAATTTTATTTCTGCTATGCCAAAAGAAAAGGCAGTGTATAACTTTATCATCAACCAATCCAATGTGGGACAAACCAATCTCGGCGCATTTGCATCGCACAAAAAAAGAAAATTTGGTTATACCATGCTGGCACAGGTTAATTTTCAAAAAACATACGATGTAGATAAAGATGAATTTACCGAGTTACCGCGCAGCAATAACATTACACTGCACCCCCGCCTGTTTTATTACCCCGATGCCCGCACGAGTATTATGATTGGTAATAGTTTCACCAAAGGCCATAACATTGGAGGAGACATACCGGCCATTAACGGCAGTGCAGATATCAACCATGTGTATTTTGAAGATAATAAAACATTGCGCAATACCACCAACCTGCAAGCAGAAAGACAATTTGCCAATGGCGGCAATCTTACAATAAAACAAAGCCTAAGCATTTTCACAAGAACCATTGCCATACCCGGCTATCGCTTTTCTGGCTCCAGCACCAATAGCTTTTCTGACCTTGCTTACCTGTTCAGCACTGGAAAACATACCGTCATTACCGGCGTTAACCTGGTAGCCGACAGGTTCAGACAGAAAGACACCGGCAGCCAGCATATGCACTCTTTTACGACCGGCATTTACTTACAGGATACCTGGGATATCAGCAACCATGTAAAAATTGAAAGCGGCCTGCGTGCAGACAACGTGCACTACAGCAATATTTATTACAGTAAAAACCAGACATTCCTGCTGCCACGCATATCAGTGCTGTTTACCTTCAATGAAAAACTATCATCAAGAATGGGCGGCGGTTTAGGCTATAAAATCCCCACCATTTTTACCGAACAAACAGAAGCGATGCAATACCGCGACATCTTACCGCTAAATAATGTAAAAGCAGAGATAAGCATCGGTGCTACCGCAGATATTAATTACAAAACGCGTATTACTGATCACCTTTTGTTTAGTATAAACCAGCTATTTTTTTATACACAGATAAACAGGCCGCTGGTGTTGCAAAATAATGCGGGTACGGATTATTTTTTTGTGAATGCCATTCAACCCGTTACCACACGCGGGTTTGAAACAAACCTTAAATTTATCCTCAACAGCCAGGTAAAATTGTTTATTGGGTATACTTATACAGATGCAAAGGCCAACTATAAAACCGGCAACCAGTTTTTGCCTTTGCTGCCAAAGGACAAGCTGAACCTTTCGCTGGTTTATGAAAAAGAAGGAAAGTTTAAAGGCGGGCTCGAAGGATATTTAACCGGTAACCAGGTTTTGTACAATGGCAGGCAAACGCCCTCCTACTGGGAGTTTGGGGCCATGGCAGAAAAAACTATTGGCAAAATTGCCGTTTTTATCAACTTTGAAAATTTTACCGATCAGCGGCAAAGCAAATATAAAACCGTAGTCAATCCACCGCACAACAATCCTGTTTTTGATGATATCTGGAACCACACAGAAGGCTTTGTAATAAATGGCGGCGTAAAATTAAAACTGTGATCACATACATCTATCAGTAAGCCGTTGATAAGAGGCCAAACTATTTTCGGTACATTTAAACCACCTAAAACTTCTGCTATGGATTCGGCCGGTATTAAAAACCCAAAAGGCACTATTGAAACACTGCTGATTGTATTGTTCTTTCTGGGGCTGCTGTATGCGTTGTTTGATGTTATGAAAGTGTTCATTGGCGTATTTACGTTTGCCATCATTTTTGCGATCTCTTTTTCAAGGCTTTTTGAAAAAATGGTGGTCTTATTCAAAGGCAAAAGAAAACTGGCAGCAGTGGTATATGCGTTGTTGCTGATTGCCATAGTTGCACAACCTTTTGTTTATTTAATTTCCTCTTTAAGCCACCACTTAAAAGATATCAGTCATTTTATTACCAATGTAAGGGATAATGGTTTGCCGCCATTGTCGCCAGCCATCAGCAACATGCCCATTGCCGGCGGTGCAATCACTGATTTCTATACCCAACTACAGCAGGAACCAAAAGCAACGCTGGCACTGCATGAAAATAAAATCAAAATGGTAATACAGGGTATTATTACGAGGGGCGCGGGTGTGTTTGGTGCGGCTTCAGAAATTATACTGGGCATTATTATTTCTGCTTTCCTGTTACAGGGTGGCAGCAGAATGCTCGCCCCGCTATCTGGCGCACTTAAACATATCCTGGGCAAAGATGATGCTGACGAGTTGTTGAACACTACCGCCATGGCCATCAAAGGTGTTGCGGTGGGCATTATGGGTACCGCGCTGATAGCTGCTATTGTTGCATGGATTGGCCTGATGATAGCAGGCATTCCCTTTTCATTGGGCATTGCTGCCATTGTATTTTTCCTGGTAATCATACAGGTGGGGCCTTTACCGGTCTGGATTCCGCTGGTAGTTTGGCTGTTTTTTACAGGCCATACAGGCTGGGCTGTTTTTATGATTATTTATGGCATTGCACTAATGGGGATTGACGCAGTTATAAAACCATTGCTTATTTCAAGAAGTGGCAAGCTTCCTTTTTTGGTATTGTTCTTAGGTGTAATTGGGGGCATGGTAGCATGGGGTTTTACCGGTATGTTTAAAGGTGCCATTATAGTGGCAGTATTTTATACGGTATTCAATACGTGGCTTGAAAGAAAGGAAAAATTGATCATACCCAGCAGTGTCATAGAAGATCAAACTATATAAGTTTCGGGTGGTTTTGTTCTACAATTGCCACTATTTCAAAGTGTATGTTTTATACCCAATAAAAAAACGCCCCGGCTAGCCGGGGCGTTGTAATGAGCAGTTGGTTTTGTATTTTAAAAATGATTAATTAAACAGGTAACGTATGCCAAACTGCATCTGCCAGCGTGAAAAAATACTGGTGTTGTAAGATGTGCTGTTTACATAAGGTACCTGGTTGGCTGGATCCTGCTGGGTAAAAGAATAACTGGGTGTTTTGCCATCTGCAGCCAATCCTTCGTAACGGAGGAAGTTGCTGAGAGAAGGCGATTTTGCAAGACCCCAGTATTTATTAAGCAGGTTGCCAACGTTGAGGATATCAAGCGACAGCCTGAGTGTATGCCGCTCTGCACCTGTTTTAACAGAAATATCTTCTGTAATATTCAAATCAAGTTTTTTGAAATAAGGATTTACTACTGCGTTCGCTTCAGCAGTTTTTCCGCGGCGTGAAGCAAGGTAGTTGTCCTGGTTGATAAACGCATTCAGTTGTGCCCATTGCTGTGCTGTTGTACGCGTGTCTACCACATTGGTAGTACCTGTTCCCAATCCGCCAGAATTACTTTTCACCAGGTTAATTTCTGATGCATTCACCGGTATGTAAATAAGATCATTGGCAGTATTGCCGTCATTGTTTACATCTCCGTTGTATACATAAGAAGTAACGCCATTGGGGGCAGCTTCAAAATAAAGGCCGATGCTGGTAGCAAAATATTTTGCATAGCTGATTTTATACGATGCAAAAGCTACTACACGGTGTGGCTGGTACCAAGATGCATAGGTGAGGTTGTCTGCGTTAGGATCTCCGGAGATAGGCCTGCTGCTCCACAAACCACCGGCAGTGCTGCCGGGTTCAGCGGTGTTTTTTGATTTGGCGTAAGTATAAGCAGCACTTACAAACAAATCTTTGAAAGTTTTCTGTATTCTGAAAGTTGCGGTATAAGAAAATCCTTTGTTGGTATTGTTCATCAAAATAGCAGAAGATATATTAGGATTGGCCGCAGTGGCGCCACCGGCTCCTGAAAAAATAGCCCTGTTGCTGCCTGGTGTGGCAGCATAACGCACCCGGTTGTCTTTTTGATTAAGCACTATGGTGTTAGCAGGGTTCTGGTTGAGGTTAATGTTAGAGTAATATACCGCATTTATATCTTTAGCGTAGCTTCCTTCCAGTGTTACAATCCAGTCAGCGGGCAATTTCTTGTCTACCGCAAGGTTGGTTTTGATAACAGATGGATATTTGAAATCGCTAGACACGACGGCAATACCATATGATGTATTGGCTGCGCCAGATGTTGGACGGTAGGCATTGGGGTCAGTGCTGAAAGGCACCCCACTGGTTCTGATTGAAGAACCAAACTGCACACCATTGTTGCTGGCCTGGTTGCTGATCCATACAAATGGAGGAGGGCCAGAAAAATATCCGCCACCACCACGTACCTGCAACGATTTATCGCCCAACGCATCCCAGTTAAAACCAATGCGCGGAGAAATCAACAATGCCGCTTTTGGTTTTTTACCCACATCATAATGAGTGCCGTTGGCAAAAGTGAGTGCCGCAAAGTCGGGGTTCTGGTCAAATTTGCCGGTGTATACAGATCCATCAGCCCTAACACCGTAAGTAAGCGTAAAGTTTTTGCTCACTCTCCATTTATCCTGCACAAATACGCTCCAGTCTGTAGAGCCTGCTTTTGCATACGGAAATGAACCATCTTTTAATGCTGAGTACTGCAAAGCATAACGTGTGGCAGAAGTAGTGCCGTTGTTTACGCTGCTATAAAAATCCTGCAATGTGTTAAACTGATAAAGGCCCTGGTAAGCAGGGGCAAATCCATTGAGGTATGTTTTGAAATAATTCTGGGTACCGAAATTAAGCTCATGGCTACCCTTGTACACGGTAACGATATCGGTAAACTGAAAATTGTTGGTGTTGAGCTTATTGTTATAAGTGAAAGGCTCATATCCAAACGTAGTGTAGTTGTTGCCGTTGAGCAGAATGTCTACCAGCGGCATATCTGAATTTCCCTGGGGCGAACGGAAATCGCGCAGGGCCGTGTAGCCAATCTGGAATTTGTTTACAATTTTATTACTGAAGCGGCTGTTTAACTCTGCAATAAAAATATTGAAGTTGTTATTGATCACATATCCGCTGTTTTGAAATGGCATTGACGTATTGCCGGGGGCCGAACCTGCAATAAACCCGGTAAAACCATTCCTGCTGGTGCTGGCGTTTTGATCAGCAGAAGATTTCAGGTAATTGTATTTAAGCGAAAGCGTATGCTTTTTACTGATGTTCCAATCCAGCTTTATGGTAATCTTATCACTTTGCGTTTTTTGGTTGTATCCCTGGAAAGCCCCGGTGTTATAACCAAACTTATCGCTCAAGAATTTCGACAATTGTGCCAGCGTATCTGCATTGGCAATAGATACACTGCCCGCAGTAGGTGCGTGTGTGGCATCTGAAGCAATAAAGCTGGTAACGGGTAATTCCTGCCTTACCTGCTCATAGCTACCAAAAAAGAACAATTTGTTTTTGATGATCGGCCCGCCCAATGCAGCACCCAATAATTTAAACTTGATGGGCGATTTAACCACCGTTGTATTGGCTACTTTATAACCCTGTGTGTTTTCATTTTTTGTATACATGTAGGCCGTTCCCTTAAATTGGTTGGTACCGCTGCGTGTAACGGTGTTTAAACCGGCACCGGTAAAACCACCCTGGCGTACATCGTAGGGAGAAACGTTTACCTGTATCTGTTCTATTGCGTCAAGGCTAATGGGTTGAGAACCTGTTTGTCCGCCCAACGTACCAGACAAACCAAAAGAGTTGTTGAAATTGGCACCATCTACCGTAAGGTTATTGTACTGGCCGCTCCGTCCGCCAAAGCTCTGGCCAAATGAGTTCGATTGCGCAGTAGGTTCCAGTTTGGTAAAATCCTGCAAAGAGCGGTTGATAGTGGGCAACCTTTCCATTTGCGTGCGGTTGATAATTTCCTGGCTGCCGTTTCTGTTATTATTGATTACTTTATTTTGTCGTCCGGCTGTAACCACTACCTCGGTAAGATCACCCGCGTTTTTTAAACCAAAATCCGCGGTATAGGTTTGCCCAAGGTTAAGCATGATATTGGTTTGTTTGTCTTCTTTAAAACCCGCGTACGTAACTTTTATTTCGTAAGGGCCGCCAACGCGCACATTGGCAAAATTGTACCGGCCGTCTTTACGGCTGGTGGTGGAGTAAACAGTACCTGTAGGTGTGTGCGTGGCTACCACAGTAGCGCCTGCCAGGCCAACACTTCCGTCTGAAATGAAACCCTGTATATCGGCAGTGGTTTCCTGTGCATATCCTGAAAATGATTTGCAGAAAATCATAAGCAGGGTAGCAAAAAATAAGACTACTCTTCTCATATTCATATTTGTTTTGGTGTGCTTAATTAAATTAAACAAGGCTTAAGGCTTTCAAAGGCGAAAGACAACAGGGATTGGCGCGATTTTTCTGAAAAGGATTAGTAATAATGTCTCGTATAGGAAAAGCAATCGGGGCAATGGCAATAGCAACGGGCAAGTGTGCTGCGTCTGGATGACCTGCGAAAATAACGATATTCTTTTCAGCCGCACAAATGTATTCTAAAATAATCGCACATATTATCAACAGTGCCGGGCTTGCTTTTTCCGGGCGCAAAGATGATAATAGAAATGCGCAAAGGCTGTTAACCACCATTATGAAATTATTACGTTCTACAGCGGTAAATGGGTAAAAAAGAAAGCTGCATTACCGTTCAATCATAATGCAAGCAGACACTATACCTAATAAGATGGCTGCTTGCGTGAGATCAAATAATCCATGCTTCTCATTAAAATAGCTTCAACATAAGATAACACACCAGCAAGATGGTGCATTGGATGTATTGCAACCCAATTTAGTGGGAGCCTTTTGGAATCGACTGTACTTGATTGCCAGGTTCATTCCTGAGACGAATGATGTCTAACACCATTGCATGCCGTGGATGCCATTTCGCACCATTATCCGGCCTTTACCTTTCTTTGATGCCCGTTTAAACTCAAATGAGGGATCGTTAATAACAAACGGATAGGGCATTATCGAAGTAAAATCAAATCTACCCGTTGGGAACCATAACATAATAATATGTATCATCGTGCTTTCAGCAAGTCGGTAGTTGCCAGGTTCACAGTTTTATGCTTACACGAGTTGCGCTCTTCCCCGCTATAAAAAAACAGCGCCACCGCTATGTAGCGATGGCGCTGTTACTATCGTAAAAATAAAAAATGAAGGTTAGAAGATATACCTCAGACCCAGTTGCATACCCCAGGTGCTGATGGTGTTGAGGCTTTTTTGAAAAGGCGTGGTCACCAGTTTGCCTCCAAACTCTGCCAGGTTATAGGTAGGTAAACCGTTTGCATCAACATTTCTTAACGCCAATGGATTGTTTACAGTAAATGTACTGCGCGCGCCCCAGTCTTTATTTAATAAGTTAGGCAGATTAAGGACATCTACACTGAACTGCAGGGTGTGCGTTGTTTTACCTGCTTTAAAGAATATGTCTTGCAGGTAACGCATATCTAAGCGGTTGTACCATGGTGTTAGCGCGCCTGACCTGTCTGCATATCCACCTGCATATTTTCTGAGGTAAGAAGAGTTGGCCAGTAATTGATCATAAGCCGCCTGTTGCTGGGCTACGGTATATTTAATAGTAGCGCCGCTCATAAAATTAACAAAAGGAACTTCAGCACCGCTCCTGTAGATATACATCAGGTCGGAGGTGGCATTTCCATCTTTATTAATATCTCCACCCACTATGTAACTGTAAGTGGCCTGCTTGGCACCCTCATAAAAAAATGAAATGGTGGAAGCAAAGTGTTTGGCATATTGAAAACGGTAAGAAGCATTGGCAATAACGCGGTGTGGTATGGCATACTGCGAATTGCTCAACTCAACTGCATTGGGTGTACCAACGTTTACAATAGATTGCCATGCAGAGGTAGCCTGCGATCCGGGGTTGGGGCTGACTTCCTGCGACGCTGTAAAGGTGTAGGCCAGTGAACCATAGAAACCATTGGCAAATGATTTGGCCAACTGCACGGTGGAAGCAAAAGAATAACCTTTGCTTGTATTTTCAAGAACGATGGCTGTTCCGCCCGCACCTACGCCCGCCAGGTTTGGATATACAAAGCGATCGGTGGTGGGAAAGTATGGCCTGTTATCTCCGCCGCCATTTAACGGCAGTGTGGGCGTTTTAAGATTGGCATTGCGCATTTTCACCGCATTAATGTCTTTAGTATACAATACATCAATGGTGGCCACAAAACCGTTGCCCAGTTGTTTGTCTATTCCAAAGTTTGTTCTGAAGACCTGCGGAAATTTAAAGTTTGGATCAATTAAAACAAAACTACCCGGCGCTACCGTAGGAACAGTAGTTGGAAATTTGCCGATATACGCATCCACATTTGGATTGAATGTAACACCTGCCAACTGTGCCGGTGTATTTAATACAGCGCCGTTTTGGTATACGCCACTGTTGCTGGGCATATTGGTTAAGAATACAAATGGAATTTTACCAGTGAATATGCCAGTTCCGCCACGCACTACCAATGTTGGGTCATCAGGCACAGACCACCTGAAACCTATGCGGGGCGAAAATAACGGCTTGGCTTTTGGCCATTTGCCTGTATTAAAATTGGTGAGCTTACCGTCTTTGTCTGGAAACTGCAAAGCGGTGATGGCCGTATTCTCCCTGGGTTGTTCAAGATAAGTGGGCACATCTGCGCGCAAACCGAGCGTTAATTTCAGGTTAGGGTTAACATTGATTTCATCCTGCACATAAAAACCAAGTTGGCCCACTTTAAGATTGGCAGAGAATACACGGGGCTGACCTGGCACTAATGAATACGTGTAAGAAAAAAAAGCAGGCGTTCTGTCATTGATAAAATCATCGAGGCTATTGTAGATATAATAACTCTCAGAGCCCGCCATAAACATATTACCCACTTTCTGGTATTCGTAGGTACCACCGGCAGTAATAGTATGTTTTCCGGCAAAGTAGGTAAAGTTGTCTGTTACAGAAATTACATCGTTCACCACTTCATTGTTACGGGTAAATGGATCTGTACCCGCGCTCATATAATTTCTTCCTTTGGTTACACCCGGCACAGTGCCGTCTGCATCAAAGATTTCTATTGTTGGAAAGAAACCGCCGGGGCTATTTCTGATATCGCTGATTTTGGTATACGATGCAAGGAACTGATTTGAAAACCTGCTGTTGAAATTACTGTTCAATTCAAAAGTGGCCGTTCTTACTTTATGATCTGTACCATAATTAGAATTGGAGAAACCAATAGACTGATCACTGTTGCGGTTGTTGGGCAGACGAGATGCAGATGTTGTTGTACCCCGGATGGTAAAACCGCCTGCACCACTGTTGGGAACGCTGCTGCCATTAAGGGTAGATTGATCTGAACCTTTAAAGTCGCTGTATTTCAATACCAGTTTATGCACATTGCTGATGTTCCAGTTTATTTTAGCAAGAAACTTATGGTTCTTGGTTATAAAGTTGGGTGGGTTTTCAAATACACCCGGGTCGTAGCCATATTTGGTTTGTAGCGTATTCGCAAATTTTCTTAATGAATCTATAGGCGATGCAGATGGCTGGCCGCTGGCGGTAGAACCGGCGGGGCGGTAAATGGTTCCCGGAGGCGGGGCAGATGATTTTTCAAACTCTGCATTTACAAAAAAGAACAATTTGTTTTTTATGATAGGGCCACCCAGGCTACCACCATAAATTTTGGTTGACTGTGGTGTTAATGTAAGATCTGTGGCGCCCACATGTTTACCATTGAAACTTTCATTGCGGGTAAAACCATATGCCGTACCATGAAAAGCATTGGTACCGCTTTTGGTAGTGGAGTTGATGCCGGCACCTGTAAAACCAGACTGCCTTACATCATAGGGCGCAATATTTACTGAAATTTCATCCAATGCATCTATAGACACCGGCGAAGCACCCCCGCCGGGTAATGGGTCAGTGCTCAATCCAAAGTTATTGTTGAGGTTGGCGCCATCTACCTGTAAATTATTGTAACGGCCATCTCTACCGGCAAAATTATTACCGTTTGCTTGGGGTGTAAGCCTTGTAAAATCAGTAATACTTCTGGTGATACTTGGTAGCGTAGAAAGCTGGCGCGAATTGAATACCGTACTCGCTCCCGTCTTGTTACGGTTGCCGGCAGTTCTTCGTGCCCCCGTAACAGTTACATTGGTAAGCTCAAGCGTGCTTGTCGACATTTCTACCGGCACATTAACAGGTTCTCCCAGGTTAAGGTTGATATTGTCAATTGTCTGCGGCGCATATCCCACATACTCAACCTTCAACTGGTAAGGGCCACCAGAACGAACGTTGGGAAAGCTAAAGTAACCATCTTTTTTACTGATAGTTACGTATTTGGTTCCCGATGGCTGATGCACTGCGGTAATAGTAGCACCAATAAGTTGTTCCGATTTTGCTTTTACCTGTCCGGTAATTGAACTGGTGGTAACCTGGGCCTGCAGGGAAGTAATAGAGAGCGCCAGTACGAATGTTAAGAAGCCTGAAATTTTCTTAAGCATATAGTTTTGAGTTTATCGTTGAGCAAAGAAAAGCAATTTGAACGATTGTTAAAGCAAACATAAAGGTTTCCCGAGAATAGGCAAAAATGGCCAGGTGAAAGCTGCATTACTTGTATGTCCAGCGCAGGTTTTAATGTGAACAACTGTTTACCAGCCTGTTTGGAACAGCAAAGCACCCCTTCCTTACTGTGGATATTTTTCTGATACAGACCATCAGCGCTTGTTTGGAACCATAAATTGCTAAAGACCGATTATATCATTACCATTTTATTACTTTTTATTGATAACCCAGGAGCCGGAGACAATCTTTTAAGCGGGCAAACAATCTCCATCAGTACCCACCCTTTCACCATTTTATTAACAGGGGCCGTAAGAAAACATAATGCACTCATTTTAAATAAATTATGCTGTAGTATTTGTCAAGGTTAGCAGTTTTGCTTTCCTGCAAATTGCGTTCAATGGTGTATCACTGGCAACAACCGCCGCTATTTATATTTATTTAAACATAAACCCTCCTGCAATCGTTACTTTTGTATAAATTTTCAACCCATATGCTGGATAGTATTGAGAGTGCCATAGCTGATATAAAGCTGGGCAAAATGGTGATAGTAGTAGACGATGAAGACCGCGAAAACGAAGGTGATTTTATTGCAGCCGCCCGCAATGTAAGCGCTGAGACCATTAATTTTATGAGCAAATACGGCCGCGGACTTATCTGCGCCCCATTGGTGGAAGAACGTTGTGATGAACTGCAGCTTGAACTGATGGTAAATAATAATACCGCACTCCACGAAACCGCATTTACCGTGTCTGTAGACTTGCTGGGCCATGGGTGTACCACCGGCATTTCTGCGCAGGACCGCGCAAAAACCATTCAGTCACTCATAGACCCCGCCACCACACCTGCCGATCTGGGCCGGCCGGGGCACGTATTTCCGTTAAGGGCTAAATCGGGCGGTGTTTTAAGACGCGCTGGCCACACAGAAGCTACTATTGACCTGGCACGACTGGCCGGGTTGGAACCTGCGGGTGTGCTGGTGGAGATTATGAATGAAGATGGCAGCATGGCAAGGTTGCCCGAGCTGATTGAAATTGCCAAGAAATATGATCTGAAACTGATCTCTATTAAAGACCTCATTGAATACCGTCTGAAAACAGATTCGCTGATTGAAGAAATTGTGCGGGTGGACATGCCTACCAAATTTGGTCATTTTAAACTGGTGGCTTTTAAAGAAAAAGGTTCCACCAACGAACACCTGGCGCTTATAAAAGGCGAATGGAAAAAAGATGAAGCCGTGCTTACCCGCGTACATTCATCCTGCTTTACCGGCGATATACTGGGCTCTTTGCGGTGCGATTGCGGCGAACAACTGCAACAGGCCATGCAAATGGTGGAAAAAAATGGTAAAGGCATCATCTTATATATGAACCAGGAAGGCCGCGGCATTGGACTGGTAAATAAATTAAGAGCCTATAAATTACAGGAAGAAGGCATGGATACCGTGGAAGCCAACCTGCACCTGGGATTTCAGATGGATCAGCGCGATTACGGCATTGGCGCCCAAATACTGCGCTACCTGGGTGTAAGCCGGTTGATTTTAATGAGCAACAACCCCAAGAAACGGGCTGGCTTGCTCGGTTATGGTATCGAAATAACAGAAACTGTTGCCATTGAAGCTGCACCTAATCCGCACAATGAAAAATATCTTCAAACCAAACGCGATAAACTGGGGCATAATCTCACTCACCGGTGAAAGAGTTCTTAGTTCGTAGTTCGTTAGTTCGTAGTTCGTAGTTCTTAGTTCTTAGTTCGTAGTTCTTAGTTCTTAGTTCTTAGTTCTTAGTTCTTAGTTCGTAGGCCTGGTATTATGGAGAAAGAACTCCCGAACTTCCGAACTCCCGAACTTCCGAACTTCCGAACTCCCGAACTTCCGAACTCCCGAACTCCCGAACTTCCGAACTTCCGAACTTCCGAACTCCCGAACTTTGGAGCTAAGAACTTTTCAAACTAGAAACTAAAAACTATTACGGATTTCCCGCGGCTTCAGTCTTTTTCGTTTCTTTTTTCTTTCTTTTGAACAATTCGTCGATGGTTTCAAATTCTTTGCGGTATGAAATGCTGGCGCCACTGCGGCTTTGCTTACCCGTTAGGCTGCTAAGAAAGCTCCTGTTTTCCCGGTAAAATAAATTGAATAAAATCTTACCGTCTGAAGTAAGTTTTAATTGAGCAGTTACATCTGGCAAAAATTGCAGGTTATTACGTGTATTGGCTACCGTTGTATTATTGAGGCCAAAATCTAATGCACTACCCACAATAAAAGTAAGCCGTTCATTGAAATAACTTTTGTTGATAGAGAAATTGGCATTTACCCTGTCTGGTAAAAACTGGGTTTGTGTAGCCACATCTGCCAGTGCCGTACCGCTGTACGCCGATGCATTGATGTTGATACGGAAAGTGGGGTCTTTAAATACATTGGCCAGTACGTTGCTGAAAGCTTTGCTCAGCTGGTTGGAAACAATACCGGAAATGCTGTTGAGAAAGATACCTTCGAAAGCGCTTTTACCAGCATTGAATGCATTGGAAGAAGTAGACAAAGGCCCAAAGCTGTTAAAGACGATGAGCAGCGAGCTCTGCTTATTTCTTTCGTTCTCGTCGCGCTCAATCAGCTTCAGCAATTCTGTAGCATCGGGGTTATTGGCAAGGCTGCTATTGGGCGGCAATTCAATATCAAATTTAAAATCCAGCTTTTTGAGCTTTCCGGTAATGGCAGTTCTTACCAGCACATCGCCCACATAATTTTTTACGCCAGAATTAAACAGCGCCAATGCGGGATTGTTGTTGGTGCCCAAATCGCTGAAACGTACATTGGGTGCTGTATATTCCGCCACTACATTGATATCTGCATCATAGGGGTCATCATTCCATTGAATGTAATTAGACTCACCTGTTCTTAATTTAAATTTTCTTTTGATAGACTGGAACGTAAAGGTGTAATCACCCCTGTCTATATCAAGCCGGCCGTTGAGCGATAAATTTTCATTGGTGCCCACACGCATATCAAGTATACCATGCCCCACTGCACTAATTTGGTCGCCCGCTGCTTCATCAAGTATCACATTTATTTTTGCCAGGCTGTTGGCGGTCATTTTGAGGTTGACGGTCATGTTGCTCTCTACCCTTTTTTTATTGGTTTCCTGCATTTCTTTACCGTACACCTTCCAGGTTAAAAAATCGGCTTCTCCATTTACCCGGCTGCTGCTGATGGGCAGGCTTATCTCAGTACTGTCTGTGGCTTCGCCCTGTATATCCATCTGCATATCTTCCTGCGGGCCTTTAAAACTGAAGGTGGCTCTACCAACGGCCCTTCCGTAAAATTGTTTGTTGTCTGTATTGCTTGTATTTAGCAATAAAAGCCGGTTGGTTCTTACCCGGAAATCAAAAGCCATGTCTTTAAAATTGTTGTGGTACAATTTTCCAACCTGTACATCGGCCGTATTATTTAATTCGTCTTTTATCTGAAAACTGCCAAAGTCTATTCCATCTTCCTGCATTTTTACAACGGCCTTCGGAATTTTGTAGGTGCATTTGGTGTAATCAACCGTTAAGGAAGCGTCTGTAACCGTTAGATCGCCGAGGTACTTTAAATTTTTGCCTTTACCCACTATTCGCAAGTCACCCATGGCAAAGCCCTGCAGGTGGGTGAAAATACCGGCTACATATTTTTCCAACAGGTGGATACTGGTCTTGTCGCGCATGTGCGTGGTAATATCCACGCCCGTGCCGGTACTGTCTGCCGTATTAATAAAACCGCTGAGATCAAAATTATAGTTTTTGTTTTCAGACACGCCTGAAACCGTTACCCTACCCGATGCTTTTGAATACCCGGTAGTAACCTGCAGTTTGCCTATGGAATCATCATCGAGCCTGAACTGGTCGGCAGTTACGTTTACGTCTACATTCATATTGCCGAACGGATCGCTTACTACCACATTGCCGGTGAGCAAACCTTCTAACCGGTTGTCTTTTATAAAGAACGGCGCAAAGTCGCCGATGTTTACTTTTTTCAGATCAACACTCAGGTCGGTACCACGGCCCGTTTCAGACAAGTGAGATGTTACCAGCACTTCCTGGTCGCCGCTGTATACTTTTAAACCTTCGGTGGTTACCATATCGCGGGTTAAGGTTAGCTCGCCGTTTCTGTCAATCGTCCACCGTTTACCATTGATATCAAAAGTAGACGGATCAAAGATTACACTAAAGCCATTGCTTCTTGTTTGAAATTTACCAGAAATATCGGCCGAGTTGAGCGTTTGGTTGGCGCTGGTGGTAATATTGATATTGGAAATATCATTGGCAGAATGGATACTCATCTTGGTACCCGGAAAATGAAGGCTGTCGTTTACTGATACATCACCCACCGTAAGTGCTATGCCCAAAGAATCCATATTGCCGCGCCCCTGTAGGTTGGTATTAGAAAAGATAATGCTTTTGTAGGCAAACTGGGGCACATCTGCATCAAGGTTAAACAGATTTTCTTTGCTATTGATACGGCCGCTGATATTGCTATTGTTAAAGCCAGTAAGGTTTTTATCTACCAGGTCGAGGTAATCATCAATTTTTTTGGTAGTTATAACAAAGCTGAAATTCTGGTTGGTTATCTTTCTGGTGGAAGGCTTTATATAACTGGGATAATAGCGGTTTAAAAAGATCTGGAATGCAGCGGGCAGTTCCCTGATGGAGTATTCGCCCGCCAGTGCTGCATCAAATTCATTGCTTTCTACCACAATGCTTTTGCTGTTGCCGGTTCGTTTAGATTCAATGCTTAAAGAATCAAAGGATATGCGCTGACCGTTTTTAAAGACGGATGCATCGTACACTTTTGCGGTGCCCAAAAAATCATCAATATTATCGCCCGTAAAATCGAACCGGAGATTACCGTTAAAATCAATATCGTCTTTGTACAATTTCAATCTTTTAAGGTTGGCTTTCTCCACCGTTGCAAAAAAGTTGAATCGTGGGTCAGTCTTACTGAAATCGACAAGGCCGTTTAAGCTAAGCCCCAGGTTACTGTCATCTGCATGCAACTCTCCGTTGAACAGGCGTTTGGCCAGCGTACCATTTACTTTTATATTCTTGTAATTGTATTCATTGAAATCAAGATTGCTGATATTTCCGTCTAATTTTGCCTGTATATCTTTCAGTGCAAAACTGTATCCCTGTATACCAACGTTAAAAGCAATGTTACCCAGTTTGTCATAATCTACCAGGCTGCCGAGGTTAAAGCCGCCCGAGGATATTTTACCGGTATACGTAGGTTTTCCATCGGCTGGAAATTTCATGTTTACATCAGCAATAACGGTTCCCAAACCAGTTTCAATGGTTCCGGTAGTAACAAAATCTTTTATAAACCCTGTAAAATTGCCCCTGAAATGAATAAACTGTAATCGGTCTAGCCGCGGCTCTGTAATTGTTTTTAGGGCAGGTATCACCGTTACTACATCAGCATAGGTGGTTCTGAAATCGTTTGATTTAAAATCGATGAATGTTTTATCTATATCGGGCAATCCTTTCATTGCGATATCTCCGTTGAGGGTGGTATTATTACCCGCTTTGATTACAAAACCCTTTCCCTTAAGGTCAGATACGCTACCCTGTAAAGCACCGGTAACATAAATTTCCTTTTTCCAGTTTTCAAGTGCCGGCGCAAAATAGGCGATGTCATCGCTGTGAATGACCGCGTTTTTAAATGACCCCTGCATGCGCACCTTTTCTACAAAATCGCCCATGTCATCAAAATTGTTATACCGCATCACAAAGTAATTAGTGAGGTGGCTTCTGTTGGTGCGTATATCCAGGCTGTTAAATTCCATGGCCCGGGGTTGCCATTTCATATTTGCTTTTAAAGATTTTATCTCAAACCCGCTGCGTTCTTTTGTTGAAAGTGTAACGGCTGCTGTAATGGTGTCTTTTACAAATACCAGGTTTTTAAAACTGCCATTGATATCCTTAAACTGTATATGCTGGGCATCAAAATAATAATAGTCGGCCCGGTCAGATTTTTTCTCGTCTTTAAAAGCACCGTTGCTGATGGTAACAGCGGTGGCCAGTATTTTCCAACCGTTGGGATTCCAGTAAAGCGCGGTATCATTGGGGTCTCGCACGGTGTGCGGTGGTTTGTATTTTCGCCGGCCGGTGTAATTGTTGATGGTGAAAATAGGTTCTACAATATCCAGTTCATTAATGTCTAATAGTTTCTTATTAAAATCTACTTCCCGCGCATCCAGTTTAAGCGATGCCAGGTAGAGGCCCATGTCTTCTCCGCGCCAGCCATCCCGTTTCAAAAAATGAATGTTCCTGAGATCGGCTTTTTGCAACTGTAGCTGAATACTCTTCTTATGCGTGGTATCTACAGTTTGTGCCTTGCCTGGTGCACCGGAAAAATAATCAACTAGGAACTGATAATTCCAGATGGAGTCTGAGCGGCGCAGGTGAATGGTGGCGTCTTCCAGTCCGATGTATTGAAGGACGGCAGTATCACGCAGAAAAAACCAATCGTTGATATTTACTTTCAATTTACCTGCATAGAGCAGGGTATCTTTATTTTTATCTTCTACGTATACCCCCTCCATCTGCATTTTGCTGAAAAAAGTAAAATTGACATGTTTTACAGACACACGGGTACCCAACCCTTTAGACAAACGTGCAGATGCCTGACCCGCGAGCCAATCTTGCACCGGAATGGTTTGTACCAATAAAAAACAAATGAATAAAAGGCCCAGCAGAATAAACAAGCTCCTGAAAAAATGTTTGGGCGTCAGAATCGCCACAGCCAATACCACCAAACCAATGGTTTCCCAAAGGCGCGCATTGGGCCAGATGAAAAAAGCGGCCAGGTATACCGCCAGCAAAGACGATAGTATAGAAATCTTTATTTTCAGGGGTTTTTCCAGTGGGAGCGTATTTGAATAATTGGGTAAAAGTAAGCTAATCAGCTGCAAGGTGCAAATTCAGTACCAAGGCTGACGCAGGCGGGTTTTCTTATCAAAAAATTAGCGTTGGCAGATGAGAAAAGTATTGGCTGCAAGCTGTGAGCGGCGGCATTGACTTGTGTTAATTTATTGATAGATTTGAATGCTAATGCTGCTGCTACGCGGTATTACTATAACCACTCATACTATGACGCGCTTTGTAACCTATACGAGTATTTTGTTGATCATGGCGTTAGCCCAGACGGGGAGCGTTGTGGCCCAGCATGCGGCAGTAAATAAAAAGACCGGTGCGGAAGCCAGCTGGACAGTTTTTTGGAAAACGTTCACCGCCGCCGTTGATACCCATGACACAGCTGCCATTGCCCAGTTAACATCACCCAATTTTTATGATGGTGGCGGCAGTACCGTTCAGGAATGGCTGCAATCTGATGTATATGCCAGTGAAAAAAAACTGGCGGCATTTAAAGACATCCTACAGAAAGGAGTGAACAACTTTAAGGGTTTTGAACCTGGCCCTTATAAAGCCACCGGTAAAAACAAAACCGGCGATTTATTTTTTGCATACAAAAAAGGCAGATGGCTTTTTGGTGGTGTGGTTGGCGATTAAATAACAAATAAATCTACCCCCCGTTGTACAGCTTGGCAAACATCAGGTGTATCAATGAGTGGGCAAATAAGTCAGCCATTTTTAGCACCGTATGAAAATTGAAAATTAAAGCGGCACAACGATAAGATTCATGAAACTGATTTTTACCTGTCTAGCTATTTTTATTGCCTGCAGTATCAATGCGCAACCACGCCTGCCCGTTATACGTGCCACGAAAAGAAATGTGTCTATTAACGACGGCGGCTATTTTGATAAAGATGCATGGACGTTGTCGCCGCAAGCCCGGCCCGATGTGTTTACGGCCGATAGAACCCGGAAAGCAAAATGGGTGGTGTATTACACAGACATAGATTCCATCAGGGTAAAAGTGAATCCGGGAACAATATTCGATTTTGTAGTATTGCTGAATGGCAAAGACTCCTGCTTTACCCGCATTGCCAGTGCTATTGCGCCGGCACAGGTTGCGCCAGACCCGCATACAGCACCAGACACTATCCCTTTTTCACTCACCACGTTCAATGCCATCAGTGTGCAAAGCATCCTAAACAACACGGATACGGTTAACCTTCATTTTGACCTTGGGTCTTTTGACTTTCGGTTAACAAAAAATGCTATTCTGCATAAGACCTCACTATTGCCTGACAAGGCAGGCGCACTGGCGGGGAATAAAGAACCAGATTATCGCCACCTGAATAAGGTGAATACTATACAAATGGGTAACCGCACCTGGAATAGCCCTGAAATTACTGTTACGAGCCTCACAGCACACGATATGGATGGCCGTTTTGGATGGAACCTGTTTGAAGGGATGGTCGTTGAAATCAATTATGATCGTTCAATACTGGTAATTCATGCAACGTTGCCAATTACCGCAAAAACATTTTTCAAATCGCCTTTGTTTTTTATGCGTTCATTTGTTTGTGCAAAGGGCGCCTTTGTTATTGCCAATAAAAAATATACCGGTACTTTTTTGCTGGATACCGGTTCAGACAGGGCCATGATTCTGGATAGTGCATGGGCATCTAATCAAGCATTTCCAAATAACCTTCCATTGCTGTCTTCCACTGTGGTAAGCGACCCACGAGGTGCACAATACAAAACCAAAACCGTGGAGGCACCCCAATTTACCATTAACCAATGTACGCTCAACAATATACCCGCCATGATGTTGAGCAACAAAAACCCTCTTAACTTTGAAGTAAATTACCTGGGTAACGATCTGTTGAAACGATTTAACATACTGCTCGATTTTAAAAATGATAACCTCTATCTCAAACCAAACCGGTTAAAGGATGTTCCCTATAGAACAAACTCATAAAGAAAGTATACGATGAGAAAGTTAGTATTGGTAGTCCACACTTCACTCGACGGCTTTGTAGCCGGCCTGCATGGCGAACTGACTGGTTTTGAATCCGGCACTGAAAACCTCGAATTTGTATGCAAGCTTACCGAAGACGCAGATGCTGCTTTGTTTGGCCGCATTTCTTATGAATTACTTAATCAATATTGGCCTACTGCCCATAAAACGCCTACCGCATCAAAGGGAGAGATTGATTATTCCAACTGGTACAACAGCGCTCAAAAGATAGTAGTTTCCGGCACACTGAAACCAACCCATGATCCTAAAACCACGATTGTTAACAGTGCCATAGAAGCAACCATTACTAAAATAAAAGAACAACCGGGCAGAAATATACTGATCTTTGGAAGTCCATCCGTAGCGCGGCAACTGATGCAGGCAGGCCTGGTAGACAGTTACTGGATCTTTGTAAATCCAACAATTTTTGGCAATGGCATCCCCCTGTTTACCCAATTGACCGGAGTGATAAAACTCACCCTGGTATCTTCCAAACATTTTCCCAATGGTGAAATGGCTCTTCATTACACCGTAAAAGAATAAATTTTATTATAACGCCGATGAACATATGAAAATTATCACCTGGAATTGCAATATGGCTTTCAGAAAAAAAGCGGGGCTTATACTCAGCCATCGTCCAGACATACTGGTGGTGCCGGAGTGTGAGCATCCTTCAAAGTTGCTTTTTGGTGCAGGTGTACCAACGCCCAACCATAGCCTTTGGTTTGGTAACAACCAGCATAAAGGACTGGGTATATTTTCATATGGCACATGCAGGCTAAAAGCGATGCGTAACCACAACCCGGCATTAAAAATGATCATCCCCGTTGCGGTTACAGGCGGCCATTACACCTTTACGCTCTACGCGGTTTGGGCTAACAACCCGGATGACCCCGACGGGCAATATGTAGAACAGGTTTGGAAAGCCATTCACCATTACGATAAAAAGTTGACCAAGAAAAAGACATTGCTTATTGGTGATTTTAACAGCAATACCATCTGGGACAGAAAATACCGCGCCGGCAATCATTCAAATGTGGTGAAACGCCTGGGCGAAAAAGGGATTGTTAGCTGCTATCATCTGGCACATCAACAAACTCAGGGCAAAGAATACCATCCTACTTTTTATTTATACCGCCATAAAGACAAGCCGTATCACCTTGACTATTGTTTTGCTTCGGCAGACATGGCCGATAATATTCAGTCTGTAGAAATTGGCGATTATGACTATTGGTCTGCCTATAGCGATCATGTGCCGGTAATGGTTACCTTCAATGAACAGCTGCGCGATAACATGCAAAAGCAATCAGCGATTACCACATCAGCCATCAGAGATAATGATAGAACTATCACGCAAGAGAAATCAGCGATAAACACATCAGCCGTCAGAGAAAACAATAGATTGAGACGGAACAAGAAATCAGCGATCATCACATCATCCGTCAGAGAAAACAATAGATTGATACGGAACAAGAAATCAGCGATCATCACATTAGCCGTCAGAGAAAACAATAGATTGAGACGGAACAAGAAATCAGCGATCATCACATCATCCGTCAGAGAAAACAATAAATTGATACGGAACAAGAAATCAGCGATCATCACATTAGCCGTCAGAGAAAACAATAGATTGAGACGGAACAAGAAATCAGCGATCATCACATCAGCCATCAGAGATTAAACACATTAGCCATCAGAGATTAAATTATATGTTAGCCAACCTGCAATTTATAGGCGTTATTCATTCGCCGTTAAAAAACATAGAGGATTGCCCTTTACAGGAAAAGGAAGATGCGCCTGCAGCAACTATTGAAGTATACCCGGAGTTTGTGGCCGCAGCAGGCAACCTTGAACCCGGTAATGAAATATGGTTGCTTACCTGGCTGCATATGGCCGACAGGAATACACTTACCTGTGTGCCGCGCAGAGACTATGGCTCGCCGCAACTCGGCGTATTTTCTACCCGTTCGCCCGACAGGCCCAATCCCATTGGCTTACACCGCGTGACAATATTGGCCGCGCCTGAAAAAGGTATCATTAAAATTACAGCGCTGGAAGCGCTTGACCAGACACCTGTAATAGATATAAAACCTGTCATTTAACTGAAACTACTTTTTACTGATAGTGATCCAGATTGCACCTTTCTTTATTATCTTGTAAGTAATTGGGGTAAGCGCGTAAGTGTAGACGTTATTATTGATAAACAGTTTTTTAAATTTCACATGTTAACATTAGTAAGAACCGATTCTGGCAACCCGCATTTTATAGAGCTGGTAAAACAGCTGGACGCTGATCTGGCCGAAAAAGATGGGGCGGATCACTCATTTTACGCGCAGTATAACACCATTGCAGCTATCAGGAATGTAATTATTGCGTATGAACACGATACCCCGGTGGCTTGCGGCGCCATTAAAGAATACAATATGCATACCATGGAAGTAAAACGCATGTACACCCTGCCGGCCTACCGCGGACAAGGTATTGCCGGCACCATACTGGACGCGTTAGAAAAATGGGCGGCTGAATTATCATTCAAAAAATGTATTTTAGAAACAGGTAAACGACAACCGGATGCCATTGGCCTGTATAAAAAAAAGGGTTACAACATCATTCCCAATTACGGGCAGTATGCGGGGGTTGACAACAGCCTGTGTTTTGAAAAAAAATTATCGTAGTCTTTCATATTGTATGCCATCATGAAAAGTCCCAGCGTAAAAATTGCAACTGTAGAAGCTTATATAGCCAGCTTTCCCCCTGCCACACGTAAACTTTTGAAACAGGTACGTAGCATCATTCTGAAGAATGCATCAGAGGCAGAAGAATCCATCAGCTATAATATGCCGGGTTATAAATTAAATGGCGTGCTGGTGTATTTTGCAGGGTACGAGCGGCATATTGGCTTCTACCCTATGCCAGATGCTATTGAGGCATTTAAAAAAGAACTGTCGGTTTATAAAAGTGCCAAGGGCTCTGTACAGTTCCCATTGGATAAACCACTGCCTGTAAAACTTATTACCGATATGGTTAAATTCAGGGTTTTGCAAAATAAGGAAAAACCAAAAAAGCCTGTTCGTAAATAAAGCATTCATCTAATACATATCGCCTCTACGTTCTCTCTCCATTATATTGTGCGACATTTTATCGGCTAACGTAACAGCATCACAAAAATATATTAGCGGGAATAATTTCTACACCTGCCGCATAAGTATCAACATTTCAGTTTCTACCGCCACAAGTAAGACAATTCAACCAACTGTAACTACCATTTTACCATTACTACATGTTGATGGCCACACAGGGAAATCTGGATGCATTTTTGTTCAATTGATCTTTACCGTTAATCACATCTCGAACATTAAATTTATTATTATGGCAACAATGCAAAAAATCACCTCCAATCTTTGGTTTAGTAACCAGGCCGAAGAAGCGGTTAATTATTATACATCTATTTTCAAGAATTCAAAAATTGATAAAACAACACGTTACTCTAAAGCAGGACAGGAAGTGCACGGAATGGCTGCAGGTAGCATCATGACCATTGCATTTACCCTGGAAGGACAATCTTTTGTGGCGTTGAATGGCGGCCCGTATTTTAAGTTCAGTGAAGCAATTTCGTTTATTGTTAACTGTGAGACACAGGAAGAAATTGATTACTACTGGGATAAATTATCTGCCGGTGGTGACGAAAAAGCACAGCAATGCGGTTGGCTGAAAGATAAATTTGGATTATCATGGCAGATTGTTCCTGCTGCATTAACAGACATGTACAAAGACGCTGAATCAGAAAAAGCACAGCGGACGATGCGCGCTATGTTAAAAATGAAAAAGCTTGATCTTGCGGCATTACAGCAAGCGTATAACGGCCAGGTAGCCGAAAAAGCGCTATAATGGCGCTGTAAACATATTCCGGCAGGTGTAATAAGAATTAGTATCATTTTTAATAAAAGGGTTTGTCTTACCGCAACAAACCCTTTTATTTTGATACGCACCAGTATCGGCATATTTGTACCCGTTATTTGCTCACCAAGGGAGAGTGGTTTTAAAAACATCTTTCGTTCAGTCGTAAAACAGGTTTGCAGGCAACTAGCTATCTTTTGCGGTTAGCCAACATAAACATTTGAAAGTAAACGGTTTGTGCATACCCTTCCAGGGTGTTTTCAAGCGAGTCTTTAGTCATTTAATTATTATCAACACCAAACCGTGCGTATCTGGGGGATAAGTTTTGATTGGCAGCTACTAACCCTCTGGCAGGAATTTTGTACTTTTTCCCTTTAAATTTATTGCAATGCCTAAACATTCTTTCACTGCCGACAAATACAAGTTCTTGTATAAGTTCCTCGCCGTGCTTGATGACAGCCAGGTGCATAAACTTCACAAAATAGTATCGGGTCTTCTGGATGTGTCCGTTTTTTCGAAAGAGGAAATAGACAATCTTGAAAAAAGACTGGCCGGCGCGCCATTCAATGCCAGTTATGCCCCAGTAAGCAATTAGTATTGCGTGTACGGGGTACTGCTGCTTCACTAACCTAATTAAATGTTTACTGCGGAAACTTAGTTACCGCACCCTTCTTTTTTGACACCCATTCGTCCGTAGTTGCTGTATTGAACACAAACTGAATCGACTCACGGAGCAGCGGGCTTTCTACAACAATTTTTTCGGGCAGCCAGTCTGCATTGATACCGCTTGTTAAGGGTTCAACGGTAAGGCTTTTGATATCGCCCAGATCCATTCCATGAATGGCAACCTGCGTGGTTTGTCCCCTTTCAAGTGCACCCGGTGCAATTGAATGATAAGGCAAACTACTGAGCGATGCACCTGAAGCACCGGTGAGCGTAAATACCAGTTTACAATCTGTGCCCGCCAGTAATGTGTCTTTTGTAGTAATGTTGAGAATATACCTGGCAACAGGGGATGCCGCAAACGGATTGTAACCATTTTGTGCCAGCGTATACACATTGCTGTAAGGTGCCTCGTTCAGCAACTCTTTCAAACGGGCTACTGCAAATTCATCAACAAAAATTCCATCTATATAGCTGTCCAGGTATTTACGCATGGATGCCTGCTGACTAAGTACCCATGTGTACACCAGTGAAAAGCCTCCGCCAGATAGTTGATCACGTACCTGCAACGCCTCAGTAATATTTTTAAAGATGCCCGGCTTATCCAAAAAACCAGTAATGCCATCAGCATACGAGAAATTAGGCTGTCCGGCATCGATAAATATTTGCTGCAATTGTTGTGGCGACAAATTTGATTCATCCACGCCAATACCCACGTTTGGGTAATATCCTTTGTAGCGGTTCAGAAAGGCATGATCGTCTGCATGCGTAACCAGCATGGCCACTCCTTCACACGGGTGATCCGGAAAATGCTCCTTAACCAGGCCGATAAATGTATTTAGGTGAAAGTCTGTAGTCTTGATATCCCATATCAGCAGCGCCAGGTTATATTTTTTGGTGTGTAACAATTCCTTTAAATCTTTCAGGTATTGCTCAACGGTGGGCACACCTTCATACGATTGTCTCGGCTCATGCACTACATAAAACCTGCCGTTGGCATGAACAATATCGGGCTCCAGCGCATTTGCGCCCTTTTCTAAAAAAGAAGCCGCTTCTTCTATGGTATTTGCATTGTGGCCTATTATATAAAACGAGCGCTTTTGTATTGCCATAACTGTTAGTTTCTCATGGCAAATTAACTAAAGAGACGATAGTTTTTTATTTTTTTGTTGGCGGGGTTTTACCGTGGCACCTGGCTGGTGAGGTAATGTAAAAATATGGCAGTCGCAAAAAAAAGCCGCCTTACGGGGCGGCTTCAAAACATTTATGTTTTAATGGATAAGGTTTGTACAGGTAATGGGGTAAACAACCCACCCTGTTTACAATATATAGTGAGTTGTTATAGCATTGCTGTCAACCATTGGTTAACGGTATTCTTTTTACCGTTCATCTTTGAAGCAATTAAAATCTGGAGTGTGATGTAATTGCGTTTCATAAAAAAAGTTTTAAAAATTTATATTGAGTTGTTTTTTTCATCCGTGTTACAATAAATAAGACGCAGCCTTTTGAAAGTTGTTACAGCTTTTCAGTATTTTTTTTTGGGTATGGAATAGCGGCGTATAGCATTGACAAGCGGTAAAAAGAAGGCCCCATAGAAATGCGGCCCGTTTAATCCAATTATGTCCTCTGAAAACCGGGTGCAAGATACATGGCAACAGTTTTTATTCATAACGGTTCTGTGTGAAACGCTGTAAAAACTGTATGAAATGCGGCTTTATAACTGTGAAGCGCGGAGTGGGGATTATTTTGAATGTTGAATTTTAAATTTTGAATTGCCTTAATCTGCGAATCTGCGGCGGCCGGGATTATTTTAAATTTTAAATTTTAAATTTTGAATTGCCTTAATCTGCGAATCTGCGGCTAAGTTTCTCGCGGCGAACGGCGGAGGGTCAGCGATTATTTTAAATTTTGAATTCTTTAATCTGCGAATCTGCGGCGGACGGGATTATTTTAAATTTTGAATTTTGAATTGCCTTAATCTGCGAATCTGCGGCGGCCGGGATTATTTTAAATTTTAAATTTTGAATTTTGAATTGCCTTAATCTGCGAATCTACGGCTATGTTTCTCGCGGCGAACGGCGGAGGGGCAGCGATTATTTTAAATTTTAAATTTTGAATTTTGAATTGCCTTAATCTGCGGCTATGTTTCTCGCGGCGAACGGCGGAGAGGCAGCGGCACGCTGAGCATATTTTAAATTTTGAGCTGCCTTAATCTGCGAATCTGCGGCCCTACCGGTCTTTCACGCAACGGAAACCAAGGTTATTGCTGGCACTGCTTGTTTCGCCTTTGCCCCTGCTACCGGCTTTATACCGTATACAATATGCATCGCTGCATAAAAAAGAACCGCCACGTTGCACATGCTTTTCGGCGCCAGGTTCATCCGGGTCATAACTATTTGTTGGGCCTCGTGGGTTAAGGCCCGGGCTTGATGCATAATAATCCGGCCGGTACAAATCGCTGCACCACTCCCATACATTGCCCTCCATATCGTACAAACCATACTTATTGGCAGGGAAAGATTTTACCGGCGCCAGTGTGGTATATCCGTCTTCAGCTGTATTGCCTTCGGGAAAACTTCCCTGGAAAATATTGGCCATCCATTTTCCGGCAGGCTTTAACTCGCTGCCCCAATAATAGGGTTGTTGGCTGCTGCCGGCCCCTGCTGCATACTCCCACTCTGCCTCAGTGGGTAATCTTTTGCCTGCCCATTTTGCAAAGGCAGCCGCATCTTCATAAGCAATGTGTACAACGGGATCGTTTGGGTTTCTACTGATGCTGCTCATAGCACCCTTCGGATGTTTCCAGCTGGCACCGGGTACATACTGCCACCATTGCAAAGGATTATCGAGCGATACTTTTTTTGCGGGTGGGGTAAATACTGCAGAACCCGGCACCAGTTTATCTGCCGGCACACCAGGATAATCTGCCGGGTTGAGCTTTCTTTCTGCCACGGTAATATAACCGGTAGCTTTTACAAAAGCGGCAAAGGCCGCATTGGTTACTTCATGTGCATCCATCCAAAAACTATTGACAGTTACTGCATGCACGGGCATGGCATCGGGAAAATCGGCGGAGCCCATGCTAAACGTTCCTCCATTTATAAAAACCATTTCCTTGTATCCTGGTTTTGATGGCGCAGCATTATTAACGGATGTATGCAATGCTACAGTACGCGATGGCACGCGGCATAATACAGCATCATGAATAGCCGTATCAGTAGTTACAGGATTGCCGAAAGCTGAACTATTTTGTTGTGAGAGCGTGAACAGAAAAAAAATCAACCCGCAACAGACCATTGGTTTAAAAGTATACATAACACCTCTTTGCATGATAACAAAATGATCAAATCAATCAAAATTAAGGCAAACTTCTACATATGCCGGCCGGCAATGTATTACTCATAAATACTGCGCCTGTGCGTCCATTCATCAGGGCAACTTTACGGGGTCAATTAATTGTGGCATCCATACCCTGAACCTGGATGCTGCGTCAAATGTATTTCCGGCTGAGGCATAATCACACAAAACAATTTGTACCGGCTTTGGCCCACCTTCTCCATGCGATTCTGCAATAAACGAGGCTTTGGCACTGAACCAATACCCGGCTGTTGTATCAGCAGTCTGCAAATTGATGTACCCGTCTTTAGAAACAATGGGTTGTAACGGTTCATCGGTATCCGGCAGCCCCAGGCGCATATCCCGCGCCAGTACCAGTGGGCCGCGTGAAATGGCAAAGTATTCATTGTGGTCGCCGCTCCTGGCCAACCGGCCCCGCATATCCAGCGTAAGCGCCACGGTATCTCCGTCTTTCCACTGGCGTGAAATGGCAATATACTCACCGGCTGCAATGGCCGGCACCGGCTGGTTATTTACGGTTACGGATGACTGTTGGCTCCAGCCCGGATTGCGGAGACGAAGCGTAAACAATGCTGCTTTGCCCGGCTTAACACTTATCAATACCTTATCTGTAACCGGGTAGCCGGTAGTTTGAACAATGGTAACCGGTTGGCCCGCTGGTGTTGTAATGTTATAGTTACCCGGAAGAAAAAAGTTGATGTCTGCACCTTCTGTTGTTTTCATAACAGCAGTAAGCGGAAGGGTAAACAAACCCCGGGGCCCGCTGGCTTCGCAACAATTGATGCCCATGTGGCATTGCTCTTCGCCTTTCAGCCGCTCCCCAGACAAGGGTGTATATTTTGCCCAGTCTGAACCATCGGCATACATGGCACCCAACAATGCATTGTAATAAGATTGTTCAATAGCATCCGCGTATTTGGCCTCGCCCGTAAGGCGCAATAATTGCTGGCTCAGTTTAATCCAGGTTGCGGTAACACATGTTTCCTGGTAATGGTTGATGGCCATAGTCTGATACGCTGCACCACCGAACCAGCATTCCATAGCAGAGCCGGAACCAGCAATATTCAATTCAGTATCGCGGATGCTTTGCCACGTATTTACAACCGCTTCTTTGTACTTTTCATTGCCGGTAACCCGGTACAATTCAAGCAACCCTTCGTAACAAGACATCATTTCGTACGCTTTTTGTCCCTGCTCCCACCCATACCAGCTTTTTACCGGTTTGGGAAAGCGCTTGCCCACCGCCGTTAGTGATTTCGATAATAGCCGTGGGCCCTCGTCTGTTTCCCATTCGTGCACAATTTCTTCAGCAAAATCGAGGTATTTTTTATTACCGGTGCGCACGTACAGCAGGGTAATGGGCTCCAGCACAGAAGAAGCGGCCATACCGCGGTGGTTGCCCAGTTTTACAATGGGTGTCTTATTATCTGCCAGTTCCTTTATGAGGTGATCGGCCAATTTGCCGGCCGCTGACAGTGCCGCCCGGCTTTGCGTAAGATCATAATAGCCGATAAGACCCAGCATACAATACTTACGGCCCCAGATATCCCATTGCTGCAAATGCTTGTCGGGCGCATAGTTACCAATATAGCCGTCTGCAGTTTGGGTGGCAATTAAATCCGCCACCGATTTATCAAGCGCAGCTTTTAATGGCTGGGTTGGTTTATAACGGTATGCCAACAACGCAGATGTAAACCACTTGCCCCAAAACTCGCTCTGCCAGCAGGATGCCTCTGTACGGTTGAGGAAAGGCTTTACCAGGTTATCAGCATCCTGCGCAAGAATCCGGCGACGGTAAGCTGCATCCAGTTTCTGGGCAATAAATCCATTTAACTGCGGGGAAGCCAAGGGCTGCAACCTGTCTTTTATTACCAGCCTAACGGGCGGCTGACTGTTTACAACCAAAGGTGTGGTTACAAAACAAAACAATACGAACGTAATGATGGCAAATTGCAATAAATAACGCATGCTGTCTTTATTAATGAAGCTATCTGTAAATCCAATTGTACAGCAATCTAAAATAATCCCGCCTATTACGGTTTCATTTTATGAATTTTAATGTTCAAATTAAGGCACACAACGGAAAATGAGCGCAGCAGGCAATTGAGAACGGGCTAGTTTGATTCAAGCGGGGTATTCAAAGAGGCATGCATGATGGCAACATTATCACCCAGGATAGCGGCGGCATACAACTGGTAAAACTGCGGATCGGCAGGCATCTGCAATTTCAGGTAAGGTTTTCCTTCTCCAATTTTTTTAATAAACATGGTATTGCCGTATTGATCAACCCTTACGAGGTACCATTCAAAACGGATATTTTTTTCATACTGGTCATAGGGCGTCCAGAACAACCCGCTTTGGCGAAAGATGAGTTGGTACGACAGGATTAAATTCTCTTTTGTAACAGCAGCAGGCCGCAAAATTTTTGTATCTGGTATGCCAGACGGCGGCAGGTGTTGATTAGTCCATGTATTCACGACCGTTTTGTAATCCTGCTTTTTTCTGCCATCCATATCAAGGATGCCATTTAGCGATATAAAGTTGGTATTCGCTAAATCCTGCCAGGCCGGTACAATGGCAGATTGCTTAACAGCCGGTAGCAGCGGCCATAACGCCACCGGAACTTTCCCCCAACGCATATTTTCCTGCAAAGGGAGTTGCAACCCTTCGGGATACTTTTCATCAGCTTCCACCATATAAATATTGATCTGTGGAACATTGCTCTTATAAACGCGATAACGTGCCGGGCCCCCAGCATTCCAATGCAGGTCTATTATGATTGGCCTTTGGTTGTCTATTTTCCTGATGGCCGTACAAAGGTTGGCCAGCCATACCATGTATTTGTGTTCATAATAAAAATAGTCTGGTTTATAGGTTTGGTTTTGCAATTCATACAACACATCTTCTCCCAGGTTCCAGGCAATTATGTTTTGCTGTGCAAGATTATTTTGTATGAACGACAGAATTTTTTCCGTCTCTTTTTGCATATGCGCATCATCTGCTATTACCTGCGGCGTAGCCTGCAACCAGCACCTTGGCACCAGGTTCATGCCATTGGCCAATAAGATTTGTTGCAGTTTGTTGTCGTAAAAACCAGGCATCCTCCTTTCAACGGTATTAATACCAGCCAGCTTCATAGCAGTGATATCTTCTTCTATGGTTCTGAGATCAAGTGTGTGCCGGTTTCTAAACCAGCTATATCCTTTGTTGTACACCACACCTTTTAAATTGCCGGAAAGATTATACACCGTGTTAACGGAAGCAGTAACCGGTGCTATCGCCTTTGCATGCGGGAAAAATGGTTTTGATGACGGTGCTCCCGTCAACAGGCGTTGAATGCCCTGTGCGCTGTTGTACAGCAATACCTGACCGTTTGCGTCTTGCGGATCAGGAGAGGCTATCACCGCTTTTATTTCTGTAAATCCGGTGTCAATAGATTTCCATGCGGCCTTCCACCAGTCTGTTTTACCACCAATACCGGGCGTTGCGCCGGTTATCATCACCGGAAGCGCAGTTGATTGAATAAACGGCAACTGATGGTATGGCCGGTAAACAGAATCAAACCCAAATTCATTCTCCCGGTACGGTGCTGCATCCGCTGCAGTAAGCTGAACGGCCATCCAGTCAACATATTTATTTCCGGGAAAAAATTCTTTCATGCTACTGGCAGCAGGTGGTTGCCATACCCATATAACTTTTACTGCGCCTGCATTTTCAAAGATATCATGCATGTGCTGCCATGCTTTTATCACATCTACTTTGCTTGCAGCGGCCATTGCAAAAGGTAACAGTTGACTGGCGCCTGCGTTGCGCACCGGCAATAGAAAAACTGGTCTATTAAATTGAGCCAGTTGCACCGCTAAAGATTGTATGGATGTATCGTACCGCCCATCTGTAATTTGTTTCCATGCCAGAGAGTCGCCGCTTTTGAACACCTGCAGGTCCCATTGCAATAAAGGAATGGTATTGGCCGCATAAAAAGTGCGTAATGCAGCCGTATCCAGAACATTTTCTTGATTCTGCGGCCATAAAATATTCATGGCAACAATTCTGATATCATTTTTTACAAGGGCATTTGAAAGAGCAGCGCTGTTACTTTTTTGCCCCTTGCTATCATTGTTAATATCAACGCCCCGGTAAAAAACCTGCAATGCCGGCAAAGGCTTGGGTAGGTATTTAGGCAAACGCTGTTTTTCTATGAATGCAAACACAAAGATGATGATAACGGCAATGGATAGCGGAACAGAATATTTGCGTACAAAGCCATGGGTTAAAATGATAAAACCATTCCGCTCCCTTATTTTGCTGGCAATCTGGTTGAGTTTGCTATTGTCTCGCACATAGCCAGAGATTGACAGTATAAACGCCATAAAAATGATCTGCATACCTGCCAGCACCGCCATAAAAACCGTGTAAGGGGTATAATCGTGCCAGAACCCATATACAATAGCCAGTAGTGATATAACCGCAATCAAGATGTTGGGAATGCTCAGCATCAAAGGCAATGAGTCCGAATCGTTTTTTGGGGTGGGTATGTAAGGAACTTTTTTGCGGAACAAAGTGTAAATAAATCCCATGGAGTGTATCCACCACGTACCTATTTGCAGGATGCCGCCTACTATATGAAAGCCTCTTTCTGTTTCTTCTGCCACCCATTTTTGTACATAGTGCCGTATGAAGATGCCCATAAAAAACAACGGCATTGTTGCGAGTAAAAAATTCAATACATCCATTGTCAGGGGCACATACCCGGTAAAAAGGGATACTACCGGTATCAAAAAATTAATTAAGAATATAAGTCCGCTGAGGTAATGAAAGGGAATGGTGAAATAATGAATACGCTGGCGCCAGGTAAACCGGCGGAATAATGTAGGAAACACTTTTACAAAAAGTTCCCAGGTACCCCGGCTCCATTTCAATTGTTGTTTGTAATAAGATGACATGGTGGCCGGCACCAATCCGCGGGTAAGGATAGCAGGTACATAAACAGATTGCCAGCCTTTGGCATGTAACTGCATGGCGGTATGCATATCTTCTGCCAGCCCGCTTGCATGCCCGCCAATTGAATCCAATGCTGCCCTTCTAAAGGTGCAGTTGGCCCCAATAGCCTGCACTGTACCGTAGCTGTTCATGGTCATCATAACCGGGCCGTAAAACTGGTAGGTTTGTTGTGCCGCACCTTTGGCCACTAAGGTTTCTGTTTGGTTATAGTATGCCTGCACTATTTGCACAAAACCTATGGAAGTATTTTCAAAATAAGGTACAATCTCATCCAATATTCCGGGCACCGGAATATGATCAGGATCCAATACCAGGCACAATTCGCCAGTGGCCAACTGCAGGGCATTGTTGATATTGCCGGCCTTTGCATCGTTTTTAATAATCCTGGTTACATGCCTTACACCCAGTTGTGCGCACAACTGTTTCACCTGCGGATCGTTTGCTTCATCGCAACACCAGGACGTATGAGGATATGTTATTTTCTGCATAGCCTCCAGCGTCTGTTGCAGCATATCAAATGGTTCACCTGCGCAATAAGTGGTTAATATATCCACGGTGTATATGCGCGAAGCAATTGGTTTGGGTGTGGTGGATATTGAAAAATAATGATACCATTCATGCAGGTATTTGCAGCAATAGTATACCAGGGTTGTCATCAGCAGCAGGTACAACGGCAAATAGCTGATATTGCTTTGTTGCAGCATGCTGTATAAAAAAAACACTACCGTAAAAACACCAATGCACAGCATCAGTCGCAGTGATTTTCTCTCTGCGGCAGATGGCGGTGCGGTAATGATTATTTTATCTTCCATTATTCTATTACATAAAATGGAATATTGGCATTGGCACAATATCCTTTTTTATTAGATACGGTTACAAAAACCCGGTATGGGCCTTCTTTGCCAGGCGCCAAAAAATTGATGCGGCGCATGGTACTATCTCTAATAAGTCCTTTTTCAGTAGCCGGCTTTTTAAAGTGCACCCATATTTCTCCCCATGATGCCCAGTCTTCTTTTACGATTTGCCAGCTGTATTGCAAGCTATCTGTATTTTGATTAGTTGATATGTCCACGCCTGCTGAATGCATTGATCCGGCATTGACGATAATATTGTCTTTTGCCACCAGTACGGTATCCAAGTGTATACCTTTTATCTGGGGTGAATAGTGGGTGGTAGTGACTCCTTTCCAAACATCGTTCAATACCTCTTTGATTTCTGTGGGTTTGCCGTCTTCGTTAAAAATACTGTAGAAGGTATGCGTATACTCCTGCCGGCTGCCCCAATAAAATACAAGTGAGCCCAAAAAGCGTGCATCTTTTACCGGCATGTAGTTCACAAAAAAATCGCGGTATTCAGCTGCGTTTACCGTAGTGTTATTTTCAATGGGGGCCTGCCAGCTGGTAACAGGTGCTTCCCATCCCCCCCTGGGTGCCCATTCAGAAACAAAATAAGGCCCGTTCCAAAATAATCGTAAAGCACCAAGGTCGTCTTCAAGCTTTCTGAGACTATTATAAATATTGAGACCGATAAAATCCAATGCAGGGATGCGCCACCGAATATTGAAAATATTATTTTTAGACACATTAATAACCGTGGTACACACGGGGTGATGGGGATCGTTGCTGTGCACCATGGCCAGTAACCGGTTGAACTGCGTGTAAAACTGATCGTATATCAGCGAATTGGGGAACTTCAACTCATTGCCCAAGCACCAGGCCAGCACCGCAGGATGATCTTTGTATTTGTACACTAACTGTGTGGCGGCGGTATAAAGTGAATCAACTTTAATTTTATTTTTATAGGCATCGAAATATTGAACACCGGGTATATCAATACCAATTATTACAGTAAGGTGATTACGGTTTGCTTCATCCAACACAGCTGCCAGTTTTGTAGTGTCCCAGCAAATAACCGTATTACCCCCGCTTGCTGCTAACTCGCTCATATGGGTGTAGCCCGCACCACCCTTTATTATAAAGGGCTTGCCGTCCTTTTTGAACGTATACCTGCCATTGATTTTCTCGATGGCGACACGTTTTTTACCGCTAAAAACAACAGTATTTACGGGACCACGCCGCCAGAAAAAAATAAACAACAATGTACCCAGGAACAGGCAGCCGCCAATGACGAGCCATATAAGCCATTGTCGCTTTCTTAATGTTTTGATTTTCAAAATAGTACAGTTAAAACCACATATGGTTGGAACATCGTGTATGGTTTTACTTCAGAGGATTTGCCATTACCAAGCCGGCAAAAATACTCTCCCAAATCCGATTTTGAAAATGCATTTTGTTATTCCAGCTGTATTTCAAAGGCAGTAATGGCATTATAACCATTAATACGCAAATACGCCTTCGTTTACCGTAATACGGAAATGTTGATATAGTGGATTGAGCAAGGCAGGTTTTCCTTATTTGCCAGATTTGTATGGCCAGGGGAAACCGCAATTGTTGAGCGTCGGGCAGTCTGCACATGCAATAGGATTTGCACCGTCAGCAGCCGGAGGGTATTAACCTCCCTCATTCATGCCTTTTTCGTAAACGGCTATCAATGACAAGATATCGTCTTTAAGCGCTCCGGAGGCTGTATCAAACAACTCATCTTTGGCTTTTTTGGCGTGCTTGTTACTGTTCGACATCTTTATGTTGCTCTGAATGCTTTCGAGCGAAGTATAAAAACTGGCTGTATTTTTTTCGTACCAACTGTTGGTGGATTCTATCTTGCCGAGGATATCAGCATAATTTTCAACAATGACATTGATGGCTGCCACATTTTCTGCTGTATGCCTTCTTGGTATGCCATTGTACAAATCGTGTAAAAGCGCTCCATACTGTTCCATGCGTAAGATTTATAGTACGAATGTAGCATATTGTGCCCTTTACCATTGTATTTTTATCACCCCATTACTGCATTATGAAAACAATAAATAAAATAATATTTGCATCAATTGTTTGTACAGCCATGATGACGGTTCAAAATGCCGCAGCGCAACAAACCCATTTTTTACCTGGTGAAATTTGGAAAGATACCGATGGCAACACCATCAATGCCCATGGTGGCGGTCTGCTGTTGCATGCAGGTGTTTATTACTGGTTTGGCGAAATCAAGAAAGGTGTAACCAGCCGCGTGGCGTATGTAACTTCGTGGGAAGACTACCGCGTTGCCGCAGGTGGCATTAATTGCTATTCATCTCAAGATCTTATCAACTGGAAATTTGAAGGCCTGGCACTGGCACCCAACACCACAGACAGCAGCCACGATTTACATACCAGCAAAGTAATAGAAAGGCCGAAAGTTATTTACAATAGCAAAACCCGGCAGTTTGTAATGTGGATGCACCTTGACAATGAAGACTACACATACGCGCGGTCTGGCGTTGCCGTTAGTAAAAACCCAACAGGGCCCTACCAGTTTATCAATAGTGAGAGACCCAACGGCAATGACGCCAGAGATATGACCGTTTTTAAAGATGATGATGAGAAAGCGTACCATATCTATTCATCTGAGGGAAACGCCACTCTTCATGTGAGCCTGCTTTCTGACGACTATCTTTCTCATACCACTATTGAAAAGCGTATACTAATCAAGGCATCGCGCGAAGCGCCGGCAGTAATCAAACATAAAAAAAAATATTATTTATTTTCTTCGGGTTGTACGGGGTGGGCGCCCAATGCAGCATCGTATGCGGTGGCCAATGATATGCTGGGACCATGGAAAGAGTACGGCAATCCGTGCACCGGTAAAAACGCAGCCATCACGTTTACCGCTCAAAGCACGTATGTAGTGGCAATACCAGGAAAAACAGATGCCTTTATTTTTCTGGCAGACCGGTGGAACAAAACTGATTTGGAAGATTCACGGTATATCTGGCTGCCCATGACCATCACCAATGGCAAACCACAGGTTCGCTGGGTAAACCGCTGGAATTATTCTGCCTTTAACAGCCGAAGCCATTGATATTGATTGGTTAACTGTTGGCCATTAGCGGCAACTCCATCAATCAACATTGTTCGGGTGTATTAAAAAAGAGATGCTATCCAACTTGTAGGCATTGGCGAATATGGGCGTGTGCAATACCCACTTACCACAATCACTTAGTTGCCGCTATGTTATCGAAAAAATAATAATAAATATTTATTTGCAGATAAGAAATTGCTTTATATTTGTTTTAACAATGTATCCCGCAAGGGATATTTTCATCTCACCAGTCCGCTACTCTCCTTTCACGATTCAGGTGTAACAGTTTATAAACAGATCGGCTATAATTATCACCAGGTTAATTTTATTATCAATCCAATATCCCCCGGCAAAACCATCTCCACTTGTAAAAGGTTTTGATTTAAGCAGCTACAACGTTCAGTCATCCTTCCATTTTTTCTGATTGGTATGTACCATTATCAAAGTTGTGTTGAATAACATCTACTTCGATAACCCGTCGTTGCGCGCGTGCGCATGGCGGCCGGTGTTTTTTACCCTATGCAGTTATCATGTTGAAAGCTTTTATTCTCATCACCTAAATAGATCCACATGAAACTTTTAGACCCTTTAAAATGTATCCCGCTCTCTGCAAACATCAGAAAACTGCACAGACGGCTGCTTGCAACCTTTATCATTCCGCTACCGGCTCAAGCCAACTTATTGAGGCGGCGATTATCTTTTGTATTGGTTCTTGGTGTTGCGCTAGCGTTGGGCAATGGCGTGTTTGCGCAGAAAGCGCCTACCCTGCAAGCAAGAACACAATTGCTTAAAGCCTACCAGGCAATCAGAACGCCCGAAATTTCTTTCGAAAAATTTGTAGAATTAAACAGCCACGTATATGTTGATGCGCCGGCACAGGCCGGTGTACTGGCTGCCACCGGACCAGGCGTTGCGGCACCGCAGGATCTATTTTGCGGCAAAGTAAGAGCCTATTGCACCAATGGCGATTTTGAAAGCGGGCTCGACCAGACACAGTATTCCGGTGCATACGGCACCTATTCTGCCAATCTGTACCCCAACCCTTTTGCGTTAACCAATGGATTTCTGTCCGGCGCGTTAACCAGCAGTGCAGCCCGCCAAACCATTGTACTAAAATCGGCCGGGCTTGATCCGGTTGCAGGTATACCATTGGTAGCTGCCAATGGTGGCAACCAGTCTTTACGACTGGGCAACGCGGTAAACGGTACCGGTACAGAAGTACTGGCCAAAACAGTAACTGTTGATGCCAACGAAAGCATACTTAGTTTTTATTACGCGCTGGTATTGCAGGATCCCGGTCACTCGCACGATGACCAGCCCGCATTCAGCGTGCGTGCATATGATTGCACCACCGGACTGGAGTTACCTAATGTTTGTAACCTCGGCAATGGTAGCAACATAGCCGTAGCAGATGCAGGCGATCCATTTTTTCAAAGCAAAACTTACCAATCTGAATTGCTGGTTTACCGCGACTGGAGCCTGGCACAGATTAACCTCTCGGCGTATGTTGGCAAAACGGTGACCATTGTTTTTACCAATAAAGATTGCAACCTCAGCGGTCACTTTGGTTACACTTACTTAGACAACCTTTTCTCCGGCCAATGCCCTGTAGGCGGTATTGTTACCAACCAGGGAAGTATTAAAATAGATGCTGCGCATACTGATACCTGTGGTGCCGGAAAAATTTGCACCAAATTCAGTCTGCCTTTCAAAACTACCGGCGGTACTACCACCAATGGAGATATCACCATTTCACTCAACGTTTATCAGAACGGTTCGCTCGTAAAAACAGTGAGCAGCGGCCTGCTTACCACACAACCTGCAGACTCTGCTTATTGCTTCTCTATCGATCCTGCCACACTGGGTATCAATACAGCTGTGGGTGGTTTTGATTACACCATTACCGCAGCATTAAACCTCACGGGTTTCTCATTGCCCAATATTACCATTGGCAACCCCGGCACTGGTGTAAAGAACGGGCAGAATAACGATTACCTGGTGGTTTGTCCGCCCAATAATGGTTGTACTCTTTCTGCTACCACTACCGTAATAGATGATACCAATGGAACGGGCTTTGGTTCAGTTACCTTTATCACCAGCGGTGGCACTGCACCATTTAGTTATGTACTGAATGGCGTTACCAGCGCAGCTGCTACCTTCTCCGGATTGCAGGCAGGTACGTTCACCTATAGTATTTCAGATGCTGCTGGCTGCGTTGTAAACGGTTCTGTGGTTGTAAAAGGCAAGCCAGGTGGCGCTGCCGGTTGCCCTACGGATACAACCATTGTGGCCAACCCCGCAACATGCCAGGCAGTGATTAACTGGACAGTTCCTGATAAAGCATTCCCCGATACCATTCATGTGATGCCAGGTGTTGCAGCCGGCCCCGGCAGCGTGATACGCTACAAGGGTACCTATAACGGTCATGGCTACTACGAATCAAGCGATGTGTATTCATGGAATGATGCCAAAACAACTGCTGCTGCAGTAAACGGACATTTGGTTACCATTACAGATGCAGGTGAAAGCGACTTCATTAAAATGTCGCTGCCACAACCAGATTTTGGTGCATGGATTGGTTTGTATAATACCGGTACCGTAGGCAGTTTTGCATGGGTGACCGGCGAACCGCTGAGTTATACCGACTGGAACTATCTTGAACCTAACAATGAAAATGGTACCGGCACCGTGGTAAACGAGGCGTATGTACACATTCGCGGTGCAGCACCCAATGATAAATGGAATGACGTGGCCGGCAACTGGAACCTGACATTCATTTCAGAATACGATAATCCAGTGCTTACTTATACACAAACATCCGGCCCCGCACCAGGATCATCGGTTGGCCCGGGCGAGTATACCATTTGTTATGATATTAAGAACAATGCCAGTGGCACCGTTACCAGCTGTTGCTTCAAAGTAACAGTTGTGTGCAATGCACCTTCTGCCGGTTGCCCTAAAGACACCACCATTACCACTACTGCTGCTGATTGCACAGCCACTGTTAAGTGGAATGCGCCTGCAATGCTGTTCCCCGACAGTATAGCTGTACCGGGCGGCAACCTTCATGCAACCGGCGCACTGTTGCTGAAAGGCGTGTATAACGGTCATGGTTATTACCAGTCTGATGATACTTATTCATGGCCCGATGCAAGAACTGCCGCCAGCGGCGTAACCGGTCACCTGGTAAGCATTACTGATGCAGGCGAAAGTGCATTCATCAAAGCACAATTACCACAACCCGACTTTGGTTCCTGGATTGGTTTATACAATACCGGCAGTGTGGGCAATTTTGCATGGGTTACCGGTGAGGCCGTTGGCTTTACCGATTGGAACTACCTGGAGCCCAACAATGAAAATGGCACAGCCAGTGTTATCAATGAACCTTATGTACACATTCGCGGAGCAGCGCCCAACGATAAATGGAACGATGCATCGGCCAACTGGAACCTGCCGTTCATAGCAGAATTCGACAATGCGGTACTTACCTATACACAAATCTCCGGCATTGCCTGGGGCAGTGTACAAGCACCGGGTGTTTACCCTATTTGCTATGAAATTACCAATACCATTACCGGTGCCAAAACTACCTGCTGCTTTAAAGTAACCGTGGTTTGCAGCAGCGCTGTACCTGCCAGCAACGCCAGAACGGCTGATGTTACCGGCACCACTGCACCGGCACCACAAGGGCTGCGCACCGCCAGCGCAGGCACCCTCAACGCACAGGGCTTTGCGGCCATTGTTTATCCCAACCCAAGCAGGGCCAATACCGCTTTCTCCATCAGAACGCAGAGTGATAACAACGAGAAAATAAGTATCAGGGTGGTAGATATGATGGGAAGGGCGATTGAAGTAAAACCAGGCGTACAACCCAACAGCACCATTACCATAGGAAGCAATTACAGGCCAGGTATGTACTTTGTACAGGTACTGCAGGGCAAGAAATCTGTTTCACTGCGGTTAACGAAACAATAAGAATTCCGATCCATTGTTTATCAGGGCTGCACCAAATGGTGCAGCCTTTTTTATTTCATAGGCAAAATGCAAAATGCAAAATGCAAAATTTAGAATATGCTCAGCGTGCGGCTGCCTCGCTTGTGTTCGCCGCGAGAAATTGGGCCGCAGATTCGCAGATTGAAACAATTCAAAATTTAAAATTCAAAATTTAAAATATTCTCAGCGTGCCGCTGCCTCGCTTGTGTTCGCCGCGAGAAATTGGGCCGCAGATTCGCAGATTAGGAATTTAAAATGCAAAATTCAAAATTTAAAATAAAACTAGAGGCCAATAATACGCAGAAATTCATCTTTCTTTCTTCTCGATACATCTACATAATTGCCATTTTGCATTTCAATCTGGCCGCCATCGCCTTTTATGTATCGTTTGATATAATTGAGGTTAATGATGTGCGAATGATGCGTCCGGAAAAAAAGTTCTTCGGGCAACAACTCTTCAAACTCTTTCAACGTTTTTGACGCCACCATTTTTGTTTTATTGCTAAAATAAATATTGGTGTAGTTACTGTTGGCTTCCAGGTGTACCACTTCGTTAATATCATAAAAAAACAAACCTTCCAGTGCGGGAATAGCCAGTTTATGCAATTGCATTTGTGGCTGTTGCATGTTCTGCCGCAAAGTCTCCACCTGTTTCTTTACCTGCGTGTCTTTCACATCTTTGATCTTTGCCACGGCCGCCTGCAGCTCTTCAATGTCCACAGGTTTCAGCAGATAATCAAATGCTGCAAACCGAATGGCCTTGATAGCATACTGGTCATAGGCAGTAGTGAAAATGACATGAAAGTTTTTCTCTTTGATTTCTTCCAGCATATCAAAGCCAGTCATACGCGGCATCTCAATATCCAGGAAAATCACACGTGGCTTGTGGTATTCAATCAAAAAAATACCCTCGGGGCCGTTATCGGCTTCGGCTATTACTTCAATTTCCGGACAATAGTCGGTTAGCTTTTGCTTAAGCGCCAGCCGGCCCTTGGCTTCGTCGTCTATAATGATGGCTTTGTGTTTCATATAATAGTTAAATGAACCAGCACATTGGTGCCGGCCGGTTGTCCGTTTTTGTAAAGGTCGGTAATCTCTACTGATGGGGTTGCTTCCTTGTTGAATAATTTCACACGTTCTAGCGTCATTTCAATACCATACGATTTACCCTTTTTACCTGCGTGCATTTGTTCTGCCGCCTGCCTGCCCACACCATTGTCTGTAATGGAATAAAAGATTTGCTTTTCTGTTTTGGTAACAGCAATCCGCAGCACACCATTGTTATCATCGCGGTTGCGCAATCCGTGTAAGATGGCGTTTTCTACAAAAGGCTGAATAATAAGCGGCGGCACTTTGTAATCGCTGTTCATTAATTCTTCGTCAATAGAAATATCGGTGGTAAACTTGTTTTCGCTGCGCTGGATCTCCAGTTCTATGTACAGCTTCAGTGTTTCAATATCTTTAGAAAATGAGATGACGTTTTGCTTGCTGCTGTCCAGCACATTGCGAATGAGTTTTGCAAACTTATTGAGGTACAGCGTTGCATTGTATTTATCATTGCTTTGTATAAAGGCGTCGATGCTGTTGAGGCTGTTAAAAATAAAATGCGGATTCATTTGCGATCTGAGTACCTGCATCTGCGTTTCGGCAATATTTTGCTTCAACTGTGATTCCGCGGTTTTTTTGCTGTTCTGTATAGACTTATATACCACACCGGCAATTACTATGATCAACAATAAAGAAATACCCACCGCCAGCAACATACCGTTCTTAATGGCCAGCTCTTTGTTTTGCAGCAGGGTGAATGCCTTCAGGTGTGCGTTTTCAATTTCTTTTCTTTTCATCATCCATTCCGTTTCTTTAATGGCCACACTGCGTTTGTTGTTTTCTGAATACAACGAATCCGCAAACGTGCGATAAGTTCTGAACCATGCCATGGACGAATCTTTGTTATTTTTTTCATCAAATACAAAAAACAACTGGTGCGCCACTTCTGTGATTCGTTCAAGGTTAGATGTCTGGCGGGCAATGGCCATTGCTTTGTTGAGGAGGCGTAATTTTTCTTCGGCACTGATACCCTTTACGTATTTTACCTGCGCCAGGTACACATTGTATTCATTGGTAGGAATGCTGTAAAACTTTGCTTCGTTTACCGCCTTATCGAAGTAAAAAAGTGCGGAGTCTTTCTGATCATGGAGGGCATGCAGTTTTCCAAACCCCAGGTAGAACAGAGAAAACACGGAGCTGTCGCGCGATAGAATGGCGTAAGACATGCCCCGGTCAAGGTTTACTTTCGCACTGTCGTACAGCTTTTCCTCCATATCGCATTGCTGCAGTAATTCATAGTTGATAGCAACGCCCCGCCAGGCCGCCAGTTGTGTATTAATGGCGATGGCTTCGCGGGTGTATTGCCGGCATTTGTCGAAGTGTCTCAATATCCTGAAATTTTCACCGACATTATTGAGAGACACGGCTTTTAAACGCATCGCATTGCAGGCTTCGGCATATTCTATGGCTTTGAAGTAAGCCGTATTACTGGCATCAAAATTTCCCGAATAGCTAAACAGGATGCCTAGGTTGATTTGTGCCAGCCCTTTTCCATATACAAAATTGAGACTGTCGCTGTAATAGGATACTTTTTCGTAATAATCAAAAGAGCGTTTAAGATCTTTATCAATACCGCGGTGGCTGATACGGTGCAACGTTACAATGTGCAGTGAGTCGATGGTGGGATGCGCCTTCAGCCAATTCTCCATACTATCTACAAACCGGTTCTGGGCTACCAACCCGGTAAGCTGGCCCAGCACCACAATAAGAATAACAAGGCAATTTTTCATAAAGTAGGAACAATGGATTTTTCTTCCAGGCAACACCGCAACACCAACTTTTATGTTTGCTTGTGGTTTGTTTACGGTTTGCATGGCTTTCTTTTATACTAATTCAACGGTTGAGCATTTTGTTTGTCAGCATTATTGCTGCATTGTAAGAATGGTTAGTCGTACTACAAGCTTGCGTACAGTGCGGGTACTGGCCGCAATCAGGCACAATAACGGTTAAAATTTTGAAAGGAAGGTTTACAGAGCAAGCTAATAATTCAGCCTGCACTGCTGCAAAAAACAGATTGTTACCAGCTAATCAAACCTTCAATGAGCGGTTCACATGAACGGGTTAGCAGGTGGTTGTTTTCCTTTATCCGCGTCCAAATACAATAAAAAGGATGCGGCTGGCCATTTTTTGGTAGTATAGATAGGGTATCAACGCATGGTAAATGGCTCCATTAACTCAATACGGGTACCATCGGAGTCAAATAAATTGAGTTGCCAGCGGTTGTTGCGGCCAACGCGCGGCGGTGCAACAGGATAGCTTGTGGCTTGTGAGCGGGGTGTCAGCATATCTACTGCGTCTTGCATATTTGGCACCATCAGGGCAATATGATGCAGGCTGCCTAGTTGCTGGCGGCTCACCGCTCCGTTTACCAACATGTATTCCAGGTAATCTGTTCCTTCCGGCACCCGCATATTTATCCAGCTGGTGGTACTGTCATTAGTCCCTCCCCTCCAGATTTCACCAAACCCAAGAATGTCCCGGTAAAACGAACCTGCAGCGGCCGTATCGGCAATCGTAAGCCCTGCATGCAGGATGCGCCTGGAGACAGCATCCTTATTAGAAATGACAAGCGTTTGTCCATTACCGTTACTACCATATTGTACAAACCGGAGCAGGTGTTTATCCGGATCCGTAACACTAAAAGAAAGCATACCATTTGTTTCTTTGCGCACCGATGCAGGAACAACAATACCTTTTGTTTGCAAATACCCCCGCATAGCTTCTGCATCGGTTGTTTGAAAAGCAAGGCTCATCAGCCGTTCGTCCCTATCTGGCGGCAACCCGTCTTGTAACTGTATAGATTGCCGTTGATTGATATGAATAGTGGCATTGTGACCTGTACTATTCCATAACACGGAGTATCCCAGCAATGACCCGTAAAAAGTGTTTGCTTTCTTTATATCACTCACCTGCACTTCAACAAACGCAATACCTGTAATGGGCGGCCGTTTAACCGACTGGCAGAAAGCAGAGAAAAAACACAACTGGGCGGCAGCAACAAACAGGAACGCGCTAATCTTTGGGAAGCAATCATTCATGATAACAGCATTTAATAAACAATGCAGCCGTAATGGCTGCATTGTTTTATTAAGATAATACATTTATACTATTTGCTGTAATTAAAACAGCGGGTTCTCGGGTGTATTGGGGTTGCTGTCTTTTTCGCGGAAGGGATAAGGCATAAAGTTGCGTTTGCGTTCTGCATTGGGTCGTCCAAACCTTCTCATGTCTTCCAGCTTCAGGCCAGATAAAAACAATTCTATACAACGGTTACGGTAAATCTGGGTAAGCACATCTGCCTGTGTGGCCGGTGCTACCGGGGCCAGATCTGCGCCAATGCCCAGGGGGTCTGCAGCTGGTTTTTTGGTCACCACTTTGTTTAATTCAAGAACAGCATTTACCAGGTCTGGTGTTGTTTGCCTGGCATAAGCCTCTGCTTTGATCAAAGTAATTTCGCCGGGGAAATAAATGGGAATGGCGGTGGTGGCGGCAATCCAGAATCCATTTAACCGGTAGCGTGGATTAATGGTAGCATTGATGGTTGTATAGAACGGGATGCGTTTATCGGCCAAATCAGGTGCTATACTAACGGGAAGGCCCAGGGTAGAATCTACCGGCTGGTACAGGTTATTGGTAGAAGTGGCCGTGTTGTATACGGGGTTGGGCGTGGCGGCTTCAAAATTAAAAGTTGACCGCCTGGTGAGGTCTACTGCATTGGCCGCGGCGAGCGCTGCGGTGTAATTGCCGGCAAACAATAAATAGCGCGCTTTAAGGGCGTTGAGCGTATTTACTATATCGCTGGCCGCGGGCGAAACCGGGTTCAATATACCGGGCGGTAAATCAGATATAAATCCGCTGCTGATAGCGTTGGCGCTGATAGTGGCCAGCGCCCTGTCTATAGCTGCAATGGCTTTATTAAAACCCTGTACCCGATCGATAAACACAGTGGTGGTAGTGCCGGTCGTGTCGGGCACTTTCTCCCACAACATGGAAAGGCTTCCTATAGACAATGCTTTAATAATGGTGGCATAGCCAATCAGTCCGCTGGCATATCCTTTATCCCCCAATTGCGCAGCGCCATTAATAACATTATTTGCATCATAAATACATTTGTTGGCAGTAGCCCATATATTACCCAGCAATGCATTGGTACCATCTACGGCATTTCCACCGGTGATGAGTTGTAACTCAGATGTATTACCATTGTTCAGTAAAAATGTTTCGCCGGTAACCAGTCCATTGGCGTCTGAAACTCCCGGGCTTACATTAAGCGCATACGTACGCTGTATACCAATGGCAGTACCCATTAAACCTTTTGATGAATTTAATACCTGCGCGGCGGTAGCTGCATTGGGATTGCTATAGTTCTTTTTACAACCCATGCCGCCCAACACCAGCAACACTCCGGATATATATAATGTTGTTTGAATTATTTTTTTCATGATAGTAATTTTTATGGATTAGAAGGATGCTTTAATGGCCAAACTAAACGTTTTGGGAATGGGCACTGCACCAAAATCAATTCCTCGTAAGATGGTGCTTTGTCCACCGGCATTCACTTCCGGATCATATCCTTTATAATTATCCCAGCTGATTAAATTACGTCCGCTGAAACTAACGGTTACGTTGCTGATGCTTTTTATTTTTCCAAAGTCATAACTTAATGAAAGTTCACGCAGCTTTACATAAGAGCCATCATCTACCCTCCATTCTTCAATAGCGTACACACCGGCAATATAACCGCGTGGTAGCTGGCCAAGATCCTCTTTCTCTGCTTCTTTTCCATTACCAACACCCTGTCTTGTTCTCCAATCTGCATTCCATACATCTGCGCCCTGCAATACATCCATCTGTACACGAAGGCCAAACTTTTTATAAGATAGTTCATTCACCAGGCTACCGTTATAATCAGGGTTGGGATCGCCTACTATTTTGCGAAGGGTGGCGCCGCTGGGCAAACCATTGGTACCGCGTCCGGGCGTGTATGTTAACACACTGTTTTGCGTGCCCAGTTCGGTAACGGGTATACCGGCCGCATTTTTTAAGAGTGTGCCGTTGCTGGTAGCAAAGAAAGTTCCGTAGAACACCCCAATTGGCTGGCCCTGTATGATGGCTACAGGGGCGCCGGCATTGGTACTGAGCAGGTTAAGCGCCTGGCCGATGTTGATGGCCTTGTTACGGTTGCGGTTGTAGATCGCCGTTACATCCCACCTGAAATCTTTTGAAACCACCGGGCTACCGGTCAATACAATTTCGAAGCCTTTGTTTTCCAGTGAACCAAAGTTATCCTGCAAACTGGAGAAGCCTGTAGTAGGTGCTATAAAACGGTTAATAAGCAAATCCTTCACCTTCTTGTTATACACGTTTACAGTAAGTCCTAGACGGTTGGCGAAGAACGCAAGGTCGGCGCCAAACTCAAGCTCCTGCTGCCGTTCAGGCTTTACATTTTCGTTGGCCAGCGTACCACTGGAGGTAAGTGATGTTCTGCCAATATAAGATGTGGCGGCATAGGTATTGAACCTTGAATAAGCGCCGATGCCTGTAAGGTTACCGCTCTCTCCGTATGCTACACGCAGCTTAAACAAATCCCACCATTTAGACACGCCCATTTTCGCCCAGAAATCGGTACCTGATATTACATAACTGCCGCTGGCTTTTGCATATACCTGGTTGCGTTCTTTCTCGCCAAATACACTCGACCCGTCGAGCCTTACGGCACCGGTCACAAATAAATGATTGCGGTATTTAAAATTCTGCTGCAAAAATGCGCCCGATACAGATATCTCACTGCGGTCATCCGTACCCGGTATAACAGTACTGGCGCCATTTACTACCTGTACAAAAGGTGCAAGACCGCGCCCCTGTGATAACTGGTAATTATTCTTTTCATATTGCTGCGAAAATCCCACCTGTGTAACAGAGTTAATGTCTTTAGAGATGTCTATGTTATACGTAGCGTTCAGGTCGTGGTTAATGGCAAAGAAATTATTGGTAGCTGCGCTGGCATAACCGTTCTGGGTAGGATCAAGACTTGGGCCGCCGCCCCAAAAAGCCGTACTAACATTATAGGCAAATGGTGGAATATAGGTGCTACCGTTTTGCGCATAATTATCAATACCCATTGTATAATCAATGTTGAGGTGTTGGATGGGTTTCAGTTTAAAACCAATATTGGCAATCACCCGGTTGGTAGTTTGTTTTTGTTTGATGTCTTCTATCACCGATACGGGGTTGGCCCTGCCACGCTCTCCCACTGCCTGCAGGTTGCCCAATGCATCCCTTTGCCAGATATTGTGAAAATTGCCAATGATAGTTACTGCATTCATGGGAGAATAAAATGAATTGCCGTCTGGTTTCTCATTGGCAGAACTGTTTACATAATTCAAACCCAGGTTAAATGTCAGCCATTTGTTAAGTGTTTGATCAATATTGCTCCTGAAGCTGTAGCGCTGAAAATCGGTATTCTTTACAATACCCTGGTTAAAGAAATAAGAACCGGATACATAATATTTTGTTTTGTCGGTACCACCGCTTACAGACACTGTATTGTCTGTACCCAAAGCACTCCTGAAAATATAATCCTGGTAATCATACCGCGTAACCGGTGTGGTGTTAGTAAGCAAAGCCGGTGGCGTTCCCACGGTTTGAATAATATCCTGCGTAAGTGCACCGGGACCATCTGTGGGACCACCAAATTTTAATGGCGCCTTGTTTACCTCTATTTTTTTGCGCAGGCTGCTGCTCATGATGCTGGTGCTGAAACTTACTTTTGGCGCACCTGTCTTGCCTTTTTTAGTGAATATTTGTACCACACCCGCATTGGCACGGCTTCCGTAAATAGCGGCTGCAGCGGCGCCATTTAATACTTCAATACGTTCAATATCCTGCGGATTGATATCTACCAGCCTGCTTTGGCCAACAGTTCCAACAAAGCCAGAGCCATCATACCCGCTTTGCGTATTGGTAACCCTGTTGGTGCCATTGTTTACAATTACCCCGTCAATAATATACAGCGGTTCTGATGAAGACGAAATAGAACTGATACCCCTAAGCCTTACTGATATACCACCGGCGGGGTCGCCCGAGTTCTGGCTTATCTGCGCGCCGGCTGTTTTACCCTGAAGGGCAGCAAGCACATTGCCCGTTGCACCTTTGGTAAGTTCATCTGCATTAACAGAACTAATATAACTCCCCAGTTGCCGGCGGGTTGTACCGGCAGAAGTTCCAGTTACAATTACTTCATCCAGTTTAGAAATTTTAGTGGCCAGTACTGCATTTAGTGTATAACTGGCGGCTGTTCCCACATTAAGCGCAACCGTACTGCTTTCAAATCCAACACCAGAAAAAGTAACGGTGTAATCGCCGGCTTTCAAATTGGCGGTGAGTGTATAGTTGCCATTATTATCGGTGGCACTACCGCGGTTATTGCCGGTAACCTGCACTGTAATGGCCGGCAATACTTTACCGGCTTCATCAGTAACCTTGCCGGAAATGGTAACCTGGGCACTTGCGCAAACAACCATTATGCTGAACAGCAAAGCCAGCACAAACGGTTTGCCCAGGGTTGTTTTAGTAAAAAGGTTTGATTTCATATTGTGTAGTTTTGGTGTTAATGCTTAGTAGATGGCAATGCCTTGTTCTTTGTAGGGTTGCAATTTTTCTGAGCCCGGTTCAAGCTCTGTTATCAATATATCTATTTCGTCTGCATTACAAATTTTCAAGGGTTCAAAGGAGTGTACTTTCTCCGACAATGAAAGCGCTATCACTTTTTTGGCGCTGCTGATCATGGCACGTTTAACCTGCACCACGTCCCAATCGTTGTCCATCAGTCCGCCGTCAATATCAATAGCGTTGATACCTATAAAACAGATATCAGCTTTTATCTGTTGGATCTTAAGAATGGTTTCAGCACCCACGGTAATCTTTGAATTGCGGGATAGCTTGTCACCCAGTATAACGACTTCTATATTTGGGTGATTGGTAAATTCAGTAGCGGCAGAAAGGCTGACGGTTATAAAGGTGGCCTGCAACTCCCTGGGCAGAATACGGGCCAGCTCGGTAATGGTGGTGCCACCCGTTGTTAAAATAAACATGCCGTCTTTTATAAACTGGAGTGCCTTGCCGGCAATAATGCGTTTTTCTTCGCGCGCATATACGTTACCGGTAGCATTGAGCGATGGGTTAAAAGATTTCGACAATGCCCCGCCGTGTACTTTGATGATTTTGCCTTCCTGCGCCAGTTCAAGCAGATCTCGCCGGATGGTGTCTTCCGATACCTGTATCTGTTCGCTGAGCGATGACGATAATATCTTGTTGTGCAGATTTATCTGGTGAAGAATATAGCTATGACGCTCTTCTTTAAGCAAGTTTGAATTGGTTAGTTTGTAAGTAATATTACTATCAAATCTAACATAAAACCGCATCAAAACCGTCAAACCTTGCGGTTTTTTGCAGGAATTTATCTTGAAAGCCGCAAAGATAAATTAGAGGCGTCAGACCGGGAGGCCAGACGAGATTCGCTCAACACAGCACGGTCAGACCAGGTCAGAGACTTATTCAACACTTAACACACAACACTCAACACAATACTTCCCCAGACCGGGAGGTCAGACCAGCGTACTCAACACTTAACTCACAACTCAACACAATTATTAAAACGCAATGACCAGCCCATTACGGGTATGGGTACCTGCCATCGGTGCAAATGCGGGAATGGGTCTGGGTTCCAGGTCGCGCTTAAAAGGATAAGCTTTTGCTGCGGTGGTAATTTTTTTAAGCTTCTCGCCTGTTTTATAAAAATGGGTGAGGTACAACATATCTATCACGTACTTCCTGCTCAGCCATTTATCAAGATTGCGTACGCCCGCCATGTGCAGTACAGACAAGGCATAACAGTTCGCCTGCCATTCATACTCCTGTAGTTTCAGCAGCAGTGCATCGTCCGGATTTTTGTACAATGCAGAGCCAAGTGTGCGCAGCAGTTCATCTATATTCCATTGCACGCTGTGGCCGGCAAGGTGTAGCAGGTTAAAAACTTTTTCTTCGGCAGAAAGATGGCCGCCCAGGTAAATTATTTTTCCATCCAGATCTCCCTTGAAAAAAGGATCAAGGTTGTGGGTATATTGAATCACGAGGCCCATCTCTTTCACCACTGCTTCACATTTTTGCAAAACGTCTGCAAAATCAACTTTCTTTGTTGGCATATTAACGGTGTATCTGTTCTCTTATTCGGTTGCTATTATTTTATGCTTCCCTCCATTACATCTTCTATGTAAGCGACTATTTCAATAAACCGCGGGTCTTTCCTTATGGAGCGGTCGCGCCTGTCTGGCAGATCTGGTTTGATGTGCTTTACAATGCGTCCCGGATTGGCATCCATAATATAAATATCGTGGCCCAGTAAAACCGCTTCACGCGGATCGTGTGTAACCAGTACCACTGTTGGGTTGAGTGCTGCCAGCTCCCGTTTCTGAAAAATATCCAGCAAAAAGAATTGCATTTTTGCACGGGTAAATCCATCCAGCGCACCATAGGGCTCATCCAGCAATAGCATATTTGGATTGGCTACCAGGCAGCGCGCAATGGCCACACGTTGTAACTGGCCGCCACTCAACTGCGGCATTTTTGCAAATTTGTTTTCATGTCCTTCCAGTCCCACTACTTTTATCATTTCCATGGCCTGCTCTTCTGCTTCACTTGTTGATACGCCTTTGAGCGTAAGAGGCAGTGCTACATTTTGCAGTACAGAAAACCACTCCAGCGATGAATACTGCTGAAACACCATGGGCATACTCTGGTGAGGCGCTATTGGATTGCCGCCAATGAAAACCTCACCGGAAGTAGGCTTTTGCAAACCCGTCCAGTAACGCAGTAAGGTAGACTTGCCGCATCCCGATTTACCCATAATGACCACAAACTGGCCAATGCCCGGATAATCTTCTACTGCCAGATTGAAATTATCAAACACCACAAAATCTTTTTGTGTTTTGGTATCAAAATATTTCTGGTGGATGCCTTTCAGTTCGAGTACCGGTGGCAGATTGCCTGCAACCGGCGCTGCCTGTGTTTGTGTGTATTGCCCTTCTTTCATGTTACTGGTATTTGAATTTAAACAACAACCTGTCAATTAACTTGAACAACGCATCTTGTATAATGCCAATGGCTACAATAATAAAAATAACGGCGTATACCTTCCCTACATTACTTTGTCTTTCACCCAAAAAAATCAGGCTGCCCAAACCACCCTGTATACCTGCCAGTTCTGCAACAATAATATACGTCCAGCTGATGCCCACGAGTATGCGTATATCGTCTGACAAACGCGCTATCACAGAACGCCAGGTAACAAAACGTACAGTTTGCCAAAAACTGGCGCCCAGTGTTTTCATCATTTGCAGGTGCGTGGTATTTACTTCGTCAATACGCTGCACCACCACTGGTACCAGGTACACCCAAATGCCAAAAGCAAGAAAATTAATTTTGGTGGAAATGGTTAAACCGCTGATGGCAATAAATATACCCATGAGGGCGGTTATGGGCACAAACCGCAATGCATTTACCTGCTGGCTGAACATTTTTCTTACCCGTGGCGACAAACCAATGGCAAAACCGAACACCAGCGCAGCTATAATACATTTTAAATACCCCAACACATTGATACGTACAGAGAAAAGTATATTGCTGAGGAGGTTATCATTTGCCTTCATATCCAAAAATGCGCTCCATGTTTTTTGCGGCGTGGGCATCACATGATTATTGATAAGCCCGAAATTGGTAACCACCCACCACAATGCAAATAAAATCAGCCAGCCAGATAGCTGCAGCAACGAAAGATAAGTATTGGCAAATCTTTTTATGCTGACAGCCAATGAATTTTCATTGTTCTCACTCATATGCGGATGTTTGTTTGATAATAAAAAAAGCGGATTTTGACATCCGCTTTATAGCTGGCGGGTACTACCCTTACTGTTATTGTTTACAGAAACGTATAGCCTGCCGGCCGGCAATGATATTAATGCTTTTCATTCTTATCCCAGATAAACTGAAACTCTGTGCGACGGTTTTTAGCACGGCTGGCTTCATCTGCATTGCTTTCATAACCCGCAACCGGTTTAGCTGATCCATTACCTACCACAATAAATTTATTAAGGTCAAACTTGTGTTCGTTTACCAGGTAATTGACTACCGATTTAGCCCTGCTGAGCGACAGTTTATCATTTAACGCCGCAGCACCTACATTATCAGTATTGCCTTCCACACGTATGTAGGCACCTGCAAACCCCTGCGCCAGTTCCTTTATTTCACGATCGATTATCACTTTATCATCTTCATCCAGCTGTGCAGAATTGCTGGCAAACTCAAGGCTCACTACTTTACTGCTCTGCGATTTTTGTGTTTTTATTTCTTCCGTAGCGGGTTTAAAACCGGTTACCTTATCAGCTGCCTGTTTATTATCCGCCGAAAAATCTTTGTCGTTCATCAATTCCTGAATGATGGAAGGGTCAGATACATTTCTCCACGGTGCGGGAGATTTTGCCAGCCCTGCTTCAGTATACTTAATAGCCATTCTGCCATACATCCTGTCGCCCGTCATACCAGTATACGTACTGTTCAACCCAAAGAAATTCACATTGTCTCCTAAAGTTGAAAAGTATACCTTATCAGCAGATTTGGCAGCCACATCTTCCGGAAATTTGAAGCCTTTTGCAAACAACGCGTTGGCTTCTTTTTTAGCCGCGGGGTCATTATTGATAGCGGCATTGCCCTGCAGCCATCCTTTTACGAGCTTTACAATAAGGTCATGCTTTGTTTTTAATACTGATTGTTTTACCAGCAGTCCGTCTGCAATAATCTGGCTGGCCACAGCGCTGCTCACCAGTACTTTGGCACCCGCCTGTGACGCTACGCAATCTTCATCATCCGGCGCCCAAACTACTGCAGCATCGCACGAACCGTTTTTGAATGCATTGGCTGCTTCAACTCCGTCTGCAACCTGGTATCCATCTATGTCGGTCATTTTCATGTTAGATGATTCCAGCACATTTAGCAACAACGTATGCGAGGCCGTGCCTACCGCATAGGCAATTTTTTTCTTTCTTAAGGCAGCTACATCGTCTATGCCTTTGCGCACTACAATAGCATCTGCACCATGACTTTGGTTTACCTGCATAATCTGTACTACGTTATCGGCCAGCAGTTCACTGCCGGATCCCATTTCTACAGAAAGCGCATCGGTAGTGCAGTATACCAGGTCAAGGTCGCCCGAGTGCAGGCCTGCCCGTGTATCTTTTACCGCATCCATTTGTTTAATAAGTACTTTGAGGCCATAATTTTTGTACAGCGCGCTGTTCTCGTTGGGTTCCATACCTCCGTTTTGCAACACCAAACCTTCTACACCTGTAAAAGTATTGTATGCTACTATCAAATCAGGTTTACCCGATTTGCTGTCAACAGGCAGCTTGCCATCTTTAGCCGGGCCCCATTGTTTATAAGCAAAATAACCCCCCACCAGCAACACTCCAAAGATGACTACGTTACGGATGGTGTTAACGGTTTTCTGCCCTTTCTCAGTTAGTTCCATAATTTATTAATTGATTAATTGTTAGTTGGCAAATGATTAATGATTGGTATAATCTTTCTTCCGGCTGTATACTGCCATGTACACAGCAGCGAAAAGAAGACCTTTGTATAATGGTGCCTGCAAAATTATTTTAACAGGTCTTTGTTGGCGGTTAACCACGATGTATCAGTAGCAGCGGACGGATCGTTTTTTCCTTTGCCATCATCTGTTTTCATAAAAGCAAATACATCCACCTTATTACTGTACTGTTCCAGCAATTTCTGTCCGGCATCGTCCATAATTCCGTTTTCTGCTTCCATTTTCATCAGCAGGGTTTCATGGTCGTGTATCATAGACATTACTTCAGATTCATTTTGTGCAATACGGTCGCGTGTTTCTTCCAGCGTAATGGTTTCAAATTCTGATACACCCAATAATGCAGAGGCGCTATGGGCCGCTTCGCGCCATGTATTGGAAGTTTGCAGCTGATCACGCAAACGCCCAATGGTATTGGCTACAGATTCGGTACTGCTTTCCAGGTTGCTGTACAGTCTGTCGAAGAAGTTATAACTCTTCAGCATTTTCTGTTTGTCTTCCTGCATTATCTTCAGCAGTTTCTCATCTTCTGCTGCTTCACGGCCAAAATGTGCAATCTGGTCACGGGCTTTATCGCGCAAATGCTGGTCGGCCTTTTCATTTTCCGACTGCTTTTTGAACTGAGCCGCATAATCCAGGTTTTTTTGCATAGATGCTTTGCGCTCGGCCATTTTTGTGGTGTGCAAACTAATGGCACCCATCATTTTTTTAATGCTGGTATTAAACTTTGCCAGTGTATCGCGGCGGTTTTGTACCACCACTTCAAGAAGACCGGGCAAATCTGTTTTGATCAAAAAACGCGTAGCTTTTCTGATGGCGCTTTTATAACGGGCAATCAGCACTTTGCGCATTAAAATGATCGTACCAACAATACCTATCATGATAAATAACTTACCTACCTGTATACCAAAGTCAATCCAGTTGCGGATGGTTTGGGTTATCAGGGGTAACAAAAAATAACCAATCAGCAGAAAGATGGCTACCATTGCGGCAGTTACAGCCATTCTCATCTTTTTTTCGTCGGCGGTTTCCAGTGTATACACGGAAGAACCTTTTATTACATCACTCATGATGATTTGATTTGTGCGTTTATAATGGTTGAAAATGTTGACTAAAAATAATTGCGTACTGTGTTATACTGATTGCAGCCTTTTGATATCGCTATCTATTGCAGCCAGCATATAACTATGGGCAGCCGCAATCAGCTGTTCGGCACGTTCTATTTTTGTAATGCCTTCCTTTCCCATTGTTTTGTCTGCCTCCAGTTGTGTTTTTTCTTTGGTCATCGCCTCTTCCAATTGCAGTTTTTGCAATTCCAGCTGTTGTAATTGCTGTTGTATTTTTTTTATACTGTCTTCGTGCTGCTGCAAAACAGTTTGTCTTTTCTGCAGCTGATTATTTTTTTCTGAAGCGGCACCTTTTAAAAAATCATCTTTTTTTTGTGTTAGAATCCCTTTGTAATGATTGGCGGCTTCAGCCAGTTTTGCCGGGGTAATATCCTGGGTTTCAAAATTGGTCAGTACCGCCTGCAACACAACATCCGGCGCTACCATTCCTTTGGCAGCCATCTTTTGTTGCGTTTTCACCAGTTGCTGCCTGAACTCAAAATAATCAGGGCCCGGCAGATTAGCCTTCGACAGTTCATCTTCAAAAAATTTGATGAAACTGGGATCTAGTTGTTCGGTACTGGCACTTGCCGCCTGGTGTAAGGGCGTTACAAAAGAAGGGTCACTGCCTGTTGGCTTTGTACCGCCCTCCGTTGCTGGGCTTACTGGAAAATAAACCGGGGTAACCGGTGGCGGGGCAGTACGGGTATTATCAACTTTTTCTTTCTTGGCGCCAGGGTCGTCTGCAATAAAACCCTGTTGTTTCAAAAAGTCTTTTAGTCCCATGTAATTTTTCTGAAATTGGTTAGGATTGCACCGATTTTGTCTTTTCTGTTTTCACCGGTGCTTTTCACATTTCAGGCAGTAAATGTAAATATAAACAGGCAGCACAATAATACGCAATCCAGCAGCTTGCATTTTTTTACCGCCAGCCGGTAGAAATCAGCGGTAAATCAGTACCGCCTGTCGGCGAAATCATTAGTAACCATATGTTTAGACACGTTGTTGCAATATGCCTCGTTTACCGGTTTGCAAAGCGTGTTTACCGCTTTTTTTGTAATGTGTAGTGCCTGGTTACTAACGGCAACCATCAGCCAAATCCGCTTTCCGATGCGCCAGCGCTCATAGCTTTGCCGTCCCTCTGGCTCAAACGCTGCAGGTATGTGCTAAGGTGAAACACCTATTAGCAAAATGAAAATGCATTATTTATCTGCTTATTTAGTGCTAGCCGCAATAACCATTTTACAGCCAACGTTTTATTACATTAACTGGCCATAATATATCTATTCACTACCTAAACCGCCCGCTATGCTTTCAAGATTTGATGCAAAAATATTTTTGGTGGATGACGATGTATTGTGCCTTAACCTGTACAGCCAGTTTTTGAAACAGCTGGGTTATACCAATGTACATTTATTTGATAATGGCAACGATTGCCTCACCGGGCTGGATACCCTGCTGCCGGAAATTATATTTCTCGATTACAATATGGATGATCTGAATGGAATGGATGTATTGAAACAAATCAAAAAATTTGATCCTTCTATTACTGTACTATTTATTTCAGGCCAGGAAGATATAGAAGTGGCTGTAAATACCATTAAACATGGCGCGCTTGACTATGTAGTAAAATCTTCGCTCAGCACAGAAAAAATGAAGAAGATTATGGAACGGATAGAAAGCATTATGCCGCCCGAAAACGCCGCCAACCCGCAAAAAAAATCATTGCTGAAACGCCTTTTCTCTTAATAGAATAATATTGCAAAGCACGCGTAGGTTTCACTGAATTTACAAATCAACCTTGTCTTTATAGTAAATCCTTTCGTGAACACGGAAGGCATTTATCGTTTATAACAGGTGCGCCGAAAATGATTGCGCAAAGCCTGTATGCCTTAAATTACAATCTATCTACTCTTAGAGCCAAAACCCAAGCCTAACCTGTCCCATCAACTGAAAAGCACTGGTCATTTTTTGTCGCGTGGGTTCATAGTTTTCATTATAGAAAGTAGTGTTGGCAAATGCAATGCCTGGCCCAACATTGATATCGAGGCTAAAACCTTTGGTAAAATTGCGCTGAAAACCCCATACCACACCGGCGGTATGAAATGCCCGGCGTTTATCTTCTCCATAATGATCTTCAGAAACACTCCAGCTACTGTACGCCAGGGTATATACCGGCGCCAGGTAGTTCATGCTATTCATGTCTGTACGTTTTCCCCTGGCGGCACGGCGAGCACCATTATAATAATAACGGTATTGCACACCCGCCGCAGGGCTGGCATACAAAAAAGAGGTATATCCCAACGATGAGGAATACCCAATACCAAAACTGATATTGAGAAATACCTGTGCCTGCAACGTTTGCAGCCTGCCGATTTTTTTTTCATAACTGATGGCCGGTGCTACCAGGCTCAGCTTTGTCACATCCTGTACATTGGGTGTTGATGCTGCTTGTGAAAAACCATATAGGCATAGCAGCAACATTACAAGTAAACAATAAAAGCGTTTACAGTTCATAGTAAGAGGGTCTTAAATAGTTAGTGCCGGTTATCCGGAGGGTGGCAAAACTATAAAGGCCTTATCAGAATCTATGACCGTTCATCCGCTTTTATCAATTTGGTATGTGCTTTTTTGCTGGCGTTTTCCAACTGATAAAAAGCATGCTGCAGATCTGCTATCAAATCGCTGCACTCTTCCAGCCCTGTTGATAAACGAATTAATCCGTCTGAAATGCCTGCGGCCTGCCGTTGTTGTTCTGGTATTGTTTTATGCGTCATGCTCGCCGGATGACTCAATAAACTTTTGATACCGCCCAGGCTTTCGGCCAGTTTAAACAAACGGGTAGATTGAACAAACAGGTGTGCGGCTTCAATGGTATCCGTCTTTAATGAAAAAGATACAATGCCCCCAAACCCGCTCGACTGCGCCACCGCAATCTCATGATTAGGATGGCTGGCTAAACCAGGATAGAATACTTTATCTACAGCCGGGTGTTGCTGCAACCATTCGGCAATTTGCCCTGCACTGTTGCAATGCTGTTTGATGCGCAAAGGCAATGTTTCAATACCACGTATCAGCAGCCAGCTATCCATGGGCGACAATATAGCACCACATGCATTCTGTATAAATTTGATTTCATCGCCCAATGCTTTGTCTTTTGTAACTACGCACCCTGCAATCAGATCGCTATGGCCGCCCAGGTATTTGGTGGCAGAATGCACCACAATATCCGCACCCAGTAACAATGGCTGCTGCAATATGGGCGTGGCAAAAGTATTGTCTACACAAAGGAGGCATCCGCTTGTCTTTGCCAGTTTTGCAATGGCTGCTATATCGGCAATTTTTAACGTGGGATTAGTGGGGGTCTCCACCCAGATTAATTTGGTGCGTGGTGTAATGGCATTGAAGATGTTGGCGGTATCAGTAAAATCAACATAGGTAACATGAATGCCAAACTTTTCATACACCCTGGTAAACAAACGGAAAGCTCCGCCATAAATATCATCCACCGCAATTATTTCATCACCGCTTTTTAAAAGTTTGATGACTGCGTCAATTGCTGCCAGCCCGCTGCTGAATGCCACGCCGGTATGACCGCTTTCAAGCGTTGCCAGTAATTTTTCTGCCGCAGCCCGGGTGGGGTTGCCGGTGCGGGCATAATCATAACCTTTGTTTACACCGGGTGCTTCCTGTTCAAAAGTAGATGTCTGGTAAATGGGAACAGAAATGGCGCCGGTTAATGGGTCAACAGGAATACTGTGGATCAATTGCGTTGCTGTAATGCTCATGGTTGATAATTTTAATTATTAAAAAATTACTTACCATGAAAGCGCCGGAGAATAATAAGCGAGGTGTAATCATAAAAAAACCTTCTGCTTATAGTCAGAAGGTTTATCATATACCGAAGTAATATAAAACGCTGTACTGACTTATCTGCCCCGCTTTGCACGCAATGCATACAAATGGGGATGGAATTGGCACCTTGCGGAATACCGCAGGTTGTCAAGGCTTCTTTGGGCCATTACCCTCAGCCTTTCTTGATAAGTATGATAAAGAACTGCAACAAAACTAAAAAGTATTTTTCATACAACCAAACATTACAACCCTAAAAAAGAAATTAGTCTACAAATTTGGTAGACTTTTAGTAATAGACTAATTTCACCCTATCCAATAAACTAATTTGATTTCCTTTCACGTATTTCAGGCCAGTTCACCTGCCCATTTATTTGTCAACATACGTCCTCATAAAGTTGTTTCTCTAAGTTGTTTCTCTCAAGCAGTCAATCGTTAGACAAAGCGGTGTTTCTACACCGCTTTTATTTTGAAACCTTTCCAAACTGTCATGGCATTGTCAAATGAGTCAAAAAATGGCCTCATACCGGCTAATTTTCCCGATTGAGTAAGCTTTTTTCCGCTTTCGCAAATGGCTGGTTGTACTTATTGCTTTCTTTTGCAGCCGAAACAACCAAACAAAACAATGAACCAGCAAAAAAGTATTAGAACGCTCGCACTTGGATTGTTAGTAATTACTGCTGCGGCATGTAAGAAAGATGATACACCTACCATTCAACCATACACCGTACCAACTTCCTATGATTTTACGAACGTAGATTTTGCCGAAGCCGCTGCTACCGTGAACATGGGTGCTGGTTTTACTACCTACCTGGGTAGGGCTACCACCCGGCAGCTCAGCCAGGACACCGTTAACTATCTGTGGAACAATACCAACAATGCATTTACTACTGAATTTATTACCAATCTTCCCAACACCCCCCAGCAGCTGAACACTTCTGGTCTTAACATTGCCGGTAAAACAACTGATGCACCGGCTATTAAAGCGCTGGCAGATTCTATGGTAAAAGTGAGCCAGTTTTACAACACTCCCGGCGGAGAAGGAACTGCAGGCAAACAAGGTACCCGTTTATTTAATTATGCAGGGTTTGAATTTAACCAGGGAGTGGTAAAAGGCTTGTTTGGCGCATTACAGCTCGCAAAAGTTATTCAGCACCTGGATGCTTCAACAAAAGCAGATAACAAGACCGTTGTAAACGGAAAAGGTACCGCCATGCAGCATGAATGGGACATGGCTTTTGGCTATGTAGGCATTCCCAAAACATATGATACATCAAAATCTTATGCCAATACAGACCCCGAGCGGCCCCTGGCACTGGGCGGCTATTTTGCTGAAAGAGGCAAATACATTAAATCAGGAGGCATCGTATTTGAAGCATTCCGAAAAGGACGCGCTGCAATAGGCGGCAATGATTATGCCGTGCGGGATCAGGCTATTGTTACCATCAAACAAATCATCGAAAAAGCAATGGCCGCTGCGTGCTATTATTATGTTACGCATCCGCAGGCTATTACTGACAAGCCAGGTCAGTTACATGAACTGTCAGAAGGCAGAAGCTTTATTACTGCATTGAAATACAGGGCTTCCAATAGCCTGTTGACTGCTGCCAACTACCAAACTCTGGTAGATATTATTGGCATCAACCAGAATGCATATAGTCTTATCAACGACCCCAGTTTTACTAAATTAAAACAGGCGCAGCAAATTTTGACCGCTACTTATGGACAGCTGCAACCGTAAATATTTTCTTTGGCCAATAGCTAAAACTCGCGGTATTTTGCCGGGAGTTTTGCTCAATTTAAAGGGCATATTAAAAACAGAATATGAGACATAAATTGACGATGTTGGGTATGTTGGTTTTTGCGCTGACAGCCGGAATTTTCTGCAGCAAATCCAATAGTGAAAATAAACCCGTAGATCCGGGCTTCGATAAAACCGCGATGCTCACTTATTATGCAGACCAGCTGATCATTCCTGGCTACACTTCATTGCAGGAAAAATCGAACAATTTTCAGACACTCGCCAACACATTCCTCGGGGCAAGAACGGTAGCCAACCAACAATCATTGCTGGAAGCTTACAAACAATTGCACCTGCAGTATACACGCATGGAAGGGTTTAACCTGGGGCCGGCGGTAGTGGCGGCGCTGGAGTCGTACATCAACTACAACGGTGGGTTGGATTACAATTTTGCCACCAGTGGCGAACTGACAGGGTACTCAATAGATAGTGCTACCATTGAAAACAATATTACTTCCGGCAATTATAATTTTACGCTCAATGTAAGAAGCTCTTTTTACTCGCAGGGTTTTAGTGCAGTGAATTATATTTTTTTCGGGCCCAATGCCATCGATAAATTTTCTGCCAACACCGCCAACCGCGTGAAGTATGCCAATGATGTAGTGGCACGCATCAAATTATTGATTGACCAGGTAAATACCAGCTGGACCAGTTACCGCACCACTTTTGTAGGCAATACCAAAACAGATGTAGGCAGCCCCATCGGCAATATCATTAACATGATGGCCTATGAAATGGATGTACTGAAAGGCCCACGCATTGGTTGGCCATTGGGCAAACAATCAAATAACACGCCCTTTCCCACAAAAGTAGAAGCTTATTTTGCCGGCAACGCCGCAGCATTGGCGCAGGAAAACATGCGGAGTCTTAAGAAGCTGTTTACTGCCAACGATTCTGGCAAAGGCCTCTACGATTATTTAAAAGCACTCAATAAAGAAGCACTTGCCAACCAGGTAAAAGGCCAGTTTGATATTGTTATTGCCAAACTGGAAGCACTGGCCGATCCGCTTTCCAAAACCATCACCACAGAGCCGCAAAAAGTAGATGATGCTTATAAAGAGATTCAGAAATTACTAACGCTCATAAAAACCGATGTATCCTCGGCCACAGGCGTACAAATTACATTCATGGATAATGATGGCGACTAACAGGTATACATTAGAAAAGCCGGTTTCCATTGCGCCATTAATCACTTTCCGCATTGCGTTTGGCCTATTAATGTTTTGCAGCACCGTTCGGTTCTGGTGGCGCGGCTGGGTAGACACCGTTTACATTCAGCCACGCTTTCATTTCACTTACTGGGGTTTTGAATGGATAAAGCCATTGGGCAGCACCGGCATGCACCTGGTTATGGCAGTAGTAGTTATCAGCACCTTGCTGATAATGCTGGGGCTATTCTATCGTATTGCCACCATTGTATTCTTTCTTGGTTTTACTTACCTGGAACTGGTTGACATCACCACCTACCTCAATCATTATTACTTCATCAGCCTGGTGGCTTTTATTTTGATATGGCTGCCTGCCAATCGTAGTTACGCGCTGGATGCCTGGCTACGGCCGCAACAAAGCCGGCAATTGGTTCCGGCATGGACCATTGGCATATTGCGTTTTCAACTGGCGATTGTTTACATTTTTGCTGGGCTTGCCAAGCTTAATACAGATTGGCTCATGCTGGCAGAACCCATGAAAATATGGTTGCCAGCGCGCAGCTATTTACCGCTGGTAGGCAAATACATGTACCAGGAATGGGTAGCCTATTTTTTTTCGTGGTTTGGTGCCATTTATGATTGTTGCATTGTGTTTTTTTTACTCAACCGCAAAACTGCCGGTTATGCGTACCTGGTAGTAGTGATCTTTCATGTGGCTACTGCAATCTTTTTCCCGGGCATTGGCATGTTTCCTTATGTAATGATTGCCGCCACGCCTATCTTTTTTTCAGCCAGTGTTCATGAGCGGATACTTTCATATTTACCTTTTTATAGAAAATACACATCCCACTCCTATAAAACCGCGTATACATTTAGGCATACAAAAGTAGTAACCATTGCATTTTCGCTGTATGTATTGTTGCAGGTTACCGTGCCGCTCCGTTTTCTTTTTTATCCAGGTCATTTGTTCTGGACCGAAGAAGGATACCGTTTTTCGTGGCGGGTAATGCTGATGGAGAAAGCCGGCGCGGCCTATTTTACCGTAAAAGACAGCAGCCATACAAACTTCACCACCATCAACAACGCACAGTACCTTACACCGTTGCAGGAAAAAATGATGAGTACACAGCCAGATATGATTCTCAAATATGCACACTTTCTGAGTAAAGAATTTGTAAAGAAAGGGTGGCAGCAACCGCAGGTGTATGCAGAAGTATATGTAACGCTAAATGGTACACCGTCCAGGTTGTTTATAGATTCTACGGTAAACCTGGCAGCTGTGCCCCAGAGCTGGAAGCATTATTCATGGATAGTTCCTTATAAAAAATGATATTGATGAGAAAGATTTGGCTATTTGTTTTTTGTGTGCTGGCATCGTTGCATCTTTTTGCACAAGCCGGGTTGAGTGTAAGCGGTACCGTTAGACTGGGCAATGAAGCGGCGCCGCAGGCAACTGTTTTGTTAAGCCCACTGGGTGCGCAAAAAATAACCAACGACAATGGATTTTTTCGTTTTACAAAAATAAATGCCGGCAGCTATGAACTGATAGTAACCATTGTTGGCTACCAAACCTACCGCCAAAACATTCAGGTTACAGATAAAAATATTGTTACCGATATTAATATTACGCAGATCAATGCCGTTGCGCTGGCAGATGTAACAGTTAGCGGTAATAAAAACGAAGCCGTTTCCGGTAAGCTCAAAGATGTGTCAGGCACTTCCATCTATGCCGGCAAAAAAACGGAACTGATTACCATGAAAAACGTAAATGCCAACCTGGCCACCAATAATACACGCCAGATTTATGCGCGCATACCCGGGTTAAACATCTGGGAATATGACCGCGGTGGATTGCAATTGGGCATTGGCGGGCGTGGACTCAGCCCCAACCGTTCGTCTAATTTCAACATTCGCCAAAATGGTTATGATATCAGTGCCGATGCGTTGGGCTACCCGGAAAGTTATTACACTCCTTCCGCGGAGGCTCTCGACAGAATTGAGATCATACGGGGTGCAGCCAGCCTGCAATACGGACCGCAGTTTGGCGGCCTGGTAAATTTTGTAATGAAAGAAGGCCCCAAAAACAAACCATTTGAATTTACCACGCGGCAAACTGCAGGCTCATTTGGATTTTTTAATACGTTCAACAGCATTGGTGGCACTACTGCAAAAAACAAACTCAACTACTACTCTTTTTACCAGTTTAAACGAGATGATAGCTGGCGCCCCAACAGCCATTTCAACCAGCACAATGCCTATGTGCACCTGGCGTACAACTTCTCGCCCAAACTAACTATTACCGGTGAATATACATTGATGAAATACCTGGCGCAACAGCCGGGTGGTTTAACAGACGCACAGTTTAATGAAGACCCCAGTGTTTCAGTAAGGTCCCGCAACTGGTTTAAGGTAGACTGGAACCTGATCAGCCTCAACCTTGATTACAGTTTCAACGCCAATACGCGCATCAACTGGAGAAACTATACGCTGCAAGGCGGCCGGGAAGCGCTGGGCATCTTATCGTATATCAACCGGCCCGATAATGGCGGCAACCGCGATTATCAATCTGACCGCTACAATAATTTTGGGTCAGAACTTCGATTTATACACCAATACGCACTGGTTAACAATCATAAAAGTACTTTTCTTATTGGCGGCAGGCTATACAGGGGACTTACCAAGAGAAAACAAGGCTCTGCCAATGATGCCACCGGCGCAGATTTTTCTTTCATCGGCCCAGAACCTAACCTGTCCGGCTTCCGTTTCCCCGGTACCAACCTGGCAACATTTGCGGAGAACATATTTCAACTCAATAAACACTGGAGCGTAACACCAGGACTGCGTTTTGAACACATCAATACCAAGGCCGATGGTTATTATTATAAACAAAACATCTTTATACCCAACGAAAGAATTGCCGAAACAAAAAGCAACCCGCGTTCATTTGTATTACTGGGCATTGGTACTTCATGGAAGTTTAACAATGGTGCTGAGTTCTATGCTAACATTTCTCAAAACTACCGCTCTATCAACTTTAATGACATCCGCGTGGTAAATGCCAACGCAAAAGTTGATCCTGATTTAAAAGATGAAACGGGGTACAACATAGATATGGGCGTGCGGGGCTACTACCGCGGATGGCTATACGCAGACCTTAGCGTGTTCTACCTCAAATACAATAACCGCATTGGCTCTATTTTTACACGGGATACCAATTTTATGACTTACCGGTTACGCACCAATGTTTCTGACAGCCGTAACCTGGGTATGGAAATGCTGGTGGAAGGAGATGTGCTTAAAGCCATCACCAGGGGAAGCGCCAAATACAAATTGAATATCTATACCAATCTTTCGCTCATAGATGCGCGTTATATCAATACAAAAAATACTGCCATTGCAGACAAACTGGTAGAGAACGTACCACCCGTATTGTTTCGTACCGGGTTGTCGTTTGGCAACCCCCGCTTTAATGTAACCTGGCAATATTCTTACCAGGCCAAACAGTATTCTGATGCCACCAATGCAGAGACTACGCCAACAGCTGTAGACGGAGCTATTCCATCATTTAGCGTAATGGACCTCAGCCTTAGTTACAACTGGAGAAGCTTCACGTTGTATACCGGTGTAAACAACCTGGCCGATAAAAAATATTTTACGCGCCGCGCCGATGGCTATCCCGGACCAGGTATACTGCCTGCCGATAAAAGAAACCTATATGTTACGCTTCAATTTAAAATGTAATTAATGTGCGAATGTGGAAATGTGCTAATGTGGAAATGTGAGGAATGTCGAAACCTCCCTGCCGGCAAATAAGTCTGCTGATTCAACCGTTTACATTGTTAGTTACTGTTTAGTAGTCGCTGCGCGGGCAGATCAAGTCCGACATCTGCACATCAGAAATCAGAAATCAGACATCAGACATTCTCACATCAGAAATCAGAAATCCGACATCGCTTACATTCTAAACGCGGGTTTTGGATAAGCGGGCTGAAACGCAGACTGGCTGCTGACTACAATGCGTGTACCGGGTTCCGATTCTGCTGTGTTAATTGCATTTTGTACCAGTTGTGTGAGCAAATCAGGCGGAGCCTGTACGCGCATGTTCATGAGAATGGTTGCTGTAGGAGCTGGCGTAATGTGCAAAGCAACCGGTGGTGAAGCTTCTGAGGTAAAGCTGATTTTTTCATGGTCGTTTACCAGAAATTTCAGATGACCAATTGGAAAACCGGCAGCCCGTATATCAAAGTAAATTGAATTGATTAATTTTTCAGTGCACTGCAGCGCATGGTAATTTAAACTGAATATTTCAAAGACCTGATCTACCCAAGCAAGTTTTGCTTCACCTTCGGCGTAGATATCATAATTAATACTGAGCGATGGCAAACGTGTGGCAGGGGAATAGCTGGCAAGCGTGTGCAGCCAGTGTGCAATATTGCTTTCATCATGAGAATCCTGGTAGAGCACTATTTTATTACTGTATTTTTTTTGCATGATATTGCTCACGTCAGCCAATGTTGCCTCGTCAATCAAATCAATTTTATTCACTACAATAATACCGGCCTCTTCCAGCTGCTTCAAATAAATATACCGTACATCTTCATCAAACGAACTTCTGCCTTCTGTCAGGAGCATTTGCAGCAGGCGCACATCTGCAAACACCGAAACGGTTACCTGGGCACCAGGCCAAAACTGTAGCAAAGGCTTGGCAACGCTTGCCACTAAATCAGTACAAGAGCCTACCGCTTCGGCAAATACCACATCGGTTCCGTTGGTTGCCACCAGCGAGGCAAGACTGTCGCTTAGCTCGTGGTAATTGCAGCAAAAGCAGCCATTGATCACCTGCCGGTTGGGTATGTTCAGGCTATCGAATAACCTGCCATCTACCAATTTGGAACCCTGGTCATTGGCAACAACCCCTGTTGGTACCCCTTGTTGCAGCAGCAATTTTACGGCTTGCTGAATGGCCGTTGTTTTACCGCTGCCTAAAAAGCCGCTGAGTAAATGAATTTTCATGCGCAATAATTATTTACCGTGATGCTTTTTAGCTTAATTAATAAAACGTATAAAAAAAGAAATCTTACAGGTACACATACGCGTTATACTTTTATGTTGGCATAGCAACCACAATCAGCATCACATGGTTGCACATTTACCTGTACCGGGTAGCCAAGCCGTATTTCCTCCTGCAATGCCACGCGTACCTGGTCTATGATAATCTCAAATGTAAAATCTTCGTCTGTTCCGCCTGCCGCGGCATTCAGCAACACTGTCTTTTTATCACCCGCCTGCAAACCGAGCAATTGTTCCTGCAACATGGCGAGAATGGCTGTGGTACCATGCAGGTAACTGACGGGCATGCTGTTCATGGTGTTTTCCAATTCATCGCCGCCGGCATTACGCATAACATATCGCATAGACACCACTGTATTTACAGCCACTTTCGTCATGCAAGAAGTTTGCCGTTTACAATTCTTTTGTTGATGGCAATCGTGCCATATACCACCTTTACATCCAATTTGCCCGCAATAAGGCTCACTGTGCCAAAACCTGTATCTGTGCTCAGAAAGCTGGTGAAATCTCCTACCCTGCTAGCGGCATACAATGTTTTTTCTACAGCATCATAACGTACACCTGTAAGCGCCTCCAGGTATCCATAGCTGGAGAGCGCCCGTGCATACCAGTGGCCACACTCATATTCATTAAACGGATTGCGGATGCGCCCGTCGTACCGGTTACGTGAAGTGCGAACAATATCCAGTCCTTCTTTTACGCTGCCCATTAACATGAGGTGGGCTGCCACCTGGTGTTCAATGCCCGTCCATACTTCATCGCTGTATACAAATGGCAAAGACAGTTTACCTCCCTTTGGCCATGAGCATAATAACAGGCCGCCTTCTTCACCCAGTGCATACGATGGCCGTTGTGGATTTGCGTGCTCGCTCAGGTTTTGTTTGAGGTTATATTTATGCACCGCCAGCAAATGACTTTTCAATTTGACTGCGTCAATGGTGTCCTCCAGCCCGCACATCCGACCTATCCATGCACCCAGTACACCATCAGACAGGCAGCCGGTGCCGTACTGGTATTTGGGGCCTTCTTTTTGCAACAGGTCTTTCGCTTCCTGTGAATATTCTCCGCCAAATGATTTTTCTGTAGCAGGGTTTTTAGCCGTTAACCCTTCTACGGTAATTTTCTGGATAAAATATTCGCCATCATACAACTCATTTTCCATGGCTTTTTTGCCGGTTGCGGCCAGTTGTTTATAGGGCGACATGTCAATGGTTAGAAACTCACCCATTGTAATAAATGCCTGCAAGGCGCCCAGGTAAAAACTACCGTGCATGCCATCGGGCCCCCAGAATTCTATATCGTAGGTATTGTGGTGTGGTTCTTCTATTACGCCTTTGCGCCGTGGATCCCAGGTGCGGATGCAATAATCCATGCTTGTTTTCACCATGGGATACATTTTTGCCAGCCATTCATTATTGCCACTGATGCGCCACTCACGGTACACTTTCATAATGCCGCCCAGTTGCCCATCGGCCGCCGAATGAAAATTGTGATCTGCCGGCTGTATAGGAAGCGGCACCCTGAAATTCTGGTGCCCATCAGCATTCTGGCTCTCGCAAAATTCAGTATGCCGCAGGCTTCTTTCCAAAGCAGGAAATAAATGCGCAATGGCCTGGGCGTAGTTCCATACATGGGTGCACGACCCATGGCAACAACCGCCCGTATCGCCACAACCCTCAAAGCTCCACAGGCGGCCATCGTACTGGCGCATTACGGTGGGCGATTTTAATATGGTGAGGTTGGCGGCGATTGCTTCCACCACTTCGGGCGGCAGGCTGCTTTTATAAAAAGCATCTTTGAAAAGTATAGAATTTTTTCGGAGTATGTTGTATTGCCGGTTCCAGTAATCAGCGGCTTCTTCCACGTTTTTAAAACGGCTGCTGTACCACGGCTTAAAATATTTGCCGTTGTAGTCTTTATCATATTTATCAAGCCCTATATCTGAAGGCGAATTGCAACAGCCGGCATCAGGTGCACAATTTTCTTTTCGGGGGCCCATGGTGCCATGCGTTTGTTCAGAATCTGGCGTATACCAGGCCATCATTAACCGGATGGTTTTTTCTTTGCCCGGTGCCAGTGTAAAAGGCACATACAGGCTGGCGCCCGGTGCGTCTTTATCAACGGGCGGCACGGCTTTTACTTCTGCGTTCTTCACTTTGTTCCACGCCATGGTAAATGGATCCCACCAGCCACCACGAAACCAGCAATGATCAACTACGGTATTCTTATCGTCTGTGTAAATGGCAAAATCAGTTCCGTATAATTTTCCCGGCGTACCGGCAGCAACGTTGGGCGTACCGGCTTCGGTTAATATAAAGCCGTTTTCAAAAGACCTGATTGAATTGCTGCCTTTGTCTGCCCGCAGAAAATTTTTTGCGTTAAAAGAAAATACTGCGTCAATGCCTGTCTTGCCGGTATTGGTAAATTTGTATTCGATGGCACCTACCGGCAGGCTGGAGTTATCATCGTCTGTAGGTATAAACGGGCTCCAGCCGGTAAGCTGTACCTGCAGCGGCAGATCCGGATCGCTGATATCAATATATGCAAATGGAAACCGGGCTGTAAATGATGCGTTATGGAAATGCGGCAGGCCGGTAGTAGCGCCGCCTGCGCCATTGCCCGCATCGCGGAAGCCAAATTTTTTCCAGTCGGGCACCGGCCCTTCCAGTACCTTGGCCCCATTTTTTATTCCTTTTACGCAAATGCCCGCAAACATGCCGGGCTCGTTAAAAATTTCGGGCCGGTTGCGTACAGAAATATGCGACATGGCACCGGTTCCCTCCAGGCAAAACATTCCTGCGCCCATTCCGCCAATAGGAAATGCTATACGGTTGAGATGCTGGCCGGTATAACTGCCATTGTACGAATGGCCATTGCGCGCATCGCTATTACTATCGTCAATAGCTATACGATCCTGCGCATGTGGTGGTTCTGCCGCCAATAATGTACCCGCAGGAAAAAAAGCAGCAGCGGTACCACCTGCGCCTATATGTTTAAGGAATGCACGACGCCCGGTTTTGTTTTTCATACAGCGTGTTTTGAAGGATGGGGAAGCCTTCTAAAGATAGGAAAGAAAAAAAAGTGCAGATGCGTTTTTTCTTACTCTTTTCCGCAGATGTGCCCTTACTCCAACCAGGCCGATAAAAACTTGGCTATTTTTTCAGACTCTACCATAAAACCATCGTGCCCATAAGAAGAATCGATTTCTATAAGTGTGGCCCTGGGCATTTGCTGCGCAAGATGGCGCTGTTCTTCCAGCGGACAAAGAATATCGCTGCTTACACCAATAATAAGTGTTGGTTGTGGTATCTGTCGCAGCACCTGGTCTACATTACCACCGCGCCCGCGGGCAATATGGTGGCTGTCCATTGCTTTTGTCAATAACCAATAGCAATAAGCACTGAAACGTTTTACCAGTTTATCGCCCTGGTAATTGATATAAGAAGACGCTTTGTAATCATCCAGTTTTTCCGAATCGGTTTCGGTCTGGTTTTTTACCATAATGCCATAGTTGCGGTAAGTAAGCATGCCAATGGCACGCGCAGCTTTTAGCCCTTTGCTGCCTGCTGTGGCAGACGGTTGCAACCAGGTGCTGTCTGCTTCAATAGCTAACCGTTGTGCGGTATGTGTGGCAATGCCCCAGGCGCTTTCGGTAGCCGAAGTAGCCAGCAGGAAAAGGTTTTTTACCACATCCGATTCAGCATACGCCCATTCAAGGGCCTGGTAGCCACCCATGCTGCCGCCTACCAGTAAATAGATAGCATCTATGCGCAGGTGTTTGCGCAGTAAAATATGTGCTTTCACCATATCGCGGATGGTTACCTGCGGGAAGCTGCTGTAATAGGGCTGGGCCGTTGCGGGATTAATGCTATGCGGGCCGGTACTGCCATATTTTGAACCGAGTATATTAGCGCATACAATGAAATAACGGGCAGGATCTAGCACAAAACCTTCACCTATTATACCCGGCCACCATTCTGTTACTGCAGCGTTGGCGGTGAGGTGATGACAAATCCATACCACATTGCTTTTGTCGGCATTTAACGTACCATAGGTACAATAGCCCACCGTAATTTCGGGCAATAACTGCCCGTTTTCGAGCTCAAAACCATGCTGATAATGAAAAACCTCCATCAAACAAGTATGCTGTTGAAATTGCAAAGTAAAGGGCTGTATGAGTTACATTTGCAAAAAATATTGATAAATGATACAAATAAATATAAACCGGGCCGGAGGCGATTATGGGTTTGAGGCAACCGATGCCAAAGGCCATGTGGTGCGGATGGACACCAGCCCGGAAAACGGGGGCGTCAATTTTGGCGTGCGTCCCATGCAGGTGTTGCTGATGGGACTAGGCGGATGCAGCGGTATTGATATTGTATCCATATTAAAAAAACAACGCCAGAAAGTGGATAGCTTTTCTATGAAGATCGAAGGCGACCGGTTTGCAGGTAAAGAGCCATCGCTTTGGGAACAAATACATATTGTCTTTGAATTGAAAGGCGATATCGATCCCGAAAAAGCAAGAAAAGCTTGCGAATTATCTGTCGAGAAATATTGTTCTGTAGCGGAAACCCTTCGCGGCAGCGGCACCACCATCACCTGGGAGGTAAAAGTGAATTAGTTGACCAGTTGACCAGTTGATTAGTAGCTACGCCAACGCATTAACTGATCAACCAATCAACGAATCAACCATTCAACTGATCAATTACTTTTGATTTTGAATTGAAACAACCATGAAAGAAAAACATCCTATCACAAAAGTTATCCGTACACGTACTGAACGCACCGGTGAAATGGAGCATTCTGCCCCTATGTTTCTTACCAGCAGTTTTACATTTGAGAATGCTGAAGACATGCGCGCGGCCTTTGCAGATGAAACGGACGCAAACATCTATAGCCGGTTTAGCAACCCCACCGTGCAGGAATTTACTGACCGCATTTGTGCATTGGAAGGTGCAGAAGCTGCCTATGCAACCGCATCTGGCATGAGCGCCATCTTTGCCAGCTTTATGACGTTTTTAAAGAAAGGCGATCACCTGCTAAGCTGTAATGCCATCTTTGGCAGTACACATACTATTATAAAGAAATACCTGCCCAACTACGGTATAGATTTTACCTACGTTAGTGCCAATAAGCCTGAAGAGTGGGAAGCTGCCATTCGCCCCAATACCAAAATGATTTACCTGGAAACACCTACCAACCCGGGGTTAGACATCATTGACCTGGCGTTTGCAGGAGAGCTGGCAAAAAAACATAACCTGATATTAAATGTTGATAATTGTTTTGCTACACCGGTGAACCAGCGCCCGCTCGATTTTGGGGCAGATTTGGTAGTGCATTCAGCCACCAAATGGATGGATGGACAAGGCAGGGTATTGGGTGGCGTAATAGCCGGAAAAAAAGAACTCATTCATGAAATTTATTTGTTTTGCCGCAGTACAGGCCCCGCCCTGGCCCCATTTAATGCATGGGTACTGAGCAAAAGTCTTGAAACGCTGGATGTGCGCATGGAACGGCATGGCGCCAATGCATTGCATATTGCTAAAGCATTGGAGAATCACCCTAAAATAGCCTGGCTAAAATACCCTTTCCTGCCCTCTCACCCGCAATATACTATTGCCGTAAAACAAATGAAAAATGGTGGTGGTATTGTTTGTTTTGATCTCAAAGGCGGACTGGAAGCCGGCCGTAATTTTTTAAACAAATTAAAAATGCTTTCGCTCACAGCCAACCTGGGCGATACCAAAAGCATTGCCAGTCACCCCGCCAGTACCACGCATGCCAAATTAACCGAAGAAGAAAGACTGGCAGTGAATATAACGCCGGGGCTTATACGTATTTCTGTGGGGCTTGAACATGCAGATGATATATTAGAAGATATATTGCAGGCGCTGTGACCTCACCCCTGGCCCCTCTCCCGCTTCGCTGGGAAGGGCCGGGGTGAGGTGATTACTTCTTCTCATATTTACAATCAACAGTTACATTCATAGTTTCCGCAATTTTATCTGCCACCAGTGAAGGTATTTTTATACTGTATTCTTTTGGTGCCAGTTTAAATTTTGCCTGTATTTGCGGCAGTCCGCCTTTTACGATGATGGTACCCGGAACGCTGATTTTTTGTGTGATACCGTGGAGCGTCATATCTCCATCAGCAGTTACGGCATAAGTACCGTCTTTAGAAAGGTCAACGGCTGCGGCATTGGTTAGCTTACCCCTGAAACTGGCTTTCGGAAACTTATCGCTTTCCATATAATTTTCATTGAAATGCTCTTCCATCAGCGCCCGTTCAAAATGGAAACTTTTAACGAGCACAGCAAAACCTATTTCACCGGTCTTGCTATTGAATACACTGGATACTTCATTGTTAACTGCATCAATATTTTCCATAGGCGTTTTAGAAAAAAACGAAACCTGTCCGTGCCGCGTAATAAAAACATCCTGTGCATTTGTATGGAGAATGCAAAGCACAGTTATAAAAACAAACAACAGTCTTTTCATAGCGTCTTATTTATGTTTGATGATGACAGCGGGTTACCGCCCTACTATGCACCGGTCTATAATTACATCTGTGAGATAGCCCGAACAAAAGCCTTTAATTGTAACCGAATCGCCTTTTTTTATTCCCTGCACAACATCCTGCAGTGTACATTGTACGCCACTCATATCTGAACCCAGTAAAACAATCACTGGTTTATTTTGCTGGTTAACGGTAACCGCACTCACGGTGCCGCTCACCTGCACTGCATTGCCCAGGTATTTTTTATTGGCACTGTTTTCATCCTGCTCATATTCCGCAGCCAGGCGCATGGCAGTAAGCTCCACAGCTGTGGCGGTGGCGGCAGAACGGTGCGGCTTGTTGTACATTCTGTACCCAATGACTGTTCCGGCAACTATCATTACCAATGCCGCCAGTGCGGCCACCTGCCAAGTCTTTTTTTTCATACGCAACATTATACCAACAGGTAATACTGTTTAATGATACTACGTGCATCAATGCGTGCAGGTTGTCTGTGCCCGTAAATTTTACAACCTGTGCATATCATGTGGCACTGGGCACACAACTATTCAAAAGATTAATGCAAAAAATCATCGGCAAAAAAAAATCCCGGAGAACTTATGTCTCCGGGATAAAAAAACCACTTTTTAGAATACTATTATTGTTATTGTACTTTCAGGAATTTAGTGCTGCCTTCAGATTTGCCTTTGCTGTCTTTTATTTCAACAATGTACAATCCGTTGGTTAAGCCCGAGATATTTTTTAGCGAAAACACATTTCTTCCTGCAACTGTCTGCCAGATATACCTTGCAGCCAGTACACCATTCGCATTGTAAACAAAGATTGTTCTCATGCCATTGTCTGCACCGTTAAACTCAATGGTTGCATTGGAAGTAGCAGGGTTTGGATAGATATTTATTTTCTTGCCTGCAATTACAGGGCTGATAATGTTCTTTTCAATTGCCAGTGCTGAATCTTTCAGGCGTTGCAGCGTGGCAACATCCTGTTCTGCAGTAGTGGTAGTTGTTGCAGCACCATCAGCTACACGTGCACCGCCTGTGCAACTTCTCAGTAACAATATGCCGCCAGAAGGGTAAATGGCAAATGCATAAGAAGATGCGCTGCCCAGCGTGCGTGTAAATGAGAACCAGTTCCAGCCACCGTTGAATTTCTGCGTTAATGCTGCATCTGTATACAATACTGCATCATTGGCAATGCCTGAGCCGTACACGGCAGTTCTGCCGGTAGAAGAAGCATCTTCGCAAGCAAAGTTTGGACCAGTAGACATTTTTATATATCCCAACAGGTTGCCTGAAGGAGGAGCAGGTTGCGTAACAGGCGGTGTGCTGCTGTTGCAATTGGTGAGCAAATTAACCGAACCATCAGGATACACGGCAAACGCCTGTGTAACCACGCCACCCAATGTGGGCGTAAACGAATACCAGTTCCATCCACCATTGAACACCCTGGTTTTAGCGGCATCCAGGTACAATAAACCTCCATTGGTAATAGCATTGGCATAAACCGCTGTACGGCCAGAAGAAGACGCATCGCCACAAGCCTGTGAAGGGCCTACCGATAATTTTACATATCCAATGGGCGATCCTGTTGCAGGGGGCGGTGTGCTGGCTGCGGCATTTACGGTAACAGTTTTTCCTGCCCATGCCATTCCGCCGGCATTGTCTTTTACCTGTAACAGCAGGTTATAAGTACCCTGTACCAGGTTGCTGATGGTAACAGTTGATCCGAAATTGCTACTGATGGTATAAGAAGGGCCACTGGTTTTTGACCAGTAATATTCAACAATGGTTCCATCAGGGTCACTTGAAGCCGCTCCACTCAGCGTAACACTGTTGGTGGGAAGCGTAATCGTTACATCTCCGCCAGGGTTAGACACCGGGGGCTGGTTTGCAGCAGGTGTTGATGGAGCTGCTGCCGCATTAACATACACCGTTACATTAGATTTGGCGGTTAAACCATGGTTATCTGTAACAGTGAGGGTGAATACATAGGTTCCTTGTGATAAACCTGTTACAGCTGTAGCAGCCGCGTTGGGCGAACTGATGTTGCCGGAAGTGGGGCCGCTTGCTTTTGACCAGGCATACGAGCTAATGGTAGCACCATTGGTTCCTGCGCCGGCGCCACTTAAATTAACCGTAGTATTGGGCAAAGTAACAGTTTGCTGACCGCCTGCATTGGCTGTAGGGGCGGTATATGCAGCACCGTTTACATTGATGGTAACAGAAGAGGTGGCAGTAAGTCCGTGATTATCAGTAACAGTAAGGGTGTAAACATAAGTACCCTGTACAAGCCCTGTAATAAGTGTAATGTTAGCCAGCGGAATACTGATAGCACCTCCAGCAGGACCACTTGTTTTTGTCCATGAATAAGAACTAATGGTAGCACCATTGGTTCCTGCGCCAGAACCTGACAGGGTTGCTGTAGCAAGCGGCAAAGTGATTGTTTGCGCGCTGCCTGCACTGGCAGTAGGCGCTGTATACGTTGGGGTGGATGTACCGGTATTTCTTTTGTTGCTCAAAAACCATTCATACAGGTTAGGATTGGCAGTAAAAGAACCGCCACCGCTTACGGGTGTGGTAATATGGCCGGTATCATATGCATATATCCAGGCACCGGCATGACCGCCGCTCTGGTAGTAAGTAAATTTTGCTGCGGGGGTTACATTGCAATTATTGGCAAGTATCTGCGCGTGCTGCGTGGCACCCACACCCACCGTACCATCATCCATTGCATGAAAAGCCCAAACCGGCAGGTGGTTGTCACCAATGGTTTTGCAAAAGTTGGCGTCATTCTCTTCCTGCGTGCCGCAAACAGGCGCTGCAGCTGCAATACCGGCATCAAAGGTGTAATCCCAGTTTTCAGAGTCGGTGATCATGCGCCATGTGCCGCCGCCACCTAAGCTTAAACCGGTAATATAGATCCTGTCAGGATCTATCTGCAAATTGGCTTTTGCATACTTGATCATTTCGCGCACATAAAAAGTAGGCCAGTAGCCATACTGTGAGCTGAGCTGGGGCGACAATACAACAAAAGAAGATGTTTGTCCGGCCACTGTAAACTTCATACTGGCACCGCGCGCACAGTAATAAGGAATGGCGTTGTTGGCCACACTGTTGATTTGTGACGTACCATTACCTCTTTCGCCAATGCCATGAAGAAAGATGATTAACGGGTGTTTCTGACTGCCATAATCTTTTGGTTTAAACTCCAGGAAACCAATCAGCCCATCCGGAGAGGTGGAGTTGGGAATGGTTCTGGCACTTTGCTGGGAAAAAACAGAAAGACACAATGACAATAGGATTGCAGCGGATAAAAACGCTTTGACGGTAGTTCTCATAATTATGAATAAGTGGTTTTTTCAGGATACACAAATAAGGCCCCTTGACCGTAAAAATCAGGGTTTACGACCGCGCATAATACGGGCGTTTACCGTAGATTGTTACTATCTCACGATACTGGCAAATAATCAATGTTTGGTGGGAGAGGGGTTGTATAAACTCTGATTGAGGAACCGTCAAATTTAGCAGCAACAGTTTTCCAAAAAGAATTTTATATTGGCTCGCAATATGCCAATAGTATACCAAATTTTAATAATGTTAAGAATTTTGGTTTGACGAAAATCAATTTTCTTAATTAAATTTTAATTTTCAGGTATTCTCTACAGTTAGTAATGTTTTCGACTACGATGAACAAAGGAATCAACTATACCAATGATATCATTATATCTACACAACGCACTACATGGGATAAAATAAACAAAAACACATTTTTATTGCAACCATTTTCATTGTGAGCGTTCGAGAGAAAATCGAGTAAAAATACTTAGTCATACTTCAACAAAATATCTCCGCCCACCGGGTATCCAACACAGGTAAGCACCCTTCCCTTTTCTATTTCATCATCCATCAGCACTTCATTATAACTCATCCATACTTTTCCACTAACACAAGTGGCCGCGCAACTACCGCACCGGCCGCTCTCGCAACTGTACGGCAACTGAATGCCGGCCTTTTTTGCCGCCATTAAAATGGTTTGTGGATACTGCGATTGCAACTGGTAGCTGGTGTGGTGCATTTGTATGGTAATAGCATGCGGGTGCGTATCTGGCGGCAATGTTTTTAATGCCATTCTGAAGGGTGTAAAGTTTTCTTTTTTGATATGCTGCAACGGCACGCCATGTTCAAGCAGTGTGATGCTCACCATACGCATGTAATCAAACGGACCGCAGGTATAAAATAAAGTAAGCGGCCAGGGCAGGGTGCTGTGCGCTTTCAGCAAACGGGCCAGGAGCCATTTACTTAGCCGGGCTTTTTCAAGGTTAACTGCCGTGCTGAACAAAAACTCAGTTACCAACCGGCCCGGAAATGAAGCTGCGAGGGACAGTATTTCGGTATAAAAGATGGTGGTCTCCGCAGTACGGTTACTATATATAAGTACCACACGTATGTGGTGGTGAAAATGCAGTATTGTTTTTATCAGCGGTAGTATGGGTGTAATGCCGCTACCGGCTGCCATAAAAAAAATTTCGCGGTATGGGTGCAAGTCATCGGGCAAAACAAAAAATCCCGCAGCACCCGTGGTCATCAAACAATCGCCCTCTTTGGCAGCGTCAAACAGCTGTCTTGAGTATTCCCCGTTTTCCAGTCTTTTTACAGTTACAGACAATGCTTCATGCAATGCAGGTGTTGAAGAAATAGAATAGCTTCTTCGCTCCTCGCCCGCTGGTTTAGAAAAAACGAAAGTGAGAAACTGGCCGGGCTTGTATAACAGGGTTTCACCGGCAGCTGCACGTAAATAAAAAGTCTTGGTGTCTGCCGTGTTCAGTGCTATTTTTTCTATACAAACCTTTTTATATAATCCCATACGGATCTGTTGATTGCACGATAAACTTACCGAAATTGATCAAATTGGTTACAAATACTTGTGTGGTGTAGCTGGTAATTATACGGCCATGAAGGGCATTGCATTTTTCCAAAAACTTATTCTGCGGGCATCCGTTTACACAGATATTTCATTAACTTACAGATAACAAAAACGATTGTTCATGAAAAAAGTTGCTGATATCCTCCAGCGCAAAGGCGCTAACCTAATCTCTATTTTACCAGATACCACCGTTATTGAAGCCTTGGAGCTGATGGCATCCAAAAATATTGGGTCTGTGCTGGTTATGAAAGGCGATCAGTATTTTGGCCTCCTTACTGAAAGAGATTACGCACGCAAAGTAATATTAAAGGGCAAACATTCGTCAGATACGAGGGTAGAAGAAATTATGTCGAAGGGACTGCCCCGCATTACGCCGGATAATTCCATTGAAGTATGCATGCACCTGATGAGTGAGAATAACATCCGGTACCTGCCCGTATTTAATAATGATAATATTTGCGGTATCATTTCCATCAACGACGTGGTAAAAGAAACCATCCTGTCGCAAGAAGAAACCATCTCTCAATTAAAAGACTATTTACACGCCAGCATGTAAGGATAGCAATTAACTTGACTTATTTTTTGAGGTAGAAGTTGCTCCGCGGCTCGTTTGCTATTTAAATATGGTATTGAGCCTGGCATAAGCGATCGCGTCTTTTGCAAATTCAAAACCGCCGGTAGTCTTAATGGCGGTGGCTGCCTGCAAAAATGCGCCATACGCTGCGCGCGCCAGCGATGAACCAAGGCTCACCCGTTTCACACCCAAATCCTGCAATTCATTCAAGGTAAAACTGCCACTGCTTAAACCCATTACCACGTTCACCGGTTTAGGGGCCACTGCTTTTACTACTGCTTCAATATCATGCCGGGTATTAAGCCCGGGTGCAAACAATACATCGGCCCCCGCATCTGCATAGGCCTGCAACCTGCGGATGGTATCTGCCAAATCAATTTTGCCGTGTATTAGGTTCTCGGCCCTTGCGGTCAATATAAAAGGAAACGGAAGGCTGCGGGCCGCCGCCACCGAGGCTTTTACACGTGCAACCGATAGTTCAAACGGATAGATAGGGTCTGCCGGCCTACCGGTGGCATCTTCAATAGAACCACCCGCCAATCCGGCTTTAGCAGCCATAACAATAGTAGCTGCACAGGTTTCAGGTTCATCGCCAAATCCATTTTCAAGATCGGCGGCCACCGGCAAATGCGTTGCCGAAACAATGCTTTGCGAATTATAGAGTGTTTCTTCACGCGTCACCTGCCCTTCGCCATCTGGCTTCCCTAGCGAATAGGCAAGGCCGGCACTGGTTGTGGCAAGCGCTTCAAAACCCAGGCTGGACAGTATTTTCGCAGCGCCTGCATCCCAGGGGTTGGGTATAACGAAAATGCCTGAACGCTGATGCAGTTCTTTAAAGGCATTTGCTTTTGCAAGTTGAAGGTTATCCACTGTAAAAGTTTTATTGTTGGTTGTTTACCTGAACGCCCTGTAATTCCATAAATTTTGACAGGTTTTTTGCCGCATTCCTTTGCACTTTACCTTGTATAAAATTGCTCCAGCCCAACACCCAGCCTGGTAAGCCCAATGCCTGGCGGCTCCATTTCCATAGGTCAAATGTATCGGTGTGCTCGGTAATTTTTCCGTTTTGGATACGCAGGTTGGCTTTGACCTCATTCACAACAGGCCTGCCGGTTTTAGAAAAAGTATAGCTGGCCACCCAGTTGCACGTTGCATACTCTTCATCCAACAACTGGATGTTGGAAAACTGCAGTGAAAAGTTTTTTGCATTTTTGCAAAGCATCTCCCACATGGCTTTTACTTCGGCACTTTGCAGCAAACCAAATACGGGGTCGTTAAAAACTGCACCCTCACTATAACAATCCTGCATGGTGGCATAATCCAGTTGCTGAAAGGCGGTGTAAAAACGGGTGATGAGTTTTTCATTGTCATTCATAAAAGTGGTATGTATTGAAGTGGGCCGAAGCTATCAATCTCGCATTTAAAATTACAGAGAAAAGTTAGTAGCCATAATAGTATTTAGTACATGACCTTGCAGATACACAGCCCTGGTGCGTCTTACCTGGCTATCGTGTGTAACGCTTTCGGTATGATTATTCTCTCAAAGTCAGGCAATCGTTTGCATAGATTTACCAGTCATTGTTTCATTATCTTTATCGCGCATTCAACATTCTCATAAACGGTTACGCTATTAAATTGATTACATGAAAAAATCGTTGCTTTTATTATCCGGTCTTGCCATTGCCACTTTTACCATGGCGCAGGCCATCAGCATCATTCCTCAACCGGCGGAACTGAAACAGCCAAGAATCATGGCCAGTTTTACCGTTACCCCCGCTACACAAATTGTATTGCAGGGCAGCAGCCTTGAGAATGCTGCCAATTTTCTGAACGATTACCTGAAGCAATCTTACAAGTTTACACTCAAAGTGGTGAAAAAAGCCACATCCAAGAATGTCATTACCCTCAATTATGAAAAAATGGAATCGCCCATGGGCGGCGCTTATGCATTAACCATCAATAATAATGGAGCCTATATTGCAGGCGATAATGAAATGGGTGCATTCTATGGCATTCAAACACTGATACAATTGTTACCCATACCTGATGCACCCGGGCAACCTGTTAAACTGGCCATTCCTTATGTGTCAATTAAAGACTATCCGCGTTTTGCCTACCGTGGCGCCATGCTTGATGCAGGCCGCCATTTCTTTACGGTAGAGTTTGTAAAAAAGTTCATCGACTACCTGGCCATGCACAAGATGAATTATTTTCATTGGCATTTAACCGAAGACCAGGGCTGGCGCATCGAAATAAAAAAATATCCTAAACTTACTGAAGTGGGTGGATACAGGAACGGAACCATTGTTGGCCATCACCCCGGCACCGCCAACGATAATGAAAAATATGGCGGGTTCTATACGCAGGACCAGGTAAAAGACATTGTAAAATATGCTGCGGCCAGGTACATTACCGTTATACCCGAAATAGAAATGCCCGGCCATAGCGGTGCCGCCATTGCGGCGTATCCCCAACTAAGCTGCTTCCCGGATTCTGCTACCATCATTCCAAACAATATGATATCCACCGGCGGCAAAGAACTGCAGGCCAAAGGAACGCCCAAAATAGTACAGGAGTCATGGGGCGTTTACAGGGATGTATATTGCCCCAGCGAGTACACGTTTAAATTTTTGCAGGATGTGATTGATGAAATTGTACCCTTGTTCCCTGCAAAATATATTCATATTGGCGGCGACGAATGCCCCAAAGACGCATGGAAAGAATCTTCTTTTTGCCAAAACCTGATCAAGGAAAAAGGATTGAAAGACGAACACGGATTGCAGAGTTACTTTATTGGCCGCATGGAAAAATATATTAACAGCAAGGGTAAATCAATCATTGGCTGGGACGAGATACTGGAAGGCGGACTTGCGCCCAATGCAACGGTTATGAGTTGGCGCGGTGAGGCAGGCGGTATAGAGGCTGCTAATCAAAACCACGATGTAATTATGACGCCTACCACGTACGTCTATTTTGATTATTCTCAAACTAAAAAAGAAGACTCTCTGGTTATTGGCGGTTTCTTACCACTTGATAAGGTGTATGGCTACGAGCCCATACCCGCAGAACTGCCCGCAGAAAAAGCCAAATACATATTGGGCGGACAATGTAATTTATGGTCGGAGTATATAGCCAGTCCGGCCAAAGCAGAGTATATGTTGTTTCCACGCCTCACCGCATTAAGCGAAGTGTTATGGAGCCCCAAAGGAAAAAAAGATTTTGCAGACTTTCAGAAACGGCTTGATACGCAATACAAACGGTATGATTTGTGGAAATCCAGCTATTACAAGGAGAAAAATTAGTAGGCCACCAATGCGCGCCGCTGCAAATGATGCGTTTATAAGGCGGCATTGATAGGCGTCATTGCGAGCCGCCCGTAGAGTGCATGCATAATTAGTGACTTGCGCAGCAAAGCAATCTGCTTTACAAAAATCGGTCAGTAACACAAAAGTGCAAACGCATCAGGAAGAATAATTGTATCAATACAAACATCTATCAGCAGATTGCTTCACCGCCTTGGCACTTTGCAAATAAGGGAAGTCTGTCTGGCGGTTCGCAATGACGTACCGCGGCGTCATTGCGAGCCGCCCGTAGAGTGCATGCATAATCAGCGACTTGCGCGGCGAAGCAATCTGCTTTACAAAAATCGGTGAGTAACACAAAAGTGCTAACGCATCAGGAAGAATAATTGCATCAATACAAACATCCATCAACAGATTGCTTCACCGCCATGGCACTTTGCAAATAAGGGAAGTCTGTCGGCGGCTCGCACGAAGCGATGGCATGGTGTGATCATTACAATCTTACATTTCCACCATGGCTTTAATTACACCATTGGCAGGGTTAAGCCAGCTGCTGAATTCGTCTTGCACCTGGCCAAACTGCACGCGGTGGGTAATATAATTAGTGGGATTAACCAACCCTTTTTTTATGCTATCAATTACATGTTCAAAATCTGCCCGTGTTGCATTGCGGCTGCTCATGAGTGTTGACTCGCGTTTATGAAATTCAGGATGGTTAAAACTGATATCGCCTTTTTGTAAACCTACCAGCACATACCTGCCACCATGGCCAAGGTATTGAAAAGAATTATTAATGGCTTTCAAACTTCCGGTGGCGTCAATTATTACGGTGGGCATATCGCCATGAGTAATGGCTGCCAGTTTTTCGATGGCATTTTCTGTGGATGGATTAACAGTATGGTCAACCTGCAATTTTTCTTTACAAAACTGCAGCCTGCTGTTGTTGATGTCCATGGCAATTACCTTACCGCCGGCAATGCGTGCAAACTCCATGGTGCCCAATCCAATTGGCCCGGCACCCACCACCAATACATATTCAGCCGGTAATACCCCTGCCCTTCTTACGCCATGTGCGCCAATAGCCAGGGGTTCCACCAGGGCCAGCTCGTCATAGCTCAATCCGTTGCCATGCACCAGCGAATAAGATGGCACGGCCAGGTATTCTACCATGCCACCATCTATATGCACGCCGCAAACTTTTATGCTGGTACAGCAATTGGGTTTGCCCATGCGGCAGGCAATACATACGCCGCAATTAAAATAAGGAATGAATGTAACGGTTTCTTCTGTTGCAAAGGTACGGTCGCTGGTTTCCACTATGTCCGCCGCCAGTTCATGCCCTAAAATGCGTGGATAACTGAAAAAAGGTTGTGTGCCTTCAAATGCATGCAAATCTGTACCGCAAATGCCGATGCGTTTGATGCGCAGTAAAGTGTGATTTTCCGCTCTTACCGGTCCTTTAATATCATTGTATGCAAAGGCACCCGGTGTTGTACAAATTAACGCTCTCATGTATGGATGGGTTTACAAAATCAGGTGATGAAAATGTTGATGGTCGTGGTTTTGATATTGACATTGTTCTGTTGGTGAAAACACCCACAAGGGGTAAACGGTTCTGTTCATTGAATGATTGGTTGTTGGTGATAACACCAACAACGGCGTCGGAACCACGAACTTTCGAACTACGAACTACGAACTTTAAACTCATAACTCTAAACTCTAAACTATTTACGCATTCGCCAAAGCCCTGTCTAAATGCACATAGCCGCCGTCTACATGAATGAGCTGACCGGTAGTATGGCTTGAGCAATCAGACAATAAAAATGCGGTGGCATTCCCCAGTTCCTCTGCCGTTGTCATACGATGACCAAGCGGTATGGTGGCTTCTATTGATTTTAATTTTTCCTGTGGGTTAGGCAGGGTTTCAATCCAGCGGGCATACAACGGCGTAAAACATTCTGCCACAACAATGGCATTTACGCGTATACCGTATTTCAGCAACTCAACGGCCCACTCGCGTGTTAATGCATTGCGGCCACCATTGGCTGCGGCATAGGCAGATGTGCCGCCCTGGCCGGTTTCTGCGGTTTTTGACGTGATGTTTACGATAGCCCCCTTTGTTTTTTTCAGTTCCGGCAGTGCATGATGAACTACCAAATAGTAATGGATCATATTTTTATGGAGCGATGCCATGAACGCTTCGTAGTTCCCGTTCTCCAATCCCACACCATCGTTGGCGCCAGCGTTGTTTACCACACCATCTATCCTTCCAAATTTTTCAATCACTTTGCGTACTGCCTGTGCACAGGCTTCGGGTTGCATCAACTCGGCCGGCACCTGAAAGCATTTGCCGCCAGCTGCTTCTACTGCCGCCAGGGTATCCAGGTTGTCTTTCTCATTTCTGCCTATGATAACGGGTATGGCACCTTCGCCTGCCAGCACTTTCACAATTCCTTCGCCAATACCTTTTGCACCGCCGGTCACAATAATTACTTTGTCTTTTAAATGCAGGTCCATGGTCTTTATATTAAATGATAAAATGATGATGCGTTCGTACCAAAAATTGCCTCTTGCTCGCTCGCAGTAAAAGTTGAAAAGTAGCTGCGCACAATGCCTATTACGTCTTCATAACTGGCTGCGGCCAGGCAAACCGGCCAATCAGACCCATACATCAGCCGGCTGGTACCGAATGCCTCTGTAACAATGTTGAGGTAAGGTGCTAAGTCTTCCGGCTTCCAATTGCGCATATCCGCTTCCGTTACCATGCCGCTTACTTTGCAATGCACATTGGGGTACTGCGCAATGGCGGTGATGTCTTTCTTCCATTGATCAACAACGCCGTTTTTTATAAAGGGTTTGGCAATATGATCGATAACAAAGGGCTGCTCCGGAAATTGTTTTACCAACGCAGTGGCTGCCTGCAGGTGCCGGGGAAAAATAAGAATATCATACGTGAACCGGTACTGATGGAGCATACCAATGCCTTTCAGGAAATCCGGCTCCAGCATAAAAGCAGGTTCTTCACCCTGCAGTATATGGCGGAAGCCTTTTACCAGTGGTTGCTGCGCATAATGTTCAAGCCGTTGCTGCAAGTTGCCAGCGCTTACATCAACCCATCCAACTACACCTTGTACAAAATCATTTTGTTGTGCCAACTGTAGTAAAAAATCGGTTTCGGTTTCTGTTTGATCGGCCTGTACGGCCACGCAGCCAGCTACACCATTTTGCTGTAAGACTGGTAACAAATCTGCCGGAAAAAAATCCCTGCGTATGGTTGCCATGTCATCATTTATCCAGCCGTGCTGTACCGGGTGGTACTGCCAGAAATGCTGGTGTGCGTCTATAGCGCCGTTGGGGATAATATTGGAATCATGTACGGTCATTCTATGTATGTTAACCCTGCAGTGAAAATATTTTATCCATCAATATCCATTTCTCACCTTTTTTTGCCCAGGGTAATGCCAACTGGTATTTCCACATGAGTTGTTCCCATTCCTGCACTTTCAGATTGCTATTATCCATGGCACCTTTCTTCTCAAAACTAAAGTTGTCTTCGGTTTCCATAATCATAAAGAGGCGGTTACCGGTGCGGTAGATTTCCATGGCTGTGATGCCTGCGCCGGTAATGCTGGCTTTTATCTCGGGCCATACCTTTTTGTGGTAAGCTTCGTACTCAGCTATCAGTGTGTTATCATTTACAAGATCGAGCGCCAGGCAATATCGTTGCATAATATCAGTTAAAGGTAATACATCAATGAAGGGCTTCCACCGCTTTTTCAGCATGCCTGTGCCCTTTCCATCCAAAATAAAAAATGAATATAAAACATACTAACGGCACCACATAACCGTATTGCATGTTTCCTGTACGGTCTGCAATATAACCAAGCAGCGGCGGCAGAATGGCACCGCCCACAATAGACATAATAATTAAGCTGGACCCTGCTTTGGTATCTGCTCCAATATCCTGTATACCCAAAGCAAAAATGGTAGGAAACATGATCGACATAAAAAACGCCACGCCTATACTTGCGTACAACGTCATCATACCCTGGGCAAAAATAATAACAAGGCAAAGCAAGGTGCAGATAACTGCATAAACGGCCAATAGTTTTGCGGGCGAAATAAAACGCATAAAAAATGTACCTGCAAAGCGGCCTGCTAAAAATGCACCGCCCGCAAAACTTGAATAAACGGCGGCTTCTGTTTCTGAAATGTTGGCTGCCTTGGTTGCAAACAATATCAGAAAACTAAGAATACACACCTGTGCACCTACATAAAAAAACTGCGCTATAATGGCCCAGGTAAGATGTTTGTGCCTGAATACATGAAAAAAACTTCCCGTTCTTTTTTCTTCGCTGTCTTTAATATCGGGCAGTTTTGTAAATAAGAAAATAACAGCCACCACCAGTATGGCGAGGCCCAGCACGATATAGGGCATTTTTACCGTGGCAGTCTCTTTGAGCAAATAAGCACTTCTTTCATCTGCCTGCAAGGCTGCAATGGCCGATTCGCTCAGTGGTTCCTTCGACAATATAAAATACCGGCCTATCAGCGGTGCCAAAAACGCAGCCAGCCCGTTAAATGATTGGGCAAAATTGAGGCGGAACGTGGCAGTTTCGGGAGGGCCTAATAACGTTGCATACGGATTGGCCGCAGTTTCCAATATGGCGAGACCGCAGGCAACAATAAAAAGTGCACCCAGAAAATAAGAATACTGCATTGTATTGGCGGCTGGTACAAAAAGAAAACAACCAAAAGCAAAAAAACCAAGCCCGATTAGTATGCCTGTTTTGTAGCCATACCTTTTCATGAGCATGCCGGCCGGTATAGCCATAATAAAATATCCAAAATAGACCGCAGAATCTACCAGTGATGCTTCCACGGTATTAAGATTAAAGCCCCTTCTCAGGTGGGGAATCAATGCAGGATCAAGGTTGTGTATAAAGCCCCAGAAAAAAAACAGGCTGGTTACCATGATAAAAGGAAACAGGTAACTACCCTTGGCAGCGGGTGCAGACGAAGCAGATGGAATGTTGGCAGTAGTTGGTGGCAAGGCCATGTGTGTTTGTATCGTTAGGTGATTAAATAAACAATGATTTACCAATGCCCATTTCAAGGCCGCGCAATTCTGCAAGACCCCTTAAACGGCCGATAGCGGAATAGCCGGGATTCGTTTTCTTTTTCAGATCATCCAGCATCTGGTGCCCATGGTCAGGCCGCATAGGAATGCTGTTATTTGTTTTTTGCATAAGGCCTACCACCGCCTTCATAACACTGTACATGTCTGCATCTCCTTCCAGGTGATTGTCTTCATAAAAATCGCCGGCCGTATTGCGACGGGTGGAGCGCAGGTGCAAAAAATGAATTCTGTCGCCAAACGTATTTACCATAGCAGGCAAATCATTATCGGCGCGTACACCATAAGAGCCCGTGCAAAAACAAAGTCCGTTGTGTACAGACGGTACTGCTGCAATCAATTGCTTTACATCATTGCTGGTTTTTACCACCCTGGGCAAACCAAAAATGGCAAAAGGCGGATCATCCGGGTGAATGGCCATTTTAATACCGGTTTCTTCTGCCACGGGCACCACCTGGTGTAAAAAGTAAATAAGATGGGCACGCAATGTATCCTCATCAATTCCCTCATAGGTATCTAATGCTTGCTGAAACTGTGCTGCTGTAAATGATTCTTCACTGCCGGGCAACCCCGCAATAATATTGCGTTGCAGCAATTGCTTTTCTGCATCGCTCATCTGGGTAAAACGTTCTTCTCCCCTTTTCAATTCATCTGCGGTGTAAGCCGTTTCGGCATTTTTCCTTTTCAGCATATAAACATCAAAAGCCACCAGGGCAGCTTTTTCAAACCGGAGCGCTTTTGAACCGTCGGGTACTTCGTATGACAGATCGGTGCGTGTCCAATCCAGCACCGGCATAAAATTGTAGGTGATTACTTCAATGCCATAGCTGGCCAGGTTGCGGATGCTTTGTTTATAATTATCGATGTATGCATGAAAATTACCGCGCTGGGTTTTAATATCTTCATGTACCGGTACGCTTTCCACCACTTTCCAGTCCAGGCCCGCCGCATTCACCATTTCTTTTCGTTTGCGTATTTCATCCACTGTCCATACCTGTCCGTTGGCAATATGGTGCAGCGCGGTTACCACGCCGGTACACCCTGCCTGCAAAATATCTGTAAGGCTCACCGGGTCGTTGGGACCATACCAGCGCATAGTGGGCGTTAATGTTGTCATATTGGTGATTGGTTGATCAGTTGATCGGTTAATTGGTAAAATAACATCAAAATCAGTAGATTTCGTTTCAAAAGAATGTTTTTATGTGCTTACGCCCGTGAGTCAACTGATCAACCAATCAACTGATCAACTAATCACCCAACCCCCGCGCAATACCCAACTCCAATCCCCTTAACTCTGCCAATGCTTTCAGCCTCCCGATGGCTGAATATCCCGGATACGTTTTTTTATTGAGGTCATCCAGCATTTGATGACCATGGTCGGGCCGCATTGGAATGGATACATTTCTTTTTTTCATGAGCAACAGCGCTTCTTTTACAATGCCATACATATCGGCATCGCCTTCCAGGTGGGCGGCTTCAAAAAAATTGCCGGCACCATCGCGTTTGGTGTTACGTAAGTGAAGAAAGTAAATGTGATCACCAAACTTTTTTATCATTGTAATGAGATCATTGTCTGCCCGCGCGCCAAATGATCCAGTGCAAAAGCACAGTCCGTTAGCGGCAGAAGGAACAGCTGCCAGCAGATCTGCTACATCTTGTGCAGTACTCATAATGCGGGGAAGGCCCAGTACCGGGTAAGGTGGATCATCTGGATGGATGGCCATTTGCAGGCCGGCCGCTTCCGCCACGGGTACTACCTGCTGCAAAAAATAAAACAGGTGCTGTTTTAGCACGGCGGCATCAATACCCTTATAAGTAGCAAGGGCTGCCAGAACCTGTTCCGGGGTAAACGCTTCATCGCTTCCCGGCAATCCCAGCATGGCATTGCGAAAAAGTTTCTCCCGCGCTTCGGGCAGCATGCTGTTATACTTAGCCTTACCCAATTGTATTTCGGCCGGGCTATAGTCTTTTTCTGCGCCGGGCCTTTTTAATAAAAAAATATCAAAAGCAATAAATGCCGCCCGTTCAAAATACAGCGCTTTACTGCCATCTGGTAATGTATACGACAAATCGGTGCGCAGCCAATCCAATACCGGCATAAAGTTATAAGTGATTACCTGTAGGCCGCATTCCGCCACATTGCGGAGGCTTTGCTTGTATTGCTCAATGTATAATTTGTATTGACCGGTTTGTTTTTTTATGTCTTCATGTACGGGCAGGCTTTCTATTACTTTCCACTCCATGTCTGCGTCATTGATCATTTTTTTACGGGTCAATATTGCGTCTACCGTCCAAATGTCTCCAACAGGTACCTGGTGAAGCGCTGTAACCACGCCCGTACAACCTGCCTGGCGTATATCACTTAGTGAAACGGGGTCGTTAGGCCCAAACCAACGCATGGTTTGTATAAAATTGTTCATGTGACTCAATGGGTTAAATGATGGCAATTTGATAAAATGCAATCTACTAAAAAAACAATGTTGCATCATCAGTATTCATATATACCGGGGGCAAGATTAGAATGCCATATTTAAAAGTAGCCGCTTGGCGATTGCGTATTACCTACATGCCGGTGGTTCTTTAATTGCTACACCACATTTGTAGTAAATAAAGCTGACCATTTATACAAAAAGTATATTTAAAATACCTAATATTTAAAGAGTGTATTTAAAAAACGTTACCTTAGATAAACAACCCAAGCGCCAGTTGTTATCCTGTATGCATCCCCTTATCTGGCTGGCTCTACAAAGCATAAGAAATAAACCTCTTGAACCGCACTATTTCCATATTAATTGTTGACGACCACTCCATGATGCTGAATGCATTGAAATCTTTATTGCCGCACGATAGCACCATTGAGGTGGCAGGAACAGCCAGTTCTGGTCCGGAAGCTGAGAAGCGATATGATCAACTCTTGCCCGATGTAGTGGTAATGGATATTTACATGAAACCTGTCAACGGCATTGAAACTGCTAAAAATATATTAAAACAACACCCCGAAGCCAGGGTATTGGGTTTATCCAATGCATGGTCTAAAGAAGATTCAAAAGAATTGCTGAATGCGGGTGCCAGGGGATATATTGTAAAAACCGCCCCGCTGGATGCCATTGTTTCCTGCATCAAAAAAGTATACGCCGGCGAACTGTGCTTTGAAGAAGATGATTTTAAAGGATAGAGATAGCAGTATATAGTATATAGTATATAGTATTTAGATGCCGGGTATTTTACCCCTTTCCTGACCGCTTCCTCAGAAAACTATCTCTCTACTAAGGCTCTTTACTGCCTATTATCAAAACTACTACACTTTAGCAAGCAATGCCGCGGAGTCTAATTACTAAATACTCTCTATTAAATACTGTTTACTAAATACTATCCCGCGTGGTCTTAATACTAAATACTGTATACTAAATACTCTGAATACTATATTTGCGGCATGAAGATTCAGTTCTGGAGCCTTGGCAAAATGCATGAGCCGTACATTAAACCGGGGGTGGATATGTTTACACAGCGTATCTCAAATTATTACCCGGTTGAATGGAACATCCTACCGCCGCCCAAAAATGCCGGTGTGCTCAGCGAGGCAGAACTTAAAAAAAAAGAAGCAGACATTATTTTACATTCCCTTGCAAAAGATGATTACCTGGTAGCGTTGGATGAACGGGGAAAGGCGTTATCTTCTGAAACACTTGCCACATTTATTCAAACACGGGCCAATGAAAGCACACGCCAGCTGGTGTTTCTTATTGGTGGCGCTTACGGCCTTCATGAAACGGTACTGCAACGCGCCGGCTACCGGTGGTCGCTCTCTCTTTTAACTTTTCCGCACCAGCTGGTAAGGTTAATTTTAGCCGAGCAGTTGTATCGCGCCTGTACCATTCAAAGAAATGAAAAATACCATCATCAATAAAATATACAATGACCATTTCTATAACCCTCATTATTATTATTATAACCTGCCTGGTGTCTTTGGCGGCATTTAACAGCGATAAACTTTTTGATGAACTCATTTTTTATCCGCCGGCGATAGCCAACCAGAATCAATTGTACCGGTTTATTACCTGTGGCTTCATACATGCCAATTATGGCCACTTGTTTTTTAACATGTACTCGCTGTATATTTTTGGGGAGTATGTAGAGTCGCAGTTTGCGGATGTTTTTGGTTCTTCGGGCAAAATGCTCTACCTGCTCATGTATGTGTCGTCGTTGTTTTTCTGCCTGTTGCCCACCTATCACAAAAATAAAAACAACTATAACTATCGCAGCCTGGGCGCATCGGGCGCAGTATCGGCAGTGGTATTTGCGTTTATTTTTCTGGAACCATTGCGCCGCATCGGTATCATTTTCATACCTGTAATGATACCCGGGTTTATATTCGGGTTTCTTTACCTAATTATCTCATCGTTCTTCGATAAAAAAGGCGGTGGTAATATTAACCATTCGGCTCATATCTGGGGAGCCTTGTACGGCATTTCATTCCTGGTGGTCTTTGGCAGTTTTATGGCGAGGTACAATCTGCTGAGTGCGTTTACGCGGCAGGTGCAGTCATATATCCAAAGCTTCTGATTGTATTTGCAGCACCTGTTGTGTAGATGCGGTAAGTTTAAACCGGTCGTCTATGCGGTATCCAATTACCCATAGAATTTTTTTATCCATTTCAAGCACCCATATTTTTTCTTTGGCTGTTTTCGACAATTTTAAATCGATAAAGAAACGGCCCAGCTTTTTTTTCTTTGGCATGCCCAGCGGGTAAAAATAATCGCCGGTCTTCCATTTACGCACCAGCAGGGGGAATTGAATGTTCGCTGCATCAAGAAATGCAGTATACGGTGAATTAGAAATTGATGCGGGTAAGTTTGGCCGCAATACCAATTCCAAATTCCCAATTCCCAATTCCACCTTTCCGGGGCCATCTATCACTATGTGCGATGTTTCTGTAGGAGCATTGGCAGAAATGATCAGCCAGTTACGGTTCCTGATGATGCGGTGGGTGGAAGATTGAACGTATTTGCCGGTTTCACTTTCCAGAAGCGCTATTACGCCTGTTAGCTGTTCTGTACCGAAGTGGTAATCTTTGATAATCTCGTACACTATCGTTTTTAAAGGCTGCGTTTTTTTCAGTTTCAGCACCGGAATATGCACTTCGTTTCCTTTGTATTCAAGCAATTTCTTTTTATGCTCACCTACCGATTGCTGGTAGAGCAACTCAATTTCTTTAAACCGCTGTAAATTATTGGCAAGGTTGTTTTCGGCTTCCGGGTAAACATTTTTTACCAGGGGAATGAGCTGGTTACGGAAATAATTCCTGGCATATTTATCAGACTGGTTGGAGCTATCTTCGCGCCAGCTCAATTGGTTGTCTGTGGCAAACTGCTGCAATGCTTCTTTTCGTACAAACAATAATGGGCGTACAATTTTGCCATGTTTGGTCAGCATGCCCCTGATGCCGACAATACCAGTGCCCTTAAAAAAATTCATGAGCATGGTTTCTATGTTATCGTTGAGATGGTGGGCAGTTACTACGTGAGACGGGAGACGTGAGTCGTGAGACGGGAGGCGTGAGTCGTGAGGCGTGAGCCGTGAGGCGTGAGTATGTACGGTTAAATGTGTGTCGACCCCTTCACGATTGCCGCCTGACGTTTCACGATCAAACCATTCATACCGCAGTTCCCGGGCGGCCACTTGTATAGAAACCTTATGTTGCGCAGCATATGCACTGGTGTCAAATCTTTTAACCAACACCGGTTTGTCATATTTTTTGCCGATGCTTTTTACAAATACTTCGTCTGCATCACTTTCTTCTCCCCTCAACTGAAAATTGCAATGCGCAATCACAAAATCATATCCGGCCTGGTGGCAGAGTTCGCACAGCACTACCGAGTCTATTCCACCGCTAACGGCCAGCAGCAACCGATCTTTCGGCGAAAAAAGTTGTTCCTGTTCTATGAATTGTTGAAATGATGAAAGAAGGTTCATTGAATGATTTAAGAAATGAAGTACCGGTTGCTTTAATCTGTCTGTGTTTACTTGTTGCTGTCTTTTAATGTTAAATAAATCGCTTTCGCCCCTGCCTGCCGGCAGGCAGGCTTTCAGGGCTGTGGCGTATGTTTCACCGCGTCATCGCAGGGCTTCGCCCTGCGCTAATCATTACGCCCCTGCCTGCCGGCAGGCAGGCTTCAGGGCGGTTCCGTTTGAAGGTTCCCTAAACTTGTTTTGATATGTCATATGATGCTGGTGCTATCTTTCATTACTTACTTTTTACCCAACAACTCCCGCGAAGAATAAGCCCACTCAACACTTCCCACTCGCCTCTTTCACTCCCCTCTTCCTACTTGCATCGTCCCGCTTACCTCCACCCACTTACCTCTTCCCACTCGCCACTCTCCTCTCCCCACTCGCCTAGCTATCCACCAAATCTTCATACGCCGCCCGCAGCTCGCCCAGCGCGTGGTTATCGCCAACCGCTTTAGCGGCAGCCATTCCTTTTTCGTACCAGGCAATGGCCAATGCTGTTTCTCCCGTTCGTACCAGCAGTTTGGCAAGGTGATAATATGAACCAATATACGCGGGATCGCGCTGCAAAATGGCTTCAAATACAGCACGGGCGCCGGCATCGTTTCCCAACTTTATATGTTCCAACGCAAGCGCATGCTCCAGAAAATTATCGCCAGGGGTAGCCCGTAACAATTCCATAATGCGCGCCAGCCTGTCCATACACGTAATTATTTTTTGGGCTAATTGTTTGAAATCTAGTTGGGCGTGCTTATCTTTGTTTTAGTTGCATAAACAACCTTCTAGTACTTTTTTTAACTATCTTAAATTGCTCCAATGAAGATACTAGTCTGTATCAGTAAAACGCCCGACACAACGGCAAAAATAGCCTTCACAGATAACAATACGAAATTCGCCGAAGCAGGTGTACAATGGATCATTAACCCCTACGATGAATGGTATGCGCTTGTTCGTGCCATTGAACTGAAAGAGAAAGATCCGGCTACCGTTATTCACCTGGTAACCGTGGGCGCTGCAGATGCAGACCCTATTATACGCAAGGCCCTGGCGCTTGGCGGAGAAGAAGCCATCCGTGTAAACACAGACAGCCACGATAGTTTTGTGATAGCATCGCAGATAGCGGCTGTGGCTGCGGAAGGCAATTACGATTTGATATTTACGGGTAAAGAAACCATTGATTATAACGGTTCGGCCATCGGCGGTATGGTAGCAGAGTTGCTTAACCTGCCGTATGTATCGCTGGCCACCAAATTTGACATCAACGGCACCACTGCCACTATTACCCGGGAAATTGAAGGTGGTGAAGAAATTTGTGAAGTTAACCTGCCCGTGGCCGTTAGTTGCCAGAAGGGAATGGCCGAACCACGCATCCCCAACATGAAAGGCATCATGGGTGCACGTACCAAGCCATTGAAAGTAAAGGAACCCGTAGCAGTTGACGCATTGACTACCATTGCTGGTTTTGGCTTACCAGCGCCTAAAGCGGGTGTAAAACTAGTACCGGCCGACAACCCCGCCGAGCTGGTGCGGTTACTGCACGAAGAGGCAAAGGCGATTTAAATAATGTGGAAATGTGATGAATGTGAAAATGTGGAAGCCTGCCTGCCGGCAGGCAGGTGTGAAAATGCTGTGACGCGATTTAACAGAACGCAGGTTCATATGGCCTTAATGATAGAATTGATATTACGGATTGATATTAACATGTGAGTAATGAAGTTGCCGGGCGAATTCAAAATTTAAAATTCAACATTTAAAATTTCACTGATGAGCGTACTAATATTTATAGACCAGGCAGAAGGACATGTAAAAAAAGCATCGCTGGAAGCCATTACCTATGGTGCGGCCGTTGCAGCCCAGCTAAACATTGCCGCAGAAGGCGTGGTACTGGGCACCACCCAAGAAGACCTGGCAGCACTGGGAAAATATGGTGTAAAAAAGATCCACCATGTAAACAATGAAGCGTTGAATAATTTCGACGCACAGGTATATACCAAAGTAATTGCACAGGCCGCCGAAGCCAGCGGTGCCACCGTGATTATTTTTTCAAATAATGTAGATGGCAAAGCCATTGCACCCCGTTTAAGCGCCCGCCTCAAAGCCGGCCTGGTGGCAGGCGCAGTAGCGCTGCCAGATACCAGCAATGGCTTCACCGTAAAGAAAAATGTTTTCAGCGGAAAAGCATTTGCAAACATTACCGTAAACACACCGGTAAAAATAATATCCCTAAGTCCCAATGCTTATAAAACCGTAGCCGCAGAAGGCAGTGCCGAAGTAGTAGCATTAAACGCCTCCGTGGATGCCGGAAAAATAAAAGTGACTGCCGTAAATAAAGTAAAAGGCGAAATATCATTGGCAGAAGCAGAAATAGTTGTTAGTGGCGGCCGTGGTTTAAAAGGACCAGAAAACTGGGGTATGGTGGAAGAGCTGGCCAAATTGTTACATGCCGCTACCGCCTGCAGCAGGCCCGTAGCAGATATTGGCTGGCGGCCGCACCATGAGCACGTGGGACAAACCGGTTTGGCCATTGCACCCAATTTGTACATTGCTATTGGAATTTCAGGTGCCATACAACACCTGGCTGGTGTAAACCGCAGTAAAGTAATCGTAGCCATCAATAAAGACCCGGAAGCTCCTTTCTTTAAAGCAGCCGATTATGGCATTGTGGGCGATGCGTTTGAAGTAGTACCCAAAATTATTGAAGCAGTTAAGCAGTTGAAGTAACCTTACACCGGCACCCGTTAGCTATTAGCCGTTAGCTTTTAGTTGTTAGGTGAACGCTAATAGCTAAAAGCTAACAGCTAGTAGCTTTATACTTTGTACTAAGATCTTTCCTACATTGCGCAGGTAATTTAATCACTATTCAACTCATTATAAATAATCGGCTATGTTCCCGCGTATCAGTCCAACCACCACCACCGCATGGAAACAATTACAAACCCACTACAATGGTGAAATGAAAGAAACGCATCTCCGTCAATTGTTTGCAGCAGATGCTAACCGGTTCGATAAATATTCCATCCAGTTTGGAGACATTCTGTTTGATTATGCAAAGAACATCATGACCGGTGCCACCTGGCGGTTGTTGCAGCAGCTCGCTACTGAATGCCAGGTGCCTGCGGCCATACAGGCGATGTATAATGGTGAAAAAATCAACGAAACCGAGAACCGCAGTGTGCTGCATATTGCGCTGAGAAACCTTACCGGCAAACCTATCTATAGCGATGGTAAAGATGTAATGCCCGATGTGAAAAGGGTGCTGGCACAGATGAAAAGCTTTTGCGAAAAAATTCACAGCGGGGCATGGAAGGGATATACGGGTAAGCCTATCCGTTATATTGTAAACATTGGCATTGGTGGGAGCGATCTTGGACCTGTTATGGTTACAGAAGCACTGAAACCTTATTGGAAAGAAAACATACAGCCTTATTTTGTTTCCAATGTAGATGCTACGCATATTGCAGAAACACTCAAAAAAGTAAACGCCGAAGAAACCCTTTTCCTGGTTGCATCCAAAACATTTACTACCCAGGAAACCATGACCAACGCCAACACGGCGCGCGACTGGTTTCTGCAGGCTGCCAAAGATGAAGCCCATATTGCGAAACATTTTGCCGCCCTTTCTACCAATGAAAAAGATGTGGTAAAGTTTGGTATAGACAAAGCCAATATGTTTGAATTCTGGGACTGGGTGGGTGGCCGCTATTCTTTGTGGAGTGCTATCGGTCTTTCTATTGCACTTACTATTGGCTATGATAATTTTGAAGCACTTTTACAGGGCGCGCATGAAACTGATAACCATTTTAAAGATACACCCCTTGAAAAAAATATTCCGGTATTGATGGCGCTGATAGGTGTTTGGTACAGCAATTTTTTTGGCGCACAAAGCGAAGCCATTCTTCCGTATGATCAATACCTGCACCGTTTTGCAGCCTATTTTCAGCAAGGCAATATGGAAAGCAATGGTAAATATGTATCCCGCAACAATGACCGCGTAGACCACCAAACAGGGTCAGTTATATGGGGAGAGCCCGGCACCAACGGTCAGCATGCATTTTACCAGCTGATTCACCAGGGCACTGTGCTTATACCCTGCGATTTTATAGCACCCGCCATCAGCCACAACCCCATTGGCGACCACCATACCAAATTGTTGTCTAATTTTTTTGCGCAAACCCAGGCGCTTATGAATGGAAAAACAACCGAAGAGGCCAAAGCAGAATTAGAAAAAGCCGGCATGGCGACAGATGCCATTGCCGCATTGCTTCCGCATAAAGTGTTTGAGGGCAACCGGCCCACCAATTCATTTTTAATAAAAAAAATTACACCTTTTACATTGGGTCAGCTGATTGCATTGTATGAGCATAAAATATTTGTGCAGGGAGTAATCTGGAATATTTTCAGCTTCGACCAGTGGGGTGTTGAACTGGGTAAACAACTGGCTGGTAAAATATTGCCTGAACTGGCTACAGATGCGGTAATCAGCGGACACGACAGCTCTACCAACGGCCTTATCAACGCATTTAAAAACATCCGGAAATAACTTACCTTCAGTAAGCCAAACGGGTGTGTTTATGAAAAAAATTTATATCATTGCCGTGCTGATGGCAGGTATAATACCCGCCGTATTTGCGCAAAGAAAAGTTGACTCCCTGGCTGATAAATTACGGACAGATTCGCTCGTCCGCAACCTGCCGGCATTCAATAAAACTTTTGAACAACTCAACCCGGGGGCTACCATCATCAACCGCACCAGCAGGGGCACTGTCTACAACATGCCGCTTGATAATATGCCGGTTCTGGTGCCCGATATGAGCACAGTGGAACATATGCCAGGCAGCAGCCCCACTTACCGCCCGGCGCCCCGCAGCAAGATGCCCAACCCACTGTTTCCCCAGCCACAACAGCCTAAAAAGCCCTAAGTAATACTATTACCTATATTCTATATGTAAATTATTTATGCATTAGCATATTTTAATACGTATTCCTGCGTTATCCTTGAAATAATCTAAATCCAATACCAAAACTCTTTCTTATGACCATAAGAAGGCTGCTTCTTTCTCTAGCCGTTTTTGCTGTATCAATCTCCGGTTTTTCCCAAATTAAACGCCCATGGACGGGTGTAGGAACTGAAACCATTCAATCATATACAAACAAGAATAAAGACCTGGTTCCGCTACATTTCCAGCTTTTTAAGATGGATGCGCTACAGGTTGCCCAGGTTCAACGCCAGGCCAGTAGCGCAGTAATTTCTAAACAGTCTGTTCAGCAGGCGGTAAAGTTTGACCTGCCGTTGCCCGATGGAAAAACACTTAGCACGGCAATGTTTGAAGCTGCTGTACTTTCTGAAGAATTGCAACAGGCGCATCCGGATATAAAAACTTACCAGTTGGTAGATCCACAAACCAACAATACCGCTGCAAGGCTCACCATTACACCGGCGGGCGTTAGTGGCATTATATTTACTGAGCAGGGCACAGCTTATATCAGTCCTGTAGGAAGCTTGTACCCCGATGTGCACATGATTTATTATACAAAGGATGTGAACGCAGGTTTACCCGTTACCTGCGGGGCACTGTCTTCAGTTGCCAGCATGCAACCCATGTCGGCGCTGGCCGGCGATTGCCAGCGCAGAACCTACCGCCTGGCAGTAGCTGCCACCGGTGAGTATACCACATGGGCGGGTGGCCAGGCCAATGCGCTGGGCTACATCACCACAACCGTAAACAATATTTCGGCTATATATGAACGTGATGTGAATGTGCGGCTTACATTGGTTACCAACAATAGCATTTTATATACAGATGCAACATTAGATCCATACAATACAGTTGCTTCGGTGGATGCTTCTATATTGACTGCCAATCAAACCGCGCTTACTACTAACATTACCAGCGCCAATTACGATGTAGGTATTGTTTTCAATAATGGATGGAATGGTGGACGCGCTTCGCTCGGCGTGGTTTGTAATAATTCAGCGAAAGGACAAGCTGGAGCAGGCCTTGATTTTGGAACAGGTGCTAACCCAACACCCGGGCCGCAAGGGCCGATTTTTGACCAAACTGCTGCACATGAAATTGCGCATCAATTCAGCGCAACGCATACGCATGCTGCTACAAACGGTTCATGCGGGCCACCCAACAGCAGTGCTGCCACGGCTTACGAGCCTGGCGGTGGATCTACCATTATGGCATATGCAGGCGTGTGCACGGGGAACTTTTATCAAAATTATTCAGATCTTTATTTTCATGCAGGCAATATTGCACAAATGCAATCTTTCATACTCGGTAGTGCATTGTGCGCCTCGCCGGTTACTACGGGTAATAACGCACCCATTATCAGCGTACCGGCCGCGGCATACACCATACCTGTTTCAACACCATTTACCTTGTCTTCTACCGGTACCGATGCCGATGGAAATACACTCACTTACACATGGGAACAAATAGATGGAGGGTTTACCACCACTGTAACGCCACAACCCAGCAATACTTCAGGACCCAATTTCAGATCTTATCCACCCGCTGCCAGCAGCAGCAGAACTTTTCCGCCGCTGGCAAATATTGTAGCCAATACGTTGACTCCCTATGAGGTGTTGCCATCTGTAACACGTACCATGAATTTTAGGGTTACGTTGCGCGATAATGCACCCGGCGGCAGTTGTACAGCAGAAGGCAATGTGGCGGTTAGTACCAATGCAGCAGCAGGGCCCTTTACGGTTACCTCTCAGGCGAGTGCCACCAGCCTGGTAGCCAACGGCGTTAATACCACCACCATTACCTGGAACGTTGCCAATACAAACCTGACTCCGGTGAACTGTTCTGCGGTCGACATTCTGTTTTCTACAGATGGCGGCATTACCTTTCCATATACACTGGTGGCCAACACAGCCAATGATGGAACACAGACCATCACCGTACCTAATCTGGTTACTTATGCAGGCAGAATAAAAATACAGGCCCGCAATAATATATTTTTCAATGTGAATGCAGCCGATATCACCATTACATCGGCATGTGCTGCTGAAGGCACTACATTTACCCCAGGCACCAGTGTAAGCGGTACCGCTGGTAGTGCAGCACTTGATCTGTCATTGTCTCCATTGTATGGAAGTATTGTGGCGCCTTCCGGGCAGGTTGTCACTACCGACCCTTTATCAAGCCTTGCAGTCAATAATGTTACACCCGGCAACTGTATTAATTTCAACGGCAATCCTTTCAAATACAAAACTTTTAAATTCACGGTAAACGTACAGGGCACTTACACTATTAACCGCACCAGTTCGCCCAATGGTCTTATCATGAATTTATACAGCAGTGATTTTAACCCGGCAAGTCCCTGCGCCAATTTTATGGCATCCAATGGCACATACAACGGTTCCGTTAGTATCGGATTAGGTTTCTCCGCCACGTTAACTCCCGGAAAATATTATACACTGGCTATTGGTACATTCGATGCCACACTTCCCACGTTGCCGGCTAACTTTACCATTAGTGCAAGCGGACCTCCGGGCGGTAACATGTACAGCGGGCCTGCCAGTCCCGGCGCGGGTTTTAATTATACCTACGTAATTGTGAATAACAGCACAGGTATCATCAGGGCCATAGATGCGGGATCAGATTTAAGTAATAGTAGTACCTACCCTGCCGGTACATACACCATTTATGGTTTGTCATATTCTAACAGTGTTACACCGGCGATTTTGAATAGCTATGTGGGCGGTGCCTTCAGTACATTAAACAATGACCTGTTAAATAACCCTGCAACGCTTTGTGGAAACCTCAGCAAGAATACCATTGCTGCTAGCGTAAATGCATCGCTGCCGGTTACCCTGCTGCCATTAAAAATCAATAAAACCGGCATAAGCTCGGCATTGCTCACATGGGGCACTGCCAGCGAGCAAAACAATGATTATTTTGAAATACAGCGTTCTGCTGATGGCATATCTTTTAACCAGGTGCTGGGCAAAATACCCGGAAAAGAAAACAGCAGTATACAAATTGATTACCACTTCCCGGATGCATCTCCCAATGCAGGCTGGAACCATTATCGCATTAAACAGGTAGACAAAGACGGTACCTCTGTATACAGCAATGTGGTGCGTGCAAACTTTAAAGGAAAAAGTACCGCAGTTACCGCCTGGCCCAACCCCGCTGCAGGCATCCTGCACATTGATTATTACACAGAAACTGCCGGTAAAGTGCAATGGATGGTGATGGATGGAAAAGGCGCTGTGGTAAAACAGGCAACATTTACGGCGCAGTCTGGCAAGAACCAGCAGGTACTAAATGTTAGTGGCCTGGCGGCAGGCAGTTATCTGCTAAGAACCGTATCAGGTGCAGATGTGCTGGTTACCAAATTCATCAAAGAGTAATCTCCCCGAATTAAATTATACAAGAAAACCCCCTGCTAAATAACAGGGGGTTTTTTATAAACAGGTTGAAAATTATTAGATGATTACCATTTGTCTACTTCTTCTGTAGCGCTGGTATTGGGTATGCTGCTGGTTTCCTGGGGCACCACCGGTGCAGCGGCAACAGCAACAGGAGCGGCAGATACAGCGGCAATGCCAGCTGTTTCTTCACCATCCACTTCACCCGGCTGATCATGGTTGAATGCATCAAAATCAAAATCGGGCATCAATTCTGTTTTCACATAATCAACGGCTTCTACCAAACCTTTGATAAACTTATTGAAATCTTCTTTATACAGAAAAATCTTGTGCCTGTCGTACCCTTCGCCTTCAAATTTCTTACGGCTTTCTGTAATCGTAAGATAATAATCGTTGCTGCGTGTTGCTCTTACATCAAAGAAATAGGTTCTTCTTTTACCAGCCCTGATGCGTTTGCTGTAAACGCTTTCCATCCGTTTTTCATTGTTATTTTCGTACGCCACAGTTGTAATGATTTTCTGTTTATCGAAATGTTGGTTTTAGAATACCTTACAAATATAATATTGTTTTAGAACTGGCAAAATTTGAAAACCCTTTTCCTGCCTTCATTTTGGGAATTATGGGCATAGCGGCCGCAATTTAGCCCCTGCAGTTGATTACCAGTACCTTCTCTTAAAAAAGAAACATTGCCTAACTGCGCTTATACAAGGGCTTTACCGTTGCCATGCTCCTGCTGCTGCTGTTCATCGTACAACTGGCGGTAATACCCGTTGCGGGCCAGCAGGTCTGCGTGTCTGCCTTGCTCAATTATTTTTCCATCATCGAGCACCAATATATTGTCAAAATCAAACAAAGAAAAAATACGGTGTGTGATAATGATAGCTGTTTTATTTTGCAGGAACCGGTAAAGGTTAGCAATGATTTCGTTTTCGGTTTTGGCGTCCACCGCGCTCAGGCAATCATCAAATACCACCACGCGCGGATTTTTGATGAGCGCCCTGGCAATAGAAATGCGTTGTTTCTGTCCACCGCTGAGGGTGACCCCTCTCTCCCCTATCATTGTTTTGTATTGATGCGAGAAACCGAGAATTTCCTTGTCAACACTTGCATAAGCAGCGGCCTGTTCCACTTTTTCAAAAGGGGCATTGCCTAGGCCGAAAGTGATATTACCGGTAACGGTATCGCTAAACAAAAATACATCCTGCGGTACATAACTGATTTGCTGCCGCAATGATGCGAGCTGTATCTGCCGACTGTTTATACCGTCTAATAAAATAGTGCCTGTATCGGGGTTGTACATACGTAGCAGCAGTTGCGCCACGGTAGATTTGCCACTGCCGGTTCTTCCTATGATGGCAATTTTCTGCCCCTTTTTTATATGAAAAGAAAAATGCTGGATGGCCTGTATGCCTGTATCGGGATACGTAAAGCTTACATTATCGAAAACGATATCCCCTTCAAGCACCGGCGTGGTAACCCCAGGTTCATCTCTGATCGTTGTTTTAGTATCCAAAAATTCGTTGAGCCTTTTTTGCGAAGCTGCTGCCCTTTGTATCATGCTGGCCGTCCACCCAATAGCACTTACCGGAAAAGTGAGCATGTTTACATACATCACAAATTCTGTAATGGTGCCCGTGGTTACATCGGGGTGGCCGTTCAATGCATAAATGCCTCCAATCATAATGCTCAGCAAAGTGCTCAGCCCAATCAGCAATGCCATAGAAGGAAAATAGATGGATTCTACCTTCGACAATCCGATGGCGTTGGTTCTGTAATCTGTGCTGTTTTTATTGAAAAAACCCATCATGGCCTTTTCCTGTACAAAAGATTTGATCACACGGATGCCGGAATAGGACTCCTGCGCGGTGGTGGTTAAATCTGACAACAGTGCCTGTATGCGCTCGCTTTTACGGTGTATGATGGTATTGACATAATAAATGGTGATGGCCAGAATGGGAAGCGGCGATAACACATACAGCGTTAGCATACCATTTGCGCGCACCATAAAATAAATGCTGAAGCCGATGGTGACCGCCAGGTTGATAAAATACATCATGGCCGGACCCGTATACATTCTTACGCGGCTTACATCTTCAGTAATGCGGTTCATCAGATCACCGGTGCTGTTGCGTTTGTAAAAAGCAGCATCCAGCTGCTGGTAATGGCGGTATACTTCGTTTTTCTGATCATACTCAATCAGCCGGCTCATTACAATGACTGTCTGCCGCATGAGAAACATAAAAAAACCGCCCAGCAAAGCCAGCACCAGCAGCGTAATGCCGCATACAATAATACGGCTGCTAAAGCTAACAGCGTTGTTGTCTAGCCAGCTGATGATTTGCTGTACCAGTATATCATAGGTAGCGGGTCGGCTGCCAGTAACTGCCGGTGCTTTTTCTACTGAACTGCGAATAGATTGTTCCACCTTGTCTACCACATAGCCGGATAACTGCGGACTAAGAATCCGGAAATAGTTAGACAGCGTAATAAAGATGATACCGAGCAACAACCGCCAGCGGTACTTATAAAAATATTTATTGATGGCCTTCAGGTGCTTCATGAGACTAATGTGAAAATGTGTTAGTGTGAAAACCTGCCTGCCGGTAGGCAGGTGTGCTAATGCCGCGACGCGAATGATAGAACGGCTTATACATTAAGGTTACCATTGTATTATAGTGAAGTTGACCATACCCATTATTATAAAAACAAGCAAAAATATTGCTAACCAATGTAGATCGCATCATAAAATCAGACATCATGACATCAGACATCAGCGATTAACAGACATCAGCGATTATATCGGAATCAACCTAAATACATAACCCGGACTTTCAACAGCAATGTATATGTAACCATCCGGCCCCATTCTTACATCGCGCAGGCGGCCGATATTTTTCAACAGCATTTCCTGCTTTACTACTTTATTGCCTTTCAAGACACAACGGCTCAGGTATTTAAACCGCAATGAACCTACCAGCAGGTTGCCTTTCCAGGCAGGATAACGGTTACCGGTAACAACAGCCATTCCGCTGGGGCCAATAGAAGGAATCCAGTAAGTAAGCGGCTGCTCCATACCGGCTTCCGCAGACTTGTTAGCAATCACCTTTCCATTGTAATTGATACCATAAGTAATGACAGGCCATCCGTAGTTGGCGCCTTTTTTTATCACGTTCAGTTCATCTCCACCGCGCGGACCATGTTCGGTCTCCCATAATTCGCCGGTGGGCGGGTACAGCAGCAATCCCTGGGGGTTGCGTTGTCCATAAGAGTAGATGGAAGCTTTGGCACCCGTTGTATGTACAAAGGGATTGTCTGGCGGTATGCTGCCATCATCATTAATTCGATGAATTTTACCCAGGTCGTTACTAGTGGTTTGCGGGTTTTGCTTTTCATTGCCCCTTTCGCCTACTGAAAAATACAATTTGCCATCGCGGCCAAACACCATACGTGACCCGTAATGGTGGCGTGTTCTTGAATAGGGCAATGCTTCAAAAATAATTTGTTGATCGGTTAACTGTTTGCCCTCCAGCACGGCACGCATAATAACCGTGGTGGCCAATACGCCCGAATCAGTCTTTTTAGGAGCCGAATAAGACAGATAAATGAACTTGTTTTTTGCAAACTGCGGATGCAATGCAATATCCATCAGACCGCCCTGCCCTTCTGCCACCACCTCCGGCACACCTGCAATGCTGTCTATGCTATTCTTACCGGTTTTGCGGTACAATTTGCCGGAACGCTCCGTTATAAGCATTCCACCACCTGGTAAAAATGCCATACCCCAGGGCACTTTAACTCCTTGCAAGATGGTATCTAACTTTACCGCCATTGATGCCGACTTAAAATAATTTTTCTTGATCACAATATCTTTCTGGAAATTATACCGCTTTACATTTTCTACGCCGGTGAGTATATAAGCGGCCAGATCGTTGATGGCTTTTTCGGTAAACGCTGAATCAAAAGCGGGCATGCCTTCATCGGCATATCCAAATTTGATACCCTTATAGAGATCTGCTTTGGAGCTGCCATGCTTCCATGTGCGGTCTACAAATGCATCCATTTTTTCTCCGTGGCATCCACCGCAAAAATTCTGGTAATTAGCCTGGGCACTATCGGCCAGCAACGCCGCGGGTTTATGACTACGTATTGCTGGTGCAGCAATTTTTGTAAAAGCAACCAAACCGGTTACACTGCAGGCGGTGATTATTAAGCCAATCAAAAAAAAGGTGCTGCGCATACATTGAACATTTAACGGAACTGTAAATGTAAGGCATTGCACACCCGCGGTAACTACAATGGGTCAAAAAAATACCCCGCAACCATGGCGGGGTATAATAAATATTTTTTACAGTACTGCTGCCATCACTCCATGCTCATACCCAAGGGCTGAAAATGAATTACTGTTCCTTAATCCTGTTGGCCAAAATTGCGGGAAATAAGCCGACCACCGCCACCACTGCAAAGGATAACCGCAAACCGGCAGCTTCAGAAATAAAACCTATTAATGGCGGGCCTATTAAAAAACCCAGGAATGAGATAGAAGATACTGCTGCCAGCGCTAAACCCGGTTGCATGGTACCAGATTTTCCCGCCAGGCTGTATATCAGCGGTACCACGGAAGATACGCCCAGACCTACCAATAAAAACCCGGCAACAGCAGTGGCCATATACGGAAAGAGTATCGAAACAAATAACCCGGTAGCAATTAAGGTGGCACTCAGCTGCATTACTTTTTTTACGCCCAATCTAGTAACCATTTTATCACCCAAAAACCTGCCCGTTGCCATGGAAGCGGTAAAGGCTACATAGCCAAAGGTAATCAGTGCCGGTGGCGCCTTTACCACTTTCTGAAAGAATACACCGCTCCAATCGGCCATGGCGCCTTCGCACAACATGCTGCAAAATGCAATAAGACCAAGATTAAGAATATAGCTGTCTGGCTTTACAAAGAATGGCTGCTTTTCTGCCTTACCAGTATCAGTAGGCAATGTGAACCGGTAAAAGAAAAATACCAGCAGCGCAGCCAATAAGAAGATAATTAAAAAATGCAGCCATGGCACAATACCGGCAGACACCAGTAAGGTACCAATTGCGGCACCCGTAAAACCGGCAATGCTCCATAAACCATGAAAAGAAGCCATTACCGAGCGACCGTACATTGATTCCACATCTACAGCCTGCGTATTCATGGCGATGTTTACCAGGTTAGAAGCCAGTCCAAAAAGAAAAAGCAAAAACGCCAACTGCCATACATTGCCGCTAATACCCAGCAATACCAGTATAGCCGGGTAAGTTAATGCAGCGGCAATCATTACCTTACGGCTGCCAAAGCGAGATACCAGCCATCCTGCAAAAAACAGGCTGGTCATAAGACCGGCCGGTAATGCAAATAACACGGCCCCCAGGCGCGCATCGCTCAACTGCAACTGGGTTTTAATATCAGGGATGCGGCTTGCCCATGAGGCAAACGTTAACCCTGCAATAAAGAAAAAAGCGCTTACAGCTATACGGTAGACCCTTGGCCTGGCTGCAGCAATGGAAAGGTTCATAAAAATTATTTTAGTTAATGGTATTTACTTTTAGCACCACGCGGCGCTGGTTGTGGCCATTGAAATAAGGCACCCGTTTGGGCACACTATTTTCTACCACCGGCACTGAATGAGTTTTATTCATAAGGGCCGACGACAACACAAAATCTGCCGTGGCCAGGTTACAGGCAACAATGATATTGCTGTTGACTGCCAGGTCATACAATGCACGAACGCCGTCTTCAAAAGACAAGGGCCCCGCCGGATCCCAGAAAAACAACAGGATATCTATTTGCTGCGATGCAATCATGGAAGCCAGCTGTTGATTTGCAGCTGCTGCGCCATCGTGCAACCTTGTTACCGGAACGCCTACTGTTCCTTCAAGTATATCGGCAGTAGCACCTGTTGCCAACAGTTCATGTTCTTTTAATATTTCCTGGTTATAATAAGACCATTCTATCAGCGACTTTCTATTATTATCGCTTGCTGCAAAGGCAATGCGCTTTACAACATTCATTTTTCTATTACTAATCATACACACAATTTTTTTTGTTTTAAAATAACAGCTCACTAAAAAGCTATTTTTCTATAACAAACAACCGGTTAATTTTTTCAAGCAAGCTGGCTATCAAGCAGCACCATGCAAACATTTACGGGCTAGCTGTTGCAGGCAAGGCGGTTTTATGAATCAATTGTATTGTTGACCGCTGGCAATTGTTAGAAAGCAGGTTGGCAAGAGAACTGCAATGCAGGGCACAAAAATAAGCAATTTTGTTTAAACGTTTAAACCATTTCTTTATTATCTTTGCTCTTAACGAATATTTAAGCATGTAAATAGGATAATCTGTAAAAAATCCTGTCTTAATTAGCTTGAAATCAATCCATTAAATCTAACAACTAACAATTAATGATTAAACGGGTTTCGCTGAAAGATATAGCCAACGCGGTAGGCGTATCCACGGCCCTTGTATCGTATGTGCTCAATGGCAAAAAAGAGGGCAGGATAAATAAACAGGTAGCTGAAAAAATCAGGACTACCGCACAGGCCATGAACTACCGTACCAACCAGATAGCCAAAAGTCTAAAAACAAACCGCACCTATACCATTGGTTTAATATTGGCAGATATATCCAATCCATTTTCGGCCGCGCTGGCCCGTGTAATAGAAGATGAAGCAGATAAATATGGCTACACCGTCATCTTTGGTAGCTCTGATGAGCATCCGGATAAATATAAAAAGATACTGGATGCACTCATGAACCGCCAGGCCGATGGGCTGCTACTGTCTCCTCCCGAATATGCAGAACCGCAAATTGCCCTGTTGCAGCAACAACAAACGCCATTTGTGTTAGTTGACCGTTACTTTCCAGGAATGGAAACGAATTACGTGGTACTTGATAATTATAAAGCCGCATTTGAAGCCACGGAACACCTGATCCGTTGCGGTCACCAAAAAATTGGCATGATCAACTATGCTTCTTCACTTTATCATTTGGGCGAACGTACGCGTGGCTATCTCGCTGCACTGGCTAAAAATAATATTGCGTTTACGCCAGATTACCTGCAACAGGTGCAAATGAGCCACCTGCAAGCCGATACCGAAAAAGCGGTGCACCATTTGCTTCAACATACCTCACCTGCTAAAGCCATCTTATTTGGTTCCAACGTTATTGCTATGAACGCGGTGAAATACATTAACGCGCGCCAGTACATTATACCCGAAGAAGTGGCACTTGCCTGTTTTGATGAAACCGATGCGTTTGATTTATTTTATGCACCGCTCACCTGCATCCGGCAACCCATCAAAGAAATGGGACAACTGGCCGTGAAAATGTTGCTGCGAAATATAGATAACAACGATGCGCCGGTTCAACAAATAAGTTTGGAGGGGGAATTGGTGGTGCGCGCTTCGACCAGCATCTCTGATGTTTAAAATCTCTGAGTCTAAAATCTCTGATGTCTGATGTGATCATCGCTGATTTGTTGCGGCTTACTGAACAATCAATTATGAGTTATCAGCAACATCCTCAATCTGCGTTCTATACATCCAACTCTGGCAAAGGCATCCTTCAAATGTTTTAGTTCCACCAGCGGTCTGACTTGCGGTGCCAACCGCTTCTACGGCAACAATCAATCATGAGTTATCATCACAATCATCAAAATCTGCGTTCTATCAATGAAGTAAAGGTAGCTGCCTGCAGGCAGGTTTTCACATCAGCACATTAATACTTTACTTCTCCAGGTTAAACAGGCTATCCACAAACTCATGCTTATCAAACACCAATAAATCTTCCATTTTCTCCCCTACACCGATAAACTTTACGGGTATTTTAAACTGATTGGCAATGGCCAACACCACGCCGCCTTTGGCAGTGCCATCTAATTTGGTAATGGTAAGCGCAGATACGTCGGTAGCGGCCGTAAAATGTTTGGCCTGCTCCAGTGCGTTCTGCCCGGTAGAACCATCTAACACCAGCATTACTTCATGCGGTGCTTCAGGTATTACTTTTTGAATCACGCGTTTTATTTTGCCGAGTTCATCCATCAGATGGGCTTTGTTGTGCAACCGGCCTGCGGTGTCAATAATGATGATGTCGCTGCCGCGAGATACACCGCTTTGTACGGTATCGAATGCTACAGCGGCGGGGTCGCTGCCCATATCTTGTTTTACAATAGGAACGCCGGCGCGCTCGCTCCATATGGTCAGCTGGTCAACGGCTGCAGCGCGAAAAGTATCGGCTGCCCCCAGTAAAACGTTTTTACCGCCTTTTTTAAAATTATTAGCCAGTTTACCAATAGTGGTTGTTTTGCCCACGCCATTTACACCCACTACCAATATCACATACGGGCTGGCGGGCATGGGTGAAGTAAAATTATATTGATTGCCTTCAGGTGCCTCAACCAGCAGGGTTTCTATCTCTTCCTGAAGAATGCGGTTGAGCTCGCTGGTGCTGAGGTATTTATCCCGGGCCACGCGTTTCTCTATCCGGTCGATGATCTGGATAGTGGTATCAATGCCCACATCAGCGCTTACCAGCGCGTCTTCCAGGTTGTCGAGCACTTCTTCATCTACGGTACTTTTACCGGCAATGGCCTTGGTAATTTTAGAGAGAAAGCCTTCCTTGGTTTTTTGCAGACCCTGGTCGAGCGTTTCCTTTTCTTTTTTTCCAAATAATTTATCGAATAAACCCATTGTGAGTGTTAAGTTTTAAGTTCTGAGTTGTAAGTCCGTGTGGCGGCTTCCTGTCCTTCCAAAAATAATAATGATAAAACCCTTAATCTAAAGTGCTTCAAAAGTCAAAAGTATAGTATAGTACTGGAAAGATCCCGGCAAAAGGTTTTCTGAGTTTTTGCCTTTGAATTTGTCAAAACAGAAAAAGCTGTTCCGGAAACCCAGAACAGCTTTTCAATATGGTAAACCTGCCATTACTTACCGGCCAGGTATTCTTTCACTTTGTCTTTGTGTACAATCGCTTCTTTAAATGTATAAGCGCCGGACTTAGGACTGCGTACAGCCTTGATTACTTTTGTCCAGTTTTTTGCGTCAGCAGATGCTTTTAAATCCTTTTTCTGCGCGGTCTTAGCTGCTTTTGCCATGACTATCTATTATTAAAAGATGAATTAAATTACTTGATTTCTTTGTGTACAGTTACTTTTTTCAAAATAGCATTGAACTTTTTCAGTTCAATACGCTCAGGCGTATTTTTCTTATTTTTTACAGTAATGTAGCGGCTGGTACCGGGTTTACCGCTGGTTTTATGTTCTGTACATTCCAGGATAACCTGTACCCTGTTTCCTTTCTTTGCCATTGTTAGGGAAATTTAATAGTTGTGTATTACTTAGATATGTGTTCCGTTTGCCCTCAATTCCTTCACCACGGTATACAGCCCTCTTTTATTGATAGTGCGTATGCCATCGGTCGTTAATTTGAGCGTAATCCACTTATCTTCTTCTGCAAGAAAAAAACGTTTGGTTTGCAGATTGGGCAAAAAACGACGCTTGGTTTTTATATTTGAGTGAGAAACTTTGTTCCCTGTTACCGGAACCTTACCGGTTACCTGACATACTCTGGCCATGATGTACAAAATTTAGGACGGCAAAGGTAGGGAAAGGCAGGCAATTATCACAAAGAAAATCAAGGTTTTTCCGAATTACATCTTGCAAACCGGTCTTTGAGTCAAAAACCGGTGCTGAAATCCCGCACACGCTGCTTACATCCGGCAGATCATGGTAGCATTTGCAAGTTTTTAGGCGCCGGCGGCACCAAGCGGTACAAGATAAACCGGCCGGGTGCCAGACCATCGCAATTAATAATTAATTAATTTCAAGTGGCTAAGGGGCGCTTACCTTGCGTAAAAAGCGCCTGAATTATGCACGACGGGAAAAATATGAAGAAGAAAACAATTACACGGGATATCAGCTGGCTTTCATTCAATGCACGTGTTTTACAGGAAGCGGCAGATAATACAGTCCCCCTGAAGGAACGCATCAAATTTCTGGGCATTTTTTCTAATAATACCGACGAGTTTTTCAGGGTACGTGTGGCTACCCTCAAAAGAATGATAGAGCTCGAAAACAAGACCCACCGCGTAAAGGCCAATATGCACCTGGAAGAAAGTCCTGAAAAAATATTGGAAGAAATTCAGCTGATTGTGCTGCGGCAGCAAAATGAGTTTAACCGGGTGTGGGAAGAAATTAATGGCGAGTTGCAGAAAGAGAAGATTTTTATTGTTACAGAAAAACAACTCAACCGCGAACAGAAAGTATTTGTACAGCGGCATTTTGAGGAAGAAGTGCGCTCCAACATCATTCCTTTGATGATTGAAAACATTCCGCAGTTGCCGTATTTGCGCGATAAATCAATTTACCTGGGCGTGGTAATGTCCTCCAAAGAAAATGCTTACAACCAGAAATATGCGCTGATAGAGATCCCCAGCCGCGCACTTGGGCGCTTTGTATTGCTGCCGTCAGCGCCGGGCGAACAACACATTATTTTACTGGAAGACATCGTGCGCTTCAACCTCCCCTCTATCTTTTCCTATTTTGCGTATAATAAATTCGATTCGTGGATATTTAAAGTGACCCGCGATGCAGAAATGGATATTGATAACGATGTAGCTACCACACTCATCCAAAAAATAGAAAAAGGTATCAAAAACCGGCGGCGGGGTAAACCGGTGCGCTTTGTGTACGACCGGGAAATGAATGCCGGTCTGCTGGAATTCCTGATGCGGAAAATGAACATGAGCAAGAAAGACAACCTGATACCCGGCGGACGCATTCATAACTTCCGGCACTTCATGGATTTTCCGGATATCATCCCCAAAAAAAGCCTTCGCAAAAAACCATTTACGCACCCCCTGCTGGTGGGCACAAAAAGGGTAACCGATGTAGTGCTTGAGAAAGATATATTATTAAGCTTTCCCTATCATTCTTTTAATGGCGTGCTGGATATGCTGCGCGAAGCGGCCATGGACCCTCACGTAACAGCTATCAAAATAACTGCCTACCGCCTGGCCTCCAATTCTAAAGTAATCAACGCGCTGGTGAACGCTGTAAGAAACGGTAAACACGTTACTGTAATGATAGAACTGCGCGCTCGGTTTGATGAAGAGGCCAACCTTGAATGGAAAGAAAGGCTGGAAGAGGAAGGTGTAAAAGTGCTGATTGGCATTCCTAATATGAAAGTACATGCCAAGCTTTGCCTCATAAAAAAACGCGTCAACAATTATACCACCCATTACGGTTTTGTAAGCACGGGCAACCTCAACGAAAAAACCGCTACCATTTACGGCGACCAGTGCCTGCTTACCTCTAACCGTAGTATTATGGCAGATGTAAATAAGATGTTTCTGTACCTGGAGAAACCAAAAGAAGGCGAAAAATTTATCAAAGCCTGTAAAACGCTTATCCCCTGTCCTACCGGCCTGCGTACCCACCTGCTGCGCATGATACAAAAAGAAATACGACTGGCAGAAAAAGGAAAGCCGGCTTCTATCATACTTAAAATGAATTCGCTGTCTGATGAAGAACTGATATTTAAATTGTATGAAGCCGCCAAAGCCGGTGTGGCACTCAAATTAATTGTAAGGGGTATCTTCTGCATGCTGACGGAGAATAAAAAATTTGTGATACCGGTAAAAGCCATCAGCATTGTAGATGAATACCTGGAGCATGCAAGGGTATTTATCTTCCATAATGGTGGTAAAGAACGGGTGTTTATATCTTCAGCTGACTGGATGGTAAGAAATATAGATCACCGTGTAGAGGTAACTTGTCCTATTTTCAACAGCGATATTAAGAAAGTGTTGAAAACTATTCTGGATATTCAGTTGAATGCTAATGTGAAAGCCAGAATTTTGAACAATGGTCTGAGTAACGAGTATGTGCGGTCAACCGGTAAACGGGTGCGTGCGCAGGTGGAGATCTACAATTACTTGCATAGTGCTGTGAAAGCGGCGTTGCCAGAATCAGAAATAAAAGAACCTGTAATGCCTGCAGTGGTATTTCCGGATATAATTTGATTTTGAGATTGCGGGATGTTGAGATCTTGAGATTTGCGTTTGCGGGTATTTGTTTCACGCAGCGTTTGGGCGAGGCGGTGGACGCAGTTTCTGATTTTGAGATTGCGGGATTTTGGGATTTTGAGATTTGCGTTTGCGGGTATTTGTTTCTCGCAGCATTTGGGCTAGGGGGCGGACGCAGGATCTGATTTCGTGATTTTGAGATTGTGCGATTTTGAGATTTGCGTTTGCGGGTATTTGTTTCTCGCAGCGTTTGGTCGAGGCGGCGGACGCAGGATCTGATTTCGGGATGTTGAGATTGTGCGATTTTGAGATTTGCGTTTGCGGGTATTTGTTTCTCGCAGCGTTGGGGCGAGGCAGGGTAAGGTGGTTCATAAAAAACAATACCATAACAAAAACTACTACACATTGAGACTGGCAGCAATTGACATTGGAAGTAACGCGGCCCGGCTGCTGATATCGGATGTAGTAAGAAACACCGAAGGCAAACCCGATTTTAATAAACTCAACCTGGTTCGCGTACCCCTCCGACTGGGTTTTGATGTGTTTGAAAAAAAAGAAATCTCTGCGCAGAAAACAGAAATGATTGTACAAACCATGCAGGCATACAAATGCCTGATAGACGTCTACGAAGTACAGCACATTAAGGCCTGCGCCACTTCTGCCATGCGTGATGCAGTGAACGCAGCAGCCATTATAGAAAGGGTTAAGCACGAGACCGGAATAGAAATAAGAGTTATCAGCGGAGATGAAGAAGCCGCGGTCATTTATGAAAACCATGTTGCCGAAAACATGGACAAAGAACATTCTTATTTGTACATTGATGTTGGCGGCGGCAGTACAGAACTTACGCTGTTCAGCCAGAACCAACTTGTTTTTAAACAGTCTTTTAATATAGGCACCATCCGCCTGTTAAAAAACCAGGTTACAGAAGCTCATTGGGATGAGATGAAAAATTACATCCGCGAAAAAACCAGGGGGCACAAAGCCGTGGTGGCTATTGGTACGGGTGGCAATATCAATAAAGTATTTTCCATGTCTAAAAAGAAAGACGGCAAACCCCTGCCGTTGGAATTGCTCAAAGACTATTACAAAGAACTCAGCAGTTTTTCTTTATATGCCCGGATGCGTGTGTACAACCTGCGCGAAGACAGGGCCGATGTAATTTTACCTGCCATACAGATATACATCAATGTAATGCGCTGGGCGGCTATAGAAGAGATATTTGTACCTAAGATTGGCCTGGCAGATGGCCTATTGCATACATTGTACGAAGAAGTAAGAATGAAAGAGATAGCTGTTTAATATTGCTGATTTTAAAATTGCTGGATGCTGAGATTATTGATCCGGCTAGAGCAAATCTCCCAATCCCGAAATCCCGAAATCTAAAACTGGTTTTATGTCAACCTCCAGGGAAGTAAAAAAAATTACTACGCATACGTTGCAAAAAATGAAAGATGCCGGTGAAAAGATCTCCATGATCACCGCCTATGATTTTTCTTTCGCAAAGATTTTTGATGCGGCCGGTATAGATATCATATTGGTGGGAGACTCTGCCAGCAACGTAATGGCCGGCCATGAAACGACCCTGCCCATTACGCTGGACCAAATGATTTACCATGCCTCATCGGTCGTGCGCGGTACAGACAGGTGCCTTATTGTAGTTGATCTGCCATTTGGTTCTTACCAGGGCAATTCAAAAGAAGCCCTCAGTTCCACCATCCGCATTATGAAAGAAACCGGCGCACACTCCATTAAACTGGAAGGCGGAGAAGAGATCCTGGAATCTGTTAAACGCATTATTTCTGCCGGTGTACCAGTAATGGGGCACCTGGGTTTAACGCCTCAATCCATCTATAAATTTGGTACGTACACAGTGCGCGCAAAAGAAGAGGCTGAGGCCGATAAACTAAAAAAAGATGCCCTGCTGTTGCAGGAGGCAGGTTGCTTTGCATTGGTGCTGGAGAAGATTCCGGCGCTGTTGGCGAAAGAAGTGGCAGAAAGCCTGAGTATTCCCACCATTGGTATTGGTGCAGGTAAATATTGTGATGGCCAGGTATTGGTAATGCATGATATGCTGGGTATCAATACTGAATTCAAACCCCGTTTTCTGCGCAAATACCTCGACCTGTTTACCACCATTACCGGCGCCGTACAACATTATATCAAAGATGTAAAGAGCAATGACTTCCCCAACGATAGTGAACAGTATTAGTTGATTGGTGGATTAGTTGATCAGTTGCCTGGTTGATCAGTAATTGCCGGTTGACTAGTTAGTTAGTAATTAGTAAGCGATGCCTGATTGGTTAATTAGTCAAAAGTTCAAAAACCGAAGCCAAAAACCGTTAGATGAAAACATCCTCAGGTTGCAGACTTCGGTCAATTATTAATTATTAATTCTTAATTATTAATTATTAATTACCAATACTACTTCACCGCATTCAACGCATCAGCATCCAGCACATCATACATTTTAACGTTAGAATATTTAACCTGTATGTTTTTATACAGCATACTGCACGGGGTGGGTGCAGTTACGTTTTCTGCTGTTTTAATTTTTGTGTAGAAAAATGCTTTCATGTGCTTTTTCTCTTTCTCCAGCACGCTGTTGGCGGTAGCAAAGTTGGCAGATAAATCGCCGTTGTTGGTGCCCTGGGCAAATACGGCTACTAATTTTTCTTCTTCGTTGTTAGAAGTAACACGCAGTATCTGGCAGGCACAAACCTTGGCCGATTCTACTTCAAACAAAGATTTCTTTTCTTTTAAAACGGCAGTAAATGTGCGGGGGAATTTAACATCAGAAGGATTGCCGGAACCTGCAAAAGCAGCGGTGAAAACAGTCATGGCTACAGCCAGGGTAATAAAAAGTTTCATGGTACGAGGTTATCAAGTTTACAAAGGGGTTACGGTTTCTTCGGAAATTGAACTTGATAAAACCATCTGCTAGAAAATAAAAAAACCTGCAGATGCAGGTCTTTCATTGGGGGCTTGGATGATGTAAAACTTGCAAAAAGATTCGACACCTCATAGCTTTTTGCAAAGTTTTTTTACCACATCTTTAACAGCGGTTGGTTTTCAGCTGTTTAAACAAACCTTTCGACCCTATACTCACCGACAAATACTGCTTCTTGCTCTATTTTATTTCATTGTCAGCTGTTGCAGCTATACCTTACCGACCATTTGCCAACCAAATTTGTGTAACCGCCAGCTAAACAATGAACCCAAATAAAAAGACCCTTCAAATTATCATTCATGTTGCCATATGGACGGGGTTTCTGCTGCTGCCGTTTTTCAACTTTTCAGGCCCAAGGGAAATGCCGTTTAACCCAGACAAAAAAATGCAATTGCTTTTTTTTACCACCAACCTGTTTTTGATTGGGTTTTACTATGTTCACTCTTTAATACTGATACCCAGGCTGCTTGCCGAAAGAAAAATAGGTGTATATGTAGCCTGGATATTAGCCATACTGGCCGTTTTTATATGTATACCGTTTGTTTATTTCCAGTTTGTAGAGATGCCGCCGCCAAGGTTTATACAAAACATGAACCATTTGCCGGGGCATGGTGCGCCAATGCCCGGTGGCGGAATGATGGAGGAGAGAGATACGGCAAGCCTTCACCCCGGGCCAAATTTTCGCCGACCGGGCGGGCGTTTCGCGGGCCGCAGGATGATGCCGTTTACTTTTCCCGGCACCATCATCCTGTTTTTGCTGATCTTAATTATTAGCGGCGGAATAAAGATCATCAACCAGTGGTTCAGGAGCGAACGGCGTACCGAAGAAATAGAAAAAGAAAAGATCAGTACCGAACTGGCATTGCTGCGTTCACAGGTAAACCCGCATTTTTTGTTCAATACGCTCAATAATATTTATTCGCTGGCAGTGGTTAACAGTCCTGACACTGCCGGTTCTGTTATGAAACTATCGGCCATCATGCGGTACGTGCTGGATGATGCCAAAGCCAATATGGTGCCGCTGACAAAAGAAATACAATTTCTGGAGAACTATATCTCATTGCAACGGGTACGATTAACCGAAAAATCTGTCATTAATTTTTACGCTGCCGGCAATATTGACAACAAACAAATTGCCCCGCTGCTGCTGATTGCATTTGTTGAAAACGCCTGTAAATACGGCATTAGTACGCACCAGTCGGCAGTAATTGATGTAGCATTGAATGTATCCGGCAACCATTTGGTCTTTAGCGTGGCCAACCATAAACTTACCACCCTGCCGGCGGCCACGGGCAATACCGGTATGGGGATCAAAAACACGAAACGGCGGCTTGAACTGTTGTATCCCCATAAACATACCCTGGTTATTGAAAACAGCAGCACTAATTTTCTAATCACATTAACACTCCATTTGGCATGATAACCTGCATAGCAATTGATGATGAACCACTGGCATTGCAACTGGTAAAAGAATACGTCAGTAAAGTATCTTTTCTTGAATTAAAAGGCATATTTACAGATGCAATAGAGGCCAGGGCTTTTCTTGAAAAAGAAAAAGTTGATCTGATTTTCCTGGATATTCACATGCCCGACATGAACGGCATTCAATTTTACAATTCCATTTCTCACAAACCCATGGTGATCTTTACTACCGCATTCAGCGAATATGCAGTGGAAGGATTTAATGTAAACGCAATTGATTATTTAGTGAAGCCTTTTGAGTACGACAGGTTTGTTAAGTCTGTGTACAAAGCAAAAGAATACTATGAGTTTACAGTTAACCAGGAACTTCGGCTTACTTCCATCTTTGTAAAAGCAGATTACCAGTTGGTAAAAGTAAATTTGAAAGACGTGTTGTTTATTGAAGGGCTGGATGACTACATCAAGATACACCTGGCAGACAATAAAAACATTCTTACACTGATGAGCCTGAAAGCGATTACTGAGAAATTACCTTCCAGTGAGTTTGTACGCATTCACCGGTCTTATATTATTCCTTTGAGCAGGATTGAAAAAGTAAGCAGCCGCAAAGTAGAAATTGATGGAAAAGAGATTTCCGTAGGCGTTAGTTATGTTGATGCATTTTCAAATATTATGCATAAGAAAACACTATAGGTGCCCGCAACAAAAAAGGATGAAGGTTTTTCAACCCACATCCCTTGTTAAGACGAGAATGCAACCTAAAACCACCCTATGAAAAAGTTTTACTCTATAAAAAGTTTATATAATTCTACAACCTGCATCATAAATTTCAGGAATAAAAAGCGTTAAGCCTTACAACATGAATTAAAAACACATTAAACAATTAATTAATAGGTGTTTAATGATGGAAATGTAAGAGTAAATACGGTACCGTTGGTTGTATCTGATTGTACCTGCACTTTTCCTTTGTGCAATGCAACAATTCGCTGCGATAATGCAAGGCCTAATCCAAAACCCCTGATATCGCCCGCATTTCTACCGCGGTAAAAGGGATGAAAAATACTTTCCATTTCAGAAGGCGTGATTACTTCGCCGATATTTTTTACCTGTGCAATAATATCATTGTTCTCAAACTTCAGGAACAGATACGCTTTTTTATCGAAAGAATATTTGCAGGCATTCTCTGTAATGTTTTTGATGGCACTGTACAGCAAATCAGGATTGCCATAGGTAAGGCAACTCTTATCATCATCGGGAAACTCACCAAACTCCAGTTCTACATTGTAGGCTGCATTAATCTTTTTTACATCGGCTACAATTTTCAGCATGATCTCATCTACCCTTACTTCGCTGAGTTCAATACCTCCTTCATAACCGGTTTTAGCAATATCGAGCAGGCTCTTTGTAAGCTGCCGCATTTGCTCCACATCTTCCTGTATAGAGTAAAGCACGTTGTGGTATTCTTCCGTAGTTCTTTCTTTGTATAATGTTACCTGCAGCTGGCTGCTGATAGAAGTGAGCGGAGTAGACAGTTCATGCGACGCATTGGAGATAAAACGCTTTTGTATAGTAATCGACTCCTGCAGGCGGCTGAGCAGGTTGTTAAACGTATTGGCCAGGCGCGACAGCTCGTCCTGTCCGTCTCCCCCATTGATGCGGCCAGATAAATTGTTAAATGAAACTTCGTTTACCTGGCGGATGATTCGGTTAATGGGACGCACCAATTGCGTAGAAAAAATATACCCGGTTAAAATTGTGATGATTACGCCTGCCAGTAAGCTCGATAACAGGATCCGTTTCAGGTCTTCGATTCTTTTTTTGCCGTCTTCATCCACACCCATATAAAACACAACGATGCCTTTATTTTCGTATGGATGATAAATGCCGGAAACATCCACCTCACCTATTTTAAGAAATTTATTTTTGGATGTTTTGATGTCAGCAATCATTTGCGGGCTGATGGAGACCGGTTTAACGCCATTACCAAAAAAAGCGTAAGCAGGTGTGGATTGGCCGTCAAAGATAATCAGCCCACGTTGTGAAATCAACGTAGTGGAGCTGCTGTCCATCCTCCGCAATATATCCATCTTATTATCGCCCAGCATGGCAAACAGGTTGGCGCGGTTGTTGGCCCCGGCCTGCAACCGAAGTTTAAAAACGGCTGCCCGGCTTTTTTCAGTGAAATAGTAAACGGAATAACTGACAAGCGATAATATACCCATCACCAGAAGGGTAAAAAGCAGTGTTATTTTAACCCGGATGTTCATATCAGGATTCCTTCAGTATATAACCCATGCCCACTTGGGTATGTATTAATTTGTGCGGGAAGTCTTTATCGAGTTTTTTTCTCAGAAAAGTTACATACACGTCAATCACGTTGGTCTTGGTGTCAAAATCAATATCCCAAACGTTAAGGGCAATATCTGCGCGGGATACCACACGGTTTTTATTTTTAATCAGGTATTCCAGCAACTGGAATTCTTTGGCAGTGAGCGCTATGATTCTGCCGTCCCGGGTTACTTCTTTGCTTTCCAGGTTCATGACCAGGTCAGACACCCTAAGCATATTTACAACGGGTGTGGTTTGACGCAATCTTTTTAGCAGCGCGCGAATCCGTACCAGCAGTTCTTTAAAATCAAATGGCTTGATTACGTAGTCGTCGGCACCAGCATCAAACCCTTCTATTTTGTCATCTATGGCATTAAGCGCGGTAAGCATCATCACCGGAATTTGCTGGTTATGGGCGCGTATTTCCTTGCAAAGCTCGTAACCATTCATACCCGGCAGGTTGATATCCAGAATGGCCAGGTCGAAAGGCTGCGAATTAAATAACTCCTTGCCCGCCAGGCCATCATAAGCTACTTCCACCGCATACTGGTTCTCCGTAAGTCCCTTTTTTAGTGAATCTGCAATTTTCCGTTCGTCTTCCACCAGCAATATTCTTGCGTCTTCCATATAGATATAACTTTTTTAGTCTGCGATAAAGGTCTGCAATTAAAACTGCAACATTGAAACAATTGTTTTACAAGCTATTAAAATCAAATTAAAATACCCTTTTTATCAAAAAAACAGGCTCATTATCAGCGCCGTAGATGCGTATGCCGTACCGGTTTTATTGGGTATACAGTTGCTTTTTACAGGTAAGGTAAGCCCGGCAAATCATTATTAAATTTGCACCTGGCAAACAACATCAGTTGCGGAAGGGTGGTCAACACCACACCAGCTGCAGCTTCGCCAACAAATTGTCTGTTTGTATGCCGGTAATTTGGTTATTTTGTCATACCTTTGCCAACCTTTAAAAGTTCATAGACATGGGTCGCCGGGACTACGATATAGCATTTGTGGGATTAAAGCAGGGCATTCACGAGTACCAGTACCAGGTAAATGACAAGTTCTTTGAGCCTTATCAACCGCAGGATTTCAGCAACTGCAAGGCAAATATAAGGCTCACGCTCGACAAACAAAATGGCTTTATGCTGTTGAAGTTTGAGGTGGGTGGTACGCTGGATGTCACCTGCGACCGTTGTGGAAGCCCTACCCTCCCTATGAATTTGTGGGATGAGTTTAACGTGGTGGTGAAATTGGCGGAAGATCCGGAACAGATGAATCAAACAGAAGAGGATCCGGATGTACATTATATCAGCCGCGGCGAAAGCCACCTGCATATTGGCGACTGGATATATGAATTCATTAACCTGAGCATACCCATGCAGCGGATGTGCAGTGAAGATAAAATAGGCAGTTCCTATTGTGATAAGGATGTGCTGGCGATGTTAAATAATACAGGTGACCAGCCAGGGCGCGCAGAAAACCCTATCTGGAAAGGGCTGGAAAAGATAAAAAAGAATTTAGATAATTAACGCCTCAAAGCGTTTAAACAGTGAACAAACATTTTTTGATTATTATAAATTAAGTTGAGCCATGCCAAATCCCAAAAGACGACATTCTCAGCAGCGTAGTGCTAAACGCAGAACACACTACACGGCAAGTACCATTACATTGAGCAAAGACAGCACAACCGGTGAAATACATGTTAGGCACCGTGCACACGTTAGCGAAGGCAAACTTTACTACAAAGGAAAAGTAGTAGCTGAGCAAGCTCCTGTAAAATAATTTAAAAACATTCCCGATTCCGGCATTCAACGGTTTACAGTTTACTGTACACCCTGGGTATTGGAATTTTTTTTGCAGCTACTATGAATATTGGACTTGATATGATGGGTGGCGATTTTGCTCCGCTGGAAGCGGCAAAAGGCATCCATTTGTACCAGGCGGCATATTCAGATCATGCAAAACTGGTATTGTTTGGAGACGAAGCGCAACTAGCGCCATTGCTGGCGCAGGAAAATATTGCCACGGGCAATATAGAAATTGTGCATGCACCCCAGGTCATCGGCATGCATGAACACCCCACCAAAGCGCTGAAAGAAAAACAACAATCTTCTATTGCGGTTGGGTTTCACTACCTGGCCACTGGCAAAATCGATGCTTTCATCAGCGCCGGTAATACCGGTGCCATGCTGGTTGGCGCCATGTTCAGCATTAAAGTTATCGATGGTGTTTTACGGCCCACTATCTCTACTGTTATTCCCAAAGAAAATGGCATGACCGGCATTTTGCTTGACGTAGGTTTAAATGCCGATTGCAAACCGGAAAACCTCAACCAGTTTGCCATTTTAGGTTCGTTGTATGCGCGGCATATATTAGGCATTGCCAATCCGCGTGTAAGCCTGCTGAATGTGGGCGAAGAAGAAGGCAAAGGAAACATTCTTGCACAGGCCGCCTACCCACTTTTAAAAAATAACACCCAGATAAATTTTATCGGCAATACGGAAGGCCGCGATATATTTCTTGATAAAGCCGATGTAACGGTTTGCGAGGGATTTACCGGTAACATAGTATTAAAAATGGCCGAATCTGTGTACGATATCACCCATGCCAAGCAGATTGAACACGAATTTCTAGACCGCTTTAATTTTGAATACTACGGCGGCACACCGGTACTTGGTGTCTCCCGCCCGGTAATTATTGGCCATGGTATCTCCCAAGGCAGGGCATTCAAAAATATGATTGCGGTGGCAGCAAAAATGGTTGAAACAGATCTGATGTCTAAGATGAAAGCTTCTTTCACAGGCAGCAATAATGCCTGAAACCAATGAACCTCATTCTCTCATACCTCCAGGATTATTTCAGGAACGTAGACAAATGGTTGCTTATTTTCTGTGCTGGCTTTGCCGCTATTTTTCTTACCATCAATTACCGGTACGGCATAGAAACAAAATGGCTGTATGCTATCAGCAACCGTTTTGAAAAATTTCTTGGCTTTTATACGGTGTACGCCATTGCTTTTATTATTCCATTTGTAGTACTGGTATTTGCGCGGTACAAAGAAGCTGCATCCCAGCCACTGTTCTGGATACTGCTGTTTACGGCACCTGCATTGTTTGCACTAAAAGTAAGCTTTGGCGGACTTACCCAATGGATAGCAGGAGATGGTAGCAATGCATGGAGAAAGTATTACGCCATTATTGTGAACCTGCCTTCACGGTTACTACTTGTAGCCATACCACTGGCATTGTTCTGGTGGCTGCAAAAAACAACCTATTCTTTCTGGGGCGTTACCACCAAAAATTTTAACTGGCATCCTTATGCGCTGATGTTGCTGATTATGGTTCCGCTGATAGCTTTTGCCTCTACACAGTCAGATTTTCTGCGCATGTACCCAAAATTAAAACAGGTGGCATTTATAGACCAACTTACCAATCATCCCTGGCGGTATAAATTATTGTACGAACTTTCCTACGGGCTCGACTTTCTTACCATTGAACTTTTCTTTCGCGGTTTTTTAGTGTTTGCCTTTGTACGTTATGTGGGCGCGGATGCAGTACTGCCCATGGCTGTTTTTTATTGCAGCATCCATTTTGGAAAACCGCTGTTTGAATGCATCTCCTCTTTTTTTGGCGGTATGTTGCTTGGTATTATTGCTTACAGAACACAATCCATACTCGGCGGAATTATGGTACACCTGGGTATAGCATGGATGATGGAAGTGGGTGGGTATTTGGGTAGCCTGTACCGATCAGGCAAGTGAGAGCAATAATTAAAAATTAAAAAATCAAAAGTTAAAATAGTGTCGGCACGTAATAGGAATCAAATCATCAGATGGCTGAACATACATTTTTGACTTTTTATTTTGAATTTTGACTTTGAAAAAATAACTACCAACTCATAAGCCGGATTTTGTTTCTAAACTATCATTTATCTGGCCGCCGCATTACTGCGGAGATCTGGCTGCCTACCCTCCAGCATCGGACGAACCGCCCTCAAACGCTGGTATACGTGGCATTACAGCATGCAAGGTTTACCCTCCCGGCATGTTACCATGACGGGACGTAGGCTCTTACCCTACGTTTTCACCCTCATCCCGATCCAGGGGATCGGGACAGTTATTTTCTGTGGCACTGTCTGTTCCCAATTCTTACAATCGGGACCCGGCGCTTAACCGGTGCATTGTCCTGTGCTGTCCGGACTTTCCTACCCTATGTTGCCATAGGATCGATAGCTCGGTTGGTAGTTGCTGCAAAGGTAGCTTTTTGGGAATTGGGAATGGGGAACTAGTAATTTGGAATTGGGAATTTGGAATTAGGCGCAAGCGCGGAGGATGGCTTTATGCAGCAAAGAAGGGTGAAGCACCGGACGCCGCGCAATTCAACATTTAAAATTTAACATTTAAAATGATCGTTCCAATTACCAGTTCCGAATAAGTGGTTCCTAATTGAAAATTGCGCAGCGTCAAAACATCCGCAAACCCAATTCCTAATTCCTAATAACTAATTCCTAGCTATTAAGGAACACTTCCGTAGCACCATACCCATAAGAGGGGTGGTATTGGTTGACGAAATATTTTACTTCTTTTTTGAGCCGCAATTGTTCATGCACTTCATCGCGCAATTTGCCGGTGCCCACGCCATGAATAAAAATGATAGAGGATTGATGATGCGCTACCGCCAGTTCAAAATATTTTTCAAATTCTCTTAACTGCAGGGTGAGCATTTCAAAATTGCTGAGGCGCTTCCAGTCGTCGGTTATTTTTTCTATGTGCAAATCAACCACCGTTCTTGCAGGTGGCAGGTGCTGCCTGGCTTTGGACGCAGCATATACTTTATACCCTGCCGCAGATAATGGCGAGATATCCATTTTTTCTTCTTCCTGCCTTGCCGGGTAGGTATCAAACAATTTATAAGAGAAATGCGGTTCGCCTTTCAGCTTAATCTCCTCAATCTTTTTAAACAATTGCTGTGCTTTGAGCTTTAGCGAGGTTTCATAATATTCGGCCTTGCTTTTATCGGGATTGGAGAGGGTGAACTCGCAGGCAAATGTGGGATTGTCGTTTAAATTATCAAACGGTATATCGTGCACATAAAAATCCTGGTTTACCAGTAATTCGTTTTTAAAATCGAAACCCGTTTCCCCGGCATAATTGACCTTGTAATGAAACCCGTAAGCCATACCGGTTCCGTTGATTAAGTGCACTTTCAATAGATCAACCACGTCATCTCCAAATTCATCGGTTTCAAATTTTGGTAAAAACATCAGCCATACCCCTGCGGGATGTTTTGCCCCCGAAATAACTGTTCTTTCTTTAGGTACCTGGTCTATATATGTTTTTGGCTTTTTGGCCGGAATGGCTTTTTTCTGACTGAACTGCTTGAAGTATGGAAAATCCAGCTGGTCTGTATAGGCAGGAAATTTTACCCCCCGCACATCTACCATCACCATCTTGTCGTTTATGATATCCACCACTTCACCATCTTCATTAGAATGCATGATGGTTACCTTATCGCCTATTTCAAATTTCATCAACAACAAAATTAATTAATAATTGCAAGTCAAAAGTCAAAATTAAAAAGTAAAAAGCGTGTCCTAAACAGCCTATACTCACGCACAATTTTAACTTTTGACTTTTACATTTTGAATTTAATTACTAGCCCCCGCCAACTTACTCTTCCTATACCCGTACATAAAATAAACAACCAGGCCCAACAGCAGCCAGCTTGAAAACCAGGCCCAGTTCTTGGCCGTCATGCCCGTTAGCAGGTATAGACAGGTTACCAATCCCAGCAATGGGATCAACGAATATTTTTTTATAAAAGCAAGTACGCACATAATAACACAGACCAACCAAAAAATAAGGGTAGAGATATTGATGGTTTCTTTAGCCACCGCGGCATTGTTGATGGCTTTATTGACCAAATCAATCTTGGTAGGGTCAATGCCGGCCACTGCCGATTGCGCTTCTTCTGTTGTAAGCGAAACCTGAAATAAATGTTGCAGGTACTGATGGTCAAAAAAATAAGCAATCGCCAGGGCGGCCCCAATCAGCAATGGAAAAATAAACTGTCCGTTGATATAGGGGATATGAAATTTTCCCTCCTGCTTTTCTTTTTTCGGAATCAACAGCACACCACCGCATACCAGCACAAATGCAAATAAGGTGGCAATGCTGGTAAAGTCTAGCACAAATGTTTTATCAGTAAACAATATAGGAATGCCCACTACCAAACCGGTAACAATGGTTGAAAACGAAGGCGTATTAAACCGTGGATGTATTTTTTGAAACACCGGCGGTAGTAAACCGTCGCGGCTCATAGACATCCAGATACGCGGCTGGCCCATTTGAAATACCAGCAATACACTGGTCATGGCAATTACGGCAGCAATGGCTACAAAAAACTGCATCCACGCAACGTTCAGGTTTTGCTTTTCAAAAATGAAAGCCAGCGGATCGCCCACGCCTTCAAAATTTCGATAGTTAACCGCGCCGGTTAAAACCAGCGTTAACAGAATGTATACGATAGTACAGATTACCAGGGATAGTATCATACCCCGGGGCAGATCCCGTTGCGGGTTTTTGCTTTCTTCTGCCAGTACACTTACGGCATCAAACCCAATGTAGGCAAAGAAAACGCCGCTTACGGCCGCCATTACACCGCTGAAGCCATTCGGCATAAAAGACTTTACACCCGCATCGTTGGCAGGTGTCCAGTTAGGTGTAAGACCATTAGCAAAAATGATATAACCGCCCACCAGGATCACCAACCCCACTACTATCATTTTCAATATCACCATCACATTGCTAAAGTTGCGGCTTTCTTTAATGCCCCTGAATACTAAATACGTAATGAGTACATTGATGATGAGTGCAGGTAAATCAAAAATAATATGCAAGCCGCCAATGATGGGTGCATGGTTCCATGCGGCCAGCACATCCGGCACTGTACTGCCATCGTCCAGTGCATGTTTTACTTCCATGTAACTCGTACACAAATATTCCGGAAGATGGATATTTATTTTTTCCAGGAAAGAGGTGAAGTAATCGCTCCAGCTGTAGGCAACATAGATATTGCCAATGGAATACTCCATGATAAGTGCCCAGCCAATTATCCAGGCAAACAATTCACCAAAGCTGGCGTAGGCATAGGTATAGGCGCTACCGGCAACGGGTATGCGACTGGCAAATTCAGAATAACAGAATGCAGTAAAAGCACAGGCAATTGCTGTAATGATGAATAAAACTACCACGCCAGGCCCGCCATGAAAAACAGCCCCTCCCAGGCTACTGAAACTACCCGCACCCAATATGGCGGCGATGCCAAAAAAAGTGAGATCGCGGAGCGATAATACGCGCTTTAGGCCGCCTGCGCCATGGCTGTCATCGGGGCCTTCTGCCAGAATAGACGCAATCTTTTTTGTGCGAAAAAGCGAATTGGACATCAGCTTTGGTTTAGGGGTTTAAGATAGTCAAAAAACACGGAGTGATAAAAACGGCCGCTAAACGAGATGGTCCCTACAGGCAATTAAATAATTTTATACCTTTCACGTGCTAATGATATGAATCATGAGACAGGCAGTGATTACAATACAATTGCCTCATCATCCATAAAAACACCAACACATGGCATCCAGCATTGCACAAAAATTAAAAATTAAAGAGAAGGATGTTTTACTGACGCTTCATGCACCTCCCGATTTTAAGAAACAATTAGGAGCCCTGCCGGCTGGTGTAAAAATTACTGATGACGCTGCGCAGTATAACCAGGTGCACTGGTTTGTAACCAATCGCGCCGGCATGGAAAAAGAACTGAAAAAAGTAGTTTCAAAAATTAAAGAAGGTATCATTTGCTGGATATACTATCCGAAAGGGACATCAGGTATGCAAACGGACCTTACGCGCGATAAAGGCTGGGATGCCTTGCTGGCGCATGGTGATACACTTACATGGATAAGCCTTATTTCTTTTAATGATACCTGGTCGGCCTTTGGTTGCCGGCTTACCACTGCGGCGGATTCAAGTAAAAAAGCAACGCCTGCAGAAAAAGCCGGTACTGAAATATATTGATGCCACCACAAAAACCATCCGCCTGCCGGAGGATTTGGCCGCTGCATTTGAAAAGGATAAACCAGCTAGCGAGTTTTTTAACAGCCTGTCATTTACCAACCGTAAAGAATACATAGAATGGATAGTAACCGCCAAACAGGAAGCCACACGCAACACCAGGCTGGCCGGCACTTTGGAACGCCTCGGTAAAAAATGGAAAAATCCGCGGAATCTGTAGTTGGTTGAGCAGTTGATTGGTTGATCAGTTGGTTGGTTGATCAGTTGACTGGTAATCAAACACTGCCTGCATGAAATCTCAAAATCTCAAAATCCCGAAATCAGCAATTTGCACATCAGCACACCTGCCTGCCGGCAGGCAGGTTTTCACGTTTCCGCATTTTCACATTTTCACATTCTCACATTTATCACATTCATCACATCCATCACTCAATGCGTCATATTTACCGGTCGCATCCGCAATGTTTCTGCCAGCGCGAGTGATTTGGCTTTGTTTTTACAGGGGCAAGAAACAAATGCTGCCAGGTCAATTTTTCTTCTTTCCAGGTCATTGAACGCACGGGCCTGGCCAGGAGGAGAAGGGCGGTTAGCCCTGTCCGTTATAATAAAGCTGCCTGCTGTCATGGGCGGATCGCCGGTTAAGAATTTAGACAATGAAACAGGCAGACCAGCAGTACCCACCGGTTCTACGTGAATAAAATTAGGCGTTCTGCCTTCGCCGCCATGGCATCCGCTACAGGTATTAATAGAGAGTATAAAACGGGCACTGTCGCTTGTAATAAAGCCAGGACCGGCAGTAGTTAAAGCATTCCAGTGAAAGCTGGAAGTATTTAGCGTAAGGGCCCTTCCGGCTGCAAATGGTTTGCCGCCCAAAGAATCGGGCAATGTATAATTGTTGGCTTCTATGGATGCGGTACTATCATTTACATATTTCGCCAGCAGGTTTACGTTGGCCGGAATATTAAAGGGATGTTGTTTGTTGAACCTGAACTGTGGCTCCTTTTGCGCCAGCACATTTTTTAGGTGATGGGTGCTATTGTCGATATTGAACTCACGTAACTCCCAGGGATTGATGTCGAACGCAAATTCATTGGTACGAATCTGGTTGAGCGAACTTCCATTCGGCTTGGATGGACTTGTATTTGCCAGCGTAAACTGGTTAGTGATGTTTTCCAATGCCGTATTAAAAGCAGCGGAGCCTAAAGTCAGCAACGATAAATCGGCCCACTCCTTGGCAAACGCCTTCAGTGTACTGCATTTGTTTTTTGGAACGCCGTATTCAAGTATCATCATAAACGGAGCAGGAAACCGGTGTACAAAAATACCTGTGGTAGACGTGCAGCCAATTGCGTAAAAGACAAGCCTTGCCTCACCGGCATTTGAAAATCCATACCCGGAATTACCACGTAAATCAATCCTGTTTACAATAGCGCCCAATTTAAAAGGTGCAAATTTTATATCAAAACTGCCGCCGCTGGCTGCGCTCCAGGTATCGAGTATTTTGCTTACAAACAGGCGTTTTGTAAGCGTATCGCCATTTATAATAACATCATTTTTCCAGGTTTCGAGCCATTTTTTTAGAAAATCAGATGGTGTTACGCCGGTAACAGGTGTATTGGCCATTTCTGTAATCAGGCGCGGAAACGCCCAGGCCCCGGTTGCGTTGCCGGTATTCCTGCAGGGGTCGAATGTACGGGATGGATCGCCTACAACAGACGCCGCTGTTATCATCAGCGAGTTTTCTTTTTTTATAACAGGTGCCGCTGCACATGGCAACCTGAATTTGGGCAATTCCAGGAACCTTTTGTCTTTGAAATTGGTAAACCCGCTAAAATCAAATTTATCTGTGGGAAAGCGCGTCAATGTGCGCCCGTTGAAACTAATGATATCTTTTTCGAGTTTTAAAGTTTGAACTATCCCATCGAGACCTTTTTGCAGTTCAGGCAAATCTTCATTCAATATACCTGAGAACTTGCCATCTGCTGCTTTTACATCGCCGTTATTGCCATCATCGCGCAGTATTATTTTGTCATCGCCCACCATTACTACATGAAAGCTGTCTTTTGCCAGCGATTTACCAAAGTCTGCCACAAATAATATATTTCCCTCCGTGTTATTGATCAATTGTTTAATGCTGATGGCGCCTACCTGCGGCGGATTCTTTTCAAACTTTGGGTTAACAGGCATAGGGCCCGCCAGCGGTACCGGCAACTTTTTGCGGGCATTGATACCTGCGAAAGCTATCAAAAAAACTAACGCACAGGCGTACACGGTTTGCAGCGGGGATATCTTTTTCATCCAAAAAAATTTTCTATTATTCGTTCAATGAGGTAATACATTAGCGGGTATTTCAACCGGTAATGGTATTCTTAATGAAGCAACGGGGTAAGTGCAGAGAAGTAGTTTATGCTGGCGTGTACGGAAAAAAAATCATGGATTATCAAATGTAGAGCGTTTATACACATGCGGCAATACCCCAAATGGGTAGTTTTTCGGCCGGCCTAGTTGATTGTTGATCGGTTGATCGGTTGATTGGTTGACAAGTTGACCTGCTTCCAGACGGTACAGCACATCCCGAAATCCCGCAATTACTAAATCAGCAATTTCTCGATCGCTACTGTTTTGTTACCTTAATTGTTTGCTTTCCAGCTGGTGTTTGCACTTCCAACAAATAAGCCCCGGGTTTCAACAGGTGGCCTTCAACATTAATTACATTATTGCCTTTTGAGAAGAAAGCAGATTTTGATATCAGCAGCCTCCCAGAAAAATCAAAAACGCGTAAGCTGCCATTTCCTGCAACGGAACTGTTGGCTGTTACCACCATATCGGCAACAAAAGGATTGGGGAATACCATTGCGTTGTTGTTGACTGAAGTATTCAATACTATTGATGGACTGTACGTAAACTTGCCATCGATATCAACGGTCTTGAGGCGATAGAAATTTTTCCCTGCCAGCGGATTTTGGTCCATATACTGGTACAATGAAGTCGAGGAACTGTTACCAGCTGCAGGCACCGTACCCAACGGAGTGTAATTAGCCCCGTTACCGGAACGTTCCACAATAAACACTGCTGTATTGATCTCTGAGGCTGTTTTCCATGTCAGCTTGTTGAACGAATGGTTTTCTTTTCCTTCAAACTCCAGCAACCTAAGCGGTAATGCAAGTAAGCTGGTAGTTACAAAAAAACCGCTGAAGCCAGCTACGTTAAAACTCACTTCCCACCGGCTGTAGGTATTGTTCCAAACAATATCCGCATCATTGGGGTCTATAAATTCTGAAGAGAGCGAATAGCTTCGTGGTAAATGCGTTGTACTGGTTCCATGATATTGTAGAATCAGCAGGTTGCGGGTGGCGGCCACGTCAAACTGGTTGAACGGAAGTAACGGGAATGTTGCAGGTTTGGTACTGTTATAAATATCAAAATCTGTCTGGGTAAAATATAAGGTAATGCGCGCGGTGGCGGTACCGGGACTGCTGTTCGGTTCAATTTCATAATGGCGCCACACCAATGGTTCGTTACCGGGATAAGGCCCGCTTTCTATAAATGTGCTCGCAGTAATTCTTCCGCGAACGGGGTCGGTACCATTGGGCGTAACCGTACAAATGGCCCTGCAATTGCCACCATCATCTAAAAAAGTGGTGAGGCCTGAATAGATAAATCGTGTTTGCTTATCGCCGTTAATAGAGGTACCTGTGGCGACCGGTAGTAATTGATATTCATAAGCACCCATATCAACCTGCGAATTGGCAATGCGGCTGGCGCCTGTTATATCGGTGGTGGTGCCCGACCTGATGAGCAAATTATTACCTGCGTTAAGTAAAGGGCTGCAATTGCTTAGTCGCAGGCCATCATCTGCTGTGCCAGACTTGGCATCAGCGCCCAAAGGATTGCTGATGTTAGCAAACTGGGGCTCAAAGTTTGTATTGCCCGGACCGGCAAGTAATGTGGCATTGTAAAGGTTTGAGTAACGAACCGACACCGATGTTAAAATATCACTATATCCCCCATACAGAATCGGGCCACTATTATTCCATGCAACAGAATTGTCGATGTTGCCTGAAGAACGTTGATTATGCTTATCGCAAAGAATACTGCCGTTCCCGTCATCGGCATTTGCTCCATTGCCTACAAATGTATTTGCAGTGATAGCATATGTTACCGCTGTATTGGGGCCTGCTGAAATGGTATTGATGCAACCATTTGCATTATTAACAAACACATTATTTTCTGAATTGAAATTAATCTGGTTAGTAGCTAAATTGGTAGCATCAGTAATAATGGTGATGGCCTCTGTGTTATTTCCGAAATAGGAATTGTTTAACTGGAAGGTTAAGTTGTACGCAGACGCTGCGTCAAACGGGGTGGCCTGAATGGTACCATCAATGCCATAATAATTATTCAAGAAGGAACATTCATCTACCGATAGGGAACCTCCGCCAATTGAAATTCCGTATGACAGCCTTTCAAATCTGGCGTTGGTTACTGTTAAGGAAACGCCGGCAGGCTCCAGACAATACAACCCCCAGCCTGAAGTGTGCATGGTAACATCATTTACCAGCATGTTCAATGGAACGGCCGCGGATGCATCTGTGACGCGTACGCAACTGCTGTAAATTCCCTGAAAGGTTACCCCATCAATAATGGTTTGGCGAGCACCCGCAGCAGATTGAATGTCGAAGAAGAATGCCCGGTCAGTATTGTCAAGACTGTTATTATTGTTATTGTCGCCCGAAAAGATAGTGGGATACAATACGGTATTTCTTGCAGAAAAAAGCGGGCTTCCGCTGGGCGCGAATCCACCATATACATGCACGCCTGCCTGTAATTGGAGACCATCAAGAAAGAAAGGATCCTGGGCTTCTTTGTACATCCCGGCGGCAACCCAAATTTCTGCATTGACAGGCGCAATACTAACTGCTTTACCAATTGTTGCAAATGCATTGTTCCAGTTGCCGGTACCAGAGTTGGCATCGTTGCCTGTGGGCTTCACATAATAAATGGATTGGCCATAGCTACCAGATACCGCTATAGTTAAAACAGCCAACATGCAAATCCGCATTGCTTTGCTTGATAATGTTTTCATAAGACCTAGATAAAATTGGTAAGCGTTGTTTATTTAGCCGCTGCGGTATAAAAGCTGCTGGGCAGACTTAACAAAACATAACGTCAACTTGAAATGCGTTAATGCTCCTGAGTAAATTGAATATTTTTTACATTTATCACAGACTCAGTATCAAACAAAAGTGTATAACAAATGGCGTCAGTGTAAAAAACAGTCAATTACAGTATAAAATTATAGCAAGCATGCCCGCTTTCATTCGTTAAAAATCGATTCAATTGTAGTGATTTATCGAATGTGCAATCGCTCGTGACAACAACAGTCACAATATTATTGAAGAGGAAGGGCGAGAAAGTAGGAAAGTAAAAACGTGATATGGCAGGAGCAGCGGCATCAGTACAACGACGGTAGTTGGTGCAATTGGAAAATGCAATGTGAATACTAAAGACCAATCGCTATAATTTGCCAGTAAGAGCAAGATCACTTACCTAATACTCTCTTTTCACCAGCAATGTAGCTAATTGGCGCAGGGGCTCTTTTCGGTTGTTCATTACCGCTATAGCTTCCAGGTGTTCAAATGCGAGCTGTGTATATTTTTCCTTGAGTTCAACAGCCCATTTATTAACGCCGCAGGCAGTAAAGATATTCAGCACTTCGGTTACTTTATTAGCCGGGTTTTCTTTCATGAGCTGCAGCAATTGTGTTTTTTGCGACGGGGTGGCCACTTCCAGTGCATGAATCATCAGGAAAGTTTTTTTATTGGCCACAATATCACCGCCGGGTTGCTTTCCAAATTTTTGGGGGTCGCCGTAAGCATCCAGGTAATCATCCTGCACCTGGAAGGCTATACCCAGGTTGCGGCCAAACTCGTATAAGTGCTGTTGATTGCCCTCTCCTGCCCCTCCAAGGATAGCGCCCGATTGCAGACTGGCTGCCAGCGATACCGAAGTTTTCAGTTCAATCATTTTGAGGTATTGCTGCATGCTAACTTGTTCCTGTTTTTCAAAATCCATATCCAGTTGCTGGCCCTCACATACTTCTTTGGCTGTTTTGTTAAACAGATGCAGGATACGGTGTATGAAGATGGTTTTAATTTTATTGAGGTAATCGTATGCCCGTACCAGCATTACATCGCCTGCCAGCAACGCCGTGGATGCATCATATTTTTCGTGTACGGTTTGCATACCACGGCGCAACGGCGCTTTGTCCATAATGTCATCATGAATCAACGTAAAATTATGGAACAGTTCTATGGCAGTAGCCACATCATAACAGTCTGGCAATATCTCGCCAAATAATTCATTGCCCATCAGGCACATCACTGGCCGCACGCGTTTGCCGCCAATGGTAAGAAAATAATTATTGGGATGGTATAAAGTAGCCGGCTCATCCGGGAAATGCGGTATCTCAAATTTTTCTTTAAACAGAACAGACAGTTGTTCAAATGAATGCATGAGTATAATTAAGAATTAGTAATTAAAAATTAATAGTTCTTTTGCTTTGCGCGTCTTTGTATTGGTATGTAATAATCACTTTCAGTTATGACAGTATTTTTTATGGCAGTAATAAATGATTGCGACAGTGAAATCGTAAACAGTCTTAATGAATGCCTTGCGAGATAAGAAATTATTAATTACTAATTATTTCTCTCCCTTTGCCGGCCATTGTTATCACTTACACTTTTCAACCCATGTATTATGCTGAGGAATCATTAATTATTAATAATTATTGTCCGGTTAAATCGTACAAACCTTTTAATACGATGGCCTCAGGCCGGCCGGGCGCTCGTACGCTTTTCGATGCTGCGTTTTCCTTTTCCCCTGTAATTGAGCAGCAGTAGGTATTTCAGCCGTCGCATCATTCAACTTCTGTACAAAGCTCACGGAAAACGAGGCATCTCCAAGCGTACTGGTATCAGGCCTTACAAATGAAAGCCTCCGCTTGTGTAAATCACTGAAAACCTTTGCCACAACTGGGTCTTCGTATAATGAGATAGTTTTTCCCGGACACCAATAATTATTAATTATTAATTCTTAATTCTTAATTATTTCTTCTTCTTCCGCCCCTTCTCTTCTTCACCAACACTTGTGAGAGCACCCGCCACTACCCACTCATAATCCAGCTGGCGTTTAGCCAGGTTGGCAGATACCAGGCGTATCCTTACTTTGTCGCCCATTCTGAAAGTACGGCCACTTCTTCTTCCCACCAGGCAATAATCGGTTTCCACGTATCGGAAATCATCGTAATCAAACAAGCTATTAATACTCACCAATCCTTCACACTTATGCTCCACCGTTTCTACCCAAAAACCGAAAGACGATACACCACTGATAACGCCATCAAACTCTTCTCCCAGTTTATCCTGCATAAACTCTACCTGTTTGTATTTGTTGGCGGCCCGTTCTCCTTCCATGGCCGCACGTTCGCGCTCGCTGCAATGCCGGCATTTGGTTTCCATTTTTTTATCGATAGGTATCTCATTGTTGAGTATGTCTTCCAAAATGCGATGTACCATTACATCCGGATAACGGCGTATGGGCGAAGTAAAATGCGTATAATCTGCAAAGCCGAGGCCATAATGGCCAATGTTCTCTGATGTATAAATGGCTTTGGCCATGGTGCGTATGCCCAGTTGTTGCAACACATGCTGTTCTGGTTTGCCTTCTATATCCTGCAGCATCTGGTTAAAAGATGCAGCAATGCCTTCGGGTGTTTTGGTATCAAACTTATGGCCGTATTTTTTTGCAAATTCTACAAATGGCAGCAGCTTCTCTTCATCTGGTGTGGCATGTATGCGGTAAGGGAAAGGAATTGGTTTTTTATTGATTTTTATTTTCGCCACATGCTCGGCCACATACCTGTTGGCCAGTAACATAAATTCTTCAATCAACTGGTGCGATTCTTTACTTTCCTTTACAACAACGCTGATGGGCTTGCCGGTCTCATCCAGTTTAAAACGAACTTCCTGGCTGGAAAAATTGATGGCCCCTTTTTTAAACCGTTGTTTGCGGAAGCGTTGTGCCAGGTTGTTGAGTATGAGTATTTCATCTTTCAAATGGCCTTCCCCGCTTTCTATTATTTGCTGCACATCTTCATAAGCAAAGCGTTTATCTGAATGGATCACCGTTTTCCCGAGCCAGTATTCTTTTACTTCGGCTTTGGGTGTAATGACAAAGATGGCGGAGAATGTAAATTTATCTTCATTGGGTCTCAATGAACAAAGCTCGTTGGAAATACGTTCGGGCAGCATGGGGTTTACCCTGTCTGGCAAATACACAGAGGTGGCCCTCTCATATGCCGATTTATCAAGCTCGGTTTCCGGCTCAACATAATAGCTTACATCAGCAATGTGTACACCTATTTCATAATTGCCGTCTTTCAATACGCGGAAAGAAATGGCATCATCAAAATCTTTGGCATCTGCGGGGTCAATAGTAAATGTGAGAATGCCGCGAATGTCTTTTCTTTTTTTGATTTCTGCTTCAGGCAATGTATCCGGCAGGCGTTCGGCAGCTTCCAGCACGTCTTCGCTAAAACTGATGGGGAAACCGTTTTCCATGATGATTTCTTTCATGGCCTGGTCGTTTACATTACCAGCATCCATAATTTCCTGTACGCTGCCTGCGGGTTTCTTGTTCTTTTCCCAGCTCACCAGTTTTACTACTACCTTATCCCCATCTTTGGCACCATTCAACTGATCGAGCGGGATATAAATATCGGGCATCGGCTTATCTGTTTCCGCAATAAAAAACGCGAAGTTCTGGCTTACATCTATCCTGCCCATGAACTCGGTTTGTTTGCGTTCTACCACCTCTACCACCTCACCTTGTTTGCGTCCGCTTTTATTTTGATCGCCGGTAATGCGCACACGCACAGTATCGCCATGCAGGGCAGTATTAAATCCATTGGGACGTACGATGATATCGGTGTCCAGTTTATCTACAATTACGTAACCCATACCTGAGCGGGTAACATCCAGGCGTCCCTTATACAATGATTCAAATGAATCGCCCTTCTTTTTTTTCTTGTCTGTTTTCTTAGCCATTTTTATTTTCTTAAAAGTATTCTACATAATTAATTATTCGTCAGACCCTCGGCAACGACCGCGACGCGGCATTTACATATTCATCACATTTCCACATTATCACATTTTTCTTCCAAAGTCTTTTATAAATGTACCAATTAATCCATTGAAGCGGTGTGCATCATTAAACAGAAACTCCAGTTCAATGGGTACCACATACATGGGCATTGCCGCCAGCTCGTGTTCAAACTTTACTAACCGCACCGCATCTTTTTCGGTGGTTAAAATAATTTTTTGGGGGGCATTCAGACCACTGAAACGTTTTTGAATATCTTTCAGATCATCAATTGTAAAGATGTGATGATCGTTATAGGCCATTTCATAATAGGTTTTGGATTTTTCCTGCAAGAGAATTTTTAACGGTGCCGGACTGGCAATGCCTGTAACCAGGAGTACTTCCACCGAATTGGTAACCGCCACTGTTTCCTTTGAAATAATATGGTACGGCTTTCCATAACGTATGGTGGTAAAGAATAGTGATTGGTGGGCATCCAACCCAAGCTCTTCCGTAATATGTTCCTTTTCTTCTACTGTTAAACCCGGCTTGCATTTGGTAACAATTACCATTTGTGCACGTTGAATGCTGCTTTTTTCATCGCGCAAATCCCCCGTTGGCAGGTACCAGTCTCGTGTGTACAGGTTATTGCAATCTGTAAGCACAATATTCATTCCTGCTTTTACCGAGCGGTGCTGAAATGCATCGTCCAGTATAATGGCCTGTGTACCTGGCCTGTCGTGCAATAACTGCGGAATGGCTTCAATACGGGCCTCGCCCACCGCAATGGGCACATCGGGAAATTTCTGGTGGAACTGCATGGGTTCATCGCCAATTTCCAGCGCAGTGCTGTTTTCATGGGCCAGTGCGTAGCCTGATGTTTTTCGCTTGTATCCCCTGCTGAGCGTAGCTATTTTAAAATGAGATTTCAGTTCTCTCACGAGGTACTCAGTCATGGGCGATTTACCCGTACCTCCGGCAGCAATATTGCCCACACATATCAATGGAAGGTTGAAGCTGGCCGATTTGAAGATGCCTTTATCATACAGACGGTTCCGCAAATAGATCAACAGGAAATAAACAAGTGAGAAAGGAAACAACAGAATGCGTATAGGCTTTAGCAGGGGAACATTAAAATTCATAAATATTTTCAGGGGTAATACCTGTTGTTAAAGGTACGTCAAATTGACTGATGTCGCTGATGGGGTCAACAGGTTCAAAATAGGAGAAGCCGATACTAACAATGTCTTCGCGGCACAATGGTAAAAAGCGGTCGTAGAACCCTTTTCCATAGCCCAGCCTGTACCCTGCTGTATCAAATACCAGCAGTGGTACCAATACGATATCGATGTCTGCAGGGTCGATGGGTTGACCGTTAATGGGTTCGGCAATGCTATATTGGTTCAGCGCAAATTCGGTACCGTCGTTCACCACCATTGCTTCCATAGTGGTGTTTTCAAAATTGGCAATTGGGTAAGCAATCTGCAGGCCCGGCATACGAAACTGCAAATAATCCGTCATTAAAAAAGTATTGACTTCTGCATGCGCATCCAGCGGCCAGTAGCTCAGCAATACGCTAGCGTTGTAAGGTATTTCCAGCTGCTGAAATTGTATCAGCAACAAATCGTTCAGGCGCACACGCTCCCGATCAGTCAGTTGCTTTCTTTTCTGTTTGTATAACTCACGCAGCGCTGATTTTGTCATAGCATTTCTTTCAATTTATTTTGGAGCCGTGCTGCCTGTTGCGCTATGAATGCGGCACCGGGATGTTCTGCAAAAGGTATACTGCCAATTGTAGGGTAGCCCGACCATTGCGCAATTTCTTCTTCATATGCAAGGTACTGGTCATTGAACAGCCATCCGGCAACCGGCAAATTGTACAATGCACAAAGTTTTGCCGTTAACAAAGAATGGTTGATGCTGCCCAGATAATTGCGGCTAACCAGTATCACTTTTGCCTGCAGTTGCTGGGCGAGGTCTGCAACAAATTCTTTTTCATTCAGCGGAACCATTAAACCACCCGCCCCTTCAATTACAATTCCGTTTTTACTATGCGGGCCTTTTATTATTTGCAGCAGTTTGTTTTTAACCTCATTGATGCTAATGGTAATGCCTTCGTACCTGGCAGCAATATGGGGCGATGCCGCCATTTGTAACCTGTATGCTTCAGGATGTACTGCAATACCTGAATCCGGCAACCACTCTTTTAACACACTGCTATCTGTTCCATGTTCATAGCCGGCCTGTACAGGTTTCCAGTAATCTGCCTGCAATGCTTTTGCCACAATAGCTGCGGCCAGTGTTTTGCCAACATCTGTACCAATGCCGGTGATAAAAAATAGTGGTGTCAATGGTGGTGGTTTTATTTATTAGGGCGAGTGGTTAGTGGCTTACTGGCGAGTGGTTAGTAGTAAGAGGCTAGTGGGCTTTTGTCACGTTAATGCCTACTTGCTATTTCTTACTGGCAAGCGGTTAGTGGTAAGAGGCTAGTGGGCTTTTGTTACGTTAATAGCCTACTAGCCACTAGCGTCTTCCTACTCGCCACTTTCTACTGGCTAAAGGCTAATGGTTAGGGGCTAGTGGGCTTTTGCTACGTTAATACCCCACTGGCCACTAGCTCTTCCTACTCGCCACTTCCTACTGGCTAGAGGCTAGTGGTTAGGGGCTAGTGGGCTTTTGCTACGTTAATAGCCCAATGGCCACTAACGTCTTCCTACTCGCCACTTCCTACTGGCTAGAAGCTAGTGGTTAGGGGCTAGTGGGCTTTTGCTACGTTAATAGCCCACTCGCCACTAGCGTCTTCCTACTCGCCACTAGCCACTGGCCACTCCCTACTCGCCACCCGCTGCCGGTTCTATAAAAATGGAAAAAATGGTAGTGCCATAGTTCCTGGATGTTTTGTACAACGCAAATTTTTCATAATGGTTCCGCGGTGTATGTTCCAGTACAAACCAGCCACCGGGAACCAACAATTTTTTTTCTGCTATCAGCACGGGCAAATCATCAATGCTGGCGAGGGCATAAGGCGGGCCCGCGAAAATGAAATTAAACTGTTCTGTACACTGGTTGATAAACCGGAACACATCTGTTTTGATCACTTTGCAGTTGTCAATCTTCAATGCCTGTACATTGCTGCTGATAAAAGCATGCATTTTTTCATCCTTTTCAACAATGGTAAGGTCTGCTGCACCGCGCGATGCCAGTTCATAACTGATGCTGCCGGTTCCCCCAAACAGGTCGAGCGTCTTCATGCCTTCCAGCTCCAGGTTGTTTTGCAAAATATTAAAGAGCCCTTCTTTGGCAATATCAGTAGTGGGCCTTGTGTGCGGCATGTTGGCGGGCGGGTTTACCCTTCTGCCTCCCAGGTGGCCGCCTATGATACGCATACCGCCAATTTAAGCAGGGGTGAAAAAAAATGATCCGGATAATCTTGCAGTGCTGGTTCAGGGGTCTCCCCGGCAAAAACATCCAGCGATACCTGCCCGAAGTATTTAAATATCTCTGTGTACAAAGCAGACGATACATCAATCATTCCTGAAAGTTTTACAGGCGTATCCTGTGCCGGCAATTGTAATTGGCTGCAAATATTGAGCAGGTAATAACCTACATCTTCGGCTGCATCATACGTGTAGCTCTGCAATAGCTGCAACTGGTGTTCTTTTACGGCAGCCACCAGCATCCGGTGCGGATAGAACATTACTGACAAATAAGTGTGATCAATGGCTGGCTGTTGCTGGCCGCATTGCATCCATACGCTGTAATAATGCCGGAAGTTGCTACCAACGAAATGTTGCTGCAACAGTTGATGCACTTCTGCCGGTACACGGAATACATTGTAACGGGACTGACCCTCTATCTTTTCACTCAGCGTAACACCTTTGTTTAAATCGCCATGAAACAATGCCACCAGGTCATCGCTGGTGGAAGCGCTGAAATATTCCTCCGGCACCAGCTGGCTTTCCGGAAAATTATACATCCAGGTTGTTTTGCCTATACCTGCTTTCAGTAATTCATCGGTATATAATATGCCGTTCAGTTCATTGGTCAGATCCTGGTTGTTGAGCGCATCCAGTTCATAAAAACGCAATTGCCATATTTTTTTACCGGGGCCAATCAGTGCATAGGAAAAAATATGTGCGCTCACTTCCATTACCAGGTGGCATTGCACCAGGTTGGCAGGTTCACTAGCAACAACAATATCAAACAATATTTTTGCCATATAAAGGGTTGCAAAATACTATATTTTACCCACCGGCAATACCGTATACGCTTCTTTCAACATAATATTTGGTAGGTTTGCAACCATTTAAAAATGAGCAAAGAAGCTACACCTAATAATTTACAGGTAGATATTAGTTACCGGCAGATACTCACCATAGCCCTGCCTATCAGTCTTGCCATACTGGTACCGCAGTTAAATTATATTACCAATAATATTTTTCTGGGCCAGCTGAGTGAGCAATCGCTTGCTGCGGCGGCTATTACGGGTGTGTATTACCTCATATTTGCGGCCATCGGTTTTGGTTTAAACAACGGCTTGCAGGCACTGATCTCCCGGCGGGCGGGCGAAAACAGGCCAGAAGCCATCGGCAAATTGTTTATCCATGGTGTGGGCATTTCAATGAGCATAGCGGTGGCCGGTATTCTGATAACCTATACCCTCGCTCCCTGGATATTGCAATTCAGTATTCACGATCCGGCATTGCTGCAACAATCGGTGACGTTTTTAAAGATCCGCATTTGGGGATTGCCGTTTTTGTATGTATACCAGATGCGCAATGCATTGCTGGTGGGCACCAATCAAAGTAAATATTTAATTGCCGGTACCGTGGCAGAAGCAGTGTCCAACATTTTTTTTGATTACAGCCTGATCTTTGGGCATTTGGGATTTCCCAAACTGGGATTCAACGGCGCGGCCATTGCATCCATCATAGCCGAGTTTCTGGGAATGGCGGTGGTGTTTGCCGTTATTCATTATAAGGGTATCGGCAAACGGTTCTCTTTGTTTAGCAGTTTTACGTACGATGCACCGGTGACCAATTCCATTTTAAAGCAATCTGCACCATTGATATTTCAAAATGCCATCAGTCTTATCAGCTGGGAGTTTTTTTACATCCTCATCGAACACCATGGCGAGCGAGACCTTTCCATCAGTAATGCCATGCGCAATATTTTTGGGTTGTTTGGCATGTTTTCGTGGGCACTGGCCGCTACCTGTGCCAGCATGGTAAGCAATGTGATCGGCCAGGGTTTGCAACACCGCGTAATGGAACTCATCTGGAAGATTGTAAAAATCAGCACGGGTATTTCGCTGGTGGTTTGCATATTGCTCAATTCGTTTCCGTATGTTTTTTTATCGGTGTACGGACAAAGCACGGAATGGGTAAACCACGCCATACCGGTGTTAAGAATTGTTTCTTCGGCACTGGTGATTATGTCATTTTCAACCGTATGCATCAACGCAGTTACGGGCACAGGCAATACACAGGTTAGTTTTTTTATAGAATTGGTGACTATTACGCTCTATTGCATATTTGTGTGGTGGGTGCTGGAGCGTATGCAACTATCTGTTGCCGTTGGCTGGACAAGCGAGTGGTTATATTGGGGCTCAATGTTCACCATGTCGTTTATCTATTTGCGCAGTGGAAAGTGGAAAGGAAAGGTTATCTGAGGGCTTGGGAATTAGGGATTGGGAATTAGGAATTGGGAATTGGGCCTTTGCCGCAATCATAACCAGTTGTTACTGGTCGCCCATTTTGCACCGTGGTTATTCAAATTACCCCATTACCTCACGGGCGACTACGCCTGGCGCTAATGATATCGCCCGTTTCAATTGGCAGGCAAGCTTTCAGGGCTGTCCGTATTATAAAGTTCGATAGCGTCTTATTACGAAAAGTACCGGCAGAAGCGAAGTAGACGCCGAATTCCTAATTCCCAATTCCTAATTCCACTTTTTCAGCAGTTCTTTAGCTTCGTCCCTTACGCGGTTATCGTCTTGTATCTTGTTGGGCATGCTGATGGCCTTATTTAGAAAACTAAGCGCTTTCTGTTTTTCGTCGTTGCGGTAATAGCATTTGGCCAGCTCAAGGTAGTTGACTTTGAGATCGGGCACCAGCGACCGGCATTTTTCGTAGTTGTAAATAGATTCTTTTAATGTGGCAGGTGGTACGCCACCATAAAACAGTTTGGCCATCGCCCTTTCAAAACCACTCAGGTTGCTTACTTCATAATGCCACCTGCCCAAAACATGATACGGCTTATAATTATTGGGGTCGCATTTAATCGACAGTTCAGCATATTTTTTTATCTGATCAACTGCTGCCAGTTTTTCTTTACCCCCCAATATCAGGGCCATGCGGCCCATGGCAATAGACATTACAAAATTGGCTTCAGAACTATTGGCATTAACCGCGAGTGCCTGGCTTGCAAATTTTTTTGCTGCGGTAAAATAAGTGAGTTTTTGATCTTTGTCGGTACGGCGCCTTCCTATAGAGCTGCAGAGTTCGCTGCATTTGCAAAGTGCAGACAGGTTAGCGGGTTGCAGTTTTAATACTTCCTGGTATTTGAGAAAGGCGCTTTCTTCGCTGATGGGTTCAAGCCGCTCGGCTTCTTTTTGCAGGGAGGTTATATCCTGTGCAAAGAATAAAAATGGTATCCATAAAAACAGAAAGCTGCAGAATAAGGTTTTCACTAATCGTCGAATTTCTTTTGCAATGTTATACCCACTTTACCATTAAAATTCTCTATTGGTGGGTGTAACTTAAAGATAGAGATACTTACTTCTTTTACAAAGGAATATTCGTGCCGTATTTTTCGTATGATGCTTTCCGCTACCTCTTCCAGCAGCGGTGTGGGCATATTCATCCTTTTTTTAACAATATGATAGAGTTCTTCATAATTAAGGATATTGCGCAGATCATTCAGTTTTATTTTTTTCTCTTCATATTTTACCAGCAGGTTCACTTCAAACTCACCCCCGGTTTCGGGTTCGCCATCATATGCACCGTGATGGGCAAAAAAGCGGAGGTCGTTTAAGTGTACAATTAACAAGGGATGTGTAATTGATAATTAAGAATTCTTTGTTGAGCGCTGCCTGTTACTGATCAACCAATCAACTGACCAACCAATCAACTGATCAACTAACCCCGCGCAGAAAGGTACCGCTCGGCATCTAACGCCGCCATACAACCGCTACCGGCAGCAGTCACCGCCTGGCGATAGATTTTATCCTGCACATCTCCGGCGGCAAAAACGCCTTCTATATTGGTGCGCGAAGTTCCGGGTATGGTTTTGATATAACCGGCTTCGTCCATGTCCAGCCAGTCTTTAAAAATGCCGGAATTGGGCTCATGCCCAATGGCCACAAAAAAACCGCTGACAGGTATGGTTAATTGTTCCCCTGTCTGGTTGTTTTTTATCCGTACAGCCTCTGTTTTAAATTGGCCGACAATCTCCTCGGTTTCACTGTTCCAGTACACTTTAATATTGGGGGTGGCTTTTACCCTGTCCTGCATTACTTTTGATGCCTTCATACCGTCTTCGCCTTTGCGTACAATCATGTGCACGGTACTGCAAAGCTTTGAAAGATAGAGGGCTTCTTCGCAGGCGGTATCGCCCGCTCCCACAATGGCCACCTCTCTTCCTTTAAAAAATGTGCCGTCGCAAACCGCACAGGCACTTACGCCAGAACCGTTAAGCCGCTGTTCGCTTTCAAGCCCCAACCATTTGGCAGATGCGCCCGTAGCTATAAGCACAACATCCGCTTCCAATTCCTTTTCTTCATCAATCCAAACCTTGTAAGGCTGTTTTGAAAAATCAACTTTAGTTGCCAGGCCAAACCTGATATCGGCGCCCATACGGACGGCCTGTTTTTCAAAATGAACCATCATATCGGGCCCCTGTACCCCGTCAGCATATCCAGGGTAGTTCTCTACTTCTGTGGTAATGGTTAGTTGACCGCCAGGCTGTATGCCCTGGTACAATACCGGTTTCATATTTGCGCGCGCAGCATAAATAGCCGCTGTATAACCGGCAGGCCCTGAACCTATGATTAAACAATGAATTTTTTCAATAGTAGCCATAATTACAAAAACCTCCTTTTTAGCGTAACGGCAAATAAACAAACAATTTTTGTATTTTGCGGTTCACTTTCCGATAAATTAAACCCATGCGAAAACTTTGTGCATTTATTTTTTTGTTTGGAATCCTGCAATATTGTATTTCCTGTCAAAAAGAATACTCCACCGAAAATCGCACACGGCCAGATTCTTTAACACTTGTGAAGACAATAAGGTTGGTTCATTACGACCCTGCCGACCAGTTTGATTGGGAAGAACGCCAAACCATTACCTACAATTTAACATTACACCAAACCACCGTAGACATTATTGATTCTGGTGCCAGTGTAACAGGCGGCGTGCAAAGGTGGACAGAAATATTTGATTACGACGCACAGGACAGGCTTTCGGCATTTACCTCTACCTCTTCGCAACACGCCGCCACCCAAATAGATTTCACCTATGATGCAGCAGGCAATCTTAGCCTGGCTTCTATTGATAACCAGTGGCTGGGCAAAACAGTAGAATGCAGGTTTGCGCACAGCACGCAGAACGGCCAGAAAAAAATAGTAATGTATGACACCGCGGGCAACTATGTTACTAACACGGATACAAGACCGCAAATAACGACCTATCGTTTTAACAGTGATGGACAACTGCTGCAGGAAACTGTTTTTTATACCGTTTTCAAAAGGCAGCAGAATTGGTTCGAAGATACCACCGATACCCGCTCGTATTTCGACAATGCCGGTTACATGAACAAACAGGTCATCAATTTTGCCTATCGCTTCTCACAAGTGTCTGCAGTTACCGACTATGCGCGCGATAGCACAGAATATACACGGGAAGGCACGCATACGGAAATGAGCAATTCGTTCAAATACATTTACAAAAACCTTTACTGGTTCAGCATCAGCGAAAGCCCTTCCGGCTTTGCAAATACGCTTAATCTTGGCGCCCCTACCTATACAGGACCTGCTATTAAAACTGCCGAATACTGGCAATCTTACCCGCCCAACCCTGTCATATTAAATCATGTAATGGGTAATTTTGTGAACACATTTGACGCAAAAGGCTTGCTAACAAAAGCAGTCTATCCTAAAGGTTTTGCCAACAGTGCCGGGGGAAAGAATGAGGTATTTTACACCTATACCAAACTACCGAAATAGCCAGTCTTACTTTTATTGTTATTTTGGCACTATCACCGTGGTATATTGTGCTGCATAGCCACCAAAATAACCCAATGCGCCGTTAACATTTCCCAGTACTTTGGTGGGCGAAGAGAAGGGGTTGCCAATGCTTTGGTAACTGTATTCCATAGTGCGCCAGAAGTCGTAGGTTGCCTTGTCAATATTGGCAAATTTGAGGGTAATGGTATCCCCGCGGTCAAAGAATGCATAGGTATCGCGGTCAATATCTTCATTGCGGTTGATGCCTCTTTCCACGTCTACCGTATAGGTTTTACCATCTACAATCTGATCGTCAAACACCGAGTTACCGCCCGGGAAAAAGGGATCGCTATTGGTTTTTGTAAAATAGCGTATGTAATTGCCGTAACCCGGCGGGTCTATTGCCCGCGCTACCAGTACTACTTTATTGGTATCGGGGTTATTGGGTGCTTTTTTCCACCACAGCGAGTCGATTCTTTTTGCCAGTGAAGGAATGGTGGTAGCGGCAGTATACGTTTTACCGTTTACCTGTATATTCATTGTATAAGCCGTATTGAATGTACCGGCAAAAGCGGTGGACAGGTTGGAGGAGTCTACGCTGTAATAATATACTTTGAGATTGGCCGCTGTATTAAAGAAATACTCTTTCAACTGGTGCGTCTTTACGCCATTGGATACGGTGATAACCGCATTGTGCACAAATGAACCTGCCAGCAGTTCGGCAGAGATAGTGCTAAAATATTCAAAGCTGGAAGAAAGGATAACAATGGGTGGCTGGCCGTTTTCAATAGTGGCTTCTACTACCAGTGATGGTTGGGTTTGATCAAGCTTAAAGTTGATGGCTTTCTCGCACGAGCTCATTAATACAATCAGGCAGCATGCCAGTATCCATTGCTTCATAGGGTAAAATTAAGAAGGAATGGTGAAACGCGGGGCGTGAATCGTGAGGCGTCAGGCGTGAAGCGTCAGGCGTGAGGCGTGAGGGGTGAGACGTGAGGCGTCAATCGTAGGTCGAAACTATTCATGCACCATTTTTACCACGGAGGAAAAAGAGGCAATGCACAGAGAGCAAGGCGGCTTCTGCTAGACCTCCGTGAATACCTCCTTTATTCCAGCGTAAAAAAAAATGCCTCCTAGCGGAGGCATTCAATATTGAAAAAGAAGTTAACTATTATCCCAAATATGCTTTTAATGCATTGCTGTAACGTGCTTTCTGCAACCGTTTGATAGCTCTTTCTTTGATTTGGCGGATGCGTTCTTTGGTAAGATCATACTTCTGACCAATCTGCTCAATGGTAACACCATTTTCGCCATCCAGGCCAAAATAAGCGTTTACAATTTCCGCTTCGCGGGGGCTCAATGATTTCAGCACACGACGGATTTCGCTGCGCAGAGAATCTTTCATCACATCATCATCGGTATCATCGCCGCCTTCCAGCAAATCGCCCATGGCCACATCTTCTGCCTCGTGTACGGGGGCATCCAAAGAAGTATGACGGGTATTGCTCTGGAAAATATTATTGATTTCGGTTTCGCTCATTTCAAGCAATTCGGCCAACTCTTCTGTAGAAGGTTCACGCTCGTGCTCCTGTTCAAATGCCATGTATGCCTTATTGGCCTTGTTGTATGTACCAATTTTATTCTGCGGCAATCTAACCAGCCTGCCCTGTTCTGCCAAAGCCTGTAGGATCGACTGGCGAATCCACCAAACTGCGTAAGAGATAAACTTAAAACCCTTTGTTTCATCGAAACGCTGGGCAGCTTTAATCAAACCGAGATTGCCCTCGTTAATAAGATCACTAAGCGAAAGGCCCTGGTGCTGGTACTGTTTAGCAACAGATACCACAAAACGTAAATTAGCCTGTACCAATTTGTCTAACGCCCGCTGATCACCCATTTTAATACGCTGCGCGAGAATGGTTTCCTCCTCAGGCGTAATCATGGAGATTTTAGAAATTTCCTGTAAATACTTTTCTACCGCCTGCGAATCACGATTGGTGATCTGGGTTGCAATTTTTAACTGTCTCATGAATAATCTTAAGGTATAAAAATGATGATACCAGGGTGGGTACGACTTTGTAACGTTCTAGGGCAAATTATGTTCGGGGATACTTGCAGATATATGCAAAAGGGCTGTTAAGCCTTTACGATCCGTCCAGAACCGCAACAAAAATAAATTTTAATGTTGAGAACTCATAGCGTTTCAACAAAAAACTCCCTTGGCGAAAGGCAAATAAACGTTATAAAATGAATCGCCTTCTTACAATTTAAAAAGAACAATTGCCTGTAAGTACCGCCAGTAGCGCACTTGCGCCTGGTATGTGTAATAACACCGCTTAAGTAAAACAGTTGAAAAAAAATCTAAAAAATACCATTAAAAATTTTGCAACTAAAAAATTAGTTATACATTTACACAACAACTAAATATTTAGTTATAATGAAAAGTCTTACAAAAACGGAAGAACAGGTGATGCAGGTGCTGTGGAAACTGCAACAGGGTTTTTTAAAGGACATCCTGGAGAGCAGCCCTGAGCCAAAGCCGCATTCCAATACCATTGCTACCATTTTAAAAATTCTGGTAGAAAAAGGGTTTGTTACCTACGAAACCCAGGGTCGCAACAACCTTTACAAACCTAAAATCAGCAAGGGCGATTACGGAAAAAAGTCTATTAATCAATTAGTTAAGGGCTATTTTGAAGGCTCCCCTGCCCGGCTGGTATCGCAGTTTGTAAACGATAATAAACTCAGCCAGGAAGAACTGGAAGCATTGCTGCAACAGATTAAATCACTGAAAAAACCGGAGTAATGATGCTGTTATCTTTTCTTGTTAAGCTGATCGCCGGCAGCGGTCTGCTGTACGGTTACTATCATTTATTTCTTCGCAACAGGCAGTTTCACCACTACAACCGGTTTTATTTGCTGGCCGCGGTGCTGGTATCAATGATTTTGCCGTTTATTCATATACCTGCCAGCCTGCTTTTGGGCAACCACCAGCACGGCACTGTGATACAAACACTGCGGGTGATAAACGTAAACGGTTGGGAAGAGCCGGTTACCATTTATGCAAGTAGTGGCGGATGGGGCCAATGGCTTACTATTCAAAATTGCCTTTTTGTAGTTTACTTCGGCGGACTCTTAACGGGACTGGTAATGCTCATCCGTTCGCTTGCGTGGATAAAAAAACTGCGACGCAAATATCCATACGATACCGTTGACCAATTGCGACTCTATTATACCGCTGAACCCGGCACACCGTTTTCATTTTTCAGGTCTGTCTTCTGGGATAACAATATTTCGTTGCACGATGCGCGGGGCCAGCAGATTTTCAGGCATGAGATGTTTCATGTAAAAGAAAAACACAGTGCAGATGTATTGTTGATGGAACTCATTTGCTGCTGTTGCTGGTTCAATCCTTTTTACCACCTGCTGAAAAAAGAATTGAAAGCCATTCACGAGTTTCTGGCCGATGAATATGCTGCTTCAGCTAATAACAGGTATGAGTATGCGGAATTGCTGGTGGCGCACGCCATTACACAAAAAAAATTATCACTTACCACACCATTTTTTCATAACCAGTTAAAACGTCGTATTACCATGATCACACAATCTAACCTTATCCGCCGCAGCGGCTATATCAGACGCATTATGGCGCTGCCTCTTTTATTGTTATTATTCAGCGCCTTTGCAGTAAAACTGTCAAAGACAATCCCGGGACAAACAGCTTTACAAGCCACCGCTAGAAAAATCACTGTTGTGGTAGACCCCGGGCACGGCGGCATGTACCCAGGCGCCAAGGGAATAAAAGCCGTTGAAAAAGATCTGACGCTTGCGATCAGCCAAAAAATTAAAGAACTGGCTGTCAGCTACAATATAAATGTTGTGCTGACAAGGAATGAAGATAAAATGGTAGCTGGTGCATCAGACTTGAAACAAGATCTGCAGAATAGGATTAATATTACCAATACTACTAAACCAGATCTGTTTCTTTCGATACATGTAAACTTTACGCCGCACAACAATACGTCATTAACCGGGTTTCAAGCATATATCGGTACAAAAAATAATGATGCTAGAAACAGGCAGCTGTCATCTGCCATACTTAACTCACTCAAACATATATACAAGGTTGACGACATCATTAAACAACACCAGTCCGGGGTTTTTGTGTTGGATAACAATAATTACCCTTCTGCTATCATAGAATGCGGATTTCTTAATAACCCGAACGATGAAGCCTATTTCAGTGAACCAGTTAACCAGGAAAAGGTAGCTCATAAGATTTTGGAAGGAATTGTACAATACACAGCTGCACAAAATACTACTAGCACTACATTGCAATATCAACCAGTTGCCGATACCCTCACCGAGCAAGTACTTGCGGTTATCAGCGAAGTAGATATACAATCCATTGATACCGATCTGCATACAAAAATTGCTACCGTTCATTTTAAGAACGGCGATGTAAAGTATGCGCATGCAGCGCTTATCGATAAATATTTTCCTCCACACATCACAACAGATACAATTCCAGGTGTACACAAATCAACGGTTGACACGCAGGCAATCTTTAAGAAAGTTGAGTTTGAACCAGATTATACCGGGGGCGAAAAAGCATGGGTTGCTTACCTAATTAAAAACGTACATTATCCCAAAGACGCTGTTACAAAAAAACTGGAAGGCACAGTGGTAGTAGAATTTATTGTAGACACCAATGGCAAAATAAGCGATGTGAAAGCCATTAGCGGGCCAACTGTGTTCCGCGAAGAAAGTATACGCGTAGTAAAAGAAAGCGGTACCTGGGTACCGGCTAAACAAAACGGTAAAACAGTAAGGGCGTATAAAAGACAGCCTATTGTTTATCGGATTGGTTGAGATTAAAATGTAGCAACTCAATTACAATAAATAACCTGTAGTACTCACGATTACAGGTTATTTCAATTAATAATAGTCACATCAATTTACTCCTCCAAACATACAAGGATAACTAAGCAACGGCACTCCTCCAATTACATCTTTTCCCGGCCTTATTCCCGTTGCACTATTTGGCAGTAAATGAAATTGCAACCAATCAAGTTCATTAATAGTTCAATGAACCTGTTGCAGAAGACAATTTGAAAATATTCAAAAAAGTCTTGATCATTCTATTCTGTGATATTCTACCTGATGCCCTTGCTGATTATTTATACTTCGTTCGCAGCAACTCACAACTGTACATTCAAACAATATCAAATTGCAAAAAATAACTTTCTTCTTTTATTATTACATTTTAGCAAACGAAAATTTTGGATAAGCAAACGAACAAAAATAATTTGTCTAATCCGATTAATCTTGACGTGGATCAATCGACACTTGCGTTGTCGAAAAAAAAATTAATTAAATGAGGTATAACAGATAACGCTTATCAACGGTTAGGTATTTGCTATATATTTGCACAATAATTTCCTTAACCAAGAACTAGCTTACAAACCTTATGTGCAACCTCCCCTGGCGTAGCCTCATGATTAACATGAGTCCCTCGTCAAAACCTAATCTTGATCTAATACCAGTATCTTTTTGTCCGCGGGTTTTAATCTCACTAACAATTGCATATAAGCCATCACGGCGTCAGTCCAGTGTCTTGAGATGAGTCCTTTCGTTTGCACAGCCAACACCAACACTCCGTTTTTATTTATGCGGCAAGCTGCATTCATCCGCAGACTATGGTGTGTCAGTCTTCCATTATTTGTTTAAAGAAGAGAGTTATCGTGAGTAATGTGTGCCATCTCAACACAGGAAATGGCATATAAACCAAATTAAACCCCATGAAATTTATCAGCCTTATAGTTCTTACCCTGGTTTTCCACGTGCAGGCATTGGCGCAGAAGCCATCGTTGAGCTTTGACCCGGTTTATGTAAGTACCGTACCAACATATGGCCACCTGAAAGGATGGTTCGCAGATACCTCCGGCAATAGATATGTTATTAATGCCAACAAAATAAGTACAGTTAGTCCATTGGGCCAATTCACCCTCGTGGCGGGTACAGGTATTGCAGGATTTGCAAATGGTCGTGCCGATTCAGCACAGTTCTCGAACCCTGTAGCGTTGGCTACAGACGCAGCTGGTAATATATATGTATCAGATTCTGGCAATTACCGCATTCGGAAAATTACGCCCAACGGACAAGTTAGTACACTGGCAGGCAGCGGAATAAAAGGTGTAGTAAATGGTACCGGCCCCGGGGCAAGTTTTTACGCACTGGGAGATATTACTGCAGATAGCGCGGGCAATGTTTATATAATAGATCAACAGGAAGTTGTCACCCAAACTACAGTACCATCCAACGCTACAATCAGGAAAATAACACCTGCCGGTGTTGTTACAACTTTTGGCCCAAGTTTTACAAGCCTTATTAGCGTGTCTGCAGATAAAGAGGGAAACGTATGGACAACCAGCTATGGCGAAGCCCCAAAAAAATATTCGCCCCAGGGCATTCTTTTATTATCAACTCCTCCGTTATATCATGCACAAACAATTACAACAGATAAAAACGGCAATGCTTACGTGCATGCATGGGCCAAAAGCAACCCAACACTTTTCATTGCGAATGACAGTGTATTCATCGACAAGATATTTCCCTCGGGCCGCAGGGCGAGACTGGCCGGTGGTATAGCTGGTTACACAGATTCATCAGGTGCATATGCCAGGTTCATCACGGGTTTAGCTGAAGTGGATGCTGATGATGCCGGTAACCTGTACGTTAGTGAAGAGGGTCATACAAGAAAAATGAGTAAGCCTGACCTGCATTTTGTAACAAATGGCGGCAAGGCTTCTATGTTTCAGACTTTCTCTGTGAGCGGTAATTATTTAACTGGTGCTGCCACACTAACTGCGCCAATAGGCTATGAGTTGTCTTTGCATGACACTGGCGCTTATGCAGGCAACCTTGCCATTAGTCAGGATGGTGGTGAAGTTTTAGCGCGCACTGTGTACATACGTTTGAAGGCCGGCCTTGCAGCAGGTACATACATTGGCAATGTTTTGTTCAGCAGCAACACAGCGATAACCCGGCAATTGCCGGTTACAGGTATTGCAACAAACACACCGATAGCGGGTACGGGTTTGCAGGGTGTTTACTACAAAGGCATGGGTCTTGCGGGCACACCATTGCTAACGCGTACAGACAGTACCATTAATTTTGAATTCAGCAGCACGCATCTACCGTTGAGTCCTGCGCCGGGTATTGTACCCAATGATAGTTTTTCTGTTCGGTGGACTGGCCAGGTGCAGGCGCAATACACAGAGACTTATACTTTCTATTCATTGAGTGATGATGGAATGAGGCTATGGGTTAATGGCGTAAAAGTGATAGACAATTGGTTAAGCCAGGGAGATAGCGAGAAAATGGGAACCATAGCATTGGTAGCCGGTCAGAAATACAATATCATTATTGAATATTTTGAGGCCACAGGTGCCGCGGTTAGCAAGCTGTTTTGGTCAAGCCCCAGTATAACAAAAACAATTGTTCCGCAATCGCAACTCTACACACCATCTGTTACTGGTGAATACAATGATGAAATAGAAGTGTTGAAAAACTTCATCACCAAAAACGGAAGCCTGGTTGCACACCCCACGGGTATGCGTCCGTTGATAACATTGGGCGCATACGCTGCTACACTAACAGGTACATCGGTATCGCGCAACGACAATAGAATTAGATACATTGGTGGACATACGGTTGAAAATTTCGACAATTTTCAGCCGGGTAATTATCCCAAAGACCAGTTTACCAGTTCTAAGAACGTTAGTTTTTCTGCAAACGAGCGGAGCTCAATTGGTTCAATTGTAGAGTTTGACATTACTTGTCCCAGGTTTGAAATTTTTGAGTATGAGATCGGCGGTGGTGTACGGGTATTGGTAGATAACCAGATAGCCGGCGCCTATTCATACCGGTCTACCGGCGATTTAAATCATCGCCTTTTTGATTTTACTGCGCTCAATGCAAAGCCTGTTAAACGACATATCCGGCTTGAATACAGCGACCGGTCAGTAATTGGTGGCCTAAAGCTGGACACCGCCGGAGTATTATTGCCCCTACAGGACACCGTTAGCTATCGTGTTTGCTGGCTGGGCGATTCATTTACCGAAGGTGCGGGGGTAACATCCAACCAGACGCTGCATGATGGATTGGCTGCTCATGCCAGTAAAATACTCGGTTTTCGAGATTACCGCATGAGTGGTTTTGGCGGTACAGGGTACAACGCTTCCTTTAATCCGGGCTTTACTTCACCGCGACCTTCTTTGGCAGACCGCATTAATTACGATGGTATCAATGCCGATGTATTTGTTATTGCGATGGGATTAAATGACAGTGAGTCAGATAGCGCGCTTGCTGGAAAAATTACATTCACGCTCGACAATTTGCGCGCTACCAATCCCGCAGCACTGATTTTTGTTTTAGGGCCTTACGGTAATGGTATCGGAACAAATATTAAACCCAATGTTGAAAATGCAATTATTACAGCTGCAGCTAACCGTGCAGGTGTAAAATATATCAGCGTCTATGATATTCCCTTTTCAAAATCTGATCCTACCCATCCTGATTCTGCCGGGCACATTGCACTGGGAGCTGCTATCGCTTCAAGAATCAAAGCACGGGTTGGCGCGGTGGATGCTCCACCGCAAACACCGCTTATTGGTAACGGTACGGGATTGAACGGCCATTATATCTATCAGGATCTTAACCTCACCACCCTTGCGGATACATCGCTTATTTTTCTGGAAAGGCTGGATAGCACTATCAATTTTTCATTTACCAACGCCAACCAGCCATTGACGATTGCACCTGTGGCTAACCAGGGGTATGGTGTGCGCTGGACTGGAAAAATTCAGGCACAGTATTCTGAATTGTATACTTTCTATACGTCGGCCGATGACGGCATCAGGCTCTGGATAAATGGTGTATTGCTTATAGACAACTGGGTGAACCATGCCGCTATTGAAAAATCTCAAACCATAACCCTTATCGCGGGCCAGCAATACGATATAAAAATTGAACATTACCAACTAACGGGCGATGGCGTTGCAAAACTATATTGGTCAAGCCCCAGTACACCTAAAACGATTGTGCCGAAATCGCAGTTGTATCCCGCTCTTATAATCGGTAATCTGCCTCCTTCCTGCGCAAGCAACATTTCACCTGCCAGTGGAGCAACGCTTGGTACAGCAACAACGGCAAAACTGGTGTGGGCTGCAAACAGTAAAATAATACCCGATACTTCCATATCGTATGATGTATATATATGGACAGGTGCAATTCCTCCCGAAACGCCCACCGCAACGGTTGACACAAGTGTTTATATAGCTACCGGGTTAACGGATTCTACATTATATAAATGGTTTGTTGTGCCGAAAATTGCAGGCGTTAGTGCCACGGGTTGTGCTGCCGGTTTGTTTACATTTACTACTGCAGTAAGAGCAGGCACAAGCTGTGTAACATTAACCGCACCTGCTAACAACCTTACACTCTCCACCTCAAACACCGCAAGCTTTGCCTGGAACCCGGTTGCAGGGGCGGCTTCATATAATTTATATATTTGGGTTGATACCAGTGCTGCTCCCACCAAACCAACCAGGCGTAACATTATTTCAACCACCTATGATACTACTGGCCTGAGTGGCAATACATCTTACAAATGGTATGTAATTCCAACGAATGCAGACACTGCAAACAATACCTGCGCTGCTGGCTTCTTCACTTTTACTACAGCAATACAGGCTCCCGCAGGTTGTGCAACTTTAACCGCACCTGCAAACAATACAGTGCTGGATACCCAAACCTCGGCCCACCTTGCATGGAGTACGGTTGCAGGCGCCACATCATACGACATGTATATATGGACAGGCAACGGTTCCGCGCCTGCCACACCAGTCAAGACGGGTATTATTGGAACTACCTATGACACAACCGGCCTTATAGCAAGTACAAAATATCAATGGTATGTATTGCCGAAGAATGCAGGCGGGTCTTCCATTGGTTGTAGTGCAGGATTCTTCAGTTTTACTACAGATACACTGCCAGTACCTGGCTGTGTTATTAATACATCGCCGGTTAATGGAACCACCCTTGCGACGCAGAATACCGCAACGCTTACATGGCCGGCATCAGCCACCGCAACATCGTATGATGTATACCTTGCAGCGGGTGCTGGTAAACCTTCGGTGCTTGTGACTAACACTACCGCATTAACCTACAATGCAACTGGTTTAACCGCCGGTACTTTGTACAGCTGGTATATCGCTCCAAAAAATGCAGGCGGTACAGATACAACTTGTGCTGTCAGCAACAGAACCACATTCACTACGGCAGCAGCGCCTTTATTACCTGCCTGCATCATCAATACATCGCCTGCTACTGCATCTGTGCTTCCTTCACAGACATCCGCCAGGCTTGTTTGGCCCGCTGCTTCCGGTGCAACATCTTATGATGTTTACCTGGCCGCAGGTAATGCCGTACCAACAGTACTAAAGACAAACACCACTGCTCTTACCTACTACGCTACTGGTTTAACACCCGGTACTTTATACAGCTGGTATATTGCTCCAAAAAATGCCAATGGTACTAATACTGCCTGTGGTGCTGCCAGCAAAACAACCTTTACAACCGCTGCAGCAACCGGTGGCGCTAATCAGCCGCCCGCTGCCAATGCAGGGGCAAACATTACCATTGCCTTGCCGGTAACAACCGTAACACTCAATGGTACTGGTTCGTACGATCCTGATGGCAGTATTATAGAATATTACTGGTACCAGGTGCAGGGACCCGTTACAACTGCTATGAGTAATTTTACAGCAACTCCCGTTGTTACCGGTCTTACAACAGCAGGTACTTACATCTTTTACCTGCAGGCAAAAGACAACAGTGGGGTGAACGCTTACTCCGGTGTAACCGTTATTGTAAACCCTCTCGGAACGCCAACTGTTCCTGCTTGTGTAACCAATACAGCACCCGCCGCCGGAACAACCCTGGCCACACAGAACACAGCAACGCTTACCTGGAATACAGTTGCAGGCGCTACTTCTTATGATGTATACCTGGCGGCAGGTACCGGTACACCAGCAGTGCTGGTAACCAACACCACCGCCTCAACATATACAGTAAACCTGCTCAACGCCAATACTACCTACAGCTGGTACATTGCACCAAAAAATGCAGTGGGCGTAGCAACAGGCTGTGCTGCCAGCAATACCACCACCTTTACCACAGCAGCCCCTACTGTTCCGCTGGCTGCCTGTGTTATCAATACATCACCGGCCAATGCCACCACACTGGCTACACAGAATACAGCAACGCTTACCTGGCCTGCATCCGTTAATGCAACTTCCTATGATGTATACCTGGCTGCAGGTAACGGCACCCCCGCAGTACTGGTAAGCAACACGGCTGCATTAACCTACAATGCAACTGGGCTAACGTCCGGCACTTTATACAGCTGGTATATTGCACCAAGAAATGCAAGTGGTGCAAACACTGCCTGTGCACCTGCCAGTGTAAGCACCTTTACTACAGCAACTCCCCCGGTACCGGCCTGTGTAATCAACACTTCCCCTGCTACCGGAACTGTATTGCCTTCGCAGACTTCTGCAAGGCTGGTATGGCCGGCTGCTTCCGGTGCAACATCGTATGATGTATACCTGGCGACAGGTACTGCTGTACCAACAGTACTAAAGACAAACACCACCGCACTCACTTACTATGTAACTGGTTTAACACCCGCTACACTCTATACCTGGTATATTGCACCAAGAAATGCAAGCGGCGTAAACACTGCCTGTGGTGCTGCCAGCAAAACAACCTTTACAACGGCTGCCGCAACAGGCGCAGCTAACCAGCCACCGGTTGCCAACGCAGGGGCAGACATCACCATCACCTTACCGGTAACCACCACCACGCTCAACGGAACAGCCTCTTACGACCCCGATGGCAGCATTATAGAATATTACTGGTTCCAGGTGCAGGGACCCGTTACCGCTGGTATTGATAACTTTGCCACATCACCCACTGTTACCGGACTTGTAACACCAGGCACTTATATCTTCTATCTGCAGGCAAAAGATAACAACGGCATAAACGCTTACTCCGGCGTAACAGTAGTGGTAAACCCTGCGGGAACCGTCACTGTTCCTGCATGTGTAACCAATACATCGCCGGCTATCGGAGCAACACTGGGTACCCAGAATACAGCAACGCTTACATGGCCCGCATCTGTTAATGCCACATCATATGATTTCTACCTGGCAACAGGTGGCGGTATACCAGCAATACTCGTTAGCAATACTACAGCACTCACTTACAATGCAACTGGTTTATTGCCCGGCACATTGTATAGCTGGTATGTTGCGCCAAGAAATGCAAGCGGTGTTAATACTGCATGTGCTGTTACCAATACAACAACATTTACTACAGCAGCGCCTATTGTGCCAGTTCCAGCTTGTGTTATAAATACATCACCGGTTAACGGAACAACACTTGCTTCACAAAACACAGCAACACTTACATGGCCGTCATCAGCCAACGCAACATCGTATGATGTGTACCTTGCAGCGGGTGCTGGTAAACCATCATTGCTGGTGACCAACACTACTGCATTGACCTACAATGCAACAGGTTTAACACCCGGTACTTTGTACAGCTGGTATATCGCTCCTAGAAATGCAAGTGGTACAGACACCACATGTGCTGCTACTAAAACAACCACATTCACTACAGCAGCGCCTATTGTGCCAGTTCCAGCTTGTGTTATAAATACATCACCGGTTAACGGAACAACTCTTGCTACACAAAACACGGCAACGCTTACATGGCCGGCATCAGCCACTGCAACATCGTATAATGTATACCTTGCAGCCGGTGCAGGCAAACCATCATTGATGGTGACCAACACTACTGCATTAACCTACAATGCAACTGGTTTAACAGCTGGCACTTTGTACAGCTGGTATATTGCGCCAAAAAATGCAAGTGGTACAGACACCACATGTGCTGCTACTAAAACAACAACATTCACTACAGCAGCGCCTATTGTGCCAGTTCCAGCTTGTGTTATAAATACATCACCGGTTAACGGAATAACACTTGCTACACAGAATACAGCAACACTTACATGGCCGGCATCAGCCACCGCAACATCATATGATGTATACCTTGCAGCCGGTGCAGGTAAACCTTCATTGCTGGCGACCAACACCACTGCATTAACCTACAATGCAACAGGGTTAACCGCAGGTACTTTATACAGCTGGTACATAGCGCCAAAAAATGCAAGTGGTACAGACACCACATGTGCTGTTACTAAAACAACAACGTTCACTACAGCAGTGCCTATAGTGCCAGTACCAGCTTGTGTTATTAATACATCGCCGGTTAACGGAACAACTCTTGCTACACAGAATACAGCAACACTTACATGGCCGGCATCAGCCACTGCAACATCGTATGACGTATACCTGGCACCCGGTGCAGGCAAACCATCATTGCTGGTGACCAACACTACTGCATTAACCTACAATGCAACTGGGTTAACCGCCGGTACTTTGTACAGCTGGTACATCGCGCCAAAAAATGCAAGTGGTACAGATACAACATGTGCTGTTACTAAAACAACCACATTTACTACAGCAGCGGCTATAGTGCCAGTTCCAGCTTGTGTTATGAATACATCGCCGGTTAACGGAGCAACTCTTGCTACGCAGAATACCGCAACACTTGTATGGCCGACATCTGTTAATGCAACTTCATATGATGTGTACCTGGCAGCCGGTGCTGGTAAACCTTCGGTGCTCGTGACCAACACCACCGCATTAACCTACAATGCAATAGGTTTAACTGCTGGTACTTTGTACAGCTGGTATATTGCTCCACGAAACGCAAGTGGTACAGACACCACATGTGCTGTTACTAAAACAACAACATTCACTACTGCAGCCCCTATCGTGCTACCGCCTGCTTGTGTTATTAATACATCACCAGTTAACGGCACAACACTGGCTACGCAGAATACCGCAACGCTTACATGGCCCGCATCTGCTACAGCAACATCGTACGATGTGTACCTGGCACCCGGTGCTGGTAAGCCTTCGGTGCTGGTGACCAACACCACCGCATTAACCTATAATGCAACAGGTTTAACTGCTGGTACTTTGTACAGCTGGTATATTGCTCCACGAAACGCAAGTGGTACAGACACCATATGTGCTGTTACTAAAACAACAACATTCACTACTGCAGCCCCTATCGTGCTACCGCCTGCTTGTGTTATTAATACATCACCAGTTAACGGCACAACACTGGCTACACAAAATACCGCAACGCTTACATGGCCCGCATCTGCCACAGCAACATCGTATGATGTGTACCTGGCACCCGGTGCTGGTAAGCCTTCTGTGCTTGTGACCAACACCACCGCATTAACCTACAATGCAACAGGTTTAACTGCTGGTACTTTGTACAGCTGGTATATCGCTCCTAAAAATGCAAGCGGTACAGATACCACATGTGCTGTTACGAAAACAACAACATTCACTACAGCAGCGGCTATAGTGCCAGTACCTGCTTGTGTTATTAATACATCGCCGGGTAATGGAACATCACTTGCTACACAAACCACCGCAACACTTACATGGCCCGCATCTGTCAATGCAACTTCATATGATGTATACCTTGCACCCGGTGCAGGCAAACCGTCTGTGCTTGTGACCAACACTACCGCATTAACCTACAATGCAACAGGTTTAACCGCAAGTACTTTGTACAGCTGGTATATCGCTCCAAAAAATGCAAGCGGTACAGATACCACATGTGCTGCTACTAAAACAACAACATTCACTACCGCAGCAGCTGTAGTGCCGGTTCCAGCTTGTGTTATTAATACATCGCCGGTTAACGGAGCAACTCTTGCTACACAGAATACAGCAACACTTACATGGCCGGCATCAGCCACCGCAACATCCTATGATGTATACCTTGCAGCGGGTGCTGGTAAACCTTCGGTGCTTGTGACTAACACTACCGCATTAACCTACAATGCAACTGGTTTAACCGCCGGTACTTTGTATAGCTGGTATATCGCTCCAAAAAATGCAGGCGGTACAGATACAACTTGTGCTGTCAGCAACAGAACCATATTCACCACGGCAGCAGCGCCTTTATTACCTGCCTGCATCATCAATACATCGCCTGCTACTGCATCTGTGCTTCCTTCACAGACATCCGCCAGGCTTGTTTGGCCCGCTGCTTCCGGTGCAACATCTTATGATGTTTACCTGGCCGCAGGTAATGCCGTACCAACAGTACTAAAGACAAACACCACTGCTCTTACCTACTACGCTACTGGTTTAACACCCGGTACTTTATACAGCTGGTATATTGCTCCAAAAAATGCCAATGGTACTAATACTGCCTGTGGTGCTGCCAGCAAAACAACCTTTACAACCGCTGCAGCAACCGGTGGCGCTAATCAGCCGCCCGCTGCCAATGCAGGGGCAAACATTACCATTGCCTTGCCGGTAACAACCGTAACACTCAATGGTACTGGTTCGTACGATCCTGATGGCAGTATTATAGAATATTACTGGTACCAGGTGCAGGGACCCGTTACAACTGCTATGAGTAATTTTACAGCAACTCCCGTTGTTACCGGTCTTACAACAGCAGGTACTTACATCTTTTACCTGCAGGCAAAAGACAACAGTGGGGTGAACGCTTACTCCGGTGTAACCGTTATTGTAAACCCTCTCGGAACGCCAACTGTTCCTGCTTGTGTAACCAATACAGCACCCGCCGCCGGAACAACCCTGGCCACACAGAACACAGCAACGCTTACCTGGAATACAGTTGCAGGCGCTACTTCTTATGATGTATACCTGGCGGCAGGTACCGGTACACCAGCAGTGCTGGTAACCAACACCACCGCCTCAACATATACAGTAAACCTGCTCAACGCCAATACTACCTACAGCTGGTACATTGCACCAAAAAATGCAGTGGGCGTAGCAACAGGCTGTGCTGCCAGCAATACCACCACCTTTACCACAGCAGCCCCTACTGTTCCGCTGGCTGCCTGTGTTATCAATACATCACCGGCCAATGCCACCACACTGGCTACACAGAATACAGCAACGCTTACCTGGCCTGCATCCGTTAATGCAACTTCCTATGATGTATACCTGGCTGCAGGTAACGGCACCCCCGCAGTACTGGTAAGCAACACGGCTGCATTAACCTACAATGCAACTGGGCTAACGTCCGGCACTTTATACAGCTGGTATATTGCACCAAGAAATGCAAGTGGTGCAAACACTGCCTGTGCACCTGCCAGTGTAAGCACCTTTACTACAGCAACTCCCCCGGTACCGGCCTGTGTAATCAACACTTCCCCTGCTACCGGAACTGTATTGCCTTCGCAGACTTCTGCAAGGCTGGTATGGCCGGCTGCTTCCGGTGCAACATCGTATGATGTATACCTGGCGACAGGTACTGCTGTACCAACAGTACTAAAGACAAACACCACCGCACTCACTTACTATGTAACTGGTTTAACACCCGCTACACTCTATACCTGGTATATTGCACCAAGAAATGCAAGCGGCGTAAACACTGCCTGTGGTGCTGCCAGCAAAACAACCTTTACAACGGCTGCCGCAACAGGCGCAGCTAACCAGCCACCGGTTGCCAACGCAGGGGCAGACATCACCATCACCTTACCGGTAACCACCACCACGCTCAACGGAACAGCCTCTTACGACCCCGATGGCAGCATTATAGAATATTACTGGTTCCAGGTGCAGGGACCCGTTACCGCTGGTATTGATAACTTTGCCACATCACCCACTGTTACCGGGCTTATAACACCAGGCACGTACATCTTCTACCTGCAGGCAAAAGATAACAACGGCATCAACGCTTACTCCGGCGTAACGGTGGTGGTAAAGCCTGAAGGAACGGTAACAGGAGGGGGAAACAATGCCAGGGTGGCGGCAACTGATGTGGCAACTGCAAGTGTAGTGCCATTACCGGTTACGCTCAGCGCAACAGTAACGCCAAACCCGGTAAAACCAGGCCAGTATGCAAGAATGCTGATTAATACGGATAAAGCCGGTAGCGCTCTACTAACGGTTATGAATAGTGTTGGTGGTCACCTTATCAGCCAGCGACTTAACCTGCAAAAAGGTTTCAACATAACCACTGTAAATACAACTGCACTTGCGCAGGGATTGTATTTTATCAATGTCGCCAATGGGGACAAGGCGGTTACAGTAAAACTAGTAGTGGATTAATGAAATAGAGCAAAAACTTACAAAGTAAAAAGTCGGCTCAAATGAGCCGGCTTTTTACTTTATAGAATCGTGGGCAGCAATTAATTTTCTCCGGAGATTATCTTTCGTAATAATTTTTTATCGTATCAATTTTACCTCAGGTTTTATTGAAACCTTTTAGATACCGAACAGTGGCCGGAGAAAATGGATATGTTTTTGATAGGGGTGCCGCATACTAACTACGCTTGCGGTAATTTTGTTTTATTACAACATCACCTTCTTTCCTTCTTTAGCTGATTTTTTGGCGGCTTCTAAAATTTGTACTACTATCACATTATTCTCCAATGACGATAGATCTTTACCCGGCTTTGTTTTACCGCGTAATACATCGGCTAAATACACCAGGTTGCTGGTATAGGCGGCCTGTTTCACCGGCACGTTGTAGTACACGGCGGAATCTCTGTCGCGGCGCTGCAACGTATTACCATTCAATGCATGCAGGTAATTCTTTTCTCCAAAAACTTCCCAGTCTTTGATGCCATAGGGCCAGTTCCACGAGGCTTCTACAATGCCAGTAGCACCATTGGCGTATTCCAGTAAAATGGTGGCGTCATCATCTACGTTCGGATAGATAGCCGGTTTGAGCTGCCGTGTAATAGCGGTTACCGACACGGGTTTGTTGCCATCCATTAACCAGGTCATGAGATTGGCGCCATAACAGCCAAAGTCCATTACCGCACCACCACCGTTTTTAACGGGGTCGGTAAGCCATTGCAAAAAATCCTGGCTGCAGCCAATCTCTTTTGGCCCCTGGTGCCCCATATGTACGACCATTTTTTTAACAGTGCCAATTGCGTTTTCTTTTACCAGGGTATACACCTGCTGGTTGCTGCTATACCAGGTGGTTTCAAAATTAGTAAGCAGTTCTATATGGTATTGCGCCGCCAGTGCCGCCATGCGCTGCGCCTGCTGCACGGTAGTGGCCAGCGGCTTTTCCACCATTACAGAAATACCTTTGGGTGCACAGGCCTCCACCACACTTAGGTGATCTGCTATGGCATTGTACGCCAGCACGGCATCGGGCTTAATATGCTGCAACATGTCGGCTACCGATTTGTAAAAAAGTGAATCAGGCAATTGGTACCGCGTTTTATACCGCTCCACCAGTTTGGTATCAGGTTCTGCTATACCTGTAATGATTACTTCTCCCCTTTTGTATTGTTGCATGAGACCATAAGCATGGTCATGATTGAGGCCGGCAACGCCGACCTTCAACGGCTGCGCATGTACATTAACGGTAGACAAACATACAATCAGCGAACAAAATATTGCAGCAAATGGCCCGGTAACCAGGTAATGTTTTTTCATGATTTGGCGGTATTACTTTTTCTGAATAAAATGAATCTGAAAATATTCATTTTGCCGGAGATTTGGATCTATTTATTACGAAGGACGTAATACTGATACCAATACGGGTGAAACTTATACCTGCTGCAGGGGATACAGGCAACAAAAAACGCGGTTCAGCCTTGGGGAAAGGCTGATAAAAAGAAAACAACCACCTGATAGTGGTTGCTGGAAACAATTTTTATGCTTGTTTAATTACAGAAATCGCTGAAATAAAAACCTTCTTCACTCAGCACATAATCATTGGTAACGGTGTTCAAAAGGGTAGACTGGATAAACTCTTCCATTTCGCGTTTTCTTGCTTCGGCCAGGTGACGGTTGTTGCGAACCATCTGCAATGATTGCAATTTGAGTAAGGCCAATCTAGACATCTGCTGAATATGCTCTTCTGTGTAACGGAATTTCTGGGCAAGGTAATCTTGCTGGTTCAGGAAGGACTGGTTCATAGATTTAGGATTTTGGATTTTCAATGGTTCGGACGTTCTTATAACGCTGGCACTAATTTAAAAATTGTATTTTTTCCCGGCTTATCTTTATCCACTTCAAAAACCTACTATGCAGTTTGATATCAACCAGTTAAATGAGCTTATTCGAAACAGGCGCAGTACTTTTCCCAAACAATACGCCGCGGGTAAACCCGTGCCTGATACTGTTATTGAGCAAATGCTCGAAAATGCCAACTGGGCGCCTACCCATAAACTTACCGAACCATGGCGCTTTACCGTTTTTGCCGGGCAGGGGCTGCATACATTTGCCGGTTTGCAGGCTTCGGTATACAAAAACATAGCAGGTGCGGGTTTTAAAGAAGACAATTACCAGAAACTGCTGGCAACGCCCCTGCTGGCATCGCATATCATATCAATTGGCATGAAACGCCATGCAGATAAAAACATTCCGGAGTTTGAAGAAATAGCAGCGGTATCCTGCGCAGTACAAAACATGTACCTTACTGCAACTGCATATGGCGCAGGTTGCTACTGGACCACAGGCGGAGTAACCAATAACGAAGCGGCCAAACCATTCTTTAACCTCGATGCTGCCGATAAATTAATGGGCTTCTTATATGTGGGCGTCATTGCAGTACCATCAGCACCCGGCCATCGCGGCCCGGTAGCAGAGAAAGTAGTATGGATAAAAGAATAATGTGCTAATGTGCTAATATGCTAATGTGCTAATGCCGCAACGCGTTTATGGAACGCAGATTTTCATGATTGTCTTGATTAAAAATGATGACAAGAGTTTATCATTGCGACTATGAGGGCTGAACTTGCTCCACCCTTGTTTTTTGATTTTTTTGTTGAGTATGCAAATCAGCGATAATTACATCAGAGATCAGCATCCGGTTCCTGCTGGCTCAAGCAATGAAAACTGCCCAGTCCCCAAATGATATCGGTAGAATCGATGCCAACAACATCGCGGCCGGGGAAACAGCTTTGAATGGTCTGCAGCGCTTTATCATCTCGCTTGCTTCTAAACGTTGGAACAATCACCGATTTGTTGGCTATATAAAAGTTAGCATAAGAACAGGGAAGTCTTTGATCTTCATAAATCAATTCTTCGGGCATGATCAGCTCAACAATATTTAATTGCTTACCGTTTATTAAACGCATGGCTTGTAGTTGCTTCAGGTTGTGCTGCAGCAAGGGATAGTTTTCATCGGCTTTGTTCTCTTCTATCACGGTGATCACGGTATCATCGTTTACAAAGCGAACGGTATCGTCTATATGCCCGTCGGTGTCATCGCCCACAATGCCTTCATCTACCCAAAGCACCTGTTCCACGCCGTAATAGTCCTGCAAATATTGTTCAATCTGTTGCTGGTTAAGCTGGGGGTTGCGGTTTTTATTAAGCAGGCAGGCGGTGGATGTCATTACGGTACCCTTGCCATTGAATTCTACCGAACCGCCTTCCATTATGATTCCCGGATGGTACACCGGTATATTGTATTCGTTTGCAATGAGCGTGGGTATTACATCGTCAAGGTCGTACGGCGGATATTTATTGCCCCAGGCATTGTAATTCCAGTCTACGATTACTTTTTTTTGTTCGGCAGCGGGGTTAATCAAAAATGCCGGCCCATGATCTCGGCACCAGGCATCATTGGTAGGATGAAAAAAGAATGTCACTTTGGAGAGGTCAACACCTGCCTGTTGCAAATGGCCGGTGGCAAATGTCTGCATGGCGGCATCTCTTACGTTGATGCATACACGTTCTCCACGGGTAAGTTCTTTTATAAACTTTGCATACGAAGGAAAAATGGTATCAATTTTTCTCGGCCATGAAGCTTCTTTGTGCGGCCACGATAACCATGTTGCTACATGGGGCGCATATTCTGCCGGAAAATAATAACCTTGTTCTCTGGGTGTCATGTTATCTCTGATGTGATTATCTCTGATGTCTGATGTATTATCTCTGATGTCTGATGTGTTGATCGCTGATTTGTTTCATTGCAACTCCAAAATCGTCCGTAACTTTCTTTTTCTTCTTATCCGAACTCCGAACTCCGAACTCCGAACTAAAAACTACAAACTAAAAACTAATCTTCGTCTATGAATCGTTTAGTAATCGGCTGGTAAGAATCAATTCTCCTGTCTCTTAAAAAAGGCCAGTGAGTTCTGTACCTGTCCGTTTTGGCCGTATCAATTTCGTGTACTAACACCTCTTCCTGCTCGTGACTGGCTTGGTACAACACAGTACCAAACGGGTTGCTGATAAACGATCCACCCCAGAATTTCATAGCGCCGTTTTGCTCAAAGCCCGTACGGTTAACGCTTACCACATGCACGCCATTGGCTACTGCATGACTGCGTTGAATGGTTTGCCACGCATTGTATTGTTCTGTATTGGTAGCTTCATCCTGCGCCGTGGCCCAACCAATAGCGGTAGGATAAAACAATATCTCCGCACCCATCAGCGAGGTGATGCGCGCTGCCTCGGGGTACCATTGATCCCAACAGATCAATACACCAAAAGTGGCAAATTTTGTTTTGAAGACTTTATAGCCCAAATCGCCTGGCGTAAAATAAAATTTCTCGTAATACGCAGGGTCATCGGGTATATGCATCTTGCGGTATTTGCCCAGGTATTTGCCATCTGCATCCAGCACAGCGGTAGTGTTGTGATAAATGCCCTGTGTTCTTTTTTCAAACAAAGAAGCAATGATCACTACGCCCAGTTCGCCTGCTACTTTACTCAATGCATCTGTAGCTGCACCGGGTATACTTTCTGCCAGCTTGAAATTTTCGTAATCTTCCACATCGCAGAAATAGAGAGAAGTAAATAATTCCTGCAGACAGACGATCTGCGCGCCTTTGGCGGCAGCTTCTTTTATTTTTGAAATGGCCTTCTGCAGGTTGTCTTCCTTATTTGCAGTACAGCTCATTTGCACCAGTCCAACGTTTACTTTTGCCATGTCTGAAATTTAAGAGTGCAAAAGTAGTATTTAGAAAAGAGATTTGGATGATAGGCTAAGAGATAAAAAGAGAAAAAGAGCATGTTGGCTTCGCTGCGCTCAAAGGGTGCTCGCCCATGGCAAACATCGCTGGCAGAAATTTCTGTATTCTTGGGGATGGTAGCCGCAATGGCTGCAACGCACAACACAAAAAAACCGGGATCAATGAAATGACCCCGGCTGAATATAATTAGTACTTCTTTGTTTACTTTCTACCCATCTCCCTTAAAAAAGAAACATGCGATGCAATGGCATATCTCACCCTGGGGTATTCAATGTATTCCACGCCAAACTCCTGGCAGGCCTCTTTAATAATCTTGCTGATTTGCGGATAGTGGATATGCGAAATTTTTGGAAACAGGTGGTGCTCAATCTGAAAATTAAGCCCGCCTACCAGCCACGACACCAGTTTGTTCTTGGTGGCAAAATTGGCCGTGGTTTTTATCTGGTGAACGGCCCACTCGTCATCCATTCTGCCGCTGGTTTCATCGGGCATAGGAAAAGCGGTGTGCTCCACCGTATGCGCAAGCTGAAACACCAGGCTCAATACCAGTCCGGCCACACAGGTAAATACCAGGAAGCCTACCAGCCAGGAGGTAAAACCAAGCATATAGATGGGCAATCCTACAAAAAGAAATGCGTTGAACAATTTAAAGCCCCAGAATATAATATGGTCTTTAACAGACATTTTCTTCAAGGGCATGTTGCCCACTTTTGCCTTGAAATACTTTTGGTAATCCAGCACAAAAATCCAGAGAATATACAACAGACAGTACAACACCCAGAAATAGAAATGCTGAAACTTGTGCAGCTTGTATTTCTTTTGCGTACCGCTCATGCGCATCCAGGGCTGAATATCGATGTCGTCATCCACCCCATCAACATTGGTGTAGGCATGGTGAATGATATTATGTTTTACATTCCACATAAAGCTGCTGCCGCCAAGCACATTGAGTGAAAAGGCTGCAAACATGTTAATGTATTTATGCTTACTGAAGCTGCCGTGTGCACCATCGTGCATCACATTAAAACCAATGGCAGATACAATGCCGCCCAGCACTACACATTCGGCAATCGACCAGAACACGGTGGGAGTAAAAAACACCAGGTGAATATATAAAAATGCAAAGGCAGCTATTAAAATAACGGCTTTAAGAAAAAGGCTGAAATTACCGTAGGTAGACTTACCGGTTTTTTCAAAATAATTGTTGATCCTGTTCTTTAACTCTGTGTGAAAAGATAAAGGAACATTCGCAAATTTTGGAACTGACATCAGGTATTGTTTATTAGCGTAAAAAAGGTGATGCAAAGGTAAGCTATAGAGGTTAATAAACGGCTACACCCGCCCGGAATGTATACACACTAAGAAAAATTTATGAATAATCATACCATTCCGTGACAAATCTGCGACAATCACCGCTACAAACGTTCATATAACTCCTTCAAAAGGCAGGCATTATGTTTCTACAGACACCAAAGCATCGAGGCTGCGGATACCGATCTTTTTCTCAGACATAAAACCTTCTGCATATTTTACGCCGATGCGTTTGCCCAACATGCGCGCACGTGCAATAATGCTGTCAAAAAAATCGGGGGTGGAGATATAAGTAACCGGCCCGTCTTTACCCGCAGTGGCCGTATGAAACTGGGTATGATAAGCCAGCACAGATTGCATGCGCTGCTCAAACACATCGGTAATATCTACCAGCAAATCGGGTTCGTGGTACCAGTCCTGCATATAATGCAGCACCTGTTTGGGGCGCCAGCGCGCCTGCGGCTGGCCGTCATCTCCCTTGGTCTCAATTTTTACCAGTCCTGAAAGAAAACAGGCGTCCGCTATCAGGTGCCCGGCGCGACCATGATCCGGGTGGCGATCATCCAGCACATTGGCCAGCACAATTTCTGGCTGGTACTTCCTGATAGCGGCTATAAGCTGCAGTTGGTGTACTTCATCGTTTTTAAAGAAACCGTCGCGCATTTTCAGGTTATCGCGCATGTGTACGCCCAGTATTTCAGCCGCACGGGCAGCTTCTTCGTGGCGGGTGGCAGCAGTGCCGCGGGTGCCCAGTTCGCCCTGGGTTAAATCGAGTATACCAGCTTTTTTACCCAGTTTTATTTCGTTCAGCAGTGTACCGGAACAACCCAGTTCCACATCATCGGGGTGAACGCCAATGGCGAGTATGTCGAGTTTCATTGATTTAGCTTTGAGCCGGCGGGGATAGCGCGGGGCGCGAAGATAGCAAATCTCTGATGTCTGATTTGATCATCGCTGATTTGAAGGGTGCTGGCACAAGCAGACATCAGAAATTGTACTTCAGACATCAGACATCTAATTAGGCTAAAGGGGCCAAATGAGCTACATTTGCAAAAATTATTTTAATTCTTATGACCACATTCGAAGAGATTGGTATTGAGGAGCGATTGGTGAAAGCAGTAAAGGATTTGGGATATGTAAATCCCACCACAATACAGGAAAAGGCGATTCCCGTATTATTAAGCGGTACTACCGACTTCATAGGGCTGGCACAAACCGGCACTGGTAAAACCGCAGCGTTTGGATTACCACTGTTGGATCTGATTGATACTTCTGCCAAACACCCCCAGGCGCTGGTAGTTTGTCCCACCAGGGAACTCTGTTTGCAAATTGTTAGTGAAATTGAGCTTTTTAAGAAATATATGCCGTCGGCGCATGTAGTGGCCGTTTACGGCGGTACGGCTATCGGCATGCAGATCCGCGATTTAAAAAGAGGCGTACAGATTGTGGTGGCTACTCCCGGCAGGCTCATCGATCTAATAGAGCGCAAAGCCATCAACCTTGAACAAATTCAGTACGTGGTGCTTGATGAAGCAGATGAAATGCTTAACATGGGCTTTCAGGACGATATTGAATTCATTTTAAAGAATACCCCCAAACGCGAAAGCACCTGGCTTTTCAGCGCCACCATGCCATCTGAAATACGCCGTGTAAGCAAACGCTACATGAAAGATCCGGTGGAAGTAACGGTGGGCCAAATGAATACCGCCAACAAAAACATCGACCACCAGTATTATGTGGCGTCTGCACAGCACCGTTATGATACCCTTAAAAGACTGATAGACTTCAACCCGGGTATGTACGGCATTATTTTTACCCGCACCAAAATTGATGCGCAGAATATTGCCGAAAAGCTTACCCGCGAAGGATATGATATTGATGCCCTGCACGGAGACCTTACCCAGGGGCAGCGCGATAAGGTAATGGGCGATTTCCGCGAGCGGCAATTGCAATTGCTGATTGCCACCGATGTAGCCGCAAGGGGTATCGACGTGAAAGACATCAGCCACGTTATCAATTTTGAATTGCCCGATGATATAGAAGTATATACCCACCGCAGTGGCCGTACCGGTCGCGCCGGCAATACAGGTATCTGTATGAGCATTGTGCACAGCCGCGAAATAGGCAGGCTGAAACAGATTGAACGCATGGTAAAAGCTCCTTTTCATAAGCTTGAAATACCGGGTGGTAAAGATGTTTGCCGCAAACAGTTTTTTCATTTTATGGATAAGCTGTTGCAAACAGATATCAGCCATGGTTCTTATGAAACTTACGTGGCCATGCTGGAAGAGAAATTTGCAGACGTGAGCAAAGAAGATGTGCTTAAAAGAATGGCTGCCATGGAGTTTGACCGCTTCCTTAAATATTACGAAAACGCCGAAGACCTGAATGTACGCGAACGCTCACCCCGCGAAAGGGAACGCATTCCTATTGGACAGGGCCGCGAGTTTAACCGTGCTGCTGGTAACCGCGATTTGCCGAGAGGCCGCGAGTCTTACGGCAATGGCAATGGTGGCGATTATATGCGCCTTTTTGTAAACCTGGGCACCAAAGACGGGTTTTACAAAGCCAGTTTTCTGCAGTTTATATTGGATATGAGCGAACTGAAGAAAGAAGTACTGGGCCGCATAGACATGAAAGAAATGAACAGCTGGGTAGAAGTAGACCGCAGCGCTGCCAACCAGATGATCCGCGCCATAGACGGCAAAAAATACAAGGGCAGAAGTATCAGGATGAATGATGCAAACAGCCGGTAAATTATTGTTTTGAGTGTTAAGTGTTGTGTGTTGGGTTCTGTTGATATGTAAGTTTAGTATACCTTATTAGTACTAAGCAACAAGATGCCAGGCCGTCACACAATACTTAACAAGCAAAATAATTCCTCACGGCGTAGGCCCACACAACGCTCAACACACAACACTCAAAATAATTCCTCGCGGCGAAAGCCGAATACAACACACAACACACAACACTCAACACTTAACACTCAACACAATCACAACGTTTTCCCCCATTGCACCAACGCATTCACTTCTTCGGGAACAGTGCCAATCCGTTTGGGACTGCGGTGTTTGCCCAGGCGGGTAATAACCAGTTTTTGCGCAGGCATCACAATAATATACTGGCCTAAAATGCCGCGGGCATAAAATACGCCGGGTTCGTACGGCACCAGCCACCATTGGTAGCCATAATAATTACAGGGGGCGCCGTATTCATCTGGTATCATACAGGGTTTTATGGAGGCTGCATAATAAGCAGGGCTGATGATTTCCTGGCCTTTCCATCGGCCGCTATCCAGCATCAGTTGGCCAATGCGTGCAAAATCGCGTGCGTTGGAGTTAAAACAGCAGTACGCTTTTTCATTGCCATTTTGTTTATCCGTGCTCCACAATGCGGGCAGTTGTGCACCCATTGGCTGCCACAATTTTTCGCTGGCATAAGCGCTTAACGATTTACCGGTGGCTTTCTCCAGCACCAGGCCCAGCAATTGCGTATCGCCCGACTTATAAGAATGCTCCGTGCCCGGCTTCTTTACCAGTTTTACGCCGGTAGCCAGTTTGTACACATCATCGCCATAATACAATGCCGCCGTTACTGAAAAAGGATTTGCATAAGATTCGTCCCAGTTGCTGCCACTGCTCATGGTAAGCAGGTCTGAAATACGCAGGGCAGCTTTCTCGCTGCTGGCAAATTCGGGCAGGTAGTTGCCAACCGGTTCGTCTGCTGATTTAATACGGCCTTCTTTAATGGCAGCGCCAATCAATAGACTGGTAATACTTTTTGCCATGGAGAATGAACCAGAGTAAGACGTATCACTGTAACCTTCCCAATATTTTTCAAATAGTAGGGAATCATTTTTAACCACGGTTACGCCAATGGACTGCAGTTGCTGAAGCAGTGCCGCCAGTGTATCCGGCATCACGGGTTGATTGAAACGGGTGCTCAGGTTCCAGGGTTGCGGCTGACCGGTAGCCACGGTATTATTGGTAAAAATGGTGTAGTCGTCAATATCGGCAAAATTGTATACCACTTCTTTGAATATCCATGTCTTCCCTGAAATCAAGGCATACCCAGACAACACAATAATTATGCACACAAGGGTATATAGCAGGCGTTTGAAAAATTTTTTCATGCGGTGGGGGTTAAATGCAAAAGTAAAAAGTCAAAAGTAAACAACTGTAGCATCATTTGTAAGTGGTTTGGTCAGTGCCGCCCATCGTTAAAGAAATTATAACAGCTTTTGAACAAAAAATACCGAAAAGACCCTTTCCAGATGGCCATGACAATCATGAAAATCCGTGTTTCATAAATGTAGGGAAGGGAACAGCTATGCTTTTATTTGGCGGGGCAAGCCCAGCCCCTACTGTCGCAATCAAAACTGCCAATCATTCTTAATCAAGACAGTCATGAAGATCTGTGTGCCATCATTGTAGGAAAGGCAATAGCTTGGTTTATAATTGGGGCTGGGGCAAGCCCAGCCCCTACTGTCGCAATCATAATTGCCATTCAGTCTTAATCATGATAATCATGAAGATCTGTGTTTCATAAATGTAGGGAAGGCAACAGCTATGCTGATAATTGGGCTGGGGCAAGCCCAGCCCCTACTGTCGCAATCATAATTGCCAATCATTCTTAATCAAGACAATCATAAAAATCTGCGTGCCATAAACGAGGCAAACGCATTTTCACATTTTCACATTTCCACATTTTCACATTTCCACATTTCCACATTTTCACATTCCTCCCCGTTTTTGGCTGTCTCGCTGTTCTCCAGTAGCTTCGCTGGTCATTTCAAAAAAGGATAATTAACCACTAAAATAGAAAATAGTATGGCATACGATGTTCTTGTTGTGGGTAGCGGGCCGGGCGGCTATGTGGCGGCCATCCGCGCAGCACAACTGGGTTTTAAAACGGCTATAATAGAAAAGGAAAGCCTGGGTGGCGTTTGTTTGAACTGGGGTTGTATACCCACCAAGGCCCTGCTGAAAAGTGCTAATGTAATGGACTATATCAACCACGCCAAAGACTATGGCATTGAGGCCAGCGGCAAACATGATTTTGCTGCGGTTATCAAGCGCAGCCGCGGTGTAGCCGATAAAATGAGCAAAGGCGTTCAGTTTCTGATGAAGAAAAATAAAATTGATGTTATTATGGGCTTTGGCAAATTAAAAGCCAAGGGCCAGGTAGAAGTAACCAAAGCAGACGGCGGCAAGGATTCAGTGGAAGCAAAACATATAATTATTGCAACCGGCGCGCGCAGCCGCGAATTGCCGAACCTGAAACAGGATGGTAAGAAAGTGATTGGCTACCGCGAGGCCATGTCTTTGCCCACGCAACCAAAATCTATGATTGTGGTAGGCAGTGGTGCTATTGGGGTTGAGTTTGCCTATTTCTACAATAGCATGGGCACTAAGGTAACCGTGGTGGAGTTTATGCCAAAGGTAGTGCCGGTAGAAGATGACGATATTTCTAAAGAACTGGAAAAACAATTGAAGAAACAGGGCATTGAAATAATGACCAATGCATCGGTAGAATCGCTTGATACAGCTGGCAACGGCGTAAAGGCAAAAGTAAAAACAGCCAATGGCGAAGTAACCCTGGAAGCAGATGTGGTACTCAGCGCAGTGGGTATTGCCGCTAATATAGAAGGCATTGGTCTTGAAGAAACCGGCGTTAAAACAGACAAAGGCAGAATTGTGGTTGATAAATTCTATCAAACCAGTTTGCCCGGTGTATATTCTATCGGCGACTGCATACCTGGCCCCGCATTGGCGCATGTGGCCAGCAAAGAAGGTATTATCTGTGTAGAAAACATTGGTTACAACGAAAAGAAATACAATCACCAGCCAGAACCCATGGACTATGGCAATATACCTGGCTGTACTTACTGCACACCGGAAGTGGCTTCTGTGGGGTACACAGAAAAAGCAGCAAAGGATGCGGGTTATGAAATTAAAGTGGGCAAATTTCCGCTGAGTGCCAGCGGTAAGGCCAGCGCGGCAGGGGCTACAGAAGGTTTTGTAAAAGTGATCTTTGATGCCAAATACGGCGAATGGCTGGGCACGCATATGATTGGTTACAACGTTACCGAAATCATTATTGAAACCGTGGTGGCCCGTAAACTGGAAACTACACACCATGAGGTGTTGAACAGCATCCACCCCCACCCCACCATCAGTGAAAGCGTAAAAGACGCCATTGAAGTGGCATATGGTGAGGCCATTCACCTGTAAGTTGATATTTTTATACTACTCAAAGGCTGCAGTAACTGCAGCCTTTTTTTATAACCCGCTGCCAGCAACACAACAACGCCGCGATCAGCGCTTGCCACGCTCAATTTAATAATTTGTTGTTTTGGCCATTCGTACATTTGCCGTACCATTGCCCGTTTGATATTTTGTATACAGCTTATATTAAAACTTGCCTGCTATGCCCCAACCATCCATCTGGGAAAAGGAAACTTTCTACGCACATAAGAATATCATTATAGCGGGTAGCGGCCTGGTAGGCCTCTGGAGTGCCTATTACCTTAAAAAAGCTGCGCCACATGCAAAGGTGCTGATATTGGAAAGGGGTATTATTCCCACGGGCGCCAGTACCCGCAATGCCGGTTTTGCCTGTATTGGCAGCGCCACAGAACTATTGGCCGATGCCCGGAAAAACGGCGAGCAAAGCATGCTTGAAATTGTGGCCATGCGCTACGAAGGGCTGCAAAGAATTAAAAAAGTATTTGGCAATAAAGAAATTGATTATGAGAAATACGGTGGTTATGAACTGATTTCTGACACTCAATATACCCGCTTAAAACAATTAAAAAATGATCTGGGCTGGCTCAACATTGTTTTACGCAAAGCCATAAAAGACCAGAAGACTTTCCGCGTTGCGGATAAAAAAATAAAAGAATTCGGTTTCAAACAAACCAGCCACTTAATTGAAAGCCGCGCAGAAGCACAATTGCACAGCGGAAAATTATTGCAGGCACTGTTGCGTAAAGTGCAGGCTATGGGCGTGATGGTAATGACACAAACAGAAATAACGGGCTTCGAAAAAGCCAATGGAAAAATAACTATTCAAACCAACCTTCCGGTACATTTTACCACCGATCAGTTGTTAATATGCACCAATGGGTTTGCCAATCAACTGCTGCCCAAAATTGATGTGGTACCCGTGCGTGGACAGGTGCTGGTAACATCGCCCATAAAAAAACTTTCTTTCAGGGGAGCTTTTCATTTCGACGAAGGGTATTATTATTTCCGTAATTTATCAAACAACCGCGTGTTGTTGGGTGGCGCGCGCAACAAAGCGCTGGAGATTGAAAATTCAGGAGATCTGGTAACTACCGATATTATTCAGCAGGAACTGGAACGCTTTCTTAAAGAAGTGATACTACCCAAACAAAAATACACCATCGATCATCGCTGGAGCGGCATTATGGGTATGGGCAGCGATAAATTTCCCATCATTAAAAGAGTTGAAAAAAATGTGTACTGCGCGGTACGCATGAGCGGTATGGGTGTGGCATTGTCGCCGGTAGTGGGCGATATTGTGGCGCGGCAAATGCTTTATTAGTTAAGAATTAAGAATGATGAGTTATGAGTTGCGCACAAACGGCCTGATGGGTAGTTAAGAATTATGAATTATGAGTTATGAGTTGCATGCAACTCTCTCACGCCCTTATCTCACCGGAGAACATTTGTTAATTAAGAATTATGAATTATGAGTTATGAGTTGCGCGCAATGCTCTCACGCCCTTATCTCACCGGAGAACATTTGTTAGTTAAGAACTATGAATTATGAATTAAGAGTTGCGCGCAAGCAGCGTAAAAGAACTCATCACTCTTAACTCATAACTCTCAACTCATAACTCTTAACTCTGAACTCATCACGCTTAATTCTTCAGAAACTTTCTTGTTCCCCTGCCATCTATCCTTATAAAATACAAACCCGTATTAAGCGCGCTGATATCCAGATGCTGCAATTTGGAGGTAACAAGTGTCGTTTTAAGTATTTGTCCCAAGTGATTGGTAATAAATAATTTTTTGCCAAGGCAACCGCTGCCGTCCCATTGCACAATAATGCTGGTGCTGGCGGGGTTAGGATATACCACCAAATTAAAACCTGCATCATCCGGCATTGGCACGTTGGGCTTCAGGCCTTCGCCAGCCAGTGCCGTTGAATAAAGCAGGCTGTTGCGCGGGCCGCCAGCTTCAAACAATGCACGCATACGCTGACGCTGTCCTTTTGTAAACATATACATACAGGCATCATCGCTGAAATCCATAAAATTCATGTACATGTCGCCATTGGCGGTATTGCTGCAACTAAATTTTTTACCGCTGTTGCAACCACGGTTAGCGGCTTGCTGTGGCGGAGTATCGTCCACTTTATCATCGCCGCAGCTGGCATCGCCCCAAATATGGCGCAGGTTTAACCAATGCCCGGTTTCATGCACGGCGGTTCTGCCAAGGTTGAATGGCCCGGCAGTACCTGTAACGCCAAATGCTGTTGTAGAAATAACCACACCGTCTTTAGCGGCCGGTGCACCCGGCGCACTGGCATATCCTGAAATGCCGCCGGTAAGGTTGCATACCCAGATGTTTAGATAAGAAGCGGCATTCCAGGCATCGTCTCCGCCGGTGAGCGCGCTTTTTACTTTATCATCGTAACCAAATATACCTGTGGTGGTTTGCCTGCGCACAATCCCAGAAGTGGGCCGCCCCTGCGGATCTGTTGTTGCCAGCACAAATGATATCCCGCAATTACCAGCCAGCGCACTGAAATAAGCAGGTATGTTATTGCGATCAGTATTTGTTCCATTGAAATCTTTGTTAAGTACATCCAACTGCGATAAAATCCTGGCGTCGGAAATATTCTGGCCAGGCGTGTTCCATATAATATGTACTACTACCGGAATAACAATTTGCTCGGGCACGGACATTGCAGCAGCGGCCGCAGTGGTGGTATCTAAACTACCGCCGATAACAAAAGGAGTAGTATGTTTTTTTTCAAAAAAGGCCGCTTTTTCAAACATAAGTTGCAAGCCGGGAAACTGCTGCAAAAGGTGTTGCTGGTACTCGAACTGCCGGCAATCTTTTTGCGCCAGTAAGGGTAAACAACAAGAAAGGGTAAGCAAGAGGGGTAAAATTCTTTTCATGTGCAAGCACTTGGATGACCGCAAGTAAATTTTTTGCGTGCGGGGCTGTCACAGGAGTTGGATGGAGACGAGGTTGGTTTGGAAGGATACTGGATGTAAGACACCCTAATTCAATATAAGGTGGCATGAATTAAAAAAAACATTCAAACGACTGGGTAAATGGTGTAAAAACTAACCGTATTGAAAGAATAAACAAAACAATTGATATGCCAGATCAGAAAAACCTGCCAGAGAATGGAAAATCATCACAGTACGCAGATATGGAAGGTTTAAAGTGATACGCAGTGTGAAATAAATACATTTATCCTGCATCTGCAAGTACCCAAATGCTATTTTTAGGAAATCCTTGCCACAATTAAACCGCCTCCGCTGTACATTTGCCATCGCACAATCAATCATATGATGAAGAGACTATTGATAGCTTTTGCCGGTTTGTTGTTACTGGCAGCCTGTAATAACAATACGCCAGATACCTCGGTTAGCACACCGGTTGAACCCGCCCCGCCTATTATCGGTTTTACAGTAGTAAACACTTACCCGCATGATACTGGTTTTTATACTGAAGGACTTGAATTTCATGAGGGACAATTGTTTGAAAGTTCCGGCGCCGGCTCAACAGACACCGAAGGCGACACGCCACCCTACCCTTCTGCGTTCGGCATTGCCAATTTAAAAACCGGAAAGGTTGAGAAAAAGGTATCGCTCAACAATGTGGTGTATTTTGGCGAAGGCATCACCATACTGGGTGGAAAAATCTACCAGCTAACCTGGCAAAATCACGTTGGGTATGTGTATGATGCAAAAACGTATAAAAAGTTGCAGGAATTCAGCTATCCCGGCCAGGGATGGGCACTCACACATGATAGCACGCATCTTATTATGAGCGATGGCAGCAGTAACCTGCAGATCATAGACCCTGCAGCCATTACCAATACGCTAAAAGTGCAGAGTGTGCTGGGTGTTACAGACAACACCGGCCCTGTATCCAATATTAATGAACTGGAATACATTGATGGGTTTATATATGCCAACCAATATACTACCAATTATATCCTGAAAATAGATGCCTCTAATGGTAAAGTGGTGGGTAAGCTAAACCTCGATAGCCTGGCAGCAGAAGCTAAAAAGAAATATGCCAATGCAGAATACATGAACGGCATAGCCTATCATCCTGAATCTAAAAGCTTGTATGTAACAGGGAAATTGTGGCCGCTGATTTATGAGATAAAATTCAACTAAGATTGTGTTGTGTGTTAGGTGTTAAGTGTTGAGTTCTTTCAGGGAAAAGGGATTGGCAACAATATACCAAAAACACAAGTGTACCCGTCAACAGCACACAACACTCAATACTCAAAACAGCTATTTTCCCACCACGTAGATAACAGAGCTGCACTTCTCTTTATTAAAAAGGGCTTTCAGGTTGGAAGCAAAACCGTTCCAAACCGCTGCCGGCATGTTGCCTTTGCCGTTTTTGTATTGATGGCTGAGCATCGAAATGTAAAAACTATCGTACCACATCGGATGCAACTCCAGCAATTGCAGCTGATGCCGCGCCAACAGTGTTTTTACAGCAGCAGGTGAAAAATGATACAAATGCCGGGGCACATCATAGGCAGCCCAATAGCGGCCATATACCTGCGCATCATAACAAGTATAATTGGGTACAGCTATCAACGCCCGACCTTTTTCTTTTAGCAATATTTTTATTTGTGCAATATAAGACTGCAATTCATGCACATGTTCCAGCACATGCCACAGAGTAATAGCATCAAACCCACCGGCCGGCAATTCAAAAAGCGCAGGGGTATCCTGCAGGTGAAGTCCGTGCAAACTCAGCGCACGCTGCCGGGTATTGGCATCGGGCTCTAAGCCCGTTACCGCCCAGCCGGCCTGCAGCATGGTTTGCGCAAATGCGCCGGTGCCGGCGCCAATATCCAATACGCTTCCTGTGGGTACACCGGTGGCTTGTACTACTAAGCCCAGCTTCTTCTTCAATGTTCTTTTACGTACTGAATGATACAGTTTATTGACGATGCCCTCATTGGTATCTGTATGCGAAATATAATTATCTGACTGGTAGAAATCACCCACCGAAGCCGCATCAGGAATGCCTTGTGTAAAGCGAAGTGAGCAATCGGCACATTGCCATATTTCAAATGTTTGGTGAGATACGGTGTAGTCTTCTGCAGTAAGCTGGTGACTGATAGCAGATGAATCACAAACCGGACATGCACTGATTACTTTAAACGACATTGAGTAATTAAAAGTTATGAGTTGAGAGTTATGAGTTACGAGTTAAGAGTTATGAGTTAAGAGTTATGAGGTATGAGTTATGAGTTATGAGTTATGGGTTATGAGTTATGAATTAGGAAATGGTTGCAGAAGCAATTCTTAATTATTAATTATTAATTGTTAATTGCTAATTGTTAATCCTTAACTCCTGATTGTTCCCGGTGACTCCCCATCTCATATTGCTACTGTACAGATGAAAAAACAATATGCTCAGGCCAATGGCAGCAAGAATGAGCGCATATATCCACCACGATTCTTTTTCTACATAGACCTCATCATTCAATAATTCTGCCATTTCATAATTGGTCTTTTCCTTATCGCCCACCAATATAGAATGGGTGGCATCTGCCCGTACAATTCTTTCCGCTTTTACCGGGGGATAAAATTCATACCGCGGCAATTCAGATTCAAAAACCACCTCTCCCCCAAAATCTTTTCTGAAAACGCCCACACCTTCCCAAACCGCTTCTTCTTCGGTACGTATTTTATTGCGCAGACCGGCCGCAAATTCATTGTACCATTTTATGGCCTCAAAATCTTGTATGTTATTTTTAGTTGATAGGTAAGTAAAAAACTCACGGTCGGGACTATCAAAGTATTTATCAAACCTGAATTTGATCTGAACCGGCAGCAATTGCTTGTTGGCAAAATCTGACACTGCCGGAATAGTTTCCGCCACCAGTGAGCCCAGCCCAGGAATGCTGATACTTTTATGCTGGAACAAATATTTATTCAGTACATCGTGCATAGGTAGCTTATGGTTTGGATGTTGCAAAGAAAACGATTTTGTACCTGGGAGTGCAAAAATAGGTTCAAAACCATTATTACCACCATGGCCTGCAGGTATACTCAAATTCTCCACATACCCATTGCCTCTCCCGTCGCAGCGGGTAAAAGCCTTTATATTTGCCGGCCATGGCAAAAGAAAGCGCCGAAACACCATTGATGCAGCAACACCGGGCTATTAAACAAAAATACCCCGATGCCATTCTGCTTTTCAGGGTGGGCGATTTTTATGAAACCTTTGGAGAAGACGCCATCATTGCTTCACAGGTATTGGGCATAACGCTCACTAAAAGAAACAATGGAACACCTGCATCGTCTGAACTGGCCGGCTTTCCGCACCACTCGCTGGATACCTACCTGCACAAACTGGTCAAAGCCGGTTACCGCGTAGCCATCTGCGACCAGCTGGAAGATCCTAAGCAGGCGAAGGGTATTGTAAAACGAGGCGTCACCGAGTTGGTAACGCCCGGCGTGGCCACCAACGATAAATTGCTGGAGCACAATACCAATAATTTTCTGGCAGCGATCCACTTCACAGAAAGCAACCACGGCATTGCTTTCCTGGATATATCTACCGGCGAGTTTTTTCTGGCCGAAGGCAACCAGGAATACATTGATAAACTGCTGCAAACATTTAAACCAGCCGAAGTTATTTTTCAACGCAGTTACCAGAAACACTTTAAAGAAACGCACGGCAACAAGTTTTATACCTATACACTGGAGAGCTGGATTTTTGACGAAGCGTATACCACTGAAAGTTTACTGAAACATTTTCAGACACACTCGCTGAAAGGTTTTGGTATTGAAGACATGCGCGCGGGTACCATTGCAGCAGGCGTGGTGTTGCATTACCTGAAAGATACCGAGCATCCCAACCTACAACATATTACGTCACTGCAACGCATCAACCGAGATGATTACCTGTGGATGGATAGGTTTACCATCCGCAACCTGGAACTGATTGGCAGCAGTACAGATAACGGCAATAACCTGCACAAGGTGCTGGATAATACCGTATCGCCTATGGGTGCACGCATGCTCAAAAGATGGATAGTGCTTCCGTTGAAAGACATCCGCAAAATCAATGAACGGCTTGACCTGGTAACATGGTTTATCAAAGAAGTGGACCTGCGCACAAAAATTACCCAGCATATTAAACAAAGCGGTGATACAGAAAGGCTGGCCAGTAAAATTCCGTTGAAAAAAATCAATCCCCGCGAGATTTTACAGGTAGCGCGCGGGCTGCAACATGCAGATGCCATTAAACAACTGGCGCAATCGGCTACCAATGATTATTTAAAACGATTGGCCGATGCCATTAACCCCTGCCACTATATTGTTGATAAGATTATTAAAGAGATAAGCGACAATCCACCTGCAAGCGCCGCAAAAGGAGGCTTTTTAAAAGAAGGCATACACCCTGAGCTGGATACCCTGCGTAAAATTGCCAGCGGTGGCAAAGAATACCTGGCCGAATTGCAAACAAAAGAAGCAGAAATTACCGGTATTTCTTCTCTCAAAATTGGTTTCAATAACGTGTTCGGTTATTACCTTGAAGTAACCAATGCACACAAGAACAAAGTACCTGCCGGGTGGATGCGAAAACAAACACTCACCAATGCAGAAAGATATATTACGCCTGAATTAAAAGAATACGAAGAAAAAATAACCGGCGCCGAAGAAAAAATACTGGCCATAGAACTGGAGCTGTATGAAAAATTATTGCTGGAGCTGCAGGATTATATAGCGCACATGCAGGTAAACGGCAACATACTGGCGGTAATGGATTGCATCAGCTGCTTTGCTTCTAATGCGCTTCACTTCAATTACAAAAAACCAGAACTGCACGAAGGCGCCGAAACAACTATCAAACAAAGTCGCCACCCGGTGATTGAGCGGCAGTTGCCTGCCGGCGAACCGTATATCGCCAATGATATTTTTTTGGATCCGCTCTCTCAGCAAATCATTATTCTTACAGGTCCTAATATGAGTGGTAAAAGTGCGCTGTTACGGCAGGCAGCGCTCATTACGCTGATGGCGCATATGGGTAGTTTTGTTCCGGCGGATAGCGCCCGCATTGCATTGACCGATAAAATATTTACGCGGGTGGGTGCATCTGATAACCTGAGTGGCGGCGAATCCACCTTTATGGTGGAGATGAACGAAACTGCCAGCATCATTAATAATATTACCCCACGCAGTTTAATTATACTCGATGAAATTGGCCGCGGCACGTCTACGTACGACGGCATCTCCATTGCGTGGAGCATTGCAGAATATTTACACCAGAGCCCCCATCAGCCAAAAACGCTTTTTGCCACACATTACCACGAGCTGAATGAACTGGAAAATCGTTTTCCGAGAATTAAGAACTATCATATCACCAATAAAGAATCGGGCAATAAGATTATTTTTCTGCGCAAACTGGCACCCGGTGGCAGTACCCATAGCTTTGGTATTCATGTTGCCCGCATGGCAGGCATGCCGGCTTCACTTATACAACGCGCCAATGAAATGCTGAAACACCTGGAGGAAGCGCATGCCGGCAGTAATACCACCCAACAGGTAAAAAACATGCCTACTCAAAAACTGCAGCTTTCTATTTTTGATGCGCATTCCGAAACTTTCAATGAGATAAGAAAAATGCTCGACAGTTTAGACATCAACCGCCTCACACCCGTGGAAGCATTATTTAAACTAAATGAAATAAAAGGAATACTGAAGTAAGTTCGGGAGTTCGGGAGTTCCGGAGTTCCGGAGTTCGGAAGTTCGCGAGTTCGCGAGTTCGAAAGTTTGTAAGTTCCTGAGTTCGCTAATTCTAGAAGTCAATCACAACCATGAACTGGTGAACTATGGTGAGCTTAAGAACTATGAACTACAAACTATAAACTACAAACTACTAAATCTTTCTATCTTACAAATAAAGCAACCGGCTTGCGCGTTCCTTGCATGCAGGAATGCAACGGTGGGTTGTTCTTCAAATATTTGTTCAATTAGCAGATCCACATCATCATTGCCCACTAAACGTGTGTACACCATATGTTGTTCTTGGCTGTAACCTATCAGCGTTAACGGAAAACTTTTTTTGTCGGCTTTTATCGCAGGTGGAAAACGATGGATGTCGCTGTAAGCCGCTACTTCCTTTGCATTGATAAATACAGGCCCGGGCTGGTTGAATGCGTTGCTAACAGCAAACGGGCTGTGCGAAAGCAGTAACCTTTTGTCTTCACCCACCGTAAATGGTTGTAGCGATACCCTGCAAGGCCCTTTACCAGTAGCCGTTTGTGTTAGTACGGCGTTGCCAAAATCGTCCTGTAAGGTTGCGCGTATACCGGCAGCATATGTTTCGGTTAATGGAACAATGGTAAATGATTTCATTGTTTATATTTTATATTGCAAAGATGGCTGATACAATAAAAAGCCGCAACCCGGAACTTGCTGAAAAAATTGCGAAACCAACCGTCATACCGGGGGCACGCAGGTCTTTTGCGGCCTGCGGTCGGCACCGCAGTCAGATCGCTCTGCTTCCAAGAAAAATCTTGCCGTAGATTCGCAGATTTAATTTGCACTACCAGACAAAAACATTCAACATGAAAATTCAACATTCAAAATAAGAAAGCCGTGCCGCAGACTATATTTGTAATCTTGTATGCTCTCTAATGAATTCTTAATTGTTAATTATTAATTCTTAATTATTAATTACTATTTACATGAACAACATACCAACCCTTTACGAATGGGCGGGCGATATGCAAACATTTGAAACGCTGTTCAGCCGTTTTTACAGCAAGGTGCTGAAAGATGAACTGCTGGGGCCGGTATTCAGGAATATGTCTGCAGACCACGTGCAACATGTGGCGCATTTTGTGGCAGAAGTCTTTGGCGGCCCAAAACTGTATACTACTGGCGATGGCGGCAGCCATGCCAGCATGATTGGCCATCACATCGGCAAAATGCTAACAGAAGAGAAGCGGCAGCGCTGGGTGCAATTGCTGATGAATACCGCAGATGAAATGAATTTAAAAAGTGATCCCGAATTCCGCTCGGCATTTGTGGGCTATATAGAATGGGGTACACGCCTTGCTGTTATCAATTCACAGTTAGCAGAAAACCCTATGCAAACTGCTGAACCAATGCCCAAATGGGGCTGGGGCGAAACCGGCGGCCCCTACCTTCCTGATTAACAGGATACTCCTGTTATTTTTTCCGCGCAATCATGTCGAGGTACTCCTTGGAAAGGCGCGCAAGGTCTTCTTTACGGGCTATCTCTTTTTTTGATTTTGACAATAGGGCAATTACGATACCAATTACTGGTGTCAGTATAATAGCAGCCACGAGGCTTTTTGTAAACCCGATGCGCCGGCTGCTGCCAAGCAATGCCACCAGCAATGAAAAAATAATCCAAACAACAATAAGCGCTACCATTGGCAATTATTTAAGCAGAGACTTCAGATGCGCAAGAAAAGGCATTTCACCCCAGTCGCCTTCATACTTCTGTCCGTTTATATAAAATGAGGGTGTTGCATTTACGCCGCTGCGCATGCCGCTTTCAAAATCGGCTGCTACTTTCTTCGCCAATTCTTCCTTTTCAAAATCTTCTGCAAATTTTGCAGTATCAAGCCCCAGGTGTTCGGCGTACAACATTAACGAGGCGTCATCGAGCTTGCGCTGATTTTCAAAAATATGATCATGCATTTCCCAGAATTTGCCCTGTAAGGCGGCAGCCTCGGTGGCTATAGCCGCATGTACCGCGTGTGGGTGAATCTTGGAAAGCGGAAAATTGCGGAATACAAATTTCAGATCATCGCCCATTGCTTGCTGAATTCTTTTAATAATAGGATAAGCCCGTCCGCAATGCGGGCACTCGTAATCGCCGTATTCAACCAGTTCAATACTCGCCTGGGCATTGCCATAAACATTATCCTTATCAGTAACGGGCGTTCTTAAAGTAGGCATGGTTATTTTTTTTTCATTTCATCTAAGGCGTCCAATATACCATCTGCCCCTGGGTTCATGCCCACGGGCGAGAGATAACTCCATCTTATCGTTCCCTCTTCGTCTAAAACAAACAATGCTCTTTTGCATTCGCCCAAGTCTTCGTCATATGCTCCGTAAGCTTTTGCCACCGCTCCTTTAGGCTCAAAATCGGCCAATAAAGGGAAATGCAATTTTCTATCCTGGCTAAACGCCAGGTGACACCATTTACTGTCCACGGAAATCCCAATTACTTCTGCACGTTCTTTATGGAAAACCTGAAGCATTTCATTGTACAATGCCATTTGGTCACTGCAAACCGGGCTCCAGTCGGCAGGATAAAATGCCAGTACCACGCGTTTGCCTTTCAACTGGCTAAGCTGTATCTTTTGATCGGGTGTGGCTGACAACGAAAATTCCGGCGCTTTTGTTCCTGGTGATAACATGTTGTTTAATTTAGATAAAAGTGTTCAAATTTACGACGTTTAAGATAGGATGCACCCAAAATCCCTGGTGAACCACCCAACCCTCAGCATCCATCACCGGTACCCCTATGCCAGCCGATGCTGTTTTGCCAGTCATTAATTTCTACAAATTGTTGTGTAATTTGTTCAACCAACGCGGCCGATTACATCATTATTGACTGAATACCTACCAACAATGGATCAAATCATCGTTAGAAAAGCTACCACTGAAGATATAGATACGCTATTGATTTTTGAACAGGGGGTTATAAAAGCCGAACGTCCATACGACCCTACCTTGAAACCAGATCCGATAACTTATTACGATCTAACGGAGATGATCACTGCCCCGCATATTGAACTGGTGATTGCAGTGCTGAACGATGAGATTATTGGGTCAGGCTATGCACGCATAGAACCTGCCAAACATTTTGTAAAACATAGTCACCACGCTTACCTTGGTTTTATGTTTACCCATCCTGCCCACCGCGGCAAAGGCGTAAACAAAGAAATTATTGAAGTACTGAAACAATGGGCCATAAGCCGGGATATCACTGAATTCAGGCTGGAAGTATACACCGAAAACCAATCCGCCATAAAAGCCTATGAGAAAGTCGGCTTTAAAGGCGATCTCCTGCAAATGAGAATGGGCCTGACCGATTAATCAATCCGGCAACCATACGGGTAGCAAATGTCTTTCAATCTCCTTGCAATTCCTTTTCTGTCACTAATCTACTGAAACATAGCCTTATTGGTATAACTAATTGTTGATCAGACTCAACTGAATTTTCGCATAAACACAAGATTTTATGCGTTTAAGGGTATACCCCTAATACCCATTAAAATACCAATACGTTGTCTATGAAAAACATTTACTCCATCCTTCTGGCAATGGCTTTTGCCGTTTCCGTCAATGCCCAACCCTGTACTCCTGCAGGTGATGAAACCACCTTTGGAACCAACGATGTCTGGATTGGCTATATCTACGATAATATGAATTTTACAGCCTACCATGGGTATGTAAATGAAGGCGTTACCGGCAACGCCAATTTTGATGAAAATTTTGGGGGCGACCAGGTCAATTATTCCGTGAATGGCTGTCCCGTATACACGGAAAGCTTCAGCGCACGCTACCTGCTAACCAAAACCTTTGCTGCTGGCAACTACCAGTTTATTGTGGGCGCCGATGACGGTTACCGGTTAAGCATAGACGGTGGTAGTACATGGATCATCGATCGGTTTTATGATCAGGCTTATAACTTTAGCTCTTACACAACTGCACTCAACGGCACCTATAATCTGGTCATTGAATTTTATGAGAATGGTGGCGGCAACCGCGTTTCTTTTTCAGTAAGCGCTGCATGTGTTGCAGGTGGCAGCCAAACTGTATCTGGCACCGGAGATGTGTGGATAGGCTATATCTACCAGGGCACGAACTTTAATACATACAACGGCACCGTAACAGAAGGCAGTACGGGTAATTCCAATTTCGACCAAAACTATGGTGGCAATAATACCCTGTACGCAACCAGCAGTTGTATGGTAGCCACCGAAGGCTTCAGCGCACGTTACCGTTTACAGAAAACATTTGCTTCCAACAACTATATGTTTACCGTAGGCGGCGATGATGGCTATCGGCTAAGCCTCGATGGCGGAAATACCTGGGTAATTGATCGTTGGGCTGATCAGGGCTATAATACCACTACATACAGTACATGGCTTACCGGAACCTATGACATGGTGTTAGAGTACTATGAGAATGGGGGCGATAACCGGCTTAGCTTTAATGTAGCGCTCAACAGCTTATTGCCAGTGGAACTGTCGGATTTTGGTGGACGGGCCACTAAGACTGCCATTCAGCTCAACTGGAAATCTGCCAGTGAAATCAATAGTGATTATTACGTGGTTGAAAGAAGTTTCAATGGTACAGATTTCACCAATATCGGTAAAATCAATGCCGCCACAGCTATTGCCGAGGGAGCCGGAAAAATATATGGTTTCGCAGATGCATCACCGCTAGAAGGTAGTAATTACTATCGGTTGCGCATGGTAGATAAAGACGGCAAGTCGGCGTTGTCTACAGTGATAAAAATTATGTTCACCCTGCATAAGGGCGTTCGTATATATCCTACTATAGTAAACAACCAGGCAATATACCTGCAAACAAACGGCGAAATAAAAAACGCCAGCGTAACAATTTTTGAGATAACTGGCAGGCAACTTCAATCTGTTCGGTTGCCTTCCGTAATTAGCGCCGGCCAAACCGTTCGCTTGCATTTACCCGCAATGCCACCGGGTAATTACGCCCTTATTTGCAGCACTGGCACAGGCATCAAATCAAAACAAGTGATTATTGTACAATAACAAGGTTGATCGTTCCCAGCATCAAAAGGCCCCGGCAACGGGGCTTTTTTATTGTTAACGCATCTTAAGTAATGTAAAGCCGTCTTGCAAGTAGCCATTCACGCTTACTATGACTCCGTTGCGGTGTTGAAAGATTAATGGTTCTGGCGTATCAACAAAACCTTCAACCCCACCCGCTAATATTTGCATTACATTTATAACAAAAATATCATGCTAAAGCACTTAAAAAGCTTGCTATTTATTTTGCTGGGGTTACCGGGTTTTTCACAATCAGCACCAGATCCGCAATTTGAATTGTATTTGCTCATGGGGCAGTCTAATATGGCCGGGCGCGGGCCATTGACCGATTCGTTACGGCAGCTTGGTAATAACAGGCTAGTAATGCTAGATCAGCAACGGCAATGGGTAACCGCACATCATCCCCTGCATTTTGATAAACCCGCCATTGTAGCGGTGGGGCCGGGTTTATCTTTTGGCATGGAAATGTTACTCGCCAACCCCGGCAAAAAAATAGGACTTGTACCCTGCGCAGTAGGTGGCACGCCCATTGAACACTGGCTACCGGGCGCCTATGATAGCGCTACCAATACCCATCCATGGGATGACGCGGTGGAGCGTATCAAGATTGCTATGCAGGCAGGTGTTATAAAAGGGGTTATCTGGCACCAGGGTGAGGCAAATAGTCACCCGGGCCAGGCACAAAAATATTTACTACAACTAACGGAGCTGATCAACCGCGTTCGAACGCTTACGGGTAACGACCGGCTTCCATTTATAGCAGGTGAGCTGGGTTATTTTTTTGCAAATCAACAAAACATTAATCAGCAATTGGCGCTATTGCCCGGCCTGGTTCCGTATACCGCGGTTGCACCGGCCAACGCGCTTACCGATAAAGGCGATCATGTACATTTTGATGCTGCTTCGGCCATAGAACTTGGCAAACGTTACGCAGCGAGTATGCTAGGTGTACAGAAAAAACTACCATAACAAGGGTTAACGCGGCCACCGTAGATAAATTTACCCAGCTAAACCCGCTCGGTATTTGGCGGGCTATTTGATTTATATTCCTAAACTATTATTATGAACAAGACACTGATAACGCTCGCGACAGGCATTGCAATAGGTATTTTAATTGCCCCGCGTAAAGGTTCTGAAACAAGAAGGAAAATAGTAAATCGCTTTAATGATTTTACAGAAGATGTAGCTGACAACGCAGACCAACTATACTCAAGCGGCAAAAACCTTGTAGACACTGTAAAAAACGACGCCCGAGGATTTGTGCGCAGCGTAAAAGACATCAGCAACGAGAGCTAATTGGCGCTACTCACTGTATAAGAGCGTTTAAAAATATACTGCAACCACATGCAGGCAAAAAACAACCTGGCATTTAGCCAGGTTGTTTTTTGCTTGGAGGAGATGGTTGGAAATCAATTTACATTTTTAATACTTTTTTGATTATTGGCATATTACTTCCTTCAATATTTACCTGCAACATATACATACCACAACTTAGTGGTGCCAGGTTACTAATTCTAAATGTATTGTTACCAGGTATTACATCTACTGTTTTTTGAACGTGTACCGCGCCGGCTGCATCAATGATTTTGATGATACCTTTGGAATTTAAATTGCTATTCAGCGTAATTGTGGCGTAGTCCAGTACTGGATTTGGATAGACTGCAAATTCCAAATTCGCAGTATTTTTAAAGTTTACCATCACCGTTGCACTGTAGACAGCTTTAAGGTCCACGTCTACCTGCCTGAGGCGATAATAATTATTGCCGCTCATGGCATTTTTGTCTGTGAATGAATAATCTTTTAATAAACTGCTGTTGCCAGTTGCAGTAACAGTTCCGGCAGTTTGCCAATTGTCTTTGCCATTAGTGCTGCGTTCAATTACAAAGTAGGCTGCCCGGTGTTCGCTTGCGGTAGACCATTGCACTAATGCATTCTGGCCCATTGCAGTTACACTGAAATTGATTAAGGTCACCGGTAACAGGCCGGTTATTATAGAAGGCATGGTAAATGTTCTGATACGATTGTTAAACTGATCTGCTATATAGGTTAGACCGTTGGCATCAACTGCCATACCGTCAACCTGGTTGAGCTCAGCTAAAATAGCCTGACCGCCATCTCCTGAAAACCCAATAGTACCCGTTCCTGCAACCGTGTATAATTTGTTGGTTTGAATATCTAGCAGGCGCATCTGGTTATTACCGAGGTCCGCAATAACAACGTTGCCGCTCGGAGTGATGGCAAGATCATCCGGCCCATCCAACTCGGCGTTTAAAGCGGGGCCACCGTCTCCTGCCCTTCCGGGGTATCCGTTACCGGCAATTGTAGTAATAATATTATTCTGAAGGTTAATTTTTCTGATAACATTGTTGCCCTTGTCGCAGAAAATTAAATTGCCTGTTGCGTCAATTGCAAGGCCGTGCGGGTCCCGCAAAGCTGCTGCCGTTGCAGGTCCGCCATCGCCGTAATATGCACCATTAGATTGGATGCCGTTGATTGGTATACCGGCAAAATAATTAATCTTACCGTCTGTTGAAACCTTATAGATTACATTTCCAAACTTACGGTCACCCGAGGTAGAAATGTATATATTCCCATTCGCATCCACCACCATATCTGTGGGCTTATAAATAACAGCATCAACGGCGGGGCCACCCATACCCGAACCATATTGAGTACCCGGCGCGCCGGCAACAAGGGTAATGATATTAGTAATTTTATCCACCTTTTTTATCTGGTTATTGAGGCGGTCAGCAATCAGCAAATTGCCCTGGTTATCAAATGCCATACCCGCGGGGTCATTAAACCTTGCTTCGGTAGCCAGGCCACCGATTCCTCCGTTACCAATTTCACCGGTGCCTGCTATTGTGCTAATGATATTTGTAAGTTTATTTATCTTGCGTATACGTTGATTGACACCGTCTGCGATGTAAACATTACCATCGGGATCAACTGCCACATCTCTGGGTATATTGAATTGTGCATCGTTTGCATCACCCCCATCGCCAATATCGCCAGCCGCAGAACCTTTCGGGACGTATACATCAGAAATGTTACCACTCGTTATACTTACTTTCCTAAGCACCTGGTAATTTTGCTGTGTAAAAACGAGATCCCCTTCTTTGGTAATAGCCATTGCTTCTGGTTCTGCCAGGCGCGCAGCCGTCGAGGGCACATTATTGCCCCAAAAACCATTCTCTAAAGAACCGGCATACCTGGTCAGCGTTTGAGTAGCAGTGTGATACTTTAATATACTGTACATATCTCTAACACTAAGCAACAAGTCCCCGGCTGGATCTACCACAACGCTGTATAGCCCAAATAAACGCGTATCCATCGCCTGCCTTCCCTCTGTGAACCTTACAGTACCTCCGCTTAGATGAGAGATTCTCTGTGTACTCGCCGTAACTTTGCGGAGATTGTCATTATCAACTATGTAAAAGTTGTTCTGAGAATCGATGCAAAAATTCTTTAGCGTCCCAAAATGAGCATCTAAGGCTAAGCCACCGTCGCCAGGTAGACCATCTCCCCCTGCACCAATAACAGTTGATATGATACCAGTATTTGCATCAACTCTTCTGATCACCCGTGCAAGGTAATCTGCTATAAACAAGTTATCGTCTTTATCGAATGCAATGCCCCAGTTACGAATACGTGCTCTGGTAGCAAGGCCACCATCGCCACTTCTGCCATTAGATCCGTTACCAGCTACTGTGGTGATGATTCCGGTAACTTTATCGATTCGCCGAATCCTACAGTCCAAGTAGTCACTTATGTAAAGATTCCCTCGGCTGTCGAACGCAAGTCCAGCGGATGATTTTAATAGTGCGTTTTCCGCCAGGCCTCCGTCGCCGGCATTTCCATTGATACTGCCTGCAAACGCAGTGGCAGTATGGGTCACTTTATCTACCTTGAATACCTGAAGCAAGTAAGGGCTACCATAATAATAATTTCCGTCACTATCAACAGCGACTACGTATGGAGTGTTATTAGGCGTTGCCGGATTGCCTCCTTTTCCCGCGTATGTCTTAATGGTAGAATAAGACTCGTAGTACTGTGCATGAAGATTGGTAAAAGACGAGATGGTGAGACCGACGGCTGAAAAAAGCATAGCAATCCGTCCACGAATTGTAGAATTGTGCATGTTCACAGGGTTTAGATTAAAAATTAAGTACGGTGGCTTTCAAAAAGAATTGGACAACAAAAACAAATTGCTTGAATAAAGGATCGGTTATTTGGAAATAACCTGGCTTTTTAGAGGATAATCAGACGGTGGTTCTTACGAGGATATTGATACAAAACGCAACGAGAACAAGGATTGGATTGAGACACGCGTGTGTGGTTCGACAAGGATTGGATAGACTATAATCTTGTCACAAAAGTATATGCGCAACAACAATCATTTGTGGTGATGTAGCGATCATAGTGTCGTTAAAAATCTACTAATCATACAAAGACCATGTTGAGAAATGGACGACAATCAAAAGTCCTGCATTGGGCACAAAAAAAAGGCCGCTTTGAAGCGGCCGTAAGTGATAACAGAGTTTAAGCTCGTTTTGGATGCTTTGTCTGTTTTTCCTGGACATTGGATGCTGCTAGGACATTGGATTTGTTTGCATAGGATACAAAGGATTAAGCAAGATTTCATAAACGAACAGACATTTGAATTTTCATTGGGATTGGATATTTAAATACTATCGCTCTTAGTACAATACAAATCTACCTAGCTTACTTTATAAAAAATGTAGATATAACATGAATATGCCGTAGAGCTTTATCCAATTTTAACTGAAACCGGTTGACGTATATATCAACAACTCATTTTAGGTAATCAAGGCGGCCAAGCAGCACTCTTCTTTCTAATAAAAAATTACTTGTAAATGAACAGCTGCTTACTGATATTGTTTCTACATGAAATGATTTGGTGAATAGTGAAACAGCGGTCAATATCGAAAGGAATATCCTCCAGATTTCGGTAGTCAAATCATGGTTGCCACTACATCTTTTTCTTATTTGGTAAGCGGTAATGGTTAAAGCATTAAAGATCCTACAGGAAAAACATTGGCCGAATATGATGGCCTCTTTAATGAATAGTGAACTTCTTTTAATTGGCAGGCAATTACAATGATATTTTCCGCGCTTGTTAACAAACTAATAGCTATGTTGAAGAGGGCAAATAGCTGGGCGGGATGAATCCCCATAAAATCGAATACCCGTGGAGACAACATACAAACGCTCAGCACAAATAACACATCCAGAAAAACAATAACAGGCGCACTCAATAGTAGACGATATAGCACAGTGGCTTTTGCAGAACTATCATGGTCTGGCCTTCTGAACAAATTGCCAACTAATTTATACGCAACTACAGCTAATAGCAACACAGAAACAATGAGCATACCTTTCAAAGGCAACTGCAGTGGAGAATTTATAAGCAGAAAAAAGAGCCCAATGACAATAGCTATTTCTGTAATGATGCCAAAGGCAAACAATTGAACCATTGCCACCCTACTGCCTGCACTTGCATCTATATCTGGATTGGCTGTATTGACTGAACTATTAAATAGCCTGAGCAGGCTTGAACTTTGCGCTAAAAAAAGTGAATTTGAAAACTGGTGTGTGTATTGATGCTTAAATGCGCCATGCCGTATTATAGCCACAAGGAGGCTGCATAATACAATGCAGGCCCCTGTCAATAAAATAGTGTCTGCCAAAAAATTATCTACCACTTTATTTGAATGCCTGGTTATCTCCTGGTAAAGGATAATTTTTGACAATGTAAAAAAAGAGATAAGCATACCGCCAAACAGTGCCAGGGAAAGCGCAGGCATAACAGGTTTCAAAATGTGTGAAAATAGCCCTTTTGAACGCGGCGCAGTAATAGACGAGGACCGCCTGCCAGGTGAAATTAGTATACCTTCTCGGGTTACCCACCATTGGCAGAGTTCGACAGCAGAACAATAGTACAACCCTTTATGTGGGTCGCCAATTAAAAATTTTATCCCGGATTCTTCAACATGTGCACCAAAGCAGATTACATAATACTGTAGGTATAAACCGGGCATCATTTGTAATACCACCGGCATTTGCTGTTTAACGAGGTCGTTAACATCTATTTCAACAATATTTCCTTCTAAACTATATTGCTGTGCCGCAATACAAAGATTACTGGGGTTAATTACCTGCGGATTTGGATTACTGCTGGGCAAGTACGTTTCTGTTTTTGCCTGTGCTTGTTTATAGAATTGTTGCAATGTGGCAAGGCAGGCTTGCCCAGAGTCAGAAGGATTTTTTACGGTAACGATAAAAGGAACTTGGGTACTCATGATACGGATTCATTATAAAGGGGAATTGACTGAGGTGTCTTTTGAACCACAGTCAATAGACATGACTAGTTATGTACTGGAAGAAATGGGCTACATCAATCATAGCTATGAAGAACATAGATCCAAACGCACGTTGAAAGCTACTGCTTGACACAGACCTTCGGGATAAACATAATTTGGCAAGCAAGGACATTGTATTTATTATTGATACACTCCTGCGGCTCATCCGGATACAATGCCTGTTACTTACTAAAACCTTTGGCTGAAGCAAATACATGGTGTATTGAATATATAAGCCAGAAAAAAGAAAACAACCCTCCTATCAATAAAATTATCCTCTCCACATTCATCTCTTTAGTTAAATCAAGCACGCTTATAGAATAAACAAATAACACTGTTTGCAAAAAGGCAGAGCAGACAATAATTAGGCAATGAAAAGATTTTTCATAACGCATATGGTTTTTCTTAGTGTTGGATAATTGCCGGTCCGTAACAAAAGGCCGCCCGCACAGTAAAGCAAACCGCTAAAGCACCCTTACAAAACCGCAATAACGTAAAACAGATATTAATTCCAAAGCATTTCCTGGTTAAGATAGTTTACCAGCGCAACGGTATTCTTAAGTTTCAACTTTCTCAGAATATTATGGCGGTGCACCTCAACCGTGCGAAATGTTATATTCATCAGTTTAGCTATCTCCTTGGACGAGTTACCAGCCTTAACAAAATTGATAACTTCCATCTCACGATTGGTTAGCTGTGCAGGGCCTGCTTTCTCACCTTCGTTGAGCATGTGTGAGCAAAGAATATCTTTCATTTCGGTGCATACATACTGGTTACCTCGACTCACCTCAAGAATGGCGTCGATAACTTCCTGCCTTGAGGAATTTTTAGTGATATACCCTTTTGCCCCGCTGCGCATGATCTTTTTGAAAAGGAAAGTTTGATTAATGGATGATACGGCGATAACCTCAGTTCCGGCCTGCCTTTCACGAATTAGCTGTGTGGTGGTAAAAGTGGCGTCTGAAGGGCTGCTGATATCCATAATTACAACATCTGGCAGCTTACTCTCGGCAAACTCAATAATTTTATCCGGAGCCGCACAAGAAACATCAGCCATAAAACGAACATCCTGGTTAAGGATATACATCCAGTTTTCGCTATTCAATTTTGAGTCACCTGCGATAAGTACACGAATTTTTGCCATAACAAAGTTTTTCAGTTTAGAATAAAGAAGGTTTTGAACAATGAAGTGTCATTTGAGGAACATCTGTAACATTTTCTATTATACTATTAAGATTTACTGTAGAGCTTGCCATACTTGCATTGTTTACACAAAATTATGATTGGTACTACTTATATATTGTCATCATTTGCGTGATCTTTATTAGAATTTTATCGAATTTTTCAGCCACTGTTAATCAAAATAAAAAAAACCGACTGCTTTTGGAGCAGCCGGTGTCGGTTTCAGATTAAAGCTTTTTTGGATGCTTGTTCTTTTTTTCAGGACAATGGATTTTGATTTTTCGGACAATTGGACATGGTTTTCATAAGGAGATTAGGTGTTGGACGATTTCATAAAACAATTGGACAATGGAATTTAAACGGATATAAATAAACGTTGTTTGCATTTGTATAACACAAATCTAATATACCTAAACACCGATTGTTGTAGCGGAAATGTGAATCATATATAGAATTCTATCTAATATTAGCAGCTGCTACAGCGGAGTTGATTTTAATATCAACTACCAGAAGACATGTATTGAATCAGGAAGTTCCTTCACCAGATATATATACACCTCTAGAAAACCAGTATCAGTTCTGGTAGTTTCAAACTTACGTATTACCCCATAATCAAATTATGTATATAGTTCGATTTTATGATTTTTATTAGAATTTCCGCTACAAATGATTCGACTATCAGCTCTTACAATTCTCAAAGACGGAGGCAATCTTTGTGAATAGTTTTTTTCATACGTGATCAAAACTTATTGAAATTAAATATCCAGGAAAAAACAATTTAAAATCTAACTTATGAACTCCAGTTACTCCCGATCTATCCGGGGAAAGGACGGCTTTCGTCTTATCCCGCTCCTACTCACTTTATTATTCTTATCGTCATTCACAAAAACTTATGCCACCGATTATTACTGGGTAGGCGGATCAGGTCTTTGGAGTGATATCAACCACTGGGCCAGCAGTTCTGGTGGTGCCGGGGGCGTTTTTGTTCAGCCTCCCACCCAGACGGATGATGTTTATTTTGACAATAACTCATTCACAGCACCGGGTCAGACAGTGACCGTTAATTCAGCCGCTGCCTGCCGCAATATGGACTGGACGGGCAGTACCAGTATCTACACTGGTGCAGTACAGGGCCCCGCAATGAACATAACTACAACCTTGCAGCTGGATATATTAGGCAATTTTAAATTATCTGCGGGTATGCGCGGGTTTACCGGAACCAACCTAAGATTTATTAAGGATAATGCCACGGTATCGCTAGACCCAAAAGGCATTTATATCAATTGCAGGATTTCGTTCGACGCATTAAATGGAAATTTTCAACTGCAATCTTCCCTATCTGCATTCATCTTATATGTTAACCGGGGAGTTATATACTCCAATAATAATGGAATCTACTCCTTTTCCATTGTGATAGCAGGTACAACAGGTGTCAACCGCGGCCTTGTTCTTGGTACATCTGCCGTGACACTTAACAATAACGGCTCCGCAGCTTTTAGTTGTCCCAGTGATTTGGCCACAGACCCCGCGCTCGTTATGAGCTGTGCTTCCTCTACTATAAATTTAGCAGGGAATAACCCTTCATTCACATTTTCAGATATCGCGTTTAACAAGATAAATGTCAGTTCGTCAGGCGTTGTTACATTCACGGCAAAACCTAACGGTACTTCCATTCGCCACCTGGTTTTTTCAACCACCGCAAAATGCAGTTTCAGCCTGGGTAAGTATACAATCACTGATTCTTTAATCCTAGCTCCCGGTGGCACGTATGGTATAAACACAAGTAATATAACTCTTACGTCCGCGGCCGTATTTTCTGCCGTCGGCAATTGTCAATCTAAAATTCAATTGTTCTCAAACTTGGTTGACCCAAGTTCTTCTTCCGTGCCGATTACTAAAATTGGAGGATGGGGAAGCAGCAGTATGGCCTGTTGTAATGTTCAAGGTATTAAATTTATGGGCGGAGGCTTGATACATGCCATTCAAAGTTTTGACCTGGGGGGAAACAGCTTCGTTAATTTCGACCCCGTTACACCATTAACCTATTATTGGGTAAATGGCACAGGTTACTGGAACGCCGGTACCAACTGGGCGTTGTCGAGCGGTGGTTCACCCACAGGTTGCGTGCCCGGCCCCCTGGATAATGTTGTGTTTGATGCCAGCAGCTTTAGTGCACCCAGCCAGCAGGTTATTGTAGCCGACAGTTCTGATACCTATTGCGCATCTATGAACTGGGCAGGGGTTACAGCGGCCCAACGCCCCATATTTACTAACATACTTGGGGCTATACCAGGGGTAACGATGAATATCAGAGGTTCTCTTACTGCCTCTAAAAATATGGTTTGGAACCTTCAAACACCGGTGACTTTTAGCGGCTCATCTAATCAGACCATTAAGTCAGATGGAATTACATTTTTGAAACCCGTTGTTTTGTCTTCGGTGACAGGTATTTATGCACTGGCAGATTCTATGAAGGTGAATGCAGGGTTTTATTTGACCGCCGGTTATTTTAATTCCAATAATAAAAACCTTTATACACGCGAGTTTAGTTCTACTGGTAACATATACAGGGTACTGGATTTGGGAACTTCTCGCTGGTATTTATCCAACCATCAAACTTCAATCGCGTTACAGGCATTGTTAATCGGTGGCGTTGGGTTTAACCTTATTGCTTCATCATCTGAGTTGCATATTCAGGCAAAAGTCAACAGCTTCAGCAATACATATGTGTTGGGTGGCAATAATGCGTTCGGAAAAGTGTATTTGGAAAACCCATCAGGATTTACGCCAAATACTGCCAACGCCTTTTATGCTTCAGGCTGTAGTTTTGAGCTACTACATATTGAAAACAGTGTTACTTTCGTTGGAAATGCGTCCTTGAACGGAGATTTGGAACTGGCAAGGTCTGTCTTTTCTTTCACATCCGGCGCACAGTACACCTTTAACGGTGCTGCCACCATAAAGCCCATAGGCACCTCTTCCTGTTCTAACGCGCTTACATTAGCCAACACTAATTCAGCACCAGCCGTGCAATTTATAAAGTCGTCTGGAACAATGGCGATTGATAATGTAAATATTTATGGTATTAATGCTTTGGGTGGCGCATCTTTTAATGCCAATGGCAATTCAATTGACCAGGGGTATAATACCGGCTGGACTTTTGGTACACCATTAGCCGCTAGAAGCCTCTTCTGGGTAGGTAACAGCGGTAATTGGAGCGATGCAGCCCATTGGTCGTTGAGCAGTGGTGGACCGGGCGGAGAGTGTATACCCACAGCGCAAGACAGCGTGAGATTTGATGCAAATAGTTTTACCGTTACGAGCCAGGTTGTAAATTTAGACCAGCTGAATGCCGATTGTAAATATATGAGCTGGGTTGGTGTAACCAATATGCCCGGCATGTATGGTTTGGGCAAAACGCTTAATATAAATGGCAGTGTGGTACTGACCAATTCAATGTATTTTGTTGCCCCGCCGAATGTAAATTTTGTAGGGCAGTCGGCAGCACAAACCATTACTTCAGCGGGCAATAGCTGGGGGGCTGTTACTATTAATGCTGCATCTGGTAATTACACCTTAACAGATAGTTACTCGGCTGGAGCATTTACACTGCTTTCTGGTGGCTTTAATGCAGCCAATAGAAATGTAACAATTGGTGGTTTTCACACGCTCGGTACAGCAAATAGAAACCTTATTCTAGGTACCGGAAAATGGACAGTGACTTCCGTACACCCCAGCACGCCGGCTCCTTACTACAATTGGCTTGTTGCCAATGCAACAGGGCTGGCTATCAATACAACCGGTTCCTCTATTTATATTGTAAGCCCCTCTGCTACCTTTGCAGGTGGATCCTTTGTTTACAATTTGGTGGATGCGCAGGCTGCTGCGCCAACAGCCACAATCGGCTTCGTTAATAACACTATTAACGTGCTGCGTTCAAGCTTCCTCGCCACTTTTGATAACAATACCTTTAACGATTCACTGATTCTCAAACCAGGCGGAGAATATAGATTTGCAGCCGGCGGCACCACTTATTTTGCCGACACGGCTTGCCTGTATGCCATCGGTAGCGGTTCTGCCATGATAACGTTACAAAGTACATCAGCAGGTATCAGATATACACTTCAGAAAAATACCGGTCTTGTTTGTACGGACTTCTTAAATCTTTATGATTCCAAAGCCGCTGGTACAGCCATCTATACAGCCGGTGCCAATACCATTGACAGGGGTAACAATGCCGGCTGGGATTTCTCGCCTTACCCAACACCTGGAGCTGGCGCATTGCAGCCGGGCGTAAAATGTGTGGGCAGTAAATATGCCCTGCGCTTCGACATCACTGCGGGTAGCTTCCCCATGGATATTGTGCTTGTTAACTTACATACTGGTAAGTTTGATACACTACTCAATGTAACGTCTTCACCAGCGTATTTTATGGTTGACCCGCTTGCAACCAATACGTTCCAGGTGTATAAAATGATTGTGCAACGTTGCGCGAGCGTAGTAACAGGCCCCTTCAACGCCGTGAACGTAGCGGTGCCCGCCGGTTCGGCTGGCCAATGGACAAACGCCGCCGGCTCAAACAACTGGTTTGATTGCGGAAACTGGGGCAATGGTACCGTACCCGATCAAACTACGAATGTTAATATCAACGGTGTAGCAGTTTGTAATATCAATGCGCAGGGAGCAGTTTGTAATGACCTTTACGTGCAGCCAGGATCCCAGCTAAACTTAAACATCAATTCATCGCTGGCCATTCACAATAACATTGCAAATGGTGGCATATTTAATACAACCAGTGGCAAGGTGGAACTGGCGGGATCAACATCTATAACACTCCCGGCAAACGTAAACACGTTCGATAGCCTTGTTATCAACAAAGTGTCCGGACTTGGCGTTACGCTCAACCCCGCCAGCGACATTACGGTTAAAAAGGCATTAGTGTTAAACAGCGGTAAAATAAATACGGGCGCGCGTTCGGTACTTGTTACCAGCAATAGCCCGGCAGCAATCTTCGGGCATTCAGGAGCAAGCTATATCAATGGAAATATTACGCGCACTATTGCCGCCAACGGATCCTATGATTTCCCGGTGGGATCAAACACTAAATACGAGTTATCTAATGTAACTACTAACAATCTTACAGGTGTAAGTACCATAGCAGGCAGATTTGACCCATTTGCAGCAGTGTCAGACAGTGCCATCATACCAATTGCGCATTACCTGGTAACAGATGAATATGCCAAGGGAATGCTTGACCAGGGTTATTGGACCTTAACCCCCAATGCCCAGCCTACGGCTGGCGACTATAGTGTAACATTAAGAGCAACAGGTTATACAAACCCTGCAGCGCAACAGTTTAGGTATATTCTGGTTAAACGCGATGCTGCAACTGGTTTTACCTGGGACATTAACCAGGGATACAATGACCCCTCATTGCATGTTGAAGCTGCGGGGGTGGTAACCGCCGTGAGGAGTTCTTATACATCATTTTCACAGTTTGCCATTGCTAAATTGCTGCCTTTGTCAGCACTCAGCACAAGGTTGATTTCTTTCTATGGTACGCAAACACAGCAGGGAAATATCATTAACTGGACTACCGCAGATGAACAAGGCCAGACCACCTTTATGGTTGAGCGCAGCAGCGATGGTATTATTTTCCAGCAACTGAACGTAACAGGTACGCAGCAACTGAACGGAATGGGTAGCTATTCCTACACTGATACGAGGCCTGTAAGCAACCAGCATTATTATAGGCTGAAAGTTGTTTTGCCCGATGGCAGCTCTTACTATAGCAAAACCATCAACCTGAAGGGAACGAAGGAAAGGATCATCAGCATCATTGCTGCTGAAGGGTCAGCAACAGTTAAAGTAAACGTTTCAGGTGTGTCTACCGATGAAAACCTGATGTTTAACCTGAATGACTTCAGCGGACAACTGATTTTACGTAAAAAGATACAGGCAGGAAGTAACGAAATTTCAATCAGCTCTTTACTGCAAGGCGCTTACATTGGCCAGGTAACGAGCAACAAATATCCAACTGTTGTTAAACGCATTGTCTACAACAGAAAATAATAAAGCAGTAAAATGCTTTACAATTCGCTGAATGTTTTGGAGATCTGATGAGTTCTATTTGTTTGTTTTCGGTCCCCGGTATTTACCGGGGACTTTTTTTGTACATGAAATATATCCCTATCATTAGGCAATTTGCTGCTACATACGGCTATTCATTGGTTAGCGGCAAAATTATGTTAATAGCATTGGCTCCCGGGGCATTTTTTCCAATTGATATCCTTCCTCCAAGCATTTTGGTTAAGTCTTTGGCAAGGGCAAATCCAAAAAAAGTGGGGTATTCATTAACATCGATGCTTAGCGTATCGCCTTCAGGAAAATAAAGTCTTTGCATTTCGTCGGAAGTAATGGAACGACCCTCATCAGAAATCTCAATAATAATTTCTCCTTCTTCAGACTTTTTATAAATGATGGAAATCAGCCCATTCACATTTCGGTTATTTGCATTATCCAGCAAATTTCTGATGATTACTTTTAGAAACTGGGCGTTACTATGAACGAATGGATCCGCTTTTGCAACAAATGTCACCCGGTTTTCTTTGTATTTCAGGATAAGCTGGTATACTTTAAGCACATCATTAATAACATTAACAATGTTGACATATTCAATTTTCGGCGCCGACCGGGTTTTGCGGTTCGTTAGCCAATTCATAAAATTCTCCGTAAAATTTGACAATTCATTAGTAGAAGAATGAATAACGGAGCTGTAATTTTTTAATTCGTCAGTTTTAATTTCATCAAAATTAGTACTGATATATTGTGCGGTTTTATTCAAAAACTTCAATGGCGAGCTTAAGTCGTGCACCACAACAGATATCAGCTTGTCTTTATCTGCGTTTGCCATAAACAAACTGTGTTGTGAATCTTTCAACTCCTTTACATTCAGCTCCAGTTCATTAATCAATTCAGTTTGTTTAATTGTTCGTGAAGCTACTTCAGCTTCCAGCTTTTTTGTACGCTGAATCATCCACCGGTAACGCAAACGATACAGGCCCAAGATAATTCCAATCAGGGCAAGTACCAACATCACCCTGAACAATACGGTTTCATGCCATGCAGGCAACACATTAATAATAGCCAACGTCCATTGCTGCATGTTGCTGCCGGCACCAGAAAGATTTCTTGCCAGCAATGTGTATTTCCCAGCTCCAAGCCGATTATATACAATGGTATTATTACCCTGCAATGGTGTCCATATATCGTTCAATCCGTCTAGTCTATATTCAATGTTTACATTGTATGCATTGCCATAGTAAGGTTTGGAAATATGCAGTCGGAGTATATTGAAATCATTTTTTACCTCGAAATCACCTACCGGGCCAAGATGGTTACTATCTATTTCAATAGCATCCAGGTACACAGGCCCATTTGGCTCGGGACTCGCTATCTTTTCGGGGTTGAACCATACCAATCCATCCATAGAGGGTAAAGACAATGTGCCGTCAGTTTTGGCTACTGCACAAGGGCTGCAACCCCCATTAAATTCATTAGTGAGCAAGCCAGCACTTTTATCGAAGTAAGCGTAATAAATGTTTGCGTTTTTTCGCTGCACATAATTTACCATATCTTGTTTGACGGCTTTAAAAACGCCTTTATTGGTGGGTATCCAATAAAATCCGCGTTTATCTTCTACAAAGCAATGGGGTGTGGCCAGGTAGCCCATTTTATCCTGCGGCAGAAAAACAATTGAATCATGATAAAACGCAGCAATACCTTGTCCGTAGGTGCTTAACCAAAAAATTCCTTCTTTTGATTTAATAATATTCCGAATGCGCAAATTCCTGGCAGCCGGAATTTTTTTAAACCCAGAATCCTGCAAGTTAAATTTATAGAGCCCGTCAATGGTGCCTACCAGTAAGGTGTGATCATCATAATTGTTTATACAAGCGGTATTAACAGAGTCAGCAAATGGTATACTATTTTGAACTGTATGGATCACGTCGTCTTTAACGTATGAAAGGCTTGTGCTTGTGCAAAGCCAAATCATGTCTCTGTCTTCGAAATAGGTACTAATATCTGCTCTAAACTCGCCTAAAGTTTTTTGGCCGGTGAAATCGTCGCGCATTTTTACAAGAAACTTATCATCCTGATAATAAATGTTATTGTAACTGTCTTTAAATAATGAACGGCGACCTGCCCAAATACTTACCGGTAGCTGTTTAACTGAGGTATCGCTAAAGAGCATAAAGTTATTCGTAAGAATTTTGTTTTCAGGAAGCAGTACCTGGCCATAAAAACTATTGACAACAGGCACATCGCTTTTCATTCTTTTTACTGAAAAGATTTTTTTCCTGACAACGGCAAAACCGGCAGTATACGTTCCAATAAAATAAATACCGTATTCAGGAATATACTTGATTGCCGCAACGCCTGGCAAGGGAAATTGTGGCATTACAAGCTGGCAGCTGATCGAGGCCTCATCAATTATCAGCCGGTATATGTTATTGTTGTCCTCTACAAATACATTATCCTTATCCTGAATGATTTTCATTTCTGCGCCGGTCTTTCTCGGTTTAAAGCCAGTTATATACTCCGTAGCCCCCGAAATAACACCGTTGCTTTTCAGTTTTCCATGTGCAAAAACGCTAAAAGAAGTTCCGCCGGTGAGAACGTACAATTGTTGCTTATATAGAAATGCGGGATTGCCTGGTTTTGCGTCAGAAAAATTTACAACCTCTACCTTGGGATAATTGATGAATCCAATTCTAAATTTGCCAGAATGATCAACATAGGTGACGTAGGAATGGGCAGAATCAACCGGGAACGTGAAAACTGTAAATGAGTTATTAATATGTAAGGTACTGGTAACATTATCGCGCCGAACATCGAATGATGAATCAGGGGTATATTTGAAAAGATTGCCTCCCCGACCGCTCATCGAATAATAACTCTGGCCGGGCAACTGCTTCTCTGCAAGTTTTGAATTAAATATCAGCGTGATAGTAGAATGACCGGTTATCTTATAAACATTGCTGTGCTCATCAATAAAATGTATATCGTTATTGAGGTCTGTGCCTAACCATGCTATGCGTTCTGATTTAAGTGTAGGGGTATTGGCAGAGTTGAACATGACAAAGTTGGTGCCATCGAAACGAACGAGCCCAAACTGGGTGCCCATCCACAAATAATTTTCTTTATCTAACGCAAAAGCGGTAACGCTGTTTTGTGGAAGAGACGCTTCGTCATCGTACACTTTTATTGTAAAGCTGTCGGTAAAAAGCTTCTGACTATGCACCTGGTCAAAAGAACTGAGAGTTAGAACCAAAAACAAAAGATAAATCCGGATGCAATGCTGAAATATGGGATGCATTCAAAACAATTAATATGGGGTAAATTGTTATTCTAATGCCCAATATTAGATTGATTTATAATGCAATCAGCGAGGTTTTTTAAATATCGATGTTTGACTACAATACTCAATTGGTAATCAATATATTACTGAATTAACTGATACAACTTTGCTAACTCCCTCAACTCAATTACATTACTTATTTTAAGTTTATCAAATATGCGTGCTTTGTGCGTGCCTACTGTGGAGTTACCGATGCTGAGCAAATCAGTAATTTCTGAAATAGATTTACCGCCGGCAAGTAATAAAACAATTTCTATTTCACGGTTAGACAAATCATCAAACGGATTGTCTGCTTTATTTTCGAGCGTATCATCTGTAATGCGAATCATTAACTGTTCGCTCATATATTTCCTGTTCTTGAGCACCAAATCAATCGCCTTGCCTAATTCTTCATCGTCACATTCTTTATTAAGAAATCCTTTCACGCCCATTTTAAGAAAACGCCTAGCAAACAGTTCCTCAGCGCCCATCGTAAAAATCAGAATTTTTGTAGCAGGCTTAATGCGGAGTATATTTTCAATGAGCCCCATTGTATCTGTGTTTGGCATATGTAAGTCCATAGTAACCAAATCATAATCATTATTTTTTATCAACTGAAACGCAGTCTCCCCTTCGGTTGCCTCATCAATTTCACACATACCAAATTTTTCTTTTAGCAGTAGTTTCACCCCTGTTCTTACAATGGAATGATCGTCAACCAAACAAAATTTTTTCATGTGATAGCTTTAGCCGTTTCTTTACAAATCGAAAACTAGACAGTTTTGCTGATTATTACTATAGGTTTTTACGTAAATAAATTCCACCGTGTTTAATAACCGGCAAAAAAGCCTAACCAAATATAGAAAATATTCTACAATAAATTCTATTTCTGGCCAGAGCTTACCTTCGAAAATTCGGTTAATAAAAGAAAGAGTTTTCTTATTATGGAAATCAAATTGGTCAAAATAATTGTAGCGCAAAGCATACAAAAATGAGCTTTAATAGTTAAATCCTATTGGCAATTTAACACCTACATTGACGTTCTGTTGCGAGTTCTATGTGATTTCTTATTAGCTAGTGAACAAAGTTTACAACAGAAGGGTTTGACTAATTTAGCATGTTGACTATGACTGCTATCTACATTTGAATATTATATAGTATCTTTTTATTAGAATTTTTACATAAAACTTTCTGATGTGGCAAAAGTCAACTTTGAATATAAACCGCATCCTGCAATTAATTGTTCTAGGAACAAATACCAGATTGGCAATGCAACCAACACGACTGCGTTACAAACACATATTGGCCAAAATGCTAATGCTGTTATCATTTTTTTCAGCTGCGTGCTTCCCGGCCAACTACTGCCGGGCACAGGCTGAGGATAACAACCGGAATTATTTAATTAAGCATTTCAGCGACGAATCCAGTTTGCCGCAGAATTCTGTGCGCTCCCTTCAAATGGACAACAAGGGGTTTATCTGGCTGGCAACTGAAAACGGATTGGTAAGGTACGATGGGAAAAATTTCAGGATTTTTAGCGCAGATAATGATTCGCAAATTAAGTCAAACAGAATTCAGCAGATCTTTCGCGATGCCTCAGGAAAGCTATCTATTTTGGATGGCACCAATAACTTGATTGCACTCGATGAAAATTGCCAGCGTACCCGGCAGTTCGAGACATCCGCGCATACGTTCAATATCGTTATCAATGAAAATCTTATCCGTACAAAGCTTAAAGACAGCAGCATCCTCAACAACAGGCATCTGTTTTTCAAATTTAATAACATTGTAAACGCGGCGGCCGGCAGTGACTATTATTCCATAAATGAAAACAAAGGTTATGTAGTAACTGCCGAGGGCTATCTGCTTTATCTTGATAGTGCGAGGATTGATACGGTACCGGGCATAAAGCCAGGCAGGCCGTACTTTGCAGTATTTGTATTGAACAACTCATTATTTTGCATTAATAGCAATGGCATTTGTTCAGAGATTGCTGAAGGCCGTGTTGTACGTACAGATATTCCCGCCGTTGGTCAATTCTTTGCTGCCCAAAACCTAAAAGCCACCAACAGGCATCCATCGGCATTGCAATCTTCATGGAAAAATACTTGCTACATCTTTTCTGGAACTACCATATTTTTAATCACCCTGGAAAAAGGCGTTATCCAATCCAAACCATTATATACCGGCCTACCCAAAATTGACTGTATGAGCATGAAGTATTTCCCTGCTGCAGGCATGTTTGGCCTCGGCACCTATAGCCAGGGATTGTATCTGCTTCAGAGAAAACAATTTCAGATTATACAAAGTACCGATGAAACCAACCAGTCAAACAATTTCTACGCCCAGGTTGAGTTGCCCGGCAATCAAATTTTTACCTCCAATGGTATACTGGTTAGCGAAGCGGGCCAAACAACCCGGGTAATGCCGCAGCAAGACTTTATGCGGTTCTCCCTGCTTGTTGATCGTAACAACAATCTGTATTATGGCAGAGATGGCTTTCTTAAACGAAGTACCGCCAATCTAACTTCTGACACAATTTTTTCTGGAACACCACTTCGCGAAAGTTTACTACAAAGCCTTATACAAGCCAGCAATGGCGATATATGGTTTGCTGCATACCAATCAGTTTACCGGTTAAAAGACAACCAGCTTCAAAAGATTTCCATTACCACCGAACCAAATTTTCCGGCCATTGAATGTCTTTTTGAATATGATTCTACTACATTCTGGGTAGGCACCAGATCAGGCTTATATACTTTAAACCTTAATACCTTTCAAATCCGGCCGATTGATAGAATGCGAGACAAATATATCCGGGTTATAAAAAGGTCAAAAGAGGGGTTGATATTTATTGGAACATACGGACATGGTTACTACATATCGGATGGAAGCCGTTTTACAGAAATGCCTGCAGATGATAACCGTTATTTATCTGCCACCCATTCGTTTGTGGAAGATAATCTTGGTTATATATGGATGCCCACCAATAAAGGGTTGTTCAGAGCATCAAAGGCAGACATGTATCAATTTGTGGCGGGGAAAAAGAGCGAAATCTATTACTTGTATTTTGACAAATCAGATGGTTTTGCCACCAATGAATTCAATGGGGGATGCACTCCGTCGGCAATACGGCTTTCTAATGGAACGGTGTCACTACCTTCTCTTAACGGTCTGGTTTGGTTTAACCCAGACAGTATGCAGCTCAACCTTCCCTCTAACGGAATATTTGTAGATGAGATATCAGGGACTGGAAATGTATCGAGTTGCGAAGTGCAATCACTACATTTCACATCGCGCACAAATGTATGTACTTTAAAAATTAGTTGCCCTTACTACGGCAATACTGCCAACCTTACACTGCAATACAGGCTATTTGGGGCGGATTCAGTCTGGAAAGAAGTACGTCAAAACAATATATTGTTTCAAAACCTCGCTGCCGGTAATTATAGCCTTGAAATACGCAAAAAAAATGACCCGGGAAATGCGCTGCACATTAAAGTAATCGTAGACAAAGAATGGCAAGAAGCCCTTTGGGTAAAACTATTGTTGTTTGCAGTATTTATTGCTTTAGTTTTTCTTACTGCTTTTATGCGTACGCGGTATTTAAAAAGGCAGCAACAGGTGCTGGATAGCCTGGTAAAACAGCGAACCACAGAACTAACTAAAAGTAACGAGGTAAATAACCAGCTGATTTCGGTATTAGCGCACGATTTGAAATCACCCCTACGGTTTATTGCCTCACTCAGCAACAGGCTCAACAGGGAGTATACGCCCGGCGCAAAGTTAAATCCCTGGAAGAAATAATACAAGTGCTAAAAACTTCTTCCAGTGAATATATACTTTTCTAAACGAGTTCCTTGTTTGGATTAAATCGCAAGGTGAGGGCTTTCAGTTAAAAAAAGAAAGTTTTGACGTTTCCATCCTTCTGAATGAGCTAGTGTTGTTTTTCCAGGAAATGGCCAAAGCAAAAAATAACCATATTGCTGTGCAAGTAGCGGGGCCGATTATGCTGTTTGCTGACAGGCAAATCGTCAAGATAATTCTTCGCAACCTGCTTGATAACGCCAATAAATACACAAGCGGGGGCACTATCAGTTTGATATCAAACAAGGAATCAAATCAAATTTTTATTACCATACGTGATACCGGAAAAGGGATGACCGCCAAGCAGATCGAAATCCTCAACAACATGTCGGCCTCCACTTCAACAAACGCTACCGGTGGAATGGGCTACAAAATTGTGAAAGATCTTTCTGCTATTGCCGGTTGCATAATAACTGCAAAGGGCGTGGCAGATGCCGGCTCTTGAGTAACGCTGGCTTTTCGAGTTGATGCAGGCTAGAATGGCATGCATGTCCCCAATATGCGCTAGCTTTGAGACAGATTTTTAGTGAATATCCATCTAGCATCATCACTTCGGCTTAACTAGGCCTGCCGCATTACTTCCGCTCCTTCTCCCGAAATTCGAAATGCCCTTTTTGAGCCAGTAGTTTTTTTAATGAATCGTTTTCAAGCGTTAATGACAATATAACTTCTTTGAGCCGCTGGTTTTCAAGCTTCAGGTCTTTTATACGCTTTATTTTATTGGTTGTTTCATTTTTATACCTGGCATTCCAAATGTAAAATGTGGCAATTGAAATACTGTACTCATCACAAATATCTGCAACGCTTTTACCATCCAGGTGCTCATTTACAATTTCAATAATCTGGCTTTCGTAAAGTTGGATTTTCGCATTTATTTAGATCTAAACGTTACAAATTGAAAATCATGGCCATCCGGCTGCCACGTTTAAGCTGCTACCAAACGGCCCAATCTACTAAGCTTTATTTGGCCATAACAAGTGATGGCAGCGGGTACTACCACTGACATAAATTGAGTATTTGAACATCTTCAAGCGGATTGCGCAACAAAAACCGAAATACCCAGGAAAGTAATAAACTATACCCATAAAAAAGAAAACCAATATAAATATACAGTTCAGCACTTTATTTTGGTATGGAAATATTTATTAAAATAAATCCATATAGCTGCTAGTGGAAAAATAAAACTCAGTGCAATATTTACAACTAGTGCCCACGATTGTTTAAACGGTTCCAATCCATTGCCATAGTTAAATAACAGCAGCATCCACAACAAAACAACAATAGATGGCCCATATGCTAGCTTTTTTTAACCTGGTTTCGCCAGAAGTAAAATAAATAGTGTAAAGTAATAATATGGGCATTACCATATGCGTTATTTTTGAAAGAAGCGCCTGTGTAGTATCCGTAATCCAATGAAAACCCATCATACCATTATGCTGTGTGCTGGCATGATAAGAGGTTTTAACGAGTGTGTTAAAACCAATGATTGTCCAGTAACCAGAAAGCGCCGCTAAACCAGGTTCCCGTTTGGCAGACGCACGCACATTGGTTAACAGTGGAAAAAAGGCAGCAATGGCCGAACACAGTGAGATAGCACTCATGAAATTCATAAGTTAAATTTGGGTTATAGGAGTTTGTTTCGCAGGGTTGCGGGTATTGCTATCCTGGCTTGGCAGGAAGTGTACCACCAAATAAAGATATATTTCTCGTTTGCAAGGTTATGTAGTTTTTTATCTAAAAACCGCTGCCTAAGTGTTTTCTCCTTTTCGTTCATTTTTTTTCTACACCACTTATCGTTGTATACTAAAAAGACTCGATAACGACTTTGAACGCAAATTCAGTTATCATATTCCAAAAAATAATATCGCTTAGAGGAAAAGTGAAACCCTGATACCAAAAGACTGTCCGGTATCGCCACCCGTAATTTTAGATTTCTTTCTACATAGGTTTAATCAAAAAGCTACAGTTTTTAAAATCTGACATTTATATTTTTGAATCAAATCAGCAACACCTCATTTGTTTTGGTTAAAATATAAATCCAATAATATGATTATTTCTTTCTCACTCATTATCCTGGTGCTATCCAATGTGCTTTCGCTCACTTTTGGGCTGCTGTTCCGTACCGCTCAAACAAAAAAGAAATCGAAACGCATTACAGAACTTGAAATTGAAATGCTGAAATGCCACCAGGAGATCTTTGGACTTTACGGTGGCAGAGCACAACAATAACAGCAAAGATAGAAGAGGGCTTGTGAGACGTGCTTAAAAGAAAAATTGAAAACATATAAGCAATACACATGTGCCGGTACCCAACGAACAATTGGTACCGGCATTTTTTGTTTTGCTTGGTCACACGTACAAGCAAGGAAAACAATTACCAGGCAATCCATTATACCGCGTTTCAGTCAATTTAAAGTAGCTGCGGTAAATAATTCTATAGTGCAAAAAAAGCCAGCTTCAAATAAGAAGCTGGCATGCCTACCGGCGAACAACTTAGGATGCTTAGTGTAGCCTTCGGACACAGGCCTCAACAAGAGGATTTTAAGTCATGGGATTTGGATAGTACTGATAAAACGCCCTGTTAACGTGGATACAGGATATTCGGAGCCAGAACGTTTATCTGCATAAATTTCTTAAACATATTCGACAACTCAAATAGGCATCCATCGATTATACTGTAGTGAATTATCCCAGCATTTAATTTGCTGACCACTATGTAATAGCTGTGGAATCTAAACATTATCTGCACATATTATAAGAATCATGCGTTCTGAAATAACTTTTTACGAGTAGAATGCCATTTCATAAGGTTAACTATAATCTAACTACCAATTCATGGATGCATTTGTACAGTAAAAGCTAAACAAATACCGCGAACGGGTTTTGGGTAGCCAGAGTTCTAGGGTGTTGTAGAATTCTATTGAATTGTATAAATTTCTATGTTTAGGAGAGCATATAATAAAAATGGGAGTATTTTTTGATAACCTTGTGTAACACAGTTTTTTTTAACCTAATTCTAACAACAAACTCAAACGCATAACGCATAATCCATCGAAATTCTCTATTGCATGCGTTGAAATTAAACAGAGCCTATGACATGGAAACAATTAACAGAATACAATTCTGTTGTACAGGTTTTTCACTTGAAAAACGTCCTCAGCACTGTAGCTGTGATGTATTACAGTAATACTGGAAATAGTGTAAAAATATCTTGCAGGGGACATTTGCAAGCATTTTCACTGGTGCCTGGCGTGCTGCGACCGAATAATTTCATTATTAAAAATGAATACGGTGTAAGGTGTGGCAGGATGCTATTGAAAAGATTGCCAAATGGTTCCGGAAATCTTAGATTGGGAAATATGCATTTCGAATATTACATTACAGGAAGCAGACAAAAGTCACTGGTGCTATATGATGCGGATGCCCAGGTCCCCATCTCAGTTTTTGAATTCTCATTAAAGGAAGACAGCGGTTTATCAATGCGGAAATTAAAATCAAAGCAGAGCTTTACATTTGCCGCCCTTCTTACAGCAACTTGTTGTTGTTGTTCCGAAAACGTGTTCGACCAGCACGATATTCCACACAGTTCTGCTCTTCTTTACGCTGTTTAATGATTAGTACAATAATACACATTGGCATTGTATAGCAATTCACGACCAACGGTTGCCCCGAAATCACGTCCTTAATTCAACATAGCCCCGGGCTATTGCGGCCATATCAAATACCTGCAGGCTGCATCTTTTCCATTTTTCATACGCTAATGCAAGTGGAGCAAGGCCATCTACTAAATCAACAATAAATGGGGGATATAAAAATATCCCCCTATTCCTGAACAGTCATCCAGGAGCATCCAACGCTTTTTATAGTAATGATTTTGAGATCAGCAGGCAACTAGATAATGATTGCTCCGACTGGAGACTTATCTGACAGGATGTTTGGTTATTGCAGCGCTCATTAAACGCAACGCAAAAATACACGCTGCATGTGTATATATTATAGATAGTTAGCCATATGAAAGTCGAAAAAATACGAAAGATGTTACTTATAAGCATAGGTCTTTGATAAGTTAAATGTCAAAAGTTATTTGAGCTCAGCGGCTCATCATTTCTGGAAGGTATGGAATTGAACTTCGGTCATGTGAAATTTTCATTCCGCCAAAACCCTTTAAATAAATCCGGCTGTATAATTAGTTAAAATTCTACAAGGACTTCAGTTAACATCTACAATTTTTATTATATATCTAGCCTACATTTGTTCTGTACAAAAGCAACTATTTTAACTATCCAATCCTTATGAATCAACTCTCCGGCGTTCTATGAAATCTTTAATCCTAGCATCCTATGTTGACCAAATCCAACGTCCAATGTTCAAAACCAATTCCAATGTCCCGGAAAAACAGATTAAGCATCCAAAACAAGCTTTAACACTGTTATTAAATGGCCGCAAGATGCGGCCATTTTTTGTCTGTTGTTCGTAAGAATTTACAACGCTTGATTCTGTGGGAAGTTTACTGGTGTAGCAACAGGTCACTATAGGACACATTGATCAGGTCGGCTTCCGTTATACTAAATTGCTGCATATAAAAATTGCATTGTTCGGTTAACTGTTTTGTACTCAGGTCCGCATATTTATTACTGGCTTCTATTTCAATAAAGTTGCCCAGACCCTCTAATGTATCGAGGTGAAATTTTACGTTATCTATAAAATAGATTTCCCTTTTCTTTTCAACAATTACCAATATGCCCATGGCAGCAGCCAGCATGGTTTTGAGGCCGGTGGCATCTTCTACTTCCACCAGGCTGAAATCTGACTGTTTGGGGCCCGCCTGATTTTGCCTTTCATAGTAGATAAGGTTGTTTTCAATATTACCCTCTCGGAGTTTAAGTCGTCCTTTTGCGGCATTAAAATACGTGTCTGTCTGATTATCCGTGCCCTTGAAAACAGCATTATTCGCTAGCAGGTATTCCCGTACTGGCGATGCATTGCGGGCCCGTGCTTTGATTTCGATATTGATAAATGACATCTGTATAATTTCGCCAAAAATAAAGCGGTCTTGATTGTTGCGATACTTTATTTTTAAACATGAACATTATTTCTGTACGAAAATATAAGCCGTACTATCCTAAATACGTGTATCGTTGCCCAGAAAAAACTACCCAGCTTTTGGCCGGGGGGGGGGCAAATTTCGATGAAGCTGTAGGTACAAAAGCAGTCCGGTGGGAATCTAATAATTAACGTGTACCTAAAATTATAACCCACATATTTGCGAAGCAATTATGAGAATTCTATTAATTGGTGGCCCGATTATTAAATTCGCACATCTTTTTGTACTTCTATTTAGGAATAACCAGATGACTTGTAAACGAAACACCGCCATCTCTGTCAACCAGTTTTAACCGCACAAACTTACCAGCGCCCGGCCTTAGTACCGGACTTTCGTACACCCGCTGCATATTTTTATCAACAATCGCAGGAATGATACTGTTGAGGGTAAACCTCCTTCCATCGTTTGAAACTTCCATTTCATAATGATCAAACGGTTCTGCGCCAATTGACTGCCAGTGCAACAGCACAAGACTATTATCGCGTGTAATCCGCAGATCTTTTATTGGCAATTGCTGTGCTGCATTAAATATCAAAACAAAACACAGAGAAATGAGTTTCATTGCATAATCATTTTTAGTTGTAAAATACCAACAATACCGGCAAAACTGTAACAAGTAGAATCCTGGAGAGATGTTAGTTGTACTTGGAGGAGGATATGGATGGGTTGTTCAGAACACAAAGGTAAAAGTCTCCTTTTTTTTATGTGTAGTGATTTGTCGATTTATTTATATGTGATGTTAATTAATTGCTGGTTAGTTAACTGGCAGCAATTATACCCTGTATGAGGGGGTTGGGGCTTGGTGATTAAATGGTTGTGTTAAAGCTTCCAAGACCTGGCGACTCATAATTAGATAAAATTCTATACAAGGTTCAAGTTATATCCACATTTTTTTATATGCATGTAATGTAGATTTGTAAGGTACAAAGCGCAACCGTTTTAAATATCCAAATCCATTTAAAAATCAATTTTTCTTTAAACCAAGAACCCGTTTTTAGTCTTCCTTTTCCTATGTAACCATTGTCCAATATCCTAAGCAATCCAGTATCCTAACCAATCCAATGTCCTGAAGAACAGAATGAGCATCCAAAAAAGCTTTACGCTGTAATCGCAAAAGCTGCCTCAAAAATGAGGCAGCTTTTTTTATGATCGATATTTTAATTGGTTAATTAATTGAGTAGTTAATAACAAAGATAAATACACTTAAATGTTGCGATGCGTTTCTCAGTAAAAACTACCCGGTTAAAACCCGGGTAGTCTGTATGCTCAATAACCTGATAGCTATACCTCAATTACATTTTCAATAACTTTTTCACCATGGAAATTTTGCTTCCTTCAATAGTTACCTGAAGAAAATACATACCTGCGCTCAATGGTCTCAAATTGTGAATGGTAAATGCGTTATTACCTGCTTTTAGCTGAACCGATTTTTGCATTTGTACGGCACCTGAGGCATCTGTTATTGTAACTGTGCCGGCACTGTTTGAACTAGAGCTTAGGGTAATCGTTACATAATCTCGCACTGGGTTTGGATATACTGCAAAGTCCTGCTGTACACCGTTCCTGAAATTGACCACAATTACCGGGCTGTAGGCAGCGGTGTTATCGAAATCTTCCTGGCGGAGCCGATAATAATTGCTGCCGCTCAATGTATTCTTATCTGTGAATGAGTAGTTGAGCAATGTGCTGCTATTGCCGGCTGCTGCAACCGTACCAATGGTTTGCCAGTTGTCTCGGCCATTGGTGCTTCTTTCAATATTAAACGATGCTGCCTGTTGCTCGCTTACTGTAGACCATTGTAGCAGCGCAACTTGCCCGGTCGCTGCTGCGCGGAAATTGATAAGCGATACCGGGAGGACAATAGATGGGCTTGTAAAAGTTCTAATCCTGTTATTGAATTGATCAGCAATATAAGTTAACCCGGTTGCATCAATGGCCATACCATCCACCGCGTTCAATTCTGCATTTACTGCTTGGCCACCATCGCCTGAATACGCTGCGTTGCCTGTACCTGCAACGGTGAATAACTTATCATTGCGCACATCGAGTAGGCGCATCTGATTATTACCGAGGTCGGCTATTACCAGATTGCCATCTGGGTTAATGGCAAGATCATCAGGAAAATTTAATTCTGCACTTACTGCGAGGCCGCCATCACCTGCCCGCCCTGGATTGCCAGTACCGGCTATAGTAGTAATTATATTGGTTTGAAGGTTTATTTTACGGATAGCATGGTTGCCCTTATCACAAAAAATAAGATTGTGCGCAGCGTCAATTACCAAACCATGTGGCTGATTTAATTTCGCAGCGGTAGCAAGGCCATTATCTCCAGTGTAACCGGCGTTTCCCTGAATAGTATCGACCGGCAAGCCTGCAAAATGTGAAACAATACCATTTGTAGAAAGCCTATAGATGTTGTTACCATACTTTAGCCTACCTGCTGCTGAAGTGGAGAAATAAATGGTACCGTCAGCATCAACTACCATATCTGTGGGTCCGTCAAAGGCAGCGTTAAGTGCAGGTCCGCCTATGTTTGCTTCGGCGCCATCGCCATTACCTGCCACTGTTGTAATAATACCTGTTAATTTATTGATTTTCCGAATGCGGTTGTTATAACGATCTGCTATTAACAAATTATCCTGGCTATCAAATGCCATCCCAGCAGGGTCATTGAAAAGAGCTTCGGTAGCCGGGCCGCCATCGCCACCAAATCCCTGCTCACCGGTACCCGCGATGGTTGTAATAATGCCTGTTAATTTATTGATTTTACGTATTCGTTGATTCACGCCATCAGCCAAATAAACATTGCCCTCTCTATCTACGGCAACATCTCTTGGTATATTAAATTGGGCGCTGTCTTTAGTAGCCCCATCGCCTATATTTCCATAAACAGCGCCTTTTTCTGCATAGCGGGTGTTAATGATACCTGAAATAAGGTTAATGGTTCTTATCGGTTGAAACTTCGCCTGTGCAAAGACAAGATTACTTTGCTTGTCTATTAACATTGTCCGGGTAGGCCAGGCGTGCAGATTTGGCAGAAACATTTTCGCCCCAAAAGCCAAGCACTCCGCTCGTGCCACCCACAGTTGATACAGTCTCTGCAACGCCATCGTATTTATAAATAGTATTTAAGTAAGAAAAATAGATATTCCCCGCACCGTCAATGCTGATTCCACTGAGAAGCTGAAAACGCATCGTAAGGGCGGGTATTCCTTCATAAAAATTATCATTGCCGGCAGTTCCCCCTACAATTATTTTAGAAGTTCCGTCTTGCATGTTCACTTTTACAATTTGCATACTATCGGCTATATAAATATCGCCGGCATCATCGAGACAAAAGGGCATCGGAACACGGGTTGCAGGAAGTGAGGATTGGCCATTATCGCGCCGTTTGGTTCCTGGCAAGGCGCGTAGTAATCCCGTCTGTGCGTCAATACGCCAAACAAGCGAATTTTGATCATCGGAAAAATAAATATTGTCTGAGTTGTCTATCGCAATCTGGTCTACGTTTACTGCGGAAGCAGTTGCCAATTTCCCATCATAACGCAGGTCCCAAGCAATCCTCTGGGCCGCACCGGCAACAGTGGTTACCATGTTAGTATTTCAATCAACTTTCCTGATTGCATGATTAAGCCTGTCACACACATAGATATTATCATTTTTGTCTAATACAATTCCACCTAACCAACTAAACCTGGCCAAATTTATGGGTCCGTCTGAGTCTCCGGTTCGGGTAACGGAACCAGCAATGACCGTAGGCAACTTGGTTATACCATCAACTTTGATAATTTGACTGAAATTAAAGCTGGCATCTGTATATGTATAGTAATAATTGCCCTGGCTGTCCATGGCTAGGCCTGGCATATTGGTTTGTGCCGGAACGCCCGGGTATCCTCCCCTGCCTCCAAAAGTATTAATAATAGAATAAGCTTTGTATGGCTGCGCGCTGGCTGTGTGGGTGAAAACTATAGCCACACTTATTACCCATGATAGCACAACAAAGCGTCTACGAAATGTAAAACTGTTCATGTTCATAAAGTTTTAGATTATTAAAAAAAGTACGGCGGTTTTTTATAGCATTGGACAGCTATGTAATTTCGTTACCAAATGGTTGGTACAGCTGGATAACCTGGTTTTTGCGAGGATAATCAGATGAGGTTCTTCATGAGTATGCTAGATATCGGATTAACGAAAAAAGGAATTGGATAAACAGGATTGAATTAAACTTGACCACGAAGTTGATTAAAATAGGTGCATAGGTCTTGGAAGGATGAGCAATACTTGTAATTACTACTACAAAATTATCAGTGCAGATATAATATAATGTGGATGTTTGACTATTAAACTGTAGCTATAATTCTATTACATTTTTTTAATAAGATAAGTATCAGCATATCAAAAACAAACGTAACAATCGTGATACTGATGTGGAAAAAAAACGGCCGCTTGTGGCGGCCGTGGAATGACAGAGGTAAGCTTTTTTTGGACGCTCGCCTGTTTTCAGCACAGTTTGAATTGGTTAGGACATTGGATTGGTTTACATAGAATACATAGGATTAAAAAAATTTCATAGGAAACGGAAAAATTAATTCTTCATAAGGATTTGGATATTTATATCTATTGCTCTTGTACCATACAAATCTACTTATGCCACATTAAAAAAAATGTAGATATAATAGGAATACTGCGTAGATTTTTATCGAAAAGTGTTTGATAGCTCACGAGTGGGTGATCAGGTAAAGGGTTTATCATAGTATTCAAATCTTCACGTTTATTATTACGAACGGATTACATGCGTCTTTGCTATTGCCTAACAAAAAACTACCCGGTTTTTGGCCGGGTAGTGGTGTTTTTTATAGAATGGATAATTGAAACGCGACTACATTTTGAGTAACTTCTTCACCAGCGGTGCATTGCTTCCTTCAATTGTTACCTGGAGCACATACATGCCTGCACCAAGCGATCCCAGATTATTTATGGTAAAGGCATTATTGCCTGTTTTTAGCTGTACCGATTTTTGAAGTTGTACTGCACCCGATGCATCTAATATCTTAACGATACCGGTGGCGTTTGATTTACTGCTTAGGGTAACTGCCACATAATCGCGCACGGGGTTGGGATAGATTGTGAACTCCTGTTGTGTACCGGTTCTGAAGTTGACTACAATTACCGGGCTGTAGGCAATTTTAGCGTCTATATCCACCTGGCGGAGACGATAAAAATTGCTGGCGTTTATTGTGTTGTTATCTGTGAATGAGTAGTTGAGTAATGCGCTGCTGTTGCCGGCGGCCGCAATCGTTCCAATGGTTTGCCAGTTGTTTCTGCCATCAGCGCTTCTTTCAATACTGAATGATGCAGAATTTTGTTCGCTAGTTGTGGACCATTGTATGAGCGCATTTTCACCGATTGCGGCTGCGCGGAAATTAATAAGCGTAACCGGCAGCGGCCCTTGGGCTATTTGCTGAAAAGTTCTGATACGGTTGTTGAGCTGGTCTGACACATAAGTTAAACCATTCGCAGCAATCGCAATACCATCTACCGCATTTAATTCTGCATTTACTGCAAGCGCCCCATTTCCTGAAAACCCTGGCGTACCTGTGCCGGCAATAGTAAATAACCGGTTGTTAGACATATCCAGTAAACGCACCTGATTATTACCCAGGTCGGCAATTACTAAGTTGCCCTGGGGGTCAAAGGAAAGGTCATCGGGATAAGAAAGCTGCGCCGTTGTTGCAGGGCCGGCATTACCTGCCCGGCCCGGGGTACCGGTACCTGCTACAGTGGTAATGATATTTGTTTGAACGTTTACTTTACGTATAACATGATTTCCTTTGTCGGCGAAAAAGAGATTGCCATTTTGATCAATTGCCAAACCATGCGGATTAGATAATCGTGCTGCTGTTGCAGACCCATTATCGCCAAAATAGCCAACAGGATTCCTTTGACTACCGACATAATTGGTAATGGTACCGTTTGTTGCAATCTTGAAGATGGTGTTTCCTAAACCTCTATCGTCATTTGTAGAGAAATAGATATTACCAGCTTGATCTACCACTATATCTGATGGTGACTGAAAATACGAATTTACTGCAAGCGCACCGTTAACAGTTAATCCTGTGCTTGCATTATTGTTGCCGGCAATAGTGGTAATGATGCCCGTTAGTTTATCCACTTTGCGTATTCTGGCATTGTTTCTGTCTGTTATCAGCAAATTTCCCTGGTTATCAATTGCGATGCCCGCTGGGTCACTTAATCTTGCAGAAACAGCCAGTCCGCCATCGCCGCTAAAACCGGCTTCGCCCGTACCTGCCACAGTAGTAATGATATGGGTTAGTTTATCGATTCGGCGGATGCGCTGGTTAACCCCATCAGCAATATATACATTACCATCTGCATCTACCGCTACATCCCTAGGTGTATTAAGCTGTGCACTGTCTGCGTTTTGTCCATCACCAATATCGCCATATGCGTCTCCTTTTCTAGTGGTAAGGGATGTAATGATGCCCGAGCCAAGGTTTATCGATCTTAGGTCCTGTGCATTTCTTTGTGCAATAACCAGGTTATTATTACCATCAACTAATAAGGTATTGGGGTTTGACAGGCGCGCAGCGGTAGCAGCCACCCCTTCACCAAAAAAGCCCATTTCTCCACTGGTACCCGCCAGTGTACTTACGGTTTGCGACGCTGAGTTGTATTTATAAATAGTATTTAGATTAGGATTGACTGAACTATTTAACAATGAAAAATACACATTGCCGGCTTTGTCTGCCACTACCCCCTGTACCGGATTAAACAATGTAATTCTCATATCACCCACCGGTATGTTCTCATAAAATACAGGCGAAAAACTAAATTGACCGCCTACGATTGAATTAATTATACCCGTGGTTTTGGTAACTTTTTTAATAACATTATTCATACCTATATAGATGTTACCTGCTTCATCCAGCGAAAACGCGTTTACAGCCTGAAGTGATGCATTGATTGCAAGAATATTGTCGGCAGAAAGCCCATTAAAGTTACCGGCCGCTCTTGCAAGATTACCTGTTTGCGCATCTATTTGAATTATCAGCCTATTTCTGGGATCCGAAAAGTAAATATTATCATTTTTGTCTACAGCAAGCTGGTCTGGATTGATGGATGTTGACACGGCCGGCTGGTTATCAATAGGCGCACCAACATTTTCAACACCAGTACCGGCAATTGTGGTTATTACCTGGGTGAGCTTGTCAATTTTTCTAATGCGAAAATTGCCTTTATCGGCAATATAAATATTTCCCTTGCTGTCTACTACCACCCCTGTAGGCCGGTTGAAACGGGCTGTCGTGGCCGGGCCGCCATCTCCTGAAAAACCCGGTACACTACCTGCAATAACAGTAGCTGTTTTTGTAATACCATCAACTTTGATAACCTGGCTGCCGATTGACAAACTGTCTGCATAGGTGTAATAATAATTGCCCTGCGCATCAGTGGCTATGCCGGCCGTAAACCTGGAGAGATTCAAATTATCGCCTCCCTTGCCGGCGTATGCATTCATGATTGCATAGGCAGGATAATTTTGGGCATGCAGCGTATTACCAGCCAACCAAAGCCATGAAACAGTAAAAAGCATAGCTATCCTGATCAGAAAAGTAAATCTGTTCATCATCGTAAAGTTTTAGAATGTAAAAAAAAGTAAGAAGGTTTTTTACAACATTGGACAGCAATACAATTGCTTTAGTAAGCGGCGGGCACGGCTACCTACCCTGGTTTTTCTTAGGATACTGCAATGAATGTTTGCATGAGGGTACTCTACTACGGACGAATGAAAGGATTTGGAAGAACAGGACTGTGTTGAATTTGACAAGGATAGGAGATAAGATTGTGAAAATGCTGGCACAAAATTACCAGAAGTGAATTGATTTATTGTGTAGTGACTTAGCGATTAATGTGTAGCTAAAATTCTATTAGAATTTATTGTGATTGGTTGATCAATTGATTTGTTTAATGATTAGGGATAACATTTTCATAACGCAAATGACTACGTTAAAATTGAAAGTCCCAGTATCAACTCATTATGCGCAATGATCATATGATGTGCAACAAAATTCTCCAGCATTCTTCGTGTACATATTAACTCCCGTTATATTTGATTATTACCAACCTGTATTATGCTGAAATCGTACTCAGAAACAATTCATCTCGCAGCGCACACTACCAGGCACCAAATACGAGATAGCAAATGTTTATTCAGATTAATATTATTACCAGAACTAATTTCTATGGAGTACGAAGATGATCACAAACATAAGTTTATTGCCAAGATGCTTTGGTTCCTGATAAAGCGACTTATTGCTTTTTGTTTACTGCTGGCAGCTGTTTGGTATTTTTTCTTTCGCAAATAAATTATTATTTTCTTAAACGGTTCAGTACTTCGTCCAACCATAACCTATGGTTCAGTACATTCCTTCTAACGCTTTCCCAATCAAACTTTGCTAATTCTTATAGCCATTTTCCAAAAGCAAAAAAAGTCAAGTTTTACAGCGCGCATTTTATATCCCTACTGACCGAAACCTGACTTCTTATTGCAGACACCCTTTTGCAATGCATTTTTCTATAGATTTCGCTAATTGTCTTGAATAACAATCCTTTATTAATAGAAATCAAATAGATAAATATTTAATCTAATTTTACTAAATATTTTAGTAACTATGCATAGATAATAAAATGGATATGAAAACAGCGTATTATGCAATGGCCGTTCCGGCAGGCTTTCCATCACCCGCCATGGATTATATGGAACAAAGAATTGACTTGAATAAAGAATTTATAGAACATCCTCTGGCCACTTTTATTGTTGAATGTATGGGCGATAGCATGATTGATGCATTCATTCCACCAAAAGCAAGATTGATAATAGACAGATCTATAACCCCTCAAAATGGCGACATTGTTTTGGCCTCTGTTAACGGAGAATTCACCGTTAAGTATTTAAAAAAAAATGCATTGAAATGCTGGCTGGTTCCCGCCAATAGAAAATACAGGGGGATAGAAATTACCGCAGAAATGGATATGCAAATATGGGGTGTAGTTACTTACATTTTTTCTGACACAAAAACGTTGAAAAAGGCGTTGTGGTAATTTTTCACCTTTAGTAATATTTTAAACAGCAATAAAAAATGTATGCCTTAGTAGATTGTAATAATTTTTATTGCGCAGTAGAACGTTTGTTTCAACCGCGCCTGAAAGGCCGGCCTGTTGTGGTATTAAGTAATAATGATGGCTGCGTTATCTCTAGAAACGAAGAGGCAAAAGCGTTAGGCATTGTAATGGGAACACCGGCGCATCTGATTGAAAACATTTTTAAAGAAAAAAATGTAGCTGTTTTCTCCAGTAATTATACACTGTATGGTGACATGAGTGACCGGGTTATGAAAACTATGTCAACTTTTGTACCCAGGATGGAAATTTACTCTATTGACGAAGCATTTCTAGATATGCATGACTTACCGCATGTTAACTTGTTGGAACTGGGAATGACCATCAGACAAACTGTTTTAAGAAATACCGGCATAGCTACTACTGTTGGAATAGCGCCAACAAAAACGCTGGCAAAAATGGCTAACCGTTACGCCAAAAAAAAATACAGGGATATTGGGGTTTTCTGGGCGGCTAACCAGCGCCTGACCCATGAGATGTTGGCTGCCACAGAGGCAGGTGATATCTGGGGCATTGGCCACCAGCATGCATTGCTGTTAACTAGAAATGGTTTTAGAACAGCGGCAGATTTAATTAATGCACCTAACGATTGGGTGAGGGATAAATTAAGTGTGGTAGGGTTAAGACTGCTGAATGAATTAAGAGGTACACCCTCTATTAAATGGGAATTTACAGCGCCGCTTAAAAAGAATATTTGCACAAGCCGTTCATTTGGCAAACCGGCCTCAGACATTGCTTTGATACAAGAAGCTGTAAGTAATTATGCCGCATCTTGTGCCGAAAAATTGCGGCGACAAAAAAGTTGTTGCAGAGAAATGATTGTGTTTATTAATACCAATCCACATAAAATTGAAGAACCGCAATATTCCAGGTCTGTAAAAATTGAATTAGAACGGGCCACCAGCAATACAACAGAGTTAATCAGGTTTGCTTTAAAAGGCATTTCCATTATATACCAACATGGCTATAAATTTATGAAGTGTGGCATCATTGTTCAGGACCTGGTATCGGAAGACAGCGTACAGGCAAGCCTGCTTGACAACGCCAACCTAACGCGCGATAAAAGAGTTATGGCTGCCCTGGATAAAATAAATGGTACAATGGGTAAGGAAACGCTGAAGATTGCCACCCAGGGTTTCAAAAAAAATTACCGGTTGCGGGCTGACCATCTTTCGCCCCGATATACCACCAATATTAAAGACATTATTAAAGTAAAGAACTGATGTTACAGCCTTTTGAACGGTTTAAGCTTATACATTTGGCGAAGCTGCAGGATTTAAAACACCGCTATTTGGTATCGCAAAGCTATCAAAGGGCATTTGATCATTTGGAGGAGGCTGATAAGGTTGATGTACTGCTTACAGACTACAAAGATCACGGGTTGGCCAAAACCCATTTTAATGCCGTAAAACACGATAAATACGGGGCGGTGTTGGACCTGGAGAACGAGAAACATCTAAGCAAATTAAAAGAAATGATGGGGCAGCACTCAACCTACCGGCTATTTTGGGCAGTCGTAAAGAGTGCAAAGGACCTGGAGCATACCATCAACAAAGTTTACAAGGAGCAAATGAGGGCTTATATTAACGTAAAAACAAACTGGCAACCAAAAGGCGGCTCCATGTTATATCCAACCATACAACTTACTTTTGGAGAATTGTTTATAATTCTCAAACACGGCTCTCAGACCCTGAGAATCAAATTTGAAGAAATAGAAGCTATGTAATATATGTGTTACGATATTTCTTTTAAAGTACATATAGCAGAACTGAAAGATTATTTCCCCGAGCTGATATTTGACAACCAGCTGACCATGGAGTTCGGCCCAATTGATCATGTGCAGGGTGTTGGGTTGTTTGCGCCATACCCGATCATTTACATTAACCGGCAAGACTGGAAGCTGCATTGCAGGTTAGCCGAATGGTCTGTAATACCATATGATGTTACGGAAGAGCCGCCGCCTGAGTACAGGGCAGGGAGGCTAAACATTCGTTCTGAAAAAATTTTTGGCGACCCTGGTTCATACTGGTCGAAAATAAAAATGCGCAGGTGTCTTATACCTGTTACCAGTATTTATGAACCGAGAAAGATAAAAGGGTGGCCACACAGTGTGTTCTATAACATCGGGCTGAAAGGCCAGAAGATTTATTTTCTTCCCGGTCTGTATTCCATTGCCGATTTACCCGACAAAACAACAGGAGACATGAAGCGATGGACCTTTGGGATGTTAACAAAAAAAGGGGAAGGCATCATGAAAGATATTCATAATGGTAAACCGCTTGACCCGAGGATGACAGTATTTCTTCCGTTTGATATGGCAAATGAATACGTACAGGAAGCATTGTCAAAAAACGAAAAACGTTATAAAGAGATACTGGATTATTGTATTGAAGACGAAGCGCTAGACTATCACCCTGTTTACCGGCTGCGGGGAAACAAAACAGCCAGACCCGATGAAAAAGATAAAGATGAGTATTGGCATTGGGAGAATCTGCCGCCGCTGGGTGAACGAAACCCCGGGTAGTTGATTGGTTGATTAGTTGATCAGTTGACTGGGTTCAACATAAAATTCTTTTAAGGTTATCGCCTCCGGCGGGCGGGACCCGTGTATGACTCGACTGATTGAACCTTGCCGACAGGCTGTTTTTTGAACAGGCTCTATAAAATGAGGATAAAAAACATCAACATATTGAGTGAAATTTTCCATGAACTATCCATTAAGTATCCATTGAGTATCTATTGAGTATCCCCAGGCATCAACTACACATTCATTTTGCAGTAGCAAGGATGTTTACTAACGTCTACACTCCTGTTTCATACACAGTTAATTGGCATCTGCGCGAGCTGTTCAAAAAAACTGGCATGCTTCCTGACACTACCTTTTGAAACACTATACCCACCCAATGCACCTTTGGTATGTGCAAAATTGTACTAAATATCCATAACAGATTTTTAAGAATCGATACGCGGCGGACATCAACCAACACCTGAAAAGAACAAACAGAGACGAAATGATGAATCAAACTATTTTCCAGTTTTTTCACTGGTATTACCCGGCAGAAGGCAATTTATGGAACCATGCCTGCAACGATGCAAGCAAGCTGGCATCTCTGGGGGTTACGCAAGTGTGGCTGCCACCGGCATACAAATCTGCATTGGGTGCAACCGAGCCCGGCTATGCCGTGTATGATTTATATGATCTGGGCGAATTTGAGCAGAAAGGTACGGTGCGTACCCGCTACGGCACCAAAGAAGAATACATCCGTTGTATCCGCGCTTTTCATGATGCAGGTATACAGGTACTGGCGGATGTTGTGCTTAACCACAAACATGGTGGAGACGAGTATGAAAAAGTGCCTATCAAACGTGTAGACCCCAATAACCGCCGGCATTTTATCTCAGATGTTGAAACCATTGAAGTGCCAACCCGTTTTACTTTTCCAGGCAGGCAGGGGCGGTATTCTCAATATGTGTGGGACCAACAGAGTTTTACCGGTGTGCAGCTGGCAGACGGTATAGGTATGATTTTGCATGAACATACCAACGGCGAATGGGAACCGATGCTGGAAGATGAACTGGGCAATTTTGATTTTTTAATGGGCAACGATATAGAGTACCGGAACGCATCAGTGCGCGCAGAACTAAAGCAGTGGGGGCAATGGTATGTGGAAACAACCAACATTGACGGGTTTAGGCTGGATGCGTTAAAACATATCAACCCCGGTTTTTACCCTGAGTGGCTGGGTTTTTTACGCGACCATTTTAAAAAACCTTTTCCATGCATTGGCGAATACTGGCAGAACAATGTGGGCGCATTGCTTAACTATATTGATGTTACGCAGGGCACCATCCCGCTTTTTGATGTGCCCCTGCATGGTAATTTTCACGAGGCATCTGTTCGGAAAAGCGACTTTGATATTCGTACCATTTTTGACAATACTTTGCTGCAACAAAGACCTGAACTGGCCATTACATTTGTAGACAATCATGATACACAGCCATTGCAAGCGCTGGAGTCTACAGTGGAGTATTGGTTTAAACCCCTCGCCTATGCCATTATACTGCTACGCCAGCAAGGGAAGCCGTGCGTATTTTATCCCGCGCTGTACGCAGCCAAATATGTTGACCACAAAAATGGGCAGGAGATCTATATCGAACTGAATAAAGTGGAAGGCGTGGAAACGATGATGAAAGTGCGTTATCACCTGGCATATGGAGAACAGCGCGACTATTTTGACCACGAGCACATAGCTGGCTTTACGCGGGCGGGTCACGAAAATTACCCACACAGCGGTTGCGCAGTGGTGATCAGCAATGCGCAGGGCGGCGAAAAGAAAATGCTGATGGGCAGTGAACATGCCCATAAAAAAATGATCTGTGTGTATGGCAACCGCGCGGAAACGGTTGAATTGAACGCTGCGGGTGAAGGCATTTTTACGGTGAATGAGCAATCGGCATCCGTTTGGATTTTTGCGGATGCATTATTGCTGTAGCATATAGTTGTTGGTGGAAATCTCCAGTAAAAATGGAAGCTCCTTCAGTTCAACGAAATAATATCTTTATTACATGAGTGTACCTTCTGCATGGATAGGCATTGTATCGGGCATTTTTACGGGTGTATCGCTTGTACCACAGCTTATCAAAATTATTAAGACTAAAAAAGCGGACAATATATCTTACGGCATGCTTGCCATACTTATTACCGGCCTTGCAGGTTGGGTATGGTACGGTGTAGAAAAAAATGATTTGCCCATTATTTTCACCAATGCATTTGCTGTATTGGTAAACCTGCTCACCATTTTCTTTTCTATAAAGTATAAAAACAAGGCGGGGTAATATAAAATTTTTAATAAAATAAAAGGCCCCGTGTTTAGCAGCAGCATAATCACCAATTCATTGCAGCCGCCTGCTTTAGGGCATACCATTTGAAAGCTATACAACAGGTTGTATTATAAGTAACAGCCCCGATAAACTTCCATATATGATAGAGAGAGACGGATTTACCACCAGCCTGTGGCAGGCCACTGCAAAGCCTTTTACTACCAGGAATACCCTAACGGACACCAACGCAGTATTTGACGTTATAATTATTGGTGGCGGCATTACCGGCATTACCACTGCCCTGCAATTGCAGGAAGCGGGTAAACATTGCCTGGTAGTGGAAGCGCAGAACCTTTGTTATGGAACAACGGGTGGAACTACCGCCCACCTAAATACGTTGCTGGATACACCTTACACCACCATAGCCAAAAACTTTGGAAAAGATAATGCGCGGCATGTGGCCACGGCAGCTGCCCAGGCGCTTGCGCTTATCAGGCGTAATATACAGGCGTATGCTATAGACTGCGGTTATACAGAAGCGGATGCTTATTTGTATGCACAAAACAGTAAGGAAGAAAAAGAATTGCAGGATGTTTTTGAAGCCAGCAAAGATGCAGGGCTGGATGTGCAGTTACAAAATGATTTGCCTTTTCCGGCGGAGTGTGTGAAAGCCATGAAAGCCGGCGGTCAGGCTAAATTTAACCCACTAGATTATGTATACGGCGTAGCCACAGTGTTTGAATCACTGGGCGGTACCATACTGCAACTTACAAAAGTGACCAATGCATCTGGCAAAGACCCCATTACCGTAGAAACCAGCGCTGGTAATTTTAGTGCCACTAACGTTTTATATGCTACCCATATACCCACGGGGGTAAACTTATTGCATTTACGCTGCAGCCCTTACCGTACTTACGCTATGGCTGTTTTGTTGGAAGATGATAATTACCCAACCGATTTAGTGTATGATATGCTTGACCCCTATCATTATTACAGAACGCAGCGGGTAAATGGTGTTGATTACCTGATAGCGGGGGGCAAAGACCATAAAACTGGTCATGAAAAAAATACCGATTTTCTATTTACAACACTGGAAGCTACCGTACGCAGTCATTATAAAGTGAAGGAGGTAGTGCACCAATGGTCGTCACAATATTTTGAACCGGCAGACGGGTTGCCTTATATTGGCCATTTGCCGGGTCATGCCAACAACTTTTATGTGGCGACAGGCTTTGGTGGCAATGGCATGACGTACAGCCATGTATCTGCAAGTGTATTAACCGATTTGATCACAGGCCGCGAAAACAAACTCATAGATATATTCAAACCCGGGCGCGTTAAACCGGTAGCTGGTTTTACCAGTTTTATTGCTAACACGGCTGAAGCGGTGAGCAATTATGCCGGCAAATTATTTTCTGGCGAAAAAATAGGTACACTGGCAGCACTTGCTGCAGGCGAAGGAAAAATTGTAGACTATGAGGGGGAAAAGATAGCGCTTTACAAAGATGAACAGGGCAACCTGCACGCCATTGCTCCCAAATGCACCCATATGGGTTGCGAAGTGCAGTGGAATGCGGCCGAACGTTCGTGGGATTGCAGTTGCCATGGCGGAAGGTTTGATTGTAATGGACAAGTACTGACCGGCCCTCCTGACAGACCATTGGAGAAGCTCTCTCTTGAAGGCATGATTGCTAAGTAAATTTATTTTTTCTGTTGTTATTTTATTAGTAATACCTGCACGTAATAATAATACCCTGAAGAATTGCATTGCTAACAAAAGGTTTACAGCCATACAGGGAGCAAAGACGCATCCGGTAAACGTATCCGGACAAATAAATAAACTGATTGTAGATAATCGGACTGTTATCTCAACAAAGGAAAGGTCTTCATAAATTCGACTGGTGTTTTACCCGTTTTCTTTTTGAATAATTGTATAAAATAGGAGGTATTGGCATAGCCTAAATCGTCTGCAATTTCCGAAATAGAGGATTTAACGAAAGCAAGTCTCCTTTTTGCTTCCAGAACCACGCGTTCTATTATAAGTTGAGAAGCAGTTTTATTTAAACAGGTTTTACAAATTCTATTTAAGTGCTTTTCACTCATGTGCATTAACAATGCATAATCCTTTGGGTACTTATATTCCTTAAAGTGTTTTTCTATAAGTTGATCAAGTCTTTTCAACTTGCCTAAATAATTCAAATTTCTGCTTTGGAGTATTTTATCAGGCAAATATATTCTGGACAATGCGATATATAGGACATTTAATAACGGAGAAATCTTTTTGTTATTTAAGTAATTTACTGGATTTATATTCGTCAACTATTTCTGCAAATATTGAATTGATGTTCCGGCGTGCTTTACTCTTTAAAGATATCAACGGATTATTTCGCAGACAACAAAAGAAGGGATAATTATCTGCTTTTTCATAAGTAAAATTTAAATCAAAAAATTCTTTCGTGTGAAAGAAAATATATCCGTCTACATTCTTCGAAAACGCCCAATCATGTACTTCTCCTGGGGCTAGCATAAAAACATGTCCTGGTTTAATCGGGTAGTTATTAAATTCAATTTGATGCGTTCCGCTTCCCTTCGTAAAGATCATACCTACATAAAAATCATGCCGGTGGGGCGCCAAAATAATATGCTGATGTTGTTTAAGATGGCCCTTAAAAGTATTTGCATAAAAATTATTGACCTCACCCAGATACCGGAATTTTCCGATATCATAAACAGGCAGTTGTTTGTTAACCATAGCTTAAAGTTACAACATGTGTGTATTGTGATATAAAATGCGTATTTCCGGTAAATAAAAAGATTTTCACATAGCTAATTTTGTATCCGACTATGTGGAACAAAGGCGAGGATACCGGTAATGATAAAAAGGGCACAGCGAACTCCGACAATGGAATGCTGCTTAATGAATTGCGTAAAAGTGTGGCTAATCACCGCCTGATATTTCAAAAATCAACCCTTCCTCAATTAATCTGCACACAAAAAGACTTACACATCATTAAAGTTAATGAGGCAGCATTGGATTTGTACGGGTATGATGAAGCAGAATTTTTGCACCTGGATATACGTCATTTGCGTTTACCATCTGACAGGGGCGCTTTAGATGGCCGGGTAAAGGAGGCATTGGAATTGGATAAACCACCAAAATATATTGTAACGCATGTCAAGAAAAATGGGCAGCAGCTTATCATTGAAGTTAGCGCTGCTAAAATGGACTATGATGGTGTGCCTTGCTTTTTGATTTCTCTTAATGATTATACTCATAGAGCGCACCTGGAGCGCGAGATTGAAGATATCAGTCTTAGGGCACAGAAGAACATTATGAAGGCAACGCTTGATGGACAGGAAAAACAACGTGAAGAGATTGGCAAGGAACTACACGATAATATAAATCAGGTACTGGCAACAGTGCGACTATTATTAAGTTTGCTGCGAACTGAAGACGCGGCCAAAGCAGAAATTATTTCAAAAAGTAAGGAATCTGTAAATTATTGCATAGAAGAGATTCGGCGTCTGTCGCATTCACTGACGCCTCCTTCATTAAAAGAGATCAGTTTGAAGGAAGCAATTGAAGGTATGATTGGGAAGCTTTCGTTTGTAAAAGGCGAACAAGTGAAACTGGACATTGTAAATGGTCTCGATGAAAACAAACTCAGCGAAGGACTCAAAGTTACTGTATACCGAATTATCCAGGAACAATTGAGTAATATTCTCAAGTATGCTTCCGCAACTCAAATTCAAATTAAGCTTTCACAAAACCCTTATAATCTCATATTGCTGGTGGAAGATAATGGCCAGGGGTTTGATGTAAAAGCGACAAGAAAAGGTATTGGACTGGCTAACATTGTGAGCAGGGCAGAACTTTATTATGGGCAGGCAATCATAGAATCTTCGCCCGGAGCAGGCTGTACAGTGTTAGTGATTTTCACGATTTCCTAAATCACCCAACCTACTACCCATTGCAATCATAGTGGTACCCCAAGCCCCGGCTGTTTGACTATTGGAAAAAAGAATGCTGCTTCACCTCTGTGGACCTTGCGCGTAGATTACCCTAACAGACAATGGATGGTCTATTGGATCTCAAGGTTTACGAAGATAAATTTTGCCATAGGTGGAAGTAAGGGAATAGCTTGGTCCTTTGCCGGGCTCTGCGGTGATGGAATTAAAAAAATCGCGTTCTGTATGGTCTGTTATCTTCATATCCAAGTTAGAATAAATTTGCCCATAACTGGTGGTTGCCTTTAACCGGCCTACGCTAGCTGCTGTAATGGTTGCATCAATGCCGCCATAAGTAGCATCAACATCGGCCGGCGCATTAAAATTGGTCATTTCCACGATACCGTACACTGATTTGATGACAATATTGCTTTGAACAGGCAATTTTACCTCCACCACTATATCAATGTCTGTTCCTTCATAAGATCGTTCCCTGGTACCGGTTTTTAACGCTTGCTGGTATTCTTCTTTTGAGCGAAACATCATTTTCTTTCCATTTTGTATAATGGTATAACGGCGGGGCAGCTTGTCGAGGCCTTTTATTTCGTTACTAATCACCAGGGCATCTGCCGTGGTTGCTGCAGTTAAAGAAAAGGCGCTGTCATTTTCGTGGTCATTGATATTGACAAAAGCAGTTACCTGCACTTCGTTTTTTTCCCAGGTGCTGGCACGAACAACCGGGTAGTCAAATTTTAAGGTTACGGTCTGGCCGGCTTTAACGGGATAAGTTTTAACGGTAGTTTGCGCTGCAAGTGATAGTGATAACAGGCAGCCAGTTGCTATGAGGAACAATTTCATATTGAAGTAGTTCATTTGTTTTTACGCAAGTATATTTTTCCGTAATCAGCCATTAATTTAAACAGTGCTCCACCCCCATTGAGTTTTCCATTGACCAGGTTACCATAGCTAATCATGTCTGAATTTTCGCCTTTTTCCATTTCTATCTTTAAGTCTGCAGAAGCCAGTATAGATCCGTGCGCACTGCTGAGCTTTACATTGGCTTTGGTATCGGCAGGAATAGACACATCCACCGTTGCATAGATAGAAGCGATAGACACAGGGCCTTTCATATTCTTAGAAAATATCGCATCCACGGAACCATACAACGCGCGCACGGTGACAGGCCCGGTTATATTTTCAAGGCTGATTTTATTATAATCCGTTGAAATTTCAATCTCGTTTTCCATATTCTTGCAGGAAATTAAATCTGCACTACCCACCCTATGATATTCAATGGAAATGACGACAGCTTTTGGTACCCGTATTTTCACCGACACATTGGAAGCGACCTGGTTGACTTCTGCAGTGGCGCCGTTTTCAACAACACTGATGCCAAGACCTGTGTTATCAACAAAACCCGCACCGTTGATAGCCCGGAGACCTTTTGCCCTCGGGTCTTGTTCCGCCTCTGAATAACCGGTACTGAATAGAATTTCCTTCCCATCGTACCCTTCAATGGTTACAGAAGAAAGGTTCAGCACGAGCTTGCCGGTTGATTTAGCAAGTTTAAACTCCTGGCCAAGCAGCGGACCTACTGCAGCAATACAAAGCAGCGAAAGGATACATACATTTTTTACGATAGAATTTCTGAGCATGGATGTTATTTTTATATATGCAATTGTAAGATGGAAGAGTATGCGCAATCTTTGACTGTTTTTTCGGTAGCTGGATTTTGCACCATTTTTTCCAGTTCAGCAACAATGCCCGACTCGCGCATGCGCGTAAGTAAGCCAATGAGTGCAATTTGTACAACCGGGTCGGTTTGCTTTTTCAGGGAGAGCAGTAATTTTTTTCTGGTATAATCATCCCGGTAAAAACGTGCCAACCCATCCAGGGCGGCCAGTCGCACATTCGCATTTGGATCGGTATTCAATACATCCACCAGACTATTGACTACCTCATTCCCTGTATTCTTTACACTACGTACGGCAGAGAGGGCGTTGATGCGTTCGGCTGCTGAAGCCATGTTTTTGAACCCGGCAAATTGCACCATCTTTTTTCCCCGTATAATTTCAGCCAGCTTTGATTTACGAACGGCCAAATCTTCATCGGTAGCACGAAAAGAATTTTGAACAGCGGTATGTTGAGTTACGGAATCAATGCCTGAATTTTTTACAAAGGGCGGCGGAACTAACGAGTCTTTTAATTTCGCCACTGGCTCCGGCACCGCTGTTGTTTTAACGATATTCTGCTGAGGCGATGGTTTTTGCGCAAACCAAATTATCAACCCACAAACAATTGCTGCTGCACACGCCGCCACCAGGCGTAATGTTCGAAACGGGATAAGAATGCCGTTGCTGGCGTTTTTTTTTGCCGGGTCCATTTGCAGCAATATCCTTTTCAACACGGCCGGGTCTGGCTTGTTACGATCCAATTCATGCAGGTTGTCTTGAATGTATTTTTCTAAGTCAGGTTTCATGTTCGTTTTTTTTCTGCAGCGCTGCTACAATTTTTTGCCGGGCCCGGTGGTATTGGGTTCTTACTGTTGAGTGCTCAAGGCCCAGGAGTTCCGCAATTTCTGCCTGCGGTAGACCTTCTACCGCGTAAAGGTTAAATACGGTGCGATAACCATCGGGCAATGATTCAATTGCAGCGGCTATTTTGTCCATTGAGCCTGCATAAGCCGCCTCATCCACTTCGGTTTCATCTGGAACGCCCATCCATGCCGGGTTGAATTCAACAAAGCTGATATGCTTTTTCCTGATGAGGTCAACTGTTTTATTAATAGCAATTCTTTTAACCCATGCCCGAAAGCCGCCAGTCATGGTAAATTGGTCAATGCGCTGAAAGGCTACTACAAAACTCTCCTGTAGTATGTCTTCGGCTTCACCGGAGTGACGTATCAACCGTAAAATAGTATTGTATACTGCCTGTGAATGCTCATTGTACAGTTCCGTGTAGCCGGACGCATATCCAAGCTTGCACAGCGCTATCAATTCTTCCGTTCTGTTCATTTGAGCATTGCCAAAAGGCTATCAGTAGTTTTCCGGTTATACCTTCTAATCGTACGAACCGCGATTATGTTACAAGAATTTGTCAACTTTTTTTGAACGGTGCATTTTTCGACAACGGCGCGTTCATTGAGACGAGCGTGAGGGGGGAGAACAAACCATCATCCCTTTAAAATTAGCTTATTTTTAGGTCATTAGCGGTTGCGGAAGCTAGGTGGGTACGACCATCCACCATGATTGAGTGCAGGGCTAATACAACCGGGGGCTAATTATTCACATGAAAACGACTAACTATGAAATTAATTATCACAAGTCTTTTAGTTGCTTCATTTCTGCTCGGACATGCTCAAAATGCAGCGACCAAAGATAGTTTGATGGTTCCCCTGTTGACTTTTGATTCAAGCGGAATACTACAAATAATTGCTTCAACATCTTCTTCCAATACTGATTTTAATTTTTTTGCGGGCAAATGGTCGCTTCATAACCGAGTATTAAAGACCACACCTGACAAATCAAAAACCTGGATCGAATTCGAGGCTACACAAGAAATGCATGTCATCTTAAATGGTATCGGTAATGTAGACAATTTTATTGCAACCAGGGACGGCAAGCCATTTGAAGGGATGACATTGCGACTATTCAATCCGCAGCGTAAATTATGGAGTATTTATTGGGCCGATTCTAAATATGGAACGCTCTATCTGCCTCCAGTGGTCGGTTCATTTGAAAACAAGGTGGGTCACTTTTTTTCACAGGATGTTATCAACGGTAAAAAAGTCATCACCGTATATCGCTGGGATGCGAGAAATCCGCTAAAGCCTGTCTGGAGCCAGGCAACATCCGAAGACTTGGGAAAACATTGGGAGTGGAACTGGTATATGTATTTTTCAAAACTCGATAAATGAAACCTCAAGTGAATAAGTTCACTTACGCATATATATTAGTCTGTTGCTCCATCGTCAGTATTATCCTGGTATTGACCCGCGTGGATTTGTTACCTCCAGCCCCGAAAGCGGGGAACTGGGAAGGATTGCAAGCCAGTTTAAAAAATGACTAGCATTTTTCTTAGTTAGATGTGAGCTATTTCGTAGACATAGAACCCTTGTCACTGATACACAAATTAGCCACCATCATAAAAGAGAATATTGAGCAGACAATCTTCATTCAAAGCTTGTTTTAATTTAGCGAGCTTGAGGGTAGTGGCGTCGGTCTTTACCTGGTGCGGGAAATTATACATAATGCGGGAGGTAAAATTACTGTGGACAGTACACCCGGAGAAGGATCCATATTTTCAGTGTACCTGGGAGTATATTCAACCAGGTTCTTAGTCTTTAGCCACCTCTTTAATGACGGTTTGGATTATCCTGGACGAGCCTGCGAAGATGACTATCCACTGCCAAGTTTGGACATTGTCAGGTTTAATTGAATAATTGAAAGATTAAGCAACTATTAGACGCAGGTATCGGGGGGCCATAGATCTTGTGGTTTATCAATGAATTGTATTTATTTAAATTGTTGAACCGGAAGACTGAATGAGAATACGCTTCCCACCCCTTCTACACTGGTAACATATATATTGCTATGGTGTAGTTCCAATATTCGCCGTACAATCGCAAGGCCTAAACCAATACCTGAACGGTCGTTCTCCTGATAGTCAGCGTGATAGTACCGTTCAAAAATCCCATCGAGTTTGTCTGGGGGGATGCCTATACCCGTGTCTTTTATTTGAACCTCCACATTAGTAACATTTGAAATTACGCAAGCCGTAATTATTCCACCAGGATAAGTGAATTTGATTGCGTTGGATATCAAATTTTGCAAAACCCTGTCAATCAGAGCTATTTCACCATAGACTAATGGAATGTCAGTTGTTATAGATGTTTCTATCTGAATACATTTTTCATTTGCTATCAGCTGGTACCTGGCAGCATTGTCAAGAACCAGCTCAGGCAAAGAAAAATATTCAAATTGTGGAATGGTGGCTTTTGCATCCAACTTAGACAACTCAAAGAGTTCATCTACCATTTTGCTGAGGCTGTCGCTGCTTTTAACAAGCAGCGAAATATATTTGTCTTTCTCCACGTCAGGCAATTCATGTTTTTTTAATTGCAGCGTCTCAGCGTACCCCTTAACAACTGCAAGCGGCGTTCGAAGATCGTGGGAAACATTCGCTATTAATTCTCTCCGGGATTGTTCAATTGTTTCGATGGCTTTGGTATTGCTCACAATAGTGTCAGCCATTTTATTGATCGTCGCGGCCAGCTCACCAAATTCACTTCCCTTTTGAAAAACAATGCGCTGCTCCCAATTGCCCTTTTCAAATTGCTGCACATGTGCAACGATAGCATCCAAATCACGTGTAATGAAAGAAATTGACGCCGAGCCTATCGCCAGTGCCGCAATCACGGTAAATAATATGCTTAGCATTGCGAGTTTAGCAATGTAGCTGTTAAACATCACTGAAGTTACAGACTGATATTTGTCACCGCCCAATATTACATACACATATCCTGTCAAATGAATCCCATTATAAACGGGTGCGGCAGAAAAAATCTTTTGGCTGCTACTATGCCTTGGATTGTCTCCCTCGATAAATATCTTTCCTCCGGTGGCAATAAATTTTTGAATGGGCTTCAGATCAACAGCATGCCGCTTCACTACTGAGTCAGGGGCGGAATAAGTCAAGATGTGTCCAACAGTATCAAGCAGGTAAATTTCTGCTCCTGGATTTAATACCATTACGTTGTGAAAAAGCTTTTCAACAACAGGCTTGTTGATATCTCCATTTACAAAAGAATGTGTGTCGGCCGCAATCTGTTTCGCTACACCAGCATGGAGGTGTTGGCTAGCCTCATCATTATAAGCAACCACAGTGCGCGCAAAAATAAAAATGAATACGCTCCCGAGCGATAGCAATATCAAAAGAAAAATGATGAAAATTTTCCAGTATAATTTTTTAATTGCTTTCATAGGTGGGCATCTGTAAAACGGTAACCCGTACCCCAGCTGGTTAGTATATACACGGGATGATTAATGTCTGACTCAACTTTCGATCTTAACCGGTTGATATGACTATTCACAGTGTGCGCATAGGCCTGGTATTCATATCCCCATACAAGTCGGAGTAATTCCTCTCTTGAATAATTACGGCCCGGGTTTGACGCCAGTTGCAATAAAAGATCAAATTCTTTATTTGTCAACTCAATCCGCTTTGACTGGATAAAAACCGTTTTATTGATGATGTTGATTTCTAAATTTCCTGCACTGATCACTTGTTTAGCGTCCGGGGCTGCTTCTTTGCGGGAAATGTCTAGCCGCCGGAAGAAAGCCTTTAACATTGTGGTGAACTCCACTACATTGAACGGTTTGGTAGCATAGATATCAGCACCAAATTCCAGCCCGGCGATCTTATCACCTTCTTCTGTTCTGGCTGTCAGCATTACCACAGGGGTAGTGTTGTTGTTTTCTCTCATAGCTTTGCAAATACTAAAGCCATCCATCTCGGGCAGCATTAGATCAAGCACTACCAGGTCAAACAATTCTTGGGAAGCTATTTCATAACCAATTCTTCCATTCTGTGCTATGACAACGGTGAAGCCCATATCACGGAGGTGAATGGCCACTAACTCCGCAATGTCTTCATCATCTTCAATAATAAGCGCCTGTTTTGCCATGCTTTTTTAAATTAAACCCGGCTGCAATAAGTACTGAACAGCCGGGTTGTCAATTACATTTTTCCCTTCATTTTCATTTTACCATTCATATCCATCGATTCGCCTTCTTTGAGCATTGTTTCTTTGCCATCCTTCATTTTTACCGTGCCGTTGGTCATTACCATGGTGCCATTTTTCATTGTCATGTCTTTATCCATCATCATGGTTTTGCCGTCTTTCATCATCATCATTTTGCCGTCTTTCATCATAACGCAATCTTTCATCTTTTTATCGCCCATTTTCTCCTGCGCATAAGAGGTTGTAGCCATGAATGTGCAACAGATGATGACCATGGCGGTCATGATTTTTTTTAAGAGTTTCATTTTTTCGGTTTTTATTTATATAATCAAAATTGATTCAAAACATACGCCAATTATCAGAGCGTTACAACCCCTTGGGGCCTAACGGTGCTAATTACTGGCAAGGACAGTGGTTCGCCGGGTTCGGACAACATGCCATCAGCTGCCACCAGCAACACGTGTAATAAATTATAGTTACCCAGGCTGAAATCTGGATTGGTGTATTGGCACAGTACGTAACAATATTTGCCATCGGCAGAAAATTCGAATGAAAAATCCTGGCTGGTAGTAAAGCTAAGACCCATGGCCATGTATAATGGACCGGACTTCTTTAGCGTAATTTTGCCAAGCGAAACGGGTGAACCAGGATTGCTGGAGTTAAAGATGGACATTGAATTTTCGCCAGAATTGAGTGAATACAAAAATTTTCCGTCTTTGCTGGTTCTAAGCCAGCATGCTGCGGGACCTGCATCCACAGTTTTTGAAAAGCTTAAGGCGCCGGAGGCAGGGTCTATATTGTACACGGCTATTTTGCCCTGCAATGGAAACCCTGTATATAAAATATTGGCAGACGGGTGTTGCCAAAGCCCCAGTGCACCGCCCATTCCAGGAATGATGATGGGTGAACCTACCGGCGTTAATTTATGATCGCTCCCGATGGAAAAAGAACGGAGTGTGCCTTGTAACGGCTTTAGCATGAAGCCCAGAAAATCTGTACCGAATAAGAACTTACGATCGTTTGAAAGCAAGGCCTGAGATGGAGATGACCCGGAAATAGCCTTGATGGTTGAATTATCAACCGGGGTTAACATGCCTTTGCTGTTTAGGGTAAACACTGTGTAATTGGGCTCGTTCCCGGATGCGTCTAGATCATTGGTTCCTTTATTTACAACGTATACATATTCTCCTGCAATAGCGATACTCTGCGGAGTGGGGCCATTTGAATTAAATGGTGAGCCATCAACTGCGGCTAAAGCGCCATCAGCAGCAATGCTGAAAACAGCAATGGAGCGGCTGCCTGCATTTACGGCTAACAGAAATTTTTTATCTGCCGTAATCACCACTTCATTGTCAGCATCATCCGGGCCAAGCGCCTGGGTTGGATTAGCAAGGCCTTTGCCGCCCGTTGGAAATGGGCTACCCGGCAATGCGGTAATACCGGAGTCTGGCCCTTGCAGATATGCCAGTATAGCATTTCCGGCTGCATCATTTGTTTCCAGATAAACGTAATGTCTTTGATTGATGGGAGCATCCCCATCGTTTTTATGACAGCCTAACAAAAAAATTGTAAGAATGGCGACTACAGATAGCACTTTCATAATTGTTTGTTTTAATGATTGATGGGTTCATCAAAACAAAGGCGACGCCACAGAGCCTAAATAAATGTCACAATTTTATAACGTTTTTATTACAACCAGCGCGGATTTGCGTACTGGCACTTAGCACTCGTGAAACCAACCCGTAATTCTTACTATACACCCACCGGGGTAATGAGTGCAATAAGCCATGGGTACTATATTCTACAGACTGCTCGCTGAAATGGGAATTTTGGGGCATACACTACCGTACGGATATTTGTAGGTGAATGACTATAAGATATGAACATCCCTTCAAACAATGATGAGTTGTGATCAAGAAATGAAGGCAGGCATTTTTATTCAGTTTCTTTCAGGGCCTCTATTTTTGCAAGATGGTCTTCAATCATAGGAAGATATTTGCCGGCAAATGCACTGATGCCTTTGTCATCTGAAGCGACTGCTTTCCTGAATAGTTTCACGTCTCGTTCATGATCAATTATCATCATTTTGATAAATTTTTTATCAAAATCTTTTCCCTTGTCATTCGAGAGTTCTTTACTGGCATCCCGCTTTTCATTGGCAACAGCTGCAGGCAAGGTTATGTTCCTGGCTGTAGCAAGTTTTTGAATTTGTTTTAGTAACAATGCCTGATCTTTCACCATGAGTGCGCCGTAACTACGTATTGCTTCTGTAGTGCCTTTTGCTTTTGCCAACTTTCCTTCTTGTGCATCCATCATTCTGGCGTCTGCTGATTTAACCAGGAATGTTGCAACGTCTTCATTTACCAGCTTCTTATCGGCTTTTTTTGCATTACTGTCGTTTGCTTTTTCTACAGGATCAGCCTGAGATATGGCCGGGATGGAAAGCAGTGAACCTGCCACCAGTAAAATTAAAGAGAGTATTTTGCGCATATAAAAATTTTAAAGAACAGGATAGAAATTGTATGCCAACTTTGTTTTTCCGATTAATAATTTAACCTGGGGACTTATTACCACTACATAACCAAGTATCACTATCAACACCTGATTAAAAGATTGAGCAACTCACTGATTATCCTGTAACTCCAATTTTATAACGTTGCCCCCACCCGCCGGAAGATTAACTAACAGTTTATCTGATGCAGTAAGTGTTTTTATTTCCTTTACCAAACTATTTGGGTCATTGATTGCATTTGAACCTTCTTTGTATATGGTGGCTGTATAAGTTCCGGCTTTTAGAAAATCCAGTGGAATGGTAACTGTTCTATTGGTATTATTAGTAATTGTTCCAACATACCAGTTGGTTCCTTTTCTTCTTGCCACACAAATCCACTCTCCAACAAGGGCCGCAGGAACAATAGTCTGATCCCAGATCGTAGGAACTTCACGAATAAATTCAAACCCCGCCTGTCCCTCGTATGCCGCGGGATAATCACATACCATCGACAAATGATTTTCTAAGATTACATACATGGCCAGCATATGGCAACGGGTGGCCAGCACATGCGGCTTTGTTGTCTGAACCTTAAAATCTGAAAGCGGCATTGCGCGGAAGCCGCCGAGGTGGTAGTCGGTTGGCCCGGCCAATAAACGGGTAAAAGGAATTTGAATATCATCATCGGGCGTGATTAAATTACCCCATTTATCATTTTCATAATTGAGCGTTCCTTCACGTGTAGATTCATTGGGGTACGTACGGCTGAGACCAGTGGGCTTATAGGCGCCGTGAAATTGTATTTCCAAATGATGACTGGCTGCTTTTTTCAATATTTCTTCCTGTATCTGCACCATTTGCTGGTCATCCCTGTCCATAAAATCGACCATCATGCCTTTTACACCCCATTTTTCGAACAACGCAAAGGCGGTATCCAGTTTAGCATACAAAGCCTGCCAATGAACCCAAAATCGTATACCCACTCCTTTGTTTTTTGCGTAATCGCACATCTCCTTTATATCAAGTCCCGGTCTTGGTTTGGTTACATCTGTATTAGGCCCTGGCTGGTATTCTACTCCATCGTTCTGATACCAGGCTACTCCCCTGTTGCCAATGACCGAATGATATTCAATTCCATTTCTTGCGCAAAAATCTATATAATATTTATTGAATTGAAAATTTATACCTGCCTCAAAAGTAGTATCGGGAAGCACATCACCATTCCACCAGTGAAAACTTGATTTGCCAGGTTTTAGCCAGCTCACATCTTTTATTTTGCAGGGTTCGCTGAGGTTGGTAAGAATATTTGATTCAATGAGCGCACCAACCCGGTTACTAATCATCATTACCCGCCATGGTGTATGATGTGGAAGTAATGCCTTCACCTTAATGCCCGATTGTCCGGGTAAAGGGGTTAGCTGACTGGAGAGTATGCCATTTCGTTTTATGAGCGACATACCGGCGTAATCTATGAGATTTGCCTCTGTAATACCCATGAAAATATTGTCTGGAAATTGAAAAAGTGCCGGCATGTCGATCAATGTATCGTTTGCGATCGTATTCAACGGCATTACACTATACCGATGTTCGTGGCTGGTAGTAAAATTTTCAAGGAAAGCGACCCTTGCTATTGGATTACCAGTTATATTGAAGCTTGTATGTTCTTCGGTGAGCGTATAGCTTTCCCAATCTTTCTGTGCCGGAATCTCATAACGAAATGCAACTGCGTCGTTGAATACGCGTACCCGTAAATTTATCATCCTTTTTTTACCTGCGCGCTCCTGCATGGAAATCTTCGCTTCCTTATACTTGTCTGAGACTTTACTGGTTTTTCCCTGCACCAAATCATATGCTTCCATTCCTGCATTGGCAACTACCCGCCCAATTGTAATATCATTGCCAAAAAAGTCATTGTTTATAAAACTAAGGCCAAGTGTACTTTTGGTTATTAAAGGTTTGTTTTGATAACTCACCGAATATTCCGGTCGGCCACCCGCTGCCAGGAAAATGAACTTTATCCTGTTATCGGGCGACGAAACAATTACGCTTTTTTGACCGAGTGCCCCGGTTACCAGTGTCATCAGAAAAAAAGCAATCATTAATATCTTCATGCAGTTTTTACATTTATTTCTTTACCGCAGCAAACAGTACTTTTTCTGAGATGGAAAAATTATTTGCTAAGCTGTACACACAAGTTCACTAAAAAATTGTAACCACCAGAAAGTACTAAAAAAAAACATTTTTACGATAGTTACATCTTACCCAAACTTATTGCTAAAATCACTTTTACTTCTTAACCTAAACTCAAACGGCACACCAACCTGTCTTCGCCAGCGCGGCATCATGGTGGCATGTAACCGGTTTAATAGTGGGAACATGCGGTAAATGAAGCCATAAACGAGGATTCACTACTAACACCCAAGCAACTTGGTACGGATAGTTCTTTTAACGACTTCCCCTTAAAAGATCACGATAACATTTTACCAATGTGAAATTGAGGTGTTATCAGATCAGTTCAGTGCCGGAACATTCTTACGCGCTCACTTCAAGCTTATATCCTTTGCCGCGAATAACAACGATGTTGATATGGGGATCCGGCTCCAGTTTTTTTCTAAGTTTTGAGATGAACATATCCAGACTGCGGCCTACTATAACACCTTCATCTTCCCATATCTCTTTTTGTAGCCGGGTTCGCTCTATCGCCTCATTAGGCGACAAGGCAAAGATGCGCAGTACACGGGTTTCGGTTCTGGTAAGGTCTATGGTGTTTCCGTTTATCATGAGCTTACGGGTGTCAGCATCGAAAGACATCGACCCCAAAGTGAATTGACCAGTTTGCTGGCTGGTAGGTAAGTCAGCCTGTGGTTTGACAGATGTAAACAACATCCATCCGGCAAAAGCTACCAATAACAGGGCGCCCAAAAAAAAGCCACTCCTTGCTAAAGTACCCGTTGGTTTAAATTTAATGTTAAGCGTGTAACATGCTATGGGTTGCCTTCTTCCTTTACAAGCTACAATATCATCTTTCTTATTTTTTGATATTGCATATCCATAGGCCACACTGGCATTGGCACATTTAAGTACGTTAACAACGTAATCGCTTGTAAGCGGGTCTTTGGTTAGCAAACGCTGGGTAGTATGCACCAGGGAGTCGGCTTGAAATGTAAAGGGATTTTCAAAACTGACCTGGTATTCGTTTTCGGAAATCTTTTTTACCGGAAGTACGCGTGATACACTGTCGCCCGACTGAAGAAGTAATTCATGTCCGATACTGCGTAGCAATATTTCCCTTCTGGCAACGTCGAAGTCATCATTGCCGGTTATACTAAAAGCCACGCAGATGATGGAGCTAAACAATAGCAATAATAACCCGCCGAGCTGCTTTGGTTTGGCGGGCAGAAAATTTCTTCTAACAAGCATACTGTCAAGGTATTATTTACAAAGGTTACACTTTTATTTACAATCCGGGTGCGTTGGTCTGAAAGGTATCAAAGTAATTTTGCTGAAACAATCAACTACAACATGAAAAATAAAACAAATGTTCTGTACGGCTTTATTATCGTGCTGGCAGGCATCATCCATTTTCCCATGCAGGCGCAACAAAAAAATGTTACGCAGGGCTCCGTTAAAACCAACGCCGCGCCCCGTACTCAAGGACCGAAAGGCATTGTTCGTACCATCAAGCAGGATAGCAAAGGCAATATCTGGATGGCTTCATGGGAAGGTGTTTTTAAATATGATGGAAAATATTTTACTAATGTTACCAGGGAAGTGAGTTCGGCGCGTTTCTTTTCTGTTTTAGAAGATAGCAAAGGAAATTTCTGGTTCGGTTCAATTGGCTCGGGTGTTTATTATTATGATGGAATGTTTCGGCATTTCACCACCAGGGATGGGCTTGCCGGTAATGAAGTCACCAGCCTTTATGAGGATAAAACCGGTGCCGTGTGGCTGGGAACGGTAAACGGCGTAAGCCGGTACGATGGGCGTCTGCCTAGCGGACAGACAAGTCTGCCTAGCGGACAGACAAGTCTGCCTAGCGGACAGACAAGTCTGCCTAGCGGACAGGCAGGCCTGCCTGCCGGACAGGTAAACTTTCAAAATTTTAAAATGAGTGATGCCTCTCCCGCTGCATCTGATTCTGCTTTTACCGGGCGTAAACGTGTTCATGCTGCAACTGATTCTGCTTATACCGGGCGTAATCGTGTTCATGGTGCAACTGATTCTGCTTTTACGGGGCGTAATCGTGTTCATGCTGCAACTGATTCTGCTTATACCGGGCGTAATCGTGTTCATGCTGCAACTGATTCTGCTTATACCGGGCGTAATCGTGTGCATGCTGCAACTGATTCTGGTTATACCGGGCCTGCTGCAGTTCGTACTGGAACCGATTCTGTTTATATAGGGCGTAATCGTGTGCATGCTGCAACTGATTCTGCGTATACCGGGCGTGCCGCGGTTCGTACTGGAACCGATTCTGGTTATACAGGGCGTAATCGTGTTCATGCTGCAACTGACTCTGCTTATACCGGGCCTGCCGCTGTACATACCAACACTGATTCTGGTCACATTTCGGTGTATCAAAATAAGCTTCCAGCGGGTCATTGGATGCATAATGATGTGAATGCTATCATTGAAGACAATACAGGAAAATTTTGGTTTGGCACAAGGGGTTATGCCAAGGTGTATGATCCCCGCCTGGCGGGCGGGCAGGCAAAAACATTTACTACAATCACTAATAAAGATGGCAAACCGTTTAGCAACGTTCGGTCGATAATCAAAGACAAAAAAGGCAATATATGGTTGGGTGGTAACGATGGCCTTTGGCGTTATGACGGAACAACATTTACCCATTTCACGCATCAGTTTGTGGGCTATATCTATGAAGATAAAAAAGGGAATATCTGGACCAGTTCAGAAAGCGCTACCGGCAAAGACTGGGCACTTTCGCGGTATGATCAAAAGTCGTTGTTGGATAAACAGCCCACGGTAACCATTATAACAACCAAGCCAATGATATTCGGAATTTTAGAAGATAATAAAGGAAATATCTGGTTTGGCGATTTTGAGGGTGTACACCGGTATGATGGAAAGACCATCACGGATTTTTAACGGGCTATCTTACAACAACACTAACACGCATACACGTTATACCAATCAAATGTGGCTTAAGCGGCCCCGCTGTGCAATCTTTAAATTATGATACGGGAATTTCACGGAAAAGTTTAATTTGGAAATTATTGCTCTCGGCGTAGATTAGTACCCACCTTTTAATACGCTGGCCTCGGGCCGGCCAGGCGCTCGTACGCTTTTCGATGCTGCGTTTTCCTTTCCCCCTTTGACTGAGCGTCAGTAGGTGTTTCACCCGTCGCCTTGTTCAACTTTTGTACAAAGCTGACGGAAAACGAGGCATCTCCAAGCGTACTGGTATCAGGCATTACAATTGCAGGCCTCCACAGTGGGTAATCACCAAAAACTGTTGCTACATTTGGTTTTCCAGAACTCAATATTCATTTCCTGGCCAACAGTGATTACTTAATTATTATACTAAATTTTGCCAAAAAAACTTATGGGCAATTCACTTAAAGCGATTGGTATTGTTTTAAAGGATGCGTTGAAGCTTTTTCTTGAAAACGACCCTTTAAAAATGGCCGGTGCCACTGCCTTTTTTACCATGTTTGCCTTGCCGCCTATTCTCATTATACTCGTACAATTCTTTAGCATATTTATCGATCCGCAAACCATCAGGCATGAAGTGTTTGTTAGCCTGTCTGATATTGTTGGCCAGGAGGCAGTGCGGCAAATAGTTTCTGTTATCCGGGCGGTAAAAAAATTATCGTACAACTGGCTGGCTACCGGGTTAGAATTTATTTTTTTGCTGTTTGTGGCCACCACGGTGTTCAAAATTATCAGAAGCTCCATTAATCAAATATGGGGTGTTCACAAACCAACTGCAGATAAAAAAATAATGGCCAGCTTGCAATCAAGGTCGCAATCGCTGGGCGTACTATTTGTGACAGGGTTGTTATTTTCCATCGGCGCTTTTATTGAAACCGTGCAGGTGTTTATTGGAAACTATTTCGTTAAGCTATTTCCTTCTTTGTCTGGTGTTTTCAACCAGTTGTTATCTTTCTGTATTTCTACACTCGTTACTGCTATATGGTTCCTGATTATCTTCCGGTATCTTAATGACAGCAGGCCTAAATGGCGCATTGCCTGGACGGGCGCTTTATTTACCAGCCTGTTGTTTTCTATTGGAAAAATTATTTTACACCTGCTGCTCACCTACAATAACATCAACAATATTTACGGCGCTTCTGCTTCCATAGTGTTGCTGCTGCTGTTTATATTTTACTCTGCCATGATATTATATTATGGAACAGCGTTTACAAAAGTGTGGGATGAACATAAAAGCAACAATGCGGCCTGATTGCTTGTCTACGATTTTATCGTATTGAGAACTTCTTCTTGTATAATAGGGGTCAAGGCGGCAACATAACGCGTCTGGGTCCTAAATGGATTGACTGCCAATTTGTATTCTCTAGTTTTATGGCATCCTGATGGTCAAATTAATTAAGCCAGCTACAACCATTTATTGTTGAGCAAATTTGTTAGTGGTTTTGCCATGAAATTGAATTTGTTTCCCTTTCAGCAACTTTTTCCGACCTATTACTACCTACCCGCTTTATGGGTTCAGTATTCACTGCATGTTTATGAATACAACAGTCATAATAAAAACGTCTATTCTACAACTACACCGGTGGGCATCTTACCGGGTGTTGGGGAGTTTGCAACATCCTTACGCACAAATAATATATTCACTTTAAGCGAAATTTTGCACATGTTACCATATTCAAACATTACCGCGTCACCTGACAACGACCAAGCCTTAGAAAATAAAAACCCGGTATACGCCCCTCAAACGTATTGCCTTTTAAACCAAAATGCTTTGCATGCATTTAAAGAAGCAATTGGCAACACAATGCTAGCAACTGATGCCATGCTGTTGCACCAACTGCTTATCAAAGCGCAGGAAAGTGATATATTGCTTGAGCGTGCATTGACTACGGCAAGGCAGTTACTGAATGGAGATGCGGCAGCAGGCATGCGGTTCTGGTTGCTATTGCGCGAAGTGGCATTTACATCCAGTGCAAAACTGTTACCAGACGTCTTACTGCGGGAATCATATGGATATAAAAATAGTCCCCCAGATGCACCACTGTTGTTGAACATGGATGTTTTGCATGATCTCATTAGCGCAGTGGTTGTGACCGCCCGCAGTAGTACCGAAGAAAATGCCATGATGCTGGCACTCCGCCAGCTACTCGATCCGTTTTTTCGTGCAGAGTATGGGTTTAATGCGTTGCAACAAGTAATGCATGGCTCAAACTCAATACTGGAGACGTTGGTTTTTGAACACAGCTTCCAAACCGGCAAACTATTAAATCCCTCAACCAGCGGAGCGTTGCTTTTTTATCATTACCCGCAGGCGGAAGATCATGTTGGTAGTGATTTGGATGTTTGGAAAGACCGGTTGGATGTTGTGAAAGATCGTCCCGTGTATCCGTCGCGCCCCGGCGTTTCTGAATGGACAGATCTTTGGGGCTGTGCGGGCCACGGCCGCGTGATTGTGAGCGCAATTGATCGGTTCGCCGGTTCTTATCAGATCGATTTCATTTCTAATCCCGCGGCGTGCGGCGGTAAAGAGATATTGATTACCGGTACCAATTTTGGACCTATGGGCCGCGTTTTTTTTCCTTATCCAGACAGTGATGACCCTCTTTTTCAAGCGCACCGTACAGAAATTGCGCTGGATGGCGTAGCACCTATTCAATGGGATAACAATGCCATTACCGTGCCCGTACCTGTTTGGGCGGTATCAGGTTTTATCAGGCTGAATGCGTTTACGCAAATAGTCACCCGTTGTCTTGTCAAGAACATTTATAAACCGGGAAATGCTTTTCCATTTGCTGGCGGACTAGCCAAAGTATTCGAGATAAGTATCAATGGGGCCGCAGAAGGCACTGCCCTCAACGGTGAATGGGTGATACCACCCGATCGCCTCTTCTCTTTGGGTTACCGTGCCACCGACCGGCAAGACGTAAGGGTTGCGGTTGAAGTGAGGGCCGACGATGGAAGGCAGCTGCTATGGAAAACAGATTTGACTGGCGGTAACCAATTACTTAAACTTTCATTGTCAACAGATCCAGGCGAACCTGTTCATGGCACCATTATACTTACCGCCACAAGTGATTGTGGCAGCGCACAACCCGTTTCCTACCCTGTTGTAATTGCGGTGGCGCCCGAACTGGAAATAGGTTTTGCAGAGATTACCCAGGGTGTGCAGGAGGGCCGGCAGGCAGTACTTGCAGGAAATGCTGTTCCGTTGGCAGCCAATAAAGATACGGCTGTAAGGGTACATCTTTCCTGCAGCCGGGGAGGATGGTTCAATGATCAGCTTGGACCTATCACCGGCGTTGTAGCCATATCAACCATTAACGGCGTTCAGCACGTAGGGCCTTCCAATAAAGTGCCGGCAAGCATTGTTAAACAATCCAAAGACAGCGATGAAAACACCACCGTTAATTTTGTGATTCCCGCCGGCTGGTGCACACCTGGTGTACACTCATTGGAAATAACGATTGGTTGTTACGATATGACAGGTCAAATAAAAGTGAAAAGAAAAATGACCTGGACCTGGTATGACAAAGGATCAATTGCCGTACGGTGGTTGCTGATTAATAAAAGGGATTCAGACAATCAAACCCTTGTTCCGCAAATGGATCAATTTCTGCGCGACACGCTCATGTATTTTCCCTCTCCCGTGTTGAACATCGGCCCGGCATGGAAAGATTTTTGGAATCAGCCGGAAGATTTCACCCAGGCAGGTGCGGTAAAGGCGATTGCATACGATATTGCTGAATTTAAAAACTGTACCATGTGGGATGATCTTTGGCCGTGGACCGAAGCATGCTCATCTGTTGATGACGATGCGCACTGGATTGCCGTAATACCACCCTGGGTAAATTTTGGAAGCAATCGTTTAGCTGGTACCACCCCCAGGGATAGCGGGGTATCGGTAACCAGGTTTGTTGTTGAAATTGCCGCACATGAGCTTGGGCATCAAATGGGGTTACACCATGTAAATCTTTCAACGCCCGGCAATGCACCATTGCCACCTCTTGACGATGTGGGTAATGGCGGCTATTTAACAAGATATGCTTTCAATATTCGTGACCAGGCTGTTATTAAAGGCAGTGCTACCCGTACAGATAATTTTAACAAACAAAACCCCATGACGGCGGATCTAATGGCCTACCTGCCCCCTGGTTTTTTAACACGTACCCACTGGCAAAATGTTTTTGATCAACTATAAATAAAATCACATTACATGCATACGTTTAGCTTCCTGCGGGTGAATGGAATCATTGACAGCGACATGACCTACACTGCCCGCACCGGATTTGAAACCCCCACCATCCCGCAATCGTTTCCCCGCGAAAGTGATGTTGGTACGCCCGATGGTTATACGCTGTCTTTATATGATAAAAAAGGCGAACTGTTGTGGCAAGCGCCGGCAATTCTATACGGCGGCAACGATGATTTTGCGGGAAGCTGGCAACTGGGTGGGTATATTCCTTTGCTGGCAGCACCCGGCTACTATGAAATAAAACGGTACAACACTGTTATCTATCGCAGCGGCATCAGCGAAAAGCCACCTGTTATAAAAATAACTTCCTTTACTATTGGCAAGAGCCGTGTGTCTATCAGTTGGGAAGCGCAGCCGGGCGATGACCATCACGATTCATCATTACTTTTTAACGCTGCCTGTAACATTGCGGGAAAAAAATTTCCGTTGTTATTTAATAGCAAGGCCACCTCGCTGGATATTGATTTAAATAATTTTCCGGGTTGCGCGCAGGCGGAGATTGCCGTAAGAGCCAGTGATGGGTGCAGGTCTTCCGTGGCAAGAACGGAACCATTTGCCATTGCGCCCAAACCACCTGTGGTGAAATTACAATCGCCGGCAAATGAAAGTGTGTTTGATGCAACAGCGGTTATCCCATTGTGTGGAACTGCTATGGAAATCGGTATGGGGCAACTTCCATTCAGTGGGCTGCAATGGTTTATCGAGTCAGAAAATGATACTTCTTACACCGAATCAAAACCGATGACCACTGATAACGGCCACCTGGTATTATCTAAACTGTTAGCCGGAAGGCACCGTATTCGTTTGGTATACGGTGATGATATGCATGCTGCAGAAACACAAGTTTATATTACTGTTCTACCCATTCAGGATAGTGAGTTACAGTGGCAACAACTCTTTGTTAACGAGCTGCGCAGCAGTATGGAGAAGCATGTATAAGTAAGCAGGCGTGGAATTTCAGAGGTTACTACTTGAAGCAAATTAAAACCGTCTCTTCGGCGTAGCAGAACCCCTCTCCCTACCTACTTTAACCATTTTAAATTAGTTGTATGTTAACCTTTTTGGTTATAAATTGATGGAGTAATTAGCAACTTGTTCCTGTGACCGAGGTGGCGAAGCTGTGCCCGGTGGACATTCCTTAAAAGTATTTGGAAACCCGTTTTTTCTGATACCCGAAGTCTGAAAATTCGTGGAAACTGAAGAATAGTGATTTAGACTTCGGGTATCTAGTCACGCACACGATAAAAAGGATCATATAATCATTGGAACCTGGTCCGGGCAATGCTTAGTGAGTATGCCACCCGATATAAACCTTCAGCAAAGGAGTTTCTATTTCAGGGGAGCACGTAGGTTGCGGCGTATAGTGTGCGCAGTTTACAGAAGATACTACACCTGGCCAAGGAAAAGGCCAATGTATTTAAGCCAGGGGGTGTGCATGCGCTCCGGCACTCTTTTGCTACCCATTTGCTGGATAAGGGAACGGATATTAGTATGATCCAGAAATTGTTGGGGCACAATGACATTAAAACTACCCTGCGCTATTTACATACAACCAATAAAGATATCTTAGGTATTATTAGTCCGCTTGACAGCCTGGAACTTAAACCGTGAGATTGCATTGCCGCAACTGAATAGTTGTTGCGTCAATTTTTATAACGCTTTGTTTTACAATATTTTTTAAAAATATACGCGTTGATAAAAGATAAAAAAGCTGCGTATATTTAAGAGTTAGCGGTCAGCTTAACCAACGACACCGAAAAAATGACAGAAGAACTGAAAATAACTATTGAAAACCTATACACTACTTTTTCGATTTACCCCTTTAAATCGACAATAGAAGGTTGTCCTTGCTGTATTTCTGACTCTGACAAAGAAAAAATCCATTCAAAACAATTACGAGATTTAGGTGAAGACAACCTTTCAAGGTATGCTTTTAAGGCAATGACAACTTGGGGCGATACAAATGACTTTAAGCATTACTTACCGAGAATATATGAACTTTTAGCAACAACTGATTTTATTGTTGATACTTTCGTAGTACTTGGAAAACTTGAATATGGGAAATGGCAAGAATGGGCGGAAGCCGAAAAAACTTCAATTACACAATTTTTATTGGCTTGGTGGACAGACGTAGTTAAACATAAAACATATTTTGACAAAGAAGTTTTCACCGAAATTTATAAACTAACAAACAACATTGAACAATTACTAAACCGTTGGACAATCAGTTTTTCCGACAACAGTTTTTCAAATTTTGTCGACTTAATACATAACTATTACAACGACCTAACAAACAAGAAAAAAGAATTTAAGGATTTTGATGACGCTTCTATTGGAAAATTAAAATTATGGATACAAGAAAAATCTGAATGTTTAGAAAAAGGATTTTTTCACTTTGCTGACATTGACCGAGAACTTGCAGACAAAATATCGACAACGCAATATATTTATGAAAGAACTTGACGAAAATAAAAGCCGAACCGCTAACAAGGGTTTTGCGTCAGGCGGGCTGAAGTGCAAAATTCAACGGCAGTTTTTCAATTAAACTTTAGTAATAAAACAAGCTTTTGTGCTTCGATTTCCCGCCCGAACGCAAAGCCCCAAAACGTTGTGCGGAACTTATGGAGACCTACAAATTAGATAGAATTTATACTTGGCTTTGTTGTGCTTTGGGCTACAACCAAAAAGCTGACAAGAAATATTTTTATGATAAGAAGGAAAAGATTTTTTTCAATTTAGGCTTCAGGGGAGGACAATATTTTGTTTGGACTAACCAAATTCCACTATCAAATACAAATAGAGAAATAGTGGAAAGTAAAATACCTAGCCTTACTTTATGTAACACAGAAATCATTGAGATCATCCCAACCACTACTAAATTTCAAAATCTCTATCAGGAGCGGCCAAAATCCACAGAAGAATTTGAAGAGCTACTAAAAAAGGAAAAAGAACTGCATCAAGAGGCTCAATCATTTTTTCAGCAGAACAATATCAATGTCCATGAAACATTTCTTATAGAATGAGCTACGCACAACAAGCGGTTTTGTGCAATTGGGGTTGGACGTTGAAGCAATCATCGGCAGTGCATATCCAAGTTTCATATTCGGCGGACGTAATTCTGTTGGGCAGTAGTTCTAAACTTCGGCTTTTAATTATAAATCTAGCTTCAGTTCCGGGCCGACAGTTGTTTAATTCCCCAACTGCATAAAGCCTCGAACGTAAGCGGCAACTCTATTTGACACATCACTATGTTTTGGAAAAAGAAAAAGGTGGACAAAACTCAAGACAGCAAAATAATTTTAGGAATGGTCTTGCTTCAAGATGTCAACACTTTTGACATCGACACTTTTCGCAAAGACTTTTTGAGTTTTTATGGAAACAACATTCAGGAACCAACAGGTGACAATTCTTCGTTTGTATTTACGGTTGATGGAGAAATGATTGCAATTGCACACATGCCTGTTCCTATTCCATTGGGTGACATTCAAGGAACAGCTCAATACGCCTACAATTGGGAAACTGCATTAGAGGACACAGCCAAACATAAAAGTCACTTGCTAGTTTCATTAATGCAAGGTGGACAAGACCAGATTAAACGCTTTAGACTCTTTTCAAAAGTTATATGTTCGTTACTGCGGACAACAAACTCAATTGGAGTTTATAAAGGCAATCAGTCACTATTGGTACAAAAGGAAGACTATTTAAGCGAAGCAGGGTTGATGACCGATGACTATTTACCATTAAACCTTTGGATCTATTTTGGATTACGTACTACTGACAAAGGCAAATCAGGTTACACTTATGGATTAAAGGAATTTAATAAAACAGAGATGGAAGTTTTGAATTCATCAAAGAATTTAGAAGACCTTAGAGGTTTCCTTTTTAATATTACCCACTATGTTTTAGACTATGACGTGACTTTTCAAGATGGACAGACATGCGGACTTTCAGAAGAAGAAAAAATAGCAATTTCAATCTCAAAGGGAAAATTTGTAGATGGTGACACATTAAAATTAGCTTACTAAATGTCGAAGAAGAGTACGCCGCTTACATGGGTTTTGCATTATGGTGGGCGGAAGAATAATGGCTGTACATTTGTATTTCAATCGGGTTTTTAGTACATGGGCTGGGGAGACGAGCCCTGATTCCAACCACAACGCAAAGCCCTAAACCGTTGTGCGTCATTTTAAGACGACATTCGTAACAAAACAAAATTCTTATATCATGGCGTGGAATAAGTACTACATTATTGTTAAGTCACCAAAGTTGACAGACACAAAAGAAATTTTGACCAAATTAAATTTAGGACAATACAAGCCAGTCAAAGAAGTGCCGCTGCATTATTCAAACAAGCCTGAAACGTTATTTACAGGTTTCTATAATGACAACTTTATAATTGTTCATCCTGACTTAGCATTCCACTTTTTTAGTGAGACACAAACTGAAACGGAAAAACTTTTTATTGACACATTTCCTGACAGCGAAATTGCAGCTCTTGTGGAAAATAGCACAGTTGGACTTTACAGTTATGCAATCATCGTCAACAGACAAAAAATTCGTATGAAAGATGGTTCTGACGGTGAAGTGTTCAACGACCAAGGTAATTTGCTGCCAGAAGAGAATGAAATATTTAGCCAGAAAATATTCGAGGACGAAGAACTTGAAGAAATGAAAGAGGACGGAATGACCGATGAAGAAATCGATGCGATGATAAAACACGAAGGAAGTTGGAGAGTTCCAAACTTATTGACTAAACGTTATTTTGGCGAAACCGTTGGTTCTATGGACACAGACAAAATAATGCTAACAATGTACGAGTGACAAAAAACGAACGCACAACAGGGCTTTGCCAAAATGGGGGCTGATGAACAAAGGCTCAGGTTCAGTTTTTCAAGTTATCATTATTACAAGGGTTGAGCTGAAGTGCCCTGATTTCCCCCACTTCGGCAAGCCCAAAACCGTTAGCCGCCATTTAACGACTCCCTAATAATGACAGACCAATATAAACTTATCACTACCGCAATTAATGATGCCTTATATTTTTCGGACACCTACTTAAATGGACTATTGCATACAGTTTATACAGTTCCAGATTATCTGGTTGACAATTCCAAAAAAGCTCCGACACATGACTGGTGCTATTGGAAGCCGATTGAAGCAGAAATTGAATCTTTGGACTTCGAACATTATGAAGACAAAGTGAACGTACAATTGCCTCATTCCTATATTGCGTTTTTGAGTTATAAACATTTCATCGACCTTAATTTTGGTCATGACGTTACTTTTTTTAAACACACTAAAAGTTGGATAGATGACAATTTGCAATTAATAGAGGCATGGGGCGTTGACACAACTATAAACAAAGGATTATTACCCTTTGCAGACATGAGCGACTGGGGAATCGTATGTTTTGACTCAACAGAAAGTCAGCCGGACTATGAGTATAACATTGTATACTTAGATCATGAGGACAAAGACACACCTCAACAATTTAAACATGGTCGCTTTTCATTTATAGACCTTATAAAGGACATGTCTCAAACGCTGGAAACCTGGCGACAAACCAAGATAAACGGCGGCTAACATTCGTATTTATGCTAGTGTGGCTCGACGGAAGTGCAATGAACATTTTGCATCACCAGGCAGCGTCTGGTGGCAACCGTTTCAATTTGCGATTTGAGGGAAGAAAAAGATTAGTTTTCAAAACAAAGTTCAGTGGCTGGGCGGACGTTTTTCAAATCCCACACCAGCATAAATACGTGGACGTTGTGTGCTATGCGTAAGACCCTTTCAACCTAAGATGAAACGACTATTGCTAACTACTGTATTTGCCGACTTAGCAGGCAGCTTGACGGCTGGACTAACTCTGCCATTCTTTGGAGATTTCTCAGCATTCCCAGTTGTATTAATAATGACATTTTTAAATATTTTTATTCCGACTTTCTTAGCAGTAATCATTTACCAGGTAGTAAAGAGTGTGTATTATATAAATTTAAAAAGGACTGTAATTCTGCATTCCGCGACAATGATTACAATTTCAATTTTAGGGCTATTAATCTGGAATTTAATTGATACAATTAATTTTTTTGGACTTAAAGGCGTGACTTTTACAAGTTTAAAGAATTATTTTAATTATCAATTTCTGGGCTATTTTCCAGCTACTTTAATCGTTGCGTTGACAATACCAGTAATTCAGATATTTCTAACTGAAAAGCTATTTCCAAGACAAGACTAAACGCGAGCGGTAACCTAAATGCACATCACACAACATGCGGTTTGCCGCCAGGCTGACTCGACGTTGTTGCAATGAGCAGCAAGCATCAATCAGCAGTAACTATGGGGCGACCTTTTTTAAACTTAGATTTTGTAATATTCAAGTTCAATTTATTAACCAAGTTCCGTAGCTGGGTGGACGGATCACAGAAGCCAGCCCGGCAGCAAGCCGTGGACGTTGGGCGTAATTTTCGGGACGCGGCGTACATCCAATTCAACTTGGCTTCAAAAGCGACAAAAAGTAATGTTGTATAGTCGGACCGGCACCTTCCATTTGGCAATCGCGACATTAGTCTGTTCGTGTCACCTTGTTAGTTGCCGAACTGGTAAACACAATGACACAAGAATTGACAAACTTCCCCCCATGGACTTAGTTGCATGGAATGAGGACACAATAAAAACTATAAAAATAGGGTTCGACAAAGGAAACACCTTTTACTATTTGTTACAAGAGAATTCCTCGAAAGAAGCTGCAAAAAATTTATACAAGGGTACATGGCAACGTCTGGGTGACACATTGCTTTTAACCTATAAAAACGGAAAGAAACCAGACACATTCAAACCATTTTTAATAATAGAAATGACTCGACATTACTTGATACAAGAAATTGATCCCAATAGAAATCGATTTTATCTTCGAATAAATCAATCTATTGATGAAGCTCGTGGTTTTCATCCGCCTCGACCTTGGGAAAAGAAATAAAACTACGCCCAACATATGGCTTTATGCAAGTTGGGCATGACCTTATAACATCAGCTATTTGCAAATAACAGTTTCCCTGCCTGCCGGCAGGCAGGAGTTCCAGCAGACGAATCGCTATCAGTTTTTGTAGTAACTTCATCTACATGTTTCCAATCGGCAGCAGCCATGGGCACACGGAATATTAAGTCGCTACCTGCATAAAGCCCGGCCCGCTGGTGGCAAGTTAAAACGACAACACGTAACCATTAAAACTATTAAAATGAAAGCATTATTAATATTGGCAATTGCCATTTGGTCGACAAGCACTTTTGGACAGACTCCTATCGATAAGACCAGTGGAGTTATTATTAATCAAAATAAAGGATTAGAAAGTGATACGGTCTTAAAAGTTATTTATGCAAACCAAGAAGGCCAAATAAATACACCAGCATTCTTTATAAATGGCAAATTCGTAAACGAAACATTATTAGGAACATTAAACCCAACACAGATAGAGAGCATAAATGTTGTTAAGGACAGTATACAAATTGACAACATTCAATACTTTGGGAAAATTCACATAAAGACAAAGAGCAGCTGTACGCCCAAACTAATTTCACTGACTGCCCTAAAAGACAAGTACACAAATCTAAAAAGCAAGGCTATAGTGTTTATGATTGACGGGAACATTATTAATGCTGACTACGACAGCTATATGGTTGATGAAAGCTATTTGTTGACAATTATTGTTGACAAAATTGAAAACAGAAAGGAACATATCGATTTGGGACTTATTAAGTTGTTAACAAAATCAGAAGAAAATATTAAAAAGTCCAAAGAGATTAGGATAAGAGGAACGGAAGTGGCGTTGACAAAATAACCTGCCACCAGCAAAAGGTTTTGTGCAAATGGGGCAAGACGTAGACGCAATCATCATATCCAAGCGCCATATTCGGCGGATGGAATGCTACCAGACATCAGTTAAACTTCGGCTTTTGATCATAAATTTAGCTTCAATTCCGGACGGGCAGCTGGCTAATTCCCCAACTGCACAAAGCCTCGAACGTTGTGCGGTAATCAAATCAATGCGGCGACCTACGCCAATCTTTAATAAGACCGACCTGACAAAAACCAATAAAAAATAATAGTATATGACACTAGCAGAAGCTAAGAGCATTGGTTGGACAAGTTTATTTAAAGGGACTCTAATTGTACTATGCATTTTAGTTGTCTTACTTTTAATTGGCGAGACCAAGGGAGATTTTGCAAATGGCATTCTATTTTTTTTAGCCGCGCTTGTGAATGTAAACAGTATGATTATAATGCTACTACTTTTTGGATTGACTTATATTTTTTCGGGGTTAGCTGTTACAGACATTTTAATTAAGAAAAGAAACACTTTATTAGTGACAATTAAATTTGTGACACTAATCTCTTTGGTAATTTGCATTTATGCTTCGACTATAGCCTTTTTAAGACTTAACGACTTTTCACCCAACGGAATGGAAAGAATACTAAAGTCCTTTGCCGTTGGAATGTTTTTTAAGACAGGGTTTTTTCTCTGTATCATCTGGCTGTGGTCGACTAAAAAAATCAAGTCCCTAATAATAAGCTAGCGCGACAAATTCTATGGAGTTTTCATTCAAGGTCATTAATATTAAAAAATACCAAAACAACAAAAGTCAAACGTCGTTTTTATTTGTCGACTTTTCATCTCGACAACAAAACGAACTAAGAGCTTGTTACTGCATTTGATTCTTACATTGTCCAGGTCGAGTAAGACAGCAGCTAACATTGGTATTTATAAAATTTGGGGCTACGGAACTACAATCATCATTTGTACACAATCAGGCATCTGTAGGTTGCGAGGGTTCCAATAAGTGTTTTAGTCAAACAAGAAATTGAGTTTCAAAGAAGTTTCCGTAACCGGGCCGACGTATTTCAAAACCCAAAATTCATAAATACCGCACCGTTGTGCATCACCTTCAACCACCTTAAGTATGAAACGACAAATAAAAAAATGGACATTTCGTGTGCTGGCAATTGGACTTTTAATCGCAGGACTTTTACTCGTTATTATTTTAAATCCAATTCTAACGTATGCCAACAAAACAACACATAGTAATTACTTTATTTATCACGATAAACCTCTCGACGCAACATTAATAATTAAAGTTAACGAGGCAAATGAGCTTTTAAAAACAAGCGAGTTCTATAATTTCCATCTTAAACTTGACATTTGTCTTAATGATGGTTCAAATTATCCAAAGCTTATACACGCATTACGTGGACAAGCATTTGCATGGGGGTTTTACAACAAAGTAGTTTTACAGGGGACCGCTAATTATAAAAATAATTTTATTGAATTAAATGGTTATAACTGGAATTTGACACAACTACTGGTCCACGAAATGACTCATTGCTTACAGTTTGACAAATTGGGGTGGTGGAAATCAAAACCCATTGCGAACATTCCAAATTGGAAATGGGAAGGTTATGCAGAATATGTGGCTCGACAAAACACCGACCAAAAAGACCTATCAAAAAACATTGCTCGCCTTGTTGCGGCTGATAAAAATAATTGGGAAATAAACTTTTCAGACAATACAATCGCACCAAGAGAGTACTATGACTACTGGAATTTGGTACAGTATTGTATGGACATAAAAAAAATGAATTACAACCAAATTCTTGCAGACACAACAAGCGAACAAACAGTCAGGCAAGAAATGATGACGTGGTTCAGGAGACAATAAAAGCGAACGCACAAAATGGAGTTTTATGACAGATCGGCTTGACAAACTAAACTTCAACCAATTGCAAAGCCGGGCTTCCGTTCGGGCTGGACAAACATTGCCGGTCACAAATTCTTAACTTCATGTCGATATTTTCAACCTGCCTGCCGGCAGGCAGGTCAGCAGCAGTTGTGGGCAGACGGAATATCAATTCCCAACCTGCATAAAGCCCTGTTCGTTGGATGTTATGTTATGAAAGAGCTGCTCATATTTATAATATTGCTTGCGCTATTCTCTTGCAGGACAAGAACAATTGCAAAAGATGACACAAATAATATTCAACTACTTATAGCCGACACGACAGGCAATAAAAAGGCCAAATGGGACTTAGAACGAGTTGAGTATTATTCAAATATTACAAAACAGCTTGGCTTACGCGACCTAAAAAAAGGGGTCGACAGTTTTGAAATACGAGCATGGTATAATTTTTCTTTTAGCAATTCAAAGGAGCTTTATATAATTAAATTTATCGACTCAACTTTTACCATTAGCTATTATAGATACTATCTTAAACAATTTGACTTTGAAAATAAAAGCCGAGATAGAAACTGGAATGCTATCACACAACCCATCGTGGACAGCAGTGTTTGCAAAAGCGTTTTAGGCAAAAATGGCGACTTAAAGAAATTTGACCTTGGTAATATTTGGAATTTACGTTCTCAAAGTGAACTTCAAATCGCCGACAGTGTTGGTTTTAACGACTGTGACACATACACGATCGAAGTTGCAGACAAAAAACGTTATAAATTTTTGAGCCATCATTGCCCACGTGGCTACTATGAAAAGCTTAGACTTAAGGACATAAACAATTTTATCGGGTATTTCGACTTGATCAAGATGCTCGCATATAATAACGCGTTTATCCCTTACAAGTACGACTAAACACAACATACAAGACGCGGGTTGCTGTCACGTTGGCGGGACGAACATTTTTTTGCTGACTGGTCTGCTATCAACCCTTGTTGGTGCCACGCTTCAGGTAAAATGTTTTTCTTATAAATTGTGTAAAGTTTTATTAATTAGGCTTAGTAGCCTCGTGAAATGCGGGAGCCGAAATATAGAAATCCAATTCAGCAGCAAGCCTTTACCTTAGTGGTCATTCGGTGACAGTTTAAAAACCTAAAATAGCAGCCAAATGGGAAAGCAAAATTTTCAGGTAGCCATTATGCACGGTCATTCAAAAGACTATTTAGAAATAAAAGACATCGTGAATGAATGTGAATTTTCGCCAAGAATATTAATTGAAGAGTATGGAGCCGATACGATATTCGAAAATTTAAGAGATTTGATATGGGACGACATTCATTGTGTAGTAGTTATTTTAACTAAGGATGATGAAATGGTAAATGGCAATAAAAGAGCCAGACAAAATGTAATATTTGAATTAGGGTACTGCTTTGGCGCTTTCGATAGCCTCCCAGACATTGCTCCCTACAAACCTAAGCATGCATTAATTGTAATTGCTGAGAAGGGCGTGGAACTATTTGCGGATATAGATGGGTTAACCAGAATTGAATATGAAGGCGGTAAAATTGCTGAAAAAAAGGATTTCATACGTGAATGCTTAACCCGTAGTTATAACAAAGCTAAAAGATACTATATTTTCGACTCGCTATAATTGGCCATAATGAACGAACTGCCTACAAGACTGAGTGGCCAGTTGAATTTTTAAGCAGACCTAGACGGACTCCAACAACAATACCGGACTTTTTATCACCAAATGCGACAAGAAATCGACTTGACATATTGCGCGGACTAATTTAGTTTCGTCGGGGTTTGAAAGTTAATCCAGCTCGGCAGCAAGCGGTCTACGTTTTGCACTGGCTTTCTAAATCCAAAACTGGCGAGTTGAATTAAATGTAGCTTATCAAATATTCAGTGGTTGAATAATTTGAATTATGATCTGTTCACCAATAAAGTATTTCTTAGTATGTGGTATAGTTTAACTCTCGTGATAGGTGTAATACTGTTAGTTATTGCAATGGCACTTATGCAAAAAACGTTAAGATTCTTAAAGGATAGCGAAAGGACTATTGGTACAGTGATTGAGCTTGAAAGAATCAAAGACTCAGATGGAGATACATTTAAGCCTATTTTCAAATTCAAAACAAGGCAAAATCAAGAGATCATCCATCGGCATATTTCTTCAAGTAACCCATCCAGCTGGGGAATAGGAGATGAAGTTGCGATCGCATATGATTATAACAATCCAACAGATGCAAGGGTGTTAACATACTTTGGCACTTTTAGTTGGACAATTGTCTTGACAGCGATTGCAATTCCGTTAATAGTTGTTGGTGGCGGTTATCATATTGCGCAACATTATCTGAGGTGACGATTAGAGCCAGCTCGCAACATGGGATCCTATGTAAAGCGATCTCGGGGACTAGCCCAATTGTGATATAGTTATAAAGTTACTACATAATTTTTTTGTACACTACGGTTTTGAATGATTTTATGTTCTGATGATTGGCAATGGCACTGCCGCCGCCGTTAAATCATTCAAAGGCGTAGTGATGTATTTGTTTTAATTCTTTAAACTCCGGCTCCTATTTGTGGTAGTGCAGATTGCGCCACACTCCACCAACAACTGTATGGTATAAAAGAAATAATGGCACGCCACCTGCTTGCTGATGTGATAATTTTCATTTCACCCCCCATGTTTTGTGGTCGTGCCATAAACCTTAATTGAGTTTTAAAGAAATTATTATTTTATTTTTTTGTGTTCCTATAATTTACCTGGTATGGTGTTTCATTTTTCATGACTGATAATATCCGGCAACATATTTTGTGTGCCACTTTTACAATTACACTTTTCGGATTTTTGCCAACATGTTTTCTGTAATAAGCTTGTATTTCCGGATCGGTGCGGATGGCAACCCAGGAAGATTCTATGAGGTAACTACGCAATAATGATTTGCAACGTGGTGTAAGCCCCATTTTTAAATCTGTCTCTGAACTTTGATGAATGCCTGGCACGAGACCAATGCAACTGCTAAATTCTTTTTCGTTATTGAATCGTCTGATGTCTCCAAGCTCTGCAAGTATAGCAGCTGCAAGTAAACCACCAATACCGGGAATACTTTTGAGCAGGTAATAATCTTTCTTGTGATGCTTTCTGCAATAAGCACGCAGTTCATTACTTGTTTGCAGGTATTCATTTTTCAGCATTTCAAGAATGCGAAGTTTACTGTTGATGCATGCTGTTCCTGTGCTGTGCGACCATTTAATATTTTTCAACCAGCCTATAAAGTCATGACTCCAGTTTGGGTTATCAAATTGATCAGGAATAGTAATACCATGAAAAAGTAACAGCCCATTGATATGTGATTTTGCTTTGCGCAATTGTTTGACGACCTGGTTGCGTTGACGTAATAAACTTTTGAGTTGTTCTTCTGGCTCAGTTGGAATATAAATTCCATGCAATTGATCACCCTGTAATTGTTTGCACAGGTTGCGGCAATCAAGCTTGTCGGTTTTCTGGTACAGCTGCTTATCGATACGGGGCACATCGTTGGGGTTGACAACTTTTACCGTCCAGCCCAGGTTGAGAAAATAACGGGCCGCAGAAAAACCACAGCAGCCAGCTTCATAAGTAAGCGCTACTTCATAATCAGCAAAATGACTGGTGACATAGTCAGCAAGTTTTTCCGGTTCAGGCGGCATGCTAAACCCCTTGTGGTCGAACAAATCAGTACGCAAATGAACAGACCATGATTTCTTTTGAATGTCCATGCCAATAAATAACTTTGGCGTGGCGGTAATTTGAGACTGCATAGTAATTTTTAATTTGGTGGACAATGATTACTCGTTATTGTACCACATCAAAAATCAGGCAGCTTAGATTATCGCTTTTACATAGTTGCTTGCTCAAAGCAGGACGGACGGAAGCCGTGGTGCAGCAGTTACAGCATCATTAAGCAGTGGTTCGGGCGTGACAAGCAACGTTCAGCAGCAATGCTTGCCTTCATCAACCTATTTTTCAACCTGCCTGCCGGCAGGCAGATCGGCAACGGTTACAGGCAGACGAAGGCTAATTCCCAACCCTCATAAAGCCCCGCCTCTTAGCATCCATACAACTGTCCCATGGAAATAGACTATGACAACAATTTTATTTTGAGATCTGACAACGGTCTGTTTCAGCTGACGATCATGACCGTATTCGGCTTTCCGGAGAGTACCTGCCATTGGGGTGGTTACGACACCAAAAGTACCGTAGAAATCGTGAGCTCGAATTATTCTGTGAAGGGTGAGCTCTATATTTCTACCGGCGAACTTTTTACCTTCTATGAACAATTGAAAGTATGCTATAAAACTCTCCAAGGAAAAGCCGAACTTTCATCGTATGAGGGCAACTTGAAAATGAACGTTGTTTTTGATGGATTGGGACATGCAGCAATAAAAGGATGCTACAAAGAATATCATCATGAGGACAATGAATTATTGTTTGAGCTTACCACAGACCAGACATATATATTCCATGCGATAAAGGGACTAGAGAACATTACATCTATGTATGGCAATAATTCAGGAGTGAAATAATTCAATTATGGCTGCTAAACTAGTATTTAGCTTAGTTATTCTACAACAAAATATTTTCAATCATCGTTTCTTCCACAGCGGTGGACGTTATGAAATATCGCGCCTGCTGCAATACCTGTAGTTAAGGCATCTCAACCAAACTTTTATTCGCAATCATCATGAATCTAGTTATTACACATTCATGATTTATCTTAATGACGACTTTGAAGGTGACGAAACTTCATTTGCCGACAAAATGGTGAGACCTATAACAGGACTTGGGCTAATTTTCCTGCATAGCTGAGAACCTGCAGGCAATCCAATAAAAAAAGGGACCAAATATGTCTTAAGAACAGACATTATGTATCGCCTAAATGAACGCTGAAAACGCGACAAAGGAAAAAACAAGCCCCTTTTATACAGCATCCAACATTAGATGGCAGTAAACAGTGTTATACCTCTACAATTTTAAAAATTGCAAGTACATAGCCTGCCCGGATTTTCGCCGCAGCACCGCTATGTAGCGGCCGGGCGGCAACTGCACCACACTAAACGACACGTTTGTTTGTCCGCTGATATTTAGTGAAATCAGCCGGTTCCCGCCGGTAATGGAGACAATATCCAGGGTTTGCCAATCATCCGCAATTTGTAAGCTGTCAACAGTTATTATACTGTTTACCGGGTTCGGGTACATTCTCACACCATTGTTACCCGGGGTTGGGCTTCCTCCCGTATTTACCACAAAGGATAAGATATTGCTTTTAACCGTTACCGGGTTTGCACACGCTGCGTTGCTGGTAAGTTGCACAACTATTTTGTCGCCGGTTGCAGCAGGTTTATAAACCAATATAGGTGCACTGGCGCCTGGTACATCCTGCCAGCCATGGGTGCTGGTGCTGTCTTGCCATTTGTAAACAGGCAATGGCCCGGCATCAGTACCCACTGCCACAATGGTAGTAACAGAATCTTTGATAACCGTTGTGTTGCCACTAATAGTAACAGTAGGCGTAATGGTGTTTACTTTTATGGTAATGGCATTGCTGTTAACCGTACTGGTGGTGCCGCAGTTGCCCGTACTGGTAGCAGTCATGGCGCAGGTAACCTGGCTGTTATCTGCCAGGGCAGCTGTGGAGAAGGTGGCGCTATTGGTACCGGTAATAACACCATTTACCTTCCATTGATAGGTGGGCGATAGCACGTTGGCCGAAGGCGTAGCGGTAAACACAACCGGTATACCAGCACATACGCTGGTGGCCGAAGCTGCAATGGTGATGGTTGGCATGGCTGCCGGTGCACTAACCTGCAGGGAGAAAACACCGGATGCTTTTCCATCGGCTATACATTGATACTGGTAGCCATTGTAGCTCGCAGGAATATTGGTGAACTGTAATACCGCAGTGGCAGCCCCATTGATAAAGGCGTTGTCTGAAAGATTGGTAAAACCACTACCACTGTTTTGTTGCCATTGGTACACAGTTCCGGTAAGAGGCGATTGCAAACTGGTACCAGAACCCGCACATACCTGCTTCTCAGTTGTTGCAGCGTTTTTGTTTGTTAAAACAACAATTTGATTATCATTTGATGCAGGCTCATAAGTTACCACTGCAATATCCGGCTTGCCATCGCCATTCACATCGCCAGAAACAACTGCATCTGGTGACTTGCCAACAAAATACGAATAACGGTTGCCAAAACTAATAGTGCCGGTTGCAGATGTATTGGGGTAAACCGCCACTGAATCCAGGTCTGATTGAGTAAGCAATATGTCTGGTTTTCCATCTCCATTGAGATCATTCATGCCAATTGCTAAAAAGTAAGAATGGTTAATGGTAAGCCTTGCTCCTGTTGTAAACACAATATTGCCCGGTGTGCTGGTATTGCGTAAAATGATCAGGCCCAAATAATCATTCGTTATTATTTCGGGTTTACCATCACCGTCAAGATCGCCGATTAACAAATGGTAGGAGGGAAATTCTCCAAATAGCACCTCGTTACTGAATGATATATTTTTTCCGGAAGACGTATTCCTCAATACTGAAAGACAGGGCATGTAAGAAGCACCAGCTACCACGGTGGCCACCAGGTCTGGTAGCTGATCATTGTCAATATCTTCTACCTGCACAGTGGCTACTTCATATTGAAGCGGGATGTCTATTGCCTCCTCAAATGCAATACTGGCGCCGGTAGTGCTATTAACGTAAATTTCTATATTACGGCCACTAGAATTTCTGATGATGATATCTGGTTTGCCATCTTTGTTAATATCATCTACCGTAATACTTTGGATACCGCCCACATGTACAAAATAATCCTCTTTAACAATCACTGCCGTATCAAACTTGATTTGCGAACCAGTACTGGTATTCCGCCTTACTGCCAATGCCCTTGCGTACGAGGTAATCTGTACAATATCCGGCTTGCCATCGCCATCAAAATCACCTGCCGCAAGATTGCCGGAAGCAGGTCCTAAAAGCTGAGTAGCGGTGGTAAAATTTATCGGGGCATCAAATGAAACCAATCCGTTGCCGGCAGCTGTATTTCTCAAAACTTTAAATCCTTCGCCCTGGTTAGCGGATGGCGCTACAATGTCTAGCCGTTTATCCCCATCTATATCTTTCAAATGGATATTGCCAAAAGATGCCACTGCGCCTGCTGCAACATCCTGCTTTGCAGAAAATGACGATGCTGAAAAGCCTGAGCTTCCTGCAAAGGTGGTAACAAAAGGTTTGGGGGAGATAGCAGTGAGGTAATGAGTGGTTACCATGATGTGCTCATACACTGCTCCATTGGGAACAATAACCGTTAAAGTATTACTGGTGGCCGTTACCACCGTTGCTTTAATGGTTCCAAAATAGACATCGTTTTCACTTGCATTGTTGCTGAAATGACTACCTGAAATAGTTATGGTGGCACCTTTGTCTGCGGCCACCGGCGTTACAGAGGTGATTATGGGTGCAACCGTCGGAATAAATGTAAAATCACCCACAGCAACGGCAGTGCCGTCTGCTTTAGTGATTACTAGTTTGCCGGTTGCACCGGTTCCTACAACAGCAGTGATGCTGGTGTTAGATAATACGGTAAACGACACTGCTGCTGCCCCGCCAAAGCTCACATTTGTTGCACCGGTAAATCCTATACCTGTAATAGTGACTATTGTGCCGGCACCGCCGGACTGCGGTGTAAATGATGCAATGGTTGGCAGGTAGATGAACCCGGTATCTTTGGCATTGCCCGACGCTGTTGTAACAGACACGTCGCCGGATGCACCATTACCCAGCACGGCTTTGATGGTTACATCAGATTCAACAATAAAAGAGGCCGCATTTGCATTGCCAAAACTAACGGCAGATACGCCTGTAAAATTGGTGCCTTTAATAACTATAGTATCTCCCAGCCTGCCCGCCCGCGGGGTAAATGATTCAATGGATGGGGCTATAGAATAGGTATTGATTTGCACAGATACCAGACCTTCTGCGTATAAAGTAGATGTTAAGGCATCATTTTTTCCATCGCCATCCACGTCGCCCAGTGCCACTATATGATCTCCATAAAATTCGCCTTTTATAAAATGTATAGGGGGTAAAAAAGATACAGCGGCTGGTGAACTGGTGTTCCTGAATACAGCTAAATGATAATTTTGTAAGGTGGCCGTAATATCAGGCTTACCATCGCCATCAATATCGCCAAGGGCAAGGCCAAACGGAAATTCAGCAGCCGGCATTTCAATCATTGGTGCAAAAGAAATGCTGTTTCCTGAAGACGTATTGCGCGCAATACCAATAATGAATTTATTATAGTCTGCTGACACCACATCGGTTTTACCATCTCCATCCACATCGCCGGCCACCATAAAGCCATGATTGAAACCGGTAAATGCCACGGGCGCCTCAAAGGCCAGTGTCCCTTTTGTGCAATTGTTTTTGAATACATATAAAGCGCCGCTGTTGTCAGAAACAATTAATTCGGGTTTATTGTCGCCGGTTACATCAACCAGCAGCACATTATGGCTCGCGCCAAATACCGTTATGCTTTTATCAAATGAGATATTGCTTTGGGTACTGGTATTACGGTACATTAGGCCATTGCTGATTACTATATCCGGTTTACCATCACCGTCAGCATCAGCCAGCGCCATGCCGTTTTGATTATATTGTTTGGTTCCTTCCAGTTCCGGTGCAGCAACAAAAGAAATTTTTCCAGGCGTAGAATTGTTTAGAAACGGAGCAGCACCATCACTACTTAGTATCATCAGGTCAAGCTTTCCGTCGCCATCCAGGTCAGCAGCATTTGCCTGCCTGAAGCCAACATGTGGTATTATAATAGGTGTTTCAAAAACTGCTGCTCCCAGTGTGCTGATGTTTCTGTACACCAACACTTCGCCGTCGCCATTGCCGCCATTTGCAGACACTATCAGGTCTGTTTTTCCATCCGCATCCAGGTCGCCCAGTGAAACAAACGTGGGCGTATAATCAGGCTTCATGGTAGTGCGTGTTCCAAATGTATGGCCAGAAATATTTCCCCCAGCGTAGGTTAGTAAAAATGGTTTAACGGAGTACCCTGTGAGGTTGGCAGCATTGTTCAATACGCTGATGGGCGCATAGGTGGCCCCAGCCGGTACGGTAACTGTTAGCGAGCCAGCATTACCTGCAATAACAGATGCCTTTGCAGCACCGAAGTAAACCGTATTATTGGCTGCCACACTATTGAAATCAGTACCTGTAATAGTAACCGTGGTGCCGGCCGGCGCGGCAGCGGGAGCAAAGGAAGTAACCACCGGTGTGGTAACCCAGGTATAGCCTGGTAGTGATGAACTGCCCCCGGGTGTTGATACCTCTACTGCGCCCGACGCACCCGCACCCACACTTGCTGTAATAGTGTTTGCATTTACTATAACAAACGACAAAACAGGGGCACCACCCACAGATACTGCTGTGGTGCCGGTAATTGATGTGCCGGTAATTTGAAGGTTTGCGCCCTGTGTACCTTGTGCCGGTGAAAAATACAGAATGGTGGGCCGGGAAATGTACCCGGCCAGTGCAGCCACTCCCCCTGGTGTGGTGATGGATATAGCCCCTGGCCCACCCGATGGCGCCACTGCGGTGATGGTAGTGGCAGAAACAACGTTAAATGAAACCGCGTTTACACCTCCAAAGCTAACTTGTGTTGTACCGGTAAAGTGATTGCCGGTGATGGTTACGGTATTACCTGCAGCAGCAACTACAGGGCTGAAAGATGTGATCACCGGTGATGAAATATAAGTAAACCCTGCCAGCGAGTCGCTGCCTGTATTGGTAACTACCTTTACAAAACCCGATGCGCCATTGGCAACCGTGGCGGTAATTTCTGACGGGCTTACCACCTTATACGCAGCAACGGGCGTACCGCCTACGGTTACCGATTGCGCGCCATTCAGATTATTTCCAACAATAGTAAGCTGTGTTAACGAACCGCCTGTTTGTGGCGTAAATGAAGTTACCCGTACCCTTGGATAAAAATCCTGGTAAATGATGCTGCTGTCTGTATTTGTTCCGTTGGCTACTACCAGCATAATGGTATCCGTTACCGCATCGGCATGATGGGTGTAAGATGCATTGTAAGTAGTGGCGGTAAGAATATTATTTACAAACCACTTGTAGGTGTAAACTGTTCGTGAATAATTGATAAGTGAAACTTTGCCAGTGGCACTCAGGCCGGTGGTATCTGCGCTGCAGCGGGCAGCAGGCAATGGCGTGCCGCCGGCGTTGGTACTAATTTGTAATATTTCATTCCAGCCCCCTGCCCAAAGCTGGTTGGCAGAAATAAATTGCATATCAGTATGGCTCGTAAGGCTGTTGATCTCATTTGGCAGTTGTTCCCAGATCTTGCCCCCATCCACTGTTTTATACACATCAGCATTAATGGCATAACCGGTATTGTTATCAAAGAACTTTATTTTACGGGCATAAAATGATGTAAAAGCATTGTTGAGCAGCGACCAGCTACTACCACCATTGGTTGTTTGATAGACGTAATACTTGGTGTCCCGGTCGCCCGGCATACGTCCAGACATATCTGCCCAACCGGTACTGGGCGTCAGAAAATAGGCACTCATCAATTTTCCCTCTGGCAATGCAGGCAAAACAACTTCCTGCCAAGAGCTGCCGCCATTGGTAGTTTTAAGCAACAGGCTGGATGCCTTCTCAGTAGTTAATACAAACACATTGTTATTGTCTACGGCTTCCAGGTTGGTAAACTCCTTACCCGCGAAAGACGCAATAACAGACCAGCTCAGCCCTTGGTTGGTGGTTTTTAAAATGCGGCTGTTATCAATGGCATAGCCAATGCTATTGTTTTCCGGAAAGATGATATCATTAATGGCGTTCAATGCCGCACCCGTATACTGCGACCAATGAACAAGTGTAAATGAACTACCGCCATTGGAGGAGTAAAGTATGGACGGCTCAGACCCCAGGTCTCCATACACCAACAGCCTGTTTCTATCAAATGCTTTAACGCCTTTTATGTTTAATGCAAATGTTAAATTGACCGGGTAGCTTCCCCAGTTAAAATTATTTAGTATTTGCTTTTTACTAAAAGTTCGGCCACTGTCTGTGGTGTATCCAAGAAAGGGGTAATAGTTTTCGCTGATCGCAACGTAACCCTCAGAAGGGCTGAAAAAGCTCAGTTTTACAATTTCATGCGCGTACCCTGAGTCCATATATACCTGGCGCATTTGCGATTTGCCTGCAAAAGGAATGGATAAAACAGCCAGCATAACAAATAGCCATATGCGGCCTCGCAAAATCAATTGGGACGGAGCCATGATGTATCAGGGTTTAGTGACGGAAGGGGTTGGGTCAAATATAAGGAAAATTTATATTTCGATGATCCGGATGACATTGCCCAGGTTGCTGCATTGGCCAGGGAAAAGGCGCATATATGTAAGCCCGGCAGTATACATACGCTACGGCATTATTTTACTACCCGTTTGCTTAATAAGGAGCGGGTACTATTGTGAGTAAGAAATTATTAAGGCACAATTATATTAAAGGCCTTGCGGTATTTACAATAGTGAATAAAGATATTCCAGTATTATTAGTCCCCCTCGTCAGCCTGGAGCTTACGCAGTGAGATGGCATTGACGCAACTGAAAAACAGTTGCATGAATGTTTATAATGCTTTAATTAATACTACTTTTTGAAAATATACACGGTCATGAAAGACAAAAATCCTGCGTACATTTAAGAGTTATGTGCAATACAAAATCTCAAATTAATTGACAGTGTATAGATATTTGCATTTTATTTTTTCCGTTTCAATTATGCTTTGTGTATCTGGAAATAAAGCAATTGCACAAAGATTAGCTTATAATAAAGGTTTTGAGCTTACCAGAGAGGGTGAAAGTATATGGGTTTTATCACCCAATGACACCACATATATTGGTTATGCTAGCGACTACATGCATTCAGGTAAATATTCCTTGGTAATGGACGGATTTCATTCTACAATCCGTTCTAGTGATGACAACGCACCTTATTTTTATTTAAACTTGCCTTTGAAACTAATCAAAGGAAAAGAAATTGTAACATTAAAGGCTTGGGTAAAAACATTGGAGCATGCTACATATGCAACAATTTGGCTTCAGCAATCTGTAAATAATAATGAATCAAAGCCGATAATTAAAGCTTTTGCAGATACAATTTCCAACATAAAAGAATGGCAACTATTAACGATTACGACAAAGTTAGATAAAGCTGTTTCCTCATTTTCTTTTGGCGGCCTGCTGAACGGGGGAGGTAAAACCTTCTTTGATGACTTTACAATTTTAATAGATGGTAAAGAAATTATGGACATTGCAAGACCAGTTTTGCCACCAACGGCGAATGAAATAAACTGGCTAAATAGGCATTTGGTACCCCTGACTTCAATTGAACCAACCAATTTAAATAAAGATTTAGACAGTCTTTCCAAATGGATTGGTAACAGCAAGGTAGTAGGTGTGGGAGAGCCAACACATGGTACACGGGAAGCATCTCTTTTTAAGTTTAGATTATTTAAATATTTGGCAGAAAATAAAGGCTTTAACACATTTATGTTGGAAGATGAATTGCCAGAATGCGGAATTATAAATAGATATGTTTTGGACGGCTCTGATACAGCTCTGAAACTTATCAAAAATCTGCTGTTCAAGATCAACAGAACAGAAGAAATGCTGCAATTAATAGAATGGATGAGAAGCTATAACTTAAACCATGCTGCTAAAATACAATTCAGAGGCATGGATATGCAGTCAATAAGAGTAGCTTTTCCGGAACTATCAAAGTATACTCCGTTTTTAGTACCAAAGATGGAAACGCTTTTACAAAATGCGATTAAACTGTCTGATTCGCTTGAGCAGACAGTAAATTTGGAACAAAGAAATAGACTTAAAGAACAATGTAGAATTATTATGAGTGTTTTAAAGAGTAATATCGAATCCGACAATGCTTTCACCAAAAAATTACCTATTGATTCATTAAATTGGTTTAAACAAAACCTGGAAATTGTGAACCAGTATTTTGGTTCAATCACTCCTATTTACCGGGACAGTTGTATGGCAAAAAATGTACTGGATTATACATTCATGCATCCTATGGAAAAGTTATTTATTTGGGCCCATAATTCCCATGTGTCTACTGAAAGAAATTATGCAGGCTGGTGGTTGCAAAAAACTTTGGGTAACAGCTATTATCCCGTAGCCATTGCTACATCACAAGGCAGTTACACTGCGAGTGAAGATTTTGCTAAGACTGCTTTTCATTCTTACCCGTTAAAAAATGCGTTTGTCGGTTCAGCAGAATATTTCTTAGCAACTGCCGCCATCCCCAATTACATACTATCATTGTCAGCAGACAGCTTAAATAAAAACGCAGCATGGCTTAAACAGGATTTGTACTTCAGAAATATTGGGTTTTTAAAAGAGGAAAAGAATCAATTCTTTAGAAAACCTCTGGCAAACAATTATCAGGCTTTGACATTCATAAAAATTACCACACACACAAACTCTTTTCTGCTAAAGAAATAAACCACTTAAGCGATATAGCCATGTTTAGGCAGCGGCAAAAGTGGTTGATACGAATGATTACTGATTCTTTGATTCTGACCCGAATGAAAAACCGCCTACCTTTTAAAATTGGATTACCGAACTAATTTATCACACAAACACTCAACATGCGAAAACTTAAATTACAAATGCACATGACACTGGACAATTATGTCAACATGGAAGACGGCGGGGACAATTTCAAATGGGATCAGGAAGTGATAGGATTCTGCGTTGACAATCTGGAAGATGTAGACATCATTTTGCTTGGACGAAAAACTGCTGAAGAATTGATTCCTTTCTGGGATGAAGTGGCTACAAACCCAAAGCATAAGGATTTTGCGCTTGGAAAGCGAATTTCAGAAATTCCAAAACTTGTTTTTACAAATTCTGTGGAACAAAGTCATTGGAATAATAGTGAAGTACTGAAAGGCAACTTTAAGGATGAGATAGTGAAACTTAAAAATTCAAAGGGCAAGAATATTTTAGTTTATGGCGGAGCCTCGTTTGCCTCATCCTTAATTCAAAATAATTTGATTGACGAATTTTATTTCCTGCTTGACCCATTTTGTTTGGGCAAAGGGGAAACGATATTTAAACAAAGGGAAGATATTGTAACCTTTACTTTCTTAAAATCTATACCTTTTCCTTGCGGAACAGTCATGCTTAATTACAAACCAAACTATTAGGCAGAGAGGCATTTTTCAAGCAATAGCCAATTGTGTACAGTGTTTTTAACCAAGCTTAGTGGTCCTGCGAAAAGCGGGAGACGGAACACGGAAGCCAGCCCGGCAGCCTGCCGTGGACGTTATGCGACCAAGCACAACAGCACCGCCAAAGTGCATTGTTTTGTAGTAACTTACACACTCAAACCTTGACTTCTTTTATAACTTTTAAATTTAATCATATGAAAATTAACAAAGACGAAATTCCAGTAGCAATGGAAGCCCCCGGTACAATCATGAGAAACCTTAAAGGGTTTGGTGGTATGACAGTCGGTTTTAACCAACTTCCGGCAGGTACAGATTTTACCCCATTATTACAGGGACTAACAAATAATAGCTGCCAGTGTCCACACTGGGGATATATGATTGAAGGTGAGTTGCAAATTATATATGATGATGGAAAAGAAGAAACGTTAATTGCTGGCGATGTTTTTTACATGCCGCCAGGACACACAGCCTCAGTAACAAAAGACATGAAGTTTTTAGACTTTAGCCCTGAAAAAGAACTTGATATAGTATTGGAACACATCGGGAAAAAGATGGCGGAATTTAGTAAGTAGCCTCGTGCTTGGTGGCAACTTGCCTTCTAAATTTGTGACCCACCGAGATGTGAATAACATGCTCGACTAAAAATGAAGGCCACTTACTAATGTTTTTTAGTTTCATCAGGTTCCCCGAAAGGCACGACCGCACAATATTCGGGTTTGCAATATGGCGCGGCGATGAACATATTTTCGCCATTTCATACGCTAATCAATTTCGGTTCCACCCGCCGAATAACGTCCGGCAATAGATACTAAACAATAAACTTATTTATAAATTTAGCAGCAGTTACAAGCCGACGATTTCTATTACCGCCACATTGCCAAACCCTGACCATTTCCTGCAATCGGCCATTTCTCTCTTCGATAAAAAACTGTAAATGTTAAACACAAAATATATTCTTATAGCTATTTTTCTTCTACCAATACACACTATTGCCCAAACATTCCGAATACCGGCAGAATGGGAAAATCAGGAAACGGTATGGCTAACGTGGTTCGGCCAGGAAAGGCGTGATTCCACTTCATGCAGAATTATTGAAGCCCTTCAATGCAATGTAAAGTTATCATTGAATGTACCGTCAGATTCCATGAAAACAGTGGCAATAAAGTACATGTTCAATTACAATATTGATGTTTCAAAAATAGACTTTGTAATAGACGCATACATTGATTTCTACGTAAGAGACTATGTTTTCTTCGTAAAAGATGCGCAGGAGAAATTACAGATTGTATGTTTTGATTATTCCTCATACGGGATGTATCCTGACTTCCTGGGGCCAATGCCAGAAGAAGAAAGCAAGTTTGGCAAATGGGATGACCGGTTGGCAATAAAAAAGAATCTTCCTTCTGTCACCAGCCAATATATTTTTGAAGGTGGGGGAATCGAAGCCAACGGCAATGGAACGCTATTGATTATAAAAGAAATGGCGTTACAACGAAATCCGAAAAAGACCATTCCTGAAATTGAAGATGAATTAAAAAGAACCCTAGGTGCCCGTAAAATCATTTGGTTAGCTAATGGGCTTGTTGAAGATAAGCTGCTGCCTAAATTCGGCCCGTTTTATAAAAATTATTTTGGCGGTGGAGCAAACATGCATGTTGATGAGCTTTGCAGGTTTGTTGATGAAACTACAGTTGTATTGCCTTACATCTCTGTGACTGACGAAAATAAAAGCCCGGTTGACAGTTTAAATTATCCGATGCTAGAAGCGAACTACCAAATTCTTGAAAAAGCAACAACAGCGGATGGAAAAAAACTTAAAATAATCCGTATTCCCATGCCAGAAATTGAGCAACTCAAATATCCGATGGTTATCGAAGAATCCGACTCCAAACGTTTTAAAGATTTTGGCTTCAACACAGGCGATACAATATACCGGATACCTGCTGCCAGCTATTGTAACTATTTCATTAGTAACAAAGTTGTACTGATTCAAAAGTATTGGATGCCTGGCATGTCGGAAACGCAAAAGCAAAAAGATGAAGAAGTAAAACAAATATTTATGCAGCTATTTCCTGATAGGCACATAATACAAATCTACTCAAGGACTGTGAACAGAGGTGGTGGTGGAATTCATTGTATGACACACGAAATTCCACTCACCGTAAATTAAGGCATTACGAAACCCGCTACAGGCAATATGGGGTTGTATCGTTCAACTTACCAACAATCCAATGGCATTACTGAACCAATGCCTCAATGGGGCTGGGGAGAAACAGGTGGACCATATAACCTGGACGGGAATAAAAATTTAAAAAAATCAAACCTTCATAATATTTCTTGTAACAAACTCCTCCTTTGCTTGCAATAACAGGCAGCCTACACGCTTTAGACTATTGCTGTTTTGCTAAAACATTCTCTATCCCCCATTTACACATCAGCCGGGTAATTGGTATAATAGATTTACCCGTATAAGTTAAGCTGTATTCAACACGGGGCGGTATTTCTGCATAAACCTTTCTATCAATCATTCCATCTCTTTCCAATTCTCTTAACTGGTCGGTCAACATTTTTTTACTAATACCTTTTATTTCACCCATCATTTCACCAAAACGGTTAACATCATGGTCTATCAGGTATAAAATAATGGGTTTCCATTTACCCCCAATTATCTTCATAGTAGCAGATACCGGGCAGGCATTATACAGTCCATAAGTAGCCTTGAACTCTTTATACTCCTTAGAAAAAGTTTCAGGTTTTTTCATTTTATAAAAATTTGATTTTCAGCAATACTAACTATTAGGTAACTAAGAAATGAAAATGTTACTACTTGTTTTTAACTATCCTATGATTCAATTTTATAGCAGAAAATAATAAGATTTTAAAAAGCTAGTGAAAAAAGAAGTTAACCAGTAGCAAAAGTTTAGCGGTACTAAAGAGCGAAGATGAATAATATGAAGCAATGTAGGAAATCTGTTTTGCATAATGTATTTCCTTTTTTATGTCTAATAAGTTTAAAAGTAAATGCACAACTCAACAAGAAGGATACGGTTGACTGGCAAATAAAACTATCTGCCAGTGGTTCTTTATTAGATGGAAATGTTGCAAGATTATTATTAGTGAATAGGCTTGAGATTGCCCATGCACAGCCAGCGTGGGGATTAAGTACCCGGAGTGACTATCAGTACGGTACTACCAGACGTGTAACAACAGAGAATGATTTTGTTTCCTACAATTTTTTTTATCTCCATCCTCTACATAAAATATACCCGTACCTGATGGCAATAGTGGAAACAAATTATCGCAGAAAGATTGAGTTCAGATACCAGGTGGGTCCTGGCAGTTCATATACCGCATGGTCAAAAAGAAATAATTTATTACGATTGTCCATAACAGGCACTTACGAACACTCCCGGTTTGGCGAAACAAAATTTAAATATATTGCCGATACGCTGTCCAATACAATTACGGTATGGCGTATTACAGGAAGAATATTTTGCAGGCAAAAGTTATTTGAAGATAAGTTGAACCTGCTTTACGAGTTCTGGTGGCAGCAATCCATAACGGACTATCACAACTACAGACTTTACAATGAAGCGGTTTTTGAAGTTCCATTATGTAAAGAATTCAGTTTCAGGACAGGCTTTCGATATACCTATGAAAATGTGAGGCTTGAAAAATTGAAGCCCTTCGATTTATTTTGGACGTTTGGTTTAACGGTTAGTAGTTTTTAGCAATAACATTATTTATTTCCAACAAAATAACTTATGCAAGCAAAGATTGTAATTCTTGTACCGCTGTTGTTTTTTATTCTAGGCGGATGCCATTCTCAAAAAAACATTACAGGTAAATGGATAAGCGAAAGTCCGGAAAAAAGTGCTACGGGGAGTTTTGGTCAAAGACAGTTCGCGATAAAAGGCGACACCTGGGAAGTGCAGGCAACGATGTATCTTGACAGTTCTTTAACCCTTCCTGTGTTCACCTTCAGGGCATCAGGCAAATACAGTATTACCAACAAATCAACAACAGTAAAGAATACGATGGATGCAGAATTCGAATTTGAGAAAAAGTATATTACCTTAAAAACAAGGGATACTGTTGTAATAAAAAGGTTTGGATTAAATAAATGCAACCTTTTCTACCTGCAGGAAAGCGATATAACCGAAACGGGTTGTGCGTATTTTGCATCCAAAGCCATTTGTGCCCGGGAATATGATTTAGTGAGCAAAATGAGCCATAGATTATTTTTGGGTGCAAGACCCGCCAGTGGTGGCATGTGTGAAATATCAAAAAGACCAACAGCATTAGGGCCTGCATTAAAAAGAGTAACAGAATAAAATATCATTTAAAAAATAAAATAAAGGCAATGTCAGTTAAAAAGGTATTTTCAATTTCATTGATGTTCATAATTTTTATTGGTTGCAAAAATCAACCTGTAAAAGAAAACGGCCGCATTCTTCATATTGACCACATTGTGGATTTAACCCACACACTCACCCCCGACTTTCCCTACATTCCTGTAAAAGGACTGACCTATCCTTTTGATTTGATTCCAATGGCTACTTTAAAAGAAAATGGGGTGGCAGCCAACTCCTGGAAAATTCACGAACATTTAGGTACGCATATTGATGCCCCTAATCATTTTATCGAAGGCCAGAAGTCGCTTGACCAGATAGAATTAAAGGATTTGATTGTACCGGTTGTGGTAATTGACATTGAAGAAAAGGCATCTAAAAACAGCAATGCAGTGCTTACAATGGAAGATATTAAAAACTTTGAAAAGCAATATGGCGAAATCCCTGCTCATGCCTGCGTGATGATGTATTCAGGGTGGGAAAAGCATTTAAAAGATAGTTTGTATGTAGGACTGGATAATAAAGGCGTGAAACACTTTCCAGGTTTTTCAAACGACGTAATTGCTTATTTGCTGACTAACAGAAACATCGCTGGCATAGGCGTGGATGTATTATCGTTTGACCCTGGAATTGATGAAAATTATAGCGGCCATAAAAATCTATTTTCAGCAGGGAAATGGGGAGTAGAAAATGTTGCTAATCTCAGTCATATTCCTAAAACCGGTGCCAGTATTATCGTGGGCGCACCTAAGGTTGGAAATGCAACCGGCGGTTTTTCAAGGATAATAGCAGTTTGGTAATGTAAAATAAACAAAAATTATTGTCCGGTTAAACCTTATAAACCTTTTAATGCGATGGCCTCAGGCCGGCCGGGCGCTCGTACGCTTTTCGATGCTGCGTTTTCCTTTTCCCCTGTAATTGAGCAGAAGTAGGTATTTCAGCCATCGCATCAGTCAACTTCTGTACAAAGCTCACGGAAAACGAGGCATCTCCAAGCGTACTGGTATCAGGTCTTACAATTGCAAGCCTCCGCTTGTGTAAATCACTGAAAACCTTTGCTACAATTGGGTATTCATAAAATGCGATAATTTTTCCCGGACGCCACTAATAAACAAAATAACATGACAGTAGAATATATCCGTTACAAAGTAACAACCGAACAAAGAGAATCATTTATTCAATCGAATAAAAAAGCGTCTGAGCAATTAGACAGTTCTGACTTTTGCCGTGCCTACGAACTCACAGAGTGTGAAGAAGAAGCAGGACAATTTATACTAAGAATTGAATGGACTTCAAGCGACGAACATATTAACGGATTTAGAAAGAGTGCAGTTTTTCCAACATTCTTTCTGAACGTAAAACCGTTTTTGGACAACATTCAGGAAATGCGGCATTATAAATTGACCGAGGTAGTTCGGGAAAAGTAGAACAACGAACCGCTAACATTGGGCTTGCTGCGGTGCTGACAGAGAAAGGAAATATAAAGCGGCTTTTGTTAAGTGGTTTGGGACTATACTACTCAGCAGAATAAAAATTCCAGCTTACATTAGGTTTTTTGCAAACCAGGCTTGACCTTGTAACATCAGCTAATAGCCAACCCTAGTCTCCCTGCCTGCCGGCAGGCAGGCGTTCCGGCAGACAGTATCTATCAGATTTTGTCCTTAACTTCAGCAGCATAGTGTCAATTAGCCGTGTTTGTATGACGAGGTAATTTTAGCGCCCGATCTGTAGCACGTGGCCCCGGTTGTCAATAAACACAAAACAAGCTTCATAATGAAACAAACAACATTCGCAGTTGTAGCCGCTTTGCTTCTCCATCAGTCAATTTTAGCGCAGTCAAAAGAAGTGACCTCTTTAATTGATAGTTGTATTGCCATATTGAAAGCAAATGCACTCAATCGGGATTCTGTTAACTGGAACATAGTAGAGAAAGAAATCCATAAAGAAATAACCGGCGTAACAAAACTTGACGAGTTACAAAATCCGATAAGTCATCTCTTTGAAGCGGTTAACGACCACCATGGCGGGCTTCAGTACAAGGACAAATTCTTTTCCTGGAAAATGGTTTACCCTCCTGCCGATGATTCAATAAAAAAAGAGTTTAAAAAAGGCGTTTCAATTAAAACTGAACTGCTCAAAAATAACACTGGATATTTACTGATCCCGTCTATTAATAAGGAGCAGCGGGATGCAGCTGTTCGACAGCTAAATGATAGCCTTTGTTATTTGCTGAAAAATGGAATCAAGGGATTGATAATAGATTTAAGACTAAACACCGGTGGTGATGTACATCCAATGACGTTGGGGCTACAACAACTATTAGGAGAAGTAAAGCTTGGTACATTGGTACAAAAGGAAGGTCGCTCGGAAAGTTTTTTAAAAGATAATGCCTACTACAACGATACAGCCATTATCTTAAAGTTTTTACCCGCTTGTAATATTGATGCATCTACATTACCTGTTGTTTTTCTAACAGGTTTTGCAACTGCCAGCTCAGCAGAATTTCTAATTCTAAGCTTTAAAGGCAGGCGGAATACAATCAGTTTGGGAACACCAACAATGGGGATGGTAACCTCAGTTGGCGGGATATGGATTAATGATGATGCGTTACTGTATTTCGCAGGAGGCTATTTCGAAGACAGGGAAGGGAAAACATATAAAACTGCTCTACAACCGGATATTTATCTTGATGCGGTTAATAAATATAATGATGTTCCAAATGACCCAAAAGTAATGGCGGCAATGGCGTGGCTCACATCTCACGCACGTTAACACAAAGGTTGAAAGCAACCACCGCGAACAGGGGGCCTTTATGCAAGCAGCGCTTGACCTTGTAACATCAACTATTTGCACATCCAGCCTTAGTACTGCAGACGAATATCTACCAACTTTTGTACTTAACTTCATCAGCAAATTTTCAACCTGCCTGCTGGCAGGCAGGTCAGCGGCGGTTATGGCAGAAGGATACTAAATCCCAACCTGCATACAACCCTGCCCGTTGCCTGCAACCCTATTGCGGCACGCTGAAAGTTCAACAAAAAAATACATTTTATGACATCGGACAAAATCGCACTAATTACAGGCGTTAGCCGAGAAATGGGACTTGGCTACGAAACTGCAAAACAACTTGCCGACCTTGGTTACAAAGTAATCATCACAGCAAGAGAGATGCAAAAAGTAAAATCACTTGCAGACAAAATAAATGCAACTCCAATGGCTTTGGACATTACAAACGACCTGAGCATTGAACAACTTGCAAACGACGTTAAAACACAATTTGGCAAACTAGATGTGCTTGTAAATAATGCAGCTTCATTTTTTGACCAGGGTGGAGAGCCACTTTCGGCAGACATTCAATTTATAAAAGACGCTTTTGACACCAACCTTTTGGGTGCCTGGCGAATGATAAAAGCATTTGAGCCTTTGCTTCAAAAAAGTAAAAGCGGCCGAATTGTGAACGTTTCAAGCGGTGCAGGTTCTTTTGGCGACCCAGTGTTTGGTTTAGCAAATCATTTCAGCAAAGTGCCGGTTTACGGCATTACAAAATTGGCTTTAAATGGACTAACAGTTAAAGTTGCAAGACAACTTAAAGACTCCAAAATTAAAATAAATTCCGTTGACCCGGGTTTTATTGCTACCTATCCAGGGACAGAAGATTACGGCGCAAGACCAGTAAGCGAAGGTGCAAAAAGTGTGGTCTGGGCCGTAACAATTCCAGACGATGGACCCAGTGGGCAATTTTTTAGAGACGGAGAAACCTTAAATTGGTAAATGGAACTGAAAAACGGCATAAAGTCTTTCTACGCAAAAACGCAAAAAGAATGGCGTAAATGGTTGGAGAAAAATCACCAATCAGAAAAGTCTGTTTGGCTAATTATCTATCACAAGAAAAGTGATAAGCCTAGTATCTATTATGATGAAGCAGTAGAACAAGCTCTTTGCTTCGGTTGGATTGACAGCATTGCACACAAAAGGGATGAAGAAAGTAAATATCAGTTTTTTGCAGTACGTAAACCCAAAAGTAACTGGAGTAAACTTAACAGAGAAAGGGCAGAGAAAATGATTGCTGAAAACCTAATGACTTCACGCGGGCAAGAAATGATTAAGCTTGCAAAGAAAACGGGCACCTGGGAAGCATTGGTGGATGTTCAAAATTCTGTTATTCCCAAAGACTTGCAAAATCTCTTCGACAAAAACAAAACGGCATTTAAAAACTTTCAGGCATTTCCACCGTCATCAAAAAGAATTATTCTTGAATGGATTTTGAATGCTAAAAAGAAAGAAACAAGAGAAAAAAGACTTGAGCAAACAGTAGCACTTGCTGCAAAAAACATAAAAGCAAATCACTACCGGCAATGACGGATCGACAAAGGTCGCCAGGCAATGTGATTGCATCAAGCATTCGATAATATAACAATCATTCCTACATGAACAAGCTATTTCTGCTTCTCTTTCTACCGTCTCTGTCATTTGCACAAATAGACAGTACCGACATAATCGTGAAGAATATGATGCAGCAGCAAAAAATTGTTGGACTCTCGGTGGCTGTAATAAAAAAGGGGCAACCAATTGTAAACAAAGGTTATGGATTGGCTAATGTAGAATTGAATGTACCCGTTGATTCAGCAACTGTAATCAGGCTCGGTTCAGTTAGCAAGCAATTCTTTACAACGGCCATTATGAAATTGATGGAGGAAGGAAAACTGAACATTGATGATTCTGTACACACATACTTCCCTGATGCCCCAGCTACATGGCGACCCATTACCATCAAAAATTTGATGAGTCACACCTCTGGCCTGATAAGAGAAGCACCAGCATATGATAACTTCAAAATACAGCCCGATATAGATGTAATAAGATCGGCCTATACCCTACCCCTTGTTTTTAAAACTGGTGACAAATACCAGTATTGTAATTTAGCTTATTTCATGTTAGCAGAGATAATCACACGAGCAAGTGGCATGCCCTGGCAGGATTATATTCATTCCAGGCTCTTTATTCCGGCAGGGATGAATCATAGTTACCTAACTGACTTTTATCAAATCATTCCGAATCGGGCTAATGGATATATGCGTAAAAACGATACCTTGGTGAATGCTACAGCCATGTTTGCCATACGACCCAGCGGCGGGTTCCTCTCCACTTCTTCCGATATGATTAAGTGGGAGAAAGCAATAAGGGAGAAAAAAATCATCCTTAAAAAAGAAAATTGGGATAAATTATGGCAGCCACAAATTAAAACTTCGGACAAAACAGGTTCAAAAGAATATTATGGTTTTGGATGGTTCATAGATGAGTACAACGGCCATAAATTGGTTTGGCATGGTGGTGCTAATATTGGCTTTCGGTCCACCTTTTCCCGCTACAACAATGACGAGATTTCAATAATAATTCTAACTAATACAGATGAAGCAAAGCCGTGGCTTATTGCAAATGCGCTAGCAGATTATTACTTCAAACAATAGCGTTGAGCAAGTGTGGCGGAACTAATCTGCATAAAGCCCGGCCCATTACACGCACTGTTATATAACCCCACGTTACCACGCTATTTGCCAAATGACAAATGACCCACCAATACCAATTGTTAACTTTGGATATGGAAAAGTTTATTGAATATATTTTACAGTTTGGCCATCTAAATAAACAACAAATTGACCTTGTTATTAGCAAAGCAACAACAGTAGACCTTCAAAAAGACGAATTGTATTGGGAAGCAGGGAAAACGGTGAAACAAATTGGTTTTCTTACAGAGGGTGTTCTTCGTGTTTATTACTATAACAACAAAGGCGAAGAAATTACACGTTATTTTATTGATGAAAACCATTTGATTTTGTCTGGCAACAGCATTGACGAAGTGTATACTCCTTCCGAATATTTATCCGCCATTACCGGATGCAAAATGATTATTTTTTTAAAACAGGATTGGAAAGAAATTACCGAAACGGTTATTGGCTGGGACGCTATTATTCAAAAAATAACCACTAAACATCATAGAGAAAAAATGGAAAGAAGAGGCGAATTGGTTTCACAAGATGCCACCACACGCTACCTTGAGTTTATTGAAAAGTTCCCGACTTTGATAAATCGTGTACCATTGTCATTCATTGCTTCTTACTTAGGAATCACGCAATCTTCATTGAGCAGAATAAGAAAAAATATCCGCTAGTATCACTTTTTGCCAAATGGCAAGTGGTTTCATTTTCAATTGACCAATCTTTGCGATGTCAAATTTTAAAATCAAGAAAATGAAGTCAAGAAAATTAGGAAACAGCGGATTAGCAGTATCTGCATTAGGTTTTGGTGCAATGGGTTTGAGCTTTCCCAACGCACCAACAAAAGAAGAAAGTATCCAATTAATTCGTTCGGCAGTTGAACACGGCATTACGTTTTTCGACACGGCACAAGGCTATGCCGACAATGAATTGCTGGTGGGCGAAGCACTTGAACCACTTCGCAACCAAGTTGTCATTGCCACAAAATTCGGCTTCAAAAACGGGAATGTACAATTGGGGTTAGACAGTCGCCCAGCAACAATAAAAGCTGTTGCCGAAGCATCGCTGAAACGGTTACGAACCGACGTCATTGATTTGTTTTACCAACATCGTGTTGACCCGAATGTGCCGATTGAAGACGTGGCAGGCACGGTAAAAGACTTAATTCAACAAGGAAAAGTTAAACACTTTGGTTTGTCGGAAGCGCCTGCTGACATCATTCGCAAGGCGCACGCTGTGTTGCCGGTAACCGCTGTGCAAAGTGAGTATTCCATGTTTTATCGTGAACCCGAAACAAACATTATTGGTACATTGGAAGAACTGGGGATTGGCTTTGTGCCGTTCAGTCCATTAGGCAAAGGCTTTTTGACAGGAACAATCAACGAAAATGTTGAACTTAAGAAAGACGATATAAGAAATTTTTCGCCACGTTTTAGTAAAGAAAACCGGGAAGCCAACCAGGCATTGGTTGATTTGGTTGTTTCCATAGCGCAAGACAAAAATGCCACACCTGCACAAATTGCATTGGGCTGGTTGTTGGCTCAAAAACCTTTTATCGTGCCCATTCCGGGAACATCGAAATTGCATCGTTTACTGGAAAACATTGGTGCTGACAACATCATATTAACGACTGATGATTTAAGCAATATTAATACTGGATTGAAGGCTATCAAAATCATTGGCGAACGCTATTCTGCAAAAATACAAGAAGCGACAAAACAAAAATAAACAACAACGTTACCACTTAAAAAACACTGCCTGTAACGAATGTAGTACTGCAATTGAGGTCTGACAGAGCAAGCATAATCGCCAGCGCATATCCATGCTTTATTTCTGGCAGACCTATTTCTAACCGGGAGCGGGTCTACACTTCGGCTTTTAGTTATACTTTTAGCTTCAGTTCCGGGTGGACGGTTGGCTAATGCCCCCATTGCGCAAAGCCCTGCTCGCGCGGTCATGCGGCTTGTGACATGCTAACTTAAAAAACAACTTCTAATGACAACAGACAACAACATTACTACCATCGACAACGAACAAGGTCAGCGTCTTTCGATTGTTGGTGATTCTTATCGAATCCTGATTTCGGGAGAACAAACAGGCGGAAATTATGCCGTTATTGATATGCTTGTGCCGCCAGGTGGTGGACCAGGCCCTCATGCGCATAAGGATTTTCAGGAAATGTTTTATGTAGTAGAAGGCGAAATTGAATTTAAAATGGAAGGCGGAAAATACATAGCTAAGAAGGGATCGTTTGTAAATATTCCTCTGGGTGGTACTGTTCATTGTTTTAAAAATACAACAAACACCCTTGCACATTTATTGTGTACAGTTGTGCCGGCGGGTTTGGACAGTTTCTTTCAGGAAATTGGCAAACCAATTGAGAGTGGGTCTTTTTTACCGCCACCAACTTTAACCACTGAAGATCTACTCAAATTAAAAGCGGTAGCAGAGAAATATGGCCAGGTGCTTTATCCGCCAGACTTTTTAGATTAGTCATCCTTGTCGGAACATGATGCACGCACCCTTAACAAGGGTTTGGCGTGATAGGGCTGAAGAATAAAGGCTACAGTTTTGTATTTCCATTTATGTTTCATTATTGTCCGGTTAAATCCTGCAAACCTTTTAATACGATGGCCTCAGGCCGGCTACGCTTTTCGATGCTGCGTTTTCCTTTTCCCCTGTAATTGAGCAGCAGTAGGTATTTCAGCCATCGCATCATTCAACTTCTGTACAAAGCTCACGGAAACCGTAAGGTTCATCAATACCCCTAAAAAAATCATTGATGCATTGATAAAAACGAGGCATCTCCAAGCGTACTGGTATCTGGTCTTACAATTGCAAGCCTCCGCTTGTGTAAATCACTGAAAGCCTTTGCTACAATAGGGCCTCAGTCTAATGAGAAAATTTTCCCGGACACCAATATTTATCTTTAGTGCAAGGTTGGGTCTATTACAATCGACTATCGCAATTGGTGGCTTGTGTCAATTACACTATCCAAAAGCCAAATCACTTTCAGCAAGTCCATTTGCCCGGCTAGTTCTTGTCTGGCCTGAGTTTCTATTTCTTGAAAAAGTAAAATGCAAACACACGCAGTATATTGGTGTGGCTACTTTCATTTACGCGTTACCGTTACACAGTATGAACCCATTTCGGTTAGTTTGGCCACCACACGGCTAAGGGGTCCGGGACCCTTTACCCAGGTGCTGGCAACGGGTTGCCAGGACACACCGTTGTAATGGAGCAGTTTTACACTGGCAGGGTTGAATACCGATGTTGCACCTACGCTATCTACACCTTGTCCCAGATTGAAAATGGCGGTGAACGGCGCCCGCGGTTTTTCCCCAACGCTACTGCTTATCTGCACGGGGCCAACCCATATAGTTTCATCTTTTGTTAACCTGGGGCCGATGTTAGGGGAAGGCCCCAGCACCACCCGTGTTTTGGCGGGTAATGATGCTGCCGGAAAATTAACCTGCATATGATGGCGACTGTCTTGCATGCGCAAAGTTTTTCCGTGAGCTTCGCGCACAATAAAGGAGGCAGCCACCTGTTCCGTTTTGTTCTTTTTGCCGAAGCTTAACAACAAGGTTGCCTCGCCCTCTTTTTTAAACGTGACAGTTCCCTGCAAGCTTGTGGCAGCGCGTGTGGGTGCCAGTGATACACCAATGCGTTCTGCACTGCCTGTTGATATTAAAGAAAGCACCGGTTGCGTCAATGGTTTTTGCGAAGTAACGCGGATGGCCAGCTTACCGCTATTGCCGGTTGCTGCCACTGAAAACCGGGTAGACAACACTGCGTCTGACAACGTAATCAGCTGTATCCCGCTGCTGATGGAAGTACCTGCGCTGGCTGTTAGCGGTACTGTGGTTGACAAAGGCGCCACAGCACAGCCTGTCATGGAAAGATTGCCCACTTTGTCTGCGGGGTGAATACCGGTGGCCCAAAATCCCACAGCAGTGCCCGGGTTGGTGCGGCCTTCAATGATCCGCTGGCCATAAAAAGTATGCAGGGTTATTTCGGCATTTTTAACAGGCGCACCACGCTCGTCAACAACCGATAAAAACATCGGAGCGCATAGGGTTCCCCGTGAGTGGTTAACGATGGCCAGTTTTGTGAGCAAGCCGTCTATTGGCAGATTACCGCCGCTGATTAAACCCGGTATGGCCCCGCGGGTTTCTGGCGATTGTAACAGCCACCGTTTTGGCTGATTGCCATCGTTGAACGTGTTGCCTATGGCCGTCCAGCATGCTTCATCACCCTGTTCTGTGCTTTTGACATGGGGGTTTGCGGGATGGTTTGAACAAAATTTAGGACTGGTCACCTGCCAATCCATTATACAGGCGGCTGCGGGCATACCCTGTTGAAAGGGCGTTACCGGCGCGACACCGCTGATGGCTCCGGCCACCGTACAATGTGCCACATTACCGTCTGGATCTTCGTACTCATCCATTACATGAAACTCGTAGTGACCAAATTCATGCATATAGGTTTCAAAACGCGAGAATTCATTGTCTACGGCTATCTGTTCTGGCCGGGGCAAATTCATTACATACATTTCCTCCCGGGCATCCGCGAAATCCCAATGCCAATCGGTCATTGACCAATAGTCTTTGTCTCCGTAAATATGGAAGTCGGCACCCTCCCACCCTTTGCTATCATCCTGAATGTCTACGCGTTCAAAATACAACTGTCCATCGGTGGCATTGTATAGAAATGCAGACGCTTTTTTGAAATGCTCACCTATATCGTTCAGCTCTGCTGCAGCGGCATCAAATTCTACTGATGCCCTTACACGGATGCCTACCTGCGTATTGGTGGGCAACACCTGAAGGGTCTGTTCGGCAATGGCGCTGGTAGATAATGTAACAGGCTGACCCACTGCATTACCCGTATTGGTAATGGCCATACTGGTAATATAGATATGATAATCATACGCCGGATCGGGCTTATTCTGGTACACCAGGGCCCGGGCAACCAGTATAGTACCGGTTTTTAGGGCAGGGATCACCGTTAGTTTACCAGCTGCGTCTGCTTTACCAATTAATTTGCCATCAGCATATACTTCTGCACCGGGTACATCATGCGCATTTTGATCAATTACATGAATAAAACTGGATACCACTTCCGGTCGGTAAAAAACAGTGCGTGTGGCCACGGCGGAGCCCGCGCAATCAGTAACCGTAAATTGAACCGTATTGCGGCCAGGAAATAAAAAATTGGTAATGCCGCCGGCCAGCCATGTATTGCTGGTGAGAAATACCGGCCCAAAGGTTTTGGTATTGCCGTCATCACTGGTTGTTGTAATGGTGCCCGTAGCCGGAAATGCGGGAATCACATATGGTGTGGTAATGTTGGCATTCACAGAAAAAACATTTTCCAAAACATTCAAGCCTTCAATGGGTGTGACCATGCTTATCAAAGGTGCTGTATTAGAAATACAGGGTGGCGGCCCACCGGGGTCGCTAAATTCAAGGTCATCAAATACTAAACTGGTATTGAACCCCCCGCTAGCTACATCGGTAAAGCCAGCAGTTATATGATCTATCAGCGGCAGTGCTGTTTTAACTTCCAGTTGCCACCGAACGGACGTATAGTTAGACGGCGGGCGCATGATTACCGGCCCCACCGGAACAAGTTTGCTGGCTACTAAAACGCCGGCCTTGTCAAAAGCGCGCAACGTTAGCATTCGGTTCTGTTTTAACAACCCCGCAAAGCCGGCCCACATACTTACGCGGGTTTGCAGCGCATTGAATTGTATGGTAAGACCGCCCCCGCAGAATTCTTTGCCATAGCAAATTTCAATGGCATTTTTACCTGACCGCGCAAAGCCGGGGTGGTCAGAAAAATCCAGTACCGTGGCATTGCCAAACACCAACCCGGGCAGTTGATTAACCAGCGCAAACCCGCCTGCTCCATCTTTGGAGGCGGTGATGGTTTCAAAATCCACTGATTGCGCAAAGTTGCTGAGTGGTAATGCAGTCACCATACAACTTATCATAACAATGAGGCGGAGTGTATTTGGACGCTGAATTATTTTCATTGTGTAATTTTTCTATGTTCGGTTATAAAAAAGGCCCCCCATATGCGTGACGTTGTGCAGTGTTATATTGTAATGGTTGAATGAAAGTGTACCCATTAAATAGACACTTACAGGCATTATCACTTGTTGTCAATAGGTACTAGCATCTCCTGGACTGTTGTTTTTACGTGAACTACGGAGAATGATCATTAATAGTAAAGAGAAGGAAATTTACTTTGAAGGTAACCGACAAGCGCTCAAGTACCAATACCACATTGTGGTAACAGCATGAAGCGATACTGACTAATGCACTGAATAAAGAACAACAGGTGCGATTATCAACCGATGTGTTGGAACTACAGGATCATTGATCGATCAGGAATTATCCAAACGATAGGAATGATGAGAAGCGTTAACATTTAGGGCTAGTGCCCTACAGTGAATTGTGTGGTTTTGTTTCAATTTGCAACGTGAACTATCAACGGTTAAGGTAAGGGAGGAGAAAATTTAATCGCCAAACCAATACATTGCTAAGATTAGTAACACCATACCAAAAGCTGGCAAGGCTGCACCAAACATTACGGATAGGGCGGTCCGGATTATGCTATTGGCAGGCCACCGTGCAACTTTTGTAAAACAAAATAAAAAACAGGGAGCATAGTAAGCCAGAGCAGATTTATACAGGCATTGCTATTTCTTTGCAGGCCTTTCCACGAGCTTTTCTTCATTATCAGGTACCCGTGTGAAAGTGTCAGCAAACGGGCCCTTGACTGAATGGTTCGCCCACAGCGCCCGATAAACCAAAAATGCCACGATAATAAATAATGAGGTTAAGAGCATCCACGGCATCCATTCTGCTTTCACAAAAGCCCAACCGAATAACACACCAGCCATCAGCAACGTTACAGCTAATGACAGGGTGATCCATACAACCGCGGTAAATTTTGACACGAATGCTTTGCTCATACTTTAAAGTTAAAGCATTCCCAGTCATTAAAAAAAGCATCTACCAAGATTGCGGGCGCCGTTTCATTGTCTTTTCTAGTACACTGATAGAACTTCATAGTGGCAGACCTTGGAAGCGGTAGGTCAAAGGCCAATGCGCCACCAGCCCCTGCGATATTAAAATTTGCATTACCTCCTGTACTCTGTGAAAACCTCTCCATCCTCTGTGGTAAAAATGGCCTGGAGCAATAATTTCAATCGGGCGAGATCGCTTCCAGGCGCTGTTGTGCACATTCAGCTACTCGCTCCGTAAAGATTTTACCGGGTTCATCAACGCGGCTTTTACAGATTGAAAACTGAGGGTAATTACGCCAATCAAAACAGACAATACCCCTGCCGCAACAAATACCCACCAGCTGATGGTTATACGGTACGGATACGCCTGCAGCCAGTTGCTCATGCTCCACCAGGCCAGTGGAAATGCAATGAGCGCCGACAGGGCAATCAGCCGAAGAAAATCTACCGACAACAGCGTAGTGATGCCCGCTACACTTGCCCCCAGTACTTTGCGGATACCGATTTCCTTGGTTCGTCTTTCAGCAGTGTATGCCGCCAGGCCAAAAAGACCCAGGCATGAAATAATGATGGCCAACGAGGCAAATACGCGCGATAATTTACTGATGAGCATTTCGTTGCCAAACATGTTGTTGAACTGATCGTCTACAAACCGGTAGTTGAACGGAAATGCGGGGTTGTTTTTCTTCATTATAGCCCCCACCTTCGCTATAGCTGTTTCTACATTGGCATTGGGTTTAATACGCAGGTAAAGCGTGTTGGCATACTGGGGCAGGCAATAAAAAATAACGGGGGCAGGTTCGCCATACATATTACCGTACTGATAATCTTTTACCACGCCCACAATGGTGTAATTAGCGTACCCGGGTGTCTCCGCATCTGACTGCAGTGTTTTGCCAACTGCACTGCCGGTGCCCATCAGCTTTTGCAGTGATTCGGTGATAATTACATTAAGACTGTCTGCAGGGGCATTGGTATGAAAATCCCTGCCAGCCGATAGCGTCATTCCGGAAGTGGAAATAAATTCGGGGCTCACCGCCCGCACCGAAATCAAAATTTGTGCATTGGGGTCTTTACCCGGCCACTTTATGCCGCCTGTGTTATTGCCATCGTAAATGGTTGCATGATCTGTAAGGGCCGTGCTTTCAATAACTCCTGTATTCAACAATTCCTGTTTAATAGCCGCATAGTTTTGAAGCATCTCTCCCTGTACGCTCATTTCAACAAGATTGTTTTTGTTAAAGCCAAGGTTACGGTTTTTTGCATGTTGTATTTGCTGGTAGATAATAATGGTACTAATGATTAAAGCAATTGAAACGGTGAACTGCACCACCACCAATCCCCTGCGCACCATAGCCGCGCTGCCTGTTTTTAATTTGATACCCTTTAACACAAATACAGGGTTGAAAGAAGAAAGGTATAAAGCCGGATAACTACCGGCTATAAGTCCGCAGGTAAGCACAATCAGCAATGCTGAACCAATATGCAAGGGTTTAAACAGATCAAGCAACAGCTTCTCGCTCACCAGCTGGTTGAATGCCGGCAGCGCGATAGAGATAATCATGACTGCCAGCAACGCCGCCAGCAAAGACATGAACAATGCCTCACCAATAAATTGTAACGCAAGGGTTTTCTTTTGCGCACCCAATACTTTTCTCACCCCTACTTCACGCGCACGTTGTTCACTACGGGCGGTTGCGAGGTTCATAAAATTGATACAGGCAATGAGCAGTATAATCCAGGCTATTAATGAAAACAACTGCACGTAAGTTATTTGTCCGCCGGATTGCTTACCATTAATAAAACTATCGCGCAGGTGCCAGTCGTTCATACTAAATAAAAACGGGTGACCGATAGACGCTGGATCGTTTTTGGTAACGGCACTATATAATTGTTTGTTGATGGATGCAACATTGGCCCCGGGTTGTAAGAGCGCATAAGTGCTGATGCCAAAGCTTCCCCAGGTGGCCAGCCAGGGATTCTTCTTCTCAAAAATTTCAAACGGCGCCAGCCATTCAAACTGCAGGCTTGAATTTTGCGGCAAATCTTTTACCACGCCGCTGATGAAATAATCCTGGCTATTGTCCATCCGCAGGGTTTTGCCGAGCACATTTTTTTCAGTACCAAAAAACTTTTTGGCGGCCGTTTCAGTAATGACCAGTGAATACAATTGACTGAAAGCTGTTGTGGCATTTCCTTCAACAAAAGGCAAGGTAAACATGTTGAAAATAGCCGCCTCGGCAAATTTACCGCCGGCATAATATGATTTGTCGCCATTGCTAAACAACGGATACGTTTGTCCTTCATTGGTGCGGCAGGTTGCTTCAATGCCAGGCATTTCGCGTTTCATGGTGGCTGCCAGCACGCCCGGTGTAGACCCGTGTGTAAAAACCCCATGATCGTATAGCTGGTTCATGCGTACATAATACACCCGGTCTTTTTTTGTATTGAACTGATCGTAACCCAGTTCATTTTCCACCCATAAAAATATAAGGCCGGCACAGGCAATGCCAATGGCCAGGCCAAAAATGTTCAGAAAACTATTGGTTTTGTTTCTCCAGAAATTGCGGACAGTAGTTTTGAAAAAATTTTGGAACATGGGCTACACTTTTTTTAGTACCGGAATGGCGCCGCGGCGGCCACCGTAATTTGCCCAACAGTTATGCCAATGATATAACCTGCATAGTTACTGCCATTAAGAAGGTAGTTATAAGACCTAAGTGTTCGGAAACGTACAGTTGCTGTTCGGAATCACTACGATAGCTATACGCTTGGTATCAAAAAATGATTCGTATAGTGTCTATGAATATTGGCAGGGATGACAAACTTAATAATCTGCAGCCGTTTTTTTAACCTGAATACGGAATTTTGAATCCAAAAACACTTCCTTCACCGCTAACGCTGCTTACTTCAATTTGCCCGCCCTGCGCCTCAATAAACTCCTTTGATATCGCCAGGCCTAACCCGGTACCACTGCGTTCATGTGTGCCCGGAACTTTAAAATAACGGTCGAAGATGCGCGGCAGGTATTTTTGATCAATGCCTTTACCGTGATCTGTTACACTAAATACAACCTGTCCATCTTTTTTGTATACTGCGACCTCAATTTTAGCACCTTCAAAAGAGTATTTTATAGCATTGGTTAAAAAATTAATCAGCACCCACGATGATTTTTCTCCATCCGCATGAATGGATGGTAAATTTTCCTGCAGGTGTAGTTGTATGGCGATATGTTTTTGTTGGGCCTGTAAACTGACTGCCTGCAGGGCGTGTTCTGCAATGGCGGCAGGTGCAGTCGCCTGCAATTTCAATTGTATATTACCGGTCTCTACCTGGCTCAGATTCAGCAATTCACCCGTAATCTTTAGCAACCTTTCCGCATCATCGGCAATGCCTTTAATTAATTCATGTTGCTCCGTATTGAGTGCCCCCACACGGGTATCTGACAATAATTGTGCACTCATCTTAATCGAAGAAATGGGTGTTTTTAGTTCATGTGATACGGTGGCAATAAAATTAGTTTTGGCCTCATTGAGTTCATGAAACGGCGTAATATTCCTCAAAACGATCACCTTACCAATTACCGCGTCATTACTGGTTACCGCCAGTATATCTTTGTTAAAATAACTTTCTTTACCATCAGCATAAATTTTAAGCTCATTTGATACACTGTTTTCCTGCAGCAATGTGCGCATGAGGTCATTGGTCAATGCAATATCCGGCGCATATTTTCCTGCTATATCAATCTGTTTAAGGCCCAGTAGATTTTGCGCTACCGCATTGAGGAAAAGAATATTATTTTTAGTATCCAGGCCTACAATGCCATCCTTCATCTGGTTGATAATAGTCTCAATACGGCTTTTTTCAAATTGCATTTGTGCAATATTGCTGTTCTCGTACTCATCCAGTTTTCCGGCCATACTATTAAATGCATTGGCGAGATCACCAAATTCATCATCCTGTTTCAGGTAAATCCGTTTACTATAATTTTTATTCGCTATTTCCTTGATTCCGTCTGACAAAGATTGAATGGGACCGGATAAAATCCCCGGCAGATTAAACATAAAAGTGAAAGATATAAGGGTCAGCACAGTAAAAGTGATGGTAAGCCACAGCTTTGCATTGCTGGCGGTTGACTGAACAACATCATTCTTTCGCATGATGGCCAGTTCATTAAGGTCCTGTATTCGTATCAGTGATTGCCTGATCTCCGGGTAGTTAGTAGAATCCAGCGGGTTGGCCAACAATTCCTTAAAATTTCTGCGCAACTCCCTGGTAGCGTCCAATTCTCCTTCTTCGGTTACATTATTTTCCTGCTTTACCAGGTTGTCTTCAAATAACTGGATAGCATCTTTTCTGATTTTAACAGTTTCCAACGCTTTAAACATATTGTTGCAATAGAGAAGCGACTCATGATTGTTCTTCAATACAAGCGCGGTATCGTTGCCCAGGCGGTTTATACTGAGTATGCCAATAATACCGAATACCAGGATTACGACAAATAAAAAAACAAGGCTGAGCGATAATTTGGTTTTAAGTTTCATACTCGTTTTATGAAAGAATTACGATGTCAATATCCGCATCTGATAATTTGTTGAGTAGCTTATTGAATGCAGCGGTATGTAAAATTACATTGAACAGGTTTAAGTGCGGTTTGCCAATACATATCGTGGTGATGGCTTTTTCTCCGGCTGTTTCAATAATACCATGGGCAATATCGGGAAACTTTGCTTTGATAACTTCAGCGCCCAGTTCTGTGGCCAGTTTAAAATTGTTGATCAGATGTCGCTGCGCTGCAAGGCCTATCTTATCGGCAGATTCTTTGGGCGTCTGCACATACAGTAAAAACCATTTACTGTTATAATAGTTGGCGAGCCTGGCGGTTTTACGAATAACGTTTTTAGCCGTTGTCTCGTTGCTGCCGATACAGGCCAGTAACCTTTCGTGCCGCAACGCTGTATTGCGCGGTACCTCCGTTTCAACTTTGCGTTCTACCTGGCTGGCAACTTCTTTAAGTGCCAGTTCCCGCAACTGTAATATCCGGTCTGCCTGGAAAAAGTTTTGTAATGAACGTTCAATTTTATCGGCCGTATAAATTTTACCTTCTTTTAAGCGGGTAACCAGTTCATCCGCCGTTAAATCAATATTAACGACCTCGTCCGCCTGCGCAAGTACACTGTCGGGTATGCGTTCTGTTACATCAATGCCGGTTATCTCTTTTACATCCGAATGCAGGCTTTCGATATGCTGTATATTAACGGCGCTGATTACATTAATGCCAGCATCAAGAATATCCATTACGTCTTGCCAGCGCTTTTCATTCTTACTACCTTCAATATTGGTATGCGCCAGTTCATCTATTATCACTACTTCCGGGTGAAGGTTCAGCACAGCCTGTACATCCAGTTCTTCCAGTTCTTTTCCGCGGTAAAATAATTTTCTGCGGGGTATTACCGGCAAACCGTCCAGCAACGCATGCGTTTCAGCGCGGTTATGTGTTTCGATGTAACCAATTTTGATATCAATACCATTGCGAAGCAGGGTTTGCGATTCCTGCAGCATTCGGTAGGTTTTTCCTACCCCGGCACTCATGCCAATATATATCTTAAACTTACCCCGTCTGCTTTTGCGGATAAGGTCTAAAAATTGTTCGGCATTTTTTTCAGCTTCTGGCATCGGTACTTATTTATTGCGGTAAAAAGGTTTCATTGATTGGTCCAGCATGAGCGAAGGAAATAAAGAAAGCACATTAATAATGGTAATGATAAAGAAAAGAAAAACTCCAAACGTAACACCCTGCATCTTCAATGTACCGGCGCTTACGGGTGTATACATCTGTATACAGCTTGCTCATGTAAGCACCGGCTGGTACAGCTAACAGCATGGCCAGTATAAAAATAAACATACAAACCATGCTGTGCTGTAACATACAACAATCGTTAAATGACCAATGTTAAAAATGATAGGCAGCTGCCAAAATAAAACTGCCCGTCGATGACGTTGTTTCTGTTGCTGATTTGTAAAAGACCTGGTTACCGGCTTTATCAAACCTGAATTCAGGGATGATTGTCAAATTGTTCACTTTGAAGTTAGCGGATAATGTTGGTGCAAACACGTGTTTCAGTCCTAAATAATCATCATTGTCTCTAATGTATTCGCCTCTCAGCGTGAGACCAAACCAGTTCACCGGATCAATATTCAGGTAGATTGCCGCACCCCACCATTTGTACGAGTTAAATTTCCCGGTACTATCTGCATCAAGTTTAACTGACTGCAAGGTTCCATTAAAACCCAGGCTGAATGTTGGCGCCACAGCATACATCAATACAATATCTGGCTGAATTACTTTTTTATAATCTGATTGTTTACCGGCCACAAAATTCAGGTAGGCTTTGAACTTATCATCGGTTGAACCGGTGGAAAATTGGCCTATAAAAGATTTCGGCATTGAAGGTGCTGTTCTGAAATCAGTGGGGTTGGAAATTCCAACCATGATAGCAGTTTTACCACCCAGACTAATATCTGCTTTCAAACCCGTATGCGTAAATGGTCCATTGGTGAACATATAGCTCATGCTGTAATTCCTGTTGAGGTAAGCATCTACCAGTTCATAACCTACATGTGTAGCCCAGGTTCCGAATGTAAATTTAATTGCAGCAGAAGGAGCATAACTCAGGTAAGCTTGTTTTACTGCAAACCGCGTACCGGCATCATTGTAGCTGAATTCCTCTGCACGTGTACCAAATCCCAAGTCAATGGTGGCGCTCACTTTTCCAAAACTATGATCGGCGCGTATGGATGCCATACCCAGCTCAAACGAATTGCTGGAATGGGTAAAACTGGTAAGGCTGTTGTATGGATATAGTTTTGGATTGTTGAAATTATACCGGTAATAAGCATCAATGGATCCGGTAATGGTTACGGGTAAGGAAGTCTGTTTTGCAGAATCGGATGCCTGGGAGAATGCGGTAACGGTTGCTATCATGAACAACATGATTGCTACTATATTTTTTTTCATTGTTTATATTTTTTAATGTACAGATTAGAAAATGCCCCTCCCCTGGCCGAGAGGGGCTTACACTACCAACAAAAGAGAAAGGATCATTTATTTTAGTTCATCCAGTGCCACATTTAATTTCAACACATTTACTTTGCATGGACCGAAAATGCCGAGAAAGGGTTTTTGTATGTGCGTATCTACAAGGGCATTGATTTTATTTTCATCAATTTTACGAACCGCTGCGATGCGTTTAACCTGCACCCGTATGCCAACAGGAGACAGATCAGGATCCAATCCACTGCCGGAAGCCGTTACCAGTTCAACAGGAATATCCTTTTTATCCACCCCGGGATTATGCACAAGAAATGTATCAATTCTGTCCTGCACCTGTTTTAAATAATCAGGATTAGTAGGTCCTTTGTTTGAGCCTGCAGAACCTGCCGCATTGTAGTCAACTGCAGAAGGGCGGCTCCAGAAGTATTTATCATCAGTGAACTTCTGACCAATGTTGGCATACCCCACTACTTTGCCGTTAACGCTTACCGTTTCACCCTTGCCCCCACCGGGTGTAAATTTGCCGATACCTGCGATCAGCAACGGATACAGCACTGCGCACAGTACAATAAACACCAATGTAAGTTTTAAAGAAGGCAACAAATATTTTTTCATACTTTAATTTTAAAATTGTTTTATTACATGAACAGTGCAAGCGCCATATCAATTAACTTGATTCCTATAAACGGTGCGATAATACCTCCAACACCATAGATCAAAAGATTTCTTCTGAGCAATGCGCTTGCACCAATGGGTTTATAGGCCACACCGCGAAGGGCGAGCGGTATAAGTATTGGAATAATAATAGCATTGAAAATAACGGCTGATAAAATAGCGCTCTCGGCGCTTTTTAAATACATAATGTTAAGTGCCTGCAAACCTGGTATGGACACTATAAAAAGGGCTGGTACAATTGCGAAATATTTCGCCACATCGTTTGCAATTGAAAATGTGGTTAATGTACCCCTTGTCATCAGCAACTGTTTTCCTATTTCAACTATTTCAATCAGCTTGGTAGGGTCATTGTCCAGGTCAACCATGTTACCTGCTTCTTTTGCTGCCGCCGTTCCACTATTCATTGCAACACCTACGTCGGCCTGGGCAAGTGCGGGTGCATCATTGGTACCATCGCCCATCATGGCTACCAATTTACCTCCCTGTTGTTCTTTTTTAATATAATTCATCTTGTCTTCCGGCTTGGCTTCGGCAATAAAATCATCCACACCGGCTTTTTCAGCAATGTATTTAGCGGTAAGGGGATTGTCTCCGGTTACCATTACTGTTTTCACGCCCATTTTACGCAAACGCTCAAAACGTTCCTGTATGCCTGGCTTGATGATGTCCTGCAGTTCAATCACACCCAAAATTTTATCGTTCTGGCTCACTACAAGCGGGGTACCACCATTAGAGGCTATAGCGGTTACCCTGGCAGCCGTCTCCTGGGGTACACTGTTGCCGGCTTTTGCAACCATATTTTTTATGGAATCAAATGCGCCTTTACGAATTTTGAGGCCAGTTGGCAAATCAATACCACTGCTGCGTGTTTCTGCAGTAAACTCAATAAACCGGGCACCATTGGTGTTAAACGTATTTACATTAATACCTGCCAGTTCGATAATAGATTTCCCCTCCGGCGTTTGGTCTGCCAGCGAAGACAAAGCACAGGCCTCGGTAAAAGCTGCTTTATCAACGCCATCGGCGGGCCAAAAGTTGGTGGCTTTCCGGTTACCGATTGTGATGGTGCCGGTTTTGTCTAATAATAAAGTATCAAGGTCGCCGGCTGTTTCTACTGCTTTACCACTCTTGGTAATCACATTAGCACGCAAAGCCCTGTCCATACCTGCAATACCAATGGCGCTTAACAGGCCGCCGATGGTAGTAGGTATCAGGCAAACATACAATGCCACCAGGGCCGCCACGGTTATAGGTGTGTTTGCATAGTCCGCAAATGGTTTCAAGGTTACACACACAATCAGGAAAATAAGTGTAAAGCTGGCCAGTAATATTGTGAGCGCAATTTCATTGGGTGTTTTCTGGCGAGATGCCCCTTCTACCAATGCGATCATTTTGTCGAGGAAACTTTCACCGGGTTCAGTGGTCACCCTTACTTTTATCTGGTCACTCAAAACCTTTGTGCCACCGGTCACGGATGATTTATCGCCACCGCTTTCCCGGATGACAGGAGCCGATTCGCCGGTAATGGCACTCTCATCAATAGTAGCGATACCTTCAATGATTTCACCATCCATGGGAATCATGTCGCCGGCTTCGCAAAGAAATACATCCCCTTTTTTTAATTGTGACGAGGGAACAATCTTCACTTCGTTTGTATAAATTTCACCTACTGGTAATATTTTCTTTGCCGGTGTTTCCTCCCTTGTTTTTCTCAGGGAGTTTGCCTGGGCTTTACCCCGTGCTTCCGCAATGGCTTCTGCAAAGTTGGCGAACAACACGGTAACAAACAATATCAGGAAAACAGCCAGGTTGTAAGCAAGGCTTCCCTGGGCTTTTTCACCGGTCCAAATCCAGATACATACAGCCAGCATGATTGCTGTTCCGATTTCTACGGTAAACATGACCGGATTGCGCATCATGATCCGCGGGTTCAGTTTTACGAATGATTGTTTGAGCGCCTCTTTGACTAATGCAGACTCGAACAGTTTATTTGATTTATTATTTGCCATAATGTTATTTTTCTTCTTTCTTCTTCAAATGAGTATTAGTGATGCATGCTCAGGTATTCTGCAATGGGCCCCAGCACCAGCGGTGGAAAGTATGACAGTGCGGTAATAATAATTATCACAGCAAATGTCATCACACCAAAAGTGAGTGAATCAACTTTCAGTGTTCCTGCAGATTCAGGAACATGTTTCTTGTTTGCCATTAAGCCTATGATAGCAATTGGGCCGATGATAGGGAGAAACCTTCCCAGTATCATTGCAAAACCGGTGGTTACATTCCACCATATATTGTTATCTGCCAGTCCTTCGAAACCACTGCCGTTATTGGCATTGGCAGAAGTATATTCATACAGCATTTCAGAAAAGCCATGGTAACCGGGATTGTTCAACCATGCTGAGGGTTTAACCGCCCAATCAGCATTACCGTGGGTAACAAAATAATAGGAAGCCAGTGCTGCTCCGCCTTTGATAATAAATGCAGACAGTAAGGTTACCATTGCTGCAATTTTTACCTCCCTTGCTTCCACTTTATGCCCCATGAATTCGGGAGTTCGTCCCACCATTAGTCCGGATATGAAGACAGCTATAATGATGTAAATAAAATAATTTAAGATACCCACACCGCAGCCGCCATAGAAACCATTGACCAGCATACCGAGCAGTTGCATAAGGCCCGATAAGGGCATCGAACTGTCGTGCATTGAGTTCACCGAACCAGTTGATATCACTGTTGTAACAATACTCCAGTAACCAGATGCTGCAGTACCAAACCTGACTTCTTTTCCTTCCATCGCACCGGTAGCCTGGGTAACACCCATCCTGGTTATTTCGGGGTTGCCGTGCAATTCAGTAATTAGTGTTGGTATCAGCAGGCAAAGTATACCAATGGTCATGATGCCAAAAATGACATTCGCAAATTTTTTACGCTTGATATAAAAACCCATGGCAAATAGCATGGCAATAGGAATCAGTACCTGCACAATCAACTCCAGCATATTGGTAAAATAATTCGGATTCTCCAACGGATGTGCAGAGTTGGCGCCAAACCAGCCACCACCGTTGGTGCCTAAATGCTTAATGGCTATCATGCCTGCTGCCGGTCCCCTGGAAACACCCACGGTATCACCCTGTAATGTTACTATCGTGTCTTTGCCGTCAAAGCTGGCGGGTGAACCGTTGAATGCCAGTAATACAGCAATAACAATACACAATGGTAGTAAAATGCGGGTAATGGTCACCGTGAAGATCTGCCAGAAATTACCCAGGTTATTTGTAGTCTTTTCTTTTAGTCCGTTAAAAAGCGCTACCAGGCAGGCAATACCGGTTGCTGCACTTACAAATTGCAGGAACGTAATAACGGCCAGCTGGGTGAGATAGGTTACTCCGCTTTCGCCCGAATAATGCTGCAGGTTGCAGTTGACTACAAAACTGATGGCAGTATTAAAACTTAGATCCGGGGTCATGTTGGGGTTTCCATCCGGATTTAACGGCAAATGTGCCTGAAACAGAAACATAAAAAAGGCGTACACAAACCATAAAAGGTTAATGGTAAGCATTGCTTTTAAGAAGTCTTTCCAGTTCATTGGCTGACCAGGATTTACACCGGCAATGCGGTAAATGCCCCGTTCAAACGGTTTTAAAAAATCAAGCATTGTTTTCTCCCCGGCAAAAACCTTTGCAATGTACCTACCCAGCGGATAGGCAAATAGCACCGTTAGTAGGAAGGTTACAATGATGCCCGTTAATTCTGTATTCATTTTGTAGAAGTTTAAATTTTGAAGAGCCATGGATATACCTTCGCAGGTGAATCCTTTAACAGTTTAGAATTTTTCCGGTTTTAATAAAACGTAGAGCAAATAGATAAATACGATGATGGATAAAATAAAAAGTACCAGGAACATGTTGTGTATTTTTTAATGTGAAAAATAGGCGTCAGATCTTTTCAAAAAAATCGATGGATTTATAAAAGATCCAGAAACAAACCAGTCCGCAAACGAATAAGATAATAGTTGACATGTTGTTGTTATTTAGAATTGAAAAAATTTTGTTTTACTACACACTACCTGCATTTGACCGGAAGCAATTAGCAGAGTTACTAACCCCATTTTTTTTATCATTCGGTAACGCGTTCTCACTATTATTGCATTTTCAGGCACTGATACAAAAACCCTGTCAGGATGAGCAGTACGTAGCAGGCAAAAAATATGTGAAACGGTGTTGTTTTTTGTTTTACCAACCTTATCCAGCTTTTCATATTGTTTCTTTTAGGGCAGTGTTGCCAAAAGCTGTGCCTTGTTGCTGCATCATCACGCCGCCAGCGTGTAACCCGCGCCGGTCAAGGGATGTAGGAGAAACCAGTGAATCACTGACAAAATCACAGCAAAAAAAACCTTCTCAAAATGAGAAGGTTTTTATCAAAACAATAGCATCTGCTACTGGAGCTGGTAGTCGTCAATTTTGCGGTATAATGTGGCAAGTCCGATATTTAGCAGTCGTGCGGCCTCTGCCTTGTTGTAACGGGTGTGATTTAATACGCGCTGGATATGCAGTTTTTCTACGCTCTGCAAATCAAAGGCAGAAAGCGGTTGCGATTTTGATTGCTTTTCTCGCAGCTCAATGGGCAAATGGATAATGGTGAGGGGTTCGCCATTGGAAACAATGACCGCTCTTTCTATACTGTTTTTTAATTCGCGGATGTTGCCCCGCCATTCATGCTGCTGCAACTTTTCAATAAATTCAGGGGTAATAGCGGGTTCGTGAACGTTTATCTTCTCAGCAAAAACACCCACGAAAAACTTCACCAGCAACGGGATATCTTTCTTTCGTTCACGCAAAGGTGGCAGCGTAATAGTATATACATTGAGGCGGTAAAATAAATCATCCCTGAATTTACCTTCGTGCACAAAGTTTTGCAGGTCGCGATTGGTGGCCGCAATGATACGTACATCAACCCGCGTGGTTTTTGTTTCACCGAGTTTAATAAACTCACTCGATTCCAATACACGTAACAACTTACTTTGGAGCTCCAGGGGCATCTCACCTATTTCATCCAGGAACAATGTTCCCTTATCCGCTTCCTCAATCAGTCCTTTTTTGTCTTTTACCGCGCTGGTAAAAGCGCCGGCTTTGTACCCGAAAATCTCACTTTCTAACAGTTCCTTGCTAAAAGAACTGCAGTTCAGCGCAACAAAAGGCTGCTGTGATCTTCTACTTGCATTGTGAATGGCCTGGGCAAAAACTTCTTTCCCGGTGCCTGTTTCACCAAGTAACAATACGGTAGTGCTGTTTGGTGCAACAATTTTGGCCAATGCAATAGCTTCTTTAAGTAGTGGCGACGCCCCGAGAATAGAGTCAAAACTGTATTTTTTTCCCACTCTTTCTTCCAGCTGACTTATTCTGTCTTTCAATTGTTTTTTCTCTAACGCCTGGTTCAGTAATGGTATAATACGGGCGTTGTCGTCGCCTTTGGTGATATAATTAAAAGCGCCGTTCTGAATGGCCTCCACACCATCCGGGATATTACCAAAAGCGGTCAACAGTATAATTTCTATGGAAGGATATTTCTCTTTAATGACTTTTGTATATTCAACACCATTGCCATCTGGTAGCTTAACATCGCACAGAATTACATCTACTGCTTCCCGATCCAGCACTTTGGAAGCTGCCTTTAACGTGTCGGCTTCCACTACCTTAAATCCTTCAAGTGTAATAATTCTTTTCAGCAGCGACCGCAGCTTCTCCTCATCGTCAACAACCAATATCGTAGATTTCATTTGACTCATGGTATTTCTAAAATTACGTCGAAAAAAATGCCGGATCACTTTAAACCCTCAAAACCATGCCCCGTCGATAATACAGGCGTACTTCAGCCGTTGCACAAAGCTGAAAGGTATCTCATTTTGATAAAACCTTCTCATTTAGAGAAGGTAGCCTTCCCGATTGTCCTGAATAGTGTACCGACCATGATAGGTTCAATCTTAATGATAATCTGCATTTTATGCTCTTGCTGGTAACAGGGGCTGCGTTCCGGCATTCCTTTGGCATCCTGCCATACTTTAAACATGAAGTTATGAACCAGTATGAAGTTCCCGCACTGATTGCGGACAAATTCCCCGAAACAAATGGCGAGATATTTTACCACGTCACCATTGGGAATATATACCAGACAATGTTTGAGTTCTCACGCTTTATGCGTAAAAAAGTAATGGTACACCAGTTTAGCAAAGTATTCAAATGGCTACGGCTGGCCGACTACATTTATGCACATGGAAATACCGAAGTGAAGAACGCGGTGGAAAGTGCATTTATCTATTCTTTTTCGCAGACATCACAATGCTGTAATAAAAAAGAATGGGCGCTGGTTAAAGCGCATATTCCTGCGCGTCTGTACACGATCTATATCACACAGGTAATTGGTTACGGATCATAATGCAAGTTGAACACAAAAATTACCCTACCAGATAAAAACTCAGACAAAAAAGAATAAAAAAAATAAACAGATCATGAAAAATATAATAGTCCGTGAAGCGGCAGTGCCTGACGGTGCATTTGCAGAAACAATCAGTGCCGAAATGGAAGCATCGGCTATAGCACGTGGTTCTGGTATCTCAAAAAGATCGCCGGAATCAATACGCAAAAAAATGATGGAAGGCAAAGCCATTGTAGCGGTAACGGAAGACAACCAGTGGGTTGGATTCTCTTATATTGAAGTTTGGGCAAAGGGGGAGTTTGTATCAAACTCCGGGCTTATCGTAGCCCCTGAATACCGTGGGGCCGGCATCGCAAGGCAGATAAAAGAAAAAACATTTGAACTGGCGCGCAAACTATACCCGAACGCCAAAGTTTTCAGCATCACTACTGGTTTAGCAATCATGAAAATGAATACGCAACTTGGATTTGAAGCAGTAACCTTCAATGAGATTACACACGAAGAAGCATTCTGGAAAGGCTGCAGCAGTTGCGTGAATTATGATATTTTAAAAAGGAAACAACATAAAAATTGCCTTTGTACGGCGATGTTATATTCCCCGGCAGCAAATGCCGAAGTTTTACTAGAGGGAGTCGATTGTCACTCTGCTATTGCACATTGAGCGTTTACTTGAAATGGAGTTTAACAAATTTATATTGTAGGATATATAAAGGGCGAAGGTGATACATGGTTATTACCGACGAAAGCAGCATTAATGTGTGCCGCAGCAGGTAAGATTAATGTTGAAGCAGCTTTCGCCCAGGTGTTCCTTTGTTTAATTCAGTAGAAAATAAACTATTGAACTCGCCAATTAATAATTTTTCAGTCAACGAAAATGGTGTCCTCCCCCCTTTTCTCAAAACATAAATTAACTGTCCTGGTAGCGGCACTTGTTTTATGAATTACGCCAGCAGGGATTTTAATAAACTCTCCCGGCCTTAAAAAAACAGTGTCTTGGTCTCTTATTTCGATTTTCAACTCGCCTTCTAGCACAATAAAAAGTTCGTCTGTATGATTGTGGTAATGCCAGCGATACGCTTCCTGCATAACGGCAATTCTTAAACAATGGTCGTTTATGGTTTCAAGAATAAAATTATCATACACTTTATCAACTTTATCACTAATGCTTTTGAAAGTATGTTTGACCAACGCTACCTGTTTATCCATTTTAAAAATTTTAAGAGTCGTATTACTTGTAAAAAAAACTGCCCATAAATATTAAAAGCAATTATAGCACCGTGCCGAATTGTTTAACTGTAAAATAATACATCTTATCCGATGTTATTAAATAACCATTTCAAATTCAGTTTGTTCGGCGTATTTTGGCGTAAAGCAATTTGTTTTCATGATAAATTCAATGCCCAGGGTGTATAGTTTATCAATGAAGACCTAACATTATAAGGCAATATCCAAGTCAAAAGCCCCGACAATGTCAGGGCTTTCAATGTTTTTGAAACAATAGATTTATTGACCTGCTAGCTTATCCAACTCGGTTAACACGGTGCCAAACCCATCTTCAAAAGCCATTTTTAGCATTTTATTCATATCCTCTTTTTTATCAAAGCTGATTTCTATTTCCAGTTTTGTACCATCGCCCTGCTGATTGACGATAGGTCGGTAAAAAACAGCGTGGGTATACTACTATTGCCTCATCTATTGATAATTACAGGTTGCACGGCTGTTTTCATTGTTGCAGTCTCCTAAATCCAGATAATGTGTTAGTACAGGAAGATTTTCGACAGTAACCGGGGGATGGAAATTGTACATGAGCAAATTCGACGCTCGCTATCTTCGCAAAAATGACGGATCAGGAATATTAGATTTCGATGGCTGATTAAGCACCTCCAATATAGGCATCTCCGGAATAGCTGATTGCCTGTTTTTTGTTACCCATCTTTTAATGAGTTCTTTAATAGCAAGGGTGCGATCAACATCGTTTGATAGGGGTAGTTTTTCTGCCATAAGCATAAGGTACAACACTTCCCGCCCGTTTCCTAATTTACATCAGTATTAATTTTGTGCGAACATCTAAGTGTATATTCAACGCTTGAGATGTTTTGCAGTGTGACTGCAGCGATTTTTTGATCTTACCTACACGGATGCGTTGAATGTTTGTTGCTGACCTCATGATACTTTCTTGCCCGCCAGGTTATGCGCCAATTTGCAACAGGTTCATCTGCAAGCACCATGCGGATAACATCTGAAACGGCAAAATCGTCATCTGCAATAAGAATTGTCTTGCTTTTGTGCATGTATGCTAAAGTGGATTTGATGTCAGGTAGCAATAACTGGTTTTATGTGGCAGCATCCATTGAAAAGAATTGGAAGTAAGTATCAGAAAAAATGGGATATGCTGCCCTGTTATGCTGGCTGTTAAATAATATGTTACAAGATGGCAGAAGGCTTTTAATTAGTTTTTAATATACTGACGAATGGCGGCAATTAATCTTTGCAAGTCGAAAGGCTTGCGCAGAAAAAAATCCGCACTGGATTCCACAATTGATGCATTTGAGATTTCGCCTGCTGAGTACAACAGGATGGGAAAGCCCATGTAAGCCGCGGTGCTTTTTATCTGTTTACACAACTGTCTGCCGTCGCTATCCCCCAAAAAAATATCCATCAGCAATACATCCGGGGGACGTGCCAACACGGTTTCCAACACATGTTGTCCTTCAGACAGGCTACTAACGGTCATTTCGTTGGCATTTAACGCAAACGTTACCATTTCTAACAGGTCATTATCATCGTCTACCACCAGCACATTTATCATAACGGACGGCTTTTTTAATAGAAGGTTATGTTTAAGAAAATTACAAATTAAGTGCCATGAAACGTAACGTGAAAATGAATACTTTTACCACCGCAAGTAGTTCACTTAAATCTACCATATGCAATCCGAGAGTCCTCAAAGCGCCTATGATCGTTTAGCCATGCTTGCTGCTATCATTGATAGTTCTGAAGATGCTATTATCAGCAAAGATTTGAATAGCCGCGTCACCAGTTGGAACAAAGCCGCCGAAAGAATGTTTGGGTATTCTGAAAGCGAGATGCAGGGGCAGCTTATAAGAATATTGATCCCGGCCGACCGCCAACAGGAGGAAGACCACATTATAGCCAGGCTGAAAAAAGGTGAACGGGTGGAGCACTTTGAAACGATCAGGCGTACAAAAGACGGCCGGCATATTCAGGTATCCCTCACCATTTCTCCTGTAAAAAATGAGCTTGGCGAAATTACCGGAGCTTCAAAAATTGCCCGTGATATCACCCGTCAAAAACAAACGGAAGAACGTCTGCAGATTATCAACCAGGTTGGCAAAACTGTATCGGCCAATCTTGATATCAATACGGTGTTGCAGGAGGTAACTGATGCCACCACGCGTTTGTGTGGTGCGGCTTTTGGCGCATTCTTCTATAATGAAATTGATACTGCCGGAGAAACGTATATGCTGTATGCATTGTCTGGCGCACCGCGGGAGGCCTTTGATAAATTTAATATGCCGCGCAATACCGCCATCTTTAACCCCACCTTTGAGGGTAAAGGCATTAAGCGAAGTGCAGACATCACCACTGATCCAGACTTTGGCAAGAACCCACCGCATCATGGGATGCCCAAAGGCCACCTGCCGGTGGTAAGCTACCTGGCAGTACCCGTAATTTCGCAAAATGGTGCAGTGTTGGGCGGTCTTTTTTTTGGCCACCCGGATAAAGACATGTTTACTGTTGAACATGAAGAACTGGTAGCGGCCATTGCCGGCCAGGCCGCTATTGCCCTAGACAATGCGAAGCTATACGCGGAAATAAATGCACTCAACCGCAAGAAAGATGAATTTATTGGGTTTGCCAGTCATGAGTTAAAAACGCCTTTGGCCACTATTAAAGGCTATTTACAACTGGCAGCATCTGGCGCCATAAATGCCGACAATGCGCTTGCAAAAGTAGATAAGCAGGTAGAACGGCTTGAAGGTATTGTGGAAGATCTGCTAGACATTTCTAAAATTCAGGCAGGCAAAATAGACCTGGAATTTCAAATGGTATCGTTATTTCAACTGGTAAAAGAAGGTATTGAAGCAGTTAATACCAGCAAACATACGGTGACGTTGGAGTATTTGCCAGAAGATGTAACGGTAAAGGCAGACCGGAGAAAATTGTTGCAGGTATTGGTAAACCTGTTATCTAATGCCACCAAATATGCCGATGCCGGCACGGAGATCATCGTGGCTACAAAGGTGTTGGGCGACCAGGCCATCATAACCGTAACTGACCAGGGTATTGGTATAGCAAAAGAGCACCTCAACAATATATTTAACCAGTATTTTAGGGTAGCCGAAGGCAAAAGTAAAGCGAAAGGGATGGGCTTAGGACTTTATATATCTAAAGAGATTGTGGATGCGCACGGCGGCCGAATATGGGCAGAGAGTGAACTAGGCAAAGGCTCTTCTTTTCATTTGCAAATTCCGCTGCAGAGCAGAAGAAGCTAAAATTTTATGAGCGCGAATGGCCTGGCGCCCGCGCAGTTGTGCGCCCTGGGCAAACCTGCGCAGTTATTGGGATGGTAATTATTACGTTGGATCCTCTAGTGCACTAACTCGACAGCGAAAGACTCTCATAATTCAGATTTTAAGGGTTGTCAGCGTTTACCCTAAGAATAGGAATTTTATTGGCACTTTTGGACTTTTAGATGGAAATTATTTTTGAAAGCAGGCAGATTTTGGGGTACACTCCAAACATGTGATTAATTCTGTCATTCGCTTGGTAAACATTACAGTTAAACGAACTTTTAGTTGACCATGATTAATGGGCGGATACAAATAAATGTTATAAGATGGAACGTCCGGTCAGATCAGATTGATAACTGATTGAGGAGCTACTTCATATTATCCTAAATTTGATCTTTCGATCAAAGATAAATACACGTTCCTGAGCCATGACGTTACCCGGACCCGAGAAAAACAGTGTCCAAAAATATTGTTGGCACCTTCCTGGATTTTTTATTCATAGAATTTATGATTATCCCTTCAAAATATACACTACTTGGCTTTAGCTTAATTATATTGATCTCATTTATAACATGGGAATTTTTAAAACCGAAAGAAGGTATAAGCACCGCATTATTCGATGTAAAAAACATCGACAGTGCTCAAATTTACAACTCTGTTTCGCGTAAAAGTATCACCGTCATAAATAAAGAAGACTTAAATAAAATTAGTATTCAGCTACAAAAACTAAAAAAAATAAACCCTGACAGAACAAATATAAATACCAGTTTTGTAGAATTAATTTTTTTCACAAACTCAGAAAGGAGCATTACTGTTCGAATAATGAACAATGCATTTAATGGGATTCTAATTCATACAAATGACCTTTTCTATAAAAACGATAGCTTATATACCGTTGTAACAACTTTCTTAAATCCCAATTAATTATTGGTTCTAGATGTCATATCTAAAATATCAATTCCTTTGGGTATCGAAAATACGCTGGATGAAATTTCTTTATCCGCCTCTACCTGAAATGCTTCTGTTTTTTCGGCAATACCATTATTTTGAATAGAAATATACATCAAATCTTTTGGCCGGCCCGAATTGTAAGCTCGTGATTCCAATAATTCCTGCAATACAACGTCGCCACCAGCATCTATATCTCCCACAGGTACAGTACTACCGTGAGTTCTGCCGCCAGCAACAAGGCCTGCTATAAGTAAAGTTAATAATTGATTTTTAAGTGCCGTTAAATCATCTATTGACACCCTTGACGATGCTGAATACTAAGTCTTGTATCAATGAAATTCCATCTCCGGCCATTACCAGTGAAATTATACTGGGCATATTCTTGACCTTAAGGATCCACCGTTGATTTCTGGCACTTTGTATTTGCAGCTCTTATCGAAGCCCTCACCACTGGTTTGTATTGGAGTTGTGCTGGAACTGAGGTTGTTAAAAGCGCATTTTCTTTTGTTGCATTTGCCGGTTCCTAGGCAGCCGGATATATTGATTGGTTTCTACTTGGTATTCAACTCGGGACCAAAACAATTTTACAGATAGCATTATTCGTACACAAAGTAGTATGTCTCGTTACGTTTACCTGCTCGGTTATTAGAAACCGATTCTTTTTTCAGCAGTAAGCCTTTATCGTTGTAGAAATACTTTATAGAACTATATGCATTTGTATCTGTTTGGTAGTCAGTCCGGATTAAATTTCCCCAAGCATCAAAATAGTTATTGTATATATAGTGCCACACCAGGTCTTGAGAATTGAAAAATGAAGCTTCTTTGCCATTAAATGCTATTTTGACATTCCTTTTTTCAAACAAGGTGGTATCATATCTGTACGGTTTTCCTGACCTGTACCAGCGATGTATTGTTTGTTCTTCGCTGGGATACATTCGATAATTTACAGTGTCTCCATTTTGGTCAATTTCCACGGAAGCTGTCAAGACTTTATTTTGGTAAATGAACTTTGTCCGTGTAACGTGCTTGTCTACAAATGTATCTACGATTGCCGCAAGCGAGCCGCTTGCATTATATTGAAAAAATTCACTATTATGAAAATTGGTTTCGCCGTTCCAAAACCAGGTTCTTTGAGTCATTTGTCCGTGTTTATTGTAATCTGTAACCAGCTCGTTTTGAAGCGTATTGTCGTAAAGCACATACATGATGCGGCGGGAAACTGCATTTTTTGCATAAATGGAATCAGCCTGGAGCGTGTCCAGCTCCTGAGCTGTACAAAACTTTGGCAAATAAAATATTATTGTAATGATGATATTTCGCATAAAATAAAAAACAGTTTACTTTGTTTACTGCAGTGGCTGTTTGAATTTCGATGACCAATATTTTAATCATCGATAAGTGTCTAATAAGCATCTATGCGCGAATATGCGCAAGCTGAAGGCTGTGTATGCAACAAATTATATTGAGTATCAAAATGGCCTAACAGCGCACAGTACCATTTACTTATAATAAAATAATTCTTCCCTGAATCCTTCCCAAAAAAAGAACGGATCAGGGAAAAAATCTACCTTGCTTTTCTGTCAATCATAGCCCAAGTACGCACAACTTATCTATTGCTTGCACTTATAAAGTGCAGGTCAAAACTACGCGTGAATTGCATTCTTATTTGAATCGCAATTCGGCAACTAATTCTGCCAATTCTAAAATTAATGAAGCTTCAAGAGTAAAAGGTTTATCTTTAAATGAATCCAAATAACTTTCAATTTCAGACATTATTGGAAAAATTTTTTCTCTTAAAGTTGCTTTTTCATCATCAGACATTTGCTCTACGAGTTCGGCTCTTTCTGAGTCATCAGAAATGCTATATTTTTTAAGAAAAGGTAAGACCTCTTTTATATTAATTGGAATATTATTGGCATCTATTTTGGGGGCGGCGACCTTTTGCTTAAAAATTGCTTTATTTTCATTCACAAAATCGATGATTTGATCCAAGGCATCCCTCACATCTCTTTTTGAGTCTAAAACAAAAATTAATTTGTTATGATAACAAAAAACAAATTCTGAAACACTCAATTGAAAGCCATTCAATAATATAGAAAATAAATCCCAAAACTTCTGAAAAGCCTTATTCTGAGGTGAGACATGCCCATGTTCTGGGGTATAAATTATGTAAGGGAAATTTATTAAAATATCAACCAAAAAGGCAATCGATGATGTTTTAACCTTTTTGATTCTGGTGCGGCAGTAAAAAATTCATGTCTAATTAAAATACTTGTCCATGCTTCCCCCTCTTTCTTCTTTTTCTACTATTACAGTGTTTATTGCCGCTTGAACCATCACCGTATCAATGCCAAAAGTCTTCAAAGCAAGGTTAAGAATTGCGCCCCCGGCGGTGCCTTATCTTGAACTTGGGATGGATTAGTATTTGTTTGTAAATTTCCTCCTATAAGATTCCAATCTGCTTTCGGCAAAGGAAATTTATTATAAATTTTTTCTTTTAATTTCTCATATTCCTTACCTGTTGGAATCTTTTTATTTTTACCATATCCAGTCTCATTTCTCCATTCATTAGTAATACCCTGATGATATGGGCCAAGTAGAGGTACCGTTTCCCCATTTTCGGGAAATCCAAAATATATAGGATCTATATGGTGTTCTTCTTCTTTTCCGACTTTCTTAGGGTATTTTTCCGCTAATTCTTTGTTGAGCCTTTCATACTGTTTCTTATCAGTTTCTTGTTTTTGTTCGTTATTTTTTTCTTGTCCTTATCTTTATCTCCCCCATTATCACTTGTCTCTTGAAAAAAAGCATTAATCTCAGCTTGGTCATTAGTAGCAGCATTTCCATTTGCATCATATGTCCACATGCCATCCGGATCAATAAAACGTATCGGATTGTCTAAGGCATAATTGTATCGACTCCATTTTCTCGCGACTTCGGCTAAACGATCTGGTCTCATCCACATTCCAATCTGTGGATCATACATTCTCGCCCCAAAATCCGTCCATTCTAACCCTTCACCATCACTAAATTCTTTATTCTGCAATTCCTTACCATTAAATTTATACCTGTTGTCACTACCGCCAAAACCTATTGCCTTAGAGTTCAGGCCGACTATTGCCATACCGAAAGGATAATAGTCATTTACTTCTACCACAGGCCCCCGCTTGTGATTAATTACCAAATCATCAAAATACACATCCTGGTTGCTTTTCATTGCTAACGTATACATATAACCAGCCGCCCATCCTGACGGTCATACTAGCAGGCCCCATTAAGCTTACTGCAGATTCTGTGGAGCTATTGATAGCGGTACTTGCACCGCACCCATCTGAAAAGAACTGTTGACTTTTTTAAAATCCTCATAGTCAGATGTAAGCTATTTCGGAGTCATTAGTTGTAGCCCTGCAGACTTTCTGTTGCGGTTATCAATAACTCTGATTCAAAATTTAAGAGTACATAAATTGCCTGATGAGGGTCGTTGACTTGAAAATACATTTTTCTAAACTGCCCGGGGCTATCCTCGTGTAAATTTTTCCTTTTTAATTCCATTATTTTGTGTCCCTGTTCTTTTGTAAAAGCTACACTTTTTGATAATTCAAATAATGAATTAAATCTAAAATATAAAGTATCTGCGATGCCATTAGATAGGAAAATATCATTCATAACCTTAACATTATGGGGATCATTAGAATCCAATTTTTCAATTTCATTATTCAAGCTATCCATATAAGATAATATCTCGATGGAATTGTAATACAACTGGCTAATCTTTGATATTTCTAAGCTATCTTTTAAAGTAGAAATAACAGAGTCTTTTTTGTTGCGCAACAATTTTGTTTCATATTTGATTTTTGTCATTGAATATTTCTTAGAATCCTTAAAGGCGTTTGACTCTAAGTTGATCATATTGTTTCTAAAACCATTGCAACCCACTAGTAAATTAGCATTCAACACTATTACAAAAGATATGAACCTGATTTCCATTGATGTTTCTTTTTATTGTAAGATATAACCCAAAATCTTATATCCTTTATGGATAAAAAATGACTCTAAAAGTCGAATAATTTGGAGACATTGGATAAAGAGCATCAATCTGCAGAACTGTGCCTATTGACAAAATTATCATCCAATTTCATTATCGTCATTAAACATCTATTTTTAATTAGAGTGCGATTATTTATTTCAAAATAATCATGCCTTCAGAAAATCCGGTTTGAATATTGTCTGTTACTACTGGTGCAGGCTTGGGTAATTTCTGACGGTATAGGTAGGATCGGCAAACTTGGCATGGATTTAATATCATCTTTACTAAAACAAACTACCATGTCAAATACAAAAACAATCATCGGGTTTCTGGCAGGCTCTTTTGTGGGTGCCAGTATTGCAGTGCTTTTTGCACCGGCCAGCGGCCGTGATACAAGAAAATATATAAGGAGCGGAACAGGTAGCAACGAGGCCGAAACGGAAGATCAACTACCCATCAGTGGTTCACAACAGGCGGGTGAAGAAAAAATAAGGTCGGTAATGCACCATGCAAAGACACATGCTAATAGTAACATATAGCATGTGATGTCTCTCATTCAACTCATTATAAAAAAGCCGCGCAACAGCCCGGAAGCGGACAAGCCATTCCATCAACAAATGGCCTCGCTTACATGATAATTGTGTTGGCAGGGGTTTTGATATCCATTACTTGTACAACCCATTATTTACTTTAAATAAGAAACCATGGCAAAGTATTCAAAAGCCGCCGGCAAAAAAGTAGAAAAAGTAATGAAGGAGAAAAAGAAAGGCACGTTAAAAAGCGGGAGCGGTAAAAAAGTAACCAGCCGTAAACAGGCCATTGCAATTGGCCTCTCCGAGGCAAGAAAGAAAGGCGCCAAAGTACCAAAAAAGGCAACAGCTAAAAAGGCAGCCCCAAAAAAGAAGGCAGCTGCAAAGAAACCAGGTCCAAAAAAGAAAGCTGCTGCAAAAAAGTAAATGAATTGTTCTCACTTAAAGGCCGGTTATTCCGGCCTTTAAGTATAAATGTGGTTAGTGAATGCGGAAAGAGGCAACTACTATGAGCGAATTGCTTCAACGCGTTATCGGTTTAATAAAGCAAAGAGATCGCTCCAACTAAAGTGCTGCGCCACACCCTAAAGGCGAATGGAATAGATTATGCTAGGGTTTGCTGATTGTAATGACTGGTTGGATGATCTTTCGATTAAAGAAGCGCTTATTGTGTTTTTACCTTGTGATAATATTCAAATCTTGCATCCACAACGTACTGGTAAGTTTCAATATCTACGCACTTTCTTAATGCTTCCATAGCTTCCCGGTCATCTAGCCCCGCCATGAAAGTTGAGCACTTAACGTATAGTTCGGGATAAGCAGCCTGTAGCCAGTTCATAAATCCGATCGGTTGGAGTGCATCCGTTTCTGGTATCATATTATTAAACATGTCTTATTGCTTTTCTGGTGGGCTGTACCGTTGACAAGGTACGAACCTAATATCGTGTTTTGAACACCACCCTATGTAACGTGAGATTTTTATTATGCCCGCTTGTTTCTACCGAAAGGCGTAGACCCTTTGCCCGGTGGATCAATTTTTTTTAAATAAAATTCCATGGCCAGCGTAATGTCGTTACGCACCTTGATATTAGTCAATTCACCGCGCAGCAGCACCCAGTCCCACCTCCAATTCTTTAACCCACGTTTTTCAATAACCGGTCGGTTGGTTTCAAACACCAATGTTTTATTGCGCGCTTTTACCTCCCATTGCTCGTTCCACATACTTTTGTGCAGGCATGTGCAGCTTAAGCGAATGGGTTTTCTGTCTATATAGATTGTGATCTGGAAGGGTCCGTCCATCAGGAATGGCATGGCGGCAAATTACTAAATAAATTAGTATAATAAATTAGCCTCACCAGAAAAAACTTTTTATTTATTATGCCGATCAGTAAAACAGTTGGCAGAGCGTAAAATTTTTAAAGCGATCGGTGGCCGTGCGTGACAAGGCTGCACTTTCAAAAACATATACGATTGGACTATCACTTAGACTCTTCTTCGAGCAGCGTATTTAAAAGCCTTCCCACTTTACAAATCATTTTCTCATCGGGTAATTTTCCAAACTGGGGTTGGTGCGACACTACCCATACCTGCTCTTGTTTTTGCAGAGCAAACCGAAAAAAATCAAAGTAATACACTTTATAAATAGGGTCACCATTTTCATCATCTCCCTCTACAATCCATACATTTGTTTTAAGTCCGTCAATTTTTTCAGGAAAATGATAAAAAAAACGATTGGTGTCAAGTCCAATCATATGACCAATATCAAAACGAATGGCTTTGGCATAGGGCGCAGCTTTTTGCGTGGTACCGGCAACGCTTCCGTCATCATACAGGTAAAAAATATCCTGGAACCCATTGCTAAATGAAACCCGGAAAATTGTTTGCACGGGATGATCTATTTCTTCCAACACACTTGCAGTAAGGCGCTTGCCATTGCAAGAAACCGGGAATGTTACTTCAGGCGAATATCTCATTGTAGCAAATTTAACGCAATATACTAATATTTTTAGTAAAGCAATTTGCTTTCGGGGAAGATTTTTATCATTACACCTCTACAAAAAATTACCAACCGTGCTGTATGTACAAGCAATTTATGATGACGAAAATCAATGAATCAAACTGGCCTTACCTGGAAATGAATAATGTAGCAAATCGTCCTCCGCATTTTCTTAAGCTTTGCAGACGACTACTGTAATAAAAAAGACGAGCGGCATACCAGTTATTGTTGCCACTGATCATTTTCTGATGATTACTGTCCCCATTATTTTATTGGTGGCTATAACTCGCCGCAACTCCCGGGGTGTTAAGCAAAATTCTTTGCCCACTTTGCATGGCCGCATAAATTTGCTGCAGCACCAATACATCTTGCCGCCCCATTTCGGCAGGTACGGGACTTGGTTTATTATTTTTAATAGCGGCAACAATCGCGTCCATCTGCCTGGCCTGTTGGTTTACCTGTTCAAAATGCATGGGCCCGTATGATGCATGACCGTGAATGCCATTGTAGTCAAATGCAGGATGCAACTCAAAAAAACCATTGGAAGCTTCTGCCCGTAGCAAACTCATCTCTTCTGTATAACTACATGCACAGGATGCCGTATACCCTCCTGCATACTCCAACTGAAAAGACACCGATTCTTCAACGTCGTTAAAGATGCCCGGTTGTGTTTTAGGCCCTTCCTGCGCCGTAACTGCAATAGGCTGCTGATTAAAAATATACCCTGCCGCCTGTACACAATATATACCCACATCCATCAGCGGGCCTCCGCCTGCCAACTGCCTGTTGAGGCGCCAGCCTTCTGCGCTGGCCAAACCATCGCGTGCAATTAGTTTTTGCACAGGGCCATAATGTTGCGCGGTGGCTAAACGCATCATCTCAAGAGTGTATGGTTCAAAATGCAGCCGATAGCCTATTGACAAAGAAACGCCCGCACGCGCGCACGCGTTCATCATACGGTCGCAATCTTCTACGGTGGTGGCCATCGGTTTTTCGCAAATAACATGCTTACCGGCACTGGCCGCCCGTATTACAAAATCTGCGTGCAGCGCATTGGGCACCACTACATAAATGATATCAATGTTAGGATTGTATTTTATAGCGTCCATGTTTTGATAACTGTACACATTTTCTTCCTCCAGTGCGTATTTGTCTTTCCACTCACGGGCTTTTGCCGGATCGCCGGTAATGACGCCCGCAAGTTTGCATTCTTTGGTTTCCTGCAGGGCGGGTGCCAGTTGACCCCCCGCGTATTTGCCCAGGCCAAGCAGGGCAATGCCATATTTTTCATGTGGTGTTCTCATACAAAAGATGATATCAAAAGCAACGCCAGAAAAAAGCAAAGGGTAGTAACGATGAAATGAGACGATGCAGGTTTGAAAGTAAGATTCATCACTTGTGTATTCACTTTATGATGCATTTTTTAATAGTCAACATTACTTTGACAGATTAAAAAAACGCTAATAGCTTTTTCTGACAACCAGAAAATCATAGGTTTTTGTAAGTTCATATTGTTATTTATTGGTCATTCAATTGCAACAAATGACAACCGAACAACACCTTGCGGAACACAAAGCCTTCATAATTTGGTTTGAGCGCTATTATCCTCAACTTTGTAAGCTGTATTGCATAGAGATATTACCAGCTGTAGATGAAACAGGTTTTATTGTTAACTGGGAGAATATGGACAAAGAGGTGTTTTCTATTATTATGCAAATAACCAATGACTACTATTATCTCACGCACTGACAAGTTAATTTGCGCAAACGTATACCCAGCTTAACGCTTTTGTATTGCTGTAGGCGCCTTTTTTTCGGTGTTGACTGATTTTTTTTTGTTTGCGAAAAAGTCGCACGCCTTTTAAGCCTGTGACAATGGCGATGCATTACTGCCGCCATTGAACAAGCATTCAATAGAATGACCGAACAGTATAGTTGACTTTTGTAACAACCTAAATGTTTGAATGTTTTCTAAGTTTGCTACAACAAACCCCCGCCGCATGCCAGAACCTATTCGCGCAGCAACCTACTTTCTTTTTATGAAGTGGTTAAAAGAAAAGCACCCCCGGCTATTCGGCCTGTATTCTTTACACATCATTGTACCTACAGAAACCGACCAGATACACGCTTCCATGGACTATGTAGATCCTGCTGATAAAGATGCATTACAGTTGGCCATTGACGAATACTATACAACGGTAGCTGATTGATGAAGCAACCCCAGCGAGTAGGAATAACATAAGAAAAAAATCAATCAGTTTATTTCTCTAAACAAGATGTATATACCAATGAAGATGCCGAACCGTTCCAATCTTTTGTTACGTTAACAGCTTAAGCAGCTCCTGTATTACTTCATGCACATAGGTAATTTGTGGTTGTGGCGGCTGCAGTTCCCTCGATTCAATTTTACCACCCGCTTTTATTTGGTTGTCTGTGCTAATTGAAAAGTACGCAAAGATCTTGTTCCCTGATTCGGGCACCGGCGTTGCATACCCGGTTATCCCTATGCCCCAGCCACTGTTGAAAAGCGCCGCTACCTGCAGAGCCATCTCGTCCGCCGTTTTTTGCGAAACGCAATTGCACCTGATGGCATGTATTGGATCTACATTTAAATGTTTAAATTTCTGGGCCACATTGTATGCAGTTAGTCCGCCATTGTAGAATTTTTCAGCGTTTTCCATAGAACCAAAAGCAAATTGCAGCAGGCCCGAAGTAACACTTTCTGCCACAGCCACGGTTTGCGATGTAGACAATAAGTGTTTTGCAATATTGTTTAAAAGCGAAGCATTGAACAAATGTTTCTCCATAAGGCTTTTTTTAATCATCCACGCATATGCAGACACCATCTATTCACTGCATAAAAAATGCCGGTGCCGCGGTGTGGTAAACTTTTTACTACTCCGATGGTAACTATACTTACAACAGCAAATGCTAACCTTCATTCCGCCAGGCTTCCGCATCTTTCTTTTCTTTTTCTTTTACCTTCGGATCTGACGGTTGCTCGCCATTGGCTTTTTTGCCTGCATCGATAGCTTTTTTACCTCTTTCGGCTGCGTCGTCAGCGGCCTGTGTTGGCGTTTTTTTTGTATCCTTTTTCATATTGTTTTTCCAGTAAATAACGTGCCACGAGTTGATGGCGTGAATATTGAACAAGTAGAATAAACAACCCACCATGAACAACTTTTTAAGTTTGCAAAATCAACGGCGTGTGAGTGTGGCAGCAGTAACCGGTACAAGTATGATGACATTGTACAGCTACCTTATTTCATGGATTCGAAATAAAAATTTTAAAGAACCTGTTTTGCTGGATAAAATGGCGGGCCGTCTATTGCCGGTACTGAACACAAAAAATCGACTGGCGGGTTGGGCCATCCATTTTGCGGTGGGATTACTATTTGCTGAAACTTTTGCACAATTTTGGAAGCCCGGGCAAAATTTTGCTAATGTAAAGAGAGGTTTGGTGGTAGGTGGCTTAAGTGGCATTGCAGCCATTTTACTTTGGAAGTTTACCCTGGAAGCTCACCCTCTACCACCGGCAGTGGATTTTGTACGCTTCGCCGGTCAGTTATTTATTGCCCATGTGGTGTTTGGATTGTTTGGAGCGCTGGGATATAATGCTGTGTAAGACAAAAACGGCACCTTACTAATGCATCATTCAGAAGTTTAGTGCTATTCTATTTGATGGTATAAAATTTGTGCATTAGTTAAAGCATCTCCTTACCATTTAAATTGACTTACATGCCAATTGAACAACAACAGCAGAACTTGACTGCTGCCAGCAATGTTGATTATACGCCGTTTACTGCCACCCTACAGGCAGACGAATTGTTTGTTACACGTGACACGGCTGATAAAAAAGTACCGATCGATGATCTGTTTATGCATTTTACCGCTAATGTTATTCAGGAAAACAAATCTTTTATTCGGTAGCCACTCTCTCTCTTAATTTATTTTGACCCTACCAGTTATCAAAGGTTAGCCCATAACTTTCCTCATTTAATATATCTTTCCAGTTCTGGATAAGCGCCTGGTAAGCTTCACCTACAGGCATTATTTTACGATCGAGATCAAACAAGCCCAGCTCATTAATGTTGCCCGCATCGTTGCGTAAAGCAGAATCCCAGTCTACCTGGTGCAGCAAACTATACCACGTAAAGCCAATGATGGGTATACCATCGTGTTTTAAACGATGTACATTGGCCCATTGTTTTAACAACCATTCTTTGCAGGCAGGCATTTTTATATTTGTTTCTGTATGCATGATAGGAAGTTTATACCTGCGATAGTACTGGTGCGTAATAACATAGTAGCCAAATATCTCTCCGGCTGCCTGTGTATGCCCATTGGGAAACACCAGGTGTTCATTGGTAACATAATAATCGTTGCCCATAATACACCTCGCCTTTACCTGGTTCTGACCAAACCAGTTGTATTCTTCTTTGGTAACGCCATTCTTCAACAGGTATTCGTACATGGTTACGTTTAAGGGATAACCATAGGTAAGATCAAGCGATAGAAATCTTTTTTGATTGAGGAATCTTGCCAGGGGTACCGCCTGCGGGTCCATAGCATGAAAATATTCTGACGATTCACTTTGTATAAAAGTTGCTTCGGGTTGTACGGTCAGAATTTGCTGCATGGCCAGTATATTGGCCTGGCAGAGGTGTTTGAGTGCGCGTACAAAAGCTTCGTCTGATGTTAACCGTTCGTTCCACCAGCCATACTGCGCAGAAAACATAGCCGTAATAAATATTTCGTTGATGGGCGTATATAACTGCAGCTCTGGATATCTTTTAGCAAATGCAAGCGCATACTCAGCGAAATAGTGTGGAAACTGTGGGTTTTGAAAATTGCCCATCCAGTCTGGAATACCAAAGTGCAGTAAATCTACAATGGGCGTAATATGCAGTTCTTTTAATTTACTGAATGTTGCGTCTGCAAAACTCCAGTCGTACTGGCCCGGCCCGGTATGGGTTTTATAATATGGCGGGCCATAGCGCAAGAATTCTATACCTAACTGTTTTACCAATCCAAAATCTTTTTCCCATTGATTGTAATGATCGGTTTTCTCCAGTTCATCCACTCTTTTTGTGCGCCCATCGGGCAACAGAATAGTAGGATAACTATTTTCAATGCCCGTAGAAAACATAAATTTGTTGCCTGCCATGTTTGCCCGTTTTAATATAACAATGCTGGTTCTTCCATTCCTATTTTACGTACGTGCTGCCCGTTAAGCATCCACGCACCTTTACAACCATCAATAAAAAGATCCATTGCGTGGTGCACCAATTTCATGCCATCCAGGTGGTTGTGTTGTATGATAAGACAGGTATCACTGTGCGAAAGTAAGTTTTGCAGCTCGTCTGTGTACTCATTGCTGTTTATTAATAACATTAAAGGAAGCGCAGTCTCAGCGCAATACTGCATAAGCTGTTCCAGCAAAGGCACCCCGGTTATAGCTTCATTGTTATTTTGTATGGAGATGATTACCCCCCAGGGCGGTATATTAGTTGAGCGCTGCATTATTTGGGCAACGCTATCTTCTGCTGCCAAATTCATGGAAAGTAACTGGCAATAAATTTTCCGCCCATGGCATACTAATTCAAGTTCTTTGGTATGGCCTTCGGCCGGCTGTATAATAAGCAGTGGTGCAGTTGACGCGGTGTTGTATTGATTGTTAACTGAGGAAGTATGCCACCACCCTTGGCCAGCCAGCAATGGATGGTGAAATGTGCGGCCTTTTGCAAATGCTTTAATCATCTGAACAAGTATGGTAGGCTGCATCTGCCCGGTACGTACATCAAATACACCAGATTCATAATGGTCATTTTGGTAAAGCAGCAGGCTGTCCCAATCAAACGCACCCAGCAGGCACCATGCAGTGAGCGCCACCACCGGAATATTTTCTTTGTTTAACTGGCAACAGGTGTTCCAGGTTTCCTGCAACCAGCGCATTTGTTCTTCGCGGCTGCAATTGATATGACATTCTGTAATTGCCATTGGAATATGATACCGTTGCCATGCCTCTTGCAGCAAAGATTGCAGGCCAGCGCGTTTGTTAACACGTGCAGCATCCGTGTCTGCATAACAATGTATGCCATTGCTTCCATGTACATGCAATGGATAATGGTGCAGGTTCTCATCCAGATACCGTTCTGATGTTATATAGTAATTAAAGCCCATTATATCGGGCGGACAAGCATTGCCTGCAAAAAAATTAAGCAGTTCCTGAGGAATATGGAGCGATTGAAAATAATTCCACAAGGCATGCCCGGGAACAAATTTTCCGCATAGCAGATCATAAGTTAGCCAACGCCTTTCATTTTCAAAGGCTGCCTGGTAAGCCAGTGCCGGCGTACTATGCACTTTACATAGATCTTCTGTTTGCACCAGCTTGGCAGCAGGGTTAATGGTGCGTATTGCCTGCATACACAAGATAATGGCCTTTACCTGGTTGAGCAGCATGAGCACAAAGCTGCGCTCGTTTTTCTGGTGCGGATACCAAAAACCATAGAGACCGCTGAAGCGTGCGGTGGTTAATGGTTCATTTACCGGGGTATAATACTCTAACCACGGAAACTGTTTAGCTACTGACTTTGCATATGCAGCCAGTTGCTCCGAAAAATCAGGGTGTAAAAGGCTGGTATGGGATGGCCCACTACCATGGTGCAGCAAACCTGCAATGGGTTTTATATTTCTGCTTCGTAAATCCTCTAACCGTTGTTTTGTATACTGCCAGTCAACATGACCGTGGCTATCCGGACAATGATTTTCCCATAACACCGGGTAGCGTATTTTACAGATACCGGTAGCGGCTATCTGCTCAATATCTCCTTCACGGTTGTAATGCCCTGATTCTGCCAGCTGATCGCGATAGAGATTGCCTACCCGGTTCACGGTGCACTCTATGCCACCCCACATTTCAGGATTGCATGATGGCGACTTTGTTTCCATTGATTTGCCGGGGATGATCGTTTGAAGAAGAAGCTAATTTTTTAAAAAGCGTGAGCGATTGTCCCACTACCTGATCCATATTGTAATACTTATAAGTAGCCAGCCGCCCTGTAAAATGAACATTGGGTATGGCGGCTGCCAGCAACTGATAGCGTTTATATAATTCAGCATTCTCCGGCCTTGGAATGGGATAATACGGATCGCCATCGGCTTTTGGATACTCATACACCACAGAAGTCTTTGGATGGTGCTGGCCAGTTAAATATTTAAACTCGGTGATGCGCGTATATCCGTGATCGTTGGGATAATTGACCGTACCCGTGGGTTGAAATTTCTCCGCATCAATGGTATCAAATGCAAATTCAATGGAGCGGTACGGAAGTTTGCCATAACAACAATCGAAATAATAATCCACCGGGCCGGTATAAATCATCTGCCGGTAAGGGATGAGCTTTTCAATGTCTTTATAATCTGCATTAAGCATTACCTGTATATTGGGGTGATTGAGCATTTTCTCAAACATGCGGGTATAGCCATGCAAAGGCATAGACTGATAGGTATCTGTAAAGTACCGGTCGTCTCTGTTAAACCGCGTTGGTATACGTGCGGCCACTGCAGCATCCAGCTCTGCCGGATACAGATCCCATTGCTTTTTGGTATAGTTTTTAAAAAACTTATTGAAAAGATCGCGGCCCACCTTACTTACCACAGCATCTTCTGAAGTAACAATGCGGTCTTTCTTTTCCGCATGCTCATCTAAATACTTTTCTACCTGCGCAGAAGAAAGCTGCAAACCATATAGCTGATTAATGGTATCCAGATTGATAGGCAGTGGAACCAGGCGTCCATCCACACTTGCCAGTACCCGATGCTCATACGGGCGCCATGCGGTAAACTGGCCTAGGTAATCAAAAATTTCTTTTGAATTGGTATGAAAAATATGCGGGCCATATTTATGCACCAGTATACCGGCATCGTCAAAATAATCATAGGTGTTACCGCCAATATGCGGCCGTTTATCAACTATGAGTACTTTTTTATTAAGCTGTGTAGCAAGACGCTCTGCCATTACCGCGCCGGCAAACCCTGCGCCTACTATTAAATAATCATACATACAAGTTCTCCTTTTCAGTTTCAGTTTCTTTAGTCTTTTTTTCTAGCGCAGCGTTGATACAAAACATCATTTTCTCCACTGTTTTGTCCCAGGAATTTTGAACAAGAATGCTGTCCACCGCTTTCAGCCAACGGTAACGGTCTGGCATATTCAAAGCATTATCTATCTCGATGGCGAATTGTGTAGCGTTGTCTGCAATGTATACCAGGCCTGCATTGCCATAACCGGTTATTACATCCTGAATGGGTGTGGATACCACCGGCTTGCCTGCGGCAAGGTATTCAGGTGTTTTTGTGGGACTAATAAAACGAGTTGATTCGTTGATGGCAAACGGCATCATGGCTACGTTCCATTTGGATATATAATAAGGCAGCTCCTTATACGTTTTTCCGCCCAGGTAATGAATATTTGAAAGCCGCGGCAAATCTGCAGGATCAATCTTTACCACCGGGCCAATCAAAATAAAATGCCATTCAGGTTTATTGGTGGCCATTTCTTTTAACAACTGAATATCGAAGCGTTCATCTATCACACCAAAAAATCCGATACGGGGAAAAGGAATATCTTTCTGATCAGAAAATTCAGCGTGCAGGCCACGTGCTTTTTCAAAATGATGCCGGTCTATGCTGCTGGGGAAACAATAAATGTTTGGATGTTTATCTTTTTTTGCCTGGTAAAGGCTTTCGCCACCTGTAAATACAATGTCTGCGCGTTCCAGCAACTCGGCTTCCCGCTGTTTAAGTACAGGAGGTGCAAATTTAAATGCTGACAATTCATCCATACAATCGTAAATAACCAATGAAGGCGTAAAAGATGGATTTAATGGAAGTGCCATGGGTGTGTAATACCAGGCAATAAACGAGGATACACCAAAAAAGATAAAAAAAGTTTTCAGCAATTCATTTTGTGCAACAATGTTTTCTTCCTCGCTCATGCCCGCGGGTAAATGGGGTACAATAACCCATACCTTGTCTTCATTTTGCTGGTTATCGAGGTAGCTTTTCTGCGCATCAAAGATGGGTTCTTCAATAAATATAACGCGAAAATGATCGGCCAGCCGACTGAGTAAGTGCTGGGGGCGCTGATATACAAAATTCCAGCGGAGATGAGAGTAGCAAACTATGTCCATCGAATTGTATGAAATGTTATGTTACAAATACAGATAGTATCAAAAAATGCCAGGCACTACAGACGCCTGGCATTATATACTTAATGGCAGTTATTATTCTGCTTCTTCTTCGCTATCTTCCTGTTCTGCTTCCCAGTTGATATTGTTTTCTGCAATTTCACTTAAACCTGCATCGGTTTCTTTTTCTTCATCTAATGTTTCCTGCAGCAAACTGGCGGCATCTTCCATTCCCAATGTAGAGGCAAGACTAACCAGTCCGCCGTAAGTAGCAATTTCATAATGTTCTACTTTCTGAGAAGCCATGATAATACCTACATCACGTGTCATGGTACCATCTTCTGTTTCTTCTACAATAGATTCGCCTTCTTTCAAAATGCCTTCCATGGCATCGCATTTTTTTGCCTGTGCTTTCTGCCCAAGAATTTCAAATACCTGTTCAAGCCTTGTTACATGACCTTTAGTTTGTTCCAGGTGATCAGTAATAGCTGCCTTTAATTCTTCAGTGGTTGCAGCCTTCTGCATCTTAGGCAATGATTTTGTCAATGCTTTTTCTGCCCAATAGATGTCCTTGATTGCATCGGTGAAATATTTCTCGAGCTGTGAATTACCCTCGCCTGCACCTTTAGCCTTTGCTGCAGGTTTGCTTTTTTTTGTAGCGGCTGATTTTGTGGTAGCCATAAAAAACTGTTTTTAAATTGATGAATGAGATGTTTAAGTTTATTGAGTACTCATTCATAAATTCAAAGCATGTGCCGGAAAGTAAAATTGCTTCATGCAACAATTGACAGCCGAAAGTAAATTGCTAATAGCCACCATATACGCAGATTTGTCTAAAAATATACCCAGGCATGTAGGAACTTTACTCATAGAGGGAAATGATGCAACGGATGGCCACAACGTTCTCATCCGCTACAACTTGCACTGGCAAAGGTAAAATACCTGTCCACGCTATCTGTATAATTATAATTTATCATGTTCATAGTGCTACGCAAGCCCGTGTACACTAGCGGAATAATTATTGCCACCTCGTTATACAGGTAACACAGCTTTGTAAATAATTTCTATGATGAGTTCTGATTCCGGCATTGATAGGGCCAAACGGTTTAGTCAAAATCCATTGCTTAAACCCTCTGATATACAAAGCAGCCATAAGGGGTTGGTTGTAGCCTGTTTGTTAAACCCGGGCGTATTCAGGTTCAACAACAAAATATGGATGCTGGTTAGGGTGGCAGAAAGGCCGGCACAATCAGACGTTAGCATTTCTTTTCCCGTAAAAAATGAGCAGGGTGAAACCGTTATCCTGGATATACCACTAACGGATGCGGAACTAATAGCCACCGACGTGCGCGTGGTGAAATGGAAAGGCAACGATTACCTGACCACCCTCTCCCATTTGCGTTTATTGGCCAGTGATGATGGGATCCATTTCACAGAAGACGACGATTATCCACCGCTGCACGGCATAGGACCGTTAGAAACATTTGGCATTGAAGACTGCCGCGTTAGTTGCATTGACGGCTTGTTTTACCTTACTTACACGGCCGTGTCTGCAAGCGGTGTGGGAATTGCGCTACGCACCACCCGCAACTGGAAAAATTTTACACACCACGGTATGATATTGCCACCGCATAATAAAGACTGCGCCATCTTTGAGCGCCTGGTTGATGGCAAATATTACGCGTTTCACCGGCCAAGCAGCGTGGAGGTGGGCGGCAATTATATATGGCTAATGGAATCTGCAGACGGACTACATTGGGGCAACCACCGCTGTATTGTTAGAACACGGCCCGGCAAGTGGGACAGTGCACGGGTAGGCGCCGGGGCTGCACCCATTGAAACAAACGCAGGCTGGCTGGAAATTTATCATGGCGCAGATAGCCAACACCGGTATTGCCTTGGTGCATTTTTACTAGACATTCATAATCCTTCTATTGTACTGGCAAGAACTGAAACTCCTGTTATGGTACCTGCGGCCGACTATGAGCTCAGTGGTTTTTTTGGGCAGGTGGTGTATACCAACGGACATGTGGTGGCTCCAGACGGTGATACGGTAACCATATATTATGGCGCTGCCGATGAATATGTTTGCGCCGCTACGCTTAGTATAAAAGAAATATTAAACGCATTAGTTACTGTATGAACCCAGTCTCTCCATGGGCAGCAGCGGCCCTTTCTGTATTAGCTGACACGCAGACTCCGCCGCTGCACCAACACAGTTTGCACGGTGTAGCGTATACGGTATTGCTGGAACGCGATACACTGTGGCTGCTGGCCCAACACCAGAAATTTACCATCATTGCGTTTAGGCTGGCATGGTCTGCGGCTTCTGAAATGGAGTTGGTAAAATTTACCAGCTTATCAGATGGACTGTCAGTAGAGGTGCGATCTGCTGCGGGCCATTATCGTGTAAACGTATTGTTTAACCCCGCGGTTGCTGGCGTACGTTATACTACCCGTTTTACACCAGCAACCAATTTGCTGATTCCCTTCTGGCCCAGGGATATTATTATAACCAACACGCGTTTTGCAACCGGCCATGACATGGGCGAGATTCATGTAACGCAAACAGGGGCACGCTCAGGGCTGCTTTATTTTACGCCTCCCCAGGCGGGCTCCCTGTTATACCTGCAAAATCTTACGGCTCTCGGCGCATATTGTGCACAAACACATACATCGTGCAAAGATGTAGTGGGCGGGCAATGGCCCGAGCTGGGGCTGTCTCTTCCGCCAACAACCGATATACCCCTTGCGGCAGGCGTGCCTGTAGCCATATCAGACGCCATTGTTATTTTTTCAAAAGAACAACCAGATAACGATTTAAAAGCGGCGGCGCAATACCTCGATTTGCTTGCTGCCGCTTACCAGCAATTACCTACACCCGCTACTGTTTACCAGGATTGGCCGCTTATACTTGACAAGGGGCTCAGAGATGTACGTACCGCAGGATGCTGGAGTTATGTAAAGGGCCAACCCTACCTGAATGCGTATGTATGCGATTATGCAACACCGCCCGAAATAATGGTACAGCTAGCCGTATTATTACCGTTGATAGATTATGCTGAATGGTCGGGCAATACGCCTCCTGAAATTGAGCTTATTAAAAAATCATTACCCGCATTTTATAACGAGGAGCTGAAGACTATTATGCGGTGGCTGCCAGCTGCCGAGGATGCTCTGGAAGGTGAGGAAGAACAAAAGAAACCAAAAGTGATGGATGCATGGTACCTCCACCATCCGTTGTTGAATTTATCAAGGCTGGCACTCAAAGGTGATCGTACCGCAAAAAAATTGTTTTTAGATTCTCTGCCCTATGCCATGAAGGTGGCACGCCATTTCTCGTACGAGTGGCCTGTCTTTTACCATATGGAAACGCTGGAAGTAATAAAAGCTGAAACAAAACCTGGCGAAGGCGGCGAAAAAGATGTGGCTGGCCTGTATACCCATGTAATGCTGCAGGCATATGAGTTAACAGGTTTAAATAAATTCTTGAATGAAGCGGAGAAAGCGGCGCGCACATTACACGGTAAAGGGTTCAAGTTATTATACCAGTCTAACAATACAGCTTTCTCGGCCGGTGCGTTATTGCGTTTATATAAACTGACTAAAAAGAAAGTTTATTTTGATTTGAGCATGGTTTGCCTGGCCAATCTTTTTACCAATGTACAATTGTGGGAATGCCACTACGGCTATGGAAAAAATTTTCCGCGCTTTTTTTCATTGTTTCCCCTTAAAGACGCACCCTACACAGCAGTATATGAAGAACAGGAAACATTTTGCGCGCTGCATGATTTTCTGCAAACCAGCAAGGGTACGCCAGTTAGCAAAGCAGCGCAACTGCTGGTGGCGGAATATATCCGTTACCTGGTACACCGTGCAGCTTATTATTACCCACCCATGCTGCCAAAAGAAATGTTATCTGACGAAGTAAAAATGGGCGAAGTAGACCCGTTGTTGTGGATAGCCGTGGAAGATTTATATGATGGGTGGGAAAAAGCCGGACAGGTTGGTCAGGAAGTATACGGCGCCGGAAATGCATTCGGCATTTTGCCCCGGCATTGTTTTATTGTAAAAGATAAACGGTTAAGAATTTTTACCGATTACCCCGTGCAAAGTTTTAAAGAACACAACAAACGATCAGTGAGCCTACATACGGGGGGCAGCAATACATGCAGCTGCCGGTTACTCGTATTAAAACAACCGAGACAAACGCTTCCAATGATTACGGTTGCCTCAGTTGCCGATGGTAAAATAATTAAGGGCAGGCGCACAAAAGCAGGTAACATGGAATATGGTATCAACGGCGATCAGCGCATCAGCATCAAATGGAAAAACTGAATTCCTCAGTAATTGAATCGGCAGTTGATTTATTAGACAACGCGTTAATAGGCTTATGATCAACCTAAACTAACGGTCAGCCCAATAGATGCTTATGGGCAACTACCGGCTACGTTGGTCTATTAGTTCACCCAGGGCAGCAATGTCAGCATCCGTCCAGTGTTGTTCACGCCTTTCCGGCATATACCAGCCATCTGCAAAGCGTTCTATGATCATAGATTTTCCATCGGGAAAGGTGATGGTGTACGCGGGGTTATTACCTGCAATTTTTATTAGCTCGTTGTTATAGAGAGTTTTAAAATGACGCGTTCTTGGCATTGGTTTGTTTTTGAGCGCTATACAAAATGAAAAGTAAAGGGCGCTTTACACTTTATGTTCTTGCGGTTCCGGTCTAATTATTATTATTACTACTGTTTTCTATCTCTGTTTTTAATTGATGAAGTATTTGCTGACTAGCTCCCTGGTTTACCCCATCTATATCATACCAACTACCTGCATCGGTTTTAAAAAGCCTGTATATATCTCCCTCAGGCCCTGTAACGGTGTACTCGGTGATAACGGCTTTTATAAAACCAAGTGAATTGACTACCTGAAATGGAGCGGTTTTATAAAAATAGGATTGTTCCCCTAAAACCAATGCAGTGATGTCAGGCAGTTCTTTACTGTTTTGTTCCATACTATTCTTTGCTACATACGAGATAAGACGACTAGTCGCTTTATCGTAGCATACTGCTTTATTTATTATTAGCCGAGTCTGGCGGCGCCACATTGATAGCTGCGCTGTCTTTACCATGTGATGTTCCTTTGTCCACTTCACTGCCCACCCCGTCAGACGCTGATGTGCCGGCCTTTGCAGGCGTGTTTTCATTGTTGCTACAAGACGTACCCAAGACCGTGCATACCAATAAGGAAAATATAATAATCAGCTTGCTCATTTTTGCTTGTTTTAATGTAAGAGAAATTTGTCATCAATTATAAACTGAGGCTAGTGCGTGGGTGCATTTTCCGCACCTCTAACATCTCCATCAAAGTCTGAGGATTCATCCACCTCTTCAATATCAGCGTCATCTTCCATTCCCGCTTCATCTAAGGCTTCTTCTGATTGCGCCTCCCAATTAATTTTATTTTGAGCTATTAATGTTAGTCCCTGGTCAGCCATGCGTTCTTCGTCTAACGTTAGCTGCAGTATTCCCCGTATACTATTATGCCCTAAAGTTTTTGCATACTCTACCAATGCGCCATATGTAGCAATTTCGTAATGCTCTACCTTTTGGCATGCCAGAATAATGCCTGCATCCCTGGTGCTTGAACCTTCCTCTGTTTCTTCTACAATCGACTTACCCTCCTTCACCAATCCTTGCATGGCAAAACAAACCTTTGCTTCGGCGGGCTGTCCCAGTATTTCAAAAACTTCTTCCAGCCTAAGCACATGCACTTCTGTTTCTTCCAGGTGGTCTGCCAATGCATCAACCAGTTCGTCTGTTGTAGCAGCGCTTTGCATTTCGGGTAATGCCTGTACCAGTTCCTGCTCTGCCCAATAAATATCTTTTAACGCATCTATAAAGAAGCGTTCCAGTGCAGAATGTTGCTCTTCTTCGGGAATGCCCGGTTCTGCCGGGGTAGGTTTCTTTAACTCAGGTGCTTTAATGTTTTGCACTGATGGTTGATTTGTTGGTTGCATATGTTTGTGTTTAATGCATTTTAAAATTAAAAACTAATTGGCCCAGGGGTCCAAAACTACTTTTACGCAATTGTCTTCTTTCTTTTTAAACATCGCATAGCCATCTGCAATTTTCGATAAGGGCAGCCGGTGTGTAATAATATCATCCAGTTGCACTTTATCTTCTCTTACATACTGCAAAAGTTTATCAATGTATTTGTGTGCAGGGGCCTGGCCTGCTTTTATGGTGAGGCCTTTATCAAAAATCTGTCCTATGGGAAAATTATCATAGTGCATGGGATATACACCAAGAATAGATACCGTACCACTGCGTCTTGCAGCGCTCATACAGGCCTCTAATACTTTTACAGAACCTTTTTCCAAATTGATTACCGCCTTTGCGCGGTCAAGTAAATTTCTGTCTGGTTCAAAACCTACCGCATCCACGCATAAATCTGCACCACGCCCGCCCGTCATTTCGCGTATTTGCGTAATCACATCTTTACCGTCTTCCCACAAAATGGTTTCACAATTGGCGGCTTTGGCTGCCATCTCAAGCCTGTAAGGCAAAGTATCAACAATTACTACCCTGCCTGCACCTTTTAACCAGGCACTTTTTGCTGCCATAATACCCACCGGCCCGGCACCAAATATGGCCACTGTTTCGCCACCCATCAGGTTGCCCCAGTCAATACCCGTATAACCGGTTGGAAAAATGTCTGTCAGAAATAATACCTGTTCGTCTGTTAAGGTATCTGGTACCTTACGCGGACCAAAATCAGCAAATGGCACCCGCACATATTGCGCCTGCCCGCCATCATACCCACCATATAAATCGGTATAGCCAAACAGTGCTCCACCCTTTTGAGTTAGGATACCTCCTTCTGGTCCGTAGTGTTCGGGGTTAGAATTTTCACAGTTACCCGGGTAATCATGGTTACAGAAAAAGCAATGACCGCAGGCAATCGGAAAGGGTACTACCACACGGTCGCCACGTTGTAAATTATTTACCGCACTGCCGGTTTCCTCCACAATGCCCATGAACTCATGCCCTAATACCATTGGACGGGGTTGGGGTAAGCCGCCGGAATAAATATGCAAATCAGAACCGCAGATAGCGGTGGCGGTGACTTTTAAGATAATGTCTGTTGATTCCTTAATAATGGGATCATCCACATTATCGCAGGTAACCTTGCCGGGTCCGTGAATAACGGCTGCTTTCATAATTGTTGTTTTAAGTAGTTTGTACAAATAAAGTCACACATGGTTTGCAAAATGCGCCCGTGCTACATGTTGTCTTCTTTCTGCTTTTTATCCTGCGCATCATGCCCTTCTAATTTTACCAGCTTATTATATAATCCGAGCAACAAAAAAGGTGCCGCCCACTGACCAACAAAAAGAGCTTCATGTTTTTTGCCCGCAATTTTAAGACCCAGCGATACAGCCATTGCACCAAAGGCAGACCATAAAAAAACATCCGACGGAATTTTGGCGGTTTGGTCTTCAATCATAGTGGCCACTTTGCCCTCTGCATGCTGTGTGTTTGATGTAATATCCATTTTTTAAATTTTTATTTTATTTATAGGTTACAATAGCAATGCCATGTATATTTCATTTTTGCACCAGCACAACCACACACACAGTTTAACTAGTGAGGTATAACCCTCAAGGCTCACTCTGTATAAGTCTCTATTATTGACCAGATACGCGCAGGTGATAGACAATAATAATTGCATGCAACTTTATAAATGGCTGAGATGAAAATTCTACACAATCCCGTATAATGGGAAAATATATAATCTTATACCGGTTGTAGTATTCTTCATTGGATTGTGAAATGCGCCATGGCAAGTAAGCAAACACATACTGGTACCCCCCCCATAAGTGTACAAGGAAAAAAGCCGCCTTGCGGCAGCTTTTAACCATTATGGGCTAACAAACAAATATTGACTTTAATTTTTCTTGTCAGCAGGCTCTTGCTGTTTATGAACCTGTGCGGCGAGCACACTATCCGGAGTAACGTTAGCAAGAACAGTCTGCACTTTGTTTTTAAAACCGGATACCACTTTATCATCATTGGCCATCAGCGCTGCAAATCCGTCTTTAGCAACATCGGCAGGGTCAGACAATTTATCTTTATCCTGCACCGCTTTTGAATCAAGCATGTCGGCTTTGCGAAAGAAATCCGTATTGGTTGCACCGGGCAACAGGGCCGTAACCACCACGCCTTTGTCTTTAACTTCATCCCGAATGGCTTCTGTAAAAGATTGCACAAACGCCTTGGTACCATGGTATACAGACTGAAATGGTCCTGGTGTTTTAGAAGCTATAGACGACAGGTTGAGGATTTTTCCATGTCCGCGCGCAACCATATCTTTTAAAAAATATTTGGTCAGCACTACCAGGCTTTCAATATTCAGGCGCACGATGTTTAGCTCCCGATCAATGTCTGTATCAACAAATTCGCCGTACACACCCTGTCCGGCATCATTGACCAGTATTTCAATCGCAATGCCTTTGGCGGTGATCTCCTGATAAAGCGCCTTTGCATTTTCTGGGTCAAACAAATCTTTGGAGATGGCTACCACATCAATATCGTAGTTGCGCACCAGTTCTTCGCGGGTATCTATAAGGTCTTTTGAGCTTCTTGCCACAATGACCTGGTTCCAGCCATCTGCAGCAAATAATTTAGCCAGTTCATAACCAATGCCGCGGGTGGCACCGGTAATTAGAACGTATTGATCTCTTTTCATAAAAAATATTTAGTTGATAATTACGGAATGAACGCTGATTAATTAATAAAAAAACATGCCAGCGGCCAGCGCCCAGTTGTTGGGTGAATAGCTGTAATAGCCGCTAACTTTTTGGCTAGTAATATCTACACAGCATACAAAGCGGGGAAATAAAGTTGCCATTGGACATCCGCGGGATAATATGATATTGTATTAAAGAACACGGTGTGTTGGCTATACCGCCACTGAGGCACTGAACCTGCTTTTGTATTCCAGCGGCAACATGCCGGTAATTTTTTTAAATACTTCGCGAAAAGCCTTATCGTCTGAGTAACCAACTTCGTCCATCACTTCATTTACATTCTTCCTGCCGCTTTCAAATGCTTTTTTTGCCACCTCAACTTTTACCCGTTGCAGATATTCAACCGGGGTATTGCCGGTGGCCCTGATAAACCGCCTGTCGAAATTGCGCCTGCTGGTAGCCAGTTTGGAGGCGAGGTCTTCAAAAGATATCCTGCTGGCCAGGTTTGTTTCCAGGTAAGTTTGCGCTTCGCCAATCATTTCATCGCCATGATTTTTCTGGGATTGAAAGATGGCAAAAGGCGATTGTGATGTTCTGTCCATATCAATCTGGAAAATTTTTGAGCAGTGGATAGCCGTTTCGCGATCAAAATATTTCTCTACTAAAAAAAGTATAAGGTGAAGAAATGAAAATGCACCCCCGTTGGTATAGATTCCCTTGTCAGCCGTTATTAATTTATCGGCCTGCAGATTAATATCCGGAAACAGACGCCTGAATTCACTGGCCAGTCGCCAGTGGGTGGAACAGACTTTACCTTTAAGCAAACCTGTGGCTGCAAGTAAAAAGGCACCTGAGCACATGGTAGCTATTTCTGCACCATTTTTATATTGATCTTTTATCCAGCCAACAAGTGCCGTGTTTTGTTTTATCAGGTTGTCTTCGTAAGAAATAGAAGGAATAATCACAAGATCCGTCTTTTTTATAGCAGTAATATCTACAGGATGAATGGAGAAAATGCCGGCATCCATTTGTAGTTCTTTTACAAAGCCTGCAATGGATATTTGCAACAGCTGTTTATAGCCGCGGCTTCGCGCATATGCGTTGGCGGTATGTAGAATTTCATAAGAGCCTGCTACGCTGCTAAGGTTTAGTTTGCCCTGAGGTACAATAATGGTTACCTGCTTCATGGTTAAAAATATTTGGTTAAAGATACACAGTTAACCTGTCCAAATCACCCCGGCAGATTGTCTATTACACACCATGCCCAAACCCTTTTTAGCAGGTAGCTTTGTTTGGTTGAAGCGCAGCAGATGATATGATGGCCGGCATGCAACAAATATCAACACAGCACTAATATCAACTATACACCATCAAAACAATTAGTATGAAATGGATATGTATCACAGCGTCTTTGTTTTTCAGCACCGTGGCTGTTTGCCAGCAGGCGCAACCAATCAGTAACAATCACTTAAAAACAACAAATATGAACCAGCAAGATTTTACCACCACCATTGTTGTACACCAGGATGCCGCAAAGGCATTCAACGCCATTACAAATTTCAGGGCCTGGTGGTCTGAAGAAGTTGAAGGCACCACCAACAAGCTGAATGAAATATTTTTCTATCATTATAAAGATGTGCATTTGTGTAAACTGCAGCTGATAGAAATGGTGCAGGATAAAAAACTGGTGTACCGTGTAATTGACAATGAGTTTAATTTTACAACTGATAAAACCGAATGGGTCAATACCAGGTTAATCTTTGATCTGGTGGCGGAAGGCGATAAAACCAGCATTACTTTTACGCACCAGGGCCTGGTGCCGCAATATGAGTGTTATAATGTTTGCCACGATGCTTGGACAAGCTATATACAAGGCAGTCTGAAACAATTAATTGAAACCGGCAAAGGTAAACCCAATGGAAAAGAAGGCGGGTTAAACGCCGAGTTGGTGGAAAAATGGGGACTTCCAAAAAAATAAAGTAAAACAACTTATATGAACAAAGATTTTACAACCTCTTTTATAGTTGACCAGTCACCAAAAGAAGTATTTGAAGCGGTTAACAATGTACGCGGCTGGTGGCAGGGAGAAATAAAAGGAAACACCAGTAAGCTCAATGAGGAATTTACCTATGCAATGGCTGACGTACATTTTTCCAAACAAAAAATAGTGGAACTGGTTCCGGATAAAAGAGTGGTGTGGCTGGTAACGGAAAGCAGAATTAACTTTGTGGATGACAAGGAAGAATGGGTTAATACAAAAATCGTCTTTGATATTGCGCGTGACGGCCAAAAGACCAAACTTACCTTCACCCACCAGGGCTTAATACCGGCCATTGCATGTTATAAAAATTGCTCTGGCGCGTGGGAAAACTTAATTAGCAAAAGTTTGCTCAGCCTTGTAACAACAGGAAAAGGGGTGGATGTGTTTTAGATGCCGGTATAATAAAATACTATGAAACGCCCGGGTACTAATCAAAACTGCAGCGTGTAAATTAACAGCACAGAAAACGTTCTGTTTAGATTTCAGCATAGATTGATATTAATTGTTAAACACGCGGCAGGGTAAGGTTACCAGCAAATTATTATTGGTATATGCAGTTCTGTCCGTTACCGGACAGCCGGTGTTCGGTTACGAACAACGATTGTTATTTTTGGTTCTGCTGCACATTGAGTGCAAGCTGGTTCTGCAACTGGCACAGGGGTTGGATGTCACTGTCATCACCTTGTAACAGGTTTGCTCCACCAAACCAGGTGTAACAACAAAACAATACTGCATGCTGTACAACTACATCAAGTTTTCTATCCGACACCTGGCGTTTAATAAAGCTTTTTCTGCTATTAATATTCTTGGCCTGGCCATTAGCCTGGCGGCGTTTATACTGATGGCTTTGTACATTGAAGATGAACTGAGCATTGATACCTTTCACGCAAAAGCCAGCCAGATATACCGTATTGCAGATGATAAGCAGACGCCCGACATTTTGCTGAGGGGTGCCACCAGCGCCGCACCTGTAGCCCCTGCCCTGCTGCGTGAATTACCAGAGATAAAAGAAGCAGCCCGGCTGATTGATGCGGAAGGGCTTGTTAAATACGGTGACAAACTTTTTGAAGAGCGCAAGCTGTATTATGCAGATGCTTCCATATTCAATATTTTCAGCTATCCGCTACTGAAAGGCGATGCACGCAACGCACTGGTACAGCCGCAAAGCATTGTTTTGACCGCGCGGATGGCAACAAAATATTTCGGCAACACTGAACCGTTGGGAAAGCAACTATCACTTGACGGCAAGCCGATGCAGGTAACCGGTGTTATGCAAAACCTGCCTGCCAACACACACCTGCAATTTGATGCGCTGCTATCTATGGCTACCGCAGCGCAAAAGGGTTCGGGTTATGACTGGCTCTTTACCAATTGGTATTCCAACAATTTTTACACGTATGTACTGCTTGATAAAAACGCCAGCGTCACCAGCCTGCAAGCTAAATTAACAGCGTTTGAGCAGCGGCACCAGGAAAAAGGCGTAGTACATCATTATGTACCTGAAAAGCTAACGGATATCTACCTGCACTCCAGTCGCGACAACCAGGCGGGCAAAACAGGTAATATCACCAACCTGTATGTATTTACGCTGGTGGCAATCTTTATACTGTTGATTGCCTGCATCAATTTTATTAATCTTTCAACAGCCACTGCATCCAGCAGATCAAAAGAAATAGCAGTAAAGAAGGTAGCCGGCGCGGCAAAGCAGCAAATGATTATGCAGTTTTTTGCGGAGTCATTTATCATGGTGGGGATAGCGTTTGTAATTACATTGGCATTGGTAGTGGCGTTGCTGCCGCTCTTTAATTCATTTAGTGGTAAAACCCTGCAGCTTGATCTCTTTTCACCCATTCATACCGTATGCCTAATACTCTTATTTACAGTCATAGGGTTGTTTTCCGGCAGTTACCCGGCACTGGTTTTATCGCGCTTTAAACCTGCCAATGCATTAAAGGGAAAAATAAATGCATCGGGCCGTGCTATTGTTTTAAGAAAAGGACTGGTGGTTTTTCAATTTGCCATCTCCGTTATATTGATCATTTGTACCGTAATCATTTACCAGCAAATGAATTTCCTGCAAAAACAGGACTTGGGTTTCAGACCCGGCCAAACCATGGTGATTAATTTTGAAGGCGATAGAAATGTGCAGAAGAAACTTGGCTTTCTGAAACAAAATTTGCTGCAGATACCAGGGGTAACGAACGTTACTGCGTCGTCTAACGTACCTGGTGATAACGCTGCCGGAAGCTGGTCGATGGATTTTGCCATGCAGCATGGCGATACCATTCATACCGAATTACCGGTGTATGTGGTGGATCACCATTTTCTGCAACAGTTTAATATAGCAGTGATTGCAGGGCGTGAATTTTCAGAAAATTATGCGGCCGATACTACCGAGTCTATGGTGATTAATGAAACTGCCTTATTGAAACTGGGAATAGCATCACCAAAAGATGCCATTGGCCTTACCGCCGGCATGTATCCTTCTGATGGAAAAATTACGGGTGTGGTAAAAGACTTTCATTATGAATCGCTTCAAAAAGCCGTGGCGCCGCTGGTGATGCGCGTGATTCCGTTTAAATTTCGTTTGTTATCAGTAAAAATGAGCACGGCAGATATTGGCCATACCGTAAGCACGATAGAACAAACCTGGAAACGGCTTTGTCCGGAACGGCCGTTGGAATACAGCTTCCTGGATGAAAGTTTTAACCGGCAATATGAGAGTGTTATTAAATTCAGCGCCTTGTTCAGCATATTCTCGGGCCTTGCCATTTTTGTTGCCTGCCTCGGTTTACTAGGCCTTGCGTTATTCAGTGTGCAGCAACGGAAAAAAGAAATCGGTATCAGAAAAGTGCTCGGCGCCGGCTTGCTGAGCATTGCCGCCACTATCAACAAAGAATTTCTTTTACTGGTGTTAGCGGCTATTATTATCGCAACGCCTGTTGCATGGTGGGCAATGTATGCTTGGTTGCAAAACTTTGCGTACCGCACCTGGATACACTGGTGGGTGTTTGTTGCCAGCGGCATGGTCACTATATTTATTGCACTGCTAACCGTAAGTTTTCATGCCATACGTGCCGCGCTCGACAACCCGGTAAAGACCTTAAAGTCTGAGTAGTTAGTTGATCGGTTGATTGGTTGATCAGTTTATAGTTCTATGATCTCATACCAGGTTGGTTGTTTTTCTGGCCGGTATTTTTTCATTGTAGTGAAGAATACCTTCCAGCACACCTGTTGCCAATGCGTTTTTTGCAAAATAAACCAACCGGCTGTTCTTCAGCTCTTCCATTTCGGGGCTGTAGTTGGCCACCACAATACCTTTTATTTTACCGGTAAGCATGTCTTTATCGTTGCCACTGTTGCCGGCGGTGATAAAATTCTCTAACGGTATTTTCCACTTATAGCTCAGGTATTTTACGGCCTGGCCTTTGCTGGCACGCAGCGGCAAAACATCCAGGTATTTATTTTCTGTCAGCAATATTTTTGCTCCCAATTTGCGATCGTCCAGAAATTTAAAAAGATCGGCCATAGCATCCTCATCAAAACCGTTGTCTACATAATAACTGAGTTTAAACGGCCATTGTGCGGCAGGCTCCTGCAGCCGTAAACCGGGGAAGGCTTTCAGTGCGCTTTGTATTTCCTCCCGCTTCCATTGGTAATTGATATGCTTTTCCCACCCATTATCGGGTATGCATTTTTCAGTATAATATATTTCTGAACCAGCGGAGCAAATTAATATATCTGGTTTGGGAAGATCATAATCGCTGAATGCGCGCAAGGTAATTTCTTTATTTCTTCCACTGGCAACGCCAAACACCACATGCTCTTTATTATTGATCAGCCATTGCTTTAGTTCTTTCAACCCATTTGCCTGTTTGCCGTCCACCAACGTACCATCCAGGTCTGAAATAATAAACAAATTTGCTTTGGCTAGTTTTCTGCCATAATCTGTTTTATTGATAAACCTGGTTGTCTCTTTATTTTTCTGTTTATAGATTTCATCAATCACCTTGAGGTATTGCTCCGCAAAAGAACTCCATGAATACAACTGGCCGGAAGCAACAATACCGTTATTGGAATATTTCTCCCACAACACCGGGTCGGCAACTATTTTCTTTATAGCTGCAGCAATATCAGCCGGGTTATCTACATCTACCAGTATGCCATTATCGCACTGCACCAGTATTTCTTTGGTGCCGCCCGTTGGCGAGGCTATTACTGGCAGGCCGCATGCTGCCGCTTCAACAACTGTGAGACCAAAATTTTCTCCCGGCGTTGCGTTGATAAACACACCTTTCTTTCGTGCGGCAATCCGGTAAATCTCCGGCACTTCCACTTTGGGATCATTTTTTTTGGGGATGGCCATTTTGCCATAAAGATCATACTTGTCCATTAGCAGCAACAGGTTGGTCAGCAGATCTTTTTCGTCTGCAGGCATCAGGCTGATATCTTTTCTTACACCTGCAAATATGGCAAGGTTGGCCATGGCCTGTAATTCTTTGTCCTGGCCGTATGCCTGGATAATGGCTTCAAAATTTTTTCTTCTGTCGGCACGGCCAATAGATAGTATCAAGGGCTTGGCGGGATTGAATAAAAACCGATCGATATCTGAATTAATACGGTAGAAAGCCTGTTCCTGCTCAACAGACATTTTGAACGAGGGCATATCCAGTCTGTAAAATGGATAAAACGATTCGTTGTTGATACCTGGTGGAATAACGGTGAACCTTCCGGCTGCAACATTATCATACAACGCATAGTGCGTGTCTACGATGTGGCGGGTGCTCACAATAAACATATCCGCAGTTTTTAGCACATTCTCTTCTACCGCAATGCGGCGTTGCATATTGAATGTTTCTTCTATTTTTTCCTGCGACATTCCCTCTTCAAGCAGAATTTTATTTTTATTTCTGCCGAGCGAATGACCGGTGGCCATAAAAGGTATCCTGTACATTTCACTTATCTGTGCGGCCAGGTAATTACCATCTGCATAATGCCCGTGCACCACATCCGGAAAATCATTTTCCAGTTCTATAAACCGTATCGTTTTATCTACAAATTCATCCAGGTAATCCCACAATGTTTCTTTTGGGCGATAGGTATTGCCGCCGCATGTCATGCGAATGATGCGTGCCTTATCATTCACCGTTTCAATTTCTTTTTCGTATGCAGGAGAAACTCTTTTATCAATGATCCTTCGCGTAAAAAGATCAACCTTTCTTACCTGCGGGTGTTGCGATAAACTCTCCAGCATTTCCAATACATACTTTACCTGGCCGCCGGTGTCTTTATCGCGCCCAATTTCAGGTTCATGGTACCTGATAAGTCCATGCGGACTGAATAGCTGAATGTAGTATCCTTCCATCACGCGTTTCTTTTTAGGTTCGAGCCTGCAAAAATACGATGATTATAACCCAATCGGTATTAATTCATTAATTTCATTCAACAGAATTGCATTAAACTGAAATTAAAATTATGTATTCAGGATCTGGTTTTAGCGATTGGGAAATTGGCGATATCACCGTATTTATTCACAATGGCGTATATCATTTGTTCCATCTGATCATTCCTAACCACGATTATATTGCACATGCAGTTTGTACGGATGGTATTTCATGGAAAAGGGTAAAGAATGCATTATTTGTTGGGCACCCGGGCGAGTGGGATGACGATATGTTATGGACCATGCACGTGTGTGAAGTGGGCGATAAATTTGAAATGTATTATACCGGTTTGAAAAGAAAAGATCGCGGCGTTGTTTCAAGAATTGGCATGGCAGAATCTACCAACCTGCTGGATTGGGAAAAAAATCGTAAAAATATTTATCCTATAGAACCCAAAGGGATTTATTATGAAACGGCTACCACCAATCCGCGTACATGGCTGAGCTTTCGTGATCCCTTCAGGTTTGAACATAAAGGCGAAGTATATTTATTGCTGGCTTCCAGAACACTTGCCGGCCCCATATCAAGAAGAGGCTGTGTGGGCATGGTTAAAATTACCAATGATGTTGTGGAGCTGATGCCCCCGCTTTTTAATCCGCGTGTATATGATGATATTGAATGCCCTTGCGTGTTTGAATTGAATGGACGTTTTTATTTGCTGGGTTCAATAAGGGAAGATATAAAAGTGAGATACTGGTTTGCGCCGGAGTTCTTTGGCGAATACCATTCCTTTCATGAAGATGTATTGTTGCCGCAGGGCAATTATGCAGCCCGTATTGTGCAGGATGGTGAACATCTGCTGGTGTATAATTTCTTTTATGCGTACGGAAAAATTGATGCACTGCGGGTACTGCCGCCTCCCAAACAATTGGGTACAGATGATAAAGGAAGACTGGTATTAAAAACCTATTACCGCTGGCAACAAATGGTGGTAAAAACGCTCCGACAGGACGAGTTGGGAAACCCGCAACATTTATTTTCTAACCCAACGGCCATTTCTGATATTACGCCGGGCAAATGGACCCTGGGCGCTAGAAGCGGGTATGAAGTTTTTTGCTTTGATAAACAGTCGCCCGGCTTTATCTGGGAAGGGTTGATAACGGTTGAAGGGCTGGGCAAATTTGGATTGGTGTGCGATATGGATAAAGAAGGCAACGGTTATTTTATATCATTCAATATTACCAGCGGCCAGGTAATGATAAGGTCATGGGGTTTTAACCCACTTAATACGCGGCATAACTTTATTTTTAATGATATACAAACCGGTTTTTTTAAACCCAATGAAAAACGATCTTTTGTATTCAGGCTCATACGCTACGGCCATTATATTGAACTATCAATCAACAACGAGGTTAAACTAACACTGATGGATTACACCTACACCGGTAGTTATATAGGTTTGTATAGTGCATCGTCTGTCATTCTGCTGGAGGAGACCACTTTAAAAATGCTGCCTGTACCCGAAGAAGAATATGCCAGCCAGGAAGAAGCGCAGAGTTAGCGGATGCTTACGCCATTACCGTGGCAATGTAATGTTGTTTTGCAGGCAGGTGCTGAGTTTTAAAAGGCAGGTGAGCAGCATGTTGTATACATACTGGCGGCTTACATTCATCAATGCGGCTATTTGCTCATTGTCTATATGCTGGTAATATTTTAAATACACCACTTCTTTTTCACTACAGGTAAAGCTGTCAAGGATATATTGCAGCTGTTCTGAATTTTCTGCCGGTATCTGTCGTGTAACAATAATTTTGTCAATAGAGAATTCGTGCAGGAATGGGTAGCTACTTTTGTTCGCAATCGTGTTTTGCCCGCGGCAACAACGCTCCATTGAGGTAAGCATTTTATTTTTTACCGCGCGCAGAAAATAAAATTTCAGGTTGTCAACTCTGCCGGCAGTATGCCTGTTTTGCCATAAGTTGATAAAAATTTCCTGTATGCCTTCCTTTACCATTTGTTCATCGCGGGTAAACCGGGTGCCATAATTGTACATATCCGTGTAGTAGCTTCGCATGCACCGTGCAAGCCATTCTTTTCCCGCAACTTGCTCGCCGCCTGTATGCATCTTCTGCGTAATACTTATGTATCTCATATGGCTAGTTTCAAAAATGATAATCCTAACACTGGCATGGCCTGTGTATTTCTTGCAAAGGGCTATTGAATTTTCGGCTGCTGCTGGTGCATTTGGTAAAAAGGGAGAATGAAGAATCATCCTCCCGGTTAGTCTACTGCATCAAATAAAAGGTTTAATGGCGGACAATATTGTTCTCTGTTGTTGACTTATTTTTTTCACTTCATGAAAGGTGGTGTTACTTAAACAGTAACTGTGCAAAATTGTACAGATTGTTGCGCCATACCGGCCATGTATGACCGCCCGGATACTCTGAGTATGTATATTTAATATTCAGTTCGTCCAGCCTGGCTTTCATTAACTGCCCGTTTTTCCAGGCAATATCTTCTTTCCCTCCTTCAGCAATCCAGAAGGCTTTCAGGTTGTTGTTGAGCTTGTCAGCGTTTGCTTTCATAGCGGCGTATTGTGCATCGCTAATGGTATTCATCATGGGTACAATCCAACCAGAACTAAATACCCCCAGGTAAGCAAACAACTCTGTGTTATTAATACCGGTATATAGCGTGTGCAGGCCGCCCAGTGATAACCCTGCCATGCCGCGGTTGGCAGCACCCGGCAGGCAGCGGTAATTGCTTTCAATAAATGGAACCACGGCTTCTTTCATTTCCCTTTCAAACAATTTCAGCGCGCTCTCCATGCCACCGGCGTTAAAACCGCCGCCACCAATATTGGCATCGGGCATTACTACCAGCATTGGTTTTGCCTTGCCAGCTGCCAGCAGGTTATCCATTATAAGATCGGTTTTTCCCTGTGCGGCCCATCCCGTTTGGTCTTCTCCCCCTCCATGCAGAATGTACAATACCGGGTATTTTTCTGCCGTATTTGCGTCGTAACCCGGCGGTGTGTACACATACACTTGCCGCCATGAGTTGGTTACTTTAGAAAAGTATTTTTTAATACGGATGTCACCATGCGGTACATCGCGCAAGCCATAATAAGCACCGCCGGCAAAAGGTATTTCAATACCACTTGCCATGCGGCCCATCCCATAGAAGGTCTGGCTGGCAGGATCGGCCACCGCCACTCCATCTACCAATATTGAGTAATAATGAAACCCTTCACCAATTGAATCAGTGGTAACTGTCCATACACCGCCGGTATCTTTTACCATATCATATTTCTTACCCAAATCTGCCTGTACTTTTTTTGCATCGGGCGCTTTCACGCTAAACACCACCCGGCTGTCGGGCAATATTTGCGGGTAAGCAGCATTGCGAATATTAGTGGCAGCGGGTGCACCCACCACAGGATATTTTGAAAAACTGGCGGTATCAACAGCTTTAAAAATCAATTGAGAAAACATATACAGTCCGTTCTTCCACACCTTAAAATCGTGCACGCCGGGCTCAATAAAATAAATATGCGGAACATTGTTTTGTTGCAGGTAATCATGGGTGCGCTTGCTGAACGCAATCAATCCATCACTGGCACCACATGAAATAAACAGTAATTTGATTTTTTCTTTGGCCAACGATGGATTTGGTAGCAGCTCCTGCGGCGGCTTTGTATTGGGTGCAGATGAGAAGCCGCCTATCCAGGCAAATTTATCTAGGTTGCCCAGGCCAAAGTTGAGTGATTGTCCCCCACCCATAGACAAGCCGGCAATGGCGCGATGCTCACGGTCGGTATAAACAGGATATTTTTTTTCTATAAAAGGTATGAGATCATTCAGCAGATCTTTTTCAAAGTTGGCAAATGCCTGTACTTTATCGGCCGCCATAATATTTCCCGTTGCCCTGTCATCTTTCATTGCCCTGCCATTGGGCATTACAACAATCATAGGCACTGTCCTGGCATCTGCATATAAATTATCCAGTATCACCTGTGGGTTAGCACCATTGAGCCATTCCTTTTCAGTACCGCCAATACCATGCAGCAGGTACAACACCGGGTATTTTTTCTTTTTTGAAAAACCGGGTGGTGTATAAATGATCGCCTTCCTGGTATTGCCAACGGTAGATGATGAATAAGTAATGCTGTCAATAGTGCCATGCGCAATGCCCTGGCGCAGCGTATCAAAACCAGCTGTTGCGGCATGAACAATATCCTGGCTATGCAGCGGGGCTGTAAACACTATGCTAACTGAGAGGGCAAATAGTATATGTTTCATAATTGTTAATCGGTTGATCAGTTGGTTGGTTGATTGGTTGTTTAGTTGATCGGCATCCGACGCGTTTGCAACCGGCTATTTAAAAAGCAGTGACGCAAATTCATGCAGGTCTCGCCGCCACGTAAGCCATTCATGCGCCGTGCCGGGCGATTCATAATACACATGTTTGATACCCTGCCTGCTAAGCATGGCGCGGAATGCACCCACTGAACCCGGAAAAGGATTCGGCTCTTTGGTGCCGAGCCCAAGCCAGAGTAATTTAAATTTGTTGTTGATCAAGGCCGCATCTTTATATTTTCCCTCCAGGAAAACCGCCGCATCAATACTATCCTTGGACGGATAATTTGGCGTACCACTAAATGCACCAATACTGGCAAATTTGTCGGGGTTGTTCATAATGATGCGCATGGTCTGGTTGGCACCCATAGAAAGACCGGCAATCGCCCGCTGTTCGCGGTTGGTTTTTGTACGAAACGCTCCATCAATCATGGGTATGATTTCCTGGATCATTACATTTTCAAAAATAGAGGCCGGCGGTTTCTTACTATCTGCAGGCGGATTGCTGGCTGGCGGGTATGCATACCCGTTATCCATTACTATAATCATGGGCACTGCCTTGCCGGCAGCAACCAGGTTATCCAAAATAAGATTCGCCCTGCCCTGTGCTGCCCAGCCTGTTTCATTTTCAAAGCTTCCATGCTGCAGGTACAACACGGGATAGCGCTCTTTTGTATTGGTTGTATAAGCTGGTGGGGTATACACAAAACACCGCCTCCACGCATTGGTAAGTTTTGAGAAATAAAGCTTTTCGCTAACCAACCCATGTGGCACGTCTTTCAATGCAAAAAAATCCTGATCAGGTGCCGGAATTTCAATGCCACTACCCCAGCGGCCGGCACCATAGTAATAGGTACTGCCCGGGTCGGGTACGGAAACACCATCTATATTAAGCTGGTAGTAATGAAAGCCTTCATCTTGCGGCAGCGATTCGCCTGTCCACACGCCTTTATCATCTTTTGCCAGGTCATATTTTTTTCCGCCAATGTCTAATTGCACTTTTTGGGCATCCGGCGCCAGTATGCTGGCCCTCACCCTTCTTTCAGCATTTACCTGCGGGTACATTTTTCCGGGCTGGTTACCGGTAGCCGGCATGTAGTCTCCCTGAACATTGCCTGTTTGTGCCATTGCAATAGCACAAACAAACAGCATCAAAAAAAATGAAATAATAGTTCGTTGCTTCATATAATGGTTAGGCTTTGTAGAGAACTGGGTATTGGCAATCGTGACATTGCGGCGAGTATTATTTAAACAGCAATGGCGCCAGTTCATGCAAACTTCGGCGCCAGGTAAGAAATTCATGCGCGGTGTTTTCAGAAATAAAAGAAACAGCATTGAACCCTGCATCTTTCAGTGCAGTGGCCGCGCTCTTTACAGCATCGGGCCTTTCTTTGCTGCCACAGCTTAAAAAGATCAGCTTCACCTTAGATTTATCTTTGATTTCTGCAGGCGTGTACAAACCACCACTCAGCAGCGCATAGTATGAAAAAACATCGGGCCGGTTAAGTGTAATGGTATGTGTTTCCATTCCGCCCATAGAAAGACCTGCCATGGCACGTGACAACGGTTTGGCAATGGTGCGGAAATTGGCATCTATATATGGTATCAGTTCATCTACCAGCACGGTCTGGAATGGCTCAATCTTAAAATTTTTAATACCACCCCATTTAATGTCGTTGGTCATGCCATACGTCATCACAATAATAAACGGCTGCACCGTACCCGCTGCAATAAGATTATCCAGTATTAGATTTGCATGTCCCTGGTTGCTCCACGCAGTTTCATCTTCTCCCCAGCCATGTTGCAGGTATAAAACCGGGTAACGGGTTTTTAACTGTTTATCGTACCCCGGTGGAGTGTATACAAAAGCCCTGCGGGATGTGCTTGTACTGGGTGAGGGAAAGAGTACCTGCTGTACGTTGCCGTGTGGAACATTTTTGAGTGCATAAAAGTCCTGGTCGTGCGCTGGTATTTCAATACCGCTTTCCCAACGGGTGGAGCCGTAAAAATTCAAGGCGCCGGGGTCATTAAATTTAGCCCCGTTGACGCGTACATTATAATAATGAAAGCCCTCGTCCATGGGTCCTTCGGTAGTACCCATCCATGAGCTATCGGCAGCCATGGTTAATTTGGTACCGCCTCTCCCCCCAAGTCCCAGGCTAACCCGAACACTGTCGGCACCCGGCGCCATAATGCGGAAGCGCGCATAGCCCTGGGAGTTGACTTGCGGGTAGTCCTGACCAGGCTGGTTAAGTACTGAAGGTTTAAAATCTTCCAAAACGGCGGGCTGGGTAGATTGTGCAGAACAAAATACGGTTAGCAACACCGCGGCAAGAATAATCGTTGGATGTTTCATATGCGTTAGACTAATTGTTAGTTCAGCGTTGTTAGCTGCTGCCAAAAAGACATTTAACTGCAGCAAGTTCAATTACATTTGGTAAAAATTGGGCAGCCGGGCAATTTTCAGCGCACATACAGCCACTGCCACCAGCAAGCATTACTGAGGCAAACCAGCTTTGCTACAGAACAAATCTACCGGCAACGGTGCCCGAATCAGTCCTCAATCGTTTGAAGTAATGGAACAAATGTTTCAGGTTGGCAAAAAATGTTGCGAAAGGGTGCTTCACATGCAAACAACAGCCCCGCTTTAAGCAAGAGCGAGACCATGTAGCCCTACGGTGTACGCGCACAACTTAAGTGTTACCCGCAGGACAAATTGACACCGTATTTGTTCCGTGATGTATGTTTAATGATTAAATTGGTGTTCAGGACGCAGCAATAACTGCCCTGCCATTCATACTATATTGGTATCAATCTCAGCAGATGCGCACAAGAGGACAACATACGTTGGTGTATTCCGGACGACTGCTCGGCGTTATGGTAGTCTTTGTGTGCACGATGGCCAATGCTGCCGCACAGCAAGAGATCAATTTTACTTCGCTTACTACTAAGAACGGATTGTCTTCTAATACGGTCAACGCCATTTTGAAGGACCGGTATGGACTGATGTGGTTTGCCACCGAAGATGGGCTCAATAAATACGACGGCAATACGGTTACCGTTTACCGCAACAAGCCAAATGATGAGCACAGTTTACCCGCAAACGAAATCCTCTGCCTGCACGAAGACAAAGCCGGTAATCTTTGGATTGGTACAAGCGGAGGGTCGGTAAGCAGTTACAACAGGCAGAACGATTCATTTATCAATTACCCTTCGGGCGATAGGCCAGGCCTGATCAGCAACAATGTTATCAGAGATATCTGTAGTGATAAGCAGGGAAATATATGGATAGCTAATTTCAACGGCGTAAACATCATTGCCCCGCTTACAAAAAAAATTGCCCGGCTGATGGCGGACAACGGCCAGCCGTTTTCTAATATCTGCAATGCTATTCTTGCAGACAGCGCAGGCACAATATGGATTGGCACGGCTGAAGGATTGTATGCCTACAACCCCGCAACAAAGTTATTCAGGCGCTATATAAATATATTGGGCGATAGTACCAGCATCGGCGGCAATACCATTGGCGCTATAGAGACAGACCAGCTGGGGCGTATTTGGGTTGGAACGCAGGCGGGCCTTAGCATGCTACAGTTAAGCGGCGCAGGCTTTGTCAATTATACCCATCACCAAAATAATCCCAACACCATCAGCAACAATTTTGTCCATTCCATTGCAGTGGCTGAACAAGGCAAATTGTGGATTGGTACAGAGAGAGGGCTTACCATTTTAGACAGCAAGACCGGGCTGCCGACCAACATTTTCTTTGATTATCGCAATGTGCATGGCCTTACCGGTGAAGCCATCAGAACAATCTATCTTGATAATAAAGGTACTTACTGGCTGGGCACCACCGGTGGCGGGGTTGACAAATACGATCAAAACCTCAATCTCTTTAACCATATACCCGCCAATCCTTTTGATAAAACAGGTTTGAATGCGCCGGTGGTGACTGCCTTTGCAGAACAGGCGGGCGGAAAAATATTTGTAGGAACAGAAGGCGGCGGCGTAAGCCTGTTCAACCCCGGTACAAAACAGTTTGTGCATTTTATCATGCGCTCAAAAAGAGAAGGCGCCGACAATCGTATCACAGTAAGGAGCCTGAAACTCATTAATGACAATCAATTATTGATAGCCACGCTTGCTGACGGATTATTTGTACTAAACCCTGTTACCGGGTCTTACCGGCAAATGCAATACGGACCGACCGCCCATGATCTGAACTCTAATGATATTACCTGCGTGACCGCCGACCGCGCCGGCAACTGGTGGGTAGGAACCAACGGGGATGGTATTAATATCATGAATACAACGGGCAGGGTTATACGCAGATTTACACCCGTGCCGCAACAAACTGCTGATGTATTGTTGCCCATCAATGGGTTTATAAGAGATATACTGGAAGACAGTACCGGCAACGTGTGGATAGCCACCCATGGTGGTGGTATGGCCAAATACAATCCTGTTTCGCACAGCTTTACCATCTTTAATACCACCAACAGCAAGCTGCCAAACGACAAAGTACAATCGTTACTGGAAGATCATAACGGAAACATTTGGGCGGGAACTTTTGGCGGCGGTCTGTGCATAGTAAACAAAAGCAATGGTAAACTGCTTCCTTTTACAGAGCAGGACGGATTGCCCAATAACACGGTATATAAAGTAATAGAAGACCTCAAAGGCATCATCTGGATTAGCAGCAATAAAGGCCTGGCGAGCATTGATCCCTTGTCTAAAAAAGTAAACAATTACAATTATTATAACGGGGTGCAACGAAATAATTTTTCGCAGGGGGCCGGGTTGAGCGCCAGCAATGGTACCATCTATTTCGGCGGCCTGGAGGGATTCAATTATTTTCAGCCACAGTTTCTAAAAAGGAATACCAATATACCTGCAGTACTTATTACTGATTTAAAAATTGCTAACCAGCCCGTCACCCCGGTTAAGGATGGCATCATTGAGGAACATGTATCCATTGCTAAAGTGATTAACCTGGGCTTTAAACAAAATTTTTCTTTGAGCTTTGTAGGATTGAATTATACAGCGCCAGGTCAAAACCAGTATGCATACAAGCTGGAGGGGTTTGATAAAGACTGGAACTATGTGGGCAGCACCACGGTGGCGCATTACACTAACCTAGACCCCGGCCACTATGTTTTTAGGGTAAAAGCAAGTAACAATGATGGGGTGTGGAGCAACGGCAGCACTGCCATCAATATTGTTGTACACCCGCCTGTTTGGCGAACCGTGTATGCGTATGTTCTGTATGCGTTATTGATAGCCGGGCTGGTAATCTACCTACGACACAAGAGTATTGAAAAAATTAAAAATAAATTTAAACGCAATGAGGAACAGAAAGAGGCATTGCGTGTACACGAACTCGATCAGTTAAAAATAAAGTTTCTCACCAACCTTAGTCATGAATTTAGAACCCCCATTTCATTGATTCTTGCACCGGTAGACAACCTGCTGGTACATGAAGCGCATAGCGGGCGTGCCGCGCACTTACAGATGATTAAAAGAAATGGAAAACGACTGCTGAACCTGGTGAACCAATTGCTCGATTTCAGAAAAATGGAAGAACAGGAATTGAAACTGCAACCGCATGACGGCGAATTCGTTTCTTTTACAAAAGATGTCTTTGATTCATTCAGGGATCTGGCGGAACGTAAAAAAATAAGTTTCACTTTTATTTCAAAACTGAATGCGTTGCCATCATTTTTTGACCATGATAAAATTGAGCGTATCTTATTCAACCTTTTATCCAATGCGTTTAAATTTACGCTGGAAGGCGGTGCTATAACACTGTTGCTGGAAGAAGTGGAACAAAAAACAGATAACGCCGATATCACCCGGGTATTCATCAGCGTAACGGATACGGGTATTGGAATTCCTGCCGACAAAAAGGAAAAAATATTTGAACGCTTTTTTCAACACCCTACGACTGCTTCTGTGCTCAACCAGGGCTCAGGCATTGGATTATCTATCACCAGGGAATTTGTAACCATGCACGGTGGCACAATAGATGTAGCAAGTGAAATAAATAAAGGAACATCTTTTAGCATATACCTGCCTTTGTTGCGCGCGGGCAATGACAGCCCAGTTAATGATTATCATAATAGCTTGCAGGAAACCATTCCGGCGCACACGGAACCTGCACCCGCGGCCACTGTTGATGAAGAAACAAAAATGCCCGTGGTGCTGCTGGTGGAAGACAATGATGATTTCAGGTTTTATTTAAAAGAAAACCTCCGCCTGCATTATACCGTTTACGAAGCTGCTAATGGAAAAGAAGGCTGGCAGCGGGCACTCGCACGCCACCCGGAGTTGATTGTAAGTGATATCAGCATGCCCTATATGGATGGCATTGAATTGTGCAAAAAATTAAAAGCTGATAAACGAACCAACCACATTCCGGTTATTCTGCTCACTGCGTTAACAGGCGAGAGTGACCAGCTAAAGGGTTTACAAACAGGCGCCAATGACTACATCAGCAAGCCATTTAATTTTGAACTGCTGCACTCCAAAATAAGGAACCTGTTATTACTGCAAAACACCTTTAAAAAAACATACACCAAGAAGATTGATGTTAACCTTGCTGCTTCGGGTATGCAGAACGACGATGAAAAATTACTTGCCAATTTAATATTGTACCTGGAACAAAATCTTTCTGACAACCAGGTATCTGTTGAAGCACTGAGCAGACATCTTGGTATGAGCAGGAGTACATTGTACCATAAATTGTTTCAGTTAACCGGACAAACACCTGTTGAATACATCCGTTCTTTCAAGCTGGATAAAGCCGCAGATCTTATACTGCACAGTGATATGAATGTGGCCCAGATTGCTTACTCCGTGGGATTTGCAACGCCCAAATATTTTGCAAAAACTTTTAAAGCCAGGTTTAATCTGCTTCCCTCTGAGTACATCAGCAAAATGCGTAAAACACCGGAGCCTAAGCTATAGGTATTGCAACACTTTTTAAATGGGCCGAATCATTACATAAACTTTTTCGATCTTTGGAAAATGCAGAAAAAATCTATAAAAATACAGGTATCAAAAGAGATAGGTAAAGTAAGCGGTATTTCCGTTGCTCCAACCAGGCCGCAAAGTGTGATGGTGCTGGCGCATGGCGCCGGGGCAAACATGGAACATTCTTTTATGGAAACACTGGCCTTGCAGCTCGCCGAAGAAGATATTGCTACGGTGCGTTTCAACTTTCCTTATACAGAAAATAAAAAAGGCCGGCCAGATTCGCCCGCCGTTGCACACCAGGCCATTAAAGCTGCCATTGAAAAAACACGGGATTTGTTTCCATTAATTCCACTATTTGTTGCAGGAAAATCATTTGGCGGAAGAATGAGTTCGCAATATTTGTCGGCCAACCCTGATGATAAAGTGAAAGGAATTATTTTCTACGGCTTTCCGCTGCATCCTGCAGGCAAGCCATCCATCGAACGCGCAGCGCATTTACAACAGGTAACCGCCCCCATGCTTTTTTTGCAAGGCACCAAAGACGCACTGGCTACCTGGGATCTTATTGAAGGCGTGTGCAAAAAACTTAGCACAGCCACCCTGGTAAAATTAGAAGGAGCAGATCACAGTTTTAAAGCCGGGAAAACAGATACCATGGCGTTGTTGGTAGATGCAACTAAGAATTGGACTAATAAAATTATTGCTAAGAAAAATAAGTAACTGCGTACTGCTGCCATTTATAGCAGCAAGTTTAAATATACCCCAGAGATAATTTTACAAAAATGCAAAGCCATACCTTGTGTAAACAGATGATATAGCTATAGTTGCTGTCCAAAGGTAAGCAGGTTATTGTCTGGGTCTAATAAAGCAAACTCCTTTTGGCCCCAGGGTTTTGTTTGCAATTCGCCATGTGGATGGATAGCAATATTATTGCCGACAAATAATTGATAAAGCCTATCAATATTATTGGTCCTGATATACACCTGCCCGTAATTTTCCTTCGGGTTAAGTGCTACAAACGAAAAAAAATGAATTTGTATATTGTCTTTGTGCACCATCAAATACTCGTCGTAGTCGGCATTGCCTAATTGTTGAAAACCCAATTGATTTATGTAATAGTCAATGGTTACAGCTTTGTTTCGCATCGGCAACTTGGGATGGATGTCTGTGAGCATATAATATGTTTTCTCAAAGTTGAATTTTTTTAGCGTACCTGTCAACTGATCCAAATCAGGAAATACATTGTCTTGCCCGCACCCTGCTAAGTGTTTCGGGGGCAATTTTGAGATAGGAGGCAATCATTTTAACAGGAAATGCCTGAGCTATACCAGGTTTAGCCTGGTTAATATAATGATAACGCGCAGCAGGACTGAGCTGGTTATCAAACATATGCGTTCTGTTGGCTGCCTGATTAAAAAGTCTGCCAAATTGAAGGAAGGCGGCAGACCGGGCAATCAACGCGTGCAGGTGCTGCAACTTAAGCTCCACCAGATGAGAAGCGACAAATGCTTTGATTGATGTTGTTGACGTAGACTGAGCCATCAGGCTTTCATGATTAAACATCCATTCACCGGGCAAATGCAGGTCAATGATGTGATCATCTGTATCACCCGTTGTAAACTGATAAAACGAGCCTGATAAGATATAAAACAGGGATCGGCAGATGTCGCCTTGTTTCAGCAGGCATTCATTTTTCCCGATTGTTCTCATAATTTCATATTCGCCGAATAAGCTTACATCATGCTGAGAAAATTGTCCGATGGCATTGAGCATAGTTACTGTTGTCATACGTAATCAGAATGTGAGTCTGAATATAATAAATACTCTGCATAGAATGTGCGACAAGACGTATGGAACAGTCGGGGAAAGTGGTATATGATTTGGTGGTCGTGTGAGTTGATCGCCATTTCAAAGCATGATTATTCCGAAAAAACGGTTCCGCATTTATATTGCTTTCAACAATAAATTGGCATCAATCTCCAGTTTGTCGTGCACAGCTTTGATGAAATAAATGTCTGGCTTTTGTTTTCCGTTCATGATGAGTGAAAACTTTGCATGACTTACACCCAATAATTGTGCAGCATATCCTTGGTTGATATGCAACTGATGTAATTTATATCTTACAATATCAGGCAACGATTCCGGAACGGGCAGTGGATGAAAAGAATCTTCGTAAGTTTCTGCCGCTTCTGCCAGTGCTTTCAGTTTTTTTATTTCTTCCGGAAGCAGATTTTTTTCTCCTTTTCTCATAAGCACATCAATCTCCTTCATGGTAAGCCCATAGGCTTCCTTGCTTTGAATGGTAGCCAATTTCTTTTTACCCGGTTTTAGGGGCAGTGCTTTTCTTTTGTTCATATTTTGTTAGCCACTTTGTTCCTGCTGGCCACCAGGCTTGCCATTTATAAGTCGGAAAGTTTAACTTTATCATACTGAACGTGTGTACCTATAAACCGAATGTAAATAGTTCTGGCTTTAAAAATAATGCGCGCAATAATCCTATATTTATTTCCCCCTATATTGAAAACATACAAGTCGTTGCCTACACTATCTGTAGCATGAAACACTTTTTTAATATCCTGAAAAGACGACCAGTCACATTCCTTGCACAGTAAATACCAACGAAGAACGGCCTCAGCCGATTGTGGATATTTTTTTATGAACACATTCAACGCGCTCTTACTGATAATCACCATTCGGAGCTCTAATTTACGTAAAGATAAACTGATTTTTTTGAATTCTAAAGTAATGTTTAGAATTTCTAAAATATGTTACTTTTTGTCTATTTAACAAGTTCTCCAGTGCCTAAATAAGTACACGCTCCACCCCGCCCCGAAGATGCAGATTGATCAGTAGCATTTGGTTTTGAAATGTTTCTATAGATGCAGCTACCGAAAGATTGTCCGTTACAGCCATCTGCACTTATACCGCTTCCGCCAACCTATTTTCATGTACACCGCTCCCCTCGCCCGCGCCGAAATAATCCGTATACCGGTAACAAATCAACCCTACATCATACACCTGGCATTTTTTATAAATGCCCGCTGTCTGGTACGCAGCTACTTCCTGGGTGGTAAGCAAGTCTTCTGTAATGAGCACATAGCTGGGCGATTCTATATTGTTCTTCAGCAGTCGGTGGGCTTTAATAACTGCTTCACCATATAATTTTTCAAAACCCGCCAGCGGAAAAGACGTGAGTGCGCCGCAGGTGGCCACCATTTTTATAGATAACGATGCCGCCAACGGCACCGTTGCTGCAATGCGGTTTGTCTCTGCTGAAAATGCAGCCAGCATAACTTCAAACTGCCCTTTAATTGCCGCGGCCGAAGGGGCGCCCCCATAGCGATAAAATAAAATGGCGTCGCCTTCAATTTCTGCCACTTGCAGACCCAGGCGGTTGGCTTCTATAATGGTGCGCAACAGCTTTCTCACCACTTTTACACCAACGGATTGTTCTACGCGCTGCACAAACCGGCTAAAACCACTGATGTCTACAATCAATATGGTGCCCATTTTCTCCCCGTGGAAACACTTCGTATCAGGCAATAAAAAATTTTTCATTGTCAGGCTTATTTAAAGTTCAATTCCGTTGCAAAATTCATCATATGCCATGAAAAAAAACTACCTCAAAAGGGGGATTTATTACACCGTTTTTGGGGGTTGCACTTTTACTGAATACAGCGCAGCTTTACAACAAACCCCCTCCGCGCATACAAGAGGGGGTTTTTAGTGTTCGCACTGATATCCGGTTTTTCTGTAACTTTTTACCAAGCGGTACTCCACTGATATTTTTCTCAGCAGATTTTCAATCGCAATTCATCCTGCAATGTTTCTATGGCGGCAAGCACGCCAGGTATTTGTTTGGCAGCATTGGTGAGTTGCGTTTTAAGCGAATCCAATATCTGCGCTTTTATTTTTCCTTCTATGCGGCCTTCTACTATTTCTTCCACAATTTTGGTAATGCCCAGGCTAATAGCAGTAACCCACCATGGCCAGTCTACGTCTACAGAAAACGAACGATAAAACACAGACACGGTATTGCCCGGCCCTACGCCCAGCCCCACCTTCATATCTACATTGATATCAGGATCCGGAAAATTGTTGATGCTGGCTTTCAGTCGTAGTTTGATAGAGATGCCCTGCGGATCAATCTCCACCTGTGTTTCTGTGCGTTTGCTGAGATCGTTGCTGCTGGTGTCGTTAAACTCTTTGATGTTGGCATTGACAACGTTGATCACCTGTGCACGCACCAGGCTCTCTGGTATAGCAGTAATGCGGCAGGTGCCCTCATTTACGTCTACCGTTACACGGCCTAGTGTGCGTGTAATATTACATTGCGTTTGCAACGTAAAGGTGTACGTAGCATCAGACAATGGATTTACTGTCTTACTGCCCGAAGCGGGTACTGTAATACCATTGATCTTGAATGTTGCGGCACAATGCCCCGCACCGTGGGCAGTGCTCCATTTAAGCGTTACCGGCTGGCCGGGCGTAACGGTGGCGGGCGTGGCAGTAAAAGAAGTGAGCCTGTATTCTGAGGCGCACTCTACTGCCTTTTCAATCATTTCTGGTGTACAAAACATAATTGGATGGTTTAATGGTGAATAAATGTGTTTAGTTGATTAGTGATTGGTGATCAGTTGACTACTTGTTAATGACAGTTTGTTGGTTGCGCATGAGCATAGGTATGGCGTCGCCATGGCAAGCCATTGCAGCTAAACTCTGGGTAAATTTTATTTCGATGCTTTTGCGCAGCGCGGTTGTATTAGTCCTTACGGTGATCATTAAAGAAAAAGTGCGCAACTGCTGCCGTAATCATTGGCCTTGTAATAGAACACGAAGTTTATATTATTTAAAAAGCGACGCTATACCCTAACAGTGGTATTTAAAAGTATGTATGGTATGGCAACTACCTTTTTGAAGTATTGCGCGCATGCCTGCAACATTATTTTGGTTGGATTGAACACCAAAAACACGTTTTATAACGCACCGTCGTTTATTGAGCAACAGTAAATGTTCCATCATGGTGGTTATGCTATACGATGTTACCTGCTGCCTGAATTAAAAAAAACATTATTTTACAGCTAAAGACTCCAACACTTATTATGAAGTATATCATTGTTATTGCTATCCTGTTTCTTCAAACACAACTAGTCCTGGCACAAAAATCAACTTATACCGCGGCTGAGATAAAGCGACTGGCAGATCTGGGTCGCCTGTGGGGGATGGTCAATTATTTTCATCCTGCCATGGCCAATGGCGATATTGCTACCGACCGGCTTGTAGTACCCAATGCAAATGCGCTGGCTGCCGACCCATCGGCGACAACATTTAAAACAGTTGTCAACAATATGCTGGCCCAACTGCATGATGCCGCTACCACCATTGATGCACCGGTTACACAAACGCCTGTCAGGTTGCATACTGCCGATGGCAAACCCGCCGTGCACCAGCTTTCAACCGGCTACCGGTACATTGCATTGCCAACAGCCAATTTTTTTGCTGACAGCATAGCAACAACGGCCGGTATACTGCCGGATAGTTGGGATAGCGCAAAGGGTGTAATCGTTGACCTGCGCAATCAAACATATGGCGGCCCTTATGTAGATTATGAATTCATCTATTCAGGTTTACCTGCAATTGAATCAAAGCTTGCCGGTAATACACCATTGCCCGAACTGATTGACCGGTCAGTATACCACAATGGCATGGTGCCGCAGGAGAATGGTGAAAACAATATTTACTACAGCGGGTGGAGAACTGCTACCAAATCTACCGGGGCACCGCGCACTAATATGGGTAACGTAGCTGCCGAATTTAAAAAGCCGGTTGCTTTTATTGTAAACAACAACACCAGTACCGAACTGCTGAAAAAATTGCTGGCACTGCGCGTCATCAATAAATGCCTGGTTGTGTATGAAGGAACGGCAACGGCATTTCCTGCGGGTAGCATTACCAAAATTGCTATTGCCGACGGGCAAACCATTTCGCTGCGTACCAGCGACTGGGTGTTTGGCAACAACAACGCCACACCTGCGCCCGACCTTGTATTGCCCACCATTGATGGTTTTAATGAACAGGGCGGATGGTTGCAACAATTGGTTACCCTGCTTGGCAAAAACATTGAACCTGCAAAGAACCACGAACAAAACTTATCATTGCAGTACAGCATTCCGCGTTTTACAGATACACAAACTGGTTTTTATGTAGGTACGGGCGAGCGGCTTTTTGCCCTCTACAATTTCTGGAACGCTATCCGCTATTTTTATCCGTATAAAAAATTATTGACGAAAGACTGGAACGCGGTGCTGGAAGAACATCTACCAGCATTTATTGCGGCAAAAGATTCTGTTGAATATAATTTTGCCCTGAGGAAACTGATAAGCGAGATACATGATTGCCATGGCTTTTTTTACAGTCCCAAAGGCACTACGCCGGTACGGTACGAGTTTGGCTCGTGGCCGGCCATTGATGTAAAATTTATTGCTGATAAACTGTACGTAACATCTATTGGGAAAGACAGTCTCGGTAATAAAAATATCCGCCAGTGGGATGAGGTGATTGCCATTGATGGCACAAGCATTCCTGAATGCCTTAAAAAATGGCGGTGGTATATGTCCACAAGCAATGAAGAAACGTATAAAAGGGATATTGCAGGAATTGTATTGGGTGGGAAACTCAATTCTGAGGTTACTGTAAAATTACAGCGCAATGGAACAGTTATCAATGAAACACTGCGCCGGTCAGGAAGGTATACACCCAAAGATGGCCCCCTGGATTTTAATCATGTCTATCCCGCAATGAAACTGCTGAACAGTAATACCGGCTATGTTAATATGGGCGCATTAAAACAATCTTCGGTAGACAGTATGTTCAACCTGTTTAAAAATACAAAGGCCATTATTATGGACGTTCGTAATTATCCGCAAGGTACCGCATGGTCAATTGCCCCCAGGCTGACCAATACCAGCAAACCCGCGGTAAAGTTCCACTACCCATGGGTGACTGCCGAAAGCATTCATGGAGGCGAAGATGATATGAGCGGAGAATCTTTTTTTGTTGTTATACCCGATACCACCAAACCGCAATACAAAGGCCGCATCATTATGTTGTGCAATGCTACTACGCAAAGCCAGGCAGAGTATAGTATTATGATGTTGCAGGGCGCCACCAACACAACTGTTATTGGCAGCCAGACAGCAGGCGCCGATGGAAATGTAACCACTGTTATTCTGCCCGGCAATTACCGCGCTTCATTTAGCGGACTGGAAGTATTGTACCCGGACGGCCGACAAACACAACGAAGCGGTATTAAAGTAGACATTGAATGCCGCCCTACGCTTAAAGGTCTTCAAACCGGCCGCGATGAATTGATGGAGCGTGCACTGCAATATCTGCAATCAGGGAAATGATTTTGAGATCGCGGAATTTCGTGATGTAGCCATTTGTTGCGCGGTTAATCTCCTGACTGGTTGAGATGGAAGCAAGCATTCATATACAAGCGGCGTAAATCCAGAAATCTATAAATTCCGAAATCCCAAAATTAAATGTTACACGCTATACTATTGCCAGCCTCCACCAAGTGAACGGTACAATTCTACAATGGCCATCAGTTGCTGCAATTTATCGTTTACACTATTTAAACGGGCAGTTAATAAAGACTGCTCAGAAGTAAGCACATCTGTATAATTGGTGGCCGAACTATATTGCAATAATTGCTTTGTATAGTTAACCGCTTTTTCGAGGGCCGCTACCTGCAATACCCTGCTCTGCTGTTTTTCAAGCGCTGTTTGATAGGCATATAAAGCGTTTGATACTTCTGCGCCTGCATTGAGCAATGCCTGCTGATAAGCATAGTACGCTTCTTTCTGCTGTGCTTCTGCAATACGCAGCCTGGCCTTGTTTTGCCCCTTGTTAAAAATAGGTTGTGCCACGCCGGCAATAATGCTGTAAAATACAGACATATCAAACAGGTTTTGTATCTGCAAAGTTGATACACCACCCTGGGCCGTTAGCGTTAACCTGGGATAAAAATAAGTGCGGGCAAGGTTGGTATTTTCAAACGCTGCACGAAAGCCAAATTCTGCCTGTTGTATATCTGGCCGGTTACGCAGCAATAACGAAGACACCCCTGTTTGCAATTGCTGGTAGGGTTGCTGGCTGCCGAGTGTGCTGCGTGGTATGCTGCCCGGTGTTCTTGCCAGTACAATGCCCAATGCGTTCTCGGTCTCGCGTATATCTCTTTTTAAATCGGGTATCAATACCTCGGCCGCATAGCGGTTTGCCTCGCTCTGCATCACTGCCGCACCAGTCACCACGGCATTTTCTTTTAACGCCTTCATGGTTTTGGTATCGTCAATCCTGTTGCTGAGTGTTTGCTCTGCCACCTTCAGTTGTTCATCGAGCGATAGCAATTGATAATAATAAACGGCAATGTTGGCAATGAGCTGCGTTTGTATCGCACGCACAGCTGCTTCATTTTGTAACAGGTTTGCCAATGCATTTCTTTTGGCTGATTTTAATTTACCCCAGATATCGGCTTCCCAGCTAGTGCTAAGGCTAATCTGGTAGTTCATGGTAACAAGTGGAAAGGTGCCAAAATTAGGCGGCAGATTAAGCGCTGCGCGCGATTGCTTATTGCGGGAGGCATTGGGGTTAGCATCCAGGCTCGGTAAAAAAGCCAGCTCGCTTTGCCTGAAACTTGCCTGTGCCTCATTCATCCGTTGTACAGCGGTTTTGAGATCAAGGTTTTCGCGAATGCCTGTTTCAATCAGGTGTTGCAATATGGTGTCTGAGAACAACGCAGTGTAAGGCACGGTAGCCATAGAAACAGAATCGGCAGCAGCAGCAGCACCGCCAACGGTTGAGGCAGTGTCGCGGTAAAGTTGTTCGCCCATCACCATCCCCGGTGGCTGGTATTTACGCGTAACGCAGGAGGCAATGATAACCATTGCGGCCAATGCCCAAAAATGTTTTTTAAAATATCTTTCCATCATATCGATCGTTTCAAACTTTTCTATGCATTTTTTTCCAACTAATCCGGCAAACACTTTTAATACGATGGCCTCAGGCCGGCCAGGCGCTCGTACGCTTTTCGATGCTGCGTTTTCCTTTCCCCCTGTAATTGAGCATTTGTACATATTTCAGCCATCGCATCATTGAGCGGTTGTACAAAGCTGACGGAAAACGAGGCATCTCCAAGCGTACTGGTATCAAACTTTAACATTGCAAGCCCCTGCTCTTGTAAATCTCTAAACGCCTTTGCAACAATAGTTTTTTCAGATAACGAATTCATTGACCACCCCAATAATGACTGTATACATAAACTCGGCAGCACTATATATCCTCTACCGGCACCTTTGGAACGGGCAATGGTTTACTGCTGATGCGTTCCTGCAACGACTGGAAAATGATAAACAGCACAGGTATTACAAAAATGCCGAAGATGGTGCCGATAAGCATGCCACCCACTGCACCGGTACCAATGGAACGGTTACCCGCTGCCCCTGCCCCGCTGGAAACCATTAATGGCATAATACCAAATACAAATGCCAGCGAGGTCATTAATATAGGCCGCAACCTGGCAATGGAACCGTTGATGGCAGCCTCCACAATACCCTGTCCCTCACGCCTGCGGGCAACCGCAAATTCTACAATGAGTATGGCATTTTTTGCCAGCAGCCCAATAAGCATGATCAATGTAATTTGCAGGTAAATATTATTTTGAACATCCAGCCAGTTGGCAAAAAGAAAAGCGCCCGACAATCCCATCGGCAGAGAAAGCAAAATGGCCAGTGGGAGTATATAACTCTCGTACTGCGCACTCAGCAGAAAATATACAAACACCAGGCAAAGAATAAAAATGTACAGGGTTTGGCTGCCGCTTGATATTTCTTCTCGGCTAAGGCCAGAAAATTCATACCCATAACCAACAGGAAGTGTTTGTGCACCTACTTCCTGCACGGCCTTAATAGCATCGCCAGAACTAAACCCGGGATTTTGAGCGCCCGATACAGAAATAGCCGTAAACATATTAAACCGGTTGATGAACTCCGGACCGTATACTTTTTTCAATGTCACAAATTCTGACACCGGCACCATTGCATTGTTGTTGGTACGTACATAAATATTGTTTACACTTTCTGCATTACCGCGATAGGCTGCATCTGCCTGCACCATTACGCGGTATTGTTTACCAAAAGCATTAAAATTAGACGTGTACAATCCACCATAATAACCCTGTAGGGTATTTAATACTGCTGCCGGAGAAATATTGGCTTCTTTACATTTGGCCACATTCAGATCAATCTGGTATTGCGGAAAATTAGTATTGAAAAAACTGGTGGCATATTGTATCTCCGGCCGTTTACCCAGCGCTGCAAGAAATTTTTCTTTTACCGCCACAAACTTTTCGGTTTCCCCGCCGGTTCTATCCTGCAATTGCAGTTCAAAGCCGCTGGTATTGCCAAAGCCCTGTAAGGTGGGCGGTGCAAAGAATAATATATTGGCGCCTTTTATACCGGCTGTTTTGGCAAACAGTTTATTAATGACGGCATTGACTGTCTGGTCGCTCCCTTCTCTTTCTTTCCAGGGTTTGAGGCTCATAAAAAAAGCTGCATAAGAGCCGCCATTGCCACCGCTCAACAAGCCAAAGCCCCCTACCTGGGTTACCGATTCAATTTCTGGCATGCTGCTGCAAATATTGGCCACCTGTTCTGATATTACCGAGGTGCGATCTAAAGACGCCGCCGGCGGCAGCGAAATATCTGCTATAATAAATTTTTGATCCTCATCTGGCACAAACCCTTCGGGCGTTGTACGCATCAGCCACCATAACAACCCCGCAAATACTGCGATACCCGCCAGTGCCATCCATTTTCTTTTTGATAAGAAAATTACAGAGCGTTTATACTTGGCCGTTACGCTGGTGAACGCGGCATTGAATGCGCCGTAAAAACGCTGCATAAATCCTTTCCGCAATTTACTATCGTGGTGGGGCTTCAACAGCAACGCACACAGCGCGGGGCTGAGTGTTAATGCATTCACAGCAGAAATAATAATGGAAACGCCCAGCGTTAAACCAAACTGTTTATAAAATATGCCGGTAGAACCGCCGATAAAGGTGACCGGAAGAAATACTGCCGCCATTACCAGCGTAATGGATATAACCGCGCCGCTAATCTCGTTCATGGCCTCCAGGGTGGCTTTTCTGGGGGAGCTTTCGCCATGATCAAGCTTTGCATGAACCGCCTCCACCACCACAATGGCATCGTCTACCACAATACCTATTGCCAGTACCAATGCAAACAGTGTGAGCAGGTTAATGGTAAAGCCAAAAAGTTGCAGGAAAAAAAATGTCCCAATAATGGCGACCGGCACGGCGATGGCCGGTATGAGTGTGGAGCGAAAGTCCTGCAGGAAAATAAACACCACAATAAAAACCAGTATAAATGCCTCCAGCAAGGTGGTGAGCACTTTCTCAATTGACACGTTGAGAAAATCATTGGCAGAAAAAATCATTGTTTTGCTAACACCCGGCGGAAATGTTTTGGCAGCTTCATCCAGCTTCTGATCAATTTCCTGGATCATCTGGCGCGCATTGGAGCCGGCGCTCTGAAAAATACCCATTACGATGGAAGGCTTGCCATCTGTGAAAGAGGTAATGTTGTAGGTGATAGATCCAAGTTCTATACGGGCAATATCTTTCAGCCGCAGTAATTGTCCTTTGCTTCCCGAGCGAATCACTATATTTTCATACTCCTCCGGTTTCTCCAGCCGGCCTTTGTATTTCAAAACATATTCAAACGACTGGTTACTGTTTTCGCCCAGCTTGCCGGGTGCGGCTTCAATATTTTGTTCGGCCAGCGCATTGGTTACATCCTCGGGCACCAGGTTGTAAATCGCCATCACATCGGGCTTCAGCCAAATACGCATCGAGTAATCGCCCGTGCCCCATGCCTGCGCTTCGCCCACACCGTTTACGCGTTTTATGACAGGTACCAGGTTGATGTTGGCATAGTTCTGCAAAAATTTAGCATCAAAAGAAGGGTTGGTACTTTTTAATGCAAACACCATTACCATGCTGCTTTGTTGTTTGCTGGTGGTAACGCCCGACCTGGTAACTTCTGCAGGCAACAATGGCGTTGCCCTGGACACGCGGTTTTGTACATTCACCGCAGCCAAATCTGGGTTGGTACCCTGCCTGAAATAAATGGTGATTCCTGCTGAGCCGTCGTTGCTGGCGGAAGACGTCATGTAGGTCATATTCTCCACCCCATTGATCTGTTCTTCCAGCGGAACAATCACGCTTTTCATTACCACATCTGCATTGGCGCCCTGGTAAAAAGCAGATACCCGCACCGTAGGCGGCGCAATATCTGGGTATAATGTAATAGGCAGTGTGAAGATGCTGATAAGGCCCAGTATCACCAGCATCACCGAAATAACTGTAGACAATACCGGCCTTTCTATAAATACTTTTAGCATAATGCAGTTTGAGCGGAATGATTATTTCAATTGGCCGTACACTTTATTTTCTGGAAGCAGTGCTGGTTTAATGATGGTGCTGTCTGTAAGCGTGCCGGTGCTTTCATACACTACTTTATCGCCGGCCTTCAAACCGGTGGTCACAACAAAATATTGTCGGGCCGCCTGTGGCGCAATGGTAATTTCATTGCTGATAACCTGGTTCTTTTCGTTGACCACGTACACAAAACGTTTGCCCTGTAACTCGAAGGTGGAGCGTTGCGGTACAAGAACAGCATCCGTAACCACTGTTGGAATGCCTACCAGTGCGCTACCGCCGCTGCGTAACAAACCAAGCGGGTTGGGAAAACTGGCCCTGAAACTGGCAGAACCTGTTTCTGCATTCAGCAATCCACCAATGGTTTCCACGTGGCCTTTCTCGGGGTATTCGCTGCCATCGGCCAGCTTAAGTACTACCGGCGGCAGTTGTTTAATTTTGGCGGCCAGTGTATTGCCTGTATACTTTCTAGAAAACTCGAGCAATTGTTTTTCGTTGAGCGAGAAGTAGGCATATACATTAGTAATATTTGAAACAGTTGTAAGCGGCATTGGCGTACTGCTGTTTACCAGGCTCCCCAGGCGGTAAGGCAATGCGCCCACCACACCGTTTACCGGACTGGTAACATTGGTATAACCCAGGTTGGTGCGCGCATTGGCCAGGCTGGCTTTTGCCTGCTCCAGCGCAGATGTACGGGCCTTCAATGTATATTCTGCGGATTCAAGTTCATAAGGACTGATGATATCCTGGTCTACCAGCGATTTGGCTTTTTTTACCTGTAATGCCGCGGCGTTTACATCTGCTGATGCGCTGTTGATGGACGCGGAAGCGGTATTTACTTCCTGCGTGTATTGCGGTGCGTTGATGCGAAACAGCAGCTGTCCTTTTTTTACCGTGGCGCCTTCATCAATATAAATTTTATCGATGTAGCCATCAATCCTGGGTCTTATCTCAATGTTCTGCTCACCTTGCAACGTAGCAGGATAGTCAGTTTGCAGGGCCGTTGTTTTTGCAATGGCCGTAAATACATTGTATTCAGGTGGAGGCGGAGCAGCCGCAGCGGCTTGGTTTTTACTGGCGCCGTTTCCGCAGGCGGATAAAATAAGGCTTATAATAATTACAGGTAGGTAACCCGTAGTAGTAAAAGAAAACTTCATAAAAGTGTCTTTAAAATAAGTTATTGCTCAAAACAACGTTCAAAACAAACACGTGTGTTGACATTCATTGTTGGCAAGCAATGCTAATTGTTCAGGAATGAGGCGGCGAAAAACCCGCTGATATAATTAGTAACCCGCGGCAAAAATAAAGGAAATTGGGGTTTGTGGATGTGGGAAAATGACGATGGAATAGATCAAACGTTGGGTTAAGCGCCCCCAGCAGTGCATTTGCTGTGCCTGTATCTAATGTGGCAATTTATAAATGGTAAAATAAAGGGATTAATGTAAACGTGAGGTTCTTAAAAGTTACCATTAAGCTATTTTGTCAGCAGTAAATGTGATACAGCTTCTATGTAAATCTTTTTTCTTCAACCGCTGCTTCGGCGCAGACAAAATAAAAGCTTCCTCTCCTGCTACATGGCACCGCAGCACTCGCTTTATATTATCACTATGGCGGGGGTAATTTGTACCTTTTGAAAATATATTGAACGGAATGCCGCATTTTTGCATCTAAATGATGGAGGTATGGGAATAAACCAGGCTGGTGATGCAGATTATTTTTCAGCACTGTTTACAAGGAGTAAGGTCAATGCACTAATACATATGGATGCGGACGGAATGATTATTCGTGTCAATCCTGCTTTTACGGCTTTTTTCGGCTATGAAAACGCTGATGTGGCCGGACACCACTTTTCATTGTTATTTACTGAAGAAGATAAGAAAAGCCGTAAGCCATGGAACGAGGTAAAAAACACGCTTCTAACCGGTCAGGGTGATGACAAGAACTTTATGGTTCATAAAAACAAACAGGTCAGCTGGGTGTCTGGCGAAAGCATTCTGATAGAACACAGCAATGGCTCAAAAAGCCTGCTTAAAATGATTCAGGATATACATCAGCAAAAAGATGCAGAGTTTTCGCTGAACCATGTGACTGATTTAAATGAAAGTATTTTACAGGTGATTGATGACTTTGTGGTTTTATTGGATAGCACACTTCATATCATACAATTCAACGCGCCGTTTGCAAGGCTGTTTGAGCATGATAATGTTTTGGTAGGCGCCGATTTTAGTTCAATGGCCAGCAAGTTTAACCAGGAAGGGATACTGCTGGAAAAAATAAAACATGTAGCCAATACCGGCATTGCGCTGGGCAAAGAACAGATTTCATTTGCTACGCCCCAGGGCTTGCGCATATTTGAGGTGAGCTGCCGCCCAATATTTACAAAAGACCAGGCGTCGGTATTATTACTGGTGGGTCATGATGTAACCATCCACAAAAAAGCTGAAACAGAACGCGAAGACCTGATGGGCTTTGTGGTACACGAGCTGCGCAACCCGCTGACAAGTATACGCATGAGCAACGACGTTATGGCCAGGATGCTGGGCGAAAACAGCGGTGACCTGCCCCTTTTGCTGGAAAAAAATAAAAGAAATATTGAGCGCCTTACCAGTATGATAGCAGAGTTATACGATGCGGCGAAAATAGGTGGCGGTAATTTTCAACTGACCAAGACAAAGTTTGATTTTGATGAAATTATCACAGAAGCGGTTGAAACCTGCCAGACATTATACCCTCAAATTACGCTGGTTGCCAAAGGTAAAGTCAACCAAATAGTGTACGCAGACCGCTATCGTGTTATGCAGGTTTTAAGTAACTACATTAATAACGCGGTAAAATATTCAAATGATCAACCCATTGTCACCATTACCGTTGGGTTAAAGAACCAATATATCCATGTTGCTGTAGCCGACAACGGAGTAGGTATCAGTCCTTCGCAGATGCCGTATCTGTTCGACCGATATTTCAGAGCTGAAAAAACACGCGGTCTTGAAGGGATTGGACTGGGACTCTACTTATGCAAACGCATTATTACCGCCCACGGTGGTGAGGTGAGTGCTACCAGTGAGGATGGCAACGGTTCCGTATTTTCATTCACGCTTCCCACCCAGTAACACACGCAGATAATGTTATTCCCTTCACCTTTTTCCGAAATCAAATAATTTAAATCATCGCCCGCAAAATGCAGGTACGATTGTATAAAAGGTTACTTAACCAAACAATATGAAAGTAGACGAATTTGAGGCTATTTTGTTAGTTGTATACAGTTGGAGATAAACGAACTTAATGCAGCGCTTTAAATAGTAAATCGGTTAAAAATTCACCGGTAAACTCAGTGTTATTTTTTGCCGGTGCATCCGTAAGCCTTGGTAAGTTGATGCTGAAATACTGCTGATCGTGGGATGTTTCGATGAGCGTGGTACTTAACGACCTTGGATATTTGTAGGAAGGATTGTATGCCAGGATACTTTCCGCAATTTTTGCACACAAGTCTTTGTAAGGTTTAAAAACCTTGTCTTTATTTATTTCCGATACTTCTTTGACTAGGTACACTTTGCTGCTTTCTGTTATCACAATCTGGTTAAGGTATTTTTTATTGTAATCAAGCTGCCCGGAACTTTCCGGCAATTCGTGCGTAAGCAGTCCGATAATTAGTTTTAATTTCTCTTTCTTGTCTGCAACATTCTGCAGTTTAAATACTACCAAAAATTCCATATAGCACCAGTACCAGTTGAGTATGTATAAAAGCAGGCGGTGTTTGTTCTCAAAATAACGGTAAACCGTAGCTTCCGTACTACTCATCTCCGCGGCAAGTTTCTTAAATGTAAATTGCTCAAAACCGAGCTGGTAAATCAGGTCAATGGCTTTTTTCACCATCAATTTTCCCACTTCACTGCTTTCGGGATCCCGTATATAAATCTTTTCGTTGATCTTAAATTTTACCTGAAAATCCATGGGCAGGCCTTTCTGCAAAATTAGCAAAACAGGCCGAGAAATAGTTTTAATATGGCCAACAATATTTTCACATTTTTTTAAGATAGTAATGCTATCACTAATAGAAGTTTTAGTATCTTGCACTCATCACTAGCGTAAACACGAAAAATGTTGCTTAATAAAAAAATACCGGTTCAGTTCATTTTCAATAAAATTAAATTTGAAATTGTAAATGTTCTTGTAATTGCTACCATTGTTTACTTTTTCACAGAAACATTTAAATCTGTTATACCGGAAATGCCGATATCCATTCCTGCCTTTTTGGGAACGGCTATCTCTGTGATCCTGTCGTTTAAACTCAACCAATCGTATGACAGATGGTGGGAGGCCCGTAAAATATGGGGCAGTATCGTAAATGACAGCAGGACATTCGTATTACAGCTGCAATCGTTTATAAAGAGTGGCAATGAGGCAGCAGTAAGGAAAATGGCATTCAGGCAAATTGCCTGGTGTTACAGCCTGGGTCAAAGTTTACGGGGCTTAAACCCGGTTGAACATGTAGAAAAGTATATTACCCCGGGTGAGCTGGCGGGCCTCAGCAGACATAACAATAAGCCGCTCGCATTGTTACAGGCCAATACGCTTGAAATTACCGCACTCAAAGAAAAAGGGCAGATTGATATTTTCGGCCAGGTTCAGATCAATAATACACTGGTCAATTTCTCGAATGCCATGGGTATGGCCGAGCGTATAAAAAATACGGTCTTTCCATCTACGTACAGAATGTTCCTGCATTTTTTTATCTACATATTTGTCATTACACTTTGTATCGCATTAAGGGATATCAAAAGTTATTTTGAAATTCCGTTATTGCTGGTGATTTCTTCTGCATTCTTTTTGCTGGAAAAGTCTGCCACCAATTTACAGGATCCCTTCAGTAACGAACCTACTGACACACCTGTTACAACCATTGCCACAACCATTGAAATAAACATTAAACAATTACTCAATGAACAGGAGATTCCTGTAGTGCAACAACCGGATAAATTTTATATTTTATAAATAACAAAACCAATAAAAGATGCGTACACATTCAAAAGAGACCCAAAGCAGTTTGACACCCGATGCGGCACTGCAAATTTTGAAAGAAGGCAATGAAAGGTTTATGAATAACCTTAAAGCAAACCGCAACCTGCTGCAGCAAGTGAATGAGACATCCAAAGGCCAGTTTCCATTTGCTACCATATTAAGTTGCATTGACAGCCGCACGTCTGCAGAATTAATATTCGACCAGGGCTTGGGTGATATTTTCAGTATCCGAATAGCGGGTAATATTCTCAATGAAGACATCCTGGGCAGTATGGAATTTGCCACCAAACTGGCCGGTTCAAAAATTATTGTTGTGCTGGGTCATACCAAATGTGGCGCCATTGCAGGTGCCTGCAACCATGTAGAAATGGGTAACCTGACAACACTGCTTAATAAAATTCAACCGGCAATATACGGTGAAAAGGAAACCACTGCTGACAGGACCGGTTCAAACGAAGTCTTTGTGAAAAGGGTTACCGAGCTAAATGTATTCCTGACCATTGAAAGAATCAGACGCGAAAGCCCGGTGATTGCTGAACTGGAACAGCAAAATGCCATTAAACTGATTGGTGCACTATATGATGTGGAAAACGGGAAAGTTACATTTTATTAAGTCATTGCCGGCTTTACATTTGTTTCATTCCTGAAACCTAATTGTAAACCAGCAATTATTTTTTCACAGAATTATGTATTTCATGTAATCATTAAATATTTTTCACTGCTGTAGACAGGACAAAGTAGTTGATCGATTTCCGGCTATGCTACTGAGCCGTTTTTTTCAGCAAATTAGTAGCCTCTTACTTGGGTGCCAGGAAAATCAAATCTGGTGATGCCTGCCTCGTGAAATTAAGAGCTATCGCCGATGAGTTGAGTGCGTTAGGCGTGTTTTAAAATCGAACTTTTGATTTCATTCATGAGTGCGATCTGCTCTTGCTGAATACCAAATAATGTTTTCATTTGTTCGGCAATCAACAAATCCAGTTTTTCGTGCAAATTCCGGATTTCAACTTCCGCTTTCAGATTAATAAGATAATCGTTGACAGCCCTTTGCCGGTCTTTCTCCTCCTTTCTGTTTTGGCTCATCATGATAATAGGCGCCTGCAGGGCTGCAACTGTTGAAAGCAAAAGGTTCAGCAAAATAAATGGATAGGGGTCAAAAGCTTTTGCTGAGCTGTATAGGTTTAATACCATCCACCCCATCATAAATGCTAAAAAGTAAAGAATGAATTTCCAGCTTCCCCCAAACGACGCCATTCCGTCTGCCAGTTTGTTACTCAGTGTAGGATTAGCATCCTCAAATTCAAATCGCTTTTGTGAAAGTAATTTTTCTTCTTCTATTGCTTTTACAACAATGGCATTCAGTTTTTGCAACTGCTCATTTCCAGTGTCGAGCAGGTAATCAAGATTTCGTTTTTCCATTGTATTGCCTGATTTTTTAGTTAAAACCATGCGACAGCGACATGACTCTAGGCAGCCGGGTGATACGCTGGCAGGCAGGTACGCGTTAGTAGGTAATCAGTTTGGGTGACAACCAATTGCTTCACTGATGCCATCGGGAATTTTTGGGCTTATAAATGGAATGCCCATATTCAGACCACGCATAATTAATAATAAACCAGTCAGTCCGATAAAATAGGGAATTGATTTCTTAAAGATGCGCGCCAGTGGCCGGCTAAATATGGTTTTGCTATAACCCACCAGCATCATGGCGGGCAATGTACCCGCTCCAAAAAGTGCCATAAAACCAACAGATTGAAAAATGGAATGAAAAGACAGGGCCGCTGCCAGCGCAATGTATACCATACCACAAGGCAGTAATCCATTTGCCATGCCCAATAATAAAAACCCGGCAACGCCCTGGTAGCGCTTCATAATGCTGCTGATAAGATTGGCAACACCCGCATAGAAACGACCAAAAAAAGAAATGCTGCCGGCATTGCCTTTTAAAAAATACAAGGTTGCCAACATTAAAACAAAAATCCCCAGGGTAATGGATAACCATTGCTGCAGGCCCGCAATAAACAATCCTTTACCCGCCAGGCCAATAATAAGTCCAATTGAACTGTATGTTATTATTCGGCCTGACTGATAGAGCAACAACGAAAAAAATTTTCCCCATTTGCTTAATTGTGCAGTTGGCAAGGCAAGGCTCAATGGGCCGCACATGCCAATGCAGTGCAGGCTTCCCGCAAAACCCAAAGCAAAACCAGACAACAAAATGGTTATCATAATTATAAGACGGTTACATTTTTTTCAGAATAATACAATTTCCCGTTGGCAGTCCAACTAATTTTTACCGTATACGTACCCGGCCCAATAATGGGCTCAAATGTTTGCTTTCCTTCCTTATCAGCCAACAGGGAAAACGCCTTATCGTTTTTTGAGTTATACGCACAGTAAAATAATACCACGCCCGACACAGTTTGCTGCTGCATTTCAACAGGCAGTTGTAGGGTGATCAGGTTACCATTTTGTTGAAGCTGGGGCAGGGCGCTGAGCATGGCAGCATTGTTGGCGCCATCAATCACATGCTGGTATTGTAATTCACTTTTGTAATATTCCTTTTCTACCAGCTCAAAGTTGGTACCATATGACCGGTACACCAAATAACCTATCATGCCTGCAAATGCAATAAATATGACCAATAAACGGTATCCCCAACCCATATAGTAAGTTTTAAAATTTAGTAAATGCCCCCATGAACGTTGTTTTTGCCTCTGTAATTTTTGTATTGCCCTGGTAAAGACCCACTAGCAGGGGTGACTTCCGTTGCTTCATAAAAGATTTTGGCAATACAATAAAAAATGAGCCAGTTCCCTGTGCTTCTTTTTTTACTGCGATGCTGCTTCCTTCGGCTTCAATGATCCTTCCCGGCGCATTTTCCAGTTTCAGGGTGATGGGAATATCAGCCAGGGTTTTGTTGATTACTTTTATCGTATACAGGTTCGACAGGCTATCTGCTCCTCTTTCCTGGTACAGCATACCGGGTGCCCGCACAATAATGCCGTCTACATTTTTTCGGGTGATCAATAAAAACGATAACAAGCTCGCAAGAATGATTAATACAACCGTGTAAAATTGCATCCTGCCTGTATAACGAAGTTTATTTCCGTTTGCAATGCCATTTTCAGAAGCATAGCGTATCAACCCGCGGTGTTTTCCGGTGGCGTCCATCATTGTATCGCACGCATCAATACATGCCGTGCACCCCACGCATTCCATCTGTGTGCCATTTCTTATATCAATTCCCGTGGGACAAACCTTCACGCATTGAAAACAATCAATGCAATCGCCCGTATTAATTTGAGCATCCGTTATTTTTTTAAACTTGCCTCTTGGCTCTCCCCTTTTGTAATCATATGCCACGATCATAGAATTGCGGTCAAGCAACACGCTTTGCAGCCTTCCATAGGGGCATATAACGGTGCAGGCCTGTTCCCTGAAATATGCATAGACGCCATAAAAGACGCCTGAAAAAATCAACAATGAAGATAAACCTGCAACATGCTGAGCAACCGGGCCGGTAATAATTGTCAGCAGGGCATCAGCCCCAATGATGTAAGAAAGAAAAAAATTCGCGATGATAAAGGAAAGAAAGAAAAAGGCAAGGTGCTTGGTAAGCTTCACCCTGATTTTTTTTACTGTCCATCCACTGCTCTTTAACAATTTCTGTTGCTGGGCATTCCCCTCAATCATAAACTCCAGCTTGCGGAAAAGCATTTCCATAAATACCGTTTGTGGGCATACCCATCCGCAAAACAACCGCCCGAATGCGGCCGTAAACAACACCACAAATACAATAAACGTGATCATGGTAACGCCGAGAATAAAAAAATCCTGCGGCCAGAATATTTTTCCAAACAGAATAAACCGGGCTTCGGGTATATTGAATAAAAAAAGCGGACGGCCGTTTACTTTAATAAAGGGCAGCGAGAAGAAAAGTATAAAAAAACCAATACTTACCAGGGTGCGGATGTTGTAGTAACGGCCCTTGGGTTTCTGCGCAAATACCCATTTGCGTTTACCCTTTGCATCTACAGTGGCCAACCTGTCACGAAAAGATTCTTTCGGCAATTCCTGCTTGTATAAGCGCTTTGTTGTACTCTCGTTCATGACTGCATCAGTTGATTAACTTACCGTAAACTGGCCGTTTGTAACGTACTATCTGCTGTGCGCGCCGGTGCCGGACTAGTTGATTCAAGCGCGCCTTGCGGTTCCTTTGCGTTGGCCGGATGGGTGCCGCGTAATGATTTTACAAAACTAGACAGCTCGGCAATTTGCTTATTTGAATAGGTATTTTGCCATTGAGGCATGGCATTGACGCCGTACCGGATTGTTTTGAAAACGCTCTTAATATCTCCCCCGTGCAACCAGTAATCGTCTGTCAGATTCGGACCCACACTTCCTGCGCCGCCTTCATTGTGACAGGCCACACATGATTTAATAAAAATGGTTTTTCCTTCTGCAAGATCACCTGCATCCGTAAGCATGGTTACCGTATTTTCATCTACTGCTTCGCCCTTGGTTTTTAAATATTCTTTTATTTCAACATCCGCTTTCGCAACGGCGGTTTCATATTCTTCCACGCCGGATGGGCCATTGTGCGATACATGAAAGCGATACAAATAGATGCCTGCAACAATTATGGTAATATAGAAACCATACAGCCACCAGGGCGGCAGGCGATTATCAAGCTCACGTATGCCGTCATAATCGTGGCCAAGATCAATATCAGCCTCCTGTTCAGGAGCTTTAAAACTATTGAGTTTGATCCACCATTTTTTGAACCGTTCATTCCAAACAGCAGCAAGATCTTTTTTAGGCGCTTTTTCCCGCTCTACCTTCAGCAGCATCTTTACATTCAGCAACAACATGAATATAACCAGCAACTCTACAAAAACAACCGAAGTCATAATATAGAATGCAGTACTGGAAAGACCGGCAATGACATGTATAGCCTGCCCGGTGCTGTTTTCTGAACTTTGTGCCATTGTTGGACTGCTACAAAGCAACAGCAGCACCATGGCAGGAAGAATGGCGGTAGTTGAAGCGGCCGTGTCTTTTTCCTTTTGCATTTTTACCTGTGCAATGCCCAGCAGCAATTGCGCAAGCATAAAAATCACCAGCAATAAAATGAGCATTAAAATAACAAATCCAATTACAACCGGATTATCCATAGATGAATGAACGGGGGGCATAAAATCAGTTTTAGATAATTAATTGTCGAGCGGAATGCGGCTAATTTCGTTGAACGTTGTTTTGTTCGTCTTAAAAACCCAGCTAAGTACCGCCAGGAAAAAAACGACGAAAATGGTGAGCGAAATAATACCGAAGATGTCTACTCCACCAATTTTTTCGATATAATGAATAAATTTCATGGTATTGACTTTATTGTTTTTCTGCAATAGCGCTTTTATGTGAAGATTTTATGTCTGTACCGATGCGTTGCATATAAGCAATGAGCGCAATAATTTCTACATTGGAAGGTGTCATTATCTTATCCTTCTTCAGGTTTGCAGCAATGGAATCTGCCTGGCGCATCAGGTCTGTATTGGCAATTTTATCGTATCCCGCCGGATAAGGTACCCCAAGGGTTTGCATCGCGCGTATTTTTGCAGGGGTGGACGCTGTATCCAACGCATCATCCAGCAACCAGGTGTACTGCGGCATAATGGAACCTGGCGACATTGACCTGGGATCATACATATGATTGTAATGCCAGCTGTCTGGGTATTTGCCGCCCTCGCGCGCAAGGTCGGGACCCGTACGTTTACTTCCCCACTGAAAAGGATGATCGTATACAAACTCTCCTGCTTTGGAATATTCTCCATACCGTGCCACTTCATCGCGAAACGGCCGAATCATTTGCGAGTGACAATTGTAACAACCTTCGCGGAGGTAAATATCCCTGCCCTGCAATTCAAGGGGCGAATAGGGTTTAACGCTTGCAATGGTGGGTATATTGGATTTTACAAGAAAGGTGGGAATCATTTCAATCAGCCCGCCAATGGCTACAACAATCAGGCTGATCACCAGCATTGTCATTGGCTTCCTTTCCAGGATACGGTGCCAGTATTCTTTCTTTTCTGAAGGCATTTTCATAAGCGGCGCTGCTTCTGCGGCCTCATTTGCTATAAATGACCCTTGGCGGATGGTTTTGTACAGGTTGTACACCATGATAAATGCACCGGTTAAATAAATGGCGCCGCCTATACTGCGTAACACATAAAATGGCTTGATGCTGTTGACCGTTTCAAGAAACTGAAACTTCAATTGACCTTCCGGTGTAAATGATTTCCACATCAGGCTTTGCTCAAAGCCGGCCCAATACATGGGCACCGCATAAATAATGATACCAACCGTACCGAGCCAGAAATGATTAGTAGCTAATTTTTTTGAGTATAGACTGGTGTTCCACATTTTGGGAACCATATAATACAGTATGGCAAATGCCATAAAACCGTTCCAGCCTAGTCCGCCAATATGCACATGCGCCACTATCCAGTCAGTAAAATGTGCGATGGCATTTACACTTTTCAAACTTAGCAGGGGCCCTTCAAAGGTGGCCATGCCATAACAGGTAATGGCTACCACCATAAATTTGAGCACCGGTTCTTCTCTTACTTTATCCCATGCACCGCGCAGGGTAAACAATCCGTTAAGCATGCCTCCCCAACTGGGAGCAATCAGCATTACCGAAAAAACTACACCCAGGGATTGCGCCCAATCGGGCAAAGCTGTATATAGTAGATGGTGCGGACCGGCCCAGATATATAAAAAGATAAGTGCCCAAAAATGTATGATGGACAAACGATAAGAATATACAGGCCGGTTAGCGGCTTTAGGAAGAAAATAATACATAAGACCCAATACCGGGGTGGTAAGAAAAAAAGCCACTGCATTGTGTCCATACCACCATTGCACCAATGCATCCTGCACACCCGCATACCAGCTATAACTCTTCATAAATGAAACCGGTATTTCAATGGAGTTCACAATATGCAGCAGGGCTACAGTAACCCAGGTAGCTATATAAAACCAAATGGCAACATATAAATGCTTCTCTCGTCTTTTAATGATGGTGCCAAACATGTTTACACCAAAAATTACCCACACCAATGTAATGGCAATATCAATAGGCCATTCCAGTTCCGCATATTCTTTGCCGGTTGTTTTGCCCAGCAGCAAACTAACCGCAGCCGCCAGAATGATGGCTTGCCAACCCCAGAAATGGATCCAGCTGATGCGATCATTAAACATTCGTGCTTTACAAAGACGTTGTAATGAATAATACACGCCGGCAAATGTTGCATTGCCAACAAAGGCAAAAATGATAGCATTGGTATGCAGGGGCCGCACCCTCCCGAATGTGGTGGGCGCAAAATTCATACTGATTTGCGGCAGATAAATTTGAACGGCCGCAAACAACCCTGCCAGCATACCCACAATACTGAATATTACGGTAGCATATCCAAATGCCCGTACAATAGAATTATCATAATAAAATTTATCAACCGCCGCCGGACGGCGTGAAAAAGTAACGTTGGCATTTTGTAAATCAATAGCGTCTAAGGCTGACTCCATAATGATGTTGATTTATTCAGTTTTTATTTATCAGTTACAGTTAAAGGCTTGTCATCAAATAAAATCCTGGTGGCGGGTGCATCCTCCTCTTCAAACTGACCCGATTGTACGCTCCACAGAAATGCACCTAAAAAAAGGGAAGCAACACTGACGCTGGCGATAAGCAGAACAATAATTACACTCATGGTTGCGATTTCGGGTGTAAAAGTATCCTGTGTTAATTCTTTACAGCAGAACCTGCCTCATACCAAAAACTGATCTTTATCATGAACAGGAACAATGCTACAGTTTCATGCGTTTTGCCAGCCAGTTGCAACTCCCAAATGTGATAAGCAGAATACAAAGAGAACTGGCAGGCATTAACACAGCGGCTATAAGTGGCGAGAGGCGGCCTTGTACCGCAAAGTATAACCCGATAATATTGTATGCGATGGATACTATAAAACTTGCCGTGACAATATGTTTATTGGCTTTGCACAACCTGATAAATTTTGCCAGCTGAGAAAAACTGCCTGCCGACATAATTCCATCACTGGAAGGTGTAAAATTGTTATTGTCTTCGCTGATGGCAATGCCTGCATCAGCCTGCTGTAAAGCACCCGCATCATTCAGCCCATCGCCTATCATCATTACAATATCACCGCCGCTCTGTAATTTTTTGATATAGGCGAGCTTCTGTTTCGGGGTGCGGTTAAACGCTAGTATCGCCTGATCACCCAGCATTTTCCACAATAGTTCTCTGTCTGCCTCATTATCACCGCTCAGTACTGAAATCGAATATTGTTTGCCCAGGCTTTTCATCAATCTTGGCACGGCCTGGCGGTAATTACTCCCAAACCGGAACCACCCTACCGTCTCATTATTAAAACTCACGTAAACAACCGTATCCTTATGAAATTTTCTGTTTCCGGTAACAAAAGAACTGCTGCCTATTTTGATAAAATCCTTTTCTATAAAGCCTTCAATCCCTTTACCCGGAAATTCTTTGTACTTCCAAACCTGCCATTGGCCACTCTTTTTTAGCTCTTTTGCCAGCATTCTGCTTAACGGATGGCTTGAGCAGTTGGCAAGGGCGCCTATATACTGAAGCTGCATGGCGGTAAGTGTTTTTCCTGAGTATACTATTGAGGGCTGGTGTACAGAAGTGAGCGTACCTGTTTTGTCGAATACAATATGGTTGACCCTGGCAATATCTTCAATGGTTTGCGCGCTCCGCAGGTAAAAATGATTGCGCGACAGTATTTTTAATACACTGCCATTGGTAAAAGTGTTTGACAATAACAATGCGCACGGACATGCAATAATAAAAATAGCGGTAACGGCTATCCAGATACGTGTGGGGTCATGCATCTTCCAATACCATGCAGTAAGCATGGCAATAACCAGCACGATATAACTAAAATAACGGCTGATGGCGTGAACAAATGAAACATGCGTATTAGCCGGCTTCTCTTTCAGTTCACTACGGCTCCAAAGAGATGTAAGATAACTTTGTGCCACTTCCTTTACCACCAGTAGTTCAATGTTGCCACCTATCTGTTTCCCTCCGGCATATACCAGTTCGCCCATTTCTTTTGTTACCGGTACTGATTCGCCGGTAACAAAACTGTAATCAATTGAAGCCTGACCCCTGGTTAATATGCCGTCTGCAGGAATAAGCTCGTGGCTGTGTACCAGTAAAGTATCACCTGTTTTTATATCCGGTAAAAGCGTAGCAATTGTTTCGTCGTTCTTAACAACCGACACTGCAACAGGGAAATAAGCGGTATAGTCCCTGTCGAACGAAAGTTGCCGGTAAGTCTTATCCTGCAGTATACGGCCCGCCAGCATGAAAAAAACAATACCGGTCATAGAGTCAAAATAACCGCCGCCGGTACCGGAACTAATTTCCCATACACTGCGGATAAACGTGATCAAAATAGCCAGCGCTATCGGCGCATCAATATTTAAAAACCGGTGACGCAGGCTTTTATAAGACGACTCATAAAAAGGGTATGCAGCATATAAAAAGACCGGCAGGGCCAATAGAAAATTGAGCCAGCGAAACGTATTTCGCAAAGCCGCCTCAGTGGCATCAATGCCCAGGTATTCTGGAAAACTCATGAGCATGATATTGCCAAAACAAAAGCCAGCGACGCCCAGCCGGTAAATCATTTTTTTGTCGGCAACCGGCTTTTTTGATTGTATATCATTGAGGCTGATATAGGGCTCGTAACCTATAGCTGTTAACAATTCTGCCACTTTACGTAAACTGGTTTGCTTTTGGAGGAAAATAATGGTCACCTCTTTTGACGTAAAATTTACTTTGCACGAAACAATTCCGTGGTTAAGCCGATGCAGGTTCTCTAATAAGTACAGACAGCTGCTGCAATGAATTTGGGGAATATAAAAAGTAACGTGCACCTGGGTGTCGTTACTAAAACTAATTAGCTTTGATTGTACAGCCTCATTATCCAAAAAGGCAAATTTATCCTGGCGTATACGGATGCGCTGGCTGGCACCGGGGTTTTTATTGAGTTGATAATAATCGCACAAACCTTCTTTATTCAGGATCTGGTACACCATTTTACAACCTTCGCAACAAAATGGTTTTTCCTGCAGGTGTATGCTTTTGTTGCTGCATTTGTCACCGCAATGATAACAGGTGATGTCTATTTCAGGTACATTTTTTACCAGCATGAGGTTTCATAGATGAGAAGCGAAAGTAAAACCACCGGTGGCCCGGCCGAATGACTAACTTCAATTGAATGCTTGATTATTGTCATCCATAACGGGTATAAAATTTGAAAGCTTGTGACATAATTGCAACGTTGAACCATGCTCAGACACACAGGCCGAAAAAGAAATTTTAAACATGATATGCGCCTGGCTGTTTTGCTTTGTCTCAATGCAGGTTTTATAAATGCGGCCGGGTTTCTGGCGTTTGGTGTGCTTACCACCAATGTAACCGGGCATGCCGCCCTGCTAGCGGTTAACATTGCCACAGATGATTTTCGTGCTACAAGGATGGTAACGCTTTGGCTCTTACTATTTTTTGCCGGGGCATTTTTGTCAAGCTGGTATATTGCCAGAATTGGCAGGCGCAGACCGTTTGCCTATACTGCTCCCATCGTGCTTATTATAGCGGTGTCAATTTTTATTTCCATAGCCGGCCAATACTACCGTCATACATTAGCACAAACAGAAGCTTTTGCCGGCAGTCTACTGTTTGCCATGGGCGTACAAAATGCAATGGTGTCTGTTATTTCTGGTTCAGTGGTGAGAACCACCCACCTCACAGGAATGCTGACCGATTTGGGTATTGATGCCGCAGAAATGATGAGGTCAGGAACTACAGCCAATGCCAGTCTGAACAGTAAGATAATACTGAAGCTAACGATTATCATTTCATTTTTAGCCGGCGGCGTAATTGGGGGATTTCTGTTTTTGCACATTCATTTTTTTGCGTTTTACATACCCGTTGGGATTCTGTTGATCGCATTGATGTACGACCATTTTCGCGTCACGATCGCACGTGCCATCTCCCGAAAGAAGACGGCCGATTAAATATCAGGGATGCTCCGCCAACAAAGCTTAAACAAAATACAGGTGTGGATGATGAAAGTCGCGCCTGCAAGTAATCAAAGTCAGGAAGTCGGCCGTATGTTTTTTGCAAATTTGCTGTATGACAGGCACCGCAATGATAAGTCCACTTTTAATAACAAAGTACAATACACCCGTTCCAAGGTATACCAGCTACCCAACAGTACCCAACTGGCACGATGAAATTGATACCGTGCAATGGAAGCAGCATTTTGCACACCAGTTCTCCGAACAAAATTCTGTAAACGGGATCAGCATTTATGTACACCTTCCATTTTGCGAATCATTGTGCACTTACTGTGGGTGTAACAAAAAAATTACCACCAATCATACCGTTGAAGAAGAATACCTGGCAGCGGTGGAGAAAGAATGGAAGATGTACCGGAAAGTAATGGTTGAAACACCAGTGCTTCGCGAAATTCACCTGGGAGGCGGCACGCCTACGTTTTTTTCAGCCATCAATTTGAAGCGCCTTATAAACATGCTCACCAAAAACTGCATTGTGCATCCCCATTATGAGTTTAGCATTGAAGGACATCCAAACAATACTAGCCGGCAACAACTCGCCACACTGTTTTCACTGGGCTTCCGCAGAATAAGCTATGGTGTACAGGATCTGGATCCAACAGTGCAATATGCCATCAACCGTCACCAGCCGTTTGAGCGGGTAGTACGCGCCACTTTGGATGCAAGAGATATTGGGTTTACCGCGGTTAATTTTGATCTGATCTATGGCTTGCCTTTTCAAACACCAGAAAGCATGGGAGAAACCATTCGGCAGGTGATGACGTTAAAGCCGGAACGCATTGCGTTTTATAGCTACGCGCATGTACCCTGGACAAGCAGGGGGCAACGCTTGTTTAACGAATCGGATTTGCCAGCCGCGCCGGAAAAACTGCAACTATATATGTTAGGCAGGCAAATGTTGTTGGAAAATGGTTACACCGATATCGGCATGGATCATTTTGCTTTGCCGCACGATAATTTATACATCGCAAAAAAATCGGGCAGGCTGCACCGGAATTTTATGGGGTATACCACGCAAAACACGGGACTATTGATTGGCCTGGGTGTATCTGCCATTAGTGATCTTGGTAACGGTTTTGCGCAGAACGATAAAACCGTACACAACTATTATGACCTGATTCATACCGGTATATTACCTGTAAAGCGAGGTTGGTTCTTGAGCAAAGAGGATGTGGATTTCAGACAATATATAAAAGACATTGCTTGCAAAGGACGTACAACATTTAAGCCCATTCACCAAACACTGTTGGAAGCATATTGTTTTCCGGCACTGCAACCGTTAGAAGAAGACGGTCTGGTTGAATTTGACAAAGACCACCTGCAATTAACAACCACCGGCCAGTTTTTTGTTCGAAATGTTTGCAGTGCGCTGGATTTATATCTTCAGCGAACAATCAATCCGCCAAACCATCAGCAGTATAGCAAGTCCATTTGATGAAAGATCATGGTGGGTAAAATCAGACCGCCGGGCTTGCAAAGGGAAACACTCTTCTACTTCACTGCTAAGCATTATCAGGCCCTCAATTGATAAAAATCATGTGGGAGGCGTGCATGCAGACTTATTTTTGCCTGAATAGTATTTCGGACCATTCAGTTGGCAAATTGAACTGAATGAATTTCAAATAAAATATCAGCCAGGATAAGCCAAAAGCACAAATTGTCAAACCCCAGACTTAACAGCAGAAAATGTTTTTAAACAAAATAAAAATACCGCCGGCATCATTGATTTCGAATATCGTAAAACAAAACCACCACACTGCAGACGTATTTCGAAAGCTGGACATTGAATACTGTTGCGGGGGTAATTGGCCGCTTGAAACCGTGTGTGAAAATAAAGGTCTTGCATTTGAAAATGTGAAAAACGAGCTTGAAAACAGTTCACGCGTAGTGCCACTACTCCCCATTACCAATTACGAAAATTGGAGTACAGACTTTCTTGTCAGTTATATCATCAACATACATCACCATTTCCTTTATACCAGCATGCCCGATACAGAGGCAATACTGAAGGAGTTTGTTGAAGGCCATAAAAAACAATTTCCGGAAATGGTAGCGGTGCTCAACCTGTTTGAATTGCTACATCGCCAGGTCATTCCCCGTATACAATATGAGGAATCAACCATCTTTCCCTATATATTACAGATTGCGCATGCACACGCCAACAAAGACTCTTATGCCAGTTTGCTGGTAAAAACCTTGAGAAAGTCGTTAGGTGCCACTATGAAACATGAAGACCAGCAATTGGCGGATATCGTTGTTAAAATACGTAACCTGACCAACGCTTATGCCATTCCTGACAAGTGCTGTGTAAGTCACAGGATTGCACTGGCACGACTAAAAGACACCGACATAGATTTACTGCAGCATATTTATCTTGAAAATGACATACTATATCCGAGAGCGCTCCGGATTGAGTCCGATTTATTAAGATAATCTTAATGGATATATTGTCACTATCTTTAGCCTGACTAACCTTTTTGTACATGCCCGGCAGATTAGACTATGGACACCTGACTTCGCTTTTTGAAAATGCAACTGAAGGCATTATCCTTACAGACGGTCAGGGAAAAATTATGTTGGTCAATCCTGCCGCGGAACGAATCTTTCAATACAGCAGCAATGAATTAGAAGGTAAGCCAATTGAGATACTGGTACCAGACCAGTTCAGGCCGCACCATCATACATTAAGAGAAGGCTTCTATGCGCATCCATCGAACCGCGCCATGGGTCACAACCGCGATTTGCACGGCAAGAGAAAGGATGGCACAGGTATCCCGGTAGAAGTCAGCCTCAGCCATTACACGAGAGATACCCAAACATTTGTTATCGCTTTCATAGTAGACATTACCCGCCGCAAAGCAATTGAAAACAATGTAAAGCAGCAGCAAAATGAATTGGAGCGCATCAGCAATGAACTGAGAAAGCTCAATGCGGAACTGGAAACAAAAGTGGAAGAAAGAACCGTTATACTAAAAGAAGCGCTGCAGAAGCTGGAGCAATCTCAACTTGAACTGAATGACGCACTGGATAAAGAAAAACAACTCAGTGAAATAAAAAGTCGTTTTGTTTCCATGGCTTCGCATGAATTCAGGACGCCACTCAGCACAGTATTATCCTCGGCCATTTTGCTGGAAAAATATACCAAAGAAGAAGAACAGGAGAAACGGAGCCGACATATCGAAAAAATAAAGAATTCAGTAAAAAATCTGAATGATATACTGGAAGACTTTTTATCTATGGGAAGGCTGGATGAAGGAAAAGTGGCCAGCCAGATTTGCGAAATGAACCTTCAATCTTGTATCAGCGAGACGATAGACGAAATAAAACCGTTTATGAAAAACGGGCAATACGTTGTACAAAATTATGAAGGTGACCCAACACTGCAGTCAGATAAAAAGCTTTTGAGAAACATAATCATCAATCTTGTAAGCAATGCCATCAAATTTTCGGAGGAAGGGAAAAAAATAGAGGTTCGTGCCATACACACTAATGGCCGGGTTTCTATTGCAATCAGTGATGAGGGCATTGGCGTTGGCAAGGAAGATCAGGAGCATTTATTTTCGAGTTTTTTCAGGGGCGCTAATGCTACAAATATACAGGGGACGGGACTTGGGCTGCACATCGTGCAACGTTATGCAGCTTTGCTGGGAGGAACGGTTGCATTGCAGAGCGAACTGAATGAGGGCACGACTGTAACTATTTCCATCCCAATTATTCAATGATATGTTATGAAATCTGTATTAGTAATAGAAGACAACAAAGATATCCGGGAGAATACAGCAGAAATACTGGAACTGGCCGGTTACAAAACGTTTAGTGCTGAAAATGGAAAAATTGGCGTGGAGACAGCCTTAAAAGAAAAGCCCGATCTTATTGTGTGTGATATTATGATGCCGGTGTTAGATGGTTATGGGGTATTGCACTTATTGCGGAAAAACCAGGATACGCTGAATACACCATTTATTTTTTTAACAGCAAAGATTGAACGCACCGACTTCAGGAAAGGCATGGAAATGGGTGCCGACGACTATATCACCAAGCCATTTGATGAAATAGAATTGCTCAATGCTATTGAAATACGTTTAAAAAAAGCGGAAGTACTTGAAAAAAATCATTTTCCTTCAGAAAGCGGTATCAGTGATTTTTTAAAAGAGGTAAAAGGTGCCGGCCTGATAGAAGAGCTTTCCGAAAAATACAATATTGAGAAAATTGGTAAAAAACTCACTGTTTATCTTGAAGGCAGAAGGCCTAAATTCTTATTTTATTTGCTCAAGGGGAAGGTAAAGGGTTTTCGAAATCATGAATACGGAAAAGAATATATCACAGACATCTATACCGAAGGTGATTTTATCGGTTATTCTTCATTAATTGAAAATACCAATTACATTGAAAATACCATTGTGTTGGAAGATGCAGAAATTTTACAAATACCAAGAGAAGATTTTTTACAAATGATTTACGGCGATCTGCGCGTAGCCAACCGCTTTATAAGAATCATTACACAAAATGTTAAAGAAAAGGAACAAAGACTGCTTGAATTGGCGTACAGTTCTTTGCGCAAACGGGTAGCGAGTGCGTTGGCAGATATCTATCAAAAATTCAATCCCGGCGAAGCCAATAACCCACTGGAAATTTCCCGAGATGATATTGCGCATTATGTTGGCACTGCTACCGAATCTTTGATACGTACATTAAGCGATTTTAAAGCGGAAAAAATGATAGAAATAAAAGACGGAAAAATAATGCTGCGGGATATAGACAAACTTAAAAACCTGATTTCCTGATGGAGGAAAGTCTTCAACTCTTTAATTTAAAAACAAAAAAACCGCCTAATAATAACAACAGCAAAGCCGCTATGGCCAGCGTGGTCTTTATCTTTTTGCCATGTAACCCGCGGGTCTGCTCTATTGTTTTTTCCCTTTCCTGCTTGCGGTGAACACCATTTCCACCAATGACCGTATTAAAACCAGCAATTAACAAACCCGGCGGGAAAGTTGCCGCAACGGCCTGCTGCTGTGCAGCCAGCCAGGTTTTTACATCATCGGCCGCAAGGTTATTGTGGTAACAATAGTTTCCAATAATCACCATGGTCATGCTACATATAAATTCCAACACCGTCTGCACCGAAGTCCGCCGTGTTTTACTAAAGGCGGCCAGAGAATGTATCACAACCGGTAAGCGGTTATCCATAACTTCCGTTAATATCTCTATCCCAAACTCATGCACCCTGGAATTGGCTGTATCATAAAAATCGTTGCAGTCGCGCAGCGCCGCGTCTTCCCTGGCAGAAAGCGCCACAAATAAAATGCCGGCCGCATGGGTGGTAGAAGATCCCCCCTTCCTGATTACAGCCATCAGCACGGCAGGAATACTTGCAGAGATCAAACTCAGCAGCCCCTGTTCCGTTTCACCCAATTCAATGGCGCCAACACTGGTTAAGTCTGGTGGGAAATAATTGCATAGTTCCTTGTACAGGTTGAGTGGTGGAGTTGTAGACATGCTTTCTGATGCTTCAGATAATAAAATAATAAAATGAAGTATTCAACAGGTGCCCAGATGGGGCCGGACAAAAAAATGCCTGGTTACAAGGCCGGCAAACGGGTTGTGTGCACGCATAGTTGCAAGCCCGGTACTTACGTTACTTACATTATATCGCGCAAACGCAGATTCATCTGTACGAGATAAAATTAGATGGAGCGGAAACACGCTTTTTAACGCAGAAGACCCAAATATGGATGCAGAAGACAAATATTAGTGCAGCTTCCCTGGTATTGTATCCTTCCGTAAACAGTACGCAGCGTAACACCGTCTGAAATTGGCAATGCTGGCAAAATTAAACAAACTGGCGAGTTGCTTTGGTGTATACTGGTTACCGGCAATATATTGTTCGGCTGTTTGCATTTGTAAATTCCTGTAAAAAACAAATGGGGTGACTTTATACCTGGCTTTAAAAGCTGTCTTGAGTTTTGTTCCGGAAACAAAGTGTTGCTTGGCAAGTGCGGTAATGCCAGGAAATTTGGTGAATATTTGCTGTTGCAGGGTATCAGCAACTTCGCTCATTAATTGATTTGTTAGCATTTCTGGAGTTACCGGCAACGCCGCTGTTGGCACGGGTTCTTTGATGGAGAAAAAATTATTTTTTACCATCGTTATATCTGCCACATGCACAAAAAAACCCACTATAGCCCCCTCCTTCTCGTGAGGATAATACGTAGCGATGCTGGTTTTTAGCTCGCCCGATGGTAGTAATATTTCTCTTTCAAATACCTGTTGCCTGCCAGCCAAAGCTCCTTTTATATAGGGAAGGTTTTTTTGAAACAAAGGGCCGAGCAGCTCCCGCATAGTGATTTTATCGATCATCTCATCCGGCTTCTTCCCAAACCATTTTACATAGGCCTGGTTGGCATAACGGCAGATCAGGTTTTTATCCCAATATCCCAGCATCGCATCTGTTCGATTGGCAATTTCCAGGCTTTTTAGTGCCAGCTGGCCTCCGGTAGAAAAAGGCATAAGCAATAGTTAACGGTAGGACAAATTTCTTTACAGCTAAATTACCGGATTGCTTAAATAATTCAATAAGCGATTTGGTCATAACGCTGCAGAATTTTCCTCCAGCCATTACTTAATATCGATGAGCGTAAATTTTTGCAACGGAGTTAACACTGGTTGCTACCAGCCCACACGATACTCATGCTCCAGCCTGACTTAGGTCATTGTTCATTATTATCACCTGTAGTTCCTTTACACCCGTAACATTCGTTAAACTAATTACTACACAAAACTCACCAAACATGAAACAGAACATGGGCAGGCCTGATAGGATCATCCGCATTTTAGTGGCCATTCTATTCGTTGTATTATGGTTTACACATACTGTAACCGGCATGGCTGGTTATGTACTCCTTATATTGGCAGGGGTGTTCCTGATTACCAGTATTGTTGGCTCCTGCCCCCTTTACAGTCTCTTTGGCATCAACACATGTAACCGCAAAAAAACAGTATAACAATCAACCCCCGGGCAGCGAGCAATCACTGTTCCCCATCATACGCAAATTATGGCTACCTGCTTACTATCAGTTCTGCTTATACTGCATGGCAGCATACATTTTATAGGGTTTGCAGGAGTCTTAGGGTACAAAAAAGATTTCAATAAAAACATAACCGGCGCGTTTGCTGTTTACTGGCTGCTAGCCTGTTTGCTTTTTATAGTATCAGGGCTATTACTATTATTTGCAATGAATGCATGGTCTGTTTTTGCAGTAACAGCCGCCATTCTTTCTCAGGTATTGGTAATTCAAAGCTGGAAAACAACCAGGTGGGCTACACTGCTTAATTTCCTGGTTGTACTATGTGCAATACCTGCTTTTGCTGCTTACCAGTTTAATAAAACGGCTGCTATTGAATCAAAAACAATTATGGCCAGGGTGGCGGGTGAAAGCAACGATATTGTAACCCTGGCAAACATTGACCATTTGCCACCGGTTGTTCAAAAATGGCTGCTTCATTCAGGGGTGGTAGGCACTGCAAAAAGCAGCACGGTAAGACTGCAGCAAACAGGGCAGTTGCGCACCAGCCCATTGGGCAAATGGATGCCATTTTATGCCAGTGAATACTTTACCACCAGTGAACCTTCGTTTATCTGGATAAGCAAGGTAGAGGTGTTGCCTTATATTTTTTTAAGCGGACGCGATAAATTTGAGAACGGACATGGTGAAATGCTGGTTAAATTAATGTCACTGTTTCCCGTTGCCAAAGCAGCGGGTGATAGCAAAACAGATACTGCGTCATTGCAACGCTATCTGGCAGAAATGATATGGTTTCCTTCGGCGGCCATTGCCACCAATATCCAATGGCAGCAACTCAATGCGTTTTCGGCAAAAGCAACCCTTCATTGTAATAATATCAGCGCCTCCGGCATTTTTACCTTTACAGAATCGGGGGATATCGCGGGTTTTGTAACAGACCGTTATTATAATGATGGCAAAAAAACCGTTCGGGCGAAATGGATGGTGCAATGCAGTTCCTGGAAAATATACAACGGTTTGCGGATTCCCAATAAGCATATCATCACCTGGCAGCTGGCATCGGGCAATTTCACGTGGTGTACGCTTGAATTGATTAACCTGGAGTATAACAAGCCTGAAATATACCGGTCTACTAAGATTTAGTGCCTGGTAATATGCACTTACACAAAGCTACAACATGAGAGCCTGGTTGATTATTACGACATTATTTGTTGCTGTAACAGCAATCCCTTGTGGTATTATGCTGGTTGGCTGGCCCGATGGTCACCTGCTTCAGCTACCGCTTACTGTGCTCGACCATTCGCCGTTCAGCAATTTTATCATTCCGGGGTTGGTTTTGCTTTTTGCCGTAGGGGGCACCAACGCCCTGGCGAGCATCGCTCTATTACTACGGCACAGATTTGCAGGCATGGTTGCCATGGCAGCGGGTTTGTGCGTGATTGGCTGGATTGCCGTGCAGGTATTGCTTACCAACGTACTGTTCTGGCTGCAACCTGTCTACCTGGCTGCTGGTATCTTGATACTTTTTTGTTCATTGCATTTACAGCAAAATGCGCCAGGGCGTGAAGCCAAAAATAAAATCGTATAGGTGGCCCGTACAATGAGGATCAACCTACCAACTGATGCTCGTCAACTGGAACTGCTTACTTTTCAAATAGTTTTATCAAAAATTAGAATGACAGATAAACCTGACACGCATATGGTTTTTGAAACCGCACTGAACTGGCTGAATGATGACCGTGGTGTTGTACATGCTCATCATGTCAACGGCACAATTCATGTAGCCACGCCGGAAGCATTTGGCGGTTCAGGTAAAGACTGGAGCCCCGAGCACCTGCTACTGGGTGCTGTAGTAAGTTGTTACATGAGCACCTTCGTTTTCTTTGCAAAAAAAATGAAAATCTTATATCGTCATATGGAATGCCGCGCCACAGGCAAGGTAGAATTGGTAAATGGCAAGTACCAGTTCATAAAACTGAACGTCTTTCCCACCGTTTACATAGATAACGATGCAGCACGCACTGCAGTGGATGCAGCGCTTGTAAAAACACAACAACACTGCATCGTAAGTAATTCCATCAGCGCGCCCATTGCCTACCACAGTGAAGTGAGCATTCGGTCACACACCGTACATACCCCCGCCGAAACCAAGCTGGCCACAGATAGTAAATAAATAATAACTGCCAGGCATAGTCGCAGTAGAAGATTTAAAATATATTACATGAAAGCACTCGTATACCACGCCGCCGGAATCAAGTCATGGGAAGAAAAGCCGAAACCCGTTATTCAGCATCCTTCGGACGCCATAGTAAAAATTACCAAAACTACCATTTGCGGTACTGACCTTCACATACTGAAAGGCGATGTACCCGAGGTTACCAACGGCCGTATTTTAGGTCATGAAGGTGTTGGTGTTGTTGAAGAAACAGGCAGTGCGGTTACCGAGTTTAAAAAAGGCGACCACGTTATTATATCCTGCATTACTTCATGCGGAAAGTGTGAATACTGCCGCCGCGGCATGTATTCACATTGTCAAAACGGGGGTTGGGTATTAGGTCACTTAATTGATGGTACCCAGGCTGAATACACACGTATACCTTATGCAGATACCAGCCTTTACCATATACCACCGGGCGCCGACGAAGAAGCGCTGGTAATGCTAAGCGATATATTGCCCACCGGGTTTGAGTGTGGCGTGCTTAATGGCAAAGTGCAACCAGGCAGCACGGTAGCAATTGTAGGTTCGGGACCTATTGGACTGGCCTCACTGCTGACCGCCCAATTTTACTCGCCTTCCAAAATTATTATGATTGACCCTGATGAAAACCGGCTCGCGGTTGCAACAAAATTTGGCGCCACACATATCATTAACAACAGTAAAGAGAATACAAAAGAAAAACTATTGTCATTTACCAATGGAAAAGGCGCCGATACAGTGATTGAAGCAGTGGGTATCCCCGCAACATTTGAACTGTGCCAGGAACTGGTAGCACCCGGCGGCATCATTGCCAATATTGGCGTGCATGGCAAAAGCGTGCCCTTGCACCTGGAAACTTTATGGGCCCACAATATAACCATCACCACACGGCTGGTTGACACAGTTTCTACCCCCATGCTGCTAAACACCATACTGTCTAACAAACTCAATTCAAAACAACTGATTACGCACCGTTTTAAAATGGATGATATTCTGCTGGCGTACGACACCTTTCAAAATGCGGCTGCAGAAAAAACGCTGAAAGTGATATTAAGCAACGAGTAAACAATCGCCTGGCGCTGGTGCATATAAGAAAGGCTTACTGTGATCTGGTAAGATGTCATTTAACTGTGCGTTTTCTTTAAGCAATCGTTCAGTTTTCTTACTGTTCCTCCAAGCTTATAATGTTATGCAGTCATCGCCCGGCGCTACACCCTTTTTTCTTGCTTCGTAAGTAGGATTTTGTGCAAACAGATCAATCAAATCAAACATTCACCTGCTCCATCAACATCATTTCTTATAGACGTTGTAGTAAAACCGTACGGCCCGTGTTTCATCTGTCCAGGCTGTATTGTAAACAATAAATATGGGCACTTGGGGGGCAACCGTTATCGCCACCGGCGACTGGTTTTTTATACATCCTTTGCTGATAATTGAGTCCATGACTTCCTGCTTATCTTTCAACAATAAATGCGCAAGCTCAGTTGTCTTCTCTAACCGCATGCACCCATGACTGAAATAGCGCCGGTTGAAATTGAATAGTATCTTCCAGGGCGTATCATGCAGGTACACATCGAAGGGACTATAAAAATTTACTTTGATTACTCCCAGCGAATTGTCGCACCCGGTAGATTGCCGCAGCAGGTATGGAAAATGACTGGTACTGAGCTCTTGCCAATGGATGGTTGCCGGATCAATTACCTTGCCCCGGCTATTGAGCACCTGAAAATTATTGGCAACCAAATAATTTTTGTTCTTTTTGATGGCCGGCAGCAGTTCACGGGTGGCCATTTTGTATGGCACAAACCAGTACGGGTATAAAACCACCTCTTTAATGGTGCTGCTGAGTGTTGGGGTGGGCGTTGAATATTTTCCCACCATCAGCTTTGACCATAGCACTGTTTCATTGCCCGAAAATACGAGTACGCTGGCCGATGGAATGTTAACCACTACAATATGCTGCCATTGTTGCCTGACACCATTGAGCCAGCGTACATCGCTGATAGATTTTACCAGTGCTGCAATGCGCGCGGAGAGGGGTACCTTCAATTCTTCTATCAATGCCCTGGACAATTTCGCATCCTCCGGCAAATAAAATAGGCGCTGCGCGCGCCGTACATACATTTTCAATTTCACTTCATCAATGGTATCCTCGGGCGCTATAACATTTACCAGTTGTAGTTTTTCGAGCAATACTTCATTTGTCATACTTACCTGTGCTGACTTAAGCGGGCGATTGTACACATAACAGTCTCTTTCCAACTTAATGAAGGCTGTCAATTGGTTTTTTAGCGCAATATATTCCGGTGAGCGATGGTCTGCTTCAGAAAGCAGAAATTGAAATGAAGACTTATTGATTGAGTCAACAAGTTGTTGAACAAGATTCGTAGCGTCCGGTGTATAATTAAACCCGGTGTATCTGAACATTGGGCTGTACGAACCAAAACTGATGTCTCTGAAAAAACGAATGGCTGCATCTGTACAACGAATGTCTGCCCGTAGTACCTCATCGCTGTTCATTGTGGCAATGTCCTTTACGGCCAGCTCACTTATCCATTGGTATTCATAATCTTCTTTTCGCAGGCCAAGGTCTTCTGCCCCTTGCAGGTAACTCAGCAACTGCAGCATCAAACGGTCGTTGCCAACCCAGCAACACCGGTACCCTGCATAAGTATAGAAATGCGCCACATCCTGTTTCCACTTAACATCGGGACACTTGTTCAATACTTTTTCAAAATGCACTGCTGCACCATCGATATTTGTTTGTGAAAAGGCGGCATAAGACAACCAGCAAAGTATTACCACCGGTACTATTTTTATCAGCGACATAATCAGGCTTATTAAGGACTTATTAGAAGAACACTTAAAAGTATTGTACTGAGCCAGTACAGCCAATGATGCATCTCAGAGAGGTCTATGATTGTTACCCGCGCGAGTCCTCATTGCGGCAAAACAAAGCAGGGAACAGGAATTGACAGCTGTCATACTGGTCTTTGACGATTCTCATTGTTACGGTGTTTGCTACACCGTTACTTTGTTGATCAATAACGGGAGCAGCATGAAATCAGATCCTCACATTCAGCGCGATATTGCAGCAGAATTACAATCCGTGCCCCAGTTGAAGAACTGTCCTATTGAGGTACATGTTAGCCATGGCGCAGTTTCCTTATCCGGCCTGGTAGGTAATTATTCAGCAAAGCTGGCGGCTGAACAGGCTGCCAAAAAAGTAGCAGGCGTTACCGGAATTTCACCGGCGCAACACATCAGCGTATTAGCGTGCTTTGGAGATACTGACACCGATATTGCCGCAAGGGCGTCCTTTATGCTACGTTGGGACAACAGGCTGGCAAATGAGAAAATAAAAGTAACGGTTATCAACGGTCATCTGACACTTCATGGTGAAGTTGAATGCGGCATCCACGGCAATACCACCGAAAAAATAATTGAAAACCTCGTTGGATTGAGGTCAGTAACAAATCTTATTACTATTAAACCCATTACTGCCTGCGTTCAGCTGCAACACAAAATCAACATTGCCCTGGAGCGCAATGCCCTGATTGATGCCGATAATATTGCGGTCACAACGAATGGGGGAACCATCAGCCTCCGTGGAACAGTACGATCATTTGCTGAAAAAGAGGAGGCAATAACCGTCGCTTATTCTATACCCGGCGTAATAACTGTTCAGGATCACCTGCATGTTGTTCAACCTGACTACATTTATGTGGAATAAGCCAATGAACACTTTTATAGATTGACCAGGAACCACCCAGCCGTCTTTCATATTTTCCGGGGCAGTTCCATCTAAAGTTCAGGTAAATTTAAAAACCGCGCCGAAGGCATCTCTGTTTACAAGATCTGTATACCTACTATTACTGGCAATTTGTCCATTTACTTACACCAATTAAAACACCAATCATGAACAAAATTAATTCTGCCGTGATGGTTTGCACTGGCATTTTTCTGGCGTCGCAAATACTTTCCTGCACCAAGCCGCCCGCTAATATTGACCCCCGTGACGGCAACAATACCTACAGCGGTTGCCGTATTGCACAGACCGTGAATGGTAATACTTCCCGCCAGTTCGTGTACAACAGCAATAATGACCCCGTGAGTGTGCAAGCCAGTTTTGTAGGTACAGGGTCTCCCAACCTGCGTTTCACGTACAATAAAAAAGACCAGCTCATTGAATATGCTGGTCTTTACAGTAATGGCAGTTTTGAATTCCTGCACCGTTATGGCTACAGCAACAATCGGCTAATAACAGATACCACATACACACTTGGGCCCTATGCCAACCCAGCTAATTCATTTTCCAAAAGATACAGTTATGTGGCGTATGATGCATTACACCGCGTGGTGCAGGATTCTGAAATCCATGTTTATCCCCTCCCCCGTACAGAGGTGCACCGGTACCAATACAATGCCAGCGGTAATTTGGAAACCAGCCCGGGCAATATATATGATACTAATTTGAATCCTCACCGCACCAATAAAGTGTGGATGCTTATTGATCGGAACTACAGTGTAAACAATCCGGTAACTGCAGAAAACTATAATAGTTCGGGTCTTCCATTAACCCTGCAAGGTGGCGGTAAAACGTCACTGGTAATGATACTCGGTTATTTTTATTACTACAGCACCACGCAAATTATATATGATTGCCGCTAGCGGTTGTAACGGTTGATAAAAATCGCCTGCGGCCCTGACGCCTGTCATTCGTAGGCGCTTATGATAAAAATACCTTTACAGTAAATCAAAGCTGTATGATAACAACTACGCATAACAGGCAAGAATCTTCCATCTACCCCGGCATATATACCCCGGCCCCGCGTGCTTATGCACAAACCACGGCGCAAGGCACAAAATTGCACAAACAATCAGTGAGAACGCCGGTAAACCGCAAAAAGAACAAAGACTTTGTGGTACTGGAACTGTTATTGCCTGACTGCAACAAACAGGATATCTGTATTGATGGACACAAGCGTCTCTTGTCAGTATATATACCGCAGCGCAGTGCCAATAATAATACTGCTGTACGTAATTCGAACAACGCCGGAGAAACTTACTATTTTCAACAGTATATTAGTTTGCCACCAGATGCAGACGGCGCCTTTGCCAACGCTGCTTATGAGAATGGACTGTTATCAATTTATATTCCTGTAACAGCAACACCTTTGAACCAGCAAAAGCCATACAGGATAGTAGTTTACTAAGCCTGTAGCGTACCCATAAAAACCGCACAACCCGCTGCTATCGTATTCAGTGAAAACATGGTACTACACTTCATCAATCACTTAATAAAAAAGGAGTTTTTATGCAAACACCCGCACTATTCAGCGTAAGAGACAGAATGCCGGCTGCATTCAATGATTTTTTCAAACCCTGGAACAACTGGTTCGATAATGATCGGCTATTGAACCGTTGGAATGATGTACCCGCTGTAAACATAACGGAACACAAGGACGGTTATAACTTGTCCCTCGCCGCCCCGGGTCTTAAAAAAGACGATTTTAAAATTGATGTGGATGGCAATTTACTTACCATCAGCAGTGAAAAGGAAGAAAATAAAGAGGAAAAAGAAAAAAAGTTTACCCGGAAAGAATACAGCTATTCTTCGTTTAGCCGCAGTTTTACACTTCCGGAAGAAATCAACAAAGAGAAAATTGAGGCAAACTATCACGACGGTGTACTGCAATTGCTACTGCCACGTTCTGACGGCCATAAAAAATCCACGGCAAAACAAATTGCCGTTAAATAAGCCATTAACGCAATGGCTTACTACCCCGCTATGAAAATAGCGGGGTTATTTTACACTCATGGTGGCCGAGTAGAACAATGGCTGAGTGGGCTTATTACCGGTCGCAATAACCTTATAAAGCCCCCTTCAGCAGCTCGCTTTCTTACCGTAATTAAAAACCGCTCTTATGTTATTTAAGAGCGGATAACTGCTCATATTACTTTGCTGCGGGAGAAATGTATTTTGATACAGCGGCGACTATTGCCTGCACTTGTGTTACAGCAACTCCATCAATGCCGTGGCGCATCACATTTTTTTTGAGCGGATCCGGTTCAAACATGGCCCCTATTTTTAACATCAATTTGTCTGACCAACTTACCTTTGCAGGGTCAAGCCTGCCAGGCAAAAAGAAAACATCTTCTTTTTTGCAAAGGGATGCTGGCAAGTTCCTTGTAATAATGGCGTTTTGAGCCGTTTGCATATCGGCACCTGCATTGGCACAGACTACAAAGAAAAAAACCTTTTTGCTTGATAGTATTACCTTGTTCTCCTGCAACCAGGAGCTGATATGCAGTTTTCCGATGTATACAGAACTACCTATTATGACAACATCAGCGGCGGCAAGTTCAGGGGTATTTATGGCAGCAGTAGAATAAACTGGAACGCGTAATTTTTCCGCCAGCCATTCAGCATATTGCGCTGTAGCACCATACTTACTGCTATATACAATTATTGGTTTCATGATGGTTGTTCTTAATGATTAATTGTTGGTAGTAAGGTGTCCTTCGTATTATCCTGGTGTTGCATGTACCCGCTGCAGTGCTGGCGGCGATCCAAAAAAAAGGGGGCAAAATAAAAATTATGCCCCGGTAAATGTCCAACATCCTATGAAAAATTGATAATGTAAAGTTGCTTGTTAAACTAATCATAGCATATGAGCAAGGTCAGACAGGGGCCTGATTGTTTCAGGTTGTAATAAAAAATAAGGTTGCTCTATTGTTGTCTTATATATAACACTTTGTACGCTACTTATATTGGGCACCATCTGTTGTTTTATGGTGCCATCTTGTTAAACCCGGCAAGCAGGCGAGTGCAGCATCAATTAATGGCTGCGCAAGATGCCTGACATTCATTTGTTGTTGCACAATTAATTGCATCTGTTCCAGTGTAAGTTGTGGATTCACTAATTCACCGTTGCGGTAACAATAAGTACAATAAGTTTCGCTTAACGATCCATCGCGTTCAGTGCCAGCCAATGCAGGATCATCAATGGGCATGGAACAACTCTGACATATTTTCATAATTGTGGTGAATTATTTGATTAATGAATATTGGTTTTAACTGGTGATCGGTGCAGCAAGTGACTGCTGCAATTGTTTTAATTAGAGATACCCAGATCAATTTGTTGCACGTTTTCCATATTACCGTCTTCCAGCCTGAGTAAAATCAATTCCTTTGCATTTTCAACATTTACCACCCATATCACCCGCTTGTCTTCTTCCACCTTAATGGCACGGGTGATGGTGTAATCATAGTATTCAGATTTAATCTGGCGCCTGATGTTGTCTGGCAGGTTCTCTTCATATCCATAGCTAATATGATATACCAAATAGCCCTTTTTTGTAAAGAGCGCCCGGTTTTCCTGGTTGTGGAGTATAAATTTGCCCAGCCAGTCTTTATTGACTTTATAAAACCTGGAATTATACGCACCGGGAAAATAACTGGCAAAACTTCGCCATGTTTTAGCAGGAACGCGAACAGTAGTAGCAGTAACAGTAACAGCAGGAAGGGTTCTGATATGCGTGGTATCCTGGGCTGCAGCAATTTGGCTGAACAGCACGAGCAAAACCATGACCGTGGTTGTTGTTGTATGCATAGAATGGCTTTTTGTTTAAACCGGCCGGTAAATTGGCTTTTTTATATGCGCGAAACAATGACATCTATCAATAGAAAAAATAACATGCATCACATCTTTCGCATGTTTCATACATGAACAGCGTATTGCCGTTTAAAAGTGCTTACCAATTTTTACCAGTTCTAGCCAAAGGGTGGTCAACACTGCAGTTGCAAAGCAAACCAGCAGCCAGTATCCGGAAACCGGCGCCAGTGCAAAGAGATTCCGTAGCGCCGGAATTAATAAAATGCTGGTCAGAAAAACAATAGAGACCAAGACAATCAATGGGGCCAGCTTATTGGGATACCTGTAGGTAACGAAAACGGTTTTGGTAAAAGAACGGTTGACAAATGTGAGCAGGAGGTTGCTTGTAATAAGTGTAACAAACACAATGGTGCGTGTTTGCTGCAGGGTGGCATTATGTGTCATGCAATAATAATAAAGCAGCAATATGCCAGAAGCAATGACAAGTCCCTGCAGCACACTCATCATCATTTCAGGAAAAGTTAAAAGTCCTTTTGCTGTTTGCCGCGGCGGCTGTTGCATAATATTGGCTGCAGACGGTTCTTTTTCAAAGAATACCGAACATGTTGGACCCATGATCAGTTCCATAAAAATAACATGTATAGGCGTGAATATATTGGGATAAACCCATCGCAGTACTACCGGAACTGATGCCAATAGAATAATAGGTATGTGTATGGAAATAATATACCGGACAGCATTTTTAAAGTTGGTAAAAATTTTTCGGCCTTCACTGACAACTGTCACCAGCTTTTCAAGGTTGTCGTCCGTTAAAATGAGGTCAGCCGCCGCCCTGGCCATTTCTGTTCCTTTCTTTCCCAGCGCAATGCCCACTGATGCCGCGCGCAGCGCCGGCGCATCATTTACACCATCACCCGTCATCGCAACAACATCACCTGCAGATGTAAGGGCATTGATAAGTTTTAGTTTTGCTTCCGGGTACATTCTGGCAAATACGTTGCAGTTTTCGGCAGTTGACAAAATTTCCTGTTTGTTCATCTGCATTATTCGCTCGCCAGTAATACAATTACCGGGATTGGCGATGCCGGCGGCACGCGCTATATAGATGGCCGTAGGTGCATAATCACCGGTAACCAGTTTCACATGTATGTGGGCCGTATGCAGTTGGCGGATTACATTGGATGCATTTTTCTTGATGGGGTCGCTAAACCCTACAAGGCCTTGAAGTTGCCAGTTAAAATCATCCTGGCTGGCGGGTAGATCAGGACCATGGTGTTCAGCACTTGCTACAGCCAACACTCTGCATCCCACACTGGTCATAGCCGAAACCTGTAGGGATATTTGCTGTTGTTCCTGTTCACTTATTCTGCAAACTGACAGCACTCTTTCCACAGCACCTTTGGCAGCCACTATGGTGGTGTTGTTCAATTTGTACACATGCGTCATCATCGGCGGTCGTCCTTCCAACGGATACTCTGCCACCATCACGTAATCACTATTTTCAGCCTTGTCTAATTCACACAATAAGCGTGTTTCATGTATAGCTTTTTCCATGGAGTCAAAAGGAACCGCTTCACTTGCTAAAAAGGCGTAGTTTATGACACGAGTGTAATTTGAAGCCATACTGGCGGCCGGCTCATATGTTTCATTGCGCGTGAAATCATACACCCGTTGTATTGACATTTTATTTTCAGTAAGGGTCCCTGTTTTATCAAAGCACATTATGTCAACCGCACCCATGTTCTCAATAACCCTGGGCAAGCGGGTGATGATTCCCAACCTGCTGAGCTGATACGCCCCCAATGCCATAAATGACGAAAATGCAACAGGAATTTCTTCTGGAATGGCTGACATTGCCAGCGTTAATGCAAATAACAAACTACCGGCCAGTTGATGGCTGTGCAGGTAATTCAGTAAAAAAATAATGAAGAAACCCGCAATTCCAAATAATGTCAGGCCCTTTACAAAAGTATTGATAGATAATTGAAGCGGCGTAGGCGGAGGCCGGTACTCCGTGATTGATTTACCTATCTTTGCCAACGATGTGCGGCTACCTGTTGCCGTTACCCGCGCAAGGCATTGGCCGCTGCTGATAATGCTGCCCTGATAAAGGTTATTGAAGTTAATGCCTTCAGATTTTTCTGCCGGAAATGCTTCCCCGGTAATTACTGATTCATCCACGCTGCAATCATTTGCCTTTACAATTATCGCATCAGCGCAAACGCGCGATCCTTCCTCCAGCAACATGATATCACCTGGCACAAGCTCCTCCGGTACAATATTGTATTCTATACCCTCTCGGATTACCCGAACGGTGGCTGCAGTTAATTGATGTAAGGCAGTAATGGCTCTTGTACTTTTCAATTCCTGGTAAAGTGAAATGGCCATCACCATCATAAGGGCGGCAAACATCATCACTCCTTCCTTTATTTCTCCCAACAAGAAATAGAGCAAGCCGGCAAATATCAGGATGATAACCATGGGCTCTTTTATCATCGCCAGCAAGGTCCTGAGTGTGCTGTTGCTTTTTTCTTTTTTAAATTCATTCTTTCCAAATTGCAACTGCATACTTGCCACCTCTGCGGGTAATAATCCTTTAATATCCTGTAATTGAAATACCTGGTGTGGCATATGTGCTGGTTAGATCAGGTTGTGCAACCTGTAGCTGTTGATAATTATATTTTAACCGGCATTGTGTAAAGAGATGATGGAGATGCCATCAAAGATTTACAGATTGACAGTTAACTCGGGAGATGGCTGTTTCCCCGCCACATGAATTGGAGGATATGGTTTCAATTCACCCTTTTTCTATTGCTACCGTGTTATTGCATGAGATGATGTGATAAAGTTGATCAACATCTTGTTTGATACAAAGACCGGTTCCAGGGTGTAAAGTTGCTGCTGTACCACACGCTACTCCATATTGCAATGCAGTTTGTACAGAATTTCCCTGATGCAGGCTATAAATGATACCGGCCACCATACTATCACCAGCTCCCACGCTTCCTTTAACTTCAACCTGCGGAGCCGGTACGCGAAATGTTTCGGTTTTTGTAACCAATATAGCCCCGTAAGCACCCATGGATACAACGATGTTGGCGCAATTAATCGTTCTTATCAATTTTCTGGCAATGTCTGCAGCGTCAGATTCGTTTGTTCTTTCAACGCCTGAGAGTGCACACAACTCTGTAAAATTTGGTTTGATCAGGTATGCACCTTCGTTAACTGCATGCATTAATGCAGCGCCTTTGGTGTCCACCACCAGCCTGGCATTCTTTCGCTTTGCAAGTTTTGCCAGGATAGCAAAAACATCATCTGGCACACCGGGAGGTATACTACCGCTTGCAACAATAAAGCCACAGTCTGTATGGCATTCCACCGCAGCAATGCAGGCCTGCCACTCTTTTTCAGTGAGCGTCGCCCCTGGCATGCCTAACCTGTATTGGCGGTTGTGTTCCAGTTCAGCCACAATAATATTTTCCCTTGTAGGTGTACACGTTTCAATTACTACCGCGGGCACTTGCTCCGCTTCCAACAACTGGTTCAGCAGATCTCCATTATACCCACCAGATGGGTATACGGCAACCGGGTGGCCCCCGAGCTTCTTAATGGCCCTTGCAACGTTTATTCCTCCGCCACCGGGTGCTAACATGGGTTGGGTACATTGCAATTTTTTTTCTGGTATAAGTGCGGGTACCGACGTGCTTTTATCTATACAAGGACTGAAAGTGATGGTGACTATTGCTGACATATTCATTTGCTATCAGCGTTGCCCTGTTGGAGCCGCCGATGCGCAAAGCTATCTTTTGTGACAAGTGTTTGGCATGATATGCCTCAATAGGCGTGATGAACATACTCAGTGAAAATAATAGCGCTGGGCGGAGAGGTATGGGGTTATAAAACAACAAAACTCAACGTAAGTACACTGTAGCAGATGCCATCCCTACAACCGGTGTCATTTCATTGCCTGAATAAAGATCTTTTTTACGGCAGTCAAGGTTATAGAGCGTGACCGCTACTGCATACTCAGCAATAGCTGTAGAAATGTCTACCCCTTCTACCGGCGAAAATGCAGGTATATGCGCCACCATAATACCCAACTCAGCACACCTGGAGAGATCCGCAGTTTTGTTACAAGTTGCGCGTATGGCAATAAACCGCACACCACAATTGTACAGTTCTTCTAAAATGGGCGATGAAATATCATCGCTGGCATTTACACATATGGCGTCAAACGGAGCTGCCTGCGAAACAGTTTGCTGTGTCAAAGCATTTTGAACTGTTGTAATATCTTTTCTTCCGCTTGCCTGTTTTTCGATAGCAGTTTTTTCTGCCGCAAGCACACTGTAAAAAATTGTCTTCATTGCTTTAGTTTGAACGTCTGCATAAAAAATATTGCGTTATGACCTGCCTTTACGCAAGCACTAAACCTTTTTTATTTGCGGTATTGATGTTTTCAATGCCTTTTAGCAGTGCATCGGGGTTAAAGGAAATACTGGAAATACCATTGCTTACCAGGAACCCGGCAAATGCCGGAAAATCACTGGGCGCCTGTCCGCAAAGGCCAATGGGTACCCCGGCAGCCTTTGCACGGTGTATCATTTCGGCGATCGTTTGAGTAACTGCCTCATTCTGTTCACTGAACAAGTGGCTGATAGTGGCAGAATCGCGGTCAATACCCAGTATGAGTTGCGTCAGATCATTAGAACCAATTGAAAAACCGTCAAAAATGGCTGCAAATTTTTCTGCCAGGATAATATTAGAAGGAATTTCTGCCATCATATAAATTTCGAGTCCGTTAACGCCTTGTATAAGCCCGCATTGATTCATTACATTGACAACTTTTTTTGCTTCGTCTACGGTACGACAGAATGGAATCATAAGTTTTATATTGCTAAGTCCCATATCATCGCGCAACTTTCGCATGGCAGCACATTCCAGTTCAAAACCCTGGCGGTACTGTTCATGGTAATACCTTGAAGCCCCCCGAAAACCTATCATTGGATTTTCCTCAGACGGCTCAAAGGCCGTTCCACCGAGCAAGTGGGCGTATTCGTTTGTTTTAAAATCGCTCATTCTTACTATTACGGTGCGGGGGTAAAATGCAGCGGCTATGGTAGCTACGCCTTCTGCAAGTTTGTCAATAAAAAATTGTTTTTTATCAGCGTATTGTGCCGTCAACTCCCGGATCTTTTCCTGCGCAACCTTATCCTTTAATTCATCAAACTTTACCAGTGCCATGGGGTGTACCTGTACAGCATGCATGATAATAAATTCAAGACGCAATAAACCTACACCGTCTGAAGGATAATAAGAGAGTTTGAAAGCGGCATCAGGGTCCGCAACTATCAGCATTGCGGCAACATTAGCTGGTTTTTTAATCGTTGAAAAATCGTTGACCGTGGTTTTGTAGCTTACTTTTCCTTTATACACATAACCAGTAGCGCCCTCACAACACGAAACTGTAATCATGTCTCCATCTGCAATCACTGAAGTGCCGTCATTGCAGCCAACAATTGCAGGAACATCCAATTCACGAGCAATAATGGCTGCATGGCTGGTGCGGCCACCTTTATTAGTGATAATGGCAGAAGCGTTTTTCAATATGGGATCCCAATCGGGACTTGTAATATCTGTTACCAGTATTTCTCCCGGCAATAATTTTCCTGATTCTGCAGGAGACGACAAGAGCCGGGCCCTGCCGGTGGCCACTCGTGCACCAATGGCCTGCCCGCTGGTAATTGCTTCACCTTTATCCACCAAAATAAAACCGGTCGTTTGCATCGGATTTTTTTGCGATTGCACAGTTTCCGGTCTTGCCTGCAAGATGTATAATTTGCCAGTGAGTCCATCTTTGGCCCATTCAATATCCATCGGTCTGTGATAATGTTCTTCAATAGCCATTGCCCATTTAGCAAGACTGGTTATATCGTCATTTGCAAGCACTGGTTGCACCCTGCGTTCTAGGGGTGTGTCGATATTGATGACGGGCGCTGCTTCACTGCTTCCATATATCATTGTCTTTGCCTTGCTGCCAATTTTTCGTTTAATAATTGCATCTTTTCCCAATAGCAATGTTGGCTTAAAAACGTAAAATTCATCAGGTGTAACCAGCCCCTGTACAAGATTTTCACCCAGCCCCCATACACCGCTAATATGTACAATGTCTTTAAAACCGGATTCCGGTTCAAGTGTAAATATGACTCCTGAACAACCCGTGTCGGCCCGGACCATGGTTTGTATACCTACAGACAACGATACCTTTTCATGTGCAAATCCATTATGATGCCGGTACTCAATTGCCCTGGCTGTATACATGGAAGCAAAACATTTTTTCACTGCGTCTAGCAACGCGGACTCACCACTAATATTGAGAAAACTTTCGTGCTGACCGGCAAAACTGGCATGCGGCAAATCTTCAGCGGTGGCACTGCTTCTTACTGCCACGGCTCCCTGAGCCCCGCCCATTAACGCGGAATAAGCTTCCGCAATGGCGTGTTGTAACTGCTGTGGCATGGTTGCATCTACCATCATCTGCCTCGCCGCACGGCTTGTCTCTGCAAGATTGGAAAAATGGATGGTATCCAGCCCCTGCATAAGTTTATAAAGGGGTGAATGCAATTGGTTATAGGTAAGAAAAGACTGGAATGCAAAAGTGGTTGTGGCAAATCCGTCAGGCACGCTGATGCCCTTGCTGCGTAGCTGCGAGAACATCTCTCCCAGGGAGGCATTTTTTCCCCCTACGGTTGCAATGTCCTTTATGCCGGTGTCTTCAAATTTTTTTATCAATTGCTTTGTAACTGACATAGTATTAGTGAATGGCCATTACGGGCACGTGCGCGTGCAGCACCAGTTGCCGGGAATGGCTGTGTTTTAATAATTTGGTTATCAGGGTATGTTTTTTAGGAATTACTATAAGCAGATCAAGGGAGTGCTTATCAGCAAAATCAATGATACCGGCTTCTGTATCTTTTTCGTTTATAAAGTGATAATTGAGTTTTACATCAGCCATCAGGTCCTGAAACCAACCGGATTCCTCTATCGTTCTGGCATCAAAATCCTGGTCCGATACGGAACTTACATGCAACACATGCAGGTGGGCTTTCAGATCCTTTACCAGTTCTTTAATTTCACTTACAGGTAGCGTTTCAATAACATCCCTGAAATCACAGGCAATTCCAACATTTCGAATGCCTTTGAATCTTGCTCCCGATGGAACCACAATTACGGGGCAGCTAAGTTTTTTTATACTGTCAGCCGTTCTGCTTCCCAGTATAAGTCGTTCCAGTGAGCTCATTTCGCCGCGGCCCATTACCATTGCATAGGTTTCATTTTCCCTGCAGCACTGTTGTAATTCTTCAATAACACCACCTTGCCTGATTATACCGGATATTTTTACTTTTCCGCTGGTGAGGGTATTCATCCTGTCCAGCAACTGGTTCATCTGTTGTTCCGCGTTGTCCATCAATTCTTGCGTTGTGTAAATAGTCATAGGCACTTCGGACACCCCAACGAAGTTGATGCAAACATGCACTACAAGCAAATCATAACCCAGGGCGCCAGCCATATTTGCAGCATAATAGGCAGCATTGATAGAATTCTCTGAAAAATCTACGGCTGTAATAATTTTTTTCATAACAAGTCTTATTACTGATTAATAATAGTTTATTAGTGCTATGTGATCATGGCCCTTGAGCACTGATGCTGAAGCAAACTCCACGTCTCCGCCATTTTGCAGCACTTCTTCAATCACATCATCTACCGTATTCCTTACACATGAGAAAGAATGGTAGTTGCTCACCTTTTTGCTAATAGTCTCACCGTGGGTATCGTTACCTGCAGCGTACAGATAATTTTTTTCTACCAGTAATAGTTGTCCATGTCCGCGATGAGCTTCACTCCATACATTATTAAGTCCGGACACCAGTTTACCTGCACCGGCAGCCTGGGCCATTCTGTTCCGGATATCTTTTTCCATTACAGTATTCCAATCTTTTACGTGGGGCGAAAGGATGTTGGAAAGTTCCTTTTCGGTGGCGTGGCAATAATCGCCGTAAACGTAATCAACTACTGATTTACCATGAATCGTCAATTTTTTGAAATGGGCCAAAATTTTTTGGGATCCGGTTACAAAAAGTGGCAAGGGATATGCCTGCAGTATAATATCAAGCGATTTATCTACTTGCCGTAAAAACCTTTCCGCCTGTATTTCACTGAGATCTGGTATAGCTGAAACTTCGGCTGTTTTTTCAGGTAAGTCGTGGCCGGGTTCTGCTGTTGATTGTGCAGGGGCAGACACGATATTTACAAAATTGTTTTCGCTACCAATAAATATTCGGCTGTGTTTACCACACAGGTGCAAGACGAGATACTGGTGCATTGGTTTTTTGCAATGGAGCAAATCGCGAATGTCAAATGCTCCGTCGATAAATATTTTTTCCTCCACCGGTATGTCCAGGTAGATTACTTTTTCAAATACAGGCGACAAATAAATGGCAATACTTTTTTTATGGGTTCCAAAATTAAGGTGCGCAATAATATTATTTAGCTTGGCCATCATCAGCAATACAGTGTCAGCCGGATACTCATTCAGTAGTTGTTTTTCAATTTTGCGGCAAGCCGTCTTTAATAATATTGAAAGCGCGCCCTGTCCATTCATTTTTGGCTCAAACGGCATAACCAGTGAAATAGCCGGGCGGTAATGAATAGCTTTAGCTACTGTCACAGTTGGCGGTGTCGTTATTGAACGCATGGTATTTGTTTTGATATTTGAAGCTACAAGCGGAAAGCGCAAAAACAAATGATTACCGTCATACCGAAAGGTGATTTTGTGTGAATGGCAACGGGATTTCTTTCGATGTCTGTTTATTGAAGGGCCTCTGCCATATATAGGCGGCCCAGGCAAATAAAACAAATAAACAAATCCTTGCTGTTCGTGGCCATCGAATGGCAACAAGTGCCTGGGCAACTGCCAGCAGGTTAGAAATAATTACCAACACCATGGTGTATTGCTGTTCCAGTCATTCATATACCAGGTTTTGAAAATTGGATAAAATACAATTACCGGTGCGCAATAAAGATGGGCTGTGTGATGGTCTTAATCAGCAGGTTGGCGGTACTGGGTCTTAAAAATTGAGACAAGGCATTTCTTCCGTAAGCGCCCATTACCAGCCAGGATTTTTTTCTTTTGAATGAATAATCAAAGAGGGGTTCAACTCCTTCTCCTCTCAATACTTCATAATGCAGTTGGGTGTAATGTGCTTTCAGCCATTCAATCAGGGCATGTTTGTGCACATCTTCCCATTTGCCATTTTCATTGGCAATTACCAATGTCGTTTTTGTATTAGCCAGTTGCGGAAACAGGTACGTAAATTGTTTAATGGCAAACATGCACGACGCTGTTCCATTATACGCAAAAACCAGTTCATCTATTAATTCAAATGACTGTGGTGCTATAATAACCGGGCACTCGGCATCTTTCAGCAAATCTTTTACAAATTCTGTGGGCGGTCCTTCAAAATGTCTCCGGAAAGAGGTATCCCCGTCGGCCACTAAAACGTCTGCAAAACGGCTTTCACTAATTATATCAGTAGCCGGCACACCATGATCACGATGAACCGCATAATTTACTTCCCTGTTGGCACAACCCTGGCGGAAAAGGTCAATATTTACCGCGATTTGTTTTTCAGCCACTGCAGACTGTTGCATCTCATCCTGTGGCCAGGCCGTTGCCTGGGGTTCTAATACCGCGGGCGTTTTTGCTGCAGCCAGGTTATCCAGAAAAATACCGGTAACAGTTGATTTTGTCAGTCGCCCCAGGTAGCAACCAAAATCCAGCACGCTGGCAGATGGGTGAATGGCATCCATTGCCAATAATATTTTTTCCATAAATTAATTTTGTGCTAAACTAATTGTACCAATAACTATAAACTATGACCAGGGTTGTCACCAGCGATGATTAAAATCAAAAAAGCTGCTAACCTATCTGTTCCATTCAACATACCGTATGTACCAGGTTATATTATTCTCTTGTAGCAAATTAAGCCCGCCGTCATTACTACCATATGACAAGGTTCAGGGTAAAGAATAACATGCATCAGCGACGAGCGCACCTGAATCCTGTTCATTTGCAGCGGCATCATCACCATCATTCAAACACCATATGGCAAATGAACTGGCAGCAGCTTGATATCAGCAAGGTATTTGTAATAACCGGCTCTTCGGAAAACGGGCTATCGGCCAGTGCAGCCACTCAACGACTGCAAACCCAGGGTTTTAATGAATTACCCCCGGCAAAAAAAACACCTCTGTGGAAATTATTCTTATCGCAATTTAATAACCTGATGATTATTATTTTGCTGATAGCCGCTTTACTTGCTGGTATAACCGGAGAAATAAGCGATATGGCTGTCATACTGGCCATTGTTTTGCTAAATGCATTTACCGGCTTTGCGCAGGAGTACAAGGCGGGCAAAGCAATGGACGCCATGAAGAAAATGGACCAGATAACGGCCATGGTTATACGCGATGGAACAGTGCTTACCATAGATGCACGCGAACTGGTTACAGGTGACGTTGTGTTGATAGAAGCAGGCGGCCGCGTACCTGCTGACCTGCGCTTGCTTAAAACATATGCACTCTTTCTGGATGAGTCTACCCTCACAGGCGAATCTGCCCCTGTTTTAAAAGAATCAGCTACGGGTACAGATGTTGCAGTTGGGCTAAGTGAAAGGTTCAACATGGCTTATAAAAGTACATTGGTAACGGGGGGAAAAGGAACCGGTGTGGTAATTGCCACCGGACGTAATACAGAACTTGGACGCATCAACACCCTGTTAGCGCCAGACGACACAGTTACTCCACTGCAGCAAAAAATGACGGATTTCAGCAAACGCCTATCCTTCATCATAATGGCTATTTGCTTGACGGTATGTATTGCTGGCCTGGTACAGGGACACGCACTACTGGATGTAGTACTAGTAGGCGTTTCGCTGGCAGTGGCAGCCATACCCGAAGCATTGCCTGCGCTGATTACTTTGTCACTGGCTTTCGCAGCCAAAAAATTGACAACAAAAAATATACTGATAAGAAAGCTGGCTGCGGTAGAAACACTGGGTGCCGTTTCAATTATATGCACCGATAAAACCGGAACACTCACCCGGAATAAGATGCAGGTGGTTAAATTGTTGCCTCCAGAAAATGCACAGGCATTGCACAAAGACATCCCATTGCTGTATCTGCTAATGACACTAAACCAGGGTCTGAACAATACCCGTAACGGCTACCAGGGCGACCCTACTGAGATTGCATTGGTAGAATTTGCAGAACAGCACCTGCAACACCGGCGCGTTGCAGATATACTGCACCACTTTCCAAAGCTGGCAGAATTGCCTTTCGATGCAAATACAAGATGCATGACCACCATCCATCAATTCGGCAAGCAATACCTGGTGATTGTAAAAGGGGCGGTTGAAATGATTGTCAACTTATTGCAACCTGATCAAACTACCGGGCCTGTAATTGATGCCAACGATGGTTTTGCGGCTGAGGGCATGCGTGTAATTGCTTATGCTTACCAGCTGCTGCCCCATATTCCGCAAAAGATAGATTACAACGAAATAAAGTTAATTTTTGGCGGACTCGCTGCCATGATTGATCCGCCCAGACCGGAAGTAGCCCTCGCAATACAAGAATGCAAGACCGCCGGCATTATACCCGTAATGATTTCAGGTGACCATCCGCAAACGGCCGCCGCTATTGCAAGACAGACAGGCATCATGATGCCGGGCGACATGATGATAACTGGAGAGGAATTGGAAAAGATGCCCATTGCCACGCTGGATGCAAATATCGAAAAGCTCAAGGTCTATGCAAGGGTTTCACCGCAACAAAAACTTACCATAATAGAATCAATGCAAAGAAAGAATCATTTTACTGCCATGACCGGCGACGGGGTCAATGATGCCCCGTCGCTGAAAGCATCAAATATTGGAATTGCCATGGGCATTAGCGGAACCGATGTAAGTAAAGAAGCCGCACACATGATTCTACTCGATGATAATTTTGCCAGTATTATCAATGGCATCAGGGAAGGAAGAAGAATTTATGACAATATCCGAAAATTTGTAAAATATATCCTTACCTGCAACAGCGCAGAACTTTATTTAATTGCACTGGCTCCATTGCTGGGTTTGCCCCTGCCCTTACTACCTATTCAAATATTATGGATTAACCTGGCAACGGACGGTTTACCCGGTCTGGCTTTGTCTGCTGAAAAAGCCGGGAGAAACATTATGAAACGTCCGCCGCGCAGGGCAAATGAAAGTCTTTTTGACAACGGAACCGGCGTTCATATTCTCTGGGCCGGCGCGTTATTGGGTGCATTGTTACTAGGATTACAAGCATGGCTTTTGAATAATAGAAACCCACACTGGCAAACGATCATTTTCACTACATTATCGCTGTCGCAACTGGCGCATATACTTGCAATAAGAAGCGAGCATGATTTTATTTTAAAAAAAGGCCTGTTCTCCAACCGGCCACTGGCTGTGGTGCTGTTAATTACCCTGCTCTTTCAACTGGCACTCATTTACTTGCAGCCTGCCCGTGATATTTTTAAAACAACCCCGTTAACCGGAAGAGAATTATTGTTGTGTCTGGTAATCCCGCTCATCTTTTTTCATGCTGTTGAATTGGAAAAAGCGATAAAGATGTGGATGAAAAAAAGCCGGACAGCGCCCTGCGCAGATTGATGCGTTACTGATTGCAAATAAGATACACGCTGCCTTAATCAGGAGCAGGCATGATACGAATCAATCTCGTATCACCACACGCGTTGTATTTTGCGCTTATTGTGTATGTATCAAAAAACTATTTCTATGCTGGGAGAATTACAGGAAAGTCAAATCAGGAATTTATTATCAAGCCAGGTGATAGGCAGGTTAGCCTGCACCGATGGTAAACAACCGTATATCGTACCCGTTACCTATGCTTACGACGGAAAGTTTATCTATGGTCAATCGAACGAGGGCACCAAATTATCAATACTACGAAAAAATCCGAGGGTTTGTTTTGAGGTAGATAGCATGACCGACATGCGTAACTGGCAAAGCGTTGTTGTAGACGGAGAGTTTGAGGAACTAGATAAAGAAGCAGCTGGTGTTGCCCGTGAAATCCTTTTTGGACGGGTATTACCATTAATGACCAGTAGCACAGTACATACATATGGTCATGAACAAACCGGAAGTATAGACAACAGTACGCGTATCAAACAGGTAATGTACAGGATAAAAATCATTCGTGCAACGGGCAGGTTTGAAAAACAATAAGTCAGTATCTAACATACCAGCAAATAGCCTTTACGCATGGCACGCGCGTGCTATGAGCAACTGTATATGATTTGTTATTACCAATAGCGGGTACGCGGCCGATTACGCGTATATACCCGCTTTGCTGCTAAACAGGGCCCAGGCAGTTGCCTCTAATTCTTCCTGGTGTGCCGGGTGGGCAATGGCTATCAGGGCCGATGCCCGTTCTTTCAGATTTTTGCCATGCAGGTAAGCGATGCCATATTCCGTTACAATATAATGAGCAAGGCTCCGCGGCGTAACAACGCCGGCTCCGTGTTTTAACATGCCAACAATTTTACTTTCACCTTTTGTGGTCAAAGAAGGCATGGCAATAATTGGTTTTCCACCTTCTGATAATGAAGCCCCCCGCATAAAATCAAGCTGTCCCCCCACCCCGGAATATATTTTACTGCCAATAGAATCAGCACACACCTGGCCGGTGATATCCACTTCAATAGCACTATTAATAGCAGTAACCCGGGGGTTTTGACGAATAATAGAAGAATCGTTGGTATACCCGATATCGCACATGGTAATTATCGGGTTATCGTGAACAAACTGGTAGAGTTTTTTGCTGCCAATGATAAAGCCTGACACTATTTTTCCTGGGTGTTTCTTTTTCATTTCTCCGGTAATTACGCCATTCTCCACCAGTTCTATAATGCCGTCAGAGAACATTTCACTGTGGATACCCAGCTTTCGATGACCGTTCAACATTTTTAATACCGTGTTTGGAATACTTCCGATGCCCATCTGCAGCGTTGCGCCGTCTTCTACAAGAGACGCCACATGTTTGGCTATGCTGGCGGTCACTTTATCGGCCGGCTCAGGTGCAATTTCAAAAATTTCGTCCTCCACTTCTACCATGGCATTAATTCTGCTAACGTGTATGAAACCGGCGCCAAGGGTACGAGGCATGTTAGCATTTACTTGTGCAATAATGCATTTGGCTTTTGCAAGTGCCGCTGGGGCAATGTCTACCGATACACCCAGCGAACAATAACCGTGGGCATCGGGTGGCGAAACATGAATCAGGGCGCAATCTATGCGGATAGTGTCTTTATAGAATAAAGCAGGGATCTCGCTAAGGTTTACAGGAATGTATTGTGCACGGCCTTCCTGCACAGCTTTGCGCAAATTAGCACCTACAAAAAAACAGTTCGTTGTAAAAACAGATTCCATTCCGGGGAGCCCGTAGGGAGCAGCACCTTCGGTATGCATTTGATAGATAGTAATATCGTGTAATGAAGCAGCCCTGGCTGCCATTGCATTAATCAACTGCGCAGGGGCAGCGGCCGCCGTTTGAATAAAAATATTATTTCCCGGTTTTATAAGCAGCACAGCCTGATCGGCGGTCATTGTCATCTTGTGTATTTTAGAGTTGTAGATAATAAGTTAATCATACTGTTCTGCAAACTTTTCAAAAAGACCATCATCAATTTTCCATATTACTATGTATCGGGTTTTCAAACCTCCCGGTTAATTCATCAATAATGATTCTAAATAAAACCGGTCTGATTTTCGGGTTCAACGTTCCTGCGCCGTTATTCAAAGAGGGCAATAATGCTGTCTCGCTGGTTTTAAATTGTAAAAAATGATCTGAAAATAATTTGATGGCATTATATCTCGCATATTCCCCTTTCAGCTCTTCGTACACCCCCCATAGAATTATACTTCTCCAGTTATTGAGTGTCTGAATATCATCTGTTTCGAAACACACAGCCGGATTTTTCCGCATCATGTGTATTTTCATGCCTTCCACAGAATGGCAATAAATATCCTTGCCGTCAAAAGCATATTGCACAGGTACTATATAGGTTCTTATACCATCGTGACAACCTATGCGGCCAATAATCCCTGCCGAAAGCATTTCCTTACATGCATCTTTTGAAAGCGTGCCTATCATACAACATTAATTACACATTTTCGAGAATCGCTGAGATGGAACTACGGTTGATGTGCTATTTATTATGGGCTATGAACAAAGGACCGATGGATTTTTTCATCAGTACATCAGACATGCTTTCTTTAAACCAACGAGATACGGTTCCTCTGCGGTTGGCACCCAACACCATCAGTGCGCCGGCTTTTTGCTTTTCAAGCGTCTTCAGAATCTCAGTCTCCTCTTGGCCTTTAACCACTTCATAGGTACAATGCTGGTAATGGCGTTTCATAAACTCTTTCATCAGCTTATTGTCGGGTAAATGCAGGTCTGTATAATATCCTTTTGCAGAAACTACCAAGGAAGGCAGTTTTTCCAATGCTGGAAACAGATAGCTGAATGCTCGGATAGCATGCACCGCGGAAGGAGCGCCGTCATAAAGAAAAATAAGTTTCTTAACGGGTGTCCACGGCTGGTTTACCAGTAACACCGGGCATTGCACTTCAGACAACAGATCCCTGATAAACCGGGTGGGTGCTTTCTCTGTGTAATGGGTAAATGTTTCATGCTGATGTATCACCAGCAAATCGGCATAAATACTTTCGTGCAAAAGATCCCGTATAGAAATATTTTTATCGCGGTGGATTGTATATTCTATCCCCGCTTTTCTGCAGGCTTTTTCAAAAAGAGCGGCGGCTTTATCACGTGTTTCCTGATCTTTATTTCTAACTGCCCTAATGTCTTTGTCGCCAATTTTATTCTGTTCAATTAACTCGTATATTTTATAGCTGCTGTAAGTAAAGTCGTCCAAAAAAACGCCGGTTAAAAAACTTCCGCTTTGTTTCGCAAGCTGAATCGCGTATTGTTCGGTATCTACCGAATATTTCAGGCCATCAAAGGCGGCAATTATCTTATTCATATGCTATTATTATGCTTAAATAAAAATACAGATCTGCCAGTTGGCTTGTTATGACCCGCATCAGGGTATGCCGTGAGAAACGTCATGCGCCGGTAGGTAAGGACAGTCAGATGGTGCAATGACGCAGATCAGCCATCAAATGGGCATGAATTCGCATTTTAGCAGTCTCAAGCAACAGACTTAAATCAATCACAATGAAGAAAATTCTTGTACTATTAAATGCGGAACTTCCGCCTTTCCATGTAATTAATTTGGCCATCAGTGTTGCAAAAAACACGCAATCATATTTGCACATTGTGTTAATGGAAGACAAGCTGGAGTTACTGGAATACGATTACCCGTTTCCCAATGACCTTGCATTAAGTATGAACCGGCTGACTGGAAAAACGCTGTCGGAAGAAAATAAAACATTATTGGAGAGTAACCTGCGCATGGTCACTCACCAATGCACATCAGAAAATATATCTTTTTTGGTGGATCCCATACATGTACTTAGCCTGGAAAAGCTAATTGAGTACAGTATTTTTAGTGATTGTATATTGGCAGATGCCGGAGAAAACATACGTGAAAGTTTTATGGACGAATTACTGGTTCATGCACATTGTCCTGTTTTTCTCGTATCAAAATCGGTAGCGCAACCGCAAAATGTGATACTGGCCTATGATGGCCAGGCATCATCCGTGCACGCCTTTAAAATGTTTGCCTATGTTTTTCCGGAGTACAGACAATTACCCGCTTTTCTTTTTCATGTTACTGATACACCTGGTGTACAGGCTATTCCCTGCGAAGAAAGCATTCGCACACTTTTAGCTGGGCATTATCCGGCACTTACCGTAAAAACCACTCCGGGTAACGCACGTGAAGAATTATTAAATTTTGTAGCATCTGTGCAGTCACCTTTGGTTGTTATGGGTTCCTTTGGCAGGAACGCGGTCTCCAGGTTTTTCAGAAAAAGCCGTGCATCATCTGTATTGAAGGGTAAAAATGCATCTGTATTCATTGGTCATAACTAACGTTTGAGCAATACGTACGCTGCAACCGTTTGTTGCGTACATAACATCCAATAACTATGGATCTGGGGACAGCAAGAAACCCCAATGTTGGTTCAGGGCTTTTCTGTTAAGCTGATGAAAGTGGAAAAAAAGTCGGAACTGTTTGTTCCGACTTTAACCATGCTGTTGTTGTATTTAACCAATAATTCTTTTGTCTTTAGCAACAAACTTTGCAAATGCAAAGAGCGCTCCAGTGACCATAATGTTTCTGAAAAAATTTACCATTTCAATTTCCTTTTCCCTAGCAGGGTCAGCAGTCATTGTGGTTATATCTAACTCGTGCCCCATTGCCCTGGGTAAGTGGACTAAGAAAGCCATCAGTATTACATAAAGTGCCATTAGGCTGTAAGCTAATTTGTCGTACTTGCCAATGCAGGCGCTTATTATAAAAAGGAAAATGCAGATTAATGTAAAGTAATTCCAAAAGTATGGAGAGGGAATATAGTCTGGCACAAACGCAGCCCCAACAGCTGGTTTACCAAGATGCAAACCCACATACAATAAAAACGACAATGGAAAAATATATCTTCCTGAATGTAGGATCTTGTCCATAGTTCGCAGTTCTAGTTGGTGGGAAATGGAATCAATGGTCTAATCTCTACCGAACTGTTTGGGTACTTTAAAATAGGACAAGTCTTGCTCCATTCCTGCACTTCAACCAAATTGTCGGCTTTGCAGATTAGAAAACCCGAAACTACAACACTATTGTTCTCTTTGTATGGTCCGGCATGTAGGCCGGCTTTATCTGTCAAAGAGGCTGTGTATTCAATGGGTGCGGTATGCACCAATTTGCCTTGCATTGCTATATTTCCAATCCACGATTGCCACTTGGGCATATCTTCAGCCATATCCTGGTTGGTTGCTAAATAGCCAGTTTCGGCACTTGCATTTCTGAACAATAACAAATACTCTTTCATTTGTAAAATTTTAAAATTGTGAATGATTTTACAAAAATGAAAAGTAAAAATTTCCCCAACGATGACAAAAGTCTATGTTTTTATAACTTGGCTTTCAGCCGGCTAAAAACGTCCTTGTTGATGCCTAAATAGGAAGCAATGAGTTTGCTTGAAACCCTTGTCATTAATGTGGGTCTGTATTGCATTAGCCATTTTATTCTGTCCAATGCGGAAAGGGCAACAAAAGTGTTAATACGATAAACAGAGTTGGCGTAAGAATTTTCTAAAATTTGTTTGTAAACTTTGTCAAACTGTGGTACCGTCTCCATCATTATTTGAAACCCGTGTCTGTCAATAGACAGTAATTCACAAGGCTCAACGGTTCTGATATTTTCAGTAGCTGCATTTCCGCTTCCAAAGCTCAATAGTTCTGAACACCAGGTGCCTTCTGTTACAATATCCCTTGTTGTTTCGTTCTTATCGTTGTCGTAAATAAAAACCTGCAGGCAACCTTTTGCAATAAAATAAACTTGCCTACAAACTTGCCCTTCCTGCACTAAAAACTCGTTTCTGCCAATATGCAGGGGTTTGAAGTAACTTAATACGGTATCTAAATTGTCTACGTCGTTACCCAGCCGGCTAATAATATGTTGTCGTAAAATTTCTGTCATTCAGGTCAATGCAATCTTTATTTTTCGCGGTTTTTTCCATAAAAATAGGACATGTGACTCGCCTTATCGTCATAGGTGACAATATCTTTATTCTTATGATAATGAAAGTAACTAAGCATTCCAAAGTCTCCCGAAGAAAACGCGGTATGTGTAAGTAAAATGCCGAGTATAGTGAAACACCAAAGTTGGTTTGCAAAAAATAACAGAATCAGTAATGTTGTTGAAATAACAACAAATGGTGCAAGTGCTACAATTTGAAATTCTTTTTTGTTTGCTACAAATTGATCTGCAATAGCCATAAAATAAAATTTCTTTAAATTGGCGTCATAAGATGTCTTGTCTGCACCTTGAGATTTATAAGCCAAAACGTGAATATATTCATGTATGGGTATCAGTGTAAAAGCAATTGCCAGTCCGTAGGAAAAATGAGTGAAGCCGGCACCCAAACTAAAACCAGCCGTTTGGGAACATTTCCAAAACCAAAAAATAATAATCCCTGCAATTATGATATTGCTAAATTTATAAAACAAAGAAATGGGTGTCTTCTTTTTAAGGTATGTTCTTACAAAGGGAACAAGTTCTTTATGTTCCAAATTATCAAGCAGTACATAACCTTTTTCTGCTAATTGTTCAGGTCTGATTTCCATTTGTATCGTTTTAAATTTCTCACTGTAGGGTGGCCGTAGGATTACATACAATGTTGCGAATTGTCTCTGAACTGACATCTGGGATCACTGCAGCGACTAAGCCTTGCTAATAAAATAAAACTACATTAATTTATAATAAAAAAACAGCTGCAACAAAATTCTGCAACAACAAATGCTGAGTAGCCCACTGCAGCGCATTGGAAAAATGTTCGTTGGCTTGAATGTATGCAGGTTTCAGGGGTACATTAGAAACTATTTTAATTTTTAGGGAATCAATCGCGGGCAACTAAGTCATGGATTTTCCAGTTTTTCATCAACACCAATTTCTGTTCACCCGCCGTCAGTGCCGTATGCTGTAATTTATACTATTTTAAACTGCTCCTTTTCTATTTCAATAAATACATACTCTTTGTTTCGAAAAAAACAATGTTAGCCGCAGCGGCTTCATCTTTCACTGTGGTTGACAGAAAATTTATTGGGGACGCTAAAAAACGGCTAAGCAGTTCTGGAAAAACTTCAATCCAAACGACCTTCCTATCAAGGAAAGAAATTTATGGTCGCTTTCTAGACCGCGAAGGAGAAAGGCGATCTAATGCACGCATTATGGCCCCGGCGGATACAAATTCATACACAAGCTTTGGCTTATGAATGTTTCTCATTTCTGGCCTAGAAAAAATGACGAATGGTTCATTGGTTTCGCAAGACACCATTCCAGCAAAATGGTACCGTTCCCTTTTGTCTTTGTAAAAAACTGGCCCTCCGGATGAGCCGCCAATATTGATTGTCTTGACTGCAAATAAATAATCATCGTGAAACTTATAGGCGAAGTCATCAACAGTTCTTACAGTATCAACATTTGGCAGTGATAATGCTACATCGACATCACCTCGGAAACCACAAACGAGAACCTCAGAGCTACCAGGTAACTCAAAATATAGGTCACTATCATTAATCTTGACTGACTCTATAACAGCTTTTCCTGGAATAGCATCTATTGGTATAAATGCAATGTCCATAAGTAGGTTTGAAGAATCATGGCGGGATGTCAAAAACAACCTGTTATTGTTGGCATCTAGCAATGGATATCTGACTGGCACTTGATTTCCATCATTATCATAGAACCAAACTAGCGCCAAATTAGGCGTTTGTCCGCGCACATAACCACTGTCTGATGTATTTATATCCCATGGTGACCGGCCAGTCAGTATGTGATAGTTTGTAACAATGTAGTTTTTCCCATTGTAATTGGCAACGTAGCAGCTTCCAATATTTTCAGAATTATCGTGAAGCATCTGGCCATTAATCCAAGTTGAGGTAGCAAGTCTAAAGCACTTTAACCTTATATCTTTTTTACTGCTCCGACATGCAAATAATAAAATAACAAGAGAGGCAATTAAAAGTAAACAATATTTTTGTATCATGTAATATGTAATCATGTGCTTAAAGTTTCAAAAACTGATAGACCATAGATTGCCCGCCATTTTCCGTACTTTCAAGTAACGTGTAATAAAATCCTTCATCCAAAATACTTGTTCTATGAAACTCCAATAATCGCAAGACTTTAGTATAGTAATCGGTAAATCTAACTAGCGGATTTTCCCTCATTTTGTCGTCTCCAAAGGGGTTTTTGTGATGCATCCAACTACTACAATAGTTGTATAGTTCAACAAACTCATGCTCTTTTAGTTGTCCCTTTTCTATTTTTGGTAAGCCATTGATATTTGTAGGAGAATCTATTTGCTCATTTGCTGTAACATTAAATACCTCTGCCATATCATTAGGTAACGCTTTCGCTACAGGGAAAAAATTTGGATTGACTCTTCTAACTTTGTCAATGATTTTTTTTGCATTCCAATCAAGTTGAAAGCTTTTTGAAATTTTCTCATACTTGTCTTTGTGAGCGACCAAACTGCCCATCGCGATTCCCTCTAGAATTTTTCTAAAATGCGTTGCTACAATTTCGGCAGTAAAAACCATCTGATATAAGGCTAAGGTTTGCGACATTTTAACCGCATTGTCTTTCGGGTGCCTAGACGCAATTTGAGCAGGAGTAAATGGAAGCAATGCATGATATGGAATATCCAAAGCATATTTAATGATTTTTAACCTTATTCCTATCAAATTCATGAGTCCTGCGTACAGATCGCGATGGTGCTCGTTCATGAGAAACCTCCTAATTTTTAATCTTGAAATAATCATCCGGCATTTGAATACCATTTTCTAACATATACTTGACGTCAAATTTGAAAGTGGGCGGATTACCTTCGGTTGGATAAAGTTGAATAGTTGCATAATACGCACTCCTGCTCCACCGCACCTCTATATCATATTGATAATAGGTGCCTACTTTCATAAAACGGGGACGGCTCGTATACATTAATCTAGAGCCATTGGGCGGGAGTGTAGTCCTTCCTGTTATCTTGTCACTTGAAACGGTTTCCAATGCGGCAATTTGATAAACTTCCTGAACTTCCATAAAAACATCGCTTATTGGAAAACTGCCATCATTAATTAAATAAAATACTACATTGTAGGTAGTATCCTCCGGTTGAATTTTTGCAGCTTGATACGCTAACCTTGGCTTATTACCTCCCCCGGTTATTTGATTAAGCAACTTCTTTTGCTCTAGGTTATTCTCCTTTTGCATCTCGTTAAGTTCTAGGCTCTTTGAAAGAATTGCGCGCGCTGTATCGAAGCTTTTACTTTGCAAGTTTATCAAATGAGTCTGCTTAAAATTACTGGCATACTGTGCCCTATTAAGCCAAATACTTTGCTCCAAAATCCTTTTCGCAGTATCAAAATTCATGCTTTGAAGCTTAACTAATGAATCCTGCTTATTACTTATTATGGCAGACATTGATCGAATAGTATCCTGCTTAGATTTTATTGTGTCTTGTTTGGAAGCCAGAACGCTATTTACAGAATCAACTTGGTGTTTTGACTCTAGATTGTCCTCAACTGCATTACAGCCTGTCCACAAGGCAACACTAGCTCCGATAACCACCAGAGCCAAACTGAGATAGTTAAATTTATTTGACTTATTCTCCGCGTTATTATCCGTGTACTTTTCAAAAAAAGATAACAAGCCGCCAACGATTATTAATAATACTGATAAAATGACTTGCCACATTTTTAATTAGTTTGCGACTGATTTTTTCTTTGCTTACACAAATGAATAACGTTGATTATTTACTCTTTCTTGTAAATTTTTAAAAAGTCTTTAAAGGCATCTAAAATATTAGAATCAATTTCTTTTTCAATTTTCGCTTTTTCTATCGTGTGCAAGCTTTCATCTTTCATCAGTTTAAAATTTCGTTCAATGCCAGAAAGATCTGAAATCAGCTTTTCTATTAATGTTTGGTTATCTACAAGGATTGCAATTTGCAGTGCAGCAGATTTTGCATTGAGATTTGTAAGCTCATTCTGAAAGTATTTAGCATCTTCTAAGTTATTTCTGTATAGGCGGAGAAAGAAAAATGCAAACAATTGAATAAAAACTGCAAAGGAAATTTTGGGGATAAAGTGCATTAAAAACTTTGGCCAATCCAAGTCTGTGAATGGCTGCAAGAAATTATAACCTAATACCCCTATGGCTGCTACTGTAGCAATAATTCCGATCCACAAATTAACTATTGAATTCTTTTGTAATTTGCGAATATATTGGTCTGTATCGACAACAACAGTTTCTATTTTCTGTCGAATTATGCCAAATTTTAAATCAAAATCAATATAGTGCTTGTACTTTTCTTGAACTCCAAGAACTAAAGAACCTTCTATTCTATCCATTACTTTGTCGAAAACGGCCGACTCAATTTCTTTGAGTTTACTTGACGAATTAATAAATCCTGAAATAATTTTGTCCGCCTCCTTTTTGTAGTGTGAGTAAAACTCTTTTTGCGCTTGCCTAAATTCCTTACTGTTAGCTTCAGCCCGTTTATTAGAATTGTCTGTCCTTGGATTTAAATACATGATTAGGAAAGCTAGGACAGCTATCGCTACAATTAGTAGGATCGCAATGGTTAAATAGTAACGGTCGTCTGCTTTATCAATAGTTGAAAACTTATAAAGCTTTTGCACGATATCGGGAAGTACTGTCACCCCGAAGACAATACCAAGGAGCCCTATTATAACCGCTTCATTTTTTCTAATTATAGTAAGTATACGTTTTGCAATCATTTTTTTATATGAATTGATGTCGCGCTAGAACTATTGATGATTGTATGAACCAAATTCTTTTTCAATCCTTGCTCTATAGCCAGGCGGCCGTTGGTTCATTAAAATCTCACGGCCAATTGCATCAATGAAATTCTGTGGCAGTATTCTGTGGTCTGCGGGTGATACCTGGGTAAAGATACCGGTCTGAATATCCCCTGCCAGCATAGCTATGCCTGTTGCATATATTAACAGGTAAAGTGTATGAATGCCCCCAATATGTTCACAACATAATTATATTTAAGGGCTTTGCCTTCCCACTGAATTTTGATTGACCGCATTTCGCTGGGAACCATCATTTAATATTATTGCTTGCTTTTATGGTCATTATTTCTTCTGGTGCCACCCCTTGTTTTTCGCACAGCTTCATGAGCAGCCAAACTGTTGCCCGCTGGTTGCTCAGCTGTTGCTCAATCTTAAACACCCATCTAATTATGAGAACCTGAATATATATCGCCAATAATGCGAGACCGGCAATAATCACGAGCGTTGCAATGCTTGTAGTTGAATCCATGGTTTAGTTGTCTAGGTTTAAATGTTTATAATCAAGAAAAAGATGAACCGTATTAGTACGTAGTCGTTAATTCCAGGGACTTGCTAAAATGCATATGCTGAAACAATACCTATAATTCACACCCTAAACCCCTAGAAATGACCAACCTTTGCCTTGCCTGCCGCCGTTAGCTGCGTTGTCCTTGTATGAAGATTTTGTATCTCCTGCGTCATACCGTTGTGAAGAAATCGTTCAAGTGCTTATCTATATTTTTCCTCCTACCAATGCTCCTGTGCAAGGAATCATATGGTTTCGGATTCCCGCATCTTCCTAGAAAAATTTCATGTAGTGCCAGAACTTGCTCATCAATTCTATTAAAATGACCAATAAACTGCTTTAGTGGGAAATTTAGAAAAAACGAACGATGAATACATTAAAAATATCTAATTTTTGCATTACTCCAGCAACGTATTAATACGGTGTTTTTTACGCTTTGGTGAATAAATAATAGGTTTATTATTTCACCATATTGGAAAGGAATTAAAACACAAACATAATCAAAATGACAAGGATATAAAACGACAAAGCCCGCTCGTCGAGCAGGCTTTTACAAGTACCCAGGATGGGAGTCGAACCCACACGCGCATTGCTGCGCACAGGATTTTAAGTCCTGCGTGTCTACCAATTCCACCACCCGGGTGACACTGCCCCAACAACTTTGAAAAGTTGGGGCAAAAAAAATCCAAACACTGGGTTTGGATCTGTGAGCGAAAGACCGGGCTCGAACCGGCCACCCCGACCTTGGCAAGGTCGTGCTCTACCAAATGAGCTACTTTCGCGGATTATCTAAGAGCTGTTTTTTAGGACTGCAAAAATAGGCATTGCAGCCATACAGAAAAATATTTTTTGTGCTTATTTATACTGTGGCGTATACAGCGTATTGGCTGGTACACTTACTTCCGGACGGCCCTTGTAACGGTGCGCCCACAATCCAAAACTGCCGCCCACCAAAAAGGCAACAATGCAAAATACCTGCAGGTAAAATAAAAACACTGAAGAATTTACCCAGCTGTACGCAAAATCTTTCTCCTTGGGGTCTTTATATTCTATTGGCTCAATGGCTTCCATAATGTTGTTAATTACCCGGCAAAAATAGCGGTTACGGTTTATATTTCACAGGTTTATGAACTACAATTTCTGAAAATTTTTGCCGCCCGCGCACAAAATACTGCCATACCACACTGCCCTGCCACCAACCCTGCAATGGCCCGTCGCGCTTTGCCGGAAATACACTTTGCCCACGCTTAAACATTAGCCAGTCGATAAAACCCATATGTGCCTTAAAAACTGAAACAAAATACACCCTGTCGCCCGACAGCAAAGACTTCCAGGCGGTAACACCATCCAGCGCCAAACGCAGTGGCAGCTTCCACCAACATTGTCCCAGCGGCAGGTTTTTGCTGAGCATAATAAGGTTGTTTCTGAAATTGAGGTACACCTTTCGGGCATTGCCTTTTGGCAGCGTACCCCCACCCACATGGTACACCACAGATTTCGGGCAGGCCATTACCCGGTAACCTGCCAGCTGCATGCGCCAGCAAAGGTCTATCTCTTCCATGTGCGCAAAAAAATATTCGTCGAGGCCCCCACAAGCATGATACACTTTCGCCCGTACAAACATGGCCGCACCGCTGGCCCAAAACACAGGCGCCACCTCATCGTACTGCCCATGGTCTTCCTCGCATACATCAAACACCCGGCCTCTGGCAAAGGGGTAGCCCAGCGCATCTATCCAGCCACCGGCAGCGCCCGCATATTCAAATAACTGGCGATGGCGTTCCGTCAATATTTTTGGCTGGCAGGCGGCAATGGTGGTATCTGTTTCCATCAGTTGAATAACAGGCGCCAGCCAACCCGGCTGCACTTCCACATCAGAATTAAGCAGTACATAGTAATCGGCCTGCACCTGTTTCAGCGCATCGTTATAGCCTTTTGCAAAACCCACATTGTGGGGCAGGGCAATAATACGCACTTCGGGGTGCTGTTGCTGCAGGTATTGAAGCGATTCGTCGGTAGATCCATTATCGGCCACAATTACTTCATAATTGCTGTACCGCGTGGCCACTACCGATGGCAAAAACCGGCGGAGGTATTTTATTCCGTTCCAGTTAAGAATGACTATGGCGGTATGTGGCGTCAATGGTTACATGAAGTTAATGGGTTCAAAAATAGGGGGAAATGTAGAAAATCGCTGATTTCTGATGTGATGATATCTGATTACGCCTCCTCACCCCAATGGGATATGCGGCCATCGGCGGCTAACCCGCAAAGGGGCGATTTGTACGGTTATTAATAACGTTACGTTTGAAAGAGTGGTTGATTTTCTACCTTGCGGTGCTAACAGCTAACAGCTAACAGCTAACAGCTAACAGCTAACAGCTAACAGCTAACAGCTAACAGCTAACAGCTAACAGCTAACAGCTAACAGCTAACAGCTAACAGCTAACAGCTAACAGCTAACAGCTAACAGCTAACAGCTAACAGCTAAAATCTTACTTTCGGTAAATGATAGCATCTCTTCTTAACTGGCGGACCGGGTTGGCGCTGGTAGCCATTGTTATTGTAAGCAGTTCCGTTTTTTACAGTCAGTACCTGGCCAAAAAAATCATTAAAGAAGAAAGGTTGCGGGTAGAACAATGGGTGGAAGCAGAAAAAATGCTGGTAAGCGATACCACCGGCATCAGCACTAAATTGGTTACACTGATCATTCCGGAAAATAAAACCATTCCTATTATTGTTACCAATGAAAAAGGACAAATTATTACTTCAGCCAACCTGGACTCTGCAAAACTGGCTACCGATACGGGTTATGTACGTGCCCAGCTGCAACAGTTCCGCCAACAGAATACGCCCATAGAATGGATCAACCCACTGGATTCATCGGCGCGCGATTATTACTATTACGGACATACGAAATTGCTGAACGAAGTACAATATTTTCCGCTGATACAATTGTTTATTGTTGCGCTCTTTATCATCATCACCATCATTACCATTACCACCCGCAATAAATCCACCCAAAACCAGGTGTGGGCCGGGATGGCCAAAGAGACCGCGCACCAACTGGGCACGCCCATCTCTTCCCTAGAGGGCTGGGTGGAAATGCTGAAAGAAAACCCCGCCAACGACAGCATCACCGTGGAACTAAAAAAAGATGTAGACCGATTGAAACTGGTGTCTGACCGTTTTGGCAAAATTGGCAGCAAGCCCCAACTGGAACCAAATAACCTGGTGGCAGAAATTGATAAAATGGTGGAGTACATCCGCAAGCGGGCTACCGGCAAAGTACAATTTACGTTTAACCATGATGGTATGGCGGTAATAGAAGCCGCTATATCACCGCCATTGTTTGATTGGGTGATAGAAAACCTGCTTAAAAACGCACTGGATGCCATGGATGGCAAGGGCGCTATTACCATCGATTTAAAAGAAAACCCCAAAGACATTTATATAGATGTTACCGATACCGGCAAAGGCATCAGCGCCGCCAATATCAATAATGTGTTCAAGCCCGGTTTTACCACCAAAAAACGCGGCTGGGGATTGGGCCTCAGCCTCTCGAAACGCATCGTAGAACAATTTCATAACGGCAAACTGTATGTAAAACAAAGCGAGCCCGGCAAAGGCACCACGTTCAGGATTGTATTGGGGAGGTTGGAGGTTAGTTGATTGGTTGATCAGTAGATTAGTTGATTAGTAAGGGCAGGTTGATCGGTTGATTAGTTGATTAGTAAATAACCGAAGTCTTGATCCCCTGGGTGATAGCAAAACGCAGAGCAAGACTTCGGTTATTTATTCCCCCCTCTCCTTCGGAGAGGGGCCGGGGGTGAGGTCTTTACCCGGTCTGACCTTCGGTACCGACCAGAAACAACAACCGGTCTGACCTTCGGTGCCGACCATATTTTTTCGAAGCGGCTCCCCTCTCCTTTGGAGAGGGGCCGGGGGTGAGGTCTACCGGTCTGACCTTGGGTACCGACCAGACCAGTCAACCAATCAGCCGATCAACTGATCAACAAAATTCCCTAGATTTGCAGCCCCTGCGGAGGTGGCGAAATTGGTAGACGCACTACTTTGAGGTGGTAGCGGTCGAAAGACTGTGGGAGTTCGAATCTCCTCTTCCGCACAGCAAGGGCAGCCCTAAAAAGGCTGCCCTTCTTATTTTATCCTGGTTTTACTTAACAAAACCATAACCGTTTCAGGCTGCTCCGCTTTTTTCTTATGGCGTTATTTATGCATACTTGCGTAACTTTACAGCCGTGTTTAACTTCATCAGCATCCGGTACAAATCATGAGCGAACACCTTAACAAAGACGAAAATGTGCTCTCAGATATTCTGTCTGCAGCGCGTACTTTGTTTGAAAAACAGGGTCTCAAAAAAACTACGATGGATGATATTGCGTCGCGCATTGGTAAATGTAAAGGCGCGCTCTACTACTATTTCGCCAGCAAAGACGAAATTTTTGAAGCCGTGGTACACCAGGAAATGACAGAATTCTTTAAACAGGTGGGCCATGAAATCAATGCCGCTTACGGTGCCAAAGACAAACTGATTGCCTACTGCAGAACCCGGTTAAAAAAAATAAGCGAACTCAGCAACCTCAATGAAGTGCTGAAAAAAGATCTGCTTGACTTTGCCGGTAAAATGGAAACCATCAAAAAGAAATACGATACCCTGCAGGTGGCCCTGGTAAAAGACATCATCATAGAAGGAATAAAAAAGTGCGAGTTCAAAAAGATGGACAAAGAATACATTGATTCACTCTCCTGCCTTATCGTAAGTTCTTTCAAAGGGCTTGAAATGCCACTCAATGTAGACACCCAAAATGCCAGCATCAATAAAAGGGCAGAATTTATTGTAAACGTAATGGTAGATGGCATTGGCTGTCACCAGCAGATAGCCATCCCTGAAATGGTATCGTTTAACTAGCTGTCTCCGCTGTGGCTGTTGCCACCCTTTCCGGAAAAAACTTCTTTTGAATAACACTGAACAAAGCAATACCGGCAACGGCACATACAATGCCGGCCAGCACATCCAGTATATAATGATGATTGGTATACACCGCGGCAAACCAGATACCGCACATTACGGTACCAAATACAATGCTCATCCACCCTACCTTATTCTTTAACGCATAATAAAATACAATGATGGGGTACGATGAATGCAGCGAAGGCATGGCGGCAAAAACGTTTGACCCCTTTGCGTACAAACTTTTAAAAATGCCGGCGTGTACCAGGGCATCAAACCTCGCCAGCCCAGCTGTGTTACCGGGTGTATTGGCATTGAACACAAAACCGTATTCCGTTACATACCATGGCGGTGCCGCGGGGTAACTGTAATACACCACAAAGCCCAGCAGGTTAACCAGCAAAAAGGTAAAAGCAAAATAGTAGAACTGGCGCAGCCTGGTATAATACAGGTAGAAGCCAAACATCAGCGGAACCGGTATCCAGCACAAATAAAAAATACCGGCCATGGCATCCAGCCATGTATGCTGGTGCAGTTGCCAGTACTCGTTAGGGGTAATCACTTTTCCGGCTGCGGTAGTAATTCCGAAAATTGATTTCTCTGCGTTGTAAATACTTTCAATGTGCACGGCATGGTAGCGATAATTGGGAAAGGCCTTCATGTAATCAAATATGATCCAGTACACCACAAATACAGAAAATGCGGTTACAAAATTGCGGGTGGCCACAGAGGCAAAAAACAACACGTTGCACAGTATAACCAGAAACAATTGTTCTGGCCGGAAGCCTATCAGCAACCACGAAACCAGCATGTACGCCGCCGAGATGGCGCCCATCGTAAGTATCAGCCGGGTGGTAAATAATCTCGGTGGCATTAACGGCCTGTTACTTTTTATTTTTAAAACCTGACTGAAAGAAAAAATCCCAGAGCTCAGAACTTACGCCATACCCTTTGCTTGAATCAGAATAATGGTGCAGCATGTGGTGCTGTTTGATGCGTTTTAGAATGGGATTTTTGAAATTGGCGTGATGTATGGCGTAATGCGTCATATCATAAATCAGGTAGCCAATAAGAAAGCCGGCAAAAAAAGCATCCATCAGCTTGACAGGCAACAGCCACCAAAAGAGCAGATAGAAAAGCACGGCCAGCGGTATGCTTGCAGAGGGCGGCATTACCAGTCGTTTGGCATCGCGGGGGTAATCATGGTGCACTCCATGAAAAATAAAATGAAGGCGCAACCCCCATTTAGATTTGGGTACAAAATGAAAAATATAACGATGCAGCACGTACTCGGTAATTGTCCAGATAAAAATGCCAGCCATCAGGTATAAAAAAAACTGGCCGACGGTATTGTGCACCACGCCAAAAGAACGGTATATGAAAAAAGCAATGACCGGTATGTAAATAAACAACGGAACCGTATAATGTACTTTGGATAAGCTTTCCATCAACCCGTTGCGGAACATGCGTATGGAAGAAGAATCGTTGCTTATATAATTTTTGGGCATACTGATTAAATTTTCAAACGGTCTGTTACTTCCTTGCCATTGGCCGGGTCTACGCCCTTTATTTCTACATACTCCACTTTTGGCGACCAGAAAGAACCTCCGTTTATTTTTATAAAAATCCTGTTCAGCACCACTGTTCTGGAATTAACGGTGGTGTAAATACGGTATTTATTATCTACGGCCGATTTTTGCAGGTACAACGGGTATTTTTTATACGAAACAAAATGTATTTCATACCCGCCCTTGTTATCAGCCGTGGCTTTTACACCGTAGGCAAAAGTACGTTGTATATAAGAAAGTTCCTGCCGTTGCCCCTGATCTGAATATCTTATCCAGTAAACGTGCACGGGGTTCTCCATATCCAGCATGCCGTTTTTCATGTTCAGATCGTACATAATCGTGTTCTTGTTAGAGGTACGCTGTAAATAAAACAACTGATTGCTGTTGCCCGGCGGCACCGGAAACGTATCCATAATAGACTTTCCGCCGTTGGCAGCACCTTGTGCATTGGCCTGGGTTGAACCGGCAGATAAAATACCTGCCAGCACCATTACAAGGGCGGCCGCGGCGGGCGTAGCCTTGCGCATGCGATCTTTTTTGTCTTTATCGTCCAGCGCCTTTTTTGCATCTCTCAGGCGCCTGATAGCGGTAATATTGGTAAGTACCGCCATAATACTAAGCGGAATTGTAAAAATAGACATGGTTTCAAAAATATGAAACGGCAATCCGGTGATGTACAGCTTATAATCGCCCCCAATAAAATGCGAAGCAATACCGCAGGCCAGGGCCGTAATGCCCACCATCACTACCCTTTCGGGCCGCTGCATAAGGCCGCCTTTGAGGGGAACGCCCAGCCCTTCTGCACGTGCGCGGGTATAACTTACCATCATGGAACCTATCAGTGCTATAAAACCAACCAGCGAACTGAGGAAGTAATGATGCGCCACCAGGTAGTAACAGATACCGAGGAACATGATCATTTCGCTATACCTGTCCAGCACAGAATCATACATGGCGCCAAAAGAAGAAGCCATGTTACCCAGGCGGGCCACCTGGCCGTCAAGCATATCAAAAAGACCCGCAAAAAGTATGAGTGCACCCGCCCAACCCACATAAGAAAGATCTGGCCGGTTGGTGGTTTCTGCACCCCTGATGAAAATGATGGCTACGCCAATGTTTAATATAAGGCCAATAGTGGTAACCCCATTGGGCGTAAGGCCCAATTTTATAAGCACCCGTACAAACGGGTTGATGACTTTGTATATGATTTGTTGAAGCTTGTCCCGTAAGCTCATAGCAGCAAAATTAAAAATCAAATTTAATTCTTCCCCTGATTCCCCACTTGGGTACATTGGGATGATCAAGATAACTGAGCCTTTTTACCACATCTACCCGCAACAGCTTAAAGATATTGGCCACACCCGCACTCAGTTCTATATACGGCCCGGAAAGGCTGAAAGTAGACGTTTGACCGTCTGTAACGGGGAATTTGAGTTGATCGGCGGTTCTGTCGGGGTTGTTTTCATCGCGTATACCGCCCATTAAAAACTTACCCGTAATCACCTCGCGCCATTTCAATTTCTTTATCAGCGGAACCTTATTGAAAATAAACCCGTTGAAATAATGATCCACATTCACAGAGGCGTATCTATCGCTCACAAACTCCAAAAAGTTCATGAGGTTGTAGCTGTTGAGCTGGTACGTATATGTTTGGTTGGCACGATGGATAGACAACAATGGAAAAGGTACTTTGCCAAACAGGTAACCGCCTTCCATAGAAATATCTGTATACCCTAACTGGGATAAGTAAAACCGTTTGCTCGCGTTGAGGTTTAAGCTTTGGTAATTGTATTCGCCACCAAACAAACCTTTCACACCGGCTATATAACGCAGGCGGAAGATGGGGTACTTATTAATGATGGGTATACGGTATAACTTACCCTGGTAAAACTGTTCATTGGGCGCCCAGCGCAACTCAAGCGATACTTCGCCGGTGGTAATGTCTGGTATGTTAGATGATGTGCCGTTATCTACCTTGGTGTACACAAATTCTTTGCCCGCAGGTGCCTGTTTCCAGTATTTAAGGCCGAGGTTGTAAGAGAAATGGTTATTAAATTCGCGCACGTAGTCTACACGAAAGATATCGTTGTACAACCATTTGTTGTTATCGCCGCGCTTAAACGAAAGCAGGAAGTTGTCTTCCTGTACAAACTGCAGTTCCTGCCCTGGTATTTTTGTATCTCGCTGAAAAGATGCGCGCACATAATTGAGCGGAAAAGCATAAATGGTTTTGTTATTGAGCGAATAGGTACCGCTCACAAAATATTTCCATTTCTCATCTTTAAAACCATATGCCGCATACGCCTCTGTATAAAAGCGATTGCTCATTTTGGGGGTGGTTCTTCCGCCAAAACGCAGCCTGAAACCTTCTACCGGGTTGAAGCTATAGAATGTACTTACGGGGCCAATTTCTGCCGGACCTAAAGATTTATACCCCGCCAGGAAGAGCGTTATGATATCTAGCGTTCTTTTAAACGACGGCATTCTTTTGAGGCTGTCTATATTGGCATATACTTTAGATTCTGAGCGGGTGAGCGAATCATGCCTGCCGGTACCCCAGTATTCTTCGCTTTTTGCAAGTGCATCGGCAGCTACTTCCAGGCGCGGACCGGCAAAAATGGAATCGGGTATTTCATTATCGGTTTCAAAATCTTTATATGACACCGTGCGTTCGCCTACAAAGCCGCCGCCTTTTTTGGAAAGCCCGAAATCTGCAATGATATCGCTCTTGGAAACATGGTAACGGCCGTTTGAACCTTTTTCAAAATCCTGCGCAATCTTCAGTTCGCGCACAAAATTGATATTGGCATATTTACTCACCAGTATATTCAGTTTCTGAATGGCATATTTTCCATCGAGCGTAATAAACAAGGTTCCCCTCAACAACAGATCGTTGGGGTTGCGCGGAGAAAAATACATGCGAATGAGTTTTTCACCATTTACTTCTACCGTATCTTTTATAAAATACATGTAGAACGTGGGGCCCATATCCGCCAGCGGACTTAAAAACTGGTTGGTAAGCAAAGAAAGATTGTTGTTATAAATATCCACATCTTCATACAAACGGTTGAGGTAAGTGCTTACTCCCTTGCTATCTATAAACTCGCCAAAATCTACTTTCTTTTGAGCAATGATAACAGTTTTGTTGCGCTCAGGTTTTTTCTGGTAATAGTTCCTGGAAATGGTTTCTTCCAGGTAAACGGGTGAAACTGATTTACCTTCCAGCTTCATGGTATCGCCATTGTCAAAAACAAAACCGAATTTTTTGGTAAAGCGGTTCTTCTTCAGTTTTTCTGCCAACCCGCTCAGCGACACCTGCAGTTTTTCATATTTTTCGTATGAAGCAGAATTGTATCCCTCTAAACGGTTTTCAGATTTGTGTTCAATTACTTTTCTGATCAGCTCTACGGAAGGATTGTTCTTATTGCTATACTTCAGCTTCTTTTTGGTGACCACCACATTGCTGAGTTCATTGTACAGGGGTTTGATGTTTACGCTGATCTCCAGCAGGCCTGTATCCTGTGTAATGGGGATGCGCAGTTTTTTGTAACCAACAATAGAGAATTCGATGTAGGTAACCGCCCTGTCTGACTGTAAAAAATAAGCGCCGGCAGAATCTGTTCTGATGCCTTTCGCATTTTTAAAATAAACGCTTACATTAGAAACGGGTAAACCTGTTGAAGAATCTTTTACTATGCCGGTAACAGTGAGGCCCTGTGCTTGTGTGATGCTACAGACCGCCAGCATGATGATGAATAATGCCCATCCTTTTAAACTTTTTCCAATTTTCGGTAACATTGCTATTTCTATTTAAAAACAAATCTCTTTTGTAAAGTATAATTGTAGGTAACCCCTATTGTGATGCCTACCAGCAACCTGGCTACTACAAAGTTTATGGTGGTAAAGTAGGTTACAAGGTACATACCGAAACTATTTAGCAGAATACTGCCCACCCACACCAGCACATACCGCATGGCCTGAATGTGCCTCCTTTTCTGGCCTTCGTTGAACACCCATTTTCGGCTTATGACAAAATTTACAATACCGCCGGCAATGGCGCCTGCCGCCGTTGCTATTGATACCAGTAATGGTGTTTCGGCGGTTAGCTTTACCAACATTGCATACACCACAAAATCTGCCAACGAACCAATAATGGATGCCGCCTGCGCCTTCAAAAAAGTAACCATACCTATATCAAATTTGTAACCACTACCAGCTGTACCAGCAAATTGGCGCAAATACCTGCCGCCACATCGTCGGCCATGACACCCCACCCCCCCGGCAATTTTTCTGCTGCCCTGATATAGAGCGGTTTAACAATATCAAAAAACCTAAATGCTGCCAGCCCAATAATGGCAAATTGCCACTGGTGCGGCACAAACAACAACGTGCAGCTCATACCAGCCACTTCGTCTATTACAATCTTATTGCTGTCTTTGCCCCAAATGGCCTCCAACCTGTCAGAAACCCACACGCCCAACACCACGGTAATGATAAAAAAAACAACCTGTACGGGAGTATTGATAATGGGTTGACGAACGAGCAGCCACAATATTGTAAAACAGGCCGCAGCAATGGTGCCCCCGCCCTTTATATTTCCGATGCCGCCACAGCTGGCAATCATTTTACTGGCAATCATACAGTAGCAGCCGGGCTAGTTTTTTTGTGATTAAATTATATCCATTTGTTCGTCCTGTACCAGGCAACTGTTTCGGCCATGCCGCTTTCCAAATCGCGGGTAGGCACAAAGCCTTCGTTACGTTGTATTTTTTCAATGCTGCAAGACCAGTCGGTGGCGGTCAGTTCTTTTACTTTGTCTTCATTGAGTACGGGTGTTTTGCTGCTTTTGCGGTACAAGACATCCATGCCCACCGCTACTTTTTTTATCAATCCCAGCGGCAAATGAAACCGCATTGTTTTTTTGCCGGTTGCTTTTTTTGCGGCGTCGGCAAATGCATATTGATCATATACTTTGCCATCGCTGAGGTTATAAAACTCAGCATTCTGTGCACTGGCCAGGCATTTCACCGTAATGGTGGCCACATCTTTTACATACACAAAACTCAATTTCTGTTTGCCTTTGCCAATATATACTTCAATACCCCTCATTACAGATTTAATGAGCAGCAATAAATCTTTTTCCCGGGGGCCGTATACTGCCGTAGGCCGCAATACAATGAAAGGAAGGTTGTTTACCTGGCGCAGGTAATTTTCTGCAAGCAATTTACTTTTACCGTACCAGGTCAGGGGTTGGGGTTGAATATCTTCTGTTACAGCCTGCCCGTCTGTGGAAGGCCCCAGTGAGGCAAGACTGCTGACAAAAACAAATTTTTTGATGCCGGTTTCCGCGGCTGCCATTGCAAGGTTTCTGGTTAATTCTGCATTGGCAACATTGTACAAAGCTTCTGTTTTTGCCCTTGTAAGTGCTGCACCGTGTATGATGTATTCAATGCCATATTGCTGCAGCGTATTCTTGAGGCTGGCGGTGTTGCCCATATCCAGCTCCACCACCGTCACCTTGTTTTTATCGAGGTGACTGGTACTACTCGATTTTCTTACACCGGCAAAAACTTCATAATCCTGTAAAAGAGCTGCTTCTATCAAATGAAATCCCAGGAATCCGCTTGCCCCGGTAATCAGCAATTTCTTTTTCATATATGCTTTTCAAAAATCCTGTATTTCTTGTAGGGCTTGCCGTTAATATCCTGGATGGCTTTGTTCATAAGGTAATTGTCTTCAAGTACCCACGATGCTTCTGCGGTGGTGATGCCCTTGCGCTGCACCTGTTTTATGATATCTGCATAAAACACGGTTTCTATGCCCATCTTCCGGTATCCTTCTACCACACCCAGTGTAATGATGCGGATTTGCTTGATGCTTTTCCGCTGAAACAATAGTTTGAAGATGCCGGTGGGAAACAGCCTTCCCTTTTTTATTTTTATCAGAATTTGGTTAATGTCTGGTATTGCCAGGCTAAAACCAACCATTTTGCCATTATGTTCGGCCACGGTGCAGAAATCTTTATCCATGATCAGCTTCAGATCCTTGGCCAGGTATTTAAATTCATTTTCTGTCATGGGTACAAAACCCAGGTTCTTATCCCACGCAGAATTGTATATCTGCCTGATCTGATCGGTTTCTTCTTTAAACCTTTTTAAGTTGATGGGCCGGAAGATGATACCCCGCTTTTCCAGCCGCTCCTTAATCATATCTACTGTTTTCAGCCTTCTTTCATCGCGCTCTGCCACCACAAAGTGATAGGCAATGAGATCCATTTTTTTCTGAAAACCCTGCCGCTCCAACAAATCGCGGTAGTAAGGCTCGTTATAGGTCATCATGGCAACCGGCGGTGTATCAAACCCTTCAATGAGCAGTGCACAGGTTTCGTTGGTAGACAGGTTAACCGGGCCTATCATAGAATGCACACCTTTTTGCTGGAGCCATTTTTCTGCCGCATTGATCAGCAATGAAGCCGTTTCATCATCATTGACGCAATCAAAAAAACCAAAAAAGCCATCATTGGCTTTGTTGAAAGTATTGTGGTTGTTGTTTAATATGGCTGCAATTCTGCCGGTAATGTTATTACCATCATAAGCAAGAAAAAGTTGCGCTACAGAATGTTCATGAAAAGGATGCTTGCCAGGTGTAAGCAGGTCGCGCTGTGCTATAAATAATTCTGGTACGTAGTTTTTATTGTCTTTATACAGTTCGTGCCCAAAGTCGATAAAAGAGGCAAGCATTGACGGCGAACTTACCGCTTCAATTTTTTTCATGCATTCTGCTTAATAAGTTCAACACCGGCTATCTGTGCTGCATTTACCAATTTATCTACGGCTTCTTCAATTTGTGCAAACGTATGGGTAGCCATCAGTGAAAAGCGGATGAGCGACGAATCTGAAGGAACCGCCGGCGAAACCACCGGGTTTACAAAAACACCATCCTGCTCAAGTTGCTTGGTGAGCATAAACGTTTTCGCATTGTCTCTTATATAAATGGGAAGAATGGGGCTTTCAGTAGCACCCAAATCGAAACCGTTTTCTTCCAACAGTTTTTTTGCATAACGGGTATTGTTCCACAGGTTGGTCATGTGGTGCGGCTCGTGCTCTATGATGTTCAATGCAGCCAGTGCGCTGGCAGCTGAGGCCGGCGTGATGCTGGCGCTAAAAATGAGCGCCCTTGCATTGTGTTTAAGATAATCGATAGTAGCGGCATCGCCCGAAATAAACCCACCCAGTGAAGCCAGTGATTTGCTAAACGTACCCATGATAAGATCCACGCTGTCTGAGAGACCGAAATGAGAGGCGGCACCGGCTCCTTTTTCACCAATCACCCCAAGGCTGTGGGCATCATCTACCATAATATTGGCACCATATTTTTCAGATAGTTCCACAATCTGCGGCAGGTTTACAATATCGCCTTCCATACTGAAGATGCCGTCTACGGCAATCAGCTTTACAGCAGATTCAGGCAGGCCAGAAAGTTTTTGTTCCAGGTCGGTCATGTTATTGTGCCTGTACTTAATCACTTTTGCAAAGGAAAGGCGGCTGCCGTCAATGATGGAAGCGTGATCATATTCATCCAGTAACAAAAAATCATTTCTGCCTACAATGCTGGAAAGAACGCCCAGGTTTACCTGGAAACCGGTGCTGAAAGTTACAGCTGCTTCCTTGCCGGTAAATTTTGCCAGTCTGTCTTCCAACTCTATGTGTATATCCAGCGTACCATTCAGGAAACGGGAACCCGCACAACCTGAACCGTATTTGTCGATGGCTTTTTTTGCTGCTTCTTTAATGGCAGGATGGCTGGTAAGGCCCAGGTAAGAATTGGAGCCAAACATGAGCATCCGCTTACCATTGTTCATTTTTACCTCGGTATCCTGGCCCGATTCTATCACCCTGAAATAAGGATATAAATTTTGTGCTTTTACTGCTTCTACATCTTTGTACCTCGCTATCTTGTGCTGTAAGTTTTTTTGCATTGTGCAATTTCTTTTCTGTGTAAAAGAATCTGATTTATATTAATATAAAGTGACCGGCAAAAATACTTGTATTTTTGAACATAATTGTCATTTAGTCAAAAATATAAGCTTGCGCCCGCAGCTGGTGACCGGTTGTTACAAAACGACTACATCAGGAATAAATTTCTGGCTTAATAAGGTTTAGCAAAGTTTTAAAGGGGTCAGGATACACGGTTTTGCATTGTGTGAAACAGTTCAGGAAGGTTCTCATGCTTATTGATTTATCAAATATCTGTCATTAATTTTTTATGAACAAAGTTGATGGCAAAAATTTGCACCCAAACTGTGCATAAACACCCCTGAAAACGATATCTCTCGCATCATTAGCCATCATGTCTTCTACAACAATCCGCGTGGAGTTGTAGATCAGTCCATAAATTCTTAATAAACAATTGATTAAAAATCAGCATTGTCTGTTGATTGCGACCATCAACAAATACGTGCTCTCAGTAGCCGTTTTCGTAAACTTGCATTAAAATAGGGTAAAATGCCAACTGATATTAAATGCCCGAAATGCGGCCACCAGTTTCCGATGGAAGAGGCCGTTTCGGAAGAATATAAAAAGGCGCTGCGTGCGGAAATGCAGGCCTATAAAGAGAAAAAAGACAGTGAGCTGGCCAAAAAAGAGACTGAATTTGCGGCCCTGGCTGCCAAAAAAGACCTTGAGTTTTCACAAAAAATGCAACAGGAAAAAATTCAGCTGCAACAGCAACTGGAAACCAGCTTACGCACCTCCATTATGGCTGATTTTGAGCACAAACTGCAACTACTGGAGCAACATAATAAAGACAACGATGAAAAACTGAAATTGTCGCGCCAGAAGGAATTAGCATTCCTGCAAAAAGAGCAGCTCTTGCAAACCCGTGAAGCCGAACTGGAACTGTCTGTGCAGCGCAAACTGCAGGAAGAACGCGGCAAACTGTCAGAAGAACTGCGCAAACTGGAAGAACAGAAAAGCGCCGCTAAAGAGATGGATCACCAACTGCGGGTGAAAGAACTGGAAAAGCAACTGGATGATCAGAAGAAACTGGCAGAAGAAATGCGGCGCAAAGCAGAACAGGGCTCTATGCAATTGCAGGGAGAAGTACAGGAACTGGCACTGGAAGCCATGCTGCAGGCAGCTTTCCCTTTCGACCTGGTAGCAGAAGTAGGTAAAGGCGTGCGCGGGGCAGATTGTATTCAGACCGTGCGCAACAATTTTGGGCATGAATGCGGCAAGATCATTTATGAAAGTAAACGTACCACCAGTTTCGGGGCCGACTGGATAGAAAAACTGAAAGCTGATATGCGCAGCATGGGTGCCGATGTGGCCGTTATTGTAACCCAAACCATGCCGCGCGATATGGAAGGCTTTGGAGAAAAAAACGGTGTATGGATATGTAAATTTACCGAAGCGCGAGCCATGATTGCGTTGCTGCGCGATGGCATTATGAAAGTACACGGCGCTGCCAAAAGCCAGCAAAACCGCGGCGATAAAATGCACCTGCTCTACGATTATCTTACCGGCAACGAATTTGCCGAGCAATGGAAAGCCGTAAGAGAAGGATTTTTGAGCATGAAGCAATCTATTCAGCGCGAGCGCGATGCCATGGAAAAACTCTGGAAGGCCCGGGAAAAACAGCTAGAAAAAGTATTGCTTAATGCGGCCTATATACGCGGATCTATTGAAGGCATCGCCGGCCAGGATAATATCAATTTAGCACTGACCGATGAAGACGATGATAAGTTGCTGGAATAGTTTCTTCGAGTTCGGGAGTTCGGGAGTTCGGAGTTCGGGAGTTCGAAAGTTCGGAGTTCGGGAGTTCATTTGCTACAACTTCTGCCCGGAGGAACTTTCGAACTATGAACTGAGGAACTTTCAAACTGACGCACCGCTGTACAAAGTCTCCGACTTTGTACGCTTATGTTCTCCCGGGCCTGTGGCCCGCTATACGTTATTTACACATCCGGGTCGGAGACCCGCAAGAACATATACTATACAAAGTCAGAGACTTTGTATAGCGGCACTATTGAAATAAGGAACTAGAATTAGGCATATTAAGCTCTTCGTAAAGGTAATGCTTTGTTGTAACTAAATATTGTAGTATTTTCATGCTAAATATATTAGGTATGTTTCAAGGTATTAACGCAATAGAATTTGCGCGTTGTTTTCCTGATAACGAATCTTGTTTGCGTTATTTGGATGACCATAAATGGAAATTCGGCTACCAATGCAAGCACTGTGGGTGCGAGAAATATATAAAAGGTAAAACAGGATTTCATCGCAGATGCCAGCAGTGCGGATATGATGAAAGTGTGACGGCAAACACGCTTTTTCATGACATCCGTTTACCGTTATTAAAAGCGTTTCACATGCTGTTTCGCCTTACCACCAAAAAGAAAGGGATGTCTACAGTAGAACTGGCGGGTGAGGTGGGCGTTCAGCAGAAAACTGCCTGGCTGTTTAAGCGCAAAGTGCAGTTAGCAATGAGTGAAGCCGCTGCGTTACAAAACAATGTTGATGTTGACGAGTTCATTCTCGGGGCCAGAAATAAGGGGCAGCACGGCCGAAAAATTGATAAAAAAAAAGCCGCGTTAATAGCCCTTGAACTGCTGGGTAATGGAAAAGTCGGCAATATATTTATGAACCCGATAGAAAATTGCAAAGCTGACACTTTACGATATGCCCTGAAAAAAGGGGTGTCGGCATCAGCTAAAATAAGAACCGATGACTATCAGCCTTACAAAACTTTAAGCACGGAAATGGACATCACGCAAATAAGGTCATTAAAAGGAAGAAATTTCAAAGAACTGCATATTCAAATCATGCTTTTCAAAAGCTGGATGCGAGGAATACACCACAAATGTTCTAATGACCACTTTTTTGCATACTGCAATGAATACAGTTATCGGTTCAACAATAGAAACGGTCGCAAGAAAATATTTGAGGTATTGATCAAAAGAATGCTACACATAAATCCGCATCCTTATCCAATACTAAAAACATTAAGCGCTTATTCTACCTAATTCTATAAGGAACTTTCCATCGCAAAAGAACTAAAAACTGCAAACTAAAAACTTTGTATGCCTCTGTTCTCCCGGGCCTGTGGCCCGCTACACGTTATTTACACATCCGGGTCGGAGACCCGCAAGAACATATGTTATCGTCAGAGACTTTGTATAGCAGCAGTTCGTATGCTACGATGCGCCGCCGCAGGAACTTTTGAACCATGAACTATCGAACTAACGAACTAACAAACTACTGAACTATCGAACTAAGGAACTTCCCCTGCAAAAGAACTAAAAACTGCAAACTAAAAACTAATTACGTGTGAAGCCACGCCAGTACAAAACTGCCAAACATTTTTGCGCGCACGGTAAAATACCTCATCTCATCTTTTGTAAACAAAAACGGCAGTGAAAGCAAGTCGTCATCAGAAAAACTGATTGCCCCGGTCAGTTGCATGTGCTGTCGAAAATCCATTTGCCCTGCGCCATACCATTTGAAGATGGTCTCTTTGGCGCTCCAGATCATGGTGAGAAATTCCTGTTCCATTTTTTCCTGCAATTCAAATTGGTGCAGAAAGGCCTTGTACTCATTGTTAAGAAATAACATTTCATCGCTGCTGGTAAATTTATGTTTTACACGTTCAATCCTTGCCGTTACCAGTTCAATGTCTATGCCTACCCTTTCCTGTGTGCTTACAATAGCCGCGGCAAAATCGCCGCAATGGGAAATGGAAAAATGGTATTGTGCATGTTCCAAAAATGGTTTGCGGGTGTCGGCTACCAATATTTCTTCGAGCGGAAAATCATCAAACAGAAAAGACAACAGGTAACGACCGGCCAGGTGCTGCAATCTTTTGTGCGGGTGCGACACATCTTTTTTTAGCGGCACTTTTTGGAGAAAAAAAGTTTCAGGTTCGGTAATATGCCATACGGCCAGCCGCGTAGTTTCGTTGATATTATGTTGATAAACCAGTGCCAATTAAAAGATTTAAGATTTAGCTTGCAGATTTAAGACTTATTTTCTGTTCATCAAAAATCAAACTGCGTAATAATGATTTTGTCGGATACAAGAATACTGGAAGAAATTGATAAAGGAACCATTAAAGTTGAACCCTATTCAAGGGCTTGCCTGGGCAGTAATTCATACGATGTTCACCTGGGCAAATGGCTTGCCAAATACAAAGATGAAATACTGGATGCCAAAAAACACAACCAGATAGACTACTTTGAAATTCCAGATGATGGCTTCATTTTACAACCACAGGTTTTTTATTTGGGCGTTACGCAGGAATATACAGAAACACATGCCCATGTACCTTTTCTTGAAGGCAAATCATCTACCGGCCGGCTGGGAATTGATATACATGCCACTGCCGGCAAAGGCGATGTAGGTTTTTGCGGTAACTGGACGCTGGAGATATCGGTAAAACAACCCGTGCGCATTTACAAATACATGCCTATCGGGCAATTAATCTATTTTCCGGTAGAAGGCGAAATTGAAATTGCCTACAATAAAAAGAAAGACGCTAAATACAGCGGACAGCCCAACAAGCCTATTGAAAGTATGATGTGGAAGAACGCGTTTTAATTGTGTTGAGTGTTGAGTGTTGTGTGTTAAGGGTTGTGCGGTCAGTGCGCATTTCGACGTCTTGTCAACGGTGTGCAACCACTCTCATTAATTCACACGGACATTACTCAACACTCAACACACAACACTTAACACATCACTAGCTGTTCATTTGCCAGATAGTATAATTTAACATTGCGGCAAAACTAACCCAGCAGATATACGGTACCAGTAGCCACGCTGCCGTGGTGCTAATACGACTAAAGCCAATAATGGTACAAAGTATAGCAATCCACAATACCAATATTTCTACAAAGGCCCATCCCATCTGGTGTTCCCTGAAAAAAATAAACGACCATAAAAAGTTCAGCGCAAACTGTAGTATAAAAATGATGATGGCCCATCGCTTGGCATCTGTATTGGCATTCGTTTTCCATATCAGGTAAAAAGCAATACCCATCATCAGGTACAGGGTAGTCCATACAGGTGCAAACAACCAGTTTGGCGGGTTCCACCATGGTTTATTGAGATGTACAAACCATGTCTGAATTTCCGGACTGGTAAAAATACCGCCCAGCAGGCCGATCCCTACTGCCAGTACAATGGAAATAATTAGTTTGATGGTATTGTTCATTTTTGTTTGTTTTGGGTGTTAAGTGTTGTGTGTTAAGTGCTCCTGCTGATTGTTTTGAGTTTAAGTGCTGTGTGTTAAGTGCTCTTCCTGATTGTTTTGAGTGTTAAGTGTTAAACGATATATCAGACAATTGTTGTACCAACACACAACACTCAACACTCAACACAAGTTCTGGCACTCATCACAATCCTACAGCGCTGCTGCCCCATACTGCTTATAATACGCTACCAGAAAGGCCATCACTTCATTGTAAGTCTGCATACCCGAAGGTTGTTGGTTGGCGCGTAAGTATTGCCCGTATAATTTGCGGATGTATGGTTCTATGGGGTTTTCATATTTTGCATAAAAGGCTCTTAATGCAAGAATATCTTTTTTTACCTGTACAGGTTTCTGCTGGTTCAACGCCAATGCCAATGTACTGTCGCGCACGTATAACTCGCGGATGCCATAGTTATATAAATCGAAATACACTGAATATACAAATGAAGGGTCGGCAGACTGTTTACCTGAAAGATAGCCCGCAAAGTTGGCTTCATTTTCTTTGGCATAACCCAGCTGGTGCCCCATTTCATGACAGGTAGTAAACGGCAGCACAAATACAGGTACGGTTGTATTCACTTGCGCTTCTCCGGTAAAAGGATTGTAGTAGCCTGTATAACCCAGGTAATCTCCCAGGTAACTGAATAAAGATGGCTTTACGCTTTTGGTGGAATAGGACAGATGTGGATACCTTGGCTTTGCCAGCTGGTAATCAGTATACGCTTCAACAAACAGGGTATTATTGTGCAGGTAATTGTTTCTTGTTTGCAATGCTTTTACATGGCTACTATCCAACCGCTGTACAATAATGTGCATTACAGTATCCAGTTCACCCGTGGTATAAGGTTTCATTTGCAAACGCATCAGCCACGCTGTTCCCAGCCGGTTATAATTGAGTCCCCATAAAATATTGAACACCGCATATACCAGCAGGCTGTAAAAACCTATCCACCGAATGCCATTCCACCAAAACGGCCTGTTTGCCTTTTTTGTAAGAATTGCTTTTACAAAACGGAAAAGTTTTACCAGCAACCATATACCTGCCACTGCGTACAATATATCACCCACGCTAAAAGGTAACCATCCAAACAACAAACGAAGCGCCCGGCTGATAAAAGGGTAGAAAGCATTTGAATAATATTTTTCTACTGCCTCCGGAAAAACCGCAAAAATCTTTATCAGTATCACCAGTCCTGCTACTATAAACCACGCCTTTCTTTTTGTATGCATATCAACAAAACTAAAATGTTTCTGGCAGAAAGGCGGTGGGTTTTCGCTCTTCCTTGTTGTAATACAAAAGAAAAAACTAATTTGCTATTATGAATATAGCGCACAATAAAAACGAGGATGCCATGAAACTGTTGCTGAGCAGGCTGCAGCAACAATTTGCCGCCGTGCAATTGGGTGGCGGTAAAAAAGCTATTGACAAACAACGCGAGAAAAATAAACTAACCGCCAGAGAACGCATAGAATACCTGCGCGATGCAGACAAGCCCTTTGTTGAAACAGGTGCATTTGCCGGTTTTGAAATGTATGAAGAATATGGCGGCTGCCCTTCTGGCGGTACGGTAGCGGGTATTGGCTACATCAGCGGTAGGCAATGTGTAATTGTTGCCAATGACCAAACGGTTAAAGCCGGCGCGTGGTTTCCTATTACCGGTAAAAAAAACCTGCGCATGCAGGAAATAGCCATGGAAAACCGGTTGCCGATTATCTATCTGGTAGACAGTGCTGGTGTTTTTTTACCGATGCAGGATGAAATATTTCCCGACAAAGAACATTTTGGAAGAATATTCCGCAACAATGCCACTATGAGCGCTATGGGCATTACGCAAATTGCCGCCGTTATGGGCGCTTGTGTTGCCGGCGGTGCCTACCTGCCTATTATGAGCGATGAAACGTTGATGGTAGAAGGCAATGGCTCTATATTTTTAGCCGGACCCTACCTGGTAAAGGCTGCCATTGGAGAAGATATAGATGCAGAAACCCTTGGCGGCGCCATTACGCATACCGAACTGAGTGGTATTGCCGATTATAAATTTGCCAGTGAACATGAATGTCTTGATCATATAAAAAAGATAATGTCTAAACTGGGTCATATGCAGCAAAACGCGGGGTTTGATTGCATTGAAAGCAAAGAGCCGCTGAAAAATGCGGAAACTATTTACGGCATCATGTCTGAAGGCAATACCAAACCGTACGATATAACGGAGATGATTGAGTGCATTACAGATGACTCGGCATTTGAACCTTTTAAAAAAGACTACGGCAAAACAATTGTATGCGGCTATGCAAGAATTGGCGGATGGGCCGTGGGCATTGTTGCCAACCAGCGGCTGATTGTAAAAAATAAAAAAGGAGAAATGCAACTGGGTGGCGTCATTTATAACGATAGTGCAGATAAAGCAGCACGTTTTATTATGAATTGCAACCAGAAAAAAATTCCGTTGGTATTTTTACAAGATGTAACGGGTTTTATGGTAGGCTCTCGCAGTGAACATTCCGGCATTATAAAAGATGGTGCCAAACTGGTGAACGCCGTGGCCAATTCCGTGGTACCAAAAATTACCATCATCATAGGCAATTCTTTTGGGGCAGGCAATTATGCCATGTGCGGCAAGGCATATGACCCTCGCTTTATTTATGCATGGCCGACGGCAAAGATTGCGGTAATGGGTGGCGACCAGGCTGCAAAAACATTGTTGCAAATACAGGTGTCTGCCATGAAAGCAAAAGGAAAAACAGTCTCAGCGGAAGATGAACAAAAACTATTGAACGAAATAAAAAGCAGGTACGAAAAACAAACAAGCCCTTATTATGCCGCAGCAAGGTTATGGGTAGATGGCATCATTGACCCTGCACAAACCAGGCAGGTAATTATTGAAGGCATCCGCGCTGCCAACCACAACCCGCATTTGGCTGCTTTCAAGACAGGTGTTTTTCAGGTGTAGTAAAGCGCAGTTTACAGTTTTTAGTTTATAGTTCGTTAGCTTACCTATTCGAAATGATGTATTGCGGAAAAAGAACTTCCGAACTTCCGCAAAAACTACAAACTAAAAACTATAAACTACAAACTAAAAACTATGAACTTGCGAACTATAAACTAAACTAATGACTATTCCAATCTACCAGGCAGATGCTTTTACAGCCGAGTTATTTGGCGGCAATCCGGCGGCAGTTTGTCCGCTGAAAGAATGGCTCAGTGATGAGTTGATGCAGCAAATAGCGGTTGAAAACAACCTAAGTGAAACCGCCTTCCTCGTGAAAGAAAACAACGATTACCACATACGATGGTTTACCCCGGGTACCGAAGTGGCATTGTGCGGTCATGCCACACTGGCTTCTGCCCATATCTTATTCACCCAATTACAGCACGCCAGCAATACCATTACATTTCATTCTAAAAGCGGGCCGCTGCAGGTCACCAAACAAGACAACGGACAGCTTACGCTCAATTTTCCGGCTAACCCGCCCCAGCCTGTAACCGAAGTGCCTGCTGGTATATTTGACGGACTTGGTATCGCTCCTGCACCAGTGTTCAAAACATCATTTGATTATATGGTGGTATTGCCCTCTCAAAAAATAGTAGAAGGACTGGCGCCAGATTTTAAAACATTGTCGCAAACACCCTGTCGTGGGGTTATTGCCACTGCGGCGGGCGAGGAAGTAGATTTTGTGTCGCGCTGCTTTTATCCGCAAAGTGGCATAGACGAAGACCCGGTGACCGGCTCTGCACATACTATTATGGTACCCTACTGGGCAGCGCAATTGAAAAAGAATACACTAACGGCCATACAGCTGTCAAAACGCCGCGGCCTGCTGCAGTGCGAACTGAAAGATGATCGCGTGTTGATGAGCGGCCACGCAGTAACTTATTTAAAAGGAACGATTGAAGTATAAGGCATACTGTTGCATTTTGTTATAAAAAACCTATGTCGTTAGTCATTTACACAGACGGTGCATCTCGCGGAAACCCCGGCCCCGGGGGCTATGGCGCCATATTAAAATGGGGTGGTACAGAAAAAGAGCTATCTGCAGGGTACAGAAAAACCACCAATAACCGCATGGAGCTGATGGCCGTTATAGCAGCTTTGGAAGCATTAAAAAAAGAAAACCTGTCTATTACTGTTTACAGCGATAGCCAGTATGTGGTAAAAGCAGTGGAACAAGGCTGGTTGAAAAACTGGATGGCGACAGATTTTAAAGGCGGCAAAAAAAACAAGGATTTGTGGACGCGCTTTTATGAACTCAGCAAAAAACACCAATTGAAATTTGTGTGGGTAAAAGGGCATGCAAGCAATGCCTATAACAACCGCTGCGATGTGTTGGCTACCACCGCCGCAGATGGTGGTAATTTGTTGCGCGATGTGGGGTACGAGGAAATAAACGAATGAAAGCACAAAGACAACGCGAATGGAGAATGAGATGAATTGCTGGTCTTGATGCCGTCTTTGTATGGCGTAATTCATTTGCCTACTTTACTGGCGACCGGTTTATGTTTGAAATATATCCGGCCGGTTTGTAAGAGTACTGCCGTTAGAATCAGCAGTAGCCCCACATAAAATGATTTATCCAGCTCCTGGTTTTCATGATAGATGGCAAATGCCAGTAAAATGCCATATACCGGCTCCAGGTTATAAGTGAGGTTTACAGTAAACGCCGAGATTTTTTTTAGCGCATTGGCAGACAACTGAAAAGCCCATACAGAACACACCCATGATAAAAACAGCAACCACCACCAGTCTGAAAACGAAGGCATCCAACGTGCATCAGGGTATTGACGCAGATAAAATGGCATTACCAGCGATAGTGCCAGCCAGCCACCGCTGAGTTCATATGTCATGAGCGTTTCTGCATTCATGCGTTGCATCATCTGCCGGTTGTACACAGGAAAAATGGCACCCAGCATTGCAGAAACAACACCCAGGATAATGCCTGTTTTATAACGGCTATCAAAATGAAAGATGATCAATATACCCGCTATTACCAGCAGACCCAGCAACAACTCAACCGGCCGAAAGGGAGTTTTCATCAGCAACGGCTCAAACAGCGCAGTAAAAAATCCGATAGATGAAAAACACACCAGTGCTACAGACACATTGGAGTACTGTATAGCGCCATAAAAACTTACCCAATGCAGCGCGGCAACAAACCCAATGCCTGTAACTTTTAGCAGATCTGCCCTGGTTATTTTTTTAATGCGCTTGGCAGCCAGAAACAAGAGCCACATGGTGGCAGCACTGATGAGCAACCGCCACCATACCAGCAAACCGGCATGCAACGTAATCAACCTGCCCAGTATACCGGTAAACCCGGCCAGCAAAACGGCAATATGAAGTTGTATGAAAGCCTTTTTCAAAAACTTGGGCTAAGTGTTGGGTGGTGAGTATTGAGTACAAAAAATGCGGTAGCAGACCAGCGATGCGGTAAAGTGGACTACTGCTTTGTTTTAGCAAATATCTCGTTGCTGACGGCGGAATAATTGGTGGATTCAGTTTTTTTTACCCGGTTACGGTAGTCTTTAAACCAGCTTTGCCAGCGCAGGTACAGCACACCGGCTATCCCCTCCTTTACAATTCCTTTGTTCATTTTGGAAGTACCAAACGTGCGATCCCTGAAAATGATCGGCACTTCTTTAATAATAAAACCGAGTTTCCAGGCGGCAAATTTCATTTCTATCTGAAAAGCATAACCGACAAATTTTATTTCGTTCAGATTGATGGCTTCCAGCACTTCGCGTTTATAGCAAACAAAGCCGGCGGTAGGGTCTTTTACCGGCAGACGGGTAATAAGCTGTGTATAGAATGATGCGCCTTTTGAAAGAATAATGCGGTTGCGGGGCCAGTTTACATTGCCGCCACCTTTTACATACCGGGAGCCCACGGCCACATCGGCCCCTTGCAGGCAGGCCTCATACAGGCTGTCCAGATCTTTGGGATTGTGCGAGAAATCGGCATCCATTTCAAAAATATGGGTGTAGCCTCTTGCCAGCGCCCACCGGAAGCCGTAAATATAAGCAGTACCCAGCCCCTGTTTCCCTTTCCGCTCTTCCAAAAAAAGCTTACCGGGCCAGGTGGGTTGCATATCCCTAACAATCTGCGCGGTACCATCGGGAGAGCTATCGTCTATTACAAGCACATGAAACTGTTGCTCAAGGGCAAAAATGGCAGCTACAATATTTGAGACATTCTCTTTCTCGTTGTAGGTTGGTATGATGACAATCTTTTGCAAAATGGGCTTTATCGTTACTTCTTGTCTGTGGTTTGCTACGAAAATACATTTTTTATGAATGTATTCAGCACAGCATTGGTTAAGGGGTTACAATTATCCCTTTTTTAACAGCGATCGATTCAATATTTCAGTAAGCTTTTGTTTGGTGTGCAGTGGAAAATCGCCCCGCATCATCCAGTCATAATATTGTGGTTCTGCCTTTAATACTTCAGTAACCGGCCGGCCTTTGTGTTTGCCAAAATTGAATATTTCCACGCCCTTATCCATAATAAACCGGCGGGCAAAATCAACAATTACTTCTTCTCCCGTAAACTTGATGATACTGTCTACCGTGTTACCAATTTGTGGATAACGGGCCACCTGTGCTTCCAGTATTTCCATGGTGGCGCGGGCATCTGCTTCTGCGCTGTGGGCGCTTTCCAAATCTTTCTGGCAATAGAACTTATACGCCGCCGTGAGCGTGCGTTGTTCCATCATATGAAATACCTTCTGCACGTCAACCAGTTTGCGGCCCTTCATATCAAATTCTATTTCGGCGCGCAAAAATTCTTCCATCAGCATTGGAATATCAAACCGGTTGCTGTTGTAACCGCTGAGGTCGCAATTATCAAGAAACTGCCTGATGTCAGCTGCCGCCTGTTTGAAGCTAGGGGCATCCTTTACCATTTCGTTGGTAATACCGTGTATGTCAGAAGATGACTGTGGTATGGGCATCTCCGGATTGAGTAGTTTTCTTTTGGCAGACCGGTTGCCATCAGGCAGAATCTTGATCATTCCTATCTCTACAATGCGGTCAGTGCCCAGGTTGATACCAGTAGTTTCAAGATCAATAAACGCCAGCGGACGTGTTAATTTCAGCATTTTTAGTTGCCAGTTTTAAGAATAGTGGTTGTATTTGGATTTTTCAGGAAGCCCGGCCGCCTGAACTCTTTTTACTTGCCTCGCAAGCCGGATACCTGCAAATGTAAAATATATCTTTGTCAACCTAATTAATTGATCTTAAAACTATTTAACACAATAAAATAATAAAAATGGAATTTAATTGGATAAGAGGGTTGCATAAATAAATAATTTGTTGTTTCTTTGAATTCTCCTCCGCTATCCTCTCGAAATTTTCATTTTTCCGCATCCTTTCTGAAAAGGCCAATCCAGGCAGTATCCGCGTTTAACCGCACTGTTTGTATTGTTTAACTTTAAATACCACAAAAAAATGAAAGCTAAAGTATTAATCCTCGTACTGCTTATTGCGGCTGGCCTTACTATGACGTCTTGTACAAGTTCAAGAAGCGGTTGCAAATCAACAGCCGGTTACGTTGGATACGGACACAGATAAATTACCCGGTACACACATTTACTGTAAAATAATGAACCAAGGTTATCTTTAAATTGTTTTAAAGATAACCTTTTTTATATAGCATGAATTGGATAGCACTTACCAGCGAAGCACAGCTTCAAGAACTTATCAGCGCCTCTGCCACAACACCGCAACTCATATTTAAACATTCCACGCGTTGTGGTATCAGCAGCATGGCAAAGAGCCGGCTCGAAAGAAAAGAACAACCGGCAGGCATCGATTTTTATTTTCTTGATCTGCTGAAATACCGCAACCTCTCCCAGCAGGTGGCCAGCACGTTTAAGATCTCTCATGAATCGCCCCAGGTGTTGCTTATCAAAAACGGCCAGTGCGTGTATGACGAAAGTCACAGCGGCATTACCATGGATGAAATTGTAGAAAAAAGCATGGCTGCCTGATCAGAGACGGAAAGCTTATTTCTTTTTGTAGAAATACAGGAATTGCATTCCCGCCAAGCCCTTTTCGCTCAGGGTATAAAAACCGCTGTTATCCACCGCAAACCCAATGGCTTCGCCCTGTGGCTCCAGTTGGTAGCCAAGTGTAGTATATGCTTTTTGTAAACACTGGTGAATGGTTTCATTATCGCCCCTTGCATAATAATACAATGCAGGATATGTTTTTACAATGATGCTTTTGCCATCGTTGCTGGCTGAGGCGCTCACCACTCCACTGTACGGAAGTGTTTGCACAAAAACCGCGGTATTTACAGTAGTGGTACTATAAGGAAAACTTATTTTATACAACCTGGCATTGGCTTCCCTTTTTGTAATGATGTAAATGTCTTTGGTAGAATTGTCTACTAAAAATGCTTCTGCATCCCGGGCACCGTCTGCGTAAGAAAACCTGATAAGATCAAATGTGCGTACCGTATCGGTGGTTGCCAGCGGTTCTTCAAAACGGTAGAAAGCAGATTCGGCATGTTTAGCATCATTGTCCCCTATCTCCGCGATGTAAAGATATTTTTTGGTGCCGTCGGGGCCATTTGCCAATGCTATATCCTCCCAGTCGATATTGCTGGCGCCTTTGATGCAGATTTTTTTTACTGTAGTAGCCGCATGATCCAATAAAAACAATTGCGGCGGATTACCACTGTCTTCCTGCACCCACACGTAACCCGCATTTATTTTGCTGTCTGCAAGGCCGCTGGCTTCATTAACAGCCGTTACCATGGGATAGGCGGCAGGTGTGTCTGTAAAAGAAATACCCGTTGGTGTAACCGTTTCAAAACTGAGTTTTTTATTGCAGGCACAACTACCCAGCATAATGATGGTGAGACCCGTAATGACTGCGTAGACTGCAAGGTTGCGTAAGAACACGAAGGAAGTTTGTACGAATATACTGCTTTCTCTATGTTTATCGGGGTGCCGGTTTGTTTTGATGCCGACTAATTCTTTTCCTTTGCTTTTACCGGCTGCAACGGTTCTTTATTAGCCCGATCTATAGAATCTTTTATACGCTTGCGTTCTTTCTTTCTAAAATACCCCCTTAGCAGGAAACTGCTTTTGGCTGCTTCCATATTATCTGTAACGCTGGTAGCTGTTTTCTTTACAGTGCCCACGGTTTCTTTTGCAGAACTCAATGTGCCTTCCAGATTTCTAACCAATTTGTCGTCATTGATCAGTCGTCCAAAAGATCCTTCACCGTTATTTATCTTGGTCATTACACTGGCCAGGCCGCCGGTAAGTACTTCTGCATTGTCCGAAATTTTTGAAAGGTTGTTTACAATTTTGTCTACATCTACCGGGTTTACGGTTCTTATTGTACCGCCGTCTTTTACAGTGGCCGTTCCATTACCGGGCGAAATGGTTATTAATTTATCGCCCATTAAACCATCGCTGCCAATGCCAGCCGTAGCATTGTCTTTTATAAAGGGCTGAATATTGTTTTGAAGCAACAGGCTTACCATAACAGTAGTATCGTTCACCATACTGATATTATCTACTGTGCCTACGTTGATGCCCGCATAGCGTACAAAATTGCCTTCCTTTAAACCGGATATGTTTTTAAAATAAGCAGATACCGAAAAAGTACCTCCAAACATGTTTTTCTGTTTGCCAATCAAAAATATCAGTATTAGCAGTAACAGCAGACTCAGCAATACAAATGCCCCGGTTCTTATTTTTTGGGCTGCAGAAATGTCCATAATTGTTCTATTTAAAAAATGATCTTATAAATGGGTCTTCAGCGTTTTCCAGTTCATCGCAGGTGCCTTCAGCAATGTATTCTCCATTGTTCATAATTAATACACGGTCGGCAGTAATTCTCGCACATGGAATATCATGTGTAATGATGACAGATGATGTATCGTATTTGCGCTGCATGTCTAGTATAAGGTTGCTGATTTCTTTTGATGTAATGGTATCAAGGCCGGTAGTGGGTTCATCGTACAACATAATCTCAGGCTTTACAATCAACGTTCTGGCCAGGCCCATACGTTTGCGCATACCGCCAGACAGTTCAGAAGGCATTTTATCGATGGCATCTTCCAGTCCTACTGCTTCCATTACTTCCATAGATAACTTTTCAATCTCTTTACGGTCTTTTATTTTGGAAACCCGTTTTAATGGAAACGCCAGGTTCTCGCGCAGCGTCATAGAATCATACAATGCCGAATTCTGAAAAAGAAAACCGATGCGGCGGCGTAACATTTTTAGTGCGTCCCTGTCAAGCTCACTCACTTCATCGCCAAATACTTTTAAAGAGCCTTCGTCCTGTTTCAGTAATCCTGCAATGCATTTGATGGTTACAGATTTACCTTCGCCCGATTTGCCCAGTATCACCACATTCTCCCCCCTGTTTACAGTTAGGTTAATGTTGGTGAGCACCTGGTTTCCGTTAAAGCTTTTCTTAAGTCCTTTTATTTCAATTACGTGTTCCATGAATAGTTTTATGAATACACAAAAAGATCCGTTACCTGTACCACTATTGCGTCTATGATAATAATCCACACAGAAGCAGTTACTACCGCTGAGTTAGCAGCCAGTCCCACACTTTCTGTACCGCGGTTAGAATTAAAGCCTTTATAACAGCCTATAAAACCGATAGCAAATCCAAAAAAAATAGTTTTGATAACTGCCGGTAAAAGATCAGAAAACTCCAGTATAGATGTAGCCTTGTAGAAATACAATGTTGGGCTGATATCGCTTGCCAGGTTAGAAGCCACATAACCGCCAAACAACGCAATAACATCAGCAAAAATGGTAAGTAACGGTATCATAAGTGTACAGGCGAGGATGCGGGTTACTACCAAGTATTGAACAGGATTTGCACCAGATACTACCATAGCATCAATTTGTTCTGTTACATTCATACTACCCAGTTCTGCGCCAATGCTGGATGATATTTTTCCCGCGCAGATAAGACCCACAATCACAGGCCCGATTTCCCGGATAACTGAAATAGATACCATACCTGGTATATACCCTACCGCACCAAACTGTTTCATGGTGGGCAGCGATTGCAGCGTTAATACAAAACCAAGTATAAAACCGGTGAGGGCTATAATACCAATTGATTTATAACCGGTAACATACGCTTGTCTCATAAACTCATTCCATTCAAACCCTTTTCTTAAAGTATTCCTGAAAAATGATTTAAAAAAAATGGTTTGATCGGCAATTTCAATAAGTGCGGGAGTGAAGGAACGTTTACTGAGCATAAGGGTGTACTGTTTTACCAGTACCGGTATATAAACTAATAACCTGCCATAAATAAAAATCCGCCGGAAGCGCTGTTCCAGCGGATTAACTGTAATTATAACCAACAGTTACTGTTGACCTAAAAGCCTTTGTGGATTTTTTTCTACACACCCTGGTACTTATTAAGATTGAGACAAACAGGTACCCATCATTATTTGGCAAATACGGCTTCGTTTTCCTGCAGGTTCCAGTCATTGTCAAAAAAACCGGTTGCTTTTACCTGGGCCGTGCCGTGCTGCAGCATGCCCAACCCAAAAATCATAAAATCAGGAAAACCACTGGCGCCGGCAAAATACTGGTTGGCATTGGCGGCCATCATGCCTTTGATGCCCGTACCACCCACCACACCTACCGAAGTTTTGGGGTCATCTTTCATTGGCCATACAAAATAAGTTGCCAGGTCATCGCCGGAATATGTGTGGTCACCTGCGCTTACCAGGTTGCGATCTACGCGTACAGGGCAATTACCCACCAATACATTGTATGCGCTGTTTGTAGCTGCATTGCCATATAGTATTACATTACGGCCTGCATACTTTTGGTGGTTGTATTCTTTGTCTGCAATGATATCCATTGAACCGTTACCACGGTAGTACCATGTCTCCGCATCGTACCGGGCTTTGTTAAAGCTCCATTCATTTTCTGCAGCATTCCCTTTGGTGCCGTATACAAAGACCATCCTGTTATTGAAGGGATCTTTGAATGTACCATACCTCAACGGCCCTTTTGCCGCAATGCCTGGTTTTTCTGTCATGCGCCATTGATCATTTTCTTTCCTAATGCAAACACTATCGTTACCGGTTTTGGTTGTGTATTGCAGCTGGCTGGTACTATCCAGCAATATATTTACCACCGTGCCGGCCGGCCATGCATTGAGGGCGAGTTGCAATGTGCGCACATTGGTGGTGGTGCCGCTAATTGATTTTTTATGCTGCTGACGTTGTAAAACAATACGGCTGTATTGTAATGGATGCAATTGCTGTAATACAGTTGCCCATCTGTAGGTAGCAGAAATACCGGGGCTGGCGGTGGTAAAATTAATATGGTGTACCGCACTGTCTACCGGCCTGCTATGCCATTTTAAAAATGCAAACAATGGTGGCCAGTCCACACTTTGGTTACCAAACCAATGTTCGCCGCCGGGGTACTCATAATAACTCAGGTCTGCATGAAAACCGGCCAGCACCCCACGCATCTGCCGGGCATATTTTACCGGTACTACCATATCTGAATCGCCGTGGAGAATGTAAATACCAAACGATTTGTAATTGGATGCAAGCTTTACCACATCGCTTTGGTTACTGGCACGCAGCAGCATTTGCTCGGTTTCATTCGCGCCCGTAGCGGGTATGGCACCATCGGCAGAACCATATTCCTTAAGTGTTGGGTAACCAGAGCAAGGCGCAATGCCAGCCCATATATCTGGGTAAGTAGCGCCTAAAAACCATGTGCCGTGGCCACCCATGGAATGACCGGTTAAATAAATATGCTGCGGGTCTGGTTTAAATTTTTCCCGGGCAATGCGCAACACTTCCAGCGCATCAAGCCGGCCCCAGTCTTCCCAGTTAAAACCACGCGGCCGGCGGTTGGTAGCGGCTACCAGGTTGCCCCAGTCTTTCTGCCCATAGGCCCTTGCCTGCCCAATGGCTTCCACCCCCGCCCCATGCACCGAAAGAAAAAGTGCCGATGGCCCTTTGGCCGCAGGCACCTGCGGGGTAACCGCATAATATTGCAGGCTGCCGTCTATGGCACTGGTAAACGTACTGCTGTATTTGCTGGTATTGTATACCGATTCGATACTGATTGTTTTTGTATCAACCTGTTTTCCATTATTGATAAGCGTTAGTACACAGTCTGCCCTGCCGGTGTCGGTTACAGCGCTGCTATTGAAGGTAAAGGTACATTTACGCGTAGAGAGCCTTGGCACTACCGGCAAAACAGTGAGGGCTTCTATTCCCGCTACTATGCTTTTTATCTGAAGGCCTTTCAACTCTTTATCGGTTGTATTAATCACTACAACTGCGCCCTGCAGTGCATTGGCGGGGTCGCCTTGTACAATAGCCGGTAAAGTAGGGTCTTCCGTATTTAATTGCACCGGTGTTTGCGGAAAAATAATGCGTGCACTTATGCGGCCACCCATGCGCACATACAATTCATTGACTCCTTTTTTTAGTTTAACCGGAATGTACAGCCACCCTGATGCGTTTGCATCGCCCGCATGTGGTACGCCATTAAAGAAGATGCCAGCCGCCCCACTGATATTTACCAGTGCCGGTTTTTCCTTGTCAGACAAGTAAGTAAAGTATACATACCCGCTTCCAAACATCCGCCCTCTGAACCTTTTGAGACTATCCGTTTCAATGGATTGCCATTGCAGCGGCTTTCCATTATCGTCGTCAATACCCGAAGGGTTGCCGGCCACCGGCGCAGACAGTGTATTATTATAGAGATGGTAGGCGAGTTTATCTGTATACAAAGCCTCTCGTCCGTAATGATGTACATTATAAATGATTAACCCTTTTGTAAGCCAGGCAGTATCCTGTGCAAAGGAGAGACAACAAAAAAATAGTGAAGCGGTAAGTAAGAAAAGGCGTGGTTGCAGCATGACGGGTGAGTTTAATTTCTACCCCGCATGTTAAAACTTTTTTTGCAGGCAGTCAAATCATAATTGTTGCTGCAACATGCAATTGGCGTATAAAACGCAAATGCCAAATGGTTGATGTATGATTTCGTTTTGCCCCTTGTAAGCCCAGGCTTATGGCCGGTTTGTTTTAATTACCTTTAGCGTACTGCGGGGTTTGCGTATGCGGGGCCACGAGGCCCGGGGACGAACCGGTATTTCATCGCCCAGTAACCTGCCCCAGGGTTTCATTTCATCAATGCGATCAAAAATAATTTTTAGGATACCTGCAAACGGTATACAAAGAAACATGCCCGATACACCCCAGGCGGCATTACCCAGTAGCACAAATACAATGGAAATAAGCGCGTTGATCTTTACTTTAGAAGAAACAATGTATGGCACCAGGAAATGGTTATCTGTAAACTGGATAACCATATAACAAACAATGATAAGCAATTGCGTATGAAAACCGTCTTTTGTAACAGTTGCAATGATAACCGGCAGCGCTACCGACATAATACCGCCGATGTATGGGATGATGTTTAGTATCGCTCCCAATATACCCAGCAATATCCAGTATTTTACCCCGAGTACTAACAGTGCCAGGGCATTGAGTACTGCCACTATAGAGGTTTCCAGCACCAGGCCGTACATATAACTCTGAATGGCACCTTTGGTCTGTTTAAGCACCACACCTACCTCTTTATAATTCTTTTCGGCAAATATTTCGTAGATAAAGTTGAGGAGGAGATCTTTATAATAAAGAAAAAGAAACGAATACACAGGCAACAAAATTACAGCTGCCAGTGAACTTAAGAGTGCACCGGCAGTGGAGCCAATTAACGGTTTAATTTTGGCACCCGCTTCTTCCAATGCTTCCTGCTGTTTATTGATATCAATATTAAACCGTTGGCTGATATCCTGCTGGGCATTTTCTACCAGCTGTATGATTTTTTTCTTCATTAGGGGTAACTGATCGGCAAAACCAGAAATTTGCGCCGATAAAAAGTATCCCACCCCTGTAATAAAAAGAAAGGCCACCAACAATGCAATGGCAATAGACAACACCCTGGGCAGCTTCCATTGCTGCAACCTGTTTACAAGGGGGTTTAGAAGAATTGCTATCAGCAGGGCAAACGACAAGGGCACCAGTATAACCCTAAGACCGGTTATTACATAAACAAACAAAATGAGGCCCAATAAGATAACGGTGCACTTAAAATAAAACGGTTGTTCTTTCAGCATGGATATACTGCATTTGTACTCGTTACTTTCCCTAGTTACTTGTACCGTTACTTGTACTTGCTGGCTGTACTTGTTACTGCTGTTGTGGTACAATTACCGGGTTAGCGGCTAATTTGGCTTCTTCATCGCTAATTTTACTCTTAAGGGAGTTAATGTCTTTTTTTAGATCTTCAAGGCTATCGGCAGCGGCTCTGGCGCGCTTAGCACTTTTACGGGCAGCATCACCAGCATTTTCAGATTTTCTGGCCAGGGATTTATCCTGGGAATCTCCATTAAGTTTGGCTGCTGCTTCTGCATTGTCTGCAGCTGCTTTTTGTGCATCTGCCGTGGTGGTTTCTACTTCACGGGTTTTCTTTTCCAACTGGTTTTCCAGTTTTGCCAGCTGCGTTTTCTGGGAATTAATTTTACTGCTCAGTTGCAGTGCTTCTTTCTGCTGTTTAAGTGTGTTCAAAGAATCCTTAGATACCTGTGCTATTACAGTTGCAGATATAGTTGAAAAAACAACAAAAGCGAAGAGTATTTTGACGGGTTTCATGATGTAGAGGTTTTAGTTCCTCATCAATGGGGCAATAGCCATGCCCCAAAAATATCGTTAGATAACCAGCCCACTACACATTACATAAAACAAGTTGAGAATTATTTTCCCCAAAAAAAATCAGGTCATTACTGACCTGACTCTTTTAAGCGATAAATATTGTCAGGCGCGCCGTATCACTTTCAGCAGAACAGCTATAATTGCTATTACCAATAATACATGTATAATGCCGCCAGACTGATAACCAAAGTAACCAATAGCCCAGGCAATAACAAGGATAACCGCAATGACATACAATAGATTTCCCATAACTTTTTTTATTTGAGTTGATGTAATAATGGAGTACAAACTATAATATTATAAAACTGTGCCAGAAAATTTTGCATTTTTTTACATTTTCCCAAGCAGCTTTTTTTGGCAACTGATGCCATACTACCGTACTTTATCTACTGGCTGCAGAAACTGGCACACATTTATCTGTTGTGTATTCTTTAATTATAACCTTGATCTGCGTTTTGCAAATGCATTTGCCCGCCAATCATTAAAACAACTTTCATGAAAAGTCCTGTTCCCAAAAAAACTGTACTTATTATAGACGATGAAGAAGAATTGTGTATGCTAATGGAGCTTGTGCTGGAAAGAGAGCATTTTGTTGCTGAAAGCATTCATGGATTGGGCCACGCCCTGGATGTTATTCAAAAAATGAAACCCGATTACATATTCCTCGATAATCACCTGCCCGACGGTAAGGGCATCGATTTTATTAAAAAGATGATTGCTGCCTGGCCCACCACCAAAATTGTGATGATGACCGCCCACAATGAAAAGCTACTGAATGAAAAGGCATTACACGAAGGCGCATCTTACTTTTTGCACAAGCCGTTTAACAGGAACAATATAGAAAATATCATTAACAGTCTCTAAAGCACTTGTCATTCATCATGCAGTTCCTGGGGCACTGTCATCTTCCTGCGTTAAGGTTATATCTGGTATAAAAGACATAATCAGCATGATTGCTGACGCGGCCAGCAAAATAAACAATGCGCTTGTTTTTTCAGGACACTCGCCATTATAACAGCGGCTGAGCAACAGGTAATTGCGAATGGCCCATGCAATGTTAAAGCCACAGAAAAAAATGTTGGTGCGTTTGGCCCATATTGCCGGCAGCAGAAAGAAGATGGCTGCTCCCACCGAACAAATTATGTTCATCAACCCGGGTTTACCAAAATTGTGCTTTCCGGTAGCAGACATACCACCTATGGTAAGTTGGGCGGATGGTATATACACCCAGGGCCGGTAACAAATTACAATGACAATGATTACCGCTGCAACACCTATCCATTTAGAATACTTCATACAGTTGGGTTTGAGCAAAGATATTGTTTTGAGTGTTGCGTGTAGCCTTTACTGTGTTGAGTGTTAAGTTCTTTTATCGTACCTATCAGTAGCCAAATCGGCGGCGACATTTCAGCGACAATGCCTTATTACTTACTACTTACTGCTCTCTAATCTGCGGCTGATTACTGTTTTGAGTGTCGCGTGTTGAGTGTTGGGTTCTTTATCCCGGCTATCAGTAGATAAGTCCGCGGCGAATTACTTTATTTAAATGCCGTGGGTTGAGTGTTGAGTTTATACTGCGTCCATCAGCAGCATAATCTGCCGCTAATTACTTTTTAAGTTGAATTAAATATTGCGGCCTTCGGTAGCCTAATCATCGGCGATATTCTGAGACAATGACTTATCACTTACTACTTACAACTCTTTAATCTGCGAACCAGGGGCCATATTTCGCGGCAATGTCTTATTACTTATTACTCCTACTCTGTAATTCATTTTTACCATTTTTACCCCAATTGCTGACAAAATCCTTAAATATTGGTAATATTGGTTAAATGAAGGTGATACAATTTACGATACCTGTTGCGGCCGGTAATTCTATGCACGTGCAGGAAGACAGGCTGCCGCATTTCTATGAACACCTGCACCGGCACCATGAAACCCAAATTACCTGGATACTTGAAGGCGAAGGCACCCTTATAGCCGGTAACAATATGCAGCATTTTAGCGCTAACGATGTATTTATTATTGGCGCCAATCAACCCCATCTTTTTAAAAGCGATGGCGTATATTTTGACGCGGCCAACAAAAAGCGGATTCACTCATTCAACATTTTCTTTAATCCGGCCGGATTTATTGCGCCGTTACTGGCGCTACCAGAAATGAGGGGCATCAAAAAATTTATTGCTGCCAGCACCCATGGCATGCAGGCACCACAGAAAAGCTGTAAAAATATAACCGCCCAGCTGGTAAAGGTCAGATCACTTACCGGCGGAAAAAGGCTGGCGGCATTTATTGAATTACTTCAACTAATGGCAGAAATAAAAACCTGGAAATATTTTTCTACCGAAGCTTTTGAATATGCTATTACCGATAATGAAGGGCTGCGCATCAATGACGTATACCAGTATACCATGGCTAACTATACAAAAAATATTACCATAGCCCAGGTTGCCAGACTGGTGCACCTAACACCGCCATCGTTTTGCAGGTATTTTAAAAAACATACGGCAAAAACCTATATCCGTTTCTTGCAGGAGATACGGATTAATGAAGCATGCAAACGCTTCCAGGAAAAAAATTACAGCAGCATTGCTGCTGTAGCTTACCAAAGCGGGTTTAATAATGTGGTGAGTTTTAACCGGGTGTTTAAATCTATCACGCGGCAGTCGCCAGGTGCATTTATAAAACAATACCATCAGCAGGCCGGTGGTGAATAAAGCCCCATCACTGTTCCTTACATGGTATCTAACTATATGAGCCGTTCTCTGTTGCAGCTCCTCATCAACAGCCTTAAAAACCTGCGTTCTGTAAACAACTATTGCTGCAGCTGAGTTGCCGGCATTACTGTACGGCAACCAAAAACACGTCCTGCAGTTTTGCCTGCATTGGCTTCTATGCGCACGTGAATACTTGTTTTATCTTTTATCATTTCTGCCGGAATGGGATACTCTTTATCATAAAACTTACCGGTAACACCGCCATTCCATTCTACCGAAGCCAGCTTTACCCCGTCTATCAGTATATCGAAAGCGCTTTTTTTATCATCTCCAAAATACGTACACAACAAGGTATTGGCCGCCGATGGGTTTACTTTAATATCAAACGAGAAGAAGCCGCCTGCCCGAGCTTCTCTTCCGGAGCGTGTAAGCGCATTGCCGGGGTAAGAATTGATGGAAGACTGCAAGTGATGATCGCGCTCGGGCTGCATTTCACCCAACCGCATAATATCAATGGTTCGCTCGTCTATTGCCTTTTGTTGCGCTCTCTCTTCTTTGTAAACGGCTTCTCTTGACACCCATTCTTCATTGGTAAAATAATCCCAGTATACGCTGTAGTAATGGTTGTTCATGGCATACAAAGGCGATAACTCTGTATCAAACGGTTTACCCACGCCTTCCATTTTAAAAGTAAGCGGTTTATCAGATACTGGCTTTACCCAGTCTGTTACATTATGATTGTCGGTCAACAATACGGGTGTACCATATACCGGATCCGGCATGGCAGCACCCAGATTTCCTGCCAGTAAAACAGGGCCGTACAGCAAGGCAATCCTGTTTTTATTATCGGGCATACTCTCTGTATACAGCTGCATGTTGAAGGTAATTTCCACCTTGTCGTTATTGCGCCAGGTTCGATCTATAGTAAAATAGCCCTTAACAGGTTTGCCAACACTAACGGCACGGCCATTTACTTTTATAGTTACATTATCACCAGACCACCACGGGTTTCTGATATACAGCGCAAAGGGGGTTGGGTTTGCTGCAGTTACGGTAAGTGTGGTGGTATTGCTTTCAGGGAACCGGGTATCCTGCCTGATGCTGGCTTTTTTTTCTTTCCAATGCAATACAGAAGGAATAAAAAGGTTTACATACAATCCACCACCGGCGCTGCGGTAATAAATTGCCTCACTGTATTTAGCGTGGTTTTCTATACCAGACCCAACGCAGCACCAGAATGAATTGAATTTATCTGAAAATATTTTCTTTCCACCCATCCTTAATGGCACAAAATAGCACATCATGCCGCTATCGGCCTCCTGGCTGGCGAGTATATGATTGTATAATGCCCGCTCATAAAAATCAGCATATGCCGCATCTGGTTTCATGGCAAACAGCTCACGGGTTAATTTGAGCATGTTATAAGTATTGCAGGTTTCGGTGGTATTATCGCTTAAGCGATCATTAAGTTTGTCTTCTTCCCCAAGGTATTCATAATTGCTATTACCGCCGTTTACATAGGTATGGTGCTGCACAATGGTGTGCCAGAAATAATCTGCGATGGCGCTGTCGTTGGTATTGCCGGTAAGCTGGTAACGCCTGGCAACGCCAATAATTTTTGGGATGTTGGTGTTGGAATGCCGCCCCTGCATGACATCTTTTTGATTTGCCAGTGAATCAAGCACCACCTTGTGATGAAACTTATACGAGAGGCGCAAATAATTCTTATTGCCTGTTAGTGAATACATATTTACGAGTGCTTCATTCATACCGCCATGTTCGCAATCGAGCATTTTCTGCAGCTGGTCGTCTGTTAAATTTTTTAGTTCAACATCTATCCACTGGCAAATCTTATTCAGCACCACCATGGATTGCTGGTTGTTGCAATACAGCCAGGTATCCATAAGCCCTGCCATCACTTTATGCATGGTATACCAAGGCACCCAGGCGCCATTCAAATCAAATCCGCGCGAGCGTATATCGCCCCGTGCCACCTGTGCAAAAACGGTATCCTCATTCGGCACGCCACCTACATACCCGGTTTTACGTGCCTGCTGGCAAAGGGCCAGTTCACTTACTATGTAATCTGTTTTTTCTTTGTAACGTTTATCACCGGTAGATGCATACATGAGCGCACAGGCAGAGAGATAATGGCCAAGTGTATGTCCGGAAATGGTTTCTTTCTCCCAGCCACCATATATTTCGCCTTTTACCGGAAGACCTGCATATTGGTGAAAACGATGTAATAACCGGTTGGGTTCAATCTCTAGCAAATAAGCGCCATCACGCTCCATGGCGTTTTTAAACACGCCACCCGTTATCTGTACATCACTTACAGAAAAAGCATATGCTTTTACCGGCACTACGGGCTTTACTTTGATCTTAGCGTTGTTCAATTCCGGCACATAACTCTGGCACCAGCCAAGCTTTGTTGTTGCCAGCAGCAGGCATCCAGCCAAAAAAAGACTTTTCATACTTTATGACTATTGTGGAGTGCAATAAATAATTGTGGCAGTATCATACCCGCTTAAGGTACTTACTTTTTAGCAGCCAGCGCATTGTTCTCTTTTACTTTGAAAAACACAGTTTTGCTGCCGGCTTTTCCATCTGCGGTGATGCCCTGTATAACCACTGCAAAGTTGCCTGCCACATCAGATGAGTAAAAACTTGCTTCGTGTTTGCCGTCTTTTGTTGTAACCACATTTGGCGCCCAATACAAAAGGCTCCTGAAATCGGGCATTCTGCCCGCATATTGTTCCTGCGTTTCATATACAGGCGAATAAAATTCGCGCTGTAGTTGCAGGGTTTTATAGTCTATAACGGTAACGCGTGGGTCAAGTTCATAGCCGGGCAAATCGCCGTTGTACGTAATAAAATTTATGATGCCCCCAAAAAACATGTTGCCGTAATAATATATCCTGGATACCACATCCAGCCTTCGTATTTTGAGGGGATCGTATGCCATTAATTTATTCATGTCAAATACCGGAATGCCATCCAGCAATACCATGGGGTCTACCTGAAAAAATTCTTTCCTAAGAAGATCAAATACCGGCAGGTAAAATACACCATCCCGTTTTCTCACGTTTACGTATGGCACATACTCCCGCAGTATTTCTTCCATGGTGGTAAACCGTACATAGTCATCCAGCATGTACGTTTTATCTGGGGCAACATAAAAAGGCAATGTATCAAACACCGGCAGCGCCAGTTGTTTTAACTTACTGCCCAGGTAACTATTCTGCACCTGCACTGGTATATATTGGTTTTGCAGTGTGTTGGTGTTGCCGGTAGCCAGCGAAAAATTTACCTGCGCTGCAGCGGGCACGGTAGCTGCATATGGGTTTACAATTTCAACCCGCACTATGCTATCCTTTTGCCCCGAAGTTTGTACAAAGATCTCATCATTACCATAAAAACGGTTCATTTCAAATTTTACATAACCACTGTCATCGCTGATGTCACCACGCAATTGTGTGCGTGTACCCGCCACCGATAGAAAACATTCAACACCACTTACCGGGTGGCCGGTACTTATATTGGTTACCCGTCCTTTAATGATATGCCCTTTGTACTCTGGTGCAAATTGAAAAACAGGTTTTTTGGGTTGTAACACGTCACTCCAGCGAAAGCGCCTCCATCCCTGCGTAAGCAACAGGTTATCCAGCGCAGCATCTGTGGCCGGGGAGACCTCATTAAAATAATAACCCGGATTCTCAATATTACCTGCCAAATCAGATGTAAGCCATAGGTAACTGTTGATGTTTATATCATCTGGCCGTGTAAGTGAATCTATACGATACACCGCCATAGACATATCCGCAGCAATTGATTTACCATCATTGCCGGCAGACTGAACCGCAATAGTTATTTTCTTTCTCTGTTCATACTCGGGCAAACTGGTGGTAGCTGAAATGGCAAGTTGCTGCGCCGGTCTTTTAAAAAATAACCTTTCGCATACCGGCTGGCGCGCCGCGTTAAAAACAGTAAAATGAGAAATACCATCGCCCAGCTTACTCTTGTCAACTAAAAATAATGTGCTTCCGTCTTGCAAAGGATTGCCTAATACAGTTTTTACCAAGCCGCGTGTATGTGCGAAAAGATACACCATGGCGTTGCCGTTAGTAGCAGACGATTGTACATAAACCGCCAGCTGATTATTGAGGGTATCTGCCAGGTGCATTACCAACCCTTCATTGTAAGCAGCAGGCAACGCCTGCATATAATGACTACCGCCTGGCAGCACTGTAACAGATGTATAAGAACGTCCTGCCCCGGGTGTTAGCCAACAGCTGCCCATACCAAATTGTAAAGTATTGTATTGCGAAACAGTGTCGCCTTTGTCGTTTACAATTACCCCGCTGCAACCAATGCCTTTTCCATTTTGATCTGTTACTTTAAACGCTACACGGCTTGGTATACCATTTACCATATTACCACCTTCGGGGAAAAACTGCACCTCATATTTATTTGCCGTAGCGAATGCTATCCCTTCTGCAGGTTTACGTGCGTTGACAACTGTAATGTTTTTCTGAAAAAAATACCCGGCATCAAAGTTTTTCATCCAGCTGGTGTAGGCACGCAGCAGGTATTTTCCGGAAGACAGGGTAGCCGGCAACAACAGCGAACCATCTCCATCGGCATCTTTCATGGCTACTTTTGATTGCAATACAGGCTTATTGTTTTTATCGAGCAGTTCAAGGTATACTATCTTACTAATGGCAAGCGGTTTGTTGGAAAATGCATCCGTATTATATATTTTGAACCAACAGATTTCTCCCGCCAGGTAAAAACTTTTATCTGTATGAACAAACAATTTCTCCTGCAACACCTGCTCGTTGTAGGCAGTAAACTGGCTTTTCAGGCTCTCCAACGCCTGGGCATTGCCGGCCAAACCCCCGGCCAGGGCCACACAAAGGCAAGCTGTTTTGAAAGATAATATCAATAAATTTTTATTCATTTTAATATGGAATGGACTATTAGCAAGCCCAGGTTAGTTTATATTTTATCAGGGCCAGTAAGATGGTTTTTTATTGGTGCCGCGCAGGGTGCAATCTGCGCAATCTGGTGGCGTTGCCTTGAAAGAAATAATATTATTGAAGGGCCCAATTTTCACGGGATCTACCGGCAGCAATCCCATGCCCTTCTTCATAATACTATCGCTGATATTTTCAATTTCCACATCAAAACATGGAGGGCTATACCCCCATCCCGGCACTTCGCTGGGTTTTATAAAAATTCTTTTTTCGCGCAGTGGGCAGATATTAAAAAAACCAACCACGGTTTCTGCAGCATTATTAATATTGCGGATATTGCCTTTTAATTCCGAGGGTTGCGGATCAAATACAGAGCCGGTTGATTCAGTATTCTTTTTCATTTTCTCCATAAAGGCATAACCCTCCTTCGTCCAGCTATATTGTTTAAGGTTGATGCTGTACAATACGCCCAGCTTTATGGAAGCGCGCGGAATAAATGCCAATGGTAAAAAAACAATGTCCTGGCTTAGCTTGGCGGTTGACCCAAGATAAATGCTGAGCGGGTTTTCAAACTGCCAGCAATCTATAATATTGGGATCATAACTGTAAGTGCTCGAATCTTTATACACTACGCTGTACAACGGGCCCAATGCGGGGTGAACAACCATTTTGTATTTTAAGATAGGTGCATAAGAAGAATGAATCTGCCAGGTTTCTTCATAATACCACTGATAGTATTGGGCTTTGTTCTGGGGATCATGTGTATTGATATAAGACTGCAGCCCTTCGTCGGTATATTTCCATGAAATGCTGTCTATAGGCGGGTTATTTTTTACTTCCACAAAATCAGACACATAACGGCTACCACTAGTGGTATTGATGCGGATGCGGTATTTCAGCGAAGTATTGAGATTGAGGTTATCTGCAGTGTACACACCCGGGCTTTTTTCTGTAAGCGTTCGCAGGCTGCTATCACTTCCCTGCACGGTTATACCGGCATTTCTTTCGTACACTATATTTTTATTCTCAAACTTGGTGGTACGGCTTAACGTAATAACGGCTGGGCCAACACCACTGTTCAACACGCCGTCTACCACCAGGTAACCTGTTGCAGGGCTCTGCACCGGCGCATCATAGCGTTCTTTACAGCCCGCTGACAGCAGCAAAACCGAACAGTAAAAGAGTAGACGTTTCATAATTACGATTAAAAGCTGATATTATAATTTACAAAAGGTATGGCGCTTCCAAAAATGGATAATTTATACCCGTTGATGATCCCATTTTCAGAAACATAATAAACAGAATAAGGATTTTTTCTGCCGGTAAGGTTGTACACACCGATCGTCCACGAGTTATGCGTTTTCTGGTGCACTTTGTGGTTGCCATCTATATTCATGGAAAAATCTGTACGGAAATAATTGGGGATGCGGTAGGCATTTCTGTCGGCATACAGCGTACGTTGCGCATTGCCAAAATAAAACACTCCAACCGGCAGCGTAATTGGCCTGCCTGTACTATACGTGGCGTTTAACGACAAACTAAACCGGTGGGTAACACGGTAATTGCCGATAACGGTAACATCATGCGGTTTGTCATAGTTGGCAGGATAATACAAACCTTGGTTGATCAATTCTCCTGCATTGGGGTCATCCATTTTTAGCAATATGCGCGACCATGTATAACTTATCCAGCCATTTAATTTGCCGGTTAATTTTTTTACCAGCAGTTCCACACCATACGCCTTTCCTTTGGTGCCGATAACATCTGTTTCAATATGATGGTTCATTACCAGTACGGCGCCACTTTTATAATCCAGGTAGTTTTGTATGTTTTTGTAATACACCTCCACAGACGCTTCAATGGTGTTGGCCTTAAAGTTTTTGTATACGCCCAGCGAGTATTGGTTACCGTATTGCGGCCTGATATTGGGATCGCTCAGCTTCCAGATGTCAGTGGGTGCCATGGCGCTGGTGTTGGAAAGTACGTGTATGTATTGCCGTTGGGTATTGTAGCCGGCTTTAACAGAGAAACTGTCTGTAATTGCATAGCGTAAAGAGAGGCGGTATTCTGGGCCTGACCATGTTTTCATAAACTTGCCGCTGGCATACGGCGTTACAGAAATAATAGTGTTCTCTGTTTTTGGCAATCCCGGCGCGTAGTTGTTCACCGATTTAGGCCCCATTGAGTTAAACATCGAATACCTGATACCCGCATCTATAGACAATGCAGGGCTAATGTTATAATGATCACTAAGGTACAATGCACTCTCCAGCGCCTGCTCGGTGGCAATATTGTCTGGCACCACCAGCGACGATTTACCTACCGGCTGGTAATTGCCGGGATGCAGTTTATAATAGATGGAATTAAGCCCAAAATCTACCGTGTGCTTATTGCTGAGGTAATAATTGAAATGTACTTTAAGATAAGTCTGGTTTATGTCAAAACCAAGTTTGTACGCACTCGGCGGTAGTTCATCGCTGGTGATATTGTAATCGTACCGGTCGTACCCGGTTGTAACCAGGCTGTTTACTTTATTGTTGAAGATATGCTTCCACTTCAATGAAATATTTTTGTTGCCGTAATTGTAGACAGTATCGCTGTTGAGGTTAAACCGATCGTTGCTGATATAGCCGGTAAGGTAAACCGTATTCTTTTTATTGAATTCATGGCTTACGTTCAGGTTAATATCATAAAAAGATGCTTTGCTTTTTTTATACTGATCGGGCAACAGGTTTAGCAGCCAGTTGGCATAGGTGGTGCGGCCACCCAGTATAAAAGAAGATTTGTCTTTAATAAGCGGCCCCTCAATATCAAGCCGGCTGGTGAGTAAGCCCAGGCCGGCGGAACCGGTAATATTTTTTTTGTTGCCCTCGCGGCTGTTGATGTTTAAAACGGAAGCCAACCGGCCGCCATAACGGGCAGGGATACTGCTTTTATACAGCTCAACATCTTTTACCACTTCCGGGTTGAATGCCGAGAACATGCCAAAGAAATGCGAGGGGTTGTAAATGGTGGCATCATTAAACAAAATCAGGTTCTGATCTGCTGAGCCCCCGCGTACGTTGAGCCCGGTACTGGATTCGCCCACCGTTTTTACGCCCGGCAACGTTGTAACCACGCGTAATACATCTGCTTCACCAAATACCACGGGCACCTGCTTAATGGTTTTGATATCTATTTTTTGCAGGCCCATCTGGGTGCTCTTCACATTGCTGAGTTTTTGCGCGGCAATGATTACCCGTTTCAAAGTAATAACCGTACCCTGCATGTCAACATTCATCTTTCCATCGCTGTACAGTACTATCTGTCTGCGGGTATCGCGCATACTGATGCTCTGGATATTCAGTATATGGTGTCCGCGCGGTAACGATAAAGAATAGTAGCCGTATTGATCAGTGGTGCCACCAATCCTGGGTTTATCTATAAACACCGATGCGCCTACTACCGGTTCGCCGGTTTTAATGTCGCGCACATAGCCGGCCAGGGTTATAACGGATGGGGCATTGGTCAGTAATTTATCGCCAATCTCGTATAGCTTATTCTCCGCTACCGCCTTCGGTGTGGTACTAACTTCATCTGAATCGCTGAAAGTATTAGTAACCGCAGCGTTGGAGGCTTGCTGGTTACCGGCTGGCACCCCAGTTGGAAAATTTGAAGGCAACAACAAGTTCAATGCATATCCTCTTGTAATAAATATATGACCGGCATTGTCTGCAGTATATTGCAACCCGGTGTTGGCAAAAGCCTGGTCAAGCACTGTTTTCAGCGGCTGGGCAGCAGCTGTAACGGTAATGCTTATGCTATCCATTTTAGAACTGTCGTAATAAAAACGAACGCGGCACTGCTTTTCAATGGCGGTGGCAAAATTTTCTATGGTGGCGTCTTTTAATGAAATGGTAACGGAGGCACCCATATCTGTTTGCCCGTAGGCACTACAGCAAAACAACAGCAACGATAATAGCAATGAGGATGGATGCCGGTATTTCATTTTATTTGGTTAACTGATCGTAATAAGCTGTCACCTTTACCAGCATATTGTCCCTGTCTTTGCGGTAATTCAGCTTATTCTTTTTTATAAATTGCCGGAGATCTTTTTTTCGATCCTTAAAAATATCCAGCAGGCCGTTTTTGCTTTTAATACTGTACCAGGTATTGTTCCTGTCTATATAGTAATGGCTCATTACTTCTATATACCGAATGATAACGCCGGTAGAAACATCTTCCCTGATCATTTTTTCTTCCTTTTTCAGCAGCCGGGTACTGCCGCTGTACAGCAGATTATAGAAGCCGGTGTTTACCAATACGGCATTGGCGCTGTCTTTTACCAACCGGATGAACGAATTGCCAAACAATGTAAATGCGGTAACGCGCTGGTTGAGCAGTTGTATGCGGCGTGAACTGTCTTGCATAAAAACCACGTCCTGCACTTCATCATATTGCATTTGTACGTTTTCATACAATACATTATCATAGATGACCGAAGCGGTGCCTGGCTTATCGTCTTTAAAAAACGGATGCGCATTGTCTGCAAAAGAGAAAGGAAACTGTGCATATTGAATGCCATTGAACAAACCGGATTGATCGCCCATGGTTTGGTGGTATACACCAATCGTATGGTAGACTGCTTTTTTATACAGGGCACTGTCATCTGCGGCGGATTGCCCCCAGGCAGTGACCGCTGATAATAAGCATATGGCAATACCGTATAATCTCATGCAGTGAATGTTGAAACCGTTAGCAGCAATATTGTAATCAAATATACTCTTTACAATGGTTGATAGAACAGGCTGCAATAAAAATCTGGATGCGTCAATACTTATATGTGCGCTCATTCAAGCGTGACACGTATTTGTGCCGCGGCAATGCGTCAACCGTTTCGTTTAATGAGATTTTAATGCACCATCAAAACCGCCAGGTCAGCTCAAGGCAATTTGTAAAAACGCCAGCTGGTTTCATAGGCTTCTTTTATCGGTTGGTTGGTAAGAATATTCCGGAGCATCTCTATAGGCATGCTATTCTGCTGCAGAAATGCATCATGAAACTGTTTTACGGTCATCTTACCACCGTCAACGATTTCTTTGCGCAAAGCCATTATCTGTAAGCCGCCAATCATATAACCAACCTGGTATAAGGGGCCATAACCGCCAGTGAATGAACGGCGCACCTCGCCTTCTGCATTGGCTTTTTCATGGTTGACGCGGTCAATCAAAAAATTGATGCATTGCTGCGGGCTCCATTTGCCCATATGATAGTTTAAAGAAAAAATGATGCGGGCGCAGCGATGCATGCGCCAGTAGAGCATACCAATACGGTCTTCTGGCGATACGGAGAACCCTTCATTCCACAACGCGAATTCCCAGTAAAGAGCCCATCCTTCTGTCCAGAACGGTGTAAAATAACGCCGGTAAGTATTTACATGCTCATTCATATATTGCTGCAGCCAGTGGCCGGCAATCAATTCATGATGTACGGTTGCGTGTGAGAAATGCGGGTTATTGCCGCGCATACTCATCATTCTTGCATCGTAATCCATGGTATTGGTAGGATAAGAAACGGCAAATTCTTCGCCTCCATAAAAAAACGGATTCAACAATTGCTGCCGGGGACTCATCATGGCAATACGCCATGTTTCTTCGGCCAGCGGTGGAATGGTTATGAGGTCTTTTTGTTTTAAAAAAGCTACGGCTTCATTATACAATTTTACCATGGCAGCGGGTTGCTCACCGGCTGGCACATATGCTTGTTTCACTTTTTCCATGGCCGCTTTCCAGTTGGTGCCAAAACCCATTTCGTTACTGGCTTTCAGCATTTCTTTATCGCACCAGGCAAATTCTTTATTGGCAATATCTATCAGTTCTTCCGGGGTGTACGGAATCATTTCATACTTTAACTGGTGCAGAATTTCATCGCGACCAATTGGAAAACCCACAATACCACTGGAGTCTTTGTTGGGCGCATTTTTATCGGCACTGTTTTTAAAAGATTGCGCATATACCCCCAGCGAACTATCCAGCTTGCGGTAGGTATCAGGCACCCACCAGGTAAACAACGGGTCATAAGCATTGTAAAAATTAAACACGCTTTTGGCAGCAGCCTGCAGCCCGCGGATAATGGTATTGGCGCGCCGGCTATTGCCCACCGTTATATTTTTCTCGAGCAGTAATTTAGCCTGCAAATCTTTAATTTGTTTGGTAATAGTGAAAAAATTGCCAGCTATATTTTTACCATCTACCATACCACCCCGGCGACGTATTTTCTCAAGCGCGTAAATGCTATCCGCAAAGGGAAACCAGGCTTGTACGGCTGCAAACTCTTTTGCTTCTGCGGCAGACTGGTAAACCTGTTCTTTTAAATCTCTACTAAAGAGTATGTAGTCTGCTTTGCAGCCCTGCGGCAGCGAAGCAAAATTTATTTTTTCCAGCCGGGCTAAATATTCTTCCTGTACTTTTTTATATCGTTCCCTTATTTCGGGTGAACCTTCTGCAACATACACCCTGTCGAGCGACGTAATGTCTGCATAGTAATTCTGCATGATGTTGGGCATTTCATTGCACGGCACATAGTCTTTGTTCATCTGCGCAAAGCCCGCCAGTACGGTAAGTTGTAATAAAACGAGGAAGATTAATTTATGCATGGTAGTGGTTATGTTTGATGTTTGATCTCGGATGGTATAATCGCTGATGTTTGCCTCTTAACATGGAAGGTATTCGCAAAAATTTAAGCGGTCGGCTGAAATTTTAGAGGGCGGTGGCAAGCCCAGCCCCTACTGTGGTTGTCATACGCCATCTCAAATCCTATATAATCATCACCACCATAAAAATCTGCGTTCCATAAAACCGCGGCGAGGTATTAGCACATTTATTACAGCACCTGGAAGCCATAGGCATACGGATCATCTGCTTCATCAATACTGATGGTGTTATAACCATAAATTCTGGCCCACCCTTCAATACCAGGCCTGATAGCGGTTTGGCCATTTCCAAATGCATTGGGTATTTCTTCTTCAATGGTACCGGTAAAAGTGGAACCAATAATGCTCTCGTGTATAAACAAATCGCCTTTTTTCAATTTTCCTTTTGCGTACCATTGCGCCATGCGTGCAGATGTGCCGGTGCCGCAAGGGCTGCGGTCAATGGCTTTATCGCCATAAAATACCGCGTTGCGTGCGGTAGATGCGGGGTTTAAGACCGCGCCTGTCCACAAGATATGCGAGCAACCTTTAATGGTTGCATTTTCAGGATGTACAAATTCATATTTTTCGTTGATGCGGTTGCGCAATTCTCTTGCCCAGGCAATCAGCTTATCTGCAGGGTAATGCTCAATGCCTTTAAAATTCTTTTGAACATCTACTATTGCGTAAAAATTACCGCCGTAAGAAACATCCACCACCAGTTCTCCCAGGTCGGGGCAGTGGACTGTTAGTCCTTCGGCTGCCAAATAGGAAGCCACATTGGTGAGCTTAACAGACTTAACCTTGCTGCCTTCCTGCCTGTAAGAAATTAATACCAGCCCGGCCGGTGCTTCCATGCGTATTACACCCGGTTGTTTGGGTGTTATAAGGCCTTCTTCCACTGCAATGGTGATGGTACCAATAGTACCATGGCCGCACATGGGCAGGCAGCCGCTGGTTTCTATAAACAATACTGCCACATCATTTGCGGAATCGTGAGGTGGGTATAAAATACTTCCGCTCATCATATCGTGACCGCGGGGCTCAAACATCAGGCCTTTGCGTATCCAGTCATAGTCCTTCAAAAAATGCTGCCGTTTTTCACTCATATTATTACCCTGTAAAAAAGGGCCGCCACCGGCCACCAGCCGCACAGGGTTGCCACAGGTATGCGCATCAATACAAAAAAACTTCTTTGCAGCCATAGAAAATATTAGGAGTTGTTCTCACGGTTAGGCATGAGCGCCAATTGAATCATTCGTCAGAACGGAGGTCAAACTTTTTTCTACTACGCCAATACCGCCTGTTTTTTCTCAGCCAGGTGCAGGTAATCAGGCAATACGGGTCTCGTTTTAATGGCCTGGTGAATGGTGGCCAGTACTTTTTGTCGTTCTTCTCCTTCTATGGTTAACCTGGGCGCACGTACATATTCTGTACCCAGGCCGGTTTGCGCGGCTGCCAGTTTAATGTACTGTACCAGCTTAGGGTGTATGTCCAGCTCCAGCACAGGCAAGAACCATCTGTATAACTGCAATGCTTCCGCGTATTTGCCGGCTTTCATTAACCGAAAAATAGCGACTGTTTCTGCGGGAAAAGCATCCACCAGGCCACCCACCCAGCCATCTGCCCCAAGCGCCAGTTCTTCCAGTGCCAGCGTATCTACACCGCAAAGAATTTTATATCGGTTGCCGAATGCATTCTTTAAGCGTGTTACGTTAGATACATCGCGGGTAGATTCTTTAATGGATTCAATGCTGCTGATAGCAGATAGTTCCTCGAACATAGCAATGGTTACTTCAATCTTATAATCGTACGGGTTATTATAAATCATGATGGGCAAACCTGTATTGGCGGCAATGGTTTTAAAATACTGCACTGTTTCACGCTCGTCTGCCTTATAACGCATAGGTGGCAAAATCATCAACCCATCTGCCCCGTTTTTTTCTGCGTTTTGTGCCACGGCTACCGCAGCTTTGGTAGATTGTTCGGCAATGGTTACAATGGCAGGTACCTGCCGGTTCATGGTTTTTTTGCAGTGTTGCAGCAATACAGTTTTTTCTTCGTTGAGCAGGGTGCTGGCTTCACCCAATGAACCGCCCATTACAACACCATCTATTCCTGCATCCAGCTGGGCATTGAGGTTGAGCGTAAACATATCAAAGTCTATGGTATCATCTGCTTTAAAAGGTGTGAGCATTGCGGGGTATACACCCAGCCATTGTGGTGTTGGCATAACTTGTTGGATTGGTTATCACAAATGTAAACTTCTGCAGGTAAAGAGAAGTAACCTAAAATAGCCGATTGTTTACAAATATTGTCTTCTTGGGTGAGAGGTGAGTAGCTAGTGGTGAGTGGCTAGTAGTTAGCGGCTAGTGGGCAGTTACTTAGAGGTGAGTGGCTAGTGGTGAGTGGCTAGTGGTTAGCGGCTAGTGGGCAGGTACTTAGAGGTGAGTGGGTCCGAAAATCGCAAGCTGCCAGATCAAATGTTAGCAACTACAGCTAAGAATACGCCCACTCGCCACTTACTATTTCCCACTAGCCCACTCGCCACTCACTATTTCCCACTAGCCCACCCGACCGCCTTGTAATTTGCGCCTGCCCTCCTACCTTTGCCCGGCAAATAATTTCTTACTCATAAAATCTTTTACATGAAAGTGACTGTTGTAGGTGCCGGTGCCGTAGGTGCTACCTGTGCTGATAATATTGCCCGCAAAGAACTGGCCGAAGAACTGGTATTGCTCGACATTAAGGAAGGTATAGCAGAAGGAAAAGCGCAGGATATGATGCAGACTGCCGCCCTGCTGGGTTTTGACACCCGCATCATTGGCAGCACCAACGATTACAGCAAAACTGCCGGCAGCGATGTGGTGGTAATTACATCCGGTCTTCCCCGTAAACCCGGTATGACGCGCGAAGAACTGATTGGCACCAATGCCGGCATTGTAAAAAGCGTAACCGAAAACATTCTTAAATATTCGCCCGATACCATCATCATTGTTATCAGCAATCCCATGGATACCATGACTTACCTTACCCTTACCACTTCTGGTATGGCAAAGAACAAGATCATTGGCATGGGAGGCACGCTCGACAGCGCGCGTTTCAAATACCAGCTAAGTCAGCACCTGGGTTGCAGCGCGGCCGATTTGAATGCCGTAGTGGTAGGCGGCCACGGAGATACCACCATGATTCCGCTAATACGGCTGGCCACCTGGAACAGCGTACCGGTTACTCAGTTTTTAAGCGAAGAAAAACAGAAACAAATTGTAGCAGATACCATGGTAGGTGGCGCCACCCTTACTAAACTCATTGGAACTTCTGCGTGGTATGCACCCGGTGCCGCCGGCGCAGCCCTGGTAGAAAGCATTGTACGCGATGAGAAGAAACTCTTTACCTGCTGCGTTGCGCTTGATGGTGAGTATGGCCAGAAAGATATTTGCCTGGGCGTACCCGTTACCGTTGGCAAAGGCGGTTGGGAGAAAATCCTCGACTTTAAATTGAATGACGCTGAACAGGCTGAATTCAACAAAAGTGCAGCGGCGGTAAGAAGTATGAATGATGTACTGAAGACTTTATAATCAAGCTGTTCGAATAAAATAACACCCCGGTTTGATCAATTGGTTCGACCGGGGTTTTTTATGACCTACAATTAATCATTACACCCAAGCATCCTTCGGCCAGGTTTTACCGTCATACACCTGCATTTCTGCTGAAAATAAAAATAGATTTATGCTTCCGAATACAAGATTCAATTTCTATTTTTGTCCATCGCGGAAGCTAACTCCAAGATTACCACAGTATTCCATGAAAATCTTTCCAGCCTGTTGATGAGCCCCCCATTGCTTTTATTTACTTTTAAACCACATTATGGGAAAGATTTTTACAATTGCATCATTTTTTTTATTTGGCTTTCTTTGCGCCGGCGCCCAGAATTTTGACGAGAAGCACAATCCCAGCTTCGACATGAACCTTAGCCCCCAGCATAATAACGCTATTCACCCGTCGCGTAACAGTACCATCAACCCTAAATTAAACTGGAATATCAATCCGTATAAGAATGGACTTATCAACCCTGAAAAGATCAGCACCATCAACCCAAAAACCAACAACACCCTTAACCCGTTGGATAACCAGGAGATGAACCCCATGTTTTCCATTTATATGTCGCCCAAATTTGAAAACTGGCATGGGCTGTACCTGTTCGATTCCAGCAATACCCTGGTGGGCTACGTTACCAAGTACAGCCAGGATTTGATGATACAGTTTGATAAAGAATCCAACTGGACTTATTTCTACATCCGCACAGCCAAAGGCACCTACAACCAGTTTAACCTCAACGCACAGTGGACCGGCAACTTTCTTTGTTTCGATTCTATGAGCGGGTATAACTTATTTGATAAAGAATCTGCGTGGACGGGACTGCATATTAAGTAAGTTTTAAGTGTTAAGTGTTAAGTTTTAAGTGGAAAGTTTTAAGTGTTAAGTTCCTTCGCCATCGAATGGCTTTGCGCTATCAGAAGGACTTACAACTTACAACCTACTACTTACAACCTACTACTTACAACCTTTTGCGCTATCAGAAGGACTTACAACTTACTACTTACAACTTACAACCTACTACTTACCGCTTTCAGTACCTCTTCTACGGCAATTTGTTCCATACATCTAAAATGACCGCGCGGGCATTTGTTATAGCCAATCTTGGAACAGGGGCGGCATGATAAGTTATTTACTTCCAGTATATCGTATGGTTGTTTTTGCTGGCGCGATAAATAGTTGGCGCCATAATACGGGTACATACCAAAGGCAGGAACGGTATTGCCCCAGAGTGAAATCACCGGCCGTTTAAAAGCAGCGGCAATATGCATCAAACCAGTATCGTTGCTGATAACTATTTTAGCCCTTCGTACCAAATCCGCCGATTCATTGAGGTTAAACTTGCCACACGCATCGTAAATTTTAAATGGGTCGATGGCCGATAACGCCTGCCCCACCGCAGCATCTTCTTTGCCACCCAATACAATAACCGGGTGTTTGATGGCTTTACAAAACGCTTCCAGTTTGTGCAACGGATACTTTTTAGTGTTGTGCGCGGCACCCACCACTAATCCAATATAACCGGCCAGGTGAGAGGTGGGAATATCATTTTCTTTTACCGCATCGCCAGCGGATATAAAATAATCGAGCCCGGCGCCATCATTTTTTACGCCAAAACTTTCCAGGGTTTGCAGATAACGGTCTACAATATGCACCGCAGGAAGTTTATTTATTTTCAGTGCAGTAAGCAACCACTTCTGCAGGTTGAGTTTATTAAAAGAGAACGTCTTTTTTTGGAGCGCTTTTTTTACTTTCTGTGTGCGCAGGTTATGGTGCAGATCAATTACGTAATCAAAATCTTCCTCTTTCAACGCTGCAATGGTACCCGGCAAATCGTTGCTGAGGTAATGAACTTTGTCGATATATGGATTTGCCTCCACCACCTTGGCAAACGATAACTTGGTGAGGTAATGCACTTCGGCAGTTACCACCTGTTTTTTAAGGCAGCGTATGACCGGTGTGGTGAGCACAATATCGCCAATAGAAGAAAAACGGATGATGAGAAATTTCATATAACACCAATGGACGCTGATAAAAAAACGAATAGGCCGCTAATAAAGTCGCCGGCACCGTTACCGATCAACAAATCAACTAATCAACCTCTCAACTAATCAACTGCTCAACTAATCCTCAATATAATTTAAATCTTTATGATAGGTTTCTTCGGTAAAATAGAATGCAATTAATGTAATCGCCATTACCACTATACCGGAAACAATACCACTTTTTATGATCGTCCAGCCCCAGCTCTTTTGAAACAAATCAAGAAACATCATGTTTACCAGCGGCAGCGCGCCTCTAACCATGTTAGGGATAGTGGTGGCCGCCGTGGCGCGCAGATTGGTACCAAACTGTTCGGCACCCATAGTAACAAATATGGCCCAGAAACCCGTGCTAAAACCAAGGAAAGTACAAAAGACATACATGTTACTATCCGAATTGTTGTAACGGCTGAAGAACAACAACAATCCTATAATGCTCAGGACATAAAAAAGCAGCAAGCCTTTTTTCCGGCTTTTGAAATACTGGCAAACAAAACCTACCACAATATCTCCAATGGCAATGGCTGCATAGGCAAACATAATAGATTTGCCCGAGTCGATTGTCTGGCTGCCAAACATGGCTTTTCCAAACCGATCACTTTGGTTTACAAGAATGCCGATTACATACCAGGTAGGCAATCCTATTAAAATGGCCAGTGCGTATTTTTTAAAACGGTAAGCGTTGGTAAAAAACATCAGGAAATTTCCTTTCACAATGTTCTTCTGTTCTTTTACCTGGTTAAACATGCCAGACTCTGCCACCTTAATGCGCAGAAAAAGCAATACAATACCTAATAGTCCGCCTATCTTATAACACAGGCGCCAATCGTTGGTAGCCTTATAAGTGAAATAAGCCGCCACGGCTCCGAATAGTCCGATACCAGCTACCATAGATGTACCGATGCCTCTTTTCTTTTGCGGTAACAGTTCGCTTACAAGTGTAATGCCCGCACCCAATTCACCTGCAAGGCCCAGCCCGGCAACAAACCTGCACAGGGCATATTGATTGACTGAATGAATAAACCCGGTGGCGAAGTTAGCCACCGAATATAAAATGATAGACCCGAAGAGTACAGACAACCGGCCCTTTTTATCGCCCAATATGCCCCATACAATACCACCTAACAGCAGGCCCACCATTTGCCAGTTGATCACCTTGGTACTATCTGCCAGCATAGTGGCATCAGTGGCGCCAACGCCCAGCATGCTTTCTTTTTTTACAATGGTAAACAGCAGCAGGTCATAGATATCTACAAAATACCCCAGTGCGGCTACAATAACAGCTAGTCCAAAGATTGACTGATGTTTCTTTTCCATTACAGCTTATATAGGTTGAGATGGCGGCTCACCAGACGACTTGCGTTCGCCAAAAAATAGTTTGTAGATAACCGGTAGTGTGGTAATCAATACAATGCCAATCACAATAGCTTCCAGGTGTTTGGTCAAATCGAAATTAAATTTGTGAAGAAACAGTTTTTGCAGGTAATGGCCCGCAAACAGCATACTGAATACCCATGCAATGCAACCAATGATATTGTACTGCATAAATTTTTTCCTTTCCATTTGCACAATGCCCGCCACTATGGGTGCAAAGGTTCTGATGATAGGTAAAAAACGAGCAAATACGATGGCCTGGCCGCCATGTTTTTCATAAAAATCCTTTGCTTTCAGCAGGTGTTTGCGTTTGAATAAAAATGTATCTTTTCTGGTAAAAAGAAAAGGTCCGCTTTTCTTACCAAACCAATACCCGGCCATATTGCCCAGTATGCCGCAAATGGTAATGAGTATCCATAAAATAATCAGGTCTATCAAATCGCTGCCGGTGCTTCCGGTAACAAAAGTACTAACCAGCTGCGTACTATAAATACCTGCCACAAACAGCAGGCTGTCGCCCGGTAAAAAGAAGCCTATCATCAATCCTGTTTCAGCAAATACAATAAACAGGAGCAACCATAAGCCCCCGTTTTTGATATAGAAAAGAGGGTTTAATAAGTCTTTCCACCCAAAAGTTTTATCAATCACATATAACTCTTCGGGGGTTGCTGCGGTAAAGCCTGCGCCAATAAATCCTGCTTTGGTGATAAAAAGAGAGTCGCCTGCTGCCAGTGCAATGGTAAAATTACCCGAAGAATCTGTAACCACGGTAGTGCCTGAAGGAACGGCTTTTACTTCGGCACCGGCAATTGAATTTTCATATTGATCTATTACCTGCGCCTGTAAAGTAGATTGTGCGATGCTCTTATTTGTAATACAACTGGCGGCCAGTAACATTGCCAAACAAAACCAATACGTTTTCACTTGTATCATCCTTATTTATTGATGTTGGTTTAAATTCTATATCTCTGATGTATGTGGTAATCTCTGATGTCTGGAAAATCTCTGATGTCTGATTTGATAATCGCTGATTTGTTTTGCAGCAGCATCCTTCCCCAGTAGTGCCTGCCATCATGGGTGCCAACCATGTAAAAGCATTTTCACACCTGCCTGCCGGCAGGCAGGTTTACACATTTACACATCTGCCTGCCGGCAGGCAGGTTTACACATTAGCACATTTACACATGGTTCGCCCCAATTATTAATTATTAATTCTTAATTCTTAATTCTTAATTAATTATCCAGCTCTCCTTCCCACTTGCTCACTACACTTGTTGCCAGCGCATTGCCCAGCACGTTGGTACCGGTTCTGAACATATCGCAAAAGTGATCAATAGGCAATATCAGCGCCACGCCTTCCGGCGGTATCTTAAACATGGCGCAGGTAGCCAATACCACTACCAACGACGCGCGCGGCACACCCGCAATGCCTTTACTGGTAAGCATCAACACCAGCAACATGGTTAATTGCGTAGTGAGATCCATCGGTATTTTGTACGCCTGCGCAATGGCCATGCTGGCAAACGTCATGTACATCATGCTGCCATCGAGATTAAAAGAATACCCCAGCGGCAGTACAAAAGCCACAATTTTATCGCGGCACCCAAAACGTTCCAGTTCTTCTGTCAGTTTTGGAAACACTGCCTCGCTGCTGGTAGTACCAAATGCCACCAGCAAAGGACTGCTGATACGGCTCAGCAATGTTTTCATTCTTGATTTTAACACTATAAAGCCTACCCCAATCAGCAATATCCATAACAAAGCAATACCCAGCAGAAAGCACGCAAAATAAATAAGATAAAACTGAAAGATAGACAATCCCTTGGCCGCAACGATGGCGCAGAGCGCACCAAAAACGCCTACCGGCGCAAAGTTCATTACATAACCTACCATTTTCAGTATGATATGAGAAATGGCATCCAGCGCTTTTACTACCGGTTTAGATTTCTCGCCCAATGCTGCTGCGGCAATGCCAAAGAAAACGGAGAAGATAACAATCTGCAGAATCTCGTTGGTGGCCATGGCCTCAATCATACTTTTGGGAACCACATGCTCCACAAATTTTTCCAGCGAAAATTCCTGGTTTTTTGCCATCAAATCTTTTAATGACGAAGTATCTGCGTGCGATAGATCAATGTACTGTCCTGGTTTCAATAGGTTAACCAACAGCAAACCGAGTAGTAAAGAGGCCAGCGAAGCACACACAAACCACAGAATGGCCTTGCCACCTACCCTGCCCACTGTTTTAAGATCGCCCAGTTTAGCAATGCCCACCACCAGGGTAGAAAAAACCAGCGGGGCAATGATCATCTGCACCAGCCTGATAAAAATACTGCTGAGCAGCTTTATGTTTTTAGAAAACGTTGCAATAAAACTTTCTGAGGCATTTACATGAACAATATAGCCCAGAATAATTCCCAGTACCATGGCAACAAGAATATATAGTGTCAGTCGGTTCTTTTTACCCATAATTCATTTTTAGTACCAGCAGGTTCAATCACCGAAAATTCAAAAAAAAACTGATACCGCAAAACTTAAATCACCAAATCAGCTATTACAGGCTAAAGAAAGCAGTGCCGTATTAAATAATTGTTTATTTTACGACCCTAACAAACTACTTTCTGTAAAACCAAACTATACTTTATGAGTTTATTCATTAAGAAACCAATCGGATCATTGCTTGCAGAGGCATCTGATAGCGAAAAAGGCCTTAAAAAAACCCTGGGGGCTGGTTCCTTAATTGCATTGGGCATTGGGGCAATTATAGGCGCCGGATTGTTTTCCATTACGGGTGGAGCTGCCGCCAATAATGCAGGCCCTGCCATCACCATTTCATTTATTGTGGCAGCATTGGGTTGTGGTTTTGCAGGTTTGTGTTATGCAGAGTTTGCTTCCATGATTCCGGTAGCCGGTAGCGCTTATACATACTCGTATGCTACCATGGGTGAATTTATTGCCTGGGTAATTGGCTGGGATCTGGTGTTGGAATATGCAGTAGGTGCTGCAACGGTAGCCATCAGCTGGAGCCGCTATCTCGTAAAATTTTTACAAGGATTTGGAATAGAACTGCCATCCGCGCTTGCTACCGGCCCCTGGGACGGCGGCGTTATCAACCTGCCGGCTGTTGTCATTGTAATACTCGTTAGCTTGCTGCTTATTAAAGGCACTCAGGAAAGTGCTACCGTAAATGCAGTGATTGTTGCGTTGAAAGTGGCCGTGGTACTGGTGTTTATCTTTTTGGGGTGGAAGTATATCAATCAATCAAATTACAATCCTTATATACCCGATAACAACGGCACATTCGGCGAGTTTGGATTTAGCGGTATTATACGGGCAGCGGCCATAGTCTTCTTTGCCTACATTGGGTTTGATGCCGTGTCTACCGCGGCACAGGAAGCAAAAAACCCGAAAAAAGATATGCCTATTGGTATACTTGGCTCACTGGCCATTTGTACCATTTTGTATATATTATTTGCACACGTAATGACGGGTGTTACCAGCTACACAAGCTTTGCCGGTAAAGATGGTATTGCGCCAGTAGCAGTGGCTATTGAGCATATGGGTACCCAGGTTTCTCCGGGTGTTTGGCAACCAGATTATCCCTGGCTTAACAGGGCGATTGTAGTAGCTATTCTTGCGGGTTATTCTTCGGTTATTCTGGTAATGCTGATGGGTCAGTCAAGGGTATTTTTCTCAATGAGTAAAGATGGCTTGCTGCCTCCTGTTTTTTCAAGGGTTCACCCTAAATTCAGGACGCCTGCTAAATCAAACCTGCTCTTTATGCTTTTTGTGAGCTTGTTTGCAGCATTTGTGCCTGCAAGAGTAGTTGGAGAAATGACCAGCATCGGCACTTTGTTCGCATTTATATTGGTTTGTATTGGGGTATGGGTCTTAAGGGTAAAAGAACCCAATCTTACAAGGGCCTTTAAAACACCGCTGGTTCCATTGGTTCCCATACTGGGCGTATTTTCCTGTCTTTTTATGATGGTTTTCTTACCGCTGGATACCTGGATCCGTTTGATAGTTTGGATGCTGATCGGTTTTGATGTATATCTGTTTTATGGCCTGAAGAACAGTTCGCTCTCTGATCACCTGCCCGCCACACATGCCAGGGGCAACCGCATTGTTTCTATTTGTGGCCTTGCATTGGTAGCAGCACTGGCCATTGTTGCCTTTATACATCATGGTACAGCTAAAGAAGACGATACGGGACTGTATTATTTCTCATTGGCTTTTGCAGCAGTCCACCTGGTGGTGTTCCTGTTTCGGCTCAACAAAAAATAATTAACTACCGATATTTTAAACCGCCTTGTTTTACAGGGCGGTTTTCATTTATACAGGCGGAAACCTTAAATTTGCAACCCCGGCAAATGATTTTTATTTTGACGGTCATCATCAATACTCAATCACGTTATGGGAAGGATTTTTGAAGTTCGTAAAGCCACTATGTTTGCCCGCTGGGACAGGATGGCCAAACAGTTTACCCGCATAGGTAAAGAAATTATAATTGCTGTAAAAGCCGGCGGACCAGACCCTGGTACCAACCCCGCATTGCGTCGCTGTTTTCAGAATGCACGCAGCGTAGGTATGCCCAAAGACCGTGTAGAAGCGGCCATTAAACGGGCACAGGGCAAAGAAATGACCAACTACGATGAGATTCTCTACGAAGGATACGGCCCTCATGGCGTGGCCATACTGGTAGAAACCGCTACTGACAACCACGTGCGCACCGTGGCCAACGTAAAGTCAATTTTCAATAAGGGTGGCGGCACCCTGGGCAACAGCGGCAGCGTTAGCTTTCAGTTTAAGAAAATGGGCGTTTTCAAATTAAAGAACGACGGCATTAATGCAGAAGACCTTGAACTGGAACTGATAGATGCAGGCCTCGATGAAATGGGCGAAGGTACCGGCGAAAATGGTGAAACCGTACTGGTACTCCGTTGTGCATTTACCGATTTTGGCAGCCTGCAAAAAGCTTTGGAAGAAAGAAACATTACCCCCATTAGTTCAGAACTTGAATGGATACCCGCTGTAACTGTTGAACTAAACGAAGCCGGCGCAGAAGATGTATTGAAACTGGTAGATAAAATTGAGCAGGACGAAGACGTACAGAAAGTATTTCACAACCTCAAATAAACTTACTGCTTTATCTTTTGTTTTAAAACCAGCATACCCGCTGGTTTTATTTTTTTACAATGAGCAATCACAACGGCAATAAAAAAATTGTTTTGTTTGATGGGGTTTGTAACCTCTGCAGCAGCAGTGTGCAGTTTATTTTGAAAAAAGATAAAAAAGATCAGTTTCTGTTTGGTTCGTTACAAGGGTCAGCCGGGCAGCATTACCTGCATAAATATCAATTACCGCCCAATACCTTTCATTCTTTTATGTTGGTGGAAGGCGACAAGTTGTATATCCGTTCGTCAGCTGCACTGCGTATGCTCAAACACATAGGCGGCGCCTGGGGCTTGCTGTATGGATTGATAATTGTTCCACGTTTTATACGCGATGGCATTTATAACGTAATTGCAAAAAACCGGTACAAATGGTTTGGTAAGAAAGAGGCATGCTGGATACCTACACCGGCATTAAAACAAAAGTTTTTAGATTGAGTGGCGCCTGCGGCGGTTTTGTTGGAACACGGATGACACGGATTGGAAAGATGACCCGGATTTTTGTTATTACTGATGGCGGAATGGCAGGGTTCAATACATTTTTTTTGGAACACGGATGTTCATTCTTAACAACACTAGGCTCAATAAAATATAGTGTCAAATCTGTGCCAATCCATTAAATCCGTATGATCCGTGTTCCCCTACTCCTCTGCCGAATGCTGATCTACTCTGCCATCATTTCCACAATCACATCCACGATATCTTCTGCATTGGGTTTGCTGAAATAATCGCCATCGCTGGCGTATGCGGGGCGGTGATCCTTGGCCGTTATAGTGCGGGGCGTTGTATCAAGCCAGCGGTAGCCTCCCTGCTCTTCCATTACTTTATTGAACATATATGCGGCACCACCGCCGGGTACATCTTCATCAATAAATACAATCCGGCTGGTTTTCTTTAATGAGTCAATAATAGCATGATGTGTATCAAACGGCAACAAGGTTTGTACATCTATTACTTCACAACTGATGTTCAGCGTTTGCAGTGTTTGCACAGCGTCATTGATAATACGCAGTATAGATCCGTATGATACAATGGTAATATCTGTGCCTGTACGGAGAATTTCAGGTACACCCAGCGGCACACGGTACTCGCCCAGGTTGGCAGGCAGTTTTTCTTTCAACCGGTAGCCATTCAAACTCTCAATTACAAGACCCGGGTCATTGCCCTGCAGCAAAGTATTGTACATACCTGCGGCCTGTACCATATTGCGCGGCACACATACATGCATACCCCGCAATGAATGGATGATCATGCCCATGGGAGACCCGCTGTGCCAGATGCCTTCCAGCCGGTGGCCACGTGTGCGCACAATTAATGGCGCTATCTGTCTGCCTGCGGTACGGTAATGCATGGTGGCCACATCATCTGTCAGCGGCTGCAATCCGTACACCAGGTAATCCAGGTATTGAATCTCTGCAATTGGCCGCAGGCCACGCAGTGCCAGGCCAATGCCCCTGCCAATGATACTCAACTCGCGTATACCGGCATCGGATATACGCTGATTGCCATGCTTCGCCTGTAGCCCGGCAAAACCCTGGTTTACATCGCCTATCAAACCCAGGTCTTCGCCAAATGCCAGCACTTTGGGATTGGTAGTAAATAACTGGTCGAAATACCGGTTAAGAATTTCAAACCCATTTATTACCGGTGCATCGTAATTGTATACTGCTTTTACTGCCTCAACCCGCAATGCGCTTTTTGGGCCCTCCGTATAGAGGTGACTATTGTATAGTTGGCGGTTTTCTTTTTTGAGATCGTTGTAATAATCTTTTATCCAGAAGGCGGCTTCATTTTTTCCGGCCAGCACTATGCTTTGGTGAAGCGCTCTCATAATATCGCGACGATTGGGCTCGCGGTTAGTTTGCAGTTCCCTGATTGTTTTTTTGATAGCCTCTGCCTGCTGCGGCATGGCACTACTCAGGTTGCTAAGTAAATCTGCGGTATGCATTACCTGTCGGCGAATGGGTGCCTGGTATTCTTCCCAGGCAATGTTTCTTGCACTGCGCACCGTGTCCTTCACAGATGTTTCTATATCGTCAAGCTCTTCTTCTGATGCCAGTTCATTTTCAATCAGCCATTGTTTCATTTTCTTGAGTGCGTCCCATTCGCGCTCCCACTCCAGCCTTTCGGGCGTTTTATAACGCTCATGACTACCCGAAGTTGAATGCCCCTGCGGTTGCGTTACTTCTTCAACATGAAAAAGCGCGGGCGTATGCGTTTCACGTATTTTTTTAATTCCGGCTTCAAATACTTCGCACATACCGGCATAATCCCATGCTTTTACCCGGTAAATATCAATACCATTGGTACCTTCTCTTTTCTGGAATCCTTTCAAAGCCTCAGAAATAGAGTTCTTGGTGGTTTGCAATTTTTTGGGCACTGAAATTCCATATCCGTCATCCCATACAAAAATGGCCAGCGGCACTTGCAGTACCCCTACTGCATTGATTACTTCCAGGAAATGACCTTCACTGGTAGAGGCATCGCCGATGGTGCAAAAACAAACTTCATCGCCGTTATTGGATAATTCGGGAAACTGTTTCAGCTCTTCAATATTTCTAAACGCCCTGGATGCATAAGCCAGACCCAGCGCTTTGGGCATTTGTGCAGCCGTAGGTGCCATGCCGGCAGCCAGGTTTTTGCGGTTGACCAGGTCGGTAAACTCGCCGTTTTTGTCTATAAATTCTGTTGCAAAATGAGAATTCATCTGGCGCCCCGCACTGTGCGGGTCATGAGCGGTATCGGGGTCGGCATACAACTGCGCAAAAAACTCGCGCAGTGTGGCGGCGCCGGTAGCAAAAGCAAAAGTTTGATCGCGGTAATAACCGCTATAAAAATCGCCGGGTTTGAAAAATTTGGCCATGGCTACCTGGGGTACTTCTTTTCCATCTCCGAATATGCCAAATTTGGCTTTACCGGTTAACACTTCTTTGCGGCCGGTAAGACTGGCTTCCCGGCTTTCGCAGGCCATGCGAAAATCTTTCAATACTTCTTCACGAAAGTGGTCGAAAGACAGCTCTTCGCCATTGGAAATTTCGTTAGTAGTGTTGTATTCCATGCAACAAACGTACGGGTTTTTTGCTAAGAGGTCAAAGGAGAAAAGAGAGCTCAGAGACTGAGTGAGCAAAGAGAAAAGGATAGCTAAGAGATTAAAAGAGAAAAAGAGGGCTGCGCTTAGTTTATATAAAATATTTCGCACAGCGTTAGCCGGAGCTAACAGAGACCTTATTAATGAAATCCTTTTTTGGGTCCCCGGCCAGCTATGATAGCGATTCGTGCAAATCCGGTAGGCAACGTGCTCAAAATATCTCTTTAATCCTCTTTCTCTCTTTTATCTCTTAGCCGACCTAGTTTGTTAATAAAACCAGAAGGTAAAAATTATACTATGACGGATAGAAGACAATATGTAAATTTGGGGACCGTTTTAGATCAATAAAATCAAATTATATCATGAAAACACTGTTGACGCTTTTGGCCACCGCAGTAATGGTAAACCTGGCCATTGCCCAGGGCACGCAGGCGGCCAAAACCGGCCCTGAATTGCTCGTTTTAAAAGAAACTTCATTCGACTTCAGCAAAATACAACAGGGAAGGCCTGTTACTCATGAGTTTGTGGTGGTTAATCCGTCTGCAGACACCCTTAAAATTGAAGATGTACGCGCCAGTTGCGGTTGTACCACCCCTACCTGGAAACGCGAGCCCGTTGTACCCAACAGCAGCACTAAAATTACCGTAGGGTACAATGCGTACAATGAAGGCCCTTTTGAAAAAACCATTACCATTACCTATAATGGCGGGCAGACCAAGCTGCTGACCATTAAAGGAAATGTATACAAAGCACCCACCACCGCGGCACCAGAAAACCAGGGCGTGGATTTATTAAAAAAGTCAAACTAAACAAAGTAAAAAACGATAACCATGAAAAAATTATTTCTTTCTCTGGCAGTTGCCATGATTGCTGCTACCGGTTTTGCACAAACTCCTGCAACGGCCGTTGTAAAAGGCGAAGACCTGATTAAATTCACTGAAACTGTACACGATTTTGGTAAAATAAAACAAGGTGTGCCTGTTACTTATGATTTTGCATTTAAGAACGTAGCGGCTAAACCCGTAGTAATTGAATCTGCCACTGCCAGTTGTGGTTGCACTACGCCGGTAAAACCCGATCAGCCGGTAGGTAAAGGCAAGTCAGACAAAATAAAAGCCGGCTTTAATGCCGCTGCTCCTGGTCCGTTTGAGAAAACCATCTTTGTAAAAGCAGCCGGTGTTGCCCAGCCGATGGAAATAAAAATCAAAGGTGAGGTGTTAAGCCCGGATGCATTTGCTAAATACGAATCTGAAAAAGGAAAGAAGTCCGGTAAATAAATTTTTACAGTTTGTTCATATAATAGCCGTCCTATTTTTATAGGACGGTTTTTTTGTGCTCATGACCTCACCCCCGGCCCCTCTCCATCTTCGATGGCGAGGGGTGCCTCTCCGTAAGATTGGTTATGGAGTAAAATCTTTCCACTGCTTAAAATCCTTATAAAGCTGCTAAGGCTCAATTTATTAACGGCGTCTTTCCACACAAAGCAAAACCTCATCCAGCGCACGCTCTGTCTTCGACGGCGAGGGGTGCCTCTCCGTAAGATTGGTTATGGAGTAAAATCTTTCCACTGCTTAAAATCCTTATAAAGCTGCTAAGTGACGGGTTATTCCTCTCCACCCTGTTGAAAGCGGCGGGGGTGAGGGGAGGCAATAAAAAAGCCGCTCTGTGCAGAGCGGCGGGTAGGTATAAAGAGTTAATCTGGTTATACTTTAAAATGCGCAAAGGCCTTATTGGCCTCAGCCATACGGTGGGTATCTTCTTTCTTCTTGAATGCACCACCTTCACCTTTTGCCGCGGCTACAATTTCATTGGCCAGTTTATCTGCCATGCTGCGACCATTTCTTTCGCGGCTAAAGCGGATCAGCCATTTCATGCTCAAAGAGATCTTCCTATCTGCACGTACTTCAGAAGGTATCTGAAAAGTAGCGCCACCAATTCTGCGGCTGCGTACTTCAACAGAAGGAGTAACATTAGACAATGCCCTCTTCCAGATATCATAACCTTCTTCGCTGGTTTGCTTGCTTACTTTATCAATGGCATCGTAGAAAATAGTAAAGGCATCGCTTTTTTTACCCTGCCACATAATGTTGTTTACAAAACGGGTTACGTTTTTGTCATTATACTTAGCATCGGGCGCCAGTGGTAATTTTTTGGCTTGTGCTTTCCTCATTGTATCTAAAGTTTATGTACTGCGCCAGGCGCAGGAAAATATTGAGATTAGGTAATTATTTTTTGCCGCCTTTATCTTTCTTGGTACCGTATTTAGAACGGCTCTTCTTGCGATCTTTTACGCCGGCAGTATCAAGGCTACCACGAACAATATGGTAACGAACACCTGGTAAATCCTTTACCCTTCCACCACGTATCAGCACAATTGAGTGTTCCTGCAGATTATGACCCTCACCTGGTATATAAGCAATCACCTCCACTTTATTGGTTAACCTCACCTTTGCCACCTTACGGAGGGCAGAGTTAGGCTTTTTAGGGGTAGTAGTATATACACGGGTACACACTCCACGGCGTTGGGGGCATGCATCCAATGCACGTGACTTGCTCTTCGCCCTGATGATTTGTCTTCCTTTACGTACTAACTGTTGAATTGTAGGCATTCGTACCTTTTTTATTTGGGACGGCAAAGGTAAGGCTTAGGGTGGGAAAAGTCAAAATTAAAAAAGGAAAAAACTGAAAAAAGCAAAAGTCAAAATGGAAAGCTCAAAAAACCTCGCAAAAACCGACGCATAACCTAATTAAACTTAAAAAAGTCCAGCGAAGTTGATACTTCGGGACCTTTTTGAGTTTTGATTTATGACTTTGTACTTAGATCTTATACATCCAGCCATATGTATCGGGCTGCTTTCCTTCTTTAATAGCGGTCATCCGGCGTTTGATTTCCGGGCTCACTTTCCAGCCGGCCACATCAAAATTCATCACAAAGTCCTTGTAACGCAACTCTTTAATCAGCGAAACGGTGGCGGCGGTGCCGGTTCCAAATACTTCGTGCAGCTGGCCGTCTTTATAAGCATCCGTAATTTCATCGATGCTTATTTTTCTTTCTTCCACGGTATAGCCCATTTCCTTCAGCAGTACAATGGTACTGTTGCGGGTAACACCATCTAGTATGGTTCCCTGGTCTAATCCAGGTGTAATGGCTTTGTTGCCAATGACAAAAAATACATTCATGGTTCCAATTTCCTGCACGTACTTATGTTCGGCCGCATCCGTCCACAATACCTGGTCGTAGCCTTTTTTCTTTGCCTCGGCGGTGGGCAGCATTACAGCACCATAATTGCCGGCATTTTTGGCAAAACCTACCCCTCCTTCCACGGCGCGTACATAATGCTCCTCCACATAGATGCGCATGGGGGCAGCGTAATACGGGCCTGTAGGGCTGAGTAATATGAGAAATTTGTAGGTTTCTGAGGGCTTTACGCCAATTACTTCATCAGATGCAAACATAAACGGCCTGATGTACAAGGCGTGGTCTTCCCGGGCAGGAATCCAGCTTTTGTCGAGCTCAATTAGTTTACAAAGGCCGTCTATAAATATCTCCTGCGGAACAGTGGGCATTTGCATGCGGTCTGCCGAATTATTGAACCTTTTGAAATTATCGAGCGGACGAAAGATTGCCACATTTCCATCACTGTCTTTATACGCCTTAATACCTTCAAAAATAGCCTGGCCGTAATGCAAAGCAGCACAGGAGGGACTGATCAGCAAAGGCTGATAGGGTTTAATCTCCACATTTTTCCATTCGCCGTTTTCGTAATCGGCTTCCAGCATGTGATCTGTAAAATATTTTCCGAAGGGGATGTTATCAAAAGGAATATCATTCAGTTTACTCCTTTCTGCCTTAGTAACATGAATATCCAGTGTGCCAGTCATATTGCCTTAGATTTGCTACAAAGAAACAAAGATTTACGCGGCGTACAAAAAAAACTAACATGTGTTCGGGATTTTAACAGTCGCAATTATATGGTCGTAACGAATTGACAAACTGTAGAAGCTGTTACTCAGCAAAATCAGATCTAGTCAGGGTTTTGTTTTACTTAACGGGTAGCCGTTTAAAAAACTGGTAAACAGGTAACATTAAAAAGCAATTAAAACGTCGGCACGATCATGGTGGTTTACACGGGGTAGTTTGCATTGCCACCCTAAAACCGAACCATTGAAAAAAATCTTAGTAGTAGATGACGAACGGGATATACTATTTATTCTCAAGAGCTTTTTAACCGCTCGTGGTTTTGACGTTGCTACAACTGTTACCTGTGATGAAGGACTCGACAAATTTTACTCATTTAAGCCAGACCTAGTGTTACTGGATGTAAATGTAGGAACATCTGATGGCAGAATTATGTGCCAAACTATTAAAGCACAGGCGGAGTATAACCATATACCAGTAATACTTATTTCTGCGAACCCCTCTATGCTGTTGAAGTTTGCTGATTATGGCGCCACCGCGGCGGTAGACAAACCTTTTGATTTACGTAAACTGTTTCATATTGTTCAGCTCCATTTAGCAGTGAACTAATTCCTTGTTTTTGGGCATATACTTGGGCTTTTCGTCGTTCAATGCGCATGTACAACAGTTGCTGTAGTAACGGCTTACAGGTATCGTTCTATCCAGCCTGGTTTCGCGTTTATCTCCCGGGGGGGTTTGTGTGCTTTTGCTATGGCGCAACAAAAATTGCCATAAAAAATTCAGCACCGCAAAATGAATGAATGTTTTCTACATCTGAGAGCCAAGTGAGAAATTACTGTAATTATAGTCAGCCAATCAACGGCTTTTTTATGCCTACTTTTGTTCAAATTCGAATACAGTTACCTTTTAACAGTTCGATGCTATCTTTTGATTTTTATTGCGGCAATTTTGCCTGCAGCCTTAATTTTATTGTATGGATTTGAATGATATAGAATTGCCCGCCTCGTTGCTGACCAGTTTTTACAGAACCCATCTGGTGGAAGACACGGATGCGAAACCGGCAATAAAAGCCCGTTCAGCGCAAGATAACAGCAGCCAAAAAAACATTTCATACCTGGGCAAAAACCAAAAAGCTATCTGCCTGCTGGTAAAATATAGCAAAGATGTTTACCTGCCAGACGACCAGCTACATTTTCTCACTACTATCTTGCAAGCCTGCCGGTTAAATTTGGGCGATGTTGCCATTGTAAACCATTTTCGTGAACCGCTTTCTTTTAAAGAACTGTGTACGCAGTTGAATTGTCGTCACCTGCTGGTATTTGGTATAGACGCATCCACAATTGGCCTGCCCGGTATTCCTTTGTTTACAGCAGAAGATGTAAGTGGCTGCAGCATAGTGCTGGCGCCGCCTGCAGAACAACTCAATAGCAATACCCCGGAAAGCAAATTGCTGAAAAGTAAATTATGGATGTGCCTGAAACAACTATTTAACGTATAGTGCAATTTGTACAGCCCAAAGTAAATAGAAGATGAAACTAATTTTTGCCACCAATAACCAACATAAAGTAGAAGAAATGCAAGCTGCTGCGGGCGGGGCATTTGAAATGGTTAGCCTGAAACAAGCAGGCATTGATAAAGACATTCCCGAACCACATGATACACTGGAGGCAAATGCTTCAGAAAAATCATGGACAATTCACAAATTGTGCGGAGGTGATTGTTTTAGTGAAGATACCGGGCTGGAAGTAAGCGCATTAAACGGCGAACCCGGCGTTAAAACCGCGCGGTATGCCAGCAATGACGCGCAATTTGGCAGCAATATTGAAAAATTATTGTGGGAAATGAATGGTGTTGAAGACCGCCGGGCAAGGTTTAGATCCATTATTTCGCTCATTGTAAATGGCCATGAGTATTTATTCGAAGGTGTTTGCGAAGGCACTATAGTAAAACTACCGGCCGGTACGCATGGATTTGGTTATGACCCTGTTTTCATACCCAACGGCTCGCAACGCACTTTTGCCGAAATGTTATTGAAAGAGAAGGAGTTGTACAGTCATCGTAAAAAAGCGGCGGATAAACTCGTGCTATTTTTGCAACAGTTTGAACGCAATAAACATTTATTTATTTTATCTAATAATAAATCGTAAAAATTGGATGAACTAAGCAACCATAACCTTACTGAGAACGACTTAATAAATGGATGCCTTGCCGGTAACAGGCGGATACAGGAACTATTGTACCACCGATTTGCCCCAAAAATGTATGCCGTCTGCTTGCGTTATGCCAACAATAATGATGACGCCCAGGATTTATTACAAGAAGGCTTTATTAAAGTTTACAGAAATTTGGACAAGTTCAGGAGGGAAGGCTCATTTGAAGGTTGGGTAAGAAGAGTTTTTGTAAATACAGCCATTGAACATTACCGTAGAAAAGTTAACCTTAGTACAATAGGAGAAAAAGAAGAGCGGACTATTGAAGATGGTGCGTGGAATGTGCTTGACCAATTGGCGGAAAAAGATATCATCCAGTTGGTACAGGAATTGTCACCGGGATACCGTTCGGTTTTCAATATGTATGTGATTGAAGGGTATTCCCACAAAGAGATTGGCGACATTCTTGATATTAGTGAAGGAACGAGCAAATCTCAATTGGCAAGGGCCAAAGCAATTTTGCAGAAAAAAGTCCAGGAATTCCTGGACGGTAAACATAAATCCATAACCCACCCCAATGTCTGAGCAGTCAAGACATAAGATGTTTGATTTTGAAGCAACGCCACCGCCTGCTGCATGGGAAACCATAGCTGCAAGGCTTGAAGACGATAGAAAATATACTGCACTCACCTCAAAAATAAACCAGTATCAGGAAGCACCCCCCGCCGCTTCCTGGGAGGTAATTGCCACGAGAATTGAAGATGATACCCAGTATGCTTCTCTGGCAGCGAAAATGAACAACTTTGATGCAGCACCGCCCCCTGATTCCTGGCAACATATTGCCGCTTCTTTGCCAGAAATAAAAGAGCACAAAATACCTGTTGCGGGTAGTAGAGGTAGGGTTTATCGCATGGCGGCAGCAGCAGTTGTTGCAGCACTTCTTATTGGTGCATGGATGTTGTTTACCCGCCAACCCGATACCACGCTGGTAAAAAACAAGCCCGTTGTTCCTGCCAGTCCCGTACCGGCACAAATTAAAACAACACCGGCTGTTAGCAATCCACCTGTGCAGAAACCAGCGTATGCAATTGTTCCGCAAACTACACCACGCAGTAACCGGTCAGGATATGTTTCAAGAGCAGCCGTGAGTAGTGATGAACATCCCTTAAAATATGCCGTTGTAAATAATATACCTGCTTACAGAAACAGTCGTATCATAATACCATCATTACCCATTCTAGATAAAAACGGCATTGCCATACGTGATTTGGATGTACTTACTACCAATAGCAACTATCTTGTTGTAATGGGTCCCAATGGACAAACCACCCGCATATCTTCCAAATTTGCCAGTGTGATACGCTTTCTCAATGGCAGCAATGATGATAACGATGCAGAAGAGTATTTAGACAAAGTGATCAAAGAAAGCGATATGTGGAAAAAGCGTTTCCAGGAATGGCGTAATAAGATCAGCCAGTCTTCATTCATTCCTTCTTCTGCCAATTTTCTGGATATCATGGAGTTTAAAGAACTGATCCAGGAAAAACAATAAGCCTTCCGCATTTTTGCATAAAGCAATTATCTTTAGCCATTATACCTCATACTATGGCCAGGATAAAAATTGATCTGCCGGATTCTTTTTCATTCAGCACCGTTATTCCTGTACGCATTACCGATCTTAATTATGGCGGGCATGTTGGCAATGATACAGTACTATCGCTCATTCATGAGGCCCGCATGCAGTTCCTGCAGCATCATGGCTATTCAGAAATGGAGTTCGGAGGTACCGGCATGATCATGAGCGATGTGACAATTGAATTTAAAAACGAATTGTTTTACGGCGATAAAGTAACAGCAGCGGTGGCCATTGCTGAAATATCGAAAGTCACCTTTGCAATTTTTTACAAATTGGAGAAAGAGACCGCGGGGGGAGCAATACTCGTAGCAACCGCCAGAACCGGTATGGTTTGTTTTAACTACAGCACAAAAAAAATGGCTCCATTTCCCGAATCAGTAAAGCAACAACTTAGTCACTGATATCATTCCATATTTTCCAGCTTTCATCAGCCTGTATCAGCAGCATATCCTGTCCGTTTTTTATAACAGCTCCCTGCTGTTCGCCCATTTGCAGGAAAAGTGTTTTTTCAGGGTTGTAAACAAGATCATACAGGTAATGGCCAGCACCCAATGCGTAGTACGGCAACGGTGGCATTTGTTGTATGTTGGGAAACATACCCAGGGGCGTAGTATTAATTATCAAAGTATAATCAGCCAGCACCGCTGGGGTAATGGCTTCATAAGCCAGCGCTGCAGGTGAGGGTGTGCGTGATACATACCTGTATTGCAGTGATAATTTGCGCAGCACGTACTCCACAGCTTTGGCAGCGCCGCCGGTGCCCAGTATCAAAGCATTTTTATGATGCGGCGCCAGCCGCGATGTCATCGAGCGTTCAAAGCCTATAACATCTGTGTTGTACCCCATTAACCGCCCGTTTTGAATCTTAATACAATTACACGCACCTATTTCCTGTACCACGGTTGATTGTTGAGATAAATAAGGAATTACCTGCTCTTTATAAGGTATGGTAATATTCAATCCTTCTAACGAAGAGTGATTAGCAATCAATGCGGGTAGCTCCGTAATGGAGGGGATGGGATAATTTTCATAACTGCAATGCTGCAGATCGTCTTTCGCAAATTTATCAGAAAAATACTTTTTAGAGAATGAGTGCGATAAGGGATAGCCTATCAAACCAAACTGTCTCATTTCAGTATGGCTTTATCAAGAAAAAGATCAAAGGTGTCTCCACGAAGACCGAGCCGCATTGTTTCAAGCGGAATTACTTCGCTGGGAGCAATATTGCCGAGGTTTACATTTGCGCCTATTAATTCAATAAAATACAATTGCTGTCCTTTCTGCGGTGCTTCCCAGATTATTTTTTCGGCAGGTATCTGGGTAAGAATTTCCTGTACCAGTCCTTCTCTTACTTCGCCGCTTCCCCGGTAAATACCTACGTTACCACTTTCGCGTGCTTCTGCAATTACGTACGTGGCACCGGCTTCCAGTTCGGCACGCATTAATTCTATCCATTTATACGGTGGAATAATGTGCTCTGCATCTTTACTGCCCACTTCGCTCAGCACGGTACCGTATTGGGTAAGTTTTTCAATGTAGCCACATTTTTCAGCATGCGGTATGGTAACGGATCCATCGCTCACTTCCATAAACTGCACGCCAAACTCTTTACAAACATTTATATAATCATCAAACTGGTTACGTATTAAAAAGGCTTCAAACAGGGTGCCGCCAAAATATACCGGCAAATCATAAGCGCTGTATATTTTTAATTTTTCTTTGAGGTTAGGGGTTACAAAGGAAGTGCCGAAGCCCAGTTTAATAATATCTACATGCGGGTGGGCTACACTTAAAAAATTCTTTGCTTCTTCTATACTTAAACCTTTGTCCATGACCATGGTAAGGCCATTTGTGCGTGGCTTGCCAGTTCTTTCCGGAATCTGCGAAAGATTGAAATTCATTATTGATAATAATTAATTGAAAATAGCATTCTTACAGCAATGCCGCGCAAAAATAAGAAAGTAAGGGAAACATAGTTCCCTGTGGTTAAGTTAAAAGCGAATGAAATCAGTTCTTTTTAGTACGCCTGAACTTCGCCAACAGATCAACCACCTGTTGGTTCTGAAGAATGGAGGGATTAAGTTCTACAAATTTCTTTACCAGCTTAGGTGCTTTGTGCAATGCCCGTTCTAATTGCAATAGCCCTTCTTTTGATTTGCCAGACGCAAAACAAACAGCACTGTAGTAGTATAAAAACAAAGGCTTGTTTTCTGTAAACTTTAGTGCGGCCAATACCTGCTCGGTGGCTTCGTCGTAAAATTCTGCAATATACAAACAGCATATCAGCGCCTGCCAGCCGGCAACATTTTTAGGGCGGGCCCTTACCACCACAGAAAAACATTGAATCGCATCCTTAATTTCACCGAGGTTCATTTTACATTCACCCATGGCCAGGTTGTAATCAGGATAATTGCGGTGAATCTGCATAGCCGTTTCCAGCTGTTTCACAGCCTGCGTCCATTGCTGCTCGTTTATGTACGTGCGGGCAATTTTATAATAAAGCTTACTGTTTCCCTGGTTGAGGTGCGTGGCTTTGCGGTAGTAAAATCTTGCCTGCGCATAATTTTTAAGGCGGTCAAAACAATAGCCGATGGCTTCGTAAATGACTTCTTCGGGCCGTGATAGTTCCAGCACTTTTTCAAGCACTTCTATGGCATCTTTGTACTTACGCAAACGAATATAAGCGTCGCCCATATTGCGGTACGCGTAATCAAATTTTTCGTCTATTACCAATGCATACTTGTAAGCATCAATCGCTTTCTCGTACAACTTTATACCCTGGTACGCAGCTGCCAGGTTAAACCAGGCCAGTTCGCTGTAAGGATATTCATCAATAATCTGTTTGTGCAGTTTTATGCTCTCTTCATTGCGACCGGTAAAATCTGTCCAGAAACAAATTTTATACAAGGCTTCCTCATTAACAGGATCTTGCTCCAATATCAGTTTAAGGCAATCAAAAATTTTATCGAATTCTTCATAGTCGTCGTAGACATCAGCCAGTTCAAACAGCAGGTCAATACGTTCTTCACCCTCAAACTGAAGCAGGGCGTTTTGCAATAAGACGACTGCTTTTTCCTGTTGGTCGAGCGCCAGGTAGGCATCCGTTTTTAAAATATACAGGTGGATATCGCTGCTATCCAGAATTTCTGCTTTCTCAAGAATAGACAGGGCATCTGCGTAACGCCGTGTGGCAATCAGTAAATCAGCTTTTTTCAGCAACAGTGATGATGAATAGGGATATTGTGTAGTGGCCAGTTCAACAGCCTCCAGGGCCAGGGGCATATCTTCTGCCTCGTCATAGTAATCAATGATTTTTTCGAAGGAATCTTCGTCCAGAAAGCTGTGTGCTCTGCCAGATTTGAGATTCTGGAACTGGCGTAATAATTCTCGTATTTCTTCTTTGTCTTGCCGGGATGGATTTTCACTCATGTATTACGGGTTATTGAAAGTTAAGCATTTATACTTTTCTCGCCAACTTTTTAATGCCATTTTAATATGGTTAAGAGAATTATAAAATAAATGATGAACGGGTTGTGAATTAGCAAATATTTTTATTACTTTTGACTTAATGTTAAGAAACCCAGGAATACTGTTATCATCTGCAAAAAAACTGCTCATCAGTTCTATACTGCTTGGGTTTGCTGCTTTTGCACTTGCCAGTATGGGTGGTGGTGGTAAATCGAAAGACAAAGGTGCAAGACCTGAATATACCCCCATCAGAACTACCAATGGTTTCACTTTGAAAGCGGGTCCTTCTTACCGCGGCAGTGTAATTTTTGCCCAGGAGAAATCTAAAAACCTGGTTGCATACAATTCTATTGTTACCTACCAGAAAGGAAATACTACTTACATTCTTCCCGTAAAATATAAATTGCAAACATCTGCTGCTTCCCAGTCAGCGTCTAATCTGCAATTGCTCAACCTCAGGATTAAGCTCCATAAGTAAAGTAATAAATTTTAAGTTGTAAGGAATAAGTCTTTTTACCAGGAATTATTTCAACGCTATTTTTCTTACCCGTTCATTCTTAATCGCAGCAATTGTATATTTCTTTAGTAAGAAATTGTGTTATAAATAATAAGACAGCTGATGAGAGCTACTTCCGCTACGAACTCCAAGTTAACAACTTCATTCGATTAGCCAACGCACTTACAACTTATCACTTAACACTTATAACTCATATCCCTAATTTCCGGCTTTCCTCATAGGTGAGTTCGCGGTAACCACTTTTTGGTATATCAAATTTTGAAGCCGGTACGGGGTTCATGTTTATTTTAGAAACAGTATACTTGATTTTTAATTTGCCCTGGGTTAATTCATATTCAAGTGGCAGCCCATCCAGGTTTTTAAATTGTACATTGTAATCTGCATTTTCCGGTATAATTTCTTTGGTATAGAAAACCGTAAAATTGCTGCCGTCTTTCATGGTAGCAACGGCTTTGATACATTTATAACCGGCAATCGTTTTTGTATCATTGGTATTGCTGAATGAAATGCCTTCATACCTTTTATTTTTATCAACCCAGTTATCAGCGGTCATGCGTATCAGCAGCTTCTGGCCGCTTATTTCCTGCAATACCACCGCCGTACCTGTTTTTGCATCATGTATAGATGTAAAAGATGCGAGCGCGCTGGTCATTTCTGAACGGCTCATGGTTCCTTTAATGTATACAGTAGTAGTTGCTCCATCAAATGCATCAGCCAGTTTGGGTTGGTTATCGCCCGTAGTTATAGTGGCATCATACACCAGCGAAAGCTCTGCTACTTTTTTTTGCGCAGTAACAATAGAGGAGGTGAATAATACTAACAGAATGGTAAAAAATTGGTATCGTAGTATGTTGAACATGTTGCAACCTTATATTAAAAAGACGTGCCAATTCATTAATTCGTTGTCTAAAATAGGAAAGACCTGCCAGATTAAAGCATTTCCGGCAGGCCTGTCGAAGTATTTTTTAACACATCAAAAAGCTATTATTTTCCTTTGGGCTTTGTTTTAAGTTCCTGCACTTTTTTCTGTGTCTCCTGCATCTGTTCAAGCCGCTCCTGCCATTTTGATTTTGTTTTTGGCTTTTTCTTGTTCTCTTCCAGTTTCAGTAATATTTTATTATGATCGATGATATAATTCTGTATCACCCATTGTAAAATAAGGGTAATAATATTAGAGACGGTATAATACCAGGTAAGGGCTGCCGGCAGGCTGTTAAAAATAAACAACAGCACAAAAGGAAAAATATACGGCATGTACTTCAGCGCCGGATTGCTCTGGTCTGGCGTCATATTCATATTGTAGATGGAAATCAGAAAGCTGGTGGCTACAGCAGTAATGGTAAACAGGCTGATATGATCTCCAAACGCAGGAATGGAAAACGGAAGCTTGGCAATTACATCAAACGTGGAAAGATCTTTTGCCCAAAGAAAATTTTCGCCACGCAACGCAAGGCTTGAATTAAAAAGACTGTACAGTGCAAAGAATATAGGTATCTGCAGCAATGCCGGAATACATCCACCCAGCGGGTTCACACCAACTTCCCTGAAAAGTTTCATTTGTTCCATACCAAACTGCTGCTGATCAGGAAACTTCTTCTTAAGCACATCCAGCTCAGGCCTTAATGCTTTCATTTTGGCACCGCTCAAATAACTGGTATACACCAGCGGAGATGTAACCAATCGAATGAATATAGTAAGTAAGGCTATCACAAGCCCGTAACTGCTGATAAAGCTTTTGAAAAAATTGAAAACCGGCATAATGATAAACTGGTTGATAGGGCGTACAAAGGCGTACATACCCTGTCCCAGGTTAATGATATAATCCATATCTGCCACACCAGAGTTGCGGAGGGTTTTATAATCATTAGGGCCATAATATACCTGCAGCGGAACTACCGCTGTGCCGCCTGCCGGAAGTTTTGTATTGAAACTGGCATTGGCCTGTGTAATTAAATTGGTAGTATCATCTGTATTGTGTGTCCATTGAATCTGGCCACCGTCAAATTTATTTTTTGCAATGAGCGTGGTATTAAAAAACTGTTGTTTTACACTTACCCATTGTACCGGCTTTTCAAATTTCTTTTCGGTTTTATTGAGCAAAGTGTGATAGTCGTAGCCCCCATCTTCGAGGTAAATGATTTGTGATTGCTGCCGCTCGTACTTTGCAATTTTTTCATGCGCCACCACTTTCAACTTCCATTGCAGGTTGAATGCATTTTGGGTGAGCAGTTTATCGGCCCCCGTTAATTGAATATTCCAGTCTACCAGGTAATTGTTTGGCTTTAATACATACTGGTGTACAATGGTTTCGCCCGGTGCAACCGTAGCGGTAAAGCTTACGGTCTGGCTGCCATCAGCCTTTTTCTCAACTACGCCTTCGTTAAAATACAGATCAGAGGTGAGCGCCGATCTTTTACTGGCATCTGTTGTATTGATAGCGTAGGAAAGGTTATCGGCCGCATCATTTTCCAATTCCACCAAGCTGCTGTCTACAGATTTATAATTCTTTAACCGTACAGATTTTGCCTGGCCGCCTTTATTGGTGAAAATGATTTTAAGCACCTCATTTTCAACTGCAATTGTTTTTTCCTGGCCATTGAAAATACCGGCCGCACCTGTATCTATTGTGGCTACTGTTTTACTGGTGTCTTTTTTTGCGGCAATTGCCTGGGCCTTTGTTTTTACAAGGGCTACAGAATCTTCGTAACGCTTTTTCTGCACTTCCAGTTCTCTACTGTTCTTAGTAGAAAGAAACATATAAGCGAATAACAAAATTGCCAGCAACACAAATCCGATCACTGTATTTCTATCCATGCTCTGCATGAGTAATTATTTTTTTTGAGGCTGCAAAGATAGGCTAACTGGGCTAAGGGGGCAAAAGAGAGATTGGTAAGAGAATGCAAGGGAGATTGCAAGGAGTTCAAAAGAGAAAAAGAGATGGTTAAGAGGGAGAGAACGAGAAAAACAGCGACTACGGCGTTAAAACAGATACTTCCCAATAGAAGTATTTAGCACACTAAAGTGCGGTTACTTAAAAGTACTGTATACTACCCTAAAAACCCTCCTTTTCTGTTTTAATCTCTTAGCTTTAAGACATCAATTCCTTTTGTAACAAAGGGGTTTTAACGGTTTCCTTTTTTTCTGCGAAATCCTTGGCAGCTTTTATAAAATGCACAAAAACAGGATGCGGGTTTTCCACCGTGCTTTTTAGTTCCGGGTGGTACTGAACACCAATAAAAAAAGGATGGTTGGTAAGTTCTACTATTTCCACCAGGTTGCTTTCTGGGTTTCTGCCACTGGCAATCATGCCTTCGGCTTCAAACTGGTTGAGGTAAGCATTGTTAAACTCCCAGCGGTGGCGGTGGCGCTCGCTGATGTGGGCAGCTTCATAAATACGGCTGGCCAATGTGCCGTCTGCTATATCGCAGGGGTAGGCACCCAGGCGCATGGTACCGCCTTTTGCAGTTATGTTCTTTTGCGCTTCCATCAAATCTATTACCGGGTTAAGGGTATCTGGGTTCATTTCGGTGGAGTGGGCGTCTTTTATGTTCAGCACATTTCTGGCAAACTCAATAACTGCCATTTGCATGCCCAGGCAGATACCAAAAAATGGCAAGCCTTTCTCACGTGCATATTTTACGGCAACAATTTTTCCTTCTATACCGCGCAGTCCAAAGCCCGGCGCCACCAGCAATCCATCCAGGTTGCCCAGTTTTTCTGCCACGTTTTCATCGGTAATAAACTCGCTGTGTACGTTTACCACCTGCACTTTGCATTCGTTTATTGCGCCGGCATGTACAAAGGCTTCCAGTATAGATTTATAAGCATCCTGCAATTCGATATACTTACCGATTAACCCTATGGTAACCTTACTTTTTGGATATTTCAGTTTATCAAGAAACTCCTTCCATTTGGAAAGTTCGGGTTCTTTATAACCGGTAATATTCATTTTACGCAGGCAAATAAGATCCAGTTTTTCCCTCATCATGGCCAATGGTACTTCATAAATAGTAGACGCATCGGCTGCTTCAATCACCGCTTCTGGTTTTACATTACAGAACAGCGCTATCTTACGACGTATTTCGGGCGATAACGCCTCTTCTGTTCTGCAGGCGATGATATCCGGGTGAACACCTTCCTGGCTAAGCATGCGCACACTGTGCTGGGTAGGTTTTGTCTTTAATTCTTTTGCAGCCTTTAAATAGGGTATCAGCGTCAGATGCACTACCACCGTATCTTCTTCGGGCAACTCCCACTGCAGCTGGCGTACGGCTTCCACAAACGGAAGGCTCTCAATATCACCCACAGTGCCGCCTATTTCAGTAATCACCACATCAAATTTGCCATCCTGCCCCAGCAGCAACATTCTTCTTTTAATTTCATCTGTTATGTGGGGCACAACCTGCACGGTTCTGCCAAGGTAAGCACCCTCTCTTTCTTTGTTGATGACCGTTTGGTAAATTTTTCCGGTAGTTACATTGTTGGCCTGCGATGTAGGTATATTTAAAAAACGTTCGTAGTGGCCAAGATCCAAATCTGTTTCTGCGCCATCATCCGTAACATAACATTCGCCGTGTTCATACGGGTTGAGGGTACCGGGGTCGACATTGATATAAGGATCAAACTTTTGAATGGTAACACGCAAACCCCTTGCCTGTAACAACTTTGCCAGCGATGCCGCAATGATTCCCTTACCTAACGACGATGTTACCCCACCGGTAACAAAAATAAATTTGGCCATAAAATGGTTAGTTATATTTCAATAAATTAATAGCAATGATATTCCGGGATAAGAAATACGATAAACAATATGCGTGGTTAATAATACTGAACACTGAAACAGTCATGATAAACTGCAGTATCATCAACTTTATACCCATCCCTGGCCTGTGACCTTTGTGGATCTTTCTGAAAAAGCTCCGTGGGGTCATGCAAAGATACAACGAATAGCGTCATTATACATAGCATGAATAAGCTGTGGAAAACTAGAGGCTAAGAGCGTGAAGGAGAAAAAGAGACCCGGAAGGTTGAAAGCGAACAGAAGGTTAACCCACGCAAACATTACAACCAGGTAACAATACTAACGTGGGTTAGTTGGTATCAAAAGAAAAATGCATCGGCAATGCAGGCAAATGCCCTTGTTCTCTTTTAACCTCTTAGCCATAAAAAGACAATAGGCACCAGATAAATCTGAATGCCTATTGCTTCCTTTTAGTGTGTGTAATTTATTTTATGCTCAGCAGCTGGTAGTGTTTAACTACCGGAGCTGTAACTTTAGATTTTGATAAACTAATGGTATGCGAACTGACCTCGCGCCCCTGCCCCTGTGCCTGGTTCATTTTAACCGCGTGTAATACAACTATCGCTGCGATTTCAAAAGTCAACACAAACAAACTGATATTTCTTTTCATACACAGAGATACTTGGTTTTGATTTAAGTTTTTTGGGGCTTGGATTGATTTTCGAAACGCAAAATAAGCTCTTTTATTTCAACGGTTCAAATAAGATTGGGCCTGATCACAATAAGTTTTAGGAAGTAGGCGTTGGTTTTTCTTATGACTGAATTCAAGTATATGTATGATTATCAGTATCTTGTAATTCCAAAAAACTGTTAAACAATGGTTAATTACGCAAAGCCTTTACAAAGGGTTGGGTGACGTATAATAAAAATTAATCTTTGGCAATTTTTAAATAACTGGTCATTATTCCTTTGATCAATGACGAGCTAAAACCCTGGTGTTCCATTTCATTAAGCCCTGCTATTGTACAACCTTTTGGCGTAGTTACCTTATCAATTTCCTGCTCAGGGTGGGTACCTTTTTTCAGCAACAGGTCTGCAGCGCCTTTTACCGTTTGTGCTGCAATCAGGTTTGCTGTGGCTGCATCAAACCCAATTTCTATGCCACCTTGTATATTTGCCCGAATATATCTCATAGCATAGGCGGTTCCGCAAGCGCCGAGTACGGTGGCAGCATCCATTAATTTTTCTTCAATAACGGCTACTTTGCCTAACTGCGTAAACAGTTCAATAATATACTCTATGTCATCTTTTTCCACTTCATGATGGCTGATACATGTCATACTTTCCTGGATGGCAATGGCGGTATTGGGCATAGCCCGTACCACCGGAATTTTTTTGGCTACAATTTTTAAAATATTACTAATGCTAACGCCTGTTATTACAGAAATGATGATATGCTTATCAGCAAGCAAGGCGCCCTGCAATTTTGAAAGTATATCGTCTACCTGAAAAGGTTTTACGGCCAATATGACAAGGTCTGCAAAGCGAAGCGCTTCTTCATTATTATCGCTTACCAGCACGCCTTTTCTTTCCAAATGGTGCAGGGTGGCAACATTGCGTTTGGTTACGATAATATGTTTGGGCAGAATAAAACCGCTTTGTATCAAACCTTCGGCGATGGCGGTACCCAGGTTACCGCCACCAATGATAGCAATCTTCTTATTCATGATTGTTTTTTTGAAACGCCGCAAAAATACAAATAATACCGCGGAAAATTTTTGCTATAACACGGCATCAACCGCTGTGATTAGGATGGATGGATGAAAACCGGATGGCGTGTTCGTGTATCAATAATAATGACCCTTTGCCAGGTAATTTCTTACATAATCGCCTGCACCTTCTTCAAGCGAGTAAAATGGCTGACCATACCCGGCATTGATAAGTTTGCTCATATCGGCTTCCGTAAAATACTGGTATTTATCGCGTATGTCTGCCGGCATGTCAATAAAGTTGATCTGCGCCGGTTTGTTCAACCCGGCAAAAGTGGCTTTCACCAAATCTTCAAAAGCCCGCGCGTTACCGGTGCCCAGGTTATAGATACCCGATGCTGGCTGGTTTTCCATTAACCAGTAACAAACTTTCACCACGTCTTTTACATACACAAAATCGCGCAGCTGCTGCCCGTCTTTAAAATCTGGCCGGTGAGATTTGAACAGTTTTACCAGGCCGTCTTTTTGTATCTGGTTGAAAGAATGCCAGATAACACTTGCCATGCGGCCTTTGTGGTATTCGTTGGGGCCGTATACATTAAAAAATTTAAGTCCTGCCCAAAAAGGTGGCTGAGCGCTTTGTTGCAGCGCCCATTTATCAAATTCATTTTTAGAAACGCCATATGGGTTCAGCGGTTGTAATGTAAACGGAAGCGCATGATCGTCTTTATACCCCAGTGCACCATCGCCATATGTGGCCGCTGAAGAAGCATACACCAGGGGAATATTTTTTTCTGTGCAGTAATTCCAGATTTGCTGTGAATATTCAACGTTGAGTTGCTGGTGAATGGCGTAATCAAATTCTGTGGTATCTGTTCTGGCACCAATATGAAAAACTATATCAATAACCGGGTTTTCCGTTTGCAGCCAGTCAAAGAACACAGAACGTTCCACTTTTTTGCTGAACCGTTTGTTTTCCAGGTTGGGTATTTTGTCGGCCCGCGAAAAATCATCTACCAGTATAAGCTGATGGTAGCCCTGCTCATTCATAAAACCCACCAGGCAGCTGCCAATAAAACCTGCTGCACCGGTGATAACTATGGTTGCTTTTTTTTCCATTGAAAAGTCAAAAATCAAAAGTCAAAAGTCAAAAAAAATGGCCGCATATTCGTAGGTTATTGCGCTGCAACAGTATTTATTGGAAGCTTTCGTTCAACCATCAATTTTATGCCAAACGGAAAGCTGGTCAATATAAAATAAATTGAAGCAACGCACTTACAACTCAACTCTTAACACAATTATAATGCAGTAACCGCATCGTCTGCCTGCACGGCAGAAAGAATATTTCCGATGGCGTTGTCATAAGTATCTTTCCAGCTATCAATGCTGCCCCAATTCATACCGTCTACCTCCACCGTTCCGTTGGTAACAAAACCCAGTTCTGCAAATGCATGTGCACCTACTAATTTTTTGAACGCCGGCACATCTGCTTGACTAACGGTCACCACTACCCTGCTTTGGCTTTCACCAAACCAGTAAGCATCTTTACGAATGTTAAAGTCGGCGGCTACCACATCCATACCCAGGTTGCGGTTAAAACAAGATTCTATCAGCGTGATGAATAATCCGCCTTCACTTACATCGTGCGCCGATTGAATTATTTTTTTGCTGATCAGTTCTGCCACTTTTTGTTGCAGTGTAAATTCTTTGTCGAGGTCAAACTCGGGCGCCGGGCTAAACTCCACACCATGAATTTTGTGCAGGTATTCAGACGAATTGATATCGTTGCTGCTGTTTCCAATTAAAAATATCAGGTCGCCCGCTGCTTTAAAATCGAGCGTCATTTTTTCGTTTACATTATCCAGCAATCCTACCATACCAATAGTGGGCGTGGGGTATACGGCACCATCGGGCCCCTGGTTATAAAAACTAACATTACCCCCGGTAACAGGTGTATCAAATTTTGTACAGGCTTCGCCCATACCTTTTAGTGCATGTACAAACTGGTAATATACTTCGGGGTCGTACGGATTGCCAAAATTGAGGCAGTTGGTGATGCCGAGTGGCTGACCGCCACTGCACACAATATTCCTGGCAGCTTCAGCCACCGCAATCATACCGCCTTTATAAGGGTCTGCAAATACATAACGGCTGTTGCAGTCTGTGGTAAGCGCCAATCCTTTACTGGTAGGTTTTGCCACTACTATGGCAGCATCGCTGGGTGCATTGGTAGATGCATTGCCTGCGCCTACCATGCTATCGTACTGTACGTATACAAACTTCTTGGAAGCAATATTGGGAATGGCTACCAGTTGTTCTGCTACAGCGCGCAAATCATCGGGCACTTCAATACTGTCTGCATTGAATGCTTTAATTTTTTGCAGGTAAGCCGGCTCTTTTATTTCGCGGGTGTATTGCGGAGCGCCACCGCCCAGCACCAGTTCATGCGCGGGCAGGGAAGCTTCCAGTGTGCCATGCATGTAAAAATTGAGTATGCCATCGCCGGTTACTTCGCCAATTTCAGAGCAGGGCAGATCCCATTTTTCAAACACGTCTATTACCGCCTGCTCTTTTCCTTTTTCTACTACCATCAGCATTCTTTCCTGGCTTTCGCTCAGCAATAACTCCCAGGCCTTCATATTTTTCTGGCGGGTAGGCACTTTTTCAAGATCGATGCGCATGCCCGATTCGCCTTTGGCACTCATTTCTGAAGTGGAACAAATGATACCGGCAGCACCCATATCCTGCATACCTACTACGGCGCCGGTTTTAATTACTTCGAGGCAGGCTTCCAATAATTTTTTTTCCTGAAAAGGATCACCTACCTGTACCGCGGGCAATTCTTCGGCGCTTTCTGCGGTTATATCGGCGGATGCAAACGAGGCGCCGCCAATACCATCTTTACCGGTGGCGCTGCCCACAAAAAAAACAGGATTGCCATTGCCTTTTGCAGTGGCAGAAATAGTGTCGCCGTTTTTTAACACACCCACACTCATGGCGTTTACCAGCGGGTTGGTATGGTAACAGGGTTCAAAATAAATTTCTCCGCCCACCGTGGGTACGCCAAAGCAATTGCCGTAGTGGCCAATACCATGCACAATACCGCTTAGCAGGTGCTGGGTTTTTGTTTCCCTGATACTGCCAAACCGCAATGAATTAAGTGCTGCCACCGGGCGGGCGCCCATGGTAAAAATATCTCTGTGAATACCACCTACCCCGGTAGCTGCGCCCTGAAAAGGCTCTATGGCGGAGGGATGATTATGCGATTCAATTTTAAATACCACACCGTAGCCGTCACCAATATCCATTAGCCCGGCATTTTCTTCACCGGCTTTTACCAGCATCTTTTTGCCGTCGCGTGGTAATGTTTTCAACCATTTAATAGAATTCTTATAACTGCAATGTTCGCTCCACATGGCAGAGAAACAACACAATTCAGTAAAATTGGGGGTTCGTCCCAGTTTTTGTTTAATAAGGTCGAATTCTTCTGCAGTAAGACGCAGTTGTGCGGCTGTTGAAGCTGTTATTTCCATGATTGTTATTAAAAACGCAAAAGTACAAACCCGCTGTCAATTGTATGTATTAATTTATCACCTCTGTAATCACATACCGGCATGCTAACGCATAATTAAGTAGGTTTGCTGATTTTATATTATTTTCCGGGAATTATTATGCCCTCAAAAAAGCGCATCGCCTTTGTTGCCAATACCAGCTGGAGTATTTATAAATTCAGATTGTACCTCTTGCAAACGCTTGTTCAAAAAGGATATGATGTTTTTGTATTGGCACCACGCGATAAATATACCAGCCAGTTTGAACAACTGCCGGGCATACATTATACCGAGTTAACAAAATTAAAAAGCAAAAGCATTTCACTCGCAGATGATTTGCAGCTATACCGCGAACTGCTTGCACATTACAGGCGCATTGCCCCACACCTTATTTTTCATTATACCATAAAAGCAAATATCTATGGTTCAATTGCCGCCGCGCGTATTGGTTGCCCTGCTGTAAGCGTAATAACCGGATTGGGGTATGCATTCACCGGCCAGGGCATACTGCAGGCAGCGGCATCCAAACTGTACCGCTATGCATTGAAGAAAACAAAAGAAGTGTGGTTTTTAAACACAGACGATCAGCATGTTTTTATTCAGGGCAAACTGGTAGCGGCAGATAAAACATTTATACTACCCGGAGAAGGCGTTAATACCAACACATTTTATGCCGCTCCTTATAATGAAAACCGAACACCCGTTTCGTTTCTGCTTATTGCCAGGTTAATTGAACACAAAGGTGTATATGAATATGCGCGCGCTGCAGGCATGCTGCTTTCAAAAGGCCTGCCTGTACATTTTGCATTGCTGGGTTTTGGTGATGATAAAAGCGCCGTAGCCGTTCCAAAAGAAAAATTGGCGCAGTGGCAATCCGCAGGGGTCATTCAATACCTTGGTGAAACAGATGATGTAGTACCGTTTATTGAAAAAGCGGATTGTGTTGTGCTGCCCTCCTACCGCGAAGGCCTCCCGCTCAGCCTGCTGGAAGGAGCGAGCATGTGTAAGGCATTAATTGCAACCGATGTACCGGGATGCCGCCAACTGGTGAAAGATGGCTTGAACGGATATTTATGCCCACAAAAAGACGCTGCTGCCCTGGCAGCCGTTATGGAGAAATACTTTCATTTGCCTGCACCAGCCAAAAAACAAATGGGGTTGGCCGGAAGAGAATTGGTGACCCAACAATATACCCAGGAAATTATTTCAGACATTTACCTCAAAAAGCTGGATGAGCTCACAGAACGCAACACTTAATTACTTTTACCGGCGTTAGTAGTACAATCAACATGCATGTTACCCTCTTCATAGTGTATTTTTTGTTGCTGTGCCTGGCTATAACACGCATGCATTTTTTCAATACAAGCATCCGCACACACTGGCTGGTCATTTTTTTTGCGCTGCATGTGGCGGCAGGCTGCATACACAATTGGATAGCATTTACATTTTATCCCAATCATGGTGATATCTGGTTCTTCTTTAATGAAAGTGTGGCCATGAAAAAGGAATTGCTCATTCATCCGCAGCAGTTTTGGCATACCCTGGTGGCCAATGAAGACGGTTTCAATATTACAGATACCACCAAACCCCTGCTGAATGTGCAGTACCAGGTGCTTCAATATATGCAGGTTGTGCTCAACTTTTTTTCTTGTGATAATTTATATATCAACACACTCATTTTTGCTTTCCCGGTTTTTGCAGGTTCCGTGGCGCTATTTAAATTTTTTTACCATTATACAGACAACGTATTGGCAGCCCTGTGCACCCTACTTCTTCCTTCTGTACTTTTCTGGACGGCAACTGTCTACAAAGACGGGCTCTTCTATATGGCCATGGGCTTTTGTTGCTATAGTTTTTTACAAGCGCTGAAGCATCTCCGTTACCACTGGGCGGCAATGCTTGTTTGTACAGCTATTATGATTGCAGCGCGCGCCAACGCCTTGCTGACCCTATTGCCCGCACTGTTTTATCTGTGGCTGGCAGAAAAAACAAACTGGCCCAGACGCTGGTTGTTATTAACGGTGACGGCCACGGTACTGGTGTTCTCAGCCATAGCCAATACATTGGTGCAGGATGGCTTGCTGGCTGCTGTAACCGAACGACAAAAAGATTTTTTGTTGCTGGAAGGCGGTTCCAGAATGTACTTACCCACCCTGGCGCCCAATGCAGTTAGTTTTCTGAACATTTTACCGGTGGCCATTGTAAACGGCTGGTGGCAACCATTGCCCGGTACCGGCGGAAAAATAATTTACACAGCGTTTTCCGCTGAATTGTTATGTATCTGGACGATTGTCTTACTCGGTTGCTATAAGTTGTTTGGCAATAAAAATATACGGGTAAACAGGTTTGCTGTTTTTTGTTTGCTGTTTGCATTGCCGGGCATGATCATTATTGGATATGTAGTACCGTTTGCCGGTGCAATTATACGGTATAGAAGTATTTACCTGCCTTTTTTACTCGCACCCTTTCTCAGCATTTGTTGCAATCAGCCAACTAATCTATTTAGCCGCAGTAACAGGTGGCTGCAAGGGCATATCATTCCTGCATAACGTTGATTAGGTTACCAGCCTCAAAGTAGATTACATGGATTACAATCATTCAACCACTGCATCCTTACAAATATAGGTAGGCAGTATGCCGGTGGAGCGTATGCGCATTTCTGCATCATCGGGCAGGGTATTGCCGGTGAGCACCAGCACTGTATCCAGCCCAAATTTGTTCCCTCCAATGATATCTGTATGCAGCGTGTCGCCGACCATGAGGATGTCTTTCTTGGTGATGTCCAAACGCCAGCGTATCAGATCGTATGCAAACATAAAGAGTTGTGAATCTGGCTTACCAAAGCGAATAAACCTTTTACCAACAATACTTTCTATCATAGAAGCAATGCCGCCAATGGCTATGGCTACTTCGTTATTACCAGACAATGGATAGGTATTGTCGGTGTTGGCTACAATGGCCGGTATAGTGCGTTTGCGGAGAATATTGATACTTTTATTCAGATCATCGAACCAGTTAAACCCTTCATCGTCTAACAATACCAGCGCATTTACCTGGTCTATATTGGTGTAATTGATGGCGCTGACCGGCAGCGTATGCAATCCGGAGCTATCTATGTAATGGGCTGAATTGTTGGTGCCGAGATAGGCAACAATACCGTTGTTTACTTTAAGATCAAGGTATTCTTTTGCCAGCATACCAGATGATATGATGCGGTCTGGCGAAATAGCATGCAGGCCAAGCTTGTGGTATGATTCCGCCAGTTGCTGCGGACTGCGTGATGCATCATTGGTTACAATATAATATTCCTTCTGCTGCGCTTCAATGTAGGCAAATGTTTTTTCAATACCGGGCACCAGGCCATGGTAATTTTTAAGCACCCCAAAGGCGTCAAAAAAGATAATCTTATACTTATCAAGAACTGTTTTAAAATCAGTTGCCTGCATCATGTAGCAATGTTTTGGTTAGCCAGCTTATGCTTCTTTTATTTTAAGCGCCTGTATCAGTTTTTCTGCGTCAAAATCAGTGTCAATGGAAGGCAAATAAATATCAAAGGCTTCTGCTGTTAGTTTATTGGCATATTGATCGCTGAAAAAGTAGCTGCCATTCTTAACCACGTAATTTAGAATAAAAAACCGGTATGCTTCTTTCAAAAACCTTAACTCGTTTGCGGTCAGCGGGTTCACCTTGTGGTACTCCTGTAAAAAAGTGATGAAACGATCTTCCATCATGGTATTGATCAGATAGCTGAAAGCGGTTTTATCGCCGGCATCGGATACCACACGACTGAAGAAATAAAAATCGAGCATGCGATAGCTCATGCGAAACCAGTCATAATCCCACCTGGTATACAGTTCCTGTTTGTTGGTAACAGAAAAATTGCCAATGTTCCAGTCAATAAAAACGGGTATGATCTCAAAAGAACTCACATTGCATTTAAGGCGGTTTTTAATAAACAAATCGCAATGATGGCGGAGGTAATCCGCCTGTTCGGGTGTAAATTTTTTCTTGTCTTTATCCAGCATCTCGCGCAGCGCATTAATGTCTGTACGCAGGGTTTTTATAGATTTAGGCAGCACATTGCGCAACCTTGAGCAGGCTTTGTGAAATTTACCGGTTTGCTCACCAAACTTTCGTATGTGCTGGTCTTCAAGTCGCCGCGGCATACGATGTAGTACACGCACCGGGTTGTAAAACACCACCCAGATATCTGTTTTACCGCTTTTATACCGGTACATAAACACGCGGTTGTTGCGCAGCAATGATTTGGCAAGAAAATTTTCGTATGGGTACAACAGGTTATTTGACAGGGTATGAATAATGCGATGATCTTCCTTAAAGTACTCGTATTTGCCAAAAAAAGACAGCTTGGCTATAATAATGTCTTCATCTTGAAAAGTAATACGGAAAACATAGTTGGTAGACACCATTGGACTGATGTCTTCTATCTTGTGTATTATCTTGGTGGCATCATATTCTTCCCATGCCTTCCTGATAATATTTGAGTAATCCATACAAAAGATTAATTGGGTAAAAATTGCAAGCCAGCAAAAGTAATACAGGCCGGTTAAGTTTACCGATTATCTTTCCCGTCAAACTTCCAGCTGATATCTTCCATATCAACCATCTATGGGCAGGCCGGTTGTTAACAGCTGGTTATTGAAGATTAGATATTTTCCAATTAAACGACAGGCTAAAGGTTCTCACAGAAAAGTATTTATGAATAAGGTCAACTGTAATTGAAAACCTGTATGGTTAATTTACAGGCACTTATATTATTGAAAGGCGTTATAGATAAAATTTAATAATATGTCGCAGACGAATTTCGGTTTTTTAAATTCACAATTTTTTCACGAACAGTATAAATTTTTGACCGAAACACGCAGAATTATTGATTTCATTATTACATTCGTGGCCAATAATCCAATCTTTCAAAATAAAACCACATATTAATAAAATTTTTAATATTTCAAAAAATCTGCTAAAATTATGGCTGCATCCAAACTTGAGTACATCTGGCTCGATGGTTACAAACCCACCCAAAGCTTACGTAGCAAAACAAAAATTGAAAAGGACTTTAGTGGTAAACTGGCTGATTGCCCCATGTGGAGTTTTGACGGATCATCAACCGAACAGGCACCGGGCGGTTCTTCTGACTGCTTGCTGAAACCCGTTTTTTTGATTAAAGATCCACAGCGCAAAGATGGCTACCTGGTTATGTGTGAAGTATTAAATGCAGACGGCAGCGCACATGTAAGCAACGGACGTGCTACTATTGCAGACGATGATAATGACTTCTGGTTTGGTTTTGAGCAGGAATATTTTCTGTGGGATACTAAAACCAACAAGCCGCTTGGCTTTCCCGCAGGTGGCTACCCCGGTCCGCAGGGCCCTTACTACTGCTCTGTTGGCGCACAAAATGCATACGGCAGAAACATTATTGAAGAACACCTCGACGTATGCCTTGAAGCAGGCCTCAATGTAGAAGGCATCAATGCAGAAGTAGCTGCCGGCCAGTGGGAGTTCCAGATTTTTTCAAAAGGTGCTAAAGAAGCCGGCGACCAAATCTGGGTTGCCCGTTACCTGCTGGAAAGAATTGGTGAGAAATACGGTGTTTCAATCAACTGGCATTGCAAACCATTGGGTGCGCTTGACTGGAATGGTTCAGGCATGCACGCCAATTTCTCAAACTCATTATTAAGAAATGCAGGCAAAAAAGAAATTTTCGACAAAGTGTGCGAAGCGTTCCGCCCTGTAGTAAAAGAACATATTGAAGTATATGGTGCAGATAACGACAAACGTTTGACCGGCAAACATGAAACTGCCAGCATCATGGATTTCAGCTATGGTGTTTCCGACCGCGGTGCATCCATCCGTATACCTGTGGTGGTTCCTGCTAAAGGCTGGAAGGGTTATCTGGAAGATCGCCGTCCAAACTCAGCTGCAGACCCATACAAAGTAGCTGCACGCATCATCACTACCGTTAAGTCTGTGAAAGCATAACCGCTTTCTTTTTATACAAACTATCTTTTTAAAAAAATCCTCCGGAAAAGCCGGAGGATTTTTTATCTAATCAAAAAAGTACATGACCCGTTACCAGCAATAAACAACTGATTGTTACTGCATCCTGGAAAATAAAAAACAGATTTTGTGCAAATGTGCTTATTTTGAATTTCTTATTACAGCTAAAAGATTTTATCATGTCATTACGATTCAAGGCGCTTAACAACATTACTTATAATTCGCAAACAACCGGTGTTGAAGCTTCAGCCAAAGTAACTGCTATCTTCAGCCAGAATGTTTTTACTTTAAAAACAGCCCGCGAGTTTTTGAGCGATGAAGCTTACAAAAGCCTTGTCAATTCCAGCAAAGGCGGAAAAAAAATAGACCGCAGCGTAGCTAACCAAATTGCGTCGGGTGTAAGGCAATGGGCCGAAAGCCGCGGCGTTACCCACTTTACACACTGGTTTCAACCGCTCACCGGCGCCACTGCGGAAAAACATGATTCATTTTTTACCATTAAATCAGACGGTACACCCATAGAAGAGTTTGACAGTGCGGCATTGATACAGCAGGAACCGGATGCATCTTCCTTCCCCAGCGGCGGCATCCGCGCCACTTTTGAAGCCCGGGGTTATACAGCCTGGGATCCTTCGTCGCCCGCCTTCATTGTAGAAATAGGCAATGGCAAAACGCTTTGCATACCCACCATATTTGTTTCTTATACCGGCGAAAGCCTCGATAACAAAGCACCGCTGTTAAAATCGCTGGAGGCGCTGAATAAATCAGCTGTTGAAGTAGCCAATTATTTTGATAAAAATGTTACCAAAGTAAGCGCCACGCTGGGGTGGGAGCAGGAATATTTTGTAATAGATGAATCGTTTGTGAACGCCAGGCCCGATTTGGTGGTGAGCGGCAGAACGGTGTTTGGCCATGCTTCGGCCAAAGGACAGCAACTGGAAGATCATTATTTCGGCTCGATTCCCGAACGCGTATATGCGTTTATGAGAGATTTTGAAGATGAGGCTTACAAGCTGGGCATTCCCCTGCGCACGCGTCATAACGAGGTGGCACCAGCGCAGTTTGAATGTGCCCCCATTTATGAAGAAGTTAGCGTGGCCGTTGACCATAATATTTTATTGATGGATATCATGGACCGTGTAGCGCGGCGGCATAAGCTGCGTGTATTGTTTCATGAAAAGCCATTTGCAGGCATTAACGGAAGTGGTAAACACAATAACTGGAGCCTTGCTACCGATACCGGTGTTAACCTGCTGGCCCCCGGCAAAACCCCCAAGACCAATTTGATGTTCCTTACTTTTTTTGTAAACAGCATCAAAGCAGTACATGATTATGCAGATGTACTGCGCGCGTCTATTGCTTCTGCCGGTAACGATCACCGCCTGGGCGCCAATGAAGCACCGCCCGCCATTATTTCTGTATTCATTGGTCAATACCTCAGCAAAGTATTGCAGGATGTAAAAGAACGTGTGGGCGATAAATTTGATGAGCAGGATGAAGCCATCCTGAAACTGGATCTGCACCGCAGCATACCCGAGCTGCTGCTGGATAATACCGACCGTAACCGCACATCGCCCTTTGCATTTACCGGTAATAAATTTGAATTCAGGGCCGTGGGTTCATCCGCCAATTGCGCTACTGCCATGACCATTCTTAACTGCATTATGGCAGAAACCCTCAGAAATTTTAAAGACGACGTGGATACACTGATAGAAAAAGGCGAGAAAAAAGAAATCGCCATTATGCATGTAATCCGCGAGTATATAGTAAGCAGTGAAAAAGTATTGTTTGAAGGCGACGGCTATAGCGAAGAGTGGCAGAAAGAAGCGGAAAAAAGAGGACTGGCCAATGTAAGAACAACCCCACTGGCGCTGGATGCGTTGATTACAGAAAAATCAATACAGTTATTTGAGAACAATGATGTACTAAGCCAGGTAGAAATTGAAGCCCGCCATGAAATAGAACTGGAAAACTACATTAAAAAAGTACAGATTGAGGCGCGCATCATGGGCGAGCTGTGCACCAGTCATATACTGCCTGCCGCCATTAAATACCAGAATGTGCTTATAGAAAATATCCGCGGGTTAAAAGAACTTGGTTTAAAAGAAAGCACCTATGCCAATCAAAAACAAATACTGGAGAAAATTGCCGAGCACATCAGCAAAATCAGCGAGTTGGTAGAAAAAATGATTGAAACAAGAAAAATAGTAAACGCCATGGATAACACCCGCACACGGGCCATTGCTTATGAAAGCCAGATCAAAGAACCATTTTTTGAAACCATCCGCTACCATGTAGACAAGCTGGAGCTGCTGGTAGATGATGAAACCTGGTTACTGCCTAAATACAGAGAAATGCTTTTTCTGAGATAAATTATAGCCGCAGATTCGCAGATTATAATAGTCGTATAATTATAGCCGCAGATTCGCAGATTGTAACGCTTGTATAGATTATTGCCTCAGATTCGCAGATTGGAAGGATCGCATAGATTATAGCCGCAGATTCGCAGATTGGAAGGATCGCATAGATTATAGCCGCAGATTCGCAAATTGTAATAGTCGCGTAGATTATAGCCGCAGATTCGCCGATTGTAATGGTCGCATAGACTATAGCCGCAGATTCGCAGATTGGAAGGATCACATGGGATTATCGCCCCAGATTGCATATAATAATCTGCGAATCTGCGGCTAATTGTATTTATTTCAGTTTCTCTTTTACCCATCCCTTTACCAGTTCAAGCTGTTCTTTGATGCCAATCTTTGAATTGTCCAGCTCAATAGCATCAGCGGCTTTGCGCAGTGGGCTCACTTCCCGGTGAGAATCGATATAATCGCGCATTTCGAGGTTGGCTTTTACTTCTTCAATGGTAACGTTGGGATTCTTTTCGTATAATTCTTTAAACCTGCGCTGCACCCGGATGGCATTGTCTGCCGTCATGAATATTTTTAACTCCGCCTGCGGAAATACCACGGTACCAATATCCCTTCCATCCATTACAATGGCTTTATTGCTGCCCATCAGTTGCTGCTGTGCCACAGCAAAATCGCGCACTTCTTTAATGGATGCCACATCGCTAACTTTCTCTGCCACTACCAGGTCGCGAATTACATATTCAACGTTTTCTCCGTTGAGGTACATTTCTGTCTGGCCGCTTTTGTGGTTAGATTTAAATTCAAGCAAGATATTGTTGAGCGCTTCGTCTACCTGTGCCCGTTTGGTCCAGTCTATATGATTGCGTAAAAAAAACAAGGTAATGGCGCGGTACATGGCTCCACTGTCTATATAGGTGTACCCAAGGTCTTTAGACAGTTGTTTGGCAAGGGTGCTTTTGCCACACGATGACCATCCATCTATCGTAATAATAATATTCTGGGAAGAAGCCATGAAACAAATAATGTTTTGGCAAAAATGAGGAAAAACATTGAACAAAGAATCATTAGCCGAAGATTCGCTGATTACAAGTAAAAAGGAATAATTCAACATTCAAAAATGCCGCCATGCAAATGTTGAAAGTTTTCCATGCATTTCTTACATCCATTTACCTCAAACCTAATCTGCGAATCTGCGGCTCTTACTAGGCTTCTGCATTGCACGTTCCTACGGAACGTAAGTGAACTAAAATAATCTTCTACCCATAATCTACCCCGCTGGGGTAAGGGGGCAGTTAAAGAAATAAATATTTCGCCTTTTAATTGTCTAATCGCCGAATCAGCGGCCATATTTCTGGGACAATGGCTTATTACTTACTACTCTACAATCTGCGAATCAGCGGCTATATTTCTGCGACAATGTCTTATTACTTACTACTCTAGAATCTGCGAATCAGCGGCTATATTTCTGCGACAATGTCTTATTACTTACTACTTATTACTTAATACTTACTACTTTCTAATCTGCGAACCTGCGGCTAAAAAAAATGCCGGCACTTTGTGCCGGCATTTGCATGTATTTTAAAAGTTTATCAGGCTTCTGATTTTTCGATTTCTTTGGCCTTCAGCGAAAATTTGATCTTAGAATTTTCTTTGTCGAGATCTGCTATTAATACATCTCCGTTTTTGATGCTCATGTTCAGAATTTCTTCCGCCAGCGGATCTTCCAGGTATTTCTGGATTGCGCGGTGAAGCGGTCTTGCACCAAACTGTGAATCATATCCTTTATCTGAAATAAAGGTTTTTGCTTCCTCAGTAAGTTCAAGGCTAAAACCTAGTATGGCCAGGCGTTTCAACACGCCTTTCATCAGAATGTCTATGATCTGGAAGATATGTGATTTATCAAGTGAATTGAATACCACCACATCATCAATCCTGTTTAAAAATTCAGGAGAGAAAGTACGTTTCAAAGCTTTTTCAATAACGGCTTTGTTATTTTCTTCCGCATTCTGAATACGGGAAGCAGTAGCAAAACCAACACCTTCACCAAAATCTTTCAACTGGCGTACACCAATATTAGAAGTCATAATGATAAGGGTGTTCTTGAAATCTATCTTTCTGCCCAGGCCGTCTGTTAATTGGCCATCATCAAGCACCTGTAACAAAATATTGTAAATATCCGGGTGCGCTTTTTCAATTTCATCGAGCAAAATAACGCTGTAGGGTTTGCGGCGTACTTTTTCTGTAAGCTGTCCGCCTTCTTCGTAACCCACATAACCGGGAGGTGCGCCAATTAAACGGCTCACGGTAAATTTCTCCATGTACTCACTCATGTCTATGCGGATCAGCGAATCTTCGCTATCAAACATGTACCTCGACAGCGCCCTTGCCAGCTCAGTTTTACCTACACCGGTTGGGCCCAGGAATATAAATGTACCGATTGGTTTTTTGGGATCCTTCAATCCAACACGGTTACGCTGAATGGCTTTTACCACTTTTAAGATGGCTTCATCCTGTCCTACCACCATGCCCTTCATATCTTCATTCATCTTCTTCAGCTTGTCGGTCTCCGCCTGTACCATCCGTTTTACAGGAATACCGGTCATCATGCTTACTACTTCTGCAATGGCATCTTCGTCTATGGGGTAACGTTTGTGTTTGCTTTCTTCTTCCCACTGGTTTTTTGCTTTTTCCAGTTCTTCTGCCAGGCGTTTTTCGGTATCGCGTAAAGAAGCCGCTTCTTCAAACTTCTGGCTCTTTACCACTTTATTCTTTTCGTTTTTAACGTCTTCAATTTTCTTTTCCAGGTCTACCACATCCTGGGGAACATTGATATTTTTTAAATGCACACGGGCGCCTACTTCATCCAGTACGTCGATGGCTTTGTCGGGCAAAAGGCGGTCGGTCATATACCGGTCGCTCAGCTTCACGCAGGCATCAATGGCTTCGGGCGAGTACGTTACATTGTGAAAATCTTCGTACTTGCTCTGAATGTTGGTAAGAATCTGAATGGTTTCATCCACACTGGGCGGATCAACCATTACTTTTTGAAAACGCCTGTCCAGTGCACCGTCTTTTTCAATGTACATACGGTACTCATCAAGCGTAGATGCGCCAATGCACTGCAGTTCTCCCCTTGCCAGGGCCGGTTTAAATATATTGCTGGCATCCAGCGAGCCGCTGGCACCACCGGCACCAACAATGGTATGAATTTCGTCGATGAACAAAATCACATCGCGGTTTTTCTCCAGCTCATTCATGATAGCCTTCATTCTTTCTTCAAACTGGCCGCGGTATTTTGTACCTGCTACCAGTGCTGCCAGATCAAGGCTTACCACTCTTTTATCAAACAACACCCTGGATACTTTTCTTTGTACGATGCGCAGGGCAAGACCTTCAACAATTGCGGTTTTACCCACGCCCGGTTCACCAATCAATATGGGATTGTTCTTTTTTCTTCTTGATAAAATCTGCGATACACGCTCAATTTCTTCTTCCCTGCCAACAATGGGGTCTAGCGAACCGTTTTCTGCCAGCCTGGTAATATCCCTTCCAAAGTTGTCTAATACGGGTGTTTTGCTTTTGGCAGCGCCGGCAGCTTTTGATTTTTGTTGTGCGTATTTCTTTTCTTCATCAAACTCATCGTCTCCTTCTTCTGAATACTCACTGCGTACATCATTGCCTTTAGACACGCCCAGTTCATTTCTGAATAAATCGTAATCCACGTCAAACTGATTTAAAATTTGTGTAGCAATATTTTCTTTGTTCTTGAGAATAGAAAGCATCAGGTGTTCTGTTTCTACTGTTGTGCTCTTGAGGGCCTTTGCTTCCAGAACAGTAACACGTATAACTTTTTCTGCCTGCTTGGTGAGCGGCAGGCTGTTAATATTTGCGATGTTTTTTCCGGTTTTGTCTTTTACCGCCAGTTCAATTTCTTTGCGCAATTCATACAGATCTACATTGAAACTTTTGAGAATGCGGATGGCGGTGTTGTCTCCCTCACGGATCAAACCCAGCAACAGATGTTCTGTGCCTATGAAGTCATTGCCAAGACGTAATGCTTCTTCCCTGCTGTACGAGATAATTTCCTTTACTTGTGCTGAAAAATTATTGTCCATGTTTTCCAGGATTTATGGGTGATACAATAATAACGAATATTTTTGATTCCTGTTGCAGCTTGCATCTGCGACGACTCCTTATCAACCAGTACGGTGTATTTGTGTAAAAGTTTCCAGAGCCTAACGTTTTTAACAAGCTTTAAATTGTAAGAACTATTTTGTAAGTATTATGAATGTCAAAACAGATACCAAAGAGAAATTCCATGTCATTACCATCGGGGAAACGTCAATTGCTGCTAATATGACAGCAGAATTGGAACAATGTTTACAATCCTACCTCAAAAACAATGTCAAAAATGTAATTCTGAATTGTAAAGACATCGAAACCATGGATGACGCTGCTGCTGAAACGCTTGTAAAGATACAACAGCTGTTTTACGACCAAAATGCATCTTTTGTTGTTTGCGGTTTACAGCAGGCGCTCGAAACAAAACTGGATGAATCCGGTTTGCTGGAACTGATGAATGTAACACCCACCGAAAGTGAAGCCTGGGACATCATACAAATGGAAGAAATTGAACGAGAGTTACTGGATGATGACGATCCGCAGTTTAACTTAAGCTGATCAACAACCGCGGTATCATTTTGTTTGCTGTATACCACAGGATGCTCCTTTCCGCACACAAATGATGTCTGTTACGGCATAGCAACCTACAACCCCCCGCCAGACTACATTATATTGCTGCGCAAAACCGTGCCCGTTCTTTGTTTTCCATAAAGCAACTATAACTCTGTGCGTCAGGCTCTTTTATTTTGTCCTAAAAAGCAGCAACCCATTCAAAAATCTGTCTTGCTCTAAAAATATTAGCATACTAACACCGTTATTTGGCAGCCTTTGTTAGTTTTGTTAGAGATCGTTTTTACCCATTATACATATGCTGGCTGTTACCATACTAGGAAATAACTCTGCCTTACCGGCCTTTGACCGTCACCCTACCGCCCAGATAGTGACGCTCGATGACAATTTGTTCCTGGTAGACTGTGGTGAAGGCACACAAATGCAAATGGCCAAATACCGCATCCGGCGCAGCCGCATCCACCATATTTTTATTTCGCACCTTCATGGCGACCATTATTTTGGCCTCATTGGCCTGATAACCAGTATGGGACTGCTTGGGCGTGAACACGATATGCACCTGCATGCACCCGCCCCTTTGAAAGAATTGATAGATATGCAATTGAAGGTGGCCGATACCACCCTGCCCTTCAAACTGCATTTTCATCCGCTGCAGGAAGGCCTGATTGTGGATGAAGAAAAGTTCAGGGTGCACTGTTTCAGGGTCAGCCACCGGATTCCCTGCTGGGGCTTCCGGTTTGAACAGGTGCGGGCACCAAGGCGTTTGCTGGCAGAAAAAGCCATTGCGGCAGGCATTCCGTCGGTATTCTTCGACCAGTTAAAATGGGGAGCCGATTACACAACAGCAAGCGGCGACATAGTTAAAAACGACACCGTAACAATGGCTGCGCCCGCTGCACTCAGTTATGCATATAGCGCAGACACCATGTACGATGAAAGCATCATTGACAAAGTAAAGGGCGTAAACCTGCTGTACCACGAAACTACTTACCTGAAAGATTTAGCCGACAGGGCCATTAAACGATTTCACTGCACTACCGAGCAGGCAGCCACCATTGCATTAAAAGCCGGCGTGGGCAAGCTCATCATTGGCCATTTCAGCAGCAAATACGAAGTGTTGCACGAATTTGAAAACGAAGCCAAAACCGTTTTTGGCAATACAGAGCTGGCGCTGGAAGGGGTGACGTATAAGGTGTAAGATGCAAATTGTGAGCTGTTAGCTATTAGCTTTTAGCCGTTAGCAGTAAGCGAATCAGCTTCCTACTGCTAACAACGGACTTCCCACATCAGATTTCCGACATCAGTCTTCCGACATCAGTTTCCGACATCAATTGTCAGAGATGCTTTAAGTACGCTTGCGCCTTTGTGTACAAGCCAGTGCTCAAAGGCGTAACCGGTAAACGAAAATGATTACCGAGCAAACCAAGTTCGGCCATAAATGCTTTTACGCCGGCAGGATTATTTTCGGCAAACATGATATCGTAAGCATCTATCAGTTTATCGTTAAGCGCTTTGGCGTTTTTAAAATCTCCTTTGAGAGCAAGGCGCACCATTTCAGAAAAGGTTTTGGGGAAACTATTGGCGGCAACGCTGATTACACCTTCCATACCACAGGCTATCTGCGGTAATGCCAATGCATCATCTCCACTAACCACAAAAAAGTCTTCGGGTTTATCGCGCAGTATTTTCATGCACTGGGCCATATCGCCACCGGCTTCTTTAAGGCCGGCAATATTGTCTACTTCTTTTGCCAGGCGTAACACCGTATCAGCATCAATATTTCTACCGGTTCTGCCGGGTACGTTGTACAGCAATATTGGTTTTACCGTAGCACCGGCAATGGCTTTGTAATGCTGAAACAAACCTTCCTGCGATGGCTTGTTGTAATAAGGGCTGGCACTTAAAACAGCAATGGCTTTCTCCAGCGGCAGGTTTTCTAGATCATCTATTACCTCGCGGGTATTGTTTCCGCCAACGCCTACCACTACTGGTATCCGGCTGTTTACTTTATCGTACGTAAAATTGATGATATCTTTTTTCTCGTCTTTACTTAGCGTGGGGGTTTCACCGGTAGTACCCAGCGTAACCAGGTATTCAACGCCATCTTTAATTACATAGTCAATCACTTTGCCCAGGGCATCATAATCAATTTCATAACTGGCGGTAAAAGGGGTAACCAATGCAACACCGGTTCCACGAAGACGATTGCTGAGTGACATTGAGAAGCAGAATTATTTTAAATGTTGAATTTTAAATGTTGAATGCAGGGCGAAGATAGCCTATGATCACGCTACTTTTAATATGTATTGATCTTTATCGCTTAAAAAATAGAATGGTTTGATGCGATAATTCAAAATACAAAATATAAAATTTACAATAATCAAACTTCGTCCCAGAAGCCCATCTTACCAAACTTATTTATACGGTCCCTGATGCGTTGTTCGGGATCAACCTGTTTTAATTCGCGGATCGCGTTTATCAAAACGCCTTTGAGGTTTTGTGCGGCTTCAGTATAATCCCAATGGGCGCCGCCCAAAGGTTCTGGCACAACCCCATCTACCAAACCAAATTTATGCATGTGGTCAGAGGTAAGGCGCAATTCTTCGGCGGCTTTTTCCTTCATCTCCCAGCTGCGCCACAATATAGAGCTGCAGTTTTCGGGAGAGATAACAGTATACCATGCATTCTCCATCATAAACACTTTATCTCCCACCCCAATGCCCAATGCCCCGCCAGACGCGCCTTCTCCTATAATAGTGCATATAACCGGCACTTTCAACCGCATCATCTCATATATATTACGTGCAATGGCTTCGCCCTGCCCCCGCTCTTCTGCTTCCATACCCGGGTATGCGCCGGGTGTGTCTATTAATGTAATAATGGGTTTGTTGAATTTCTCGGCAAGGCGCATTAACCGCAACGCCTTACGATAACCTTCCGGGTTGGCCATACCAAAATTGCGCAATTGCCGCATTTTGGTATTAATACCTTTTTGCTGCCCAATGATCATCACAGTCTCCTCGCCCAGTTGTGCAAACCCGCCCACCATGGCTTTATCATCTTTTACATTGCGGTCTCCGTGCAATTCCACAAAATTGGTGGCCATCTTCTGAATATACTTTAATGTATAAGGCCTGTCGGGGTGGCGGCTCAATTGTACGCGCTGCCAGCTGTTGAGGTGTTGTGTAATCTCCCGCCTTTTCTCAATTACCTGGTCCTGGTATTTTTTAATGTGTTCGGTGGCATCAATTTTTGTCTTTTCGGCCGATAACTGCAGTTTCTCAATCTCATCAAACAGATCTTTGATGGGCTTTTCAAAATCGAGAAACTGTCTGTTTTTATCTTCAGGCATTGTTTTTTTTATTGAGGCGGTAAAATTAAGGGAAAATGGGTACAATGATTTTTTAGGCCTGTTGCCACGTTACAGGGCTGCAATGCATCTTGCCACTTTATTAAGTGTAATAAAATGGAAAAACAGTTTTTCATTATTGAAAATCCACGCAGCACGCGCCCTTCAAACAACACTAACCAATCTTTACCCTCTTCACGCATACCCGCGGTTTATAATGTTTTTAGCACCATATTCATCCAAACATCCGTAAAATTTACCGCTGGTACAAAAAAAATATTAAAAAAATGTTAATAGCTTGATAAGAATTAATTAAAAAGTTTTCTATATTCATACCCTCAACAAGAACCAATCTAAAAAACGACTGCTTATGCTAAACAAGATCTCCCTCGCCGGTAAGGCCGGTCTATGTGGGTTATTTCTTCTCTTTTTACATCTAACAACCATCGCCCAGAAACCAGTAACCGGTAAAATTCTTAACAACAAAGACAAGCAACCTGTACAAGGTGCTACTGTAGTTGTAAAGGGTACCAATTCTGGTACACAAACAGATGCCGAAGGTGCTTTTAAAATTACTGTACCAAACGACAATAGCGTACTGGTAGTAACTGCCATTGGCTATGAGCGTATGGAAATTGAAACGGCCGGAAAAACAAGTATTACTGCCGAAGTAAACGCTACTACCGCATCTTTGAATGAAATTGTTGTAACGGGCTATACGTCGCAGCGCAAGAAAGATTTGATCGGTGCTGTTTCCGTAGTAAACGCCAAAGACCTTCAGGCCACTCCCGCCTCCAACCTGGCGGTGCAGTTACAGGGAAGGGCTGCAGGTGTAACCATCAGTTCATCTGGTGAACCCGGAGCGGGTGCCGTAGTGAGGATCCGCGGTTTTGCATCTGCCGGCAATAATGACCCGCTGTACATTATTGACGGTGTTCCAACAGACGACCCCTCTAAACTCAATCCCAACGATGTTGAATCATTGCAAGTATTGAAAGATGCCTCCTCTGCTTCCATCTATGGCGCAAGGGCTTCCAACGGTGTGGTGATTGTGACTACCAAACAGGGTAAAGCCGGACGGTCTTCTCTTTCCTACGACAGCTATGTTGGCAAGTCGGTGGTTACACAAAAAATGATTCCAGACATGCTGAATACAACCCAGTACCTGGAATATCTTCAAAAAACAACCCCTTCCACTTATGTTCACCCGGTGTTTGGGCAAAATGGCGCTTTCAAAATTCCTGATTTTTATATTACAAGCCCCGGCTTCAAAGGTGGTGTATCTGCCAGCGACCCAAGAGCCAACCCAGACCTATATAATATAGGGGCGGGCAACCTTTACCAGATTTCAAAAACAAGTCCGGGCACACTTTGGTTTGATGAATTAACCAGGCCAGCTCTATTGACCAATCACCAGATTACAGCCAGCGGCGGAACAGAAAAAGCCCTGTATTCTGCAGGTATGAACTACTTCAATCAACAGGGTACATTTATTGAAACAAAATTCAAAAGATATGTTGCCCGTGTAAACACTTCATTCAGGCCCGTTGACTTTCTGCGCATTGGTGAAAACCTGCAGGTAAGTTATGAAGATCGCCTGGGCGGTACCAACCGTGGTGAAGGAGATGCGTGGGCATCTGGCTACCGCATGGTGCCTTATGTACCGGTGTATGATATTAAAGGAGGCTTTGGCGGTAACGGTGTAGGCGAATCCGGCAACGGCAGCAATCCCATTGCCAACCTTATCAGGCAGCGTGATAACACCGACAGAGCATACAAAATTTTTGGAAACGTGTTTGCTGAAATTCCATTCACCAAGTTCCTGAACCTGCGTTCTTCTTTTGGTTTGGATGCCGGCAACCAGTTTGTAAGAAATATTGGCCGCAAAACGTATGAGCGTTCAGAAAACCAGGGTACCACGCAGCTAACAGAAGAAGGCTGGTACTATACCAGCTGGACCTGGACCAACACACTGACTTTCCAGAAAACATTGTTTAAAAATCATGACCTGAAAGTACTGGTGGGTACCGAAGCCGTAAAAAGCAACTCGCGCGGCGTAAGGGCATTTGGCCAGAACTTCGATTTTGAAACACCTGATTTTGTTTCACTGAACACAGCTACTGCCGGAAGCTTAAGCGACCGCACTATCTCTAATTACAATGTTGCACGTTCTTCTTTGTCATCTTATTTTGGCCAGCTTAACTATACTTTCAAAGGCAAGTACCTTTTAACCGGTACTTTCAGAAGAGACGGTAGCTCAAGGTTTGGGCCTAACGTACGGTATGGCAACTTTCCTTCTGTTGGCGTTGCCTGGAGATTGTCTGAAGAAAACTTCTTCCGCAATAATGTAACCTGGGTTACAGATTTGAAAATCAGGGGAGGCTGGGGACAAATGGGTAGCCAGTCAAATGTTGACCCCAATAACCAGTTCTCTACTTTTACCTCCAACGCGCCACGCACCAACTATGATATCAATGGTTCCAATACATCTTCCTTTCAGGGATACAGGCAAGACCGTGAAGGTAACCTGGATACCAAATGGGAAACAACCGAAACTACTAACCTGGGATTGGATGTAACCCTATTGAACGGCAAACTTGATTTCACTTTGGATGTGTATAAAAAAGATACCAAAGACCTGCTGGTGGATGCTGTAAGAAATGGTCTTGAACCACAGATTACCAAACCCCGCATCAATGTAGGAACCATGCGCAACACCGGTTTTGACATTGCATTGAACTACAAGGGTACCGGCAGCAAAGATTTCACCTATGATATTGGTGTTACTTTCTCACACTACAAGAACACCATGACCAAATTGAACAATGAAAATTCTCCAAGGGTTATCGGTCTTGAGAGGTTGAGCAGTGCATTAAGAACTGAACTGGGACAACCCATTTCTTCTTACCATGGTTTTGTAACTGACGGTTTCTATAACACAGCAGCTGACACCGTTGGCGCTATCATGCCGGGTGCAACTATTGGCAGCTGGAAATACAAAGACCTGAATGGCGACAAGAAAATCACCGATGCAGACAGAACATTCCTGGGCAGCCCCCACCCCGATTTTCAAATGGGCCTTAACCTGGGTGCTACCTACAAGAATTTCAGCTTCACCGCATTCTTGTTCTGGAACCAGGGCAATGAAATTTATAACTATACCAAGTATTACACTGATATGCGCGTATTTGTGGGCGGTGTAAGCACAAGGGTATTGAACGACAGCTGGACCCCAACTAATACCAATGCAAAACTTCCTGCACTGGGTGTGGGAGCTTCCAACGGTTTAACTTCGTTTACATCCAGCACTTCCAACTCTTACTATGTTGAAAACGGTTCTTACCTCCGTGCTAAAACAATACAGTTGGGTTACACGCTGCCAAAACGCCTTGTTAGCAAAGCACGCCTTTCTAATGTAAAAATTTACATCCAGGCGCAAAATCTATTTACCATCACAAAATATACAGGGTCTGATCCTGATATCCAGTTAATCTCACGCGATCCATTCGGAGCACGCGATTATTACATTGGTGTTGACCTGGGAGGTTTCCCCAATCCAAAACAATATTTATTTGGCTTGAGTGCAACATTTTAATTAATCACCCAGAAAACAGAAAAACATGAAAAAGAAACTATTAATAATATCATCAGTAGCCGCGCTAACCGCCATTGTTTATTCGTGCAACAAAGGCTTTTTGGAAAAACCGCCGCAGGGCGCTTACGATCTCATCAGCCTCACTAACAAAAAAGGGGTAGACGGCATGCTCATCAATGCATACGCTACGCTCGATGGCATTCAGGATCAGCAAAACGGTGGCGCCAGTAACTGGCTTTGGGGAAGCATCCGTGGCGGTGAAGCTTACAAAGGCACAGAGTTTACAGACATGATTGACGCCAACCCCATCATGCGTTTTGAATTATTGCCCAGTGCCGGACAGGTACCCAATAAATGGAATGCTATCTGGGACGGCGTAGGTGGTGCCAACCTGGTACTGAAAGTATTGCCGCTGGCAAAAGACATCGCTGCCGCAGATGCCAAACAGATTGAAGGCGAGGCAAAATTCATTCGCGCCTTTATGTTGTTTGAAGGTAAAAAAGCATTCGGCAATATCCCTTTCATTGATGAAAAAGTAACCGACTTTAAAGTACCTAATACAGACGCAGCCGGTAACTATGTAAACATCTGGCCCAACATTGAGAGTGATTTTAAATTTGCTTATGATAACCTGGATGAAGTACGCCCGCACATAGGCCGCGCCAATAAATGGGCTGCAGCCGCTTTCTTAGCAAAGGCCTACATGTTCCAGAACAAATTTGCAGAAGCCAAAACATTGTTTGATGCCATTATTGCAAACGGAAAAACTGCCAAAGGTGTTAAGTTTGATCTTGCACCCACTTACCAGGCTAATTTCCGCGCACTTACAGAAAACAATGCCGAAACCATATTTTCAATACAGGCTTCTTACGGCGATGGTGCCAATACAAACGGCAACTACGATAATACGCTGAATTACCCTCACGGCGGTAGCGCTACCACTGAAAAGCCAGGTGCCTGCTGCGGATTCTTTCAGCCTTCACAAAACCTGGTTAACTCATACCGCACTACTGCTGCCGGTTTGCCATTACCAGATACTTATAATGATGTAGATGTAACAAGCGATGAACCATTTACTTCTACAGATGCAGGTTTTGTGCCTTATGCAGGCACGGTTGATCCGCGGTTAGACTGGACCGTTGGAAGAAGAAGCATCCCTTACTACGACTGGGGTGTGCACCCGGGTAGAAACTGGATCCGCGATTACCGTTATGGCGGACCCTACAGCCCAAAAAAGAATACGTATTACAAAGCTGATATTGGTACGCTGGCCGGTACTGTAGGTTGGGGTTTTGCCAACAACGCACTCAACTATACTCCTATGCGTTTTGCAGATGTATTGTTGCTGGCTGCCGAAGCAGAAATTGAAGTAGGAAGCCTTGCCACCGCACAAACCTATATTAACCGCGTAAGAACACGTGCAGGTGCTACAGGTGGCGCTGTACTAAACGCTGCCGGTAGTGGACCCGCGGCCAATTATGTGGTAGCACCCTACGCTGCTCCCTTTGCAGATAAAGCAGCTGCCCGCACCGCAGTAAGGTTTGAAAGAAAACTGGAGCTGGGTATGGAAGGCCACCGTTTCTTTGACCTGGTACGCTGGGGTATTGCCGACGTAGTATTGAACACCGAATACTTCCCCAAAGAGACAGTAAGGAGAGCAAGCGCACTGGCAGGTTCAACATTTGTAAAAGGTAAACATGAGTACCTGCCCATCCCCGATTTTGTTATTATCAATAGCATTATTGATAACAAAGCAACGTTGAAACAGAATCCGGGTTACTAATTCATTCGCAGTTTAGTTATAATAAAAAAAAGAGGCTTGCCGGTGGCAAAGCCTCTTTTTTTGTTTGTTAATGAAGCATAACGGGCAGAAAAAAATCACGCGTAATATTACCGTTTTAACCTACAGCTGCTAGTAAGAATGCCCTATATTGCAATACCCATTTGTTAATCAATTTTATTGTTACCAGGCCTCACAATTGTTGTTTGCTATGAAAAAAATAGCGGTTTCAGTTTCCCTTCTCATCATTGTTATTGCAGGATGTACACACACGGATGATACGCTTTTCACCGCCATCAGCTCCAACCATTCAGGCATCCATTTCAATAATTCAATAACAGACAACGACAGTTTCAATGTACTGGATGTAGAAAATATTTACAATGGCGGCGGAGTGGGCATCGGCGATTTTAACAACGACGGGCGGCAGGATATCTATTTCTCGGGCAATACTGTACCGTGCAAACTATACCTTAATAAGGGCGATTTTGAATTCAAAGACGTAACAGAAAGCGCCGGCGTAACAGGCGAAAACAGGTTTTGCAGGGGCGTTAGCGTGGTAGATATCAATAACGACGGCCTGCTTGATATTTACGTGTGCGCCACATTGTCAAAAGATGTCAGCAAAAGAGAAAACCTGCTATACATAAATACCGGCATAGACGCAAACGGCAACCCGCATTTTGCAAATAAGGCACGGGAATATGGACTGGCCGATACCGCCCACGCTACCATGGCTGCTTTTTTTGATTATGACAATGATGGCGACCTTGATATGTACCTGCTCATAAACGAAATAAAAAAAGATCAATACCCCAACCTTTTTCGCCCCATACTGGTGAACAGTGAAAATCCCAATACAGATAAATTATTCCGCAATGATTGGAACGAAGCCCTCAACCACGCTGTATATACCGATGTGTCGCGCGAGGCAGGCATCACCATTGAAGGGTATGGCCACGGCGTAAACATCTGCGATATTAACAATGACGGATGGAAAGATATTTTTGTGACCAATGATTTTCTGGCGAATAATATTCTTTACATCAATAACCAACATGGCCATTTTACCGACAAAGTACGCAGTTATTTCAAACATACCTCCGCCAATGCTATGGGGCAGGATGTAGTGGACATTAATAACGATGGCCTTGCCGATGTGATAGAGCTTGACATGAACCCGCAGGATAATTACCGGAAGAAGATGATGATGACACCCAACAATTACCAGGTGTACATGAACATGGAATATTATGGCTACCAGAACCAGTACGTACACAATACCATTCAACTTAACCAGGGGCCCCGGATGCTGCAAAATGATTCTGTTGGTATACCTGCGTTTAGTGATATCGGTTTTCTTTCAGGCATTGCAGAAACAGACTGGAGCTGGACGCCCCTGGTAACAGATTTTGATAACAATGGTTACCGGGATATTATTATTACCAATGGTTTTCCCAAAGATGTAACCGATCATGATTTCATTGTCTTCAGAACCAAAGCATATTCAGTAGCCGGTAAAAAAGATATTCTTGCACAGGTACCTGAAGTAAAAATTGCCAATTATGCCTACAGTAACAATGGCAATCTTCAATTTACCGATGTTTCAAAACAATGGGGTATAACCGTCACGTCGTTTTCAAACGGTGCGGCTTATGGAGATCTGGATAACGACGGCGATCTCGACTTTGTGGTAAATAACATTAACGACGAAGCTTTTGTATACCGCAATACCGAGCGGCAGCAAAAAAAAGACAGCAGCCATTACATACAGGTACAGTTTGCAGGCACGCCATTGAACCGCAACGGGCTGGGTGCAATTGCAACAATTTACTACGACCACAATAAAAAACAGGTATGGGAAAATACAGCCTACCGCGGTTATCTTTCCAGTAATCAAAATATAGCGCACTTTGGCCTTGGTACAGTGCAGATGGTGGATTCTCTGGTTATAAAATGGCCGAGCGGCAGACAGCAGCTGCTAAAAAATGTAAAGGCCGATCAATTGCTGACAGTTAATATCAGTAATGCAACAGATAGTTTTACGCATACCGCTGAAGTATTTGCTACCAAAAGTTTGTTTAAAGAAGTAACCACCGCTGTCAACATCCATTTCACACATGACGAGAAAGATTTTGTTGACTTTAACATACAAAAATTATTGCCGCATAAACTGTCGGAGTATGGCCCTGCACTTGCCGCAGGCGATATAGACGGTAATGGATTAGATGATTTGATTTGCGGTGGAGCCTTCAATAAAAGTGCACAATTATTTTTACAGCAACCCAACAATCAATTTATTCAAAAACCAATGTTGCCCGCTGCTATTGCAGACAGCAAGACCAGCGAAGACACGGGCCTGCTGTTGTTTGATGCCGATGGCGATGGCGATCTTGACCTCTATATTGCATCTGGCAGTTATGAAAATGCGCCGGGCAGCCCGGCTTACCAGGACAGGTTCTATGTAAATGATGGCAAAGGAAATTACCGGTATGATTCATTGGCGCTGCCGGGTAACCTTACCAGTAAATTTTGTGTGCGGGCTGTTGACTACGACAAAGATGGGGATCTTGACCTCTTTGTAGCCGGCCGCGTAGACCCCTGGAATTATCCCAAACCCGTATCCAGCTTTATCTTTCGCAATGATTCAAAAAATGGCCATATTCAATTTACTGATGTTACCCCTGCAGTAGCCAAAGAGCTACTCCACATTGGCCTGGTATGCGATGCCGTGTTCTCAGATTTTGATAATGACGGCTGGCCAGACCTTGTACTGGCCGGCGAATGGATGCCCATCAATTTTTTTAAGAACGAGAAAGGCATTTTCCGAAACATGACTGCGCAATCTGGTATTGCTGATCAAACAGGCTGGTGGAACAGCATTGCCCCCGGCGATTTTGACAACGATGGGGATATTGATTACATAGTGGGTAACCTGGGGCTGAATTCGCAATACCGCGCCAGCAACCAGTACCCAGTGGCGGTGTATGCAAAAGACTTCGACAACAACGGAAGCTATGACGCTTTTCCCGCTCAGTTTTTTGCCACCAGCCAGCAGGATCAGACCATGAAATTATACCCCGCGCAAACCAGGGAAGATGTGGTGAAGCAAATGATTGGCCTTCGGTCTAAATTTCAAAATTATAAATTTTACGCCAGCGCCACCATCGAGGAATTGTTTTCAAAAGATCAATTGAAAGACGCGCAGATTGTAAAGGCCAACAACCTTACATCTGCCTTCCTAAAAAACGATGGTCATGGAAAATTTACATTATCACCGCTGCCGGCAGAGGCACAATTCTCTGTATTAAATGGCATGGTAACAGATGATTTTGATGGCGATAACAACCTGGATGTTTTGATCAGCGGCAATGACTATGGTACAGAAGTAAGCGTGGGCAGGTATGATGCACTCAATGGTTTATTGCTGAAGGGAAATGGCAACGGAGGATTTACCCCGCAATCAATATTGCAAAGCGGTATATTTATCCCCGGCAACGGAAAGGCATTGGTGAAGTTGCGTAATAAAAACGGCGACTACCTGGTGGCCGCCGGTCAAAACAGGGGGCCGTTGAAAATTTTTCAATTAAAGAAACACACTACAGGTATACCATTGCTACCCACAGATATGCGGGCAAACATCCAATTTGCCAATGGCGGCTCGCAGGTGCAGGAGTTTTATTTTGGATCTTCTTTTTTATCGCAGTCCGCCAGGTTTTTATGTACAGACAGCACCATGTCTGCCATTACCCTGTACGACAACAAAGGAAATGCAAGGAAAATAAAATAACAATGACAAGAACAGTACTTTCATTTATCAAGACGTTGTGTATTGCGTATGCCTGCATTTTTTGCATCTCAATGTATTCGTGTAAAACAAAAAGAAGCCGGGAAGAATATTTAAACGCTTATAAAAACAATTTGGGTATCAAACCATCCAAACTGGCGCAGGTGGATACGGCTAATTTTACTACTATTAAATGGTTGAACCCGGTACAAAATTTTGGAACAGTAAAAGACGGAGACAGCGTACGGATTGTATTCAGGTGTAAAAACACGGGAGAAAACCCACTTTTTTTATCAGACATCCATTCTCCCTGCGGCTGTACCACACCCCGTTATACAGAAAAAGTAATCTTACCCGGCGAAGAAGATGAATTGCCGGTATCTTTTAATACAGTTGGCCAGGATTCATTGGTTCATAAAACCATTGTAGTTACCAGCAATACCAGCAATGGTGCAAAACATACATTACTGTTTGAAGGACGAATCACCAGCGCTAACGCACCAGTGAAGCCTTAGCAACATAACATGATAAACAACAGATAAAGTTTTCAGCAAACCGGTACTATTTGCGTGATATGAAAAACACTGTCAGGTATATTGTTCTTTTATTATTTGGAAGCGTCATTGCTATCTCACTGGTTCGCTGCAAGGAGCCCGTAAAAAAGAATACGTCGCACCAGGATACGCCCGATGAAAGCATTGAACAAGGCCGTGCCCTGGCTGCCAAATATTGCCAGTCTTGCCACCTGCTGCCCGATCCATCAGAACTTAATGCAAGAACCTGGGAGGAAGGGGTGTTACCCGCAATGGGGCCAAGGTTTGGCATATTCGCCTATGGATTTAAAAAATACCCTTCTTACAAAAACGACAAAGATCTACCGCATAATTTTTATCCCGATACACCCACACTCAATAGCCTGCAATGGCAAAATATTATTGACTATTACACGGCATTGGCCCCAGATTCAATGCCACAGCAACCGAAGCACGACAGCATCAACCCGCAGCAGCATGTGTTTGCCGCTCAATATGCCCGATATAGTTACGCACCGCCGGCCATTTGCTTTACAAAAATTGATACCGTTAACCACCGGCTGTTTGTTTTTGATTTAGTGAAACAATCACTACTGGTTTTCAACAAACAATTACAACTTACCGACTCCGCCAGTACCAACGCCGCCATTACCGATATAGATGTTAACAACGATACCATGCTGGCGTGTAACATTAATGTAATGAACCCCAATAACGGCAAGTTTGGCAGGGCACAATTGGTACGCACACAAGCAAATGGCAAGCTGCAGGTAGACAGCACTGCTTTATTTGCAGATCTGCGCAGGCCGGTACAGATAAAGTCATGCGATCTTAATAACGATGGTAAAACCGATTACCTGGTTTGCGAGTTTGGGCATTTACTGGGCGCCCTTTCATGGATGGAGAATACCGGCCACGGCACTTACCAACGCCATGTACTTAAAGAAGAACCGGGTGTACTGGCCACTTTTACAGAAGATGTAAACAACGATGGCCTGCAGGATATATGGGCATTGTTTAGCCAGGGCAACGAAGGCATTGTATTGTTTATCAATAAGGGCAACCGTACATTTGAACAGCAACAGGTACTCCGTTTTCCTGCTATTTATGGCTCAACGTATTTTGAACTGGCAGATTTTAATCACGATGGACTGAAAGATATTGTATATACCTGTGGTGATAATGCAGATTTTTCTGTGGTGCTGAAACCTTATCATGGTGTGTATATCTTTTTAAACCAGGGCAACAACCGTTTTGTAGAACAATATTTTTTTCCTGTAAACGGTTGTTACAAAGCATTAGCGCGCGATTTTGACAACGATGGCGATCTGGACATAGCCACCATTGGCTTTTCTGCAGATTTTGCCCGGCAACCCCAGGAAAGTTTTGTTTACCTGGAGAACAAAGGCAACTATCGATTTACCCCTTTTACGCTACCGGAATGCACCAGTGGCCGCTGGCTTACCATAGACGCAGGCGATCTGGATGGTGACGGCAAGCAGGATTTAGTACTGAGTAATTTTTCAATACGGCCTTCTGACATACAACCGCATACCGATTGGCAAAAAGGTCCGCCATTTATTTTCTTAAAAAATATCAGTAAATGATTTTTATTCCTGCCACTGAAAATACCAACCTGGATGGAGCTAAATAAAACGTTGTTCTCGTTTTTGTTCTTATTATTGATGTGCTGCAGTTGCGCAAGAGAGAAAACTGCCCTGAAAAATGATGCAGACATTTTGCACGAAAACCAGGCGCAACTTACACAGGTAATCATTTATGATGTATTTACACCCCCTGTGGCCAGCAGAATCTATGCTTATTCGTCGCTGGCATCTTACGAAGTGATACGCCATAGCAAAGCAGGCGCACCATCAATAGCAGCCAGGCTACACGGTTTTGGCGCGATGCCTGTACCCGAAAAAAATAAAACTTACAATTATACTTTGGCTGCCACTAAAGCATTTTTTACCGTGGTGCGCAATATAAAAGTATTTTCGGTAGACTCGTTACAGGCACGTGAACAAGCTATCTACGGGAGCTTTAAAGACAATATAGACGATACTGTTTACCAGCGTTCGGTTGCATTTGGCGATAGTACCGCTAAAGTGATACTGGCCAGAGCTAAAAATGATGGCTACATCAACTCGAGAGGCAAGCCCAAACATTTAGGAAGCAATGATGCGGGTAAGTGGCGGCCCACACCGCCCGACTATATGGACGGCGTGGAATGGTGCTGGAACACCATGCAGCCTATGGTAATGGATAGTGCCTCCGCATACAAGCCACCCCCACCCCCGCCTTACAGTACAGATACCGGCAGCCGGTTTTTTAGAAGTGTAAAAGAAGTATACACTATTGGAAAAAATTTGACCAGCGAACAGCAATTGATTGCGCGGTATTGGGATGATAACCCCTTTGTAATGGAACATGCAGGTCATATGATGTTTGCCAATAAAAAGATTACACCCGGCGGTCACTGGATGGGTATTGCCGCCATTGCAGCCAAACAAACAAAATCAGATGCAGTGAAAACTGCGCAGGGTTATGCCCTTACTGCCATTGCATTGTACGATGCATTTATTGCCTGCTGGGATGAAAAATACCGCAGCAACTATGTACGGCCCGTAACTGTTATTAACGAAAAAATTGACAATGGCTGGTCGCCTTTTTTACAAACACCGCCTTTTCCTGAATACACCAGCGGCCACAGTACCATTACCGCAGCGGCGGCCACTGTGCTAACGGCTTTATACGGCGAGCCTTTTTCATTTAATGATACAAGCGACCTTGCCTACATTGGCCTGCAGCGACATTTTACTTCCTTTACTGCGGCCGCAGACGAAGCCTCCATCAGCCGGGTGTATGGTGGCATACATTATACATTCAGCATTCAGGAAGGCGCCATTGCAGGAAAAAAATTAGGCAACCAGATTGTGGGGGAATTAATTAAAAAGTAAAATATTCGCGGTGGGTTTCCATTCAGAATTTTTAATTATTGGTGTCCAGGAAAAACTATCTCACTATACGAAGACCCAGTGGTAGCAGAGGTTTTTAGTAATTTACACAAGCGGAGGCTTGCAATTGTAAGACCTGATACCAGTACGCTTGGAGATGCCTCGTTTTTATCAATGCATCAATGATTTTTTTAGGGGTATTGATGAACCTTACGGTTTCCGTGAGCTTTGTACAGAAGTTGAATGATGCGATGGCTGAAATACCTACTGATGCTCAATTACAGGGGAAAAGGAAAACGCAGCATCGAAAAGCGTACGAGCGCCCGGCCGGCCTGAGGCCATCGTATTAAAAGATTTGTGCGATTTAACCGGACAATACTAATTTAAATATAACATTCAAATTAATCTACGTGCCTTCATAGAAATCGCCCTGCTGAGATAAAACTTCCCTGTATTTATTGAATACTTTTGTTTTTGAAATAAAGCCCAGAAATTTATTCTCTTTGTCGAGTACAGGCAACCACCAACTGTGCGTAATATCAAACTGCTCCATTACAGAATGCATGGCCTGGTCTTCGCGCAATACCGCGGAAGGTTTTTTCATTAAAGATTTAACTGGTATATACTGAAACTGGTCTGGCTGAAAAAGTTTCTGCTTCACATCGTTCAGCTCTATGATGCCCGCAAAACGGTGGCGGCTGTCGTGCACGGCAAAAATATTTTTATCGCTTCGCTTGATCATTTCTACCAGGTCACTTAATTTTTTATCCATGCTAATGCTTTCATAGGTATTCTCCAGCATTTCAGCGAGTGCGATGCTGGTAAGAATATTCTTTTCGCGCTGGTGCGTAAATATATGCCCCAGCGAAGCCAGCTTACGGGTTTCCATAGAAAACGGTTCACTCGTTTTCACAATAAAGAAAGAGATGGACGAAACTATCATCAGTGGAATAAATAATTCATAGCCATTGGTGATCTCTGCAATCAGAAAGATAGCCGTAAGCGGGCAGTACATAACCCCGCTGAGTACACCTGCCATACCCACCAGGCTAAAATTACCTTCGGGTATTTTTATCCAGGGTGTACTGTTGAGTAAACGCGAGAAACAAAAACCCAGGTAGGCACCGGTAAACAGTGAGGGCGCAAAATTTCCGCCATTGCCACCGGCACCAATGGTGATGGCTGCAGCAATAGGTTTTATTAACACGATGAGCGCAGTAAACGTAATCAAACTCCAGTTTTCACCCAGCCTGGAGAAGAGGGTTGTATTGTCTGTAATACTCCCGGGCTCTGCATTGGCCACCAGTTTCACGCTGTCATAGCCTTCGCCAAAAAGGGGTGGAAATACAAAACAAATCACCAGCAGCAGCAATCCACCCAAAAGAGCTTTAACGTAAGCATTCATGTTACTGCTGTGCAGCCTGCCTTCAATGGCTTTAAATATTTTGGCGTAATACAGTGAAACAAATCCTGCCAGTACCCCAATTACAATGTAAAAAGGAACGTTGTTGTAATTAAAATTCTGTTTGAGTACAAAATTAAAAAGGAAGGCTTCTTTTAAAATTATTTTTGAGCACAATGCCCCCATCACAGAAGAAATCATAAGCGGTATAAAATAACTGACCACTGTTTCTGTAAGCAGTACTTCAATGGCGAATATAACGCCCGCAATGGGCGCGTTAAAAACTGCCGCAATACCAGCTGCCGCCCCGCAGGCAATCAGCAGCGTACGCTCGCGGTAATTAAGGTCTGTAATACGCGCCAGGTTAGAACCAATGGCAGAACCTGTGGATACAATGGGCGATTCTAACCCGGCTGAGCCGCCAAGGCCTACCGTAAATGAACTGGTGATAACGTGCAGGTACGCATGCTTCAACGGTATGAATGAAGACCTGCGGGCAATGGACTTCAACACCATAGCAATGCCTTTTTCAATGTCTTTTCCAAAAAAATGCCGGATGATAAAAACGGTGATTAATAAACCCAGGCAGGGAAACAAGAGATAGGAAAAACGAGAGACCGGAATTTCTTTCACCCATTCCTGCACATAATGAACCAGGGTTTTAAGCAGTACCGCCACCAGGCCGGCTACCAGCCCGGTAAGCGTTGCTATTACCATAATAAATTGTACCCGGGTAACCCTTATGCGAAGCTGGTTAACAATAACCTGGTACAATGATTTAATGGATGCCAATGAGAAAGGGTTTAGTTAAGAAGATGCGGTTGCAAATATAAGACCATGATCATGGGGCGTTTGTTATTCAAGATTTTTTATAACCCTGCACGGATTGCCTGCCGCTACTACATTAGCGGGTATATCCTTTACCACCACACTGCCCGCACCAATGGTTGTATTATCGCCAATGGTTACCCCCGCGCAAATAATACTGCCACCTCCAATCCAAACATGGTTGCCAATGGTAACGGGCAAAGCCAGCTCGGGCCCTTTTATTCTTTCAGCAGCAATTACGGGGTGAGAAGCAGCGTAAATGTGTACGGCGGGACCCATAAAAACCGTATGCCCAATTTTTATATAATGGCAATCCAGAAACACACAATTGAAGTTGGCAAAAAAATTATCGCCGGTTTCAATATGCAAACCATAATCGCAATAAAAAGGCGCCTGTATATCTATGTTGTTGCCCAGCTTGCCTAATAGTTGTTGCAGCAGTACAAGGCGCTTTTCACGATCATAGGGAGTTTGATTATAATCGTGCAGCAATTTTCTGGCTTTTACCCGCATTTGCATTAAAGTATCGTCGCCTGCATCATACAATTCACCTGCCAGCATTTTCTGGTATTCGGTTTTCATTATCATGTGATTGATTGTACTAGGCAAAAGTAGGCGAAACCTCATTACACACTCAGCATATTCTACTTCTTTAAACGGATACGTTTACCGGTAGTTTATAATGGTCAACCCACTTTTTGATGAGCAGGTTAATAAACCGTTTTAAATATATTTCGTTGAGAAAATTGTTAGACCAATTGTCGTACCGGCTGCACTGAACTCCCAGGTAAAAAAAATAAAGGCTTACGGCAGCCGCGGGCAACAAATCTTTTTCAGCGGCGCTGATGGAAGTTACCGATTCATATCCGTTAAAAAACTGATCGTACTTACGCTTGAATTCAGTGTCATCTTTTTCTGTGCTGTACAATTGAAGCACATAGTAAGCAATATCCAGCAACAGCATGCCATTGCCGCAAAAATCAAAATCAAAAATGGTGACACTATCACTATCAATTACCAGGTTATCGAACCAAATATCCAAATGTACCACACCTTTACGCAATCCGACCTCACCGATCTGGCTGAATACCTGTAGCAAATAACCTTGTAATGCCTGCATGTAAGCCATTTCTTCTGTGGCCGCCGGCAAGAATTTCTTCAGTTGTTCCATTGAATCCTGCAACAATACTTTGGGTGTATACACTATTCTGTCCAGTTCCAGATGAAGCGTTAGTTGGTGCATGCGGGCCATAATTTGCCCTATTTTATAATGCAGGTGCTCCGGAATTTGCAACAGCTTCTCCCCTTTTGCGAAAGAGAAAAGCACCGCGTAACGCACACCTTCGGGCGCCTGCAATTGTTGGATATATCTTGCGTTTTTATCTGCCACCGGGTATGATACCGGCACATCGTTATCGTGCAAAAGGTGGAGCAATTGCAACTCTGCTGTTATTTCTTTTTCTGTTCTCCACCCCAGGCTGTATACACGAAAAATAAATTTACCCCTGCTGCCTTCCACCAGGTAGGTATCGCTGATACCTGTTTTTAGAATAGATGCGCTGGCCGTTCCGCCCATATCATAATGGTCAGCGAGGAAATGCGCAATATGCACCGGTGAAAGCGTAGAATTGGAAACAGGAAAAAAATTCATAGCATACCATTTACAAATGAAGCGGCAAGGTATTGGAGAAAAGCCATACCCGCCAGTATCAAAAACAGGGGTATTGGTACCACCAGCATTTATCTGTTGGCTGTTGGCGACTTTATGGCAGCTTCTATTGCATTATTGGTGGCGCGCAATTTTGTTTCGCAAATGCTTATGAGGTCATTGGCGTGTTGAATGGTGGCCGGAAGTGCTTCCAGTTCTATCAATCCTTCTTCCAGCTGGCTCACCAGCGCCTCAAGGGCAGTAAATGCCTCGTTATATGTCAAATTGCTTGTCATTTTTACTCTTTTTTGTAACGGTGCTATCAATGCGTTCATTACCCAGCAACGTCTGCAGCTGGCTATTTTCTTTAATGACTGCCGGGTCAGTAACGATTTTACCATTGATGGTTACAATAGCAAATCCACGGTCAAGAATAGCCTGCGGGCTGGAAAGCTTTATGATACGTTTTGCGCTGGCCAATTTATCTGCAGCTGATTGTATTTGATTGTTAATTATGTCAAAGAAATGCTGCCGGAGGGCGATCAATTTATTCTCAAATTCAAAGTTGTGGTCTACAAAATGCGCGGCCACTTTGGTGGGTGTCTTTTGTTCCCTGGCCATTAGGTCGGCAATGCTCTGGTTCCTGTCGTGACCAATGCCCGTAAAAACCGGAACGGGAAAATGGGCGATCATCCTGCACAATTCATATTCATCGAATGGTGTAAAATCAGTTTGTGCGCCGCCGCCTCTCACAATGGCCACCACATCAAACGGCCGGGCGCTGGCGGCAACCAGGCGTAGCTGGTCCGCAATCAGCATGTGTGCCTTATCTCCTTGTATGGTAGTTAAGAATTCAGTAACAGAGAAAGTATACTGATGCCGGTTCTTTGCTATTTCCTGTTTGAAATCTCTTTGCCCGTCTGAATTTGGTGCGGTAATAAGGGCAATATGTTGTATTACCGCGGGCAATGGCAGCCGGTTATTTTGCGTCATGTACACCCCGTCGAACAATTGAATGGTACCGGGGTTTTCTTTTACCAGCCTGTCCAGCGTTTGCTGCCGCTCCAGCTCAAGCTGGCCGAGCGTATGTGCAATATCAATCTGCAGTACATCCAGGTTTAATCCGTACACTGCATGAAACCTAACTTTTACCCTGCAGGTAATTTCAATTCCATCTTTGAATACCTGCCCGGTGAACTGTTCAAATTTTTCAATTTCATGATAGGCAGTTGCCCAGAAAACACTGCGCATCTCGGCTTTCTTGGTGCGGTTCTCATACTCTTCCAGTGTCAAGTAACAGCGGCGGTTAGAAGTGTATTTCTTTACATTCATGATGCGGGCAGTAACCCAGTAGGACTGTCCTTCAAAACTATCCTGAATGGTTTCAAAAATAAGATCAACCAAAGCTGATAATGGAATGGCATCTGGCATGTAATAGCAATACAACAGCGTATAGTGCAGCAACTGTTATACTGCAAGCAATATACAGCTTTACACCTTTTGCAACAAAAGGCTGCCTGCATATTGCACAACCCGCATGCGAAAGGCAATTGTTGCTACCAAGGTCCATCACTTTTTTCAAAATTTATCCTATCTTCAGAGCCGGATCAATTCTCCGGAACCGCAGCCTGCCGTATTCATTCACCCTTACCCACCAACACATGGAAAAGCAATCGTCTCAACCAATGAAAATTTATCAGGCAATTATGGTAATTCTTGGCTGGTTTGCACTGGCAGCACAATTGTACATAAATGCAACGGCCAAAATAACCCCCATTCCTGAAATGATAGTCAGGTATTTCAGCTACTTCACTATTCAAACTAATTTGCTCGTAGTACTGTGTTTTACGTTTTTACTGCTAAGCCCGCGCTCTAAATGGGGCAGTTTTTTTTCGAAGCAACAAACACAGGCAGCTATTACAGTATATATCATTATTGTAGGACTTATTTACAATGCCATTCTGCGCTTTTTGTGGGCACCGCATGGTCTTCAAAAAATAGTAGATGAGTTGATGCATTCCATCATTCCATTACTGGTATTGATCTACTGGCTGGTTTTTTCAAATAAAGATCGTTTGCAATGGAAGAGTGTATTGCCCTGGCTTATTTATCCGTTCAGTTATATAACGTATGTGCTTATCCGCGGGGCTGTTTCAGGATTTTACCCTTATCCCTTTATCAACACTGCACAGTTGGGTTTAAACAAAGTGCTGGTTAATTCAGTGGGTATTGCATTGGTATTTGTATTGGTGTCACTTGCGATTGTATATGTCGCAAAACTTTTTAACAGACCTATATAAAAATTGCTCGGTAGTATACATTCTACTTCATTTTCTTTTACCCATATTGGGCATCTATTTCCCCAGCGCATTAATTTATTAGTTTATTTTATCAGGCATTGCAATGATGGCACTGTTTTATCAGTATGACGGATGTTACAAACATCTTTAAACTAATAAACCAATTTTTTATGGCTACACAAAATAAGAAAAACATTCTACTGGCAGGATTTATAGGTATGGCAACGTTCGTAGTGGTGATATCATCCTGCGCTAACGACGCAGGTTCATCAACAGCAGAACATCCATCCACCATTCCAGATTCTAACGTAACGCAAGCCACCGAGGCAACTGCCCCTGCTACTACTAAAAAGAGAAAAGGTGTGGCGTCGGCTTCAGTGAGCGCAGACAATTCAGCTACCGTTAAGATACAAAAAGACAAAGATGGTGTATATAGCCGGGCGGAAACAATGCCTGAATATCCTGGCGGAGAATCAGCCTTATCTAAATTTGTGGAAACCAATATCACTTACCCCCAGAATGCTGTAGATCAGAATACAGAGGGTACTGTAAATGTATCATTTGTTGTAGATGAAAAAGGTAAAGTGGTTAATCCGGTAGCTACAGGCAAAACAGCTGGTGGCGGACTTGACGAAGAAGCGGTGAAAATCATTAAACAAATGCCAGCCTGGAAACCAGGTACCGTAAAAGGTAAAGCCGTAAAAACGCGTTTATTGCTGCCTGTTACATTTAAATTGTCAGACGTATAATACAACGAACATGTAGTATAAAGAAAGGGCAGCGGAGAAATTCGCTGCCCTTTTTTTATTGTTATGAATACCTACTTAAAGCAAACGCAGAATATATTTTTTAACCGGCTCCTATAATCTGGGTAACTAGTTAGTGCGGTTATTTATTGATGATTACCTCGGCACCCAGGGTGTTAACCCCCGTACCATTTACTTTACCTTTTGCAAAAATGGTATAGATAACTCCATCGGCAAACGAAATATTAGGAATCGTAATTAAAGAAGAAACAGCCGGAGAACTTCCTGCCAGCCTAACCCTTACCGTGTACACGCCTGCATTAACGCTTATGAAAGCGCCTTTGGCACTGTTGGTAACATTATCTGCATAAGAGCGGTTTGCAAACACTACAGAATCATTGGCAACAATATCTACTGGCAGGTTTACAGGACTTAAATGAAAGAAACGCACTTTTGCTTTGCCGGCAGCCGGTGCAGTAAGATCATCTTCAACTGCAAACAATTTTATCTTGCCTGTTAGCAATGTATCATAGCTGAACGCAGAATAAGATTTACCGCTGCTGATGCCATAACTGCCACTTGCCAGCGCATTGATGGTATTAAAGGCAGCCACTTTAACTGTGTAATTGCCCGGCTTCAGCGCAACATATCCTGAGTTGGAAGGATAGTTGATAGGCGTCGGATTTAGCTTGGCATCGTTAAAATAAAAATCATACGCCGCACTATCGCCGGGTGAAGCATTCACCATTATAACGCGGGCATCCTGTTGCGGCGTACTATTATCACTTTTTTTACAGGCTGTTAAAATAATAGTAACAGAAATAAAAGCCGCAATACCGGCTAAGATCTTTTTCTTCATGGCTTTTGATTGAGTTTGATAAGACAATATTTACCGGTTACATCATTCACAACTAATATGCCACACACTTACTGAAGAAGCTGGCTATTGCCCTTCTTCATTGTATAAAAAAAAGCCTCTCTAAGAGAAGCCTTTTTTTACAATACAATAACAAATAATTATGTTGTCTACCTCCCCACTTCTTCAATTACATGCCCCACACAACCATTGGGCATTTGCACATGTAACATGCCGGCGAGTGTGGGCGCGATATCGGTCATATAGGTTTCGCGGTTGGTTTTGCCGGGCTTAATATTCCATCCGTAAAACAAGAGTGGAATATGTGTATCATATGGGTTCCAGGTGCCGTGTGTAGTGCCGGTCTTACTGTAACCTTCAAACCAGCCGGCAACCAGCACAATATGCACCCCACCGCTGCGCTTAAAATTATAGCCATTTGCTATCATTGATTTAATAGGCTCTGGTACGGGCGATTTGCCCAGCTCTGCCACATCAACCGCATAGCTGATACCGGGTTGTTGCTGCAGGTAGTCTACTGTAAATTTTTTGATAGCGGTGTAATCGAGGTTATTACTGTTTATCTTTTGTAAATTATAATTAACCTGGTAGTTCATGATGGAGCGAACGAGGCCCGTTGTATTAAACTTTGCGGCCAGCAATTTATTAAGTGTGTCTGCAAGGGGCCGGGCATACCAGAAATCGGCAGGCAGTTGGTGCTCTTGCATAAACCCGATGGAATGTGCTGCGCCATGATCTGCAGAAAGAAATACCAGCCATTGCCCTTTCCCAATTTTTGTATCCAGCAACTGAAAGAAAGCAGCAAGATCCTGATCAAGCCGCAGGTAAGTATCCTCTACTTCTATTGAATTGGGTCCAAACATGTGGCCCACATAATCTGTAGAAGCACAATTGATGGTTAAGAAATCGGTGGCTGCACCTCTGCCCAGCTGGTAAGCATCCAATGCGGTTTTTGCAAAATCGAGTGTGAGCGCGTTGCCAAATGGTGTAGACCGCAGGCTGCCTTTATTTTGTTTATAAATATCATTGATAGCATGCGGAAAAGTGGAAGTGGTTTCTCCCCTGAACTTGCCCTCATTGGGCCGGTCATCTGCATCGCTGTTTGTATAGGTATTGATGGGGTATAGCGTATTCCATCCTTTTTCTATGAGCTTGGTTACTTTACCGCTGTTGTTATAAGTATTCACCCAATCGGGCAATTGCTGCATGTAATACGTACTGCTGATAAAATGACCACTGGCATCATCAAACCAGTAAGCTGCATTGGCCAGGTGGCCCGCCGGTAAAATAGATGCGCGGTCTTTTAATGATACCCCTACTACTTTTGACTGAAAATTGGTAGCAAGCCGCAATTCATCTGTGATAGTAGATACCAGCAGGTTGCGGGGAGACATTTTACCGTCTTCAGATTCATTGCCCACACTCTTTACGGTACTGTCGCTGGTGCAGTACATGGTCTTACCGGTTAATTGTTCCGTCCAGTCGTTACCGGCAATACCATGCAGCGCAGGTATGGAGCCTGTAAAAATAGTGGAGTGGCCCACGGCAGTATATGAAGGCAGGTAATTAATAAAAGTATTCTCACATGAAAAGCCCTGGTTGATCAGCCTTTTAAATCCACCCTCTCCATACCGGTTATAATACCTGTACAGGTAATCCCACCGCATTTGATCTACTACGATGCCTACCACCAGTTTAGGACGTGGCAATTGCTGACCCACAACAGGCCCTTGCTTCACCTGGGCCTCAAGAACAATGTTAATGCATAAACAGAAAAAAATTGAAAGGCATGAATTGCGCATCGATTTACATTATTTAGCTACAAATGTATAGTAACAGCATTTATTACTGAATTAAAACAACATGAACAACGCAGGGTTAACCAGCCATCTGCCTTGGTGGCCAACTATTGATTATCATTGAATGTGCAGCTGTTTAGCAGTTATTATTTATTACCCACAAGGGCCGCTAACTCAGGTAGCCCAAGTTGGGTTCTTAACCGAATACTTTATCTTTGGCGCATCCAAAAAAATTTACCAAATACCTAGCTATGGCAGATGTTTTTGAAAAGTTAGTAAAAGATGGCGGCCCTATTGGCCAGCATATGAAAAGAGCACATGGATATTTTACTTTTCCAAAACTGGAAGGAGAACTGGGCAGCCGTATGATGTTCCGCGGTAAGGAGAGAATTGTATGGAGCCTTAATAATTACCTGGGCCTTGTAAACCACCCCGAAGTACGGGAGATTGATACCGCCGCAGCGGCCCGCTGGGGAATGGGTAATCCAATGGGTGCCCGCATGATGAGTGGCAACACTACTTACCACGAAGAACTGGAAAAAGTGGTGGCATCGTTTGTACAGCGAGAAGATGCCATGCTGCTCAATTTTGGTTATCAGGGCATTATGAGTTGTATAGATGCCTTGGTGAACCGCCGGGACGTAATCGTTTATGATGCCGAAGCGCATGCCTGTATAGTTGATGGTGTTAGGCTGCACATGGGTTATAGTTATAAATACAAACACAACGATATAGCCGATTTTGAAAAGCAGATGGACCGTGCCACCCGTATGATAGAAAAAACCGGGGGCGGCATTCTGGTAATAACAGAAGGCGTGTTTGGCATGAGCGGCAACCAGGGTAAGTTAAAAGAAATTGTGGCGCTTAAACACAAGTATGAGTTCCGCATTCTTATTGATGATGCACACGGGTTTGGCGTTATGGGGCCTACCGGTGCGGGTGCCGACGAGGCACAGGGTTGCCAGGAAGGGGTAGACTTGTACTTCTCCACTTTTGTAAAATCGATGGGCAGCATAGGAGCATTTATAGCCGGCCGCAAAGATGTGCTGTCTTACCTGCGTTATAATACCCGCTCACAAATATTTGCCAAAAGCCTTCCGTTGATTATTGTTGAGGGCATGCTGAAAAGGATGGAAATGCTGCAGTCGATGCCCGAGCTGCGCGAAAAACTCTGGTACAATGCCAACAAATTGCAACAGGGCCTGAAGAAAAATGGATTTGACATTGGTTCCACCAATACCATGGTTACCCCGGTTTATATGAAAGGCGATATACCGGAAGCCACTGCCATGGTACTTGACCTCAGGGAAAACTATGGCATTTTCTGTTCAATTGTGGTATACCCGGTGATACCCAGGGGCCAGATTATTTACCGCCTCATACCCACTGCAGCACACACGGATGCTGATATTGAAGACACCCTGAGGGCGTTTACCGAAACCAAAAAGAAGCTGGATGAGGGTAGTTACCGAGCGGCGGAGATACCAGATATGGCTGAAGCAAGTTAACCGCTGTTTTAATCTTCCATTAATAATATTGATACAAAACCCCTCTTTCCCGAGGGGTTTTTAATTATACGGTAGAAAAGCAGGGCAAAAAAAATCCCGCCTTTCGGCGGGATGCACTAATCAAATACCATTAACCATTAAACCTTATCCTATGAAAATTCAAATATAAGATGTTGAAACAATAAAAGTGGTTGCATAAGCAAATATTTTTTACCCAGTTACCTTAACTTGATCAATGTCAATCTGGGTGTCATGTTGGTTTGAAATATCGGTACTGTGACCATCAGGTGGTGAGGGGAAGGGGAAGTAACAAGAGGGCTCTAAAAAAAAGAGGGCCAGGATAGACATCCAGCCCATTTTAATCCAATATCCTATGAAAAACCTATCTATCAGACAGCAGGCTGCTTCTTATCGTTGCATGTGCGGCAAAAAAATAGGCCCCGATAGACATCAGGGCCGTTTCAATCCAATATTCTATGAAAATCTACAGAGAGGTTTCAAATTCTTTGCCAAAGCCCTACCATTCATTTTTAAATGCTTTTTGATAGTCTTCAAAGGGCTGTTTTCCATACTTTCCATCGCCAAAATAACGCACAATCAGCTCCAGGTCTTTTGGCTCAAGATAGCCTGGAATTGGCTGTGGGCCGCTGTTATCGGTGGGTATGATTACTGTGGTAGGGTATGAAAGCCGGCCGTACGTTAAAAAAATGGCAAAATCGTTTGTGCGGTTCTGGCTGTTGAAATTATACTGCTTGTTGTTCCAGCTGATGGTTTCGCGGGTTTCGGCATTCAGCTTTACCGGATAGAAATGTTGCTGCAGGTAAGCTATTACCTTGGCATTGGTATAGGTTTTCTTATCCATTACCTTACACCAACCGCACCAGTCGGTATATAAATCAATCAAAAGCGGTCGCTTTTCTTTCAGCATGGCGTCTTGTGCTTCTTTCAGCGTCATCCATTGCAGCTTTTCACCTTTTCTTACAGGGGTCTCCGCAGTAAAGAAAAAAACGCTAAGAGCCATTAATATGGTTACGGTAAGTTTATGCATGGTATTTTTGTTTATCAATTACACTTAAACGGGGCGGCATGAACAAAATTGTTATAGCGGTAACGGGGGCCAGCGGGTCCATCTATGCGAAGCTGGTAATAGACAAATTACTTGCCATAAAGGAGCAATGGGATGCACTGGCGGTGGTAATGACGCCCAATGCCAAAGAGGTCTGGAAGACCGAACTTAACAATGAAAATTATGTTGATTACCCAGTGCAATTCTATAGCCAGCAGGAATTTTCGGCGCCTTTTGCTTCAGGATCCGGCCAGTTTAATTGCATGATTGTAGTACCCTGTTCTATGGGCACGCTGGGTAGAATTGCCACTGGTATATCCAACGATCTTATTACCCGCAGCGCCGATGTAATATTGAAAGAGAGAAGAAGGTTGATTTGTGTGGTGCGTGAAACGCCGTATAATCTGGTGCACATCCGCAATATGGAAACAGTGACACTGGCAGGCGGGATCATTTGCCCGGCCACACCTTCGTTTTACAGCAAGCCGCTAACCGTTGAAGCCGTGGCTGCTACCGTGGCAGACCGTATATTGGACCTGGCGGGGTTTGATATCCGCTCTTTTCGGTGGGGCGGGTAGCAAGTGGCTAGTGGAGAGTAGCAAGTGGGCGATTGCCAGGACGCTGGGTTTATTGACTTACTGCCAATTTGATACAAAAAAGCCCGGCGAACTTTTGTCACCGGGCGGTCTGAATATCTTTCATTTTGGCTGTATAGTTCAGATCAAAGCCCCATTCGCCACTAACCCCCCCACTCGCTTACCTCAAATCAACCTCTTCTACGCCGGGATATTTTTTCTTGTCGAAAATAAATAGCTGGTCGTTTACCGGAGCACTGCCATTTAATGAATTAACGGTATAGGTATAGCGGTTGCCGTTTTTGTCGAGCACTTTGGTACTATAAATTCCTTGTTTTGCCTTGTCTACATACACATACACTTTGTGAAAGGTCTTGGTTTTGTCTGTAGGCGTCATTTCAATTTCCTGCAGAGTGCGGGCACCCTCTTTTTGTTCACCATTCAATTTATAGAGAAAGTCTTTGTCGTAAAAATTGGTCATCAGGTTTTGCGGGGTAATGGTCTTTGCCGAAGGATCCACTTTTGTAATGGTTACTTCGTTGGCGCCCTTATCATAGGTCCAGGTATTGGTACCGTCTGAATAGATTTCTTTATTTTCTTTACCCAATAGATTTACCCGGTATTTGCTGTTCTTCATATACACAGTTCCTTTCTGGGTGCCTTGTAATTTACCTTTACCATCTTCCACTTTTAAAGTAAATGCCACCTGCACAGCGTTGTACGTTTTAAATTTAGCACTTACGCCGTCAAGAATCTTTTTAGCTGCAGGGTCGCTACTTGTTTGCGCTATCGCCGTCATTACAAAACCAATCAACAATGCACTCGTTAAAAATTGTTTCATCATTCAATTTTTGTTATTAATAAAAAAGAGGTCCGCCAGCTTTACGTCAACTGCCTGCGCGGGCGCAAAGATATGCTTTCGCACAGGTGGTTGAGACAAGGTTTACTAAATTGCGTTTAAACAAGTATTGTTAAAATACAGGTTGTTCAGAGGCAGCACGTGAAAAACCGGTGGCACTTGCCTGTTGTAGATTAAACTTAAATTGTGCCAAAATTTTAACAGGAGTAGCTAAAGGGCATTTAATTGCTGCTGCAAATCTGCCTCTGTTTTTATGAGTACATCGCGCACTTTGCTTCCCTGGTTGGGGCCAACAATACCCGCTGCCTCCAGCTGATCCATCAACCGGCCGGCGCGGTTGTAACCCAGTTTCATGCGCCTTTGCAGTAAAGAAGTAGAACCACTCTGGCTTTGCACAATCAGCCTGGCGGCATCATCAAAAAGAGAATCGCGGTCGCTTAAATCAAAATCTTTGCCTTCCATTTCTTTTTCATCAACATACTCCGGTAACAGGAACGCCTGCGTATAGCCGCGCTGGTCGCCAATGAAGCTCGTTATTTCTTCTACCTCCGGGGTATCTACAAAGGCACATTGCAGCCGCGTTAGTTCGCCATTGTAAGAAATAAGCATATCGCCTTTACCAATCAGTTGTTCGGCACCGCCTGTATCAAGTATGGTGCGTGAATCTATCTTGGAAGAAACTTTGAATGCAATACGCGCCGGAAAGTTTGCTTTTATGGTACCGGTGATAATATTAACAGAGGGGCGCTGCGTAGCAATAATAAGGTGTATACCAATAGCGCGGGCCAGCTGGGCCAGGCGCGCAATGGGCATTTCTACCTCTTTGCCCGCTGTCATAATTAAATCGGCAAACTCATCTATTACCAGTACAATGAACGGCAGGTACTGATGGCCTTTTTCAGGATTGAGGCGGCGGCGTACAAATTTATCGTTGTATTCTTTAATGTTTCGGGCACCGGCCTCTTTCAGCAAATCATACCGGTTGTCCATTTCAATACAAAGTGCATTGAGTGTATGAATTACTTTTTTGGTATCGGTAATAATAGCATCTTCTTCTCCGGGCAACTTGGCCAGAAAATGTTTTTCAATGGTGCGGTATATGCTCAGCTCCACTTTTTTGGGATCGATGAGTACTAATTTCAGGTGCGAAGGATGTTTTTTGTATAGCAGTGAAACCAGAATGGCATTCAACCCCACAGATTTACCCTGGCCGGTAGCACCTGCCATTAGCAAATGCGGCATGGTAGTAAGGTCTACAATAAAATTTTCATTATCGATCTTTTTACCAATGGCAATCGGCAGGCTGTATGAACTGTTCTGGAACTTGTCTGCATTCAGCAGCGTCTTCATACTCACCACCGTCTTTTTTACATTGGGTACTTCTATACCAATGGTGCCTTTACCGGGTATGGGTGCAATGATGCGTATACCCAGCGCCGCAAGGCTCAATGCAATATCATCTTCCAGGTTTTTAATGCGCGATATGCGCACGCCGGCTGCCGGTACAATTTCATATAATGTAACCGTGGGCCCAACCGTGGCCGATATTTTCTGAATGGCAATATCGTAGTTCTTCAGCGTATCAATAATGCGGTTCTTATTTGTCTCCAGTTCACCGGGATCCTGTATGATTTTTTCACTGCCATGCGTTTCAAGCAGGTCAATGGACGGATATTTATAATCGCGCAGATCCAACGTAGGCTCATATAAATCCGTTTCAGCAATGGCTTTACGTTCACTTTCAATTTCCAGCTCTGTATCACTGGCGGGTTCTTTTATTTCAAAAGAAACATCCTGCAATTTCCGGTCTTTCTTTTCCGGTTTTACAGGTGGTATATTTTTAGGAATTTCGGGCATGGCAGGTGCCGTTGTAGTGAACTCATTGGCGGCGGTAAAATCTGTATCATCGTCTTTTTCGGTAAGCTTTAATTCCAGTACCGGGCCTGCAGTGTCACTGGGCGGCACTACCAGGGCCGTACCTTTTTTCAGCGTATTGGCTTTGCCGTTGGTAACAGGAGACTCAACAAACAAGGCAGCCTCCTGCATATCATTTTCTGCATTAACAGTTTCAACGGCTGCCGCTTTTCGTTCCGGCAATTTGGGAACAGTAAATACCGGGTTGAAACGCCAGATGATATAGGCAAGCCCGATAATCGACAGCAGCGCTGCAGTACCCAATGTGCCGATGGCCTGTACCAGGAAGCGGCTGATGTTTTCGCCAAAACCACCGCCCCAAAAAAAGCTACTGCCGTTCATGATGAATGCCAGGCTAACGCTGAAGAAAACCAGGCCGGCCACCACATATTTGGTATTGCGCCATACAGAAAAAAGTTTCTTTCCAAATAACAGGTTTACCCCCGAGACAAAGAAAAACGAGCATAGCAGAAATGAAGCGATACCAAAACCATAATAAAAAAAGAAATGGGCTACCACCGCACCCAGGTTGCCGAGCAGGTTAGCCGTTTTTACCGAAGAAAATAAAGGACTCAACCCATGATTGAAAACAACGTTCATGTCTGTTTTCCAGGTAAACAGGTAAGAAGCAAACGCCACAAAAAGAAAGAATGCAAGTAGAATAAGCACGGCACCGGTAATCTTGTGGGTACGTTCGTCTTTTACCAGGTTCTTAATGGGTAATGGCTGGTCTTTTTCCGTTTTCAATTTACCCGCTTCAGTTAGGTGGCCCTTCTTTGTTTTTGCCTTGGTTGCCATGGCGACAAAGATAAGCATATAACCAAATTATCCGCTTAGAATGCATTGCAGGCTTTACTAAAAGAAAGTTGTAATTTTCTGTTTTAAAAAGCAATCCCTGCCCGCCAGTAAACTCCCCGTCAAAAATGAAGTTTGTTAAACCGCCTTTGAAAAAATGTATCTTTTTTCTTTTCTTGTTTATTGCCCCGTTTGCCGTGCTGCAAGTGGCGGCTCAACAACCTCCCCCCATTGATGTTGCTACAATTTTGATGTCGGACACCATCGACTTCCGCTCCGTTTGCTTTCGCGATAGTCTGCATAAGGTAACGGTTAGCCAGTTGCCCGAACTTAATTTTTCCCAGGCGCCAAAAAATGTTTTCCGGCACCTCACTGCGCGGCAGACAGAAGAAGACTGGTGGGTATGTTTCCGACTGCACAACTCGGCTGATACCCTTATATCCGTTTATTTATACCCCGGCGTATTTGCGAGCACCATTGACGTATTTGAATACGATGACTCACTCAAAGCAGCCAAGCCCATACCGCTGATATTGCCGGATATTACAGACTCCATCGGGTTCAGGGGCATCCGCCTTGCCCCGGGACATACCACCCTGTACTATGTGCACCTTAAGTTTGTACACACATCTGTTAATGTAATGGATTTGCGCATTATCAGGGATTACTACCTGCTCTCCTTTTCCCGAACGCTTAAGTTGCCGCTCAATAACAATACCATGTATAATTATATCATTACAGGTATTCTTTTGATGATGGTATTCTACTCCATGGCGGTATTCATTCTCAATGGAAGTATTGAGTTCATGTACTACTCCTGTTTTGCATTTTTAACCGCCCTGCTGTTTTTTCTGAAGTCGTTTTACATGAAGAGTACGGTATTATTTAATTATTATTTTGAGAGTTACCTCGATTTTGTAATACAGAGCCTCGGCATTTTCTTTTACTTTATTTTTTTGCGGAAATTCCTGGATACCAAAAAACAGTTTCCGTTTCTCCATAAATTGTTTATTACCGGGCAGGCTGTCATCATTATCAGCCTGGCTATTTTTTCGTTCATGCATTTTTTTAAAGGCAGCTATATTCTGCAGGAAACCATTGAAGCCATTACCAAGTACCAATGGTTTGCTACTGTTATCATATTTATCATTTATGCCGTAGCGAAGAAAAATAAGATGCTGAATTTTTTGGCTGCCGGGCATTTTTTCCTCGTGGCCCTCTCTGTTATTTCGCAACTGCTGATACAAAACCCGGGTATACTGAAACTAACCGGCCCGTCTATCTGGAAAGATGCTCTTTTTTATTATGAACTGGGGATGACGGTAGAACTGATTTTCTTTTTGATGGCCTTGGCTTTTAAAAATCGTCATGATATTATTGAGCGAACAAGAGAAAGGGAAAGACTGCTGCTGGACAATGAAAGAAAAGAATTTGAAAAACAGCTGGCTGTGGTGGAAGCCAAACAGGAGGAGCGTAACCGCATCTCTACAGATATGCATGATGAGCTGGGGTCGGGTGTTACGGCCATTCGCCTTATGAGCGAAATTGTAAAAACAAAAATGAAAGACAATACGCTGCCGGAGATCGACAAAATATCCAACAATGCCAATGACCTGCTGAGTAAAATGAATACCATTATCTGGACGATGAGCAGCAGCAACGACAAGCTGGATAATATGATTGCTTACACGCGCTCCTATGCGCTGGAGTACTTTGAAAGCACCAATATTGATTGTCATTTTGAAAGTGCCGAAAATATTCCGGCGGTTGAAATGAGCGGCGAAAAAAGACGCAATGTTTTTTTATGCGTAAAAGAATCGCTTAATAACATTGTCAAACATTCAAAAGCCAGTGATGTATGGATAAAGGTGATAGTATTATCTGGCATCCTGGAAATACAAATCCACGATAACGGCGTGGGCATCAACCTTCAAAAATTACGTGAGTTTGGCAATGGGCTCAACAACATGAAAAAAAGAATTGAAAGCATCGATGGAAATTTTTCGATTGTCAATAAAGATGGAACTACTACTACGCTTACTGTACCTCTGTGAGAGTAGTAAGTTTTAAGTAATAAGTTTTAAGTGGTAAGTTTTAAGTAGTAAGTTTTAAGTAGTAAGTATCGGACTTTGCCGAGGAAACACAGCCGCAGATTCGCAGATGAAGGAATTCAAAATGCAAACGTTAAAATGTAAAATATTCTCCGTGGTCGCTGCTTCTTCGCCATACGCAGCGGGAATTATAGCCGCAGATTCGCAGATGAAGGCATTCCAAATACAAAATTTATAATGTAATATTCTCCGCGGTCGTTGCTTCTTCGCCGTACGCCGCGGGAAATATAGCCGCAGATTCGCAGATGAAGGCATTCCAAATACAAAATTTAAAATGTCCAATATTCTCCGTGGTCGCTGCTTCTTCGCCGTACGCTGCGGGAAATATAGCCGCAAATTCAGCGCAAACGCCCACTTGCCCCTTCCCACTTGCCGCTTCCCACTTGCCACTTGCCACTAGCTACTCTCCTCTCGCCGCCCTAACTCCAATGGATAAACCAATAATTGTCATGCGGCACGGTGGTATAGGCAGGCAATGAGATCGGTTGCTGAAAGAGTGGGCAGTCAACTACCACTGTATGAAACTCTCCATTCTCACCGCATACATCCACACCTATATCTTCAAGACGGGTTATTAATTGCGGAGAAAGGTATTCGCCCAGGAAAGACTCGCCCATTGTCATATTGCATGATACAATCATTGAGCGGATGCCGGCCTCCAGCATTTGCTGCACCAATACGCGGCGGTCTTGCTGCCATAACGGGAGTAATGCCTGCAGTCCTGCCTTTTCACACACCATCTCTTCCCAATCGCGGTGCGCCTGCAAATCAATATCGCCAAATACCATGGTATCTACTGCATATTTAGTGCGTGCTTGCTGTAGCACCGTTACAAAGTTCTGTTCGTATGCCTGCCACGTAGTAGGCAGGGCAATCAGCGGAAGCTTCATGGCGGCGGCCTGTTGCTGCAGTATCGATTCAGGCAAACCGTGCGAACGCGAAATTTTTCCGTTCTCATTCATCATGTTTATGAGCAGGCGCGGTTGGTAGTCTTGTGCAACCGCCTGCATGAGTGCATAGCAACTGTCTTTGCCACCACTCCAAGAGCAACCCAAATGCTTATTCATTAACGGGGCCTTTTCTGATAAATGCAATCACCATCAATATCCATCCGGCAATAAAGAACAAACCGCCAAATGGTGTAATTAATCCAATCTTGGAAATGCCCACCGTTTCTGCCGCTTTTAAAGCGGTTAGCGCATAGAGCGACCCTGAAAATAAAATGATACCTATCTGGAAACAATAGCCCGCCCATTGCAGCAGCCTGCCGGGATATTTTTCATACAAGATGGCTACGGCCAGCAACGCAAACGCATGATAGAACTGGTAGCGCACCCCTGTTTCAAATATGGCAACGGATTCTGCTGGTACCACCTGTTTTAACCCGTGTGCGGCAAATGCCCCCAATGCAACCGATAACGCCCCAATTAATGCCGCTGTAACTAAAAACCATCTATGCATGCTGTATTGATTTTAATAAAGATTCTGTTGTAATTACTTCTTCATGCAGCATTACATGTGCCTGCTCGTAATACATTTTCCTATCCTGCAGCTTTTTAATAATAAACGATTTCAGTTCGCCGTCTGAAATATTTTTTATCAGCGGGCGGGTGTGTTTTTGTTTCAGCAATCTTTCCACCAGCGTATCCACGGCTGTATTCAGCCAGATTACCTGGCCCTGCTGTTTCATAAAATCAATATTATTAAAGAAGCAGGGCGTACCTCCGCCGGTTGATATAATTACATTGTTATGATCTTCGGCAAGGGCTTCCAGCACTTCCTGTTCTTTTACCCTAAAATATTCTTCGCCATGATCATGAAATATTTGTTGGACGGTTTTTTTTTCTGATGCCACTATCACTTCATCCAGGTCGAAATATGGCATACCAGTGGCGCGGGATAATATTTTACCCCAGTGCGTTTTGCCCGAACCCATAAAACCGATTAAGAAAATACGCATACCCCTAACCCCTAAAGGGGGATTGTTTAGTTTATTAATGTGCTTATTGATGCATGTTATCCTAAGATCCTTTGTATTCAAACTTTTACTCACCTTAATACCTACACAATTACGCTTTCAGCATAAAGAAAATTTCACCATCGATTGTATACCAGATCAATGTTCCTCCTTCAGGGGGACAGGGGGCTTTATTTAAACGCATTAATACCCGTTACGTCCATACCGGTAATCAGCAGGTGAATATCATGTGTGCCTTCATAGGTAATAACGCTTTCAATATTCATCATGTGCCGCATAACACTGTACTCACCGGTAATGCCCATGCCGCCCAGTATCTGCCTGGCCTCACGACTGATATTTTGCGCAATCTCACAGCCGTTGCGTTTGGCCATGCTTACCTGTGCCGGGGTAACTTTATTTTCATTCATTAAAACACCCATGCGCCAATTCAGCAATTGCGCCTTGGTAATATCCGTGACCATTTCGGCCAGTTTTTTTTGCTGCAGTTGAAATGCGGCTATCGGCTTATCAAATTGTACTCTTTCCTTGGCGTAGCGCAAAGCTGTATCATAGCAATCCATGGCCGCACCCACGGTGCCCCATGCAATACCATAGCGGGCCTTGGTGAGGCAGCTCAGCGGCCCTTTCAACCCCTGTACGTTGGGCAATATATTTTCTTTGGGAACCTTTACATTATCAAACACCAGTTCTCCGGTTGCGCTGGCCCGTAAGCTCCATTTACCATGCGTGGTAGGCGTTGTAAAACCATCCATACCCCGCTCAACAATCACACCGCGTACAATACCGCCTTCGTCTTTTGCCCAGACAACAGCAATTTGTGCAAAAGGCGCATTGCTGATCCACATTTTAGCACCATTTAAAATAACATGGCTGCCGGCGTCTTTAATAGTGGTCAGCATACCGCTGGGGTCGCTGCCATGGTTGGGTTCTGTTAGTCCAAAACAGCCCAGCCATTCGCCACTGGCCAGTTTGGGCAAATATTTTTTACGTTGTTCCTCATTGCCATAGGCATAGATAGGAAACATCACCAGCGAACCCTGCACGGAAGCGGTAGAACGTACACCGCTATCGCCGCGCTCTAATTCCTGCATCATCAAACCATAGCTGATGTAATCGAGTCCGCCCCCACCGTATTCAACCGGCACAGTAGGTCCAAAGCAGCCCAGTTGCCCCAACTGCTGTACAATCTGCTGCGGAAATTCGGCCCGCTGGGCATAGTCTTCTATAATGAGTGAGATTTCTTTTTTAACGTAAGCGCGTACGCTTTCCCGCACCAGCTTTTGTTCTTCGGTAAACAATTCATCGAGCAGATAATAATCCGGACTTTGAAACAAATCTTTCAGCATGGGCAAGTTTTTAAACTCGTAATCAATCAGTGATGCACCGTTTGCGGCAATATTGTGTTGTGCTGTAGCGGGTTAATGTGCCTTCAAAGGCGAAAATAAGAAAAACAGCCCACACGCATGGGTGATTGCTTCAGTGTATCAGCCAGTTAAAGAAGAACGAGTAACCACTTCACCGGCATGCTCGCTAATCGTACTTAACTTTCACACAGCTAACAGGGCATACACAGATAAATGCATCTGCGAATCTTCGGCCAAATCACCATTTTAACAAAAATTAAGAAATTTATCCGGGGGCATGCAACATGTGCACTAATATGACAACCTTATATCAAACACCAACAAATTAGCGCTTTGGAATTGACCGCCACTATAGCATATGATGAGTTAGTTGAACGTTGTAAACAGGGTGATAGCCTGGGCTACAGCGAGTTATATAAAAAGTACGCCAAGGCTATGTTTAATACCAGCCTGCGTATTGTAAACAATGTGGGCGATGCGGAAGATGTATTGCAGGATTCATTTGTGGATGCTTTTAAACACCTAAAAGATTTCAGGTACAACAGCACTTTCGGAGCCTGGCTTAAACGGATTGTGATTAATAAATCCATCAGCCTGCTGCGAAAAAAGAAACTCCACCTGGTGGATATTGAAAGTACACAGGTGGCAGATACAAGCGATTATGAAAGTGTAGATGAAGTGGCCTTTCAGTACAAGGTAGATGAAGTGAGAAATGCCATTCAAAAGCTGCCCGACGGTTACAGGGCGGTGGTGAGTTTATACCTGCTGGAAGAAATACCGCAGGAAGAGATTGGAAAAATGCTCGGCATATCGCACAACACGGTGCGGACACAGTACCACCGGGCAAAACAAAAATTAATGGTTATCCTAAAAGAGGGAGGTATATCATGAACGATAAGTTTGAAGATTTTGTACACAACAACCGCGAAGATTTTGACAAGTTTGAACCAGGCCCGGTGGTATGGCACAATATTCAGCAGCAACTAAAAAAACCGGCGCAGGAAAAAGGTATTCTTATCAGCATGAAAGTATTGCGCTGGAGTGCAGCCGCTATGATTTTGCTGGCACTGGGCGCCGGTGTTTGGTACTTTATGGATAATAAAAAAAACACTGACAATTTCGCCCAGGTAACCCAAACGCCTGCTACCAATAACCTGCCGGAAACAACAAAAGACCAAAGCAACCAGCAAACACCAGAAACAACGGCCACCAACCTTCCTGAAAAAACGATAGCACCCGGGCAGCTGGCAGCAAATGAAGACGCAGAGACCAATGAAGAGCTGGTGCATTATGCCAGGCTGGTTGAAATCAAACAAAACCAGATTAAAAAAATTAAAAAAGATGAACCCCTGCTGTACCAGCAATTCGCCGGCGACTTTAACAAGCTGGACAGCACCTTTCATATACTGAAGAAACAACTTCCCGTAAATCCTAACCGCGAACAGATTTTGGAAGCCATGATTCAGAACCTGCAGTACCAGGAAGCGCTACTCAATCAGCAATTAAACATTATTAAAAAAATCAACAACACAAAAAAAGAAGCATATGAAAAAGCATACAGAAGTGCGTAAATATTTTATGACCGCTGCGCTTTTACTGGTAAGTGCTACCTGGTTGTTTGCAACAGGTGAGCCCGATGTAGAAAAGAAAAAAACCTATTCAAAAACCTATGCACTCTCTGGCAGCGATAAAGTACACATCAGCAACCAGTTTGGCGAAGTAAAAATTACCACCTGGGCAAAGAGCGAAGTAAAAGTGGATATCACCATTACCGTAAAAGGCAATACCGAAGAAAAAGCGCAGGACATCCTGGATAATATTACCATTGAAGACAGCAAAGGCGGAGACGGTGTTTTTTTCAAAACCAATTTTGGCAGACAAAACCAGAAAGGCGACAGAAAAAACAAAAATGAAAACCAGAGCATGGAAATCAACTATGCGGTAAACATGCCCGCCGGCAACCCTCTTAAACTGGAAAGCCAGTTTGGAACGTCGTATGTGCCTGATATGAGCGGCCCGGTTGAGATTACCCACAAATTTGGCGACCTGGTAGCAGGTAACCTGTCTAATGTAAAAGATCTGAATGTTGAATTTGGAAGCGCCGTAGTGGAAAGTATTAACAACAGCAGGGTGGTAATTAAATTTTCAAAAGCAGAAATCAAAAAAGTGACCGGTGAAGTGAAAGGCACTTTTGAATACTGCGATAAAGTAAAGCTTACATTGAATAATAGTGTAACAGATTTTAACATCAACAACCAGTTTTCAAAGCTGGAGGTAAATGTATCAGACGGTTTTAACGGAGATTTTGACATCCATACCAATTTTGGTGAGTTTCATAACAGTACGCCCATCGTTATTAAGGAAAGAAAGGAAGACGATGAGGATCACGGGCCAAAATTTGACAAAGATTACACAGGCAAAAGCGGAAGCGGCGCCTGCAAGGTTAAAATAAAATCAAATTTCGGTACTGTGCGTTTTATATAGTTCGGTTTAGATAGTTCACGTTGAGAAAAGCACAACAATTTTCTGTTGTGCTTTTTTTATGAGAGAATGTGATAATGTGATAACCTGCCTGCCGGCAGGCAGGTGTGCTAATGCCCCGACGCGGCGGATGGAACACAGATTTTCATGATAAATAAAGATTTGGCTGGATGCGCTGTTGATCCTGTTAGCTCTGTTTGCTCTGTGCGCAAATACCGCGACGCTGCGGATGGAACGCAGATTGTGATGATTGTCATGACGAATAAGATTTGGACGGATGTGCGTTGGCGCTGTTAGCACTGTTTGCTCTGTGCGCAAATACCGCGACGCGGCGGATGGAACGCAGATGGTGATGATTGTCATGCTGAAAGATGAATGGACAATGAGACACGACCAAAGAAGCAAAAGCATCCTGTCATTCAAAAAACCCTATACATCCCGTTTCAGAAAATTACCGCGCAAACGCAATCAAACATGAACACATCAGACATCATAACATCAGACATCATCACATCAGAGATCATAGATAACCCCTCATCTCTTCCTGGTAATCTTTGGCCGCTTTACGCGCCTGCTCGGCAAAATCTTCTTTATCAGAAGCATAAATAATAGCCCGGCTAACGTTTACCAACAGCCCAACATCTTTGTTCATGGCTTTTTTAGAAATTTCCTGGAGGCTGCCGCCTTGTGCACCCACGCCGGGAACAAGAAAAAAGTGTTGGGGAACGATTTCGCGGATGCGCACAAAGGCTTCAGCCTGGGTGGCGCCTACTACAAACATCAGATTACCCGGATTGCCCCATCCGGCCACTGTACGTAATACTTTCTCATATAGTTTTTCGGTACCCGTTTCCTGCAATTCAAAATCTGCAGCGCCTTTATTGGATGTAAGTCCCAGTACAATCGCCCATTTGTTTTCATGCTCCAAAAAAGGGCGTATGCTGTCTTCGCCCATATAGGGAGCCACGGTAATAGCATCAAATGGCAGCGTCTCAAAAAAAGCTTTGGCATACTGGCTGGATGTGTTGCCGATATCGCCGCGTTTGGCATCTGCAATAGTGAAGATGTTTTGCGGAATATAGTGGAGCGTTTTTTCCATGGCCTGCCAGCCCTTGAGACCGAGCGCCTCGTAAAAAGCAGTGTTTATTTTATAGCTAACGCACAGATCCTGTGTGGCGTCTATAATAGCTTTATTAAACGCAAATACGGGGTCGGGCGTTGTCAACAGATGCGCAGGTATTTTGGTAATATCTGTATCCAGTCCCACGCAGAGATAAGATTGCTTATGGCGTATCTGGTCAACCAGTTGCTGTCTTGTCATGCGGCAAATGTAATTTTTTATCTGTCATTGCGCACTTTGGCAGCCATTTCGATACCCATCACTGCAGCCGGAATATTTTTACCAGACAACAAAATTGCCCTACTTTGCAGCAGAATACCATCGCAACCCTTAACTATATTCTACTTAACTTATGAAAAAATTCCTGTTTGCAGGCACTGCATTGGTTGTGTTATTAAGCAGTTGCGCCTCCCTCACCAAATCGCAGGTGGAAGCAGTACACCAATTCTCAAAAACGAGTGCCGGCTTTTCTGCCTATCCTTCCAAAGTAATGACATCGCTGGCAGACGTATATGTAAAACGGGGCGTGTACCTCGTTAATTCGCTGGAAGATTTTGACGACATGAATACCAGCAGCGATGCTGATGATGATACATCGGCAGAAAACAGCGTACGGCAGCATGTAGCGGAGCTCAACAAAATCATGGAGTCGAAAAAAAAGGGCTATGCCAATGCTGCACAGATTGATATTACTTTTAAAATCATAGACAAATACATACAGGCATTGATGTTATTATCTGCCCCCAAACACATTTCCAATGTAGGTGAACAGGCCACCAATTTAGGGGCGGGGCTAGATTCGCTGATTGGCGCTTACAATAATATCCCTGAATCAAAAAAAGTTACTAAAGGCATTGGCGGGCTGGTAGGCAACCTTATTATGGCCGGCGGCAAGCAATGGGTAAGGGCGAAACAGGCCAATGAAATTAAACGATTTGTACCCGCTGCAGATGAAATGATTGGCGTAATGACCGACAATTTATTGGGCTTTCTGCGCTCTGGTAAAATAGACTCGCTGATACGAAACGAACGGCAGGCCATTGAAACAAACTACCTGGCTTTTCTGCGGCACCGCAAACCTACTGTACAAAATGAGCGCGATTACCTTGACCTGTACATGCATGTAGACTATATTGATACGCTTCGCAGGCAAACCATTGATGCCACCACTGCATTGCGGAGTGCCCATGCAGATCTTACCGCGCAAATACTGCAGAAGAAAACACTCAATGAATTTATTACCGCGCTGCAGACATTATACGATGATGTGAAAGACGTGAAGGCAACCATAGAAGTAATTAACGCGCCTAAAAAATAACCATTATGGATACTTCGCAGTTTAAACCCCAGACATTAAAACAAGTGCAGGATGCAATTGATGAAGTAGGCGTTGCCAGGGGAAAAAAAGGACTTACCGCAGCTGAAAAAATGTTGCTGCAAAACACCCTGCTTACGCTCCGCAGCCTTGAGCGGTCTATCATAGACACCATACGCGATGAACTGGTGGCTTCCCTTACAGCCGATACGCAGAAGCTGCAGGAGCTGACCGACAAAATTAACAATGCTTCAAAAAAACTGGATAAGCTGGCCGGTGTGCTGGAAACAACTTCCAAAGTGGTGGATGGGTTTATAAAAATAATTGTAACGGCGGTCGGTATCGGCCTGTTATAATGCATCATTTACATACGGCACCATATTATTACGTGACGTCTTACCGGCATTCCGTACATTTATCTCTCCGCCGTATTTTGTGTCATTAAAATTATTGTCATGAGCAAACTAGTTGTAGAAAATACCATTACTATCAATGCGCCTATCGATAAAGTCTGGGATACACTTGTTAATCCGGAACAAACAAAAAAATATATGTTTGGCTGTGAAACGGTATCCGACTGGAAACCGGGCAGTCCGCTATTGTGGAGGGCCAACTATGAAGGACAAGAAACTGTTTTTGTAAAAGGTAATGTTGTGGCCATACAGCCACCCACCCTGCTGACGTACACCGTTTTTGATCCCAATGCAGACATGCCCGACATACCGGATAACCACCTCAATGTATATTACCAATTGTCGGAACAAGACGGCATTACCACGCTTACTGTTAGCCAGGATGGTTTCGAAAAAGCTGCCAATGGTGAAAAAAGATACCACGATGTCTACAACAATGGTGACGGATGGAACCCCGTACTGGTGCAAATAAAAAAAGTAGCCGAGGAGTGATGTTGATCTCTAATCGCTGATGTGATGAAGGCTGATTGCCTTTGCGCGGCGGTTTTCTGACACTCGTTTTGTAGCGTCAACACGATGTGTTCGCGCCGATCATTTAAAATGCAAAATTTAAAATTTAAAAAAGTCAATTCATATGGATCAGTTGGAACAGGTAATAAAAATGACAATTGCAGAATGGCAAAAACAAAATGGCCGGCTTGATAAATTGCTGGATACACTTTCTGATGAACAGTTTTCCGCAGCTACTGCACCCGATAGAAACAGTGGTATTTACCTGGTAGGGCATTTGGCGGCCGTAAACGATGGCATGCTTCCGCTGTTGGGTTTTGGTCCCAAACTGCATCCTGAACTAGAAGCCATTTTTCTTACCAACCCTGAAAATGCGGGCGCGGAAAAACCATCACTTGCCACACTAAAGAATTACTGGAAAGAAATCAATGCAACGCTTGGCCAGCACATTAATGCTATGAAAGCCGCTGACTGGTTAACTCGTCATACTGCAGTATCAGAAGAAGATTTTTCAAAAGAACCACACAGAAACAAACTGAATATTATCATTAACAGAACCAATCACCAAAGTTATCACCTCGGGCAACTGGCATACCTGAAGCAACGTGGAGAGCGCTGATTTTTGATTTCTGATCGCTGATGTGATGAAGGCTGATTGCGTTTGCGCCGAGGTTGTCTGAACCAGGATTTTGTGGGATTTAAAGGATTAAAGGAATGTGTTTGCGCGGTGGTTGTCTGTACCAATCGTGAATAACAAATCTCTTTTCCTCTTTTTCTCTTTTTGCTCTTAGCACCCCCACGATTTTGTAGGATTAACAGGATTAAGTGGTGCGGTTACGCGGTGGTTGTCTGAACCAATGGTGAATAACATATCTCTTTTCCTCCTTTTCTCTTTTTGCTCTTAGCGCTTAGCTCAAAAATCAAACACCATATTTGTTTCCGGATTAGTTACCCGGGTACTTTTTTTGTTTCCGCCCACCTGCGCATGTACAATGCAAATTTGTGAATCATACATTTCATACAACAGGTTATTGCTCACTTCTATTTTTTGTGCACTGCTGGTATTTTTTACCTGGTAATAACTCCACAAAGAAGCGCCCTCTACTTCATACCCAATAAACTCTAACGCTACCGCCTTGCCGTCCACTTTTATGGCTAAGTGTTTTCTGACGTAATCGCTCAGTTGTTGCTGCGCCTTTTTGGGATCTTTGGGATTGGAAAGCTCTACTGCCGTATTTAATTGTTTTTTAATAGCCTTCTCTGTATCATCGAGAAAGAGTTTACAGGATATTTCGAGCGTTTTTTCCTTTGCATTGTGGTTAATCTCGGTTACGCTTACATAAAATGGATGAAAAATACCCAGCATACCAATGAGTAACCACTTATAAAAAGATACCGCCATTGTTAAATAAAATTTTTCTGCTACAAATCTCTTGATTATTTTCCATCTTACATAACAATGAAAGTTAAAAGCTTACTTTGCCACAAGCCCGGAAAGCGCTTATGAATGATTTTAGACTATATTTTGGGCTGGGAACCGAACATATACTTACCTGGGAGGCAATGGACCACATTCTTTTTGTGGCCGCCCTGTGTTTACGGTACGGCTGGAAAGACTGGAAAAAGGTGGCTGTACTGGTAACGGCTTTTACCATCGGCCATTCTATTACTCTTGCACTCAGTGCGTTAAACTATGTAAACCTGCCCACAAAATGGATTGAATTTTTTATACCGCTTACGATTGCCGTTACAGCCATCAATAATATTTTGCAAAAAAGAAATGAACAACAAAAGAAGTTGCCGGTTATCTATTTCTTTGCCCTTTTTTTTGGTTTGATTCATGGCCTTGCCTATGCGAGTTCATTTTTAGACCTGGAAGGAAAACAGGGTTTGGTGGCGCACCTGTTTGCTTTTAACCTGGGTATTGAACTGGCACAATTGATTGTGGTAGCAGGCGTATTGCTGGTATCATACATTATAACAGAATTGTTAAGCATTTCAAGGTTAGGATGGATTCGGGTAGTTTCGCTGATCATTCTTGCCGTTGCGCTCACCATGGCTTTTCAAAGATTTCCACATAAAAAAATAAACAATGATGAGAAAACAGTTTTTGCTGATGTTGACCGTTCTTGGCTTTTGCAGTATGCTAACTGCGCAAAACTTGCAAAACAATCCGGGGTCAAATCATGGTAATAAGTTTGAGCAGTTAGGTACCATGCTGCCCACACCTAATGAATACCGCACAGCCAGCGGTGCACCGGGCCCTAAATACTGGCAGCAACGCTGCGATTATGATATCAAGGCAGAACTGGATGAACCCGGCTACAAATTAAAAGGCAGTGAGACCGTTACCTATTTCAATAATTCGCCCAATGAGCTCACCTACCTGTGGCTGCAGCTGGATGAGAATGAACACAACGGTAAAGACAATGCCAATTACCAGGATGAAAGCCGGATGCCCAAACAATTGAGCGACAATGCCCTAAAAAGAATGGAGAATGAAGTCAACGGCGAAGGCGGTGGCGTAAACCTGCTCAAAGTAACCGACGCTGCCGGCAAGGCATTGAAATATACCGTTAATAAAACAATGATGCGGCTGGAGCTGCCTGCCGTGTTGAAACCCGGGCAGCAATTCATTTTTAAGATTGACTGGAATTATGCCATCACCGATCGGCTGGCACTTGGTGGCCGCGGCGGGTATGAACATTTTCCTGAAGATGGCAACGATCTTTTTACCATTACCCAGTGGTATCCCCGCCTTTGCGTATACAGTGATTTCCAGGGATGGCAAAACCACCAGTTTACCGGCCGTGGCGAATTTGCGCTTACATTCGGCAACTTTAAAGTACAGATAACTGCACCGGCAGATCACATCATTGGTTCCACCGGCGAATGCCAGAATTACCAGCAGGTGTTAACACCTGCACAGTATGCCCGCTGGCAGAAAGCACAAACCGCTAAAGAACCCGTTGAAGTGGTTACGCTTGACGAAGCAAAGGCCAGCGAACAGCAAAAAAGTAAAGCCAAAAAAACCTGGGTGTTCAAAGCAGACAATGTGCGCGATTTTGCTTTTGGCTCCTCCCGCAAATTTATTATGGATGCCCTGCCCGCTTATGTGGAGGGCAAAAAGATTATGTGTATGAGCTACTACGGCAAAGAAGCCTACGGATTATACCGTAAATATTCTACCAAAGCCGTAGCACACACTATTAAAACCTACTCAAAATTTACCATTCCTTACCCTTACCCGGTGGCACAAAGTGTGGAAGCTGCTAACGGTATGGAGTATCCCATGATTTGTTTCAACTACGGCCGTACCGAAAAAGATGGTACCTACAGTGAAGCAACTAAATATGGCATGCTGGGGGTTATCATTCACGAAGTAGGCCATAATTTCTTCCCCATGATCATCAATAGCGATGAAAGACAATGGAGTTGGATGGATGAAGGCCTGAACACATTTGTTCAATACCTTACCGAAGAAATTTTTGACGATAAATTTCCATCGCGCCGGGGCCCTGCCTATGCCATTACGGATTATATGCAACTGCCCAAAGATCAGCTGGAGCCCATTATGTCTAACAGCGAAAACATTATTGGTTTTGGGCCTAACGCATACGCAAAGCCGGCAACCGGGTTGAATATACTCCGTGAAACCATTATGGGCCGCGATCTGTTTGATTACGCATTTAAAGAGTATGCCCGCCGCTGGGCATTCAAACATCCTGAACCCGCAGATCTTTTCAGAACGCTGGAAGATGCCAGCGGCGAAGACCTTGACTGGTTCTGGAGAGGATGGTTTTATAGCACCGACGCGTGCGATATTTCATTGGATTCTGTAAAATATTACAAGGCAGATATAAGTTTTGTGCCTGCGCAGCCATCCAGCGAAAGCGTAGAACGCCGCACGGTGGCCAAGCCTGGTGGCAGCACCTATGAAGACATATCAAAAGTGCGCAACCGCAACGATAAAACCATTCAGTTTGCAACCGACGCAGATACTACGCTACGCGATTTCTACTGGCGTTATAACCGCGGACTTGAAAATTACGATAGTACATCTTTTACCGTACCCGTATCAGCAACTGCAGAGCCAATGGATGCAGCCATGAAACAGAAGCTGGCAGGTAAGCATTTTTATGAACTTACGATCAGCAATAAAGGTGGTTTAATAATGCCCATTATTCTTGAATGGACATATGCAGACGGTACCAAAGAGACAGAAAAAATACCTGCCCAGGTATGGAGAAAGAATGAAAACAAAATAGTGAAAACATTCATGAAAGATAAACAGGTTACGAACGTGCAGCTTGACCCTATGCGTGAAACAGCTGATATTAATACTTCAAACAATAGCTGGCCCACCGTAGCACAGGAACCCAGCAAATTTCAGGCATTCAAAATTAAACAGGCCGGACTGCGTGCTACCAACAACGCCAGCAACCCCATGCAAAAAGCTGCTGAGAAAAAAGACGGTAAAAAAGCATTCTAAAGGTTAGAAATCTGACATATAAAAAAAACCGCCAGCAATGGCGGTTTTTTTTATGAGTAACCAACGATGCTAACCTTATAGAATGCATTGTTGCAAGACGGAGCGCCGAACATTGAAAAAATAAAACCCCAAAAACTTGCACCAAAAAGAACTGCATATTACATTTATGCTGCCTTCGGGCCTTTACATTCCAATTCTCTTCACGAATCACCTTTTTCCCCTTTAAGATTATCCATTTCTGTTGCAGCAAAATGCTGACGTATCAGGCGTTTGCGCTTTTCAACGCAAAGGCGAACAATACCTGTTTGTATCCATCATTACCTGTGTAAGCCACCCGGTTATATTCCAAACCTTTAATTCCGTGGCTATATGAGAAAATGTTATATGCTGGTTTTTACATTGGTGTTTGCCGGTGGAGTTGTTACAAAAACAATGGCGCAGGCGGCAGCTTCATTGCCTGTTGTACTGGTAGACTTCAATGCGGAAACCACGGTTGGTAACACCATTCATATTACCTGGACCACCAGGCAGCAGGTGAATACCGATTGTTTTGATCTTGAAAAAAGCAATGACGCCATCAGTTGGCAGCGTATTGGGCGAATGCCTTCTACCGGCAATTCTGCTAACCCGGTCTCTTATGAAATGAAGGACCTGTTTCCGCTGAAAGGTATTAACTACTATCGCTTATGCATACGCGATTTGAACGGTGCATTCGGCTACACCAAAGTAAGAAGTGCCCGGGTGAATATTTCACGCAATACGATAGTGTATCCCAATCCGGCCGCAGAGCTGGTTACAGTTTTGCTGGCCGAAATACCGCGCGCAGACTGGCAGTTAACACTCTTCAATAGCATGGGGCAGGTTGTAATACAAAGAAGGTTTGCCAGAACTACCACCACCGTAAGGTTGCCCATAAACAATTATGTAAATGGAACATATACTCTGGAAATCAACGATGGATTTTCGAGCAACAGCAATAAATTAATGATAAACCACCAATAAGCTATCTTCTGAAAAAGATAAGGCCGCACCAATTGGTACGGCCTTATTTATTGAAGCAATGTAATAAAATACACGCTTGCTATTTCGATGTTGGTAGATTAATTACAGCCGAGCAATTCACATAATTTTTCTTTGAGTGCGGGGCCACGGAGGTTCTTCGCAATAATTTTTCCATTTGGATCAATCAAAAAATTCTGCGGTATTGATTGTATATGATATTTTACGGCTGCATCATTGCTCCAGAATTTCAGGTCGCTCACATGCGTCCAAGCCAGTTTATCATCGCTGATAGCTTTCAACCAGGCATCTTTTGTTCTGTCGAGCGAAACGCCCAGCACTGTAAAATTCTTTTCTTTGAACTGTAGATAGTTATTTACCACATTGGGGTTTTCCATACGGCAGGGGCCGCACCAGCTTGCCCAAAAATCTATCAATACATATTTTCCTTTGAAAGAAGAAAGCGAAACCGGTTTGCCATTCGTGTCTGCCTGCGTAAACTCTATGGCGTCTGACCCTACGGCACCAATCCGGGTATCATCTATCATCTGGCGCAGGTACTTGCCATAATAATTTGTTTGGGCAGCGGGTCCAAGACTATTGAATCTTTTTTCCAATACGGCAATATCATCAGATAACTGTGCAGTAACAATCAGCAAAAAAGAACTTACCGGAGATGCGTTGTGGTGCTGTATAAAGACCCCAATTTTTTCCTGGATAGCCGTAAATGTTTGCGCGGCTGCCAGTTGCAGGGTATCGGTGGCGCCTTCGGTCTTCATACGTTGCGATGTTTTAGCGTACTGCTCAAACAACGGGTTAAAAGCTTCCTGAAAAGCCTGAAAATCTAACTGGGTGGGTGAACCTGTTACCACTATCTTCTGCAAATCATTGATATCTCCGGTAATGGTTATCTTATTATTATCCAGGAAAACAATGGCTCTTTTTTTTGCCTCATCAAAAACAAGGCTCAGCAGAAGCGGCTCACGAAGGCTGCCCTTTAATTCAAAAGCCCCTTTCTGCACCAACGCTTTGGCAATGGTGTCTTTAGGATCATTGGCATCAGTAAGAAATACCAGCGATTTTTCTTGCAGACCCGTTATTTTTCCACTGATTAACAGCTGTTTCTGCGCAAATACCGCTAGCGGCAGGCAACATACCATGAATAAAAATAGCTTCATATCACTTTGAATGTCTTTTTGTTAAAACGCTGATTACGTCCTGCAAATTATGTCCTTTAGCGTTAAGCAAAAGCAAATAGTGAAACAGCAAATCAGCCGACTCTTCCAGGAACAGATCATCATTGTTGTCTTTAGCTTCAATCACCATTTCCACTGCTTCCTCACCCACTTTCTGCGCAATTTTATTGATGCCCTTCTTGAAAAGCTTCTTTACATACGAATTTTCGTCGCTACCGGCTTTGCGCAGTTGGATAATATCTTCTAAATAAAACAAAAAATTATCGCTATGGTTGCGTTCGCTCCAGCAGGTATCGGCACCAGTATGGCAGGTAGGCCCCAACGGTTCGGCTTTAATCAGCACAGTATCATCATCGCAATCACTTAAGAGTTGTTTTACCAATAAAAAATGACCGCTTTCTTCACCCTTTGTCCATAACCGGTTTTTACTGCGGCTATAAAAAGTAACTTTTCCTTCAGACATGGTTTTGGTCAACGCCTCCTGGTTCATAAAACCGAGCATGAGTACTTTATTGGTTTTATAATCCTGTACAATGGCAGGCGCCAACCCATCTGTGTATTTCTTAAAATCAATTTTCATACCTTATTTTCTCCCGAATGATTTCAATGATTTGATGTGATGAATAAGGCTGCAACAGCTCCTAAACAAATTAATAGATTAAATGCCAGCACGGTTTCTAACGTTGCATTACAGGCGCACTGCAATCTGCTGTTGGTGCAAATATCCTTTTAATTCCGGAATAGCGATTTCCTTAAAATGAAAAATGCTGGCTGCCAGTGCGGCATCCGCCTGCCCCTCTTCAAACACCGTTTTAAAATGTTGCATGCTGCCACCGCCACCGCTGGCAATAACCGGTACAGGCAGCGATGCAGAAAGCTGGCGGGTAATATCAATGGCAAAGCCCTGTTTGGTACCATCGTGGTTCATAGACGTAAGTAAAATTTCGCCCGCGCCCGCCTCTACAGCTTGTTTGGCCCATTCAAAACAGGTGGTATCTGTCTTTACCCTTCCGCCCTTTAGGTATACATACCATTCTCCATCTGCTTCCTGTTTGGTATCAATGGCCAGCACCACGCACTGGCTGCCAAACTCTTTTGCCAGCTCTTTCAACAGTGCGGGGCGGGTAAAGGCTGAAGTATTGACAGAAATTTTATCAGCCCCATTTTGCAATAATACACTTACATCATCAATACTGCTGATGCCACCACCTACTGTGAAGGGTATATTAATGTGATGCGCAATACGGTTGACCAACTGGCTAAGCGTTTTTCTTTTTTCTACCGTTGCGGTAATGTCTAAAAAAACCAGTTCGTCGGCACCTTGTTGTGCATACAGTGCACCCAGTTCAACGGGGTCGCCCGCGTCGCGGATATTTTCAAAATTGACGCCTTTTACCGTGCGGCCGTCTTTAATATCAAGGCATGGTATGATCCGTTTTGTCAACATTTTTAAAGTATATAGTATCTAGTATTTAGATGATAGACTGCGCGGCATTTTTGAGAGTACTTAGTATTTAGTATTAAGATAATAGACTTCGCGGCATTTGTAGAGTATTTAGTATTCAGTATTTAGAAATTAGACTTCGCGGCATTTTTTGAGTATTTAGTATACAGCATAGAGACGACTGTTGAACGCAATTTTTTGACGCTGGGTCTAATATCTATTATCTTTTATCTATTATCTCTATCTAACGTCTCTTAAATTGATTCTTCCCTCATAAATAGCTTTGCCCACAATAACACCTTTGCATCCAATAGCCTGCAGATCTTCCAGGTCTTTCATAGAGCTGACTCCGCCGCTGGCAATAAAATGTAATGCCGGAAACTCGCTGATGATATTTTTATATAACGACAATGATGGCCCTTCCAGTTTACCATCTTTACTTACATCGGTACAAAAAATTTGTTGTACTCCGTGGTCAACGTATTTGCGTATAAAATCATACACCCAAATATTAGTGGTTTCCAACCAACCGCCTACCGCAATCTTCTCATCTTTTACGTCTGCCCCCAGCAAAAATTTATCTGGTCCAAATAATTGCAGCCATTGTACAAACGTGGATTCATCTTTTACAGCCAGGCTGCCGATGGTTGCATAGGCCGCACCTGCATCAAATACAATCCGTACATCGGTTTCTTTTTTTATTCCGCCACCAAAATCAATTACCAGCGATGTTTTACCGGCAATGGCTTCCAGTACTTTCCAGTTTTTTACGGCCCCGGCTTTGGCACCGTCGAGGTCTACAAGGTGAAGCCGTTGCAAACCGGCGTCTTCAAATTGTTTGGCTACCTCCAGCGGATGTTCGTTGTAAATCTTTTTCTGATCATAATCGCCCTGGGTAAGCCGCACGCATTTACCGTCTATGATATCGATGGCCGGTATAAACTGCATGCGGGTATTGGTTAAAGATATACCGGCATTATTACTCTTTTTTTCCGGTCTGTCGCTGCGGTTGTTGGTATTCATTGGTGGTTTGTGTACTATAAATCGAGAATAAAATTTTTCAGGATCTGCTCGCCGGCTGCTGCACTTTTTTCAGGGTGAAACTGTACCCCATAAAAATTATCCTTATGCAGCCCTGCGCTGTAAGGGAGAATATAATTAGTGGTAGCTATGGTATGCTCACCCAGGGCCGCATAATAGCCATGTACAAAATAGCAATAAGTATTATCGGGCAGGCCTTTGAACAAACCTGTTTTCAATCCAACTATGTTATTCCAGCCTATCTGGGGTATTTTAAATGTAGGTTGTTGAGGGGATGGCGGAGCTACAAAATGTTTTACTTCTTCGTCAAAAATTCCCAGGCAGGGTGTATCATTTTCTTCGGAATACCTGCACATTAGTTGCATGCCCAGGCAGATACCCAGTACAGGTTGTTGCAGGTTTTTAATAACGGCATCCAGCTTACGCTCTTTCAGGTAGTTCATGGCGGTACTCGCCTCGCCCACCCCGGGAAAAATAACTTTGTCTGCCTTCTGAATCAGCTCTACCTCATCTGTTACGGTAGCCTGCAGGCCTATTCTTTCCAGTGCATACAGCACGGATTGAATATTGCCAGCATTGTATTTTATGATTACCAGATCCATTACACTTACAAGATTATTCGCTTTCAGGAAATAATGTTTTTGATAAAGCCGGCTGTGGTGGCTGCAATATCGTTGGTGTTTTCCAAGGCTTTTATATAGGCCGTTCCAATTATGGCGCCGTTGGCATGGCGGCACGCTGCTTCAAAGGTTGATTTGTCTTTAATACCAAAACCCACCAGCACGGGGTTCTTCAACTGGTAACCTTGCAGTTTTTCCAGGTAGGCGTTTACATCGGTCATATTTTTATCGCTACCGGTAGTGGATGAAGACGATACAGCATACAGGAAACCGGTACTGAGCTGGTCCAGCTTTCTGATACGTTCTTCTGATGTTTCCGGCGTAACCAGAAAAATGAAATTGAGCCCGTACCGCTGCATCATGGGCCCATATTCGGCTTCAAATTCATGTTCAGGCAGGTCTGGCAATATCAATCCATCAATGGGTAGTGCGGCGGCATGCTGGCAAAATTTTTCGAATCCGTATTGCAAAACAGGGTTCATGTATCCCATTAATATAACGGGAACGTATACCTGCTTTCTAAAATCCTGCAGCTGTGCAAACAATTTTTCTATAGACATGCCATTGGCAAGTGCTATGGAACTGCTGTGTTGTATAACCGGCCCGTCGGCCAGCGGATCACTATAGGGCATACCCAGTTCTATCATATCAGCGCCGTTATCCTGCAACGCTTTCATTACTTCTAAGGTAGCATTGAGATGCGGATAACCTGCGGTGCAATACACATTGAGGATATTGCTTTTCTTTTGCTGAAACAAGGCGTCTATTCTGTTCATAATATTTTCTCCATGGTAAACGTGGCTTATTGTTATATCCTTTTATCCGTTTGACGAGCCGGGCATATCCATGGCTTTCATATAAGCGGCCATGTCTTTATCGCCCCTTCCGCTTAAACAAACAATAATGGTATCAGAAGGTTTCGCTTTTATTTCCTTTAAAGCCGACAGGGCATGCGCCGATTCAAGTGCCGGTATGATGCCTTCTGTTCTGGCCAGGTGAAAAGCAGCTTTAAGTGCGTCTTCATCTGTAGCGCTTAAAAAACTGGCCCTTCCGGTTTCAAATAAATGGGCATGCAGGGGGCCAATACCCGGGTAGTCTAGGCCTGCAGAAATACTATGCGGCTCTGTTACCTGTCCGTCTGCTGTTTGCATTACCAGGCTTTTGCTGCCATGCAATATACCCGGTTTGCCCAATTGCGTAGTAGCCGCACTCATACCACTGTTAACACCGTGGCCGGCTGCCTCAACGGCTATCAACTGTACCCCGGGCTCTTCAAGAAAATGATAAAAAGCACCTGCGGCATTACTGCCACCGCCTACACAGGCCAGTACATGTGTAGGTAGTTCGCTACCAGTGGCCTCTTTTAACTGCCACCGCATTTCTTCGCTAATGACGCTTTGAAAACGTGCTACCAAATCTGGATATGGATGCGGGCCTACCACACTGCCAATAATGTAATGTGTATCATTAGGATTATTGATCCAGTCGCGGATAGCCTCATTAGTGGCATCCTTTAATGTTTTACTGCCGCTTACCGCCGGCACTACCGTGGCACCCAGCATTTTCATGCGTGCCACATTGGGCGCCTGCCGTTCAATATCTTTTTCGCCCATGTATACAATGCACTCTACACCTTTTAGTGCGCAAACGGTGGCCGTTGCCACTCCATGCTGGCCGGCACCTGTTTCTGCAATAATTCTTTTTTTACCGAGGCGTTCCGCCAGCAATATCTGCCCAATGGTATTATTTATTTTATGTGCGCCTGTGTGGCAAAGGTCCTCGCGTTTCAAATATACCTCTGTATTAAACTGTTTGCTGAGGCGTTGTGCCAGGTACAATGGTGTGGGTCGGCCTACATAATCTTTAAGCAATGCCCTGAAATCTGCCTGAAACGCAGGGTCATACATGATTTGCAGGTAACGGCTTTTGAGTTCTTCCACATTGCGGTGCAGCATTTCAGGTATGTACGCGCCTCCAAAATTGCCGTAGTATCCAAATATGTTGGGCTGCTGGTAAGTGCCTTTATACTGTCCCAAAGGTATTGTTCTGTTAATCATTGTGCTTGTTTAAACCAATTACTGTACCTGTTTTTCAGTTCTATTGAAGTTATCGGTATCGAAAGATGTTGCTTCGTTGCTTTTGTTCCTTCTACTGTATGAAAATCGAAAACTTTGAATAACGCCATACGTTTTATGTGCTTATGCCCCGTGCATTTTTTCAAAGTATTAATTGCAGGAATTTTAAATCCAGCCACCGGTCAAACTTCCACCCTACCTGTTTAAAATGGGCTACTTCCTCAAAATCAAAATACCGGTGCAGGCGGATGCTGGCTTCATTGCCTGCATCTATACCTGCAAGTATGGTATGTAAGCCCAACTGCTTTGATGCATCAATTAATGGAGGCATCAACAATTTGCCTATTCCTTTTCCTCTTGCTGGCGCAGCTACATAAATCGAATTTTCCACCGCGTATTGGTAAGCGGCCCAGGCCCTGAACGGTCCAATGGAACTCATGCCCAATATATCTCCGTGTTCTTCTGCTACAAATACCGGCCACCCCTGTTCTTTTTTTGCATTGAACCAGGCCGTACGCATGCTGAGTGTGTGCGTTTCATAATCATATACCGCAGTGGTATTCACAATTACATCATTGTAAATATTAAGTATGGCGGGTAAATCTTCCTCAGTAGCATGGCGAACACAAATCATATTGGTACATTTCCGGTTATGACACTTTATGTAAGGCTTAATTTAAAAAACCTGTTATCTACCTGCATCAATGGAAAACTGGCTGGCAATGATTGCTTATCAACTGCCACAAAACCATTTTTCAGGTAAAATTTTTGAGCTGCATGCAACCGGTCAAATGTACCCAGGTATATTTCATGGATGCCTGTTGCACGGCACCATTCAATTACATGATCAAGCAACCGTTGTCCGAGGCCTTTCTCTTTACCCCGATAGGAAGCATGCACAAACATTTTCCGCAGCGCAGACTGCCCGTTTCCAATATCTATTAAAGCGATGGTACCTACGAGTACATGATTGTCTATGGCTATCCAGAAATTGCCTTTGCCTTTGCAGTAGACATTTTTTACATCCAGCAGATCAGGCTGATCTGCAATGGTCACCGGTACAGAAAACTCATTTTGCTGTATATTCAGAATTAGATCAATAACTGCTTGCGAGTAATCATCCCGGTATACTTCAATCTGCATACGTTATTTTTTCAGAGCCAGTTTAAATTGCAGGATTTTAGCCATGTCTTTAATACCGGGTTCTTTTTCAAACCTGCTGTTAATATCTATCCCATAAAAATCAGGATGTTTGAACGCCTTGAGTTTTACCGCATCGTCCAGGTCGATACCGCCACTGAGGAAAAAGGGTTTTTCAATTTTACTCTTGCTCAATTTTTTCCAGTCGAATTTTTTGCCGGTACCCCCCTTGGCCCCGTTGACAGACGTATCAAACAAATAATAATCGCACACATCATCATAATCAGCAATCAGCTCATCAATGTCAGTAGCTGTTTCGCCAATGCTAAACACTTTAATCACTTCTGTTTGCTCAGACAGTTCTTCGCACTGGTAAGGCGTTTCGTTTCCATGCAGTTGTACTACATCCAGCGCATATTCATCAACAGCCTGCATTATTTCGTTGAATTCCGCATCCACAAAAACGCCTACTTTTTTCAGATCCAGATCAGCGGCCTGCAAATCCTTTGTCGATAATTTTTCGCCCATGTAACGGGGTGAGTTTTTGTAAAAAATCAGGCCGGCAAAATCGATATCCATTCCATCCAGCTGCTGCAATTGTTTTAACTGTGTCATGCCACAAACTTTTATATTCATATCCTGGTCTTTATAAAAAATAGTAATTGATTATTGTTCTTTCAGGTTCTCTGCAAACACACGCACTTTGTCAAGCTCTTTAATTCCAGGCGCCAATTCAAATTTGCTGTTAATGTCTATAGCAAACAGTGCTTTGGCAACGGGTTCTGCGGTAAAGGTTTTCAATTTGTCTTCGTCGCCCGGTTCAATACCTCCGCTCAAAAAAAATGGCTTACCAATCGTTTGTCCCTGCAACATGTTCCAGTCGAATTTTTTACCGGTGCCACCATAACCCGAGCCCATGGTGTCGAACATAAACATATCACAAACATCCATAAAAGGTCGAATCATCCATTGTACACTGTCATTGTCACTGAGTCGAAAGGCTTTTACTACAGATACATAGTCGGCAATTTTCTCGCAGTATTTGGGACTTTCATCTCCATGCAATTGCACCATATGCAGGCGGCACTCATCAACCATATGTAACACTTCTTCCACCGCAGCGTTCACAAATACACCCACTTTATTGATATTGTTTTCCTTCCTGATTTGAGTGGTGGTCATATGTTTGAAAACATACCGCGGGCTTTTTGGATAAAAAATAAAACCCGCAAACGTAACACCCAAATCGGCCAGTTTGTCTACCTGTTCAATTTGTGTCATGCCGCATACTTTGATTCTCATGCAGTAAGAATTTTAAGGTTAAACGTATCCGGCACACAATCGTTTAGCCCGGTTATTCCACCTGCGGTCAGACAGCGCGGAAGGGCATTTTAAGTTCCTGCACAAATCTCGCGAAAGCTTCTCCAGGATCCGCTTCTTTCATAAAATTTTCTCCCATCAGAAATCCGCTGAAGCCATTTTCTTTGAATAAACGGATAGTGGCCGCCGACCCGATACCGCTTTCGGCAATCTTTATCTTACCAGCGGGTATTTTTTGGGCCATTTGCAGGCTTCGGTCAATATCCACTTCAAATGTTTTCAGGTTACGGTTATTAATGCCTACCAGTGATGTTTCGTCGCAAATATGTTCCAGTTCCTCTTCAGCATGTAATTCAAGCAAGACTTCCAGGTTTAAAGCGTTGGCAAATGCGGCCAGTTCTTTTACCCGTTTTGGCGTTAAACAAGCTGCAATCAATAAAATAACATCTGCGCCCATACTTTTTGCTTCGGTTAGCTGGTATTCATCAATAATAAAATCTTTTCGCAAAAGCGGGATGTCATTTACTCTTGCCTTTACCAGGTCGTCTGTGCTGCCTCCAAAAAAAGGTGCATCGGTAAGTACCGATAAACAGGCAGCACCATTGCTGGCATAGGCACTCGTAACAGCTACAACATCTGCCCGGTCATTAATGACGCCTTTAGAGGGCGACTGACGCTTGAACTCTGCAATGATGCCATTCCGGCTTTCATCCAGCAAAAATTGCTTCAAAGAAAGCGTGGCACGTGAAAAAAACCTGCTCTTTTGCAGTTCAGCCTCCGGTACAGCCAGACGGCGCTGCGCTACCTCTTTATGTTTTTCTTCAATGATGGTATCCAGAATAGTCATTGCCTGTATTTATTTACGCCTGTATGAACCAGTATTTTTATTAAAAAGTTGTCCTTTTACCGATACATAAATGCATGGTTGCAAGAACCAATCAACTGAACAACCCATCAACCAGCCTGCAAATCTATCAATTTAGTCAGCACCTGATTCGCTTTGCCGCTTTCAAGGCTTTCTACCGCGGCTGAATAAGCATCATTATAATTTCCGTAATTACCGGTACATTCAAGGGCCATGGCCGCATTGGCCAGCACAACAGCGTTCTGGGCCCAGCTTCCATCTCCTTTTAAAATTTTTGCAAATAATCTAGCCGATTCCTCTACCGTATTTCCGCCAAAAATATCAGCAGCCGTAACAGATCGTTTACCCAATTGCTGGGGTGTCATTATCTGCTCTCCTTTTTTGGTGATCACTTTAGTGTCGTTGGTCAGCGAAATCTCATCATACCCATCCAGTGAATGAATGATGGTAAAAGCTTTTCCGGTTTGCTGCAGCAGGTAATTATAAATGCGGGCCATTTCAAGATTGTATACACCCACCAGCTGAAACTGAGGAAATGCAGGATTGACCATTGGCCCCAGCATATTAAAAAAGGTACGGATGCCCAGGTTTTTCCTGATGGGACCCACAGCTTTTAATGCCGGGTGAAACAAAGGTGCATGCAAAAAACAAATATTGGCTTCTTCCACTTCTTTTCTTAAACGGGCAGCATCGTTCTTAAATATGTAACCCAGGTGCTCCATTACATTGCTGGCGCCGCTTACGGAGGTTGCGCCGTAATTGCCATGTTTGGTTACCTTTTGGCCGGTACCCGCTACAATAAAGCAAGCCAGCGTAGAGATATTAAATGTATTCTTGCCATCGCCGCCGGTACCCACAATGTCTATAGCTGCATATCCGTTCATATCAACGGGTACACAAAGTTCCAGCAACGCATCCCTGAAACCCTGCAACTCTTCAATAGTGATACTGCGCATAAGGTAGACCGTCATAAAGGCGGTAACTTCATGTTCATTGTACAGTGATTTGCTGATGTTTGTTAACACGTCCTTTGCCGTTTCCCGGCTTAATGTTTTGTGCTCGAACAGGTATTGTAATATTTTCTTCATACCCCTGGCCCCTAAAGGGGAATTTTAATTTTTATCATTCAATGTTCAATGTCATTAATAATTGTAAGCGCTCAATGATCGGCACTCCCCCTTTAGGGGGCCGGGGGGTTTAACCAATTTCTCATAATCTTTTCACCCAATGGCGTTAGTACACTCTCCGGGTGAAACTGTACACCCTGCACATCGTACGTTTTATGACGTAAGGCCATAATAAAATTGTTTTCATCGCGGGCGGTCACTTCCAGGGTGGAAGGGAAATTCTTTTCTGCCACTACCCATGAGTGATAACGGCCTACTTCAAATTCATCTGGCAGGTCATTAAATAATACATTACTCGCACCCGGCGTGCGGTTGGTTATTTTAACCGGCAATGCCACACCGTGGTAAACTGTACTTAAATTGGTAAGCTCACCACCAAAAGCCTGTCCAATGGCCTGGTGCCCCAGGCAAACACCTAATATAGATTTTGAAGCAGCATATTCTTTTATAAGTTGCAATAATAAACCTGCTTCTTCGGGAATGCCCGGCCCGGGTGATAAAATGATCTTATCATATGCCTTTACGGCTTCCAGCGGCAGTTTGTCATTGCGGTGTACATCCACTTTCTGGTGTAAAATTTTTTCCACCAGGTGAACCAGGTTATACGTAAATGAATCATAATTATCGAATACCAGTATCTTCATATTTCATGTTTATGATTGGCACGGTTATGTTGCCCGCCAACTGCTGTTCAACGTGTTTAAATACTTTCTGCAAATACAATGGCCTTTTTCAAGGCGCCCAGTTTGTTATTCACTTCCTGTAATTCACTCTCCGGATTGCTGGCGGCCACCACACCCGCCCCTGCCTGGTAAATCAGGGTATTATGCCTGCTTAAAAAAGTGCGAATCATAATGGCATGGTTGCAACTGCCATCAAACCCCATGAAACCAATACCGCCACCATAGCTGCTGCGGGCAGTGGGCTCATATGCGTCTATTAATTGCATGGCTTTTATTTTTGGCGCGCCACTAAGTGTGCCTGCAGGAAATGTTTTGGCCAGCAATTCAAATGGATTGGTACCAGGGCGCACCTGGCCGGTTACCTCGCTCACCAGGTGTATTACATGACTGAAATATTGTACTTCGCGATAGTGTTCTACTTTTACGTCATCGCACAGGCGGCTTAAATCATTTCTTGCCAGGTCTACCAGCATCACATGTTCTGCATTCTCTTTTGCGTCTGTTAACAAACGGGCTGCCTCGCGTTTATCGGTTTCATCATCGCCAGTTCGTTTAAAAGTACCGGCAATAGGGTGCACAATGGCCCGGCCGTTTTTAATAATCATTTGTGCCTCCGGCGATGAGCCCATCAATTTATAATCACCATAATCAAAGAAAAAAAGATAGGGCGATGGGTTGATACTGCGCAAAGCCCGGTATACGTTGAGCTCATCGCCGGTAAAAGGCTGTTCAAAACGGCGGCTCAATACAATCTGGAATACATCTCCGCGATAACAGCCGGCAATACCTTTTTTTACCATTTCAATGTAAGCTGCATCAGACATATTGCTGGTTTCGGCGCCACCTGTTTTGAAAGGATATACCGGTACGTCTTTGCTTTTAATAAGGCTTTCCACCACGGCCACTTCAGATTCTATGCCGGCAATATTATTTTCACAGATATACAGTTCATCTTTATAATGGTTAATAGCAATAACGTACTGGTACAACCGGTAACGCATCAACGGTATAGCAGCTGGTTCTTTGACGGTTGCGCCGTTGGAGCGGTTGCGAAACTGAATGGTATCAAAAAATTGTACTGCATCAAAGCTTGTGTAACCGTATAAACCTTGTGCGCATGCGGCCTCTTTACCGGCGTTGTTTACTTCAAACCGCTGCATAAATTCCCACAACCGGCCCGGTACTTCATTGGTTTGATTGATACTTTTGCGTTCGGGTTCCTGGCCCGGCAATTTAAATTCAATGCTGCTGGCAGAAGTAATTTCTATACCGGCAATGGCGTTGATGCCTATAAAAGAAAAGCTGTTATCGGCAGCGTGGTTATCGGTGCTTTCCAGTAAAACAGTATCCCTGAACCTGTCGCGCAGGCGCAGGTAGATACCTACCGGCGTAAACACATCGGCGAGCATTTTTTTACAGGTGGTGTCAAGTTTAATCTTCTTCATATACTTGCTGAAAGGTAATTGGGAATGTTCATGTTATTTATTTCCGGCTATCGTTTCCCCTTTAGGGGTAAGGGGTAAAAAAAAGCCCCGAATACATCGGGGCCTAATACTGTATGTTGCTCATTGGATATAGCACTACCAGCCCCTGTTGAGGTTTGTATGCCACCACCACTGAATATTTTGAATGCTTTTTATCATTGCAGTGCAAATATGAGTGAGAAAGTTTGATTGTGCAAATATTTTTTATCTGCCGGTTTCAAACTTGTTTTTGGATGGATGCTGACGGGTATCAAACACGTTTAATACAAAAATAGTATTTCCCGCCACCTGGTAATACAACTTGTTTTGTTTTGTAACTATGATGAAACGGATATTATTACCACTTGTAGATGCTACCCCAATTGACGGTTGTTCAGATAGTCTCTCCAGTCTCGTCAATACCGTCTGCTGGAATTCTTCGCCAATTTTATACGACCAGTTTTCAGTAAGGTATTCAATGATGTTTTGCATGTCGCCTAATGCGTCTCTGGTCCATTCTATCGTGTAAGCCATTCTTTCATTCGCTTTTTTGCTTCCTCATGAGATACTGTTTCTCCATTATTGGCCTGCTCCAGCGACTTTTGCAATTTTTCCACCTGCGCTGGCGTCAAATCTTCACGCGCTTCTTCTACCTTCCCATATTCAACCGCAGCTTCATGCAGCATATGCAACGCCATCTCATCTTCTATGGCATCTATCTGTTCATGCAGTTTCTTTTTCAACAAATCTTTGTCCATCTGCTTGTAATTTGCTTAAAATTACGAATTTTAAGCCAACTCATCAACCGCGCAAGTATGCTTATTCAACACAAATTAGTAAACGGAAAAGGAATGTTTTATGTAGGCCAGGAAGGCGCCATAGTGGCTGAGCTGGTGTACGCCCAATCGCCCGAAAATAAAATGATCATTGAACATACTGAAGTAGACGATTCACTGAGTGGTAAAGGTGTGGGTCTTCAATTGGTTACTACAGCCGTGGAATATGCCCGTTCTCACCAAATGAAAATTGTACCGTTGTGTTCGTTCGCGCGCTCCATATTTAAAAAGAAATCCGAGTTTGCCGATGTACTGGCATAGCCTTCTAATAGCTTATCAGCAGCAACTTATCATACATGCCTGATCGGTTAACAATACCTCTTCATTACAGTATTCCCTTTGTACTGGGCAGGTAATTGCTGAGCGGATCCCTTTTTACAGCCATGCGGATGGCTTTTGCAAATGCTTTAAAGATGGCTTCAATTTTATGGTGCTCATTGTCTCCGTGGCACTCTATGTTGAGGTTACATTTTGCCGCGTCAGAAAACGATTTAAAGAAATGAAAAAACATTTCCGTAGGCATCTCACCAATTCTTTCTCGTTTAAATGATGCATTCCATACCATCCAATTGCGACCGCCAAAATCTATCAGCACTTTTGCATCGGCCTCATCCATGGGCAGTGCAAAGCCATAACGCTCCATGCCGCGTTTATCTGCCAATGCTTTTGCAAAAGCTTCGCCCAGTGCAATACCGGTATCTTCAATGGTATGGTGTTCATCTATATGTAAATCTCCATTGGCCCTTATCGTTAGATCCATTTTTCCATGCCGGGCAATCTGCTCCAGCATATGGTCAAAGAAACCAAGACCGGTAACTATTGCTGCCTTTCCGTTGCCGTCAATATTTAAATCAATTTTTATCTGCGTTTCATTGGTATTTCTTTCATGTACCACCTTGCGCAAGCCCAGGCGCAGGTATTCATAAATAATACTCCATTGGGTAGTTTCCAGGGCAATGGTACCGTCTTTATACAGTTGTGCTGCCTTGTCGGCTATTTCACCGGCACCTAAATCAGGGTCGTTGTTTAACCAAATGCCACGGCAGCCTAAATTTTTAGCCAGCTGAATGTCTGTAATGCGATCGCCGATAACGTAGGAGTTGGCTATATCGTAGTTTTCATTATTTAGGTAAGCGGTAAGCATGCCAATACCCGGTTTGCGTGTGGGCGCATTGTCTTTTGGATACGTGCGGTCTATCAGTACTGAACTAAAATGAATGCCTTCGCCTTCCAGGCTTTTCATCACTAAATTATGCAGGGGCCAAAAGGTATTTTCCGGAAATGCAGCCGTACCCAATCCATCCTGGTTGGTCACCATCACCAGTTCATAATCAAATTCACGCGCAATGCGGCTCATGTACTCAAACATGTGCGGATAAAAGGTCAGCTTGTCAAAAGAATCAAGCTGGTAAGTGGGCGGCGCTTCGTTGATAAGCGTACCATCGCGGTCAATAAATAATATTCTCTTCATTATTGTTTTGCCGGAGCTTTTTTTGCAGGGGTTTTTATTACGGGCTTAGCGGCAACCGTGGCGGCTGTTGCCGGTGTATTTCTTGCTGCCTTCACATCTGCTATTGATACCGCGCTTGCTTTATTGCCAAAACTGTTTCTTACATACGTCAGCACATCGGCAATCTGCTGATCAGATAGTTGTTCGCCCTGTGGTGGCATGGGGTTATGAAAATCATCTCCGTCAATCTCAATCTCGCCGCCTTTTAAACCTTTTATAACAATTGTTGCCAGCGCTTTTTTATTCCCCAGCACCCATTTTGTTTTTACCAGCGGCGGGTTCATACGTTGTACACCCAACCCGTCTGCCTGGTGGCAGGCAAGGCAGGTGGCGTTGTATACTTTTTTTCCTCTGTCTACAGAAGCTTTGATACCCGGTTGTTGTTTGCCGGTAAATGATGATGCCAGTAAAAATATTAGCAGGCTTGCTATAAAAATATTTTTCATGCTATAAGAAAAATAGTAATCGTGGTATCGGCAGCAGCCAATACTTTATTGAATGGTTATTTTTTTCCTCCGTAAGAAATTTTCCAGATGGTGCCATTGTTATCGTCAGACACATACAATGCGCCTTCTTTGTCTTGTGCAAGGCCGCATGGTTTGTAAGCTGCGCGATTAATATTGCTGCCTGCAAAACCATTGGCAAATACTTCCCATTTACCTGATGGCACCCCGTCTTTAAATGGAACAAATACTACATAATAGCCTGCCTGTGGCTCCGGACTGCGGTTCCATGAACCGTGAAAGGCAATGAATGCACCATTCTTGTATTTAGCAGGAAACTGTGAACCAGTATAAAACAACAGTCCGTTGGGAGCTAAATGCCCCGGAAACTGCAACACAGATTTTGTTTTTTCTTCACAACGACCTGTTTTATTTCTGTCGCCGCCATATTCAGGGTTGAGCAATTTGCCTTTCTTATCGTTATCATAATAACAATAAGGCCAGCCGCAATCAGCACCTTTTTTTATCCGGAACATTTCTTCTGCCGGGTTTTCTGCACCGGCTTTCTGGTCATACATTTCAGGATAAAATTGAAACAGCATATCACGCCCATGCTGCATTACATATAAGTCATTCACCTCATTGTTCCAGTCGAGACCTACCACATTGCGTAAACCTGTTGCGTACCGTGCACCGGTAGCATATGTCTGATTGAGTTGATCTGCTTTGAACTGCCATATGCCGCCTGCGGAATCCAGTATTGGACATGGATCCTGGCCGGGTGAACCTTTTACCCTGTCTTGCACCTGGCAATCATTAGAAGGTGCGCCGATGTTTACATAAATATTGCCTTCGTTATCCAACGTCAGTGATTTGGATTCATGCTGGCGTTTATCCCATAAACCGGTTACAATTTTCTGTTCGGATGCCTGATCCACTTCACCTGTTTTCTCATTGATGGCATAGCGAAATACTTCTGTGTTGGATGAAGCATACAGGTAGCCATTTTTAATGGTGATACCGGTACCTATATAATTGCCAAAGCCGGTTACCTTATCTGGCTTACCATCGCCATTGCTATCGTGCAAACGGTAAATACCTTTGCCGTCTTTTAATTTATCCAGTTTTACAAATACATCTCCATTGGCAGCTACTACAAGATGTCTGGCCCTGCCCAGGTCGCCAATCAGTTTGCTGGAACTGAAACCAGCTGGTAAAGTTATAACTGCATCTGCTGCTGCGGAGCGTGGCCTGGCCAGTTTGGAAGTATCACCGGCGGCGGCATGTTGTGTACTTAAAATGATAGTTGCAAGAATAAAAAAAAGTGTTAACCGGTGCATATATGCTTGATTTATGTTTTTAAAATTACCTAATTCTGCAGGAAGCCCTCGAGGTTTTTAATTAATTCTGCATTTTCTTTTTCTGTACCAACGGTAATGCGTAAACTGCCTTCGCACAGTTCTACCCGGCTCCTGTCTCTAACTACAATTCCTTTTGTCAGCAAATGATTATAAATGGCCTTGGGATCCGTTACTTTCACTAGCAGAAAATTTGCGTCGCTTTCGTATACTTTTTGCACCACCGCTGTTTTTGTTAATGCCTGTGCCAGCACATCGCGTTGCTGTACAAGTATCTTTATCATATCATTTACCTGGCCAACCTCATCCAGTGCTTTCAATACCAATTCCTGTGTAGCCTGGCTGATATTATACGGCGGCTTTACGCGGTTGTACACTTCAATAATGGCTTCACTTGCAAAAGCCATACCCAGTCGCAGACCAGCAAGTCCCCATGCCTTACTCAGTGTTTGCATAATAACCAGGTTGGGGTACTCCTGCAGTTCCGGAATGAATGACCGGTGACGGCTGAAATTGATATAAGCTTCATCTATTACCACCAACCCACTGAAATTGTTCAGCACGGTTTCAATATCCTGCCGGTTGAGCGCATTGCCGGTAGGGTTATTAGGAGAGCATAACCAGATGATCTTTGTGTTGGCATCTACCAGGTTTTCCAGATGTACCAGGTCAAGCTGAAAATCATCAAGCAATGTTGCCCGGCGCACTTCCACATCATTGATATGGGCGCTTACTTCATACATACCATAGGTAGGCGGACAAATAATGATATTGTCTTTACCCGGGGTGCAAAATGCGCGATAAAGCACATCAATGCACTCATCGCTGCCATTACCCAGAAAAATATGCTGGGGCCCGATCCCTTTAATGGCAGATAGCTTTTCCTTTACCTTCCATTGATGCGGGTCTGGGTAGCGATTGTACCATTTAGTAAGCGGAGAACCAAGACTGTTTTCATTGGCGTCTAAAAAAATACTGGCTTCTCCTGTAAACTCATCACGGGCAGATGAGTAAGGGACCAGGTTCTTAATATTTTCCCTCAACAAATAATTGATATCGAAATCCATAAAAAAGTTGTAAGTATTAAGTAATAAGTTTTAGGTAAGCAATCAAAAGTTTCTAACAGCGCCGGTTCGTCAGATTAACAGCTTTCGATTAAAGCATTAACCGGCAAATCCCGGAAATATCGAACTACGAACTAAAACCGGAAACCAGAAACTAAAAACTATAAACTATCCAATCTCAGTGTAACCGCATTCTTATGTGCTTCCAAACCTTCTGCCGCTGCCATAATTTCTACGGTTCTTCCGATATTTTTTAGTCCTTCTTTTGTCAATTGCTGGTAGGTAATTTTTTTTACAAAACTGTCTACGCTCACCCCGCTGTACGACCTTGCATAACCGTTAGTAGGCAGTGTATGATTGGTGCCGCTTGCATAATCGCCCACGCTTTCCGGTGAGTAATTGCCCAGGAATATAGAACCTGCGTTGGTTATCTTATCAGCTACCGCACCTGCATTGGCGCAACTAAGTATCAGGTGTTCCGCCGCATATTCATTTAGCAGATCAATGGCTTCGTGCTCATGCTGTACAATTATTATTTTGCTATGCTCCAGTGCTTTTGCAGCAGCTTCTTTGCGCGGTAACCGGGCCAGCTGCGCTACTGTTTCCTGCTCAATAATGGTTGCCAGCTTTTTACTGTTTACCACCAGCAACACCTGGCTGTCTGCCCCATGTTCGGCCTGTGATAAAAGATCTGCTGCCACAAATACCGGGTTGGCGGTATCGTCTGCATAAACGGCTACTTCGCTCGGCCCGGCAGGCATATCTATAGCAATGCCATCTTTCTGAATCAGTTGTTTGGCGCAGGTAACATACTGGTTACCGGGCCCGAATATTTTATATACCTGTGGTATTGCTTCGGTACCATAGGCCATAGCGGCAATGGCCTGTACGCCCCCTGCTTTGAAAATCTTTGTAACACCTACTGTTTTGGCAGCAAATAAAATAGCCGGGTGCACGTCTCCGTTTTTATCCGGTGGCGTACATAAAACAATCTCTTTACAACCGGCAATGGCGGCGGGTATACCCAGCATTAACAAGGTGGAAAACAAAGGCGCGGTGCCACCGGGAATATACAAACCCACCCTTTCTATACCCACGCTTTTGCGCCAGCATTGCACGCCCGGCATGGTTTCTATTACCTCAACAACACCTGCCTGTTTCTCATGAAACAACCTGATGTTTGCCGCAGCCTGCTGTATCGCCTGCTTCAGTTCGGCCGGCAATTGTTCTTCAGCAAAAGTAAATGCCGATTCCGGTACGGTCAGCTCCTGCAATTCTACACCATCAAATTGCCGGGTGTACAATTTTACAGCAGCATCGCCGCCCGTTTTTACCTTGCTGAGAATAGAGGTTACTTTTTCCTCCAATGCAGTTGCATCAATTACCGGTCGCGCCAGCAATTGTTTCCACTTGTTCTTTTCAGGTAAACTACACGTTTGCATGGGGAAAAATATTTTAAATTTTGTATTGTAAATTTTAAATTACTCTGGTCATCATGTGAAGTAAAATAAATCATACCCTATCCTCGCAATCATAAAAACCGCTTTGCATTAAACTGCGTTAACCATTTACATATTAGCACATTCATCACATTAGCACATTTACACATTATCACATTAATTACATCACCATCTTCTCAATGGGTATCACCAATATGCCTTGTGCGCCCGCGGTTTTCAGTTGTTCAATCTTGTCCCAGAACTCATCTTCATTCAATACGCTGTGTACACTGCTCCAGCCACTTTCAGCCAATGGCAGTACCGTGGGGCTCTTCATGCCGGGCAACAAAGCAATGATTTCTTTTATTTTATCATTAGGGGCATTCAGCAAAATATACTTATTGCGTTTTGCTTTTTTTACTGAGCGAATGCGGAACAACAATTTCTCCAGCAAATCGAGTTGCCCCTGGCCAAGCTGGTTGTTTTTGATAAGCACGGCCTGCGATTGTAAAATGGTTTCCACTTCTTTCAAACCATTCATAAACAAAGTTGAACCGCTGCTTACCAGGTCTGCCACCACATCTGCGAGGCCAATACCCGGCGCAATTTCTACCGAGCCACTAATCTCATGTATGTCTGCTTCTACGTTGTGCTGCTTTAAATAACTATTTACCAAAAACGGATAACTGGTTGCAATACGTTTGCCTTTTAACGCGGCAATGCCATCGTATTGCTGCGCGCGTGGTACGGCAATAGACAAACGGCATTTGCCAAAGCCCAGTTCTTCTACCACGGTTGTCTTTTTGTTTTTTTCAAACAAAACATTCTCTCCCACAATGCCTATGTCTGCCACCCCATCCTCCACATACTGCGGAATATCATCATCGCGCAGGAAAAATACTTCGAGCGGAAAATTATCACTTTCGGTTTTCAACCGGTCTTTTACATTGCGAAGGTCTATGCCACATTCTTTCAGCAGTTTTACTGAATCTTCATATAGCCGGCCGGATTTCTGAATGGCGATGCGAATCATATTTGTTGGTAGTATTATTGTTAACTAATTGTCTGAACCAAGATTTATGGGATTAAAAGGATTCTGCGGAACTTGCAGACTTTTAAACTTTTGATTTCCCAGTCTCTTAAATTGCAAACTTGTTGCTCCAAAATTGATTAAGAGTCCAACCTCAATATTATATGCTTCCAGATAATTTTTTGCTTGTGCCAAGTGAACATTCTCAAGACCAATAATTGCTTTTAACTCAACCATAATTGCATTTTCAACAAAAAAATCAACTCTCCTTTCTCCAATTTCCTGATCGCGGTAAAAGATCTTCATGTTAAACTCGCGGGCAAATGTTAGGCCTTCATACCTGAACTCTATTTCCAGCGCCCGTTGGTAAATTACTTCCTGAAATCCGTTACCCAATGTAGCATGTACGCGCATGGCGGCGCCTATAATCTTTTCGGTAATCTCTTTAAATTTTAATTCTGCCATATAATTAGCTAAATATCGTGTTGTCTGAAAAATCCTTTTAATCTTAGAAATCGTGGTTCAGACAAAAAAAAGGGCCTACTTGCGTAAGCCCTTCAATGTTTTTATAGTACAACACAAACATGCATGGCTTACCGTGCGGGTAAGTTTGAATGATGATGTGTATGAGTAAACTGTTTCATAATACCGCCGCAAAAATAGCATTTACCCGTTGATGGCAAAAAATATTTTACCAATACTAACTGGTGTAAGTTTTTTACCGGTTGGCGGGTGCTTTAACAGTCTTCCTGTTGAAATATTATTACCTTGAGTTTACATAAAAAGAGCCCAAATGAATACACATAAATGGCTGGTTGCTTTCTTTGTTGTTGCAGTGGTAATTGCAGCCTTTTCTTCTTTTATGAAACATGCGCCCGCTGCCCCATTAAAATTGATATGGGCTGATGAATTTAACTACACCGGCCTTCCAGACAGCAGCAAATGGAATTACGATACCGGTGGCCATGGCTGGGGCAACCATGAACTTGAATTTTATACCAGCAAAAGAAAAGAAAATGCCCGGGTAGAAAATGGCCTGCTGATCATTGAAGCCCGCAAAGAAAAATGGCAAAACAACAATTATACTTCTGCCCGCCTGGTAACAAAGGGCAAGGCCGACTGGCAATATGGAAAGATTGAGGTAAAAGCCAGGTTGCCAAAAGGCACCGGCACCTGGCCCGCCATCTGGATGCTGGCATCAAAAGACACCATGAAATGGCCTGACGACGGGGAAATAGATATCATGGAACATGTGGGCTTTAACCAGGGCTATATACATGGTTCGGTGCATTGCAAAAAATACAACCATGTAATCCATACCCAGAAGACAGATACAGTTATTGTAAACGACTGCTCTGAAAAGTTTCATGTATACAGCCTTGAGTGGTCTGCAGACAGCATCAAAGTGGCAGTAGATGGCAATGCTTTCTTCCGCTTTGCCAATGAGCACAGTTATGATGCCTGGCCATTTGATAATAAAATGCACCTGCTGTTAAACCTAGCCGTGGGTGGCGATTGGGGCGGCGCCAAAGGTATTGCACAAGACATTTGGCCGCAGCGCATGGAGGTTGATTACGTGCGGGTATACCAGTAACCGCAACAATACCATGTTCGCTACCACCATTCTTTTACCCCGTCATCAAAACATTCAAGTATGCGTGAACAAATAAAAGAACCTATTTATCTCATTGGGCTGCCGCTGTCATCAAAAACAAGTAACGACAACGGACAATCCAGCATTGATTGTAAAAACCTTTGGCATGCTTTTGAAGACGGCAATTATCAATCTTTGATCACCCGGCAACTGAGCAACCATATTTACGGTGTATACTATGATTATGATGGCGACAGCACTCAACCGTTTTCTTATTTGGTGGGATGCCGGGTAGACAACAACACGCCCGTTCCGCAAGGATTAACCAGCATTACCATACCACCGGGCAACTATGAAAAAATTAACGCAAAAGGTACCATGCCAGACTGTGTTATTAAAGCATGGAAAGATATCTGGGCCGGTAACTTTGCACGGACACACCAGATTGATTTTGAAGTATATGATGAACGCAGCCGCGATTGGGCTAACGCTGAAGTGGATGTGTATATATCAGTAAAGTAGTTTTGCTTATAAGAATAAGTTAAGATTTGTGTTGCAGCCCGCTTTTTCTACATTTACTAAGTCATACTATTCTAAACAGGATGCATGAAATCAATTTTACTTTTTGCTTTGTTATTGGTAACCGCCTTTGCCACCAATGCCCAAAAGGTTGACAGTATATGTTTTCATTTGTATACAGACAGCTTAAAAAAAGGCACGTACAATTATATAAATCTTGATGGCCGGCTCAGCAATAACCGCTGGTTACCCCTCACCGAAAAAGAAGTTAGGTTTACCTCCACTGCAGGAAAATTTGAGGGCAACAGCCTCTTTGTTGACAGTAATACGTCCGAAGAAAAAATTACTGTGAAAGCTGTATTGAAAGAAAATCCTGCCATTTTTAAAGACACCATCATCTATATTAAAAAACTACCCGATACAGAGCGGTTGAAAACACAGGAAGAAGTGATGCAAAAGGGAAAGAGACGACGGCAGTAGGCAGTAGTTAGTAGCCATTAGCTGTTGGTCACTAGCTGTTAGCTGTTTTACATATTCCGACGTCGTTTGTTGAACGATAACCGTTTTGAAAAACAATGGAACGGCTTCCAATAATCTCCCACTACATCACAAATAGGTCAGACGTAGACACCAGGCCGTGAGTTAGGTTGCCGTAAAATAAATGCGCCCTTAAAAAAGGGCGCATTGTTATAATAAGTACAAACTGTAAAAAAAGAGACTACATTTTTTTGGCATCTTCCAGGAACTTGGCGAGACCGATATCCGTTAACGGATGCTTCAGCAATCCAAGAATAGGTTCAAGCGGGCAGGTACAAACATCTGCACCAGCTTCTGCGCATTTCACAATGTGCAGGGCACTGCGGATGGAAGCGGCCAGGATTTCGGTTTCAAAACCCTGTATAGAATAAATCTGGGCAATTTGCGCAATCAGTTCAACGCCATCCCAACTGCTATCGTCAATACGGCCAATAAAAGGCGATACATACGTGGCGCCGGCTTTTGCAGCCAGTATGGCCTGACCAGCAGAAAACACCAGTGTACAATTGGTTTTGATACCATTATCGGTAAACCATTTTAACGCTTTTACACCATCTCTAATCATGGGCACTTTAACGATGATATTGGGATGGATAGCAGCCAGTTTTTTGCCTTCTTCAATAATGCTGTTAAAATCGGTAGACAAAACTTCCGCGCTGATATCGCCATCAACCAGTTCGCAAATTGCTTTATAGTGTGCGTTAATGGCTTCTGTTCCTTTTATACCTTCTTTGGCCATCAAAGACGGGTTGGTAGTAACGCCATCAAGAATGCCCAACTCGTTGGCTTCTTTTATTTGTGCTAAGTTGGCAGTATCAATGAAAAATTTCATAACTAACTATATTTGATGAACCCTTGCATTGCCCTGTTAACGGGAAAAAACGTGGGAGAAGAAAAATAAAAAAAGGCAGGCTTATTACATCGCACCGCTACAACCGCTTACTCTTGCTGCGTTCCCGCCCTGGGAGGGTTCAGCAGGAGCTGGTCGTGTAAGACCTGCCGGCCGCAAATATACGAAAGGAGCAACAATAATAATTGTTGAATGCAAAGAATTAATTCGCGGGTGGCGAATGGGAAATGGTGAGTGGCGAGTGGTGAATGGCGAGTGCGAGTAACGAGTGACTAGTAGTGAATGGCAAATGGGCCTCTACCACGCTAACGGAGCTGAATCAGGGGTCTAACGCTACGCAAGCGCCCACTTGCCACTAGCTATTTACACTAGCCGTTTCGCACTACCCACTCACCACTTGCCTAATTTCTACCGGTATAAGAATTGATTCGCGTAATACCCACCAGTTCATCTACCCTGCCATTGATGCCGCGGAAGTACACCAGAATGGTATAGCCGTTTTCCGTATCCCACAAATTGCCTTCTGTCAATTCAAAACTGGCAGCCCCGCCCTGCTTGTCGATAGTGATATAATCATAGTTATAATAACCATTCTTCAACAATATGTTGGTTTCATAAACGCCCTTGTCTGCGTTATACGTCATCTTTGCATTGTTGTTCATACCATAATTGGTCAGTTCTCCAAATAAATAAACGTCTTTGTCTGCAATCACCCTGTTGCCGGCGGGTATAAAAGTGAAATGTGTATTGGCAAAATCCGACTGCCACAGGTAATTAACGCTCTCGCTGATCTCATTATAAAACATGCCGTTGTAATCTCTGTAGTATACCAGTCGTTGCGGTGTTCTGTCCAAATCTGGTTTTACAAAAATATCGGTAGAGCTGGGGTTGTATTTGGCGGTTTCTACCCGGTCGCTTTGCAAACGGAAACTGCGCAGATCAAGCCATCGCCATTCGCGCCCGCCCGGAAAAACAATATCTTCTGAGTTGTACTCCAGCGAGGTTTGCCTGATAAAGGTTGGTTTGAGTTGCGTGATGGCATTGTCCCAACGGTTATTTTGAAGAATACACACCTTAACCTGTTGCAGGGCATTGATCAGATTTACATTTCCGAGATTAACAGTGAAAATAATTTTCTGGTGTGTTTTAAAAATTTGTCCGTTAAACGGTTGCTGTATTTGCGCGCCAATGGTTGCTTTTTCGTCTACCACCAATACACGCCGGGTAAAAATTACTTTAGCAGTATCACCATCGGCAAATACTTTGAGCAGGTAATTACCTGAACGTGACGGCACACAGCTTCGCTCTGGCAGGTTTACCATATAATGCGTGTACTTTACCAATGCAATAGATGAATTGCGGTAATTAGTAAGCCGGTTTTGAGTAAATCCTTTTATATAGTCAAATTCGCTGAGTATGGTTTTCGTCCAGTCGGCATTGCACAGTTGCCAGGTATAGGAGTAATTGCGCACACCGCCAGCAAGATCATCAAAATTCAATTCAAGTTGATCCGCGCCATTGAGTTTAATAACCGGATAGGCAAGCTGGTTACCGCTTACATTCAACTTTACATTTTGAATATTGTCGGCATAAATTTTATCGGGTACCTGGGCCATAGCTGGTAGCAGCAACAGGCACAGGGCAACTAAACAGGCGGTTGTTTTTTGCATATTGGCAAGATGAGATTAAAAAGACGAAAGTTGTACAAATTTGGACAAAAAAAACACAAAAAGCCGTTGCGTTAATCAACACAACCTATTTTTGATTGACTAAAAAGCCTTTTTTTGAATATAGCCAGGTTTATTGCCAAACGCATTGCCTTTACAAAGGAAAAATCTTTTAGCCGCTTTATCATACGGCTGGCAACAGCGGCCACAATACTCAGTGTTGCTATTATGATTGTGGCACTGGCCATCACCAATGGCTTTCAGTACACCATCAGTCAGAAAATCTTTAGTTTTTGGGGGCATGTACGGGTGCAGCACTACGAAGCGGGAAAGCTGTCCAACGCAGAAGAGAGCGCCATCCAACAAAACGATACCGTGGCGCAGGTGCTGAGAAGCCATCCTGGTGTGCAGTCTGTCAACAGTTTTGCCACCAAAAGCGCTATCCTTAAAACCAATGAAACCATAGAAGGGGTATTGTTTAAAGGCGTAGAAAAAAATTACCGGTTCAGCCAGTTACAGCAGTTTCTAAAACAGGGCCGCTGGATTAATTTTCCTGATAGTGGTTACAGCAGTGAAATAGTTTTATCTGCGTATACTGCCGGCCAGTTGAAACTGACATTGAACGACCAGGTGCTGATTTATTTTATCCCGAAAGACGGTTCGGCCATCCGTGCCAGAAAACTAACGCTTACGGGCATCTACAAAACCGGCATTGAAGAATACGATAAATTCATTGCACTGGGCGATCTGAAACTCATTCAGCGCATGAACGGCTGGAAGCCCGACGAAATTGGCGGATACGAAGTTTTTTTGACAGATTACAGGCAGATAGACAAGATAAATGATGAACTGTTCAATGCGCTACCGGTTAACTGGGCCAGCAAGAGCATCAAAGAAATCAATCCCAATATTTTCGACTGGCTCAACCTGCAGGATACTACAATTATACTGGTGCTGGTGATCATGACCATTGTTGCCGTGCTCAACCTGATTACCTGTCTTATCATTCTTGTGTTGGAACGAACGCGTATGATTGGCGTGCTAAAAGCGCTGGGTGCGCCCAATGCATCCATTCAACAGGTATTTTTGTACCAGGGTGGCATCATTACCATAACGGGTATTCTACTGGGTAACGGGGTGGCATTGCTGCTGATATGGCTGCAACAACATTATGGACTGATTAGCCTGCAGGAAGAAATGTATTATATTTCAAAAGTAGAAATGCGGCCAGAATGGTGGCATTTTGCATTGGTGGATGCAGGTACTTTTATTGTCTGTTTCCTGATACTCATCATTCCTACACTTATTATACGGCGTATCCAACCGGTCAAGGCCATTCAATTCCGCTGATTTCCGGGAATTAGGAATTAGGGATTTGGAATTGGGCCGGTGCGCAGCAATCAAGTATTTTGAGTGTGGTTTCTTTACATCTGCTTTAATGCGACAAATCTGTATCGAACGCCCCTAATTCCAAATTCCTAATTCCTAATTCCTAACTACTCCCGCACAGCCGCGAAAGTATAATACCCGCCGCCACTGCAGCATTCAACGATTCTGCCCCGCCAATTCTTGGTATAGTAACATGATGCTGGCAGCGTTGCAGAAGGGCTGGATGTATACCTTTCGATTCATTGCCTATTACAATACCGCCTTCTTTCAAAGGCAGCATGTCGTTCAGCGGTTTTCCATTTAATGCGGCGGCATACAATGGCAATTGAGGATATTTGCCTGCCAGCTCAAGCAAATCAGTATATAACAGCTGCACGCGCATAATACTACCCATGGTACTTTGCACTACTTTGGGGGCAAATGCATCAGCACAATCTGTACTGCACACTATCTGGCGTATACCAAACCAGTCGGCAGTACGTATCAGGGTGCCCATATTGCCGGGGTCTTGTATACCGTCCAGTATCAATGATACAGAGCCGGTCATTGAGCGCGCAACTGCGGCAGGTTTTTTACAAATGGCCAGCACTTCATGCGGGGTTTGCAAAAATGAAATTCTCTCCAGTTCAGCATCTTTTACTACTGTAATTGCGGTGGCGGGTATGTTTTTGCTAATTGCCGTGTGTGCATGCAACCAATCTTCTGTAGCATATAAAGTATGGAGCGAAGCTGGCTGTGCAGCCAACAATTCGTTAATAATTTTTGGGCCTTCTGCCACAAATAAACCCGCTTCATCTCTGAATTTTTTTTGGCCCAGACTTTGGATATATTTGACCTGCAATTTTGTGATCATACATTGTTCGTTTTTCTGAATATGCCTTCATTGTACAAGCCCGTTACATGTTACCTGTTGACGATAATGACCTGCCTGGCAACCTTCACGCCGGGTTGTATCATTCCAAAAAAATACCAGGAGCATAAGCCGTTTGTATATTCAACAAATATAAACATACAAGGCAATCAGTCCGGTGCAGAAAAAGCTGATTTAAAACAAAGATTGGAAAACCAGCTCGACGATAGCCTGAGAACAAAACTAAGAACAATTTTTCCTGGTATACGCCAATTGGTAAAGCCGCCAGTTTTTGATACGGCCGCCGCACTCAGGTCGGTGGTTTTTATGAATAATCTGATGCACGCGCTCGGCTATTACAAGTCTATCATTACCTGGGATAGTTCTCTCTCTGTAAAAAATGATCAGCAAAAAGTATCCGTCAGTTTTTCCGTAACACCCGGTAAAGGTTTCAAATTCGATTCTGTTTCTTACCGCTTGCAGGATTCTGCCTTACAGGCATTGGCGTTCTCACGGCGCAATGCATCGCTGTTAAAAAGAGGCCAACCCTATTCTGTTGAAATTATAGCCGCGGAAATGGACAGGCTGGTAGAATTATTCAGGAATAACGGTTACTATAAATTTTCAAGGGATGACTTAAATGCCGAGCGGGACACCATTTTTTCTGCTTTGATAAACCCTTCGCTTGATCCGTTTGAGCAGTTGCGCCTGTTGCAGCTTGCAAAGCAACGGCAAGACAACCCGTTAATGAATGTAGTAGTACAATTGCGCAACCCAGATGCGGTTAGCCATTTCCGTAAGTATTATATACGCAATGTAAATATCTATCCTGACCTGGGCCTGCTGGAAGATACCACCGCTGCAAAATTTGATTCCACCAATGTAAATGGCATACATATATTTAACCGGTTCGGAAAATTCAAGCCTGCCTTCATTGCTTCGCGATCGACATTGCGGCCCGGACAGTTATTCCGCCAACGCAATTCTACCCGCAGCTACACCAATTTTGTTGAGCTGAATACTTTTGTACAGGTTACCATAGATATGATAGAGGTGCGTGATACATCTGCGCTGCTGGATGCACTCATAAGAATGTACCCTACAAAAAAACAGGATATCAGTGTTACTGCCGATGCCAGTTATAATACCGCAGACATCATTACAACCGGCAACCTTTTTGGTGTGGGCCTCAATTTTGGGTTGAACAACAGGAATGTGGCAAAACAGGCCATACAATCAAGCACTAACCTGCGTACAGGTGTGGAGATAAATGCCGGCAACAACTTTATACAAACACTGCAGACAAGCCTATCGCATAATATCAGCTTTCCAAGACTCATAGCCCCGCATTGGTTGCTGAAACCGTTTGTTAATACCGACTCTTTGCGATCCCAACGCACCCTGCTTAATTTCAGCGGCGCTTATACAGACAGAAAAGATTTTTATGCCTTGAAATCATTAAATGTTTCATTGGGCTACCAGGCAACCAGAAGCCGCCGCCAGCGTAAAAGCCATACATGGTTTTTTAGTCCGCTTAATGTGGAGTACGTTTTGCTTACGAAAAGGGATACGCTTTTGAAATTAATTCAACTGAATCCCAATCTTAAATATTCGTTTAACGACGGATTTGTAATCAGTAGTGTGCTGGGATACAATTACCTGCAAACCGCCGCCGACGGTGCAAAGAAAAATGAGGTGCGGTTTGGTATTGAACAAAGTGGCGCACTGACCGGTTTAATAAAAAAACTGGATGAAGACGCCAACCTCTACCGGTTTTTAAAGATTGATGCCGATTTCAAGCATTATATCAATTATCAAAAATCAGCGATTGTTTTCAGGTTATATGCAGGCGTTGGTATACCCTATGGAAAAACGGCAGATGGTACAAAAGAACAGCAACTGCCGTTCTTTAAGTCATTCTATGCCGGCGGCCCGTATAGTATGAGGGCGTGGCAGGTGCGGCAACTGGGTATTGGTTCATCGCGCTATTTTGATACGGCCGCAGAGGCAAAAGGTGTTGACCGCTTTGGCGATATACAGCTGGAAGCAAATGTGGAATACCGTTTTAACCTGGGAACGCTGTTTGGCGTAAAACTAAAAAGCGCTCTTTTCACGGATATTGGAAATATCTGGTATCGTAATAATGATATCAATCCAAATTACAAGGGAGCTGATTTTAATTTCAGTAAACTTTTTACTGATATAGCCGTTGGTGCCGGCACCAGCCTCCGCTTCGATTTTGATTATTTTCTTATTCGGTTTGATTGGGCCTATAAAATAAAAGACCCGGCGTATGCCCAGCAAAATTACGGGTGGTTTCACGATGTGCAATTGCTGAAGGGACAATTTCAGCTCGGCATCAATTATCCCTTTTAGTCGCCGGCCAAATTTGCTTTTACCTGGCTTTCCAGTTGTTCAATGTTGAGCGCATCATTCACCTTAAAATTACCGATGGCCGTTCTGCGCAAACTGCTCAGATAACCGCCGCAACCCAGCGCCGCGCCAAAATCATTTGCCAAACTGCGTATATACGTGCCCGTTGAACATACTACCTTAAATGCCACCACCGGCATGTCAATAGAAGTAATGGTAAACTCTTTAATAAAAAGCCGGCGTGGCTCCAGTTCAATGGTTTCGCCCCGTCTGGCCAGCTCGTACACGCGGGTACCATCTTTTTTAATAGCTGAATGCATGGGCGGCACCTGTAGTATTTCGCCGGTAAACTGGCCCGTGGCCGCGTATATTAAGTTGGCAGTAATACCTGAAATATCCTGGGCATTCTGAGGTTGGCTTTCCAGATCAAAGGTGGGTGTGGTAGCGCCGAGTGTGATGGTGCCGGTATATTCTTTTTCCTGCGCCATGTAATCGTTGATCTTCTTTGTAAACTTACCCGTGCAAACAATCAGCAGGCCGGTAGCCAGTGGATCAAGGGTACCCGCATGGCCTACTTTTTTTATCTTAATCAATTGCCGCACTCGTCTGATCACGTCAAAAGAAGTCCATTTATATGGCTTATCTATCAGCAGTACCTGTCCTTCTTCGTATTTATTTAATAGTTGCAAGAGAAATTGATGCTAATTAAGAATTAAGAGTTAAGAATTAAGAGTTAAAAATACCCTTTTCAGGTAATTCAAAAGTAAAAAGTCAAAATTTAAAAAAAGTGGCATTCAAATCCGCAACAATACCAGCAAATCAATAATGTTTAATTAAGAGTTATTACTCAAGCATTTCTTTAAATGAAATTTAAAAAGTAAAATTTCAAAACCAAGGCTACAATCGAGTTTGACCCAATAGCCGCGAAAAAAGCAATTCTTAATTATTAATTAGTGGTGTCCGGGAAAAATTATCGCATTTTACGAAAACCGAGTTGTAGCAAAGGTTTTCAGTGATTTAAACAAGCGGAGGGCCTGCATTTCTAAGACCTGATACCAGTACGCTTTGAGATGCCTCGTTTTATCAATGTGTCAATGATCTTTCAGGGGTATTGATGAACCTGCCGGTTTCCGTCAGCTTTGTACAGAAGTTGAATGATGCGATGGCTGAAAGACCTACTGCTGCTCAATTACAGGGGAAAAGGAAAACGCAGCATCGAAAAGCGTACGAGCGCCTGGCCGGCCTGAGGCCATCGTATTAAAAGGTTTGTACGATTTAACCGGACAATATTAATTCTTAATTATTAATTCTTAACTACCCTAAATCGCTTGTCTCGCCTTCAGCTCCAAATATTTATTCAGGGTATTAACGGTTACATTTTGCGGCGGGGTTAGAATGGAGAGAATGCCGTATTGCTGCAGCTCTTTTACGATGAGCTTCTTTTCGAATGCAAATTTTTCTGCAATGGTTTTAACGTATACAGATTCAACATTGGTGGCAACGGTGCCGGTAAGCTCCCGCAGTTCAGTATTTTCAAAAAATACCACCAACAACAGGTGGTTGCGGGCAATTTTGCGCAGGTAAGGCAACTGGCGTTGCAAACCGGTCATACTTTCAAAGTTGGTAAACAATATTACTAGGCTACGTTGTGTAATACGGGTACGCATGTGCGTATACAACCGTTCAAAATCACTTTCGAGGTATCTTGTTTTTTGGTTGTAGAGTACTTCCAGCACAGACTGCATTTGGGTAGCTTTTTTATCGGCCATTAATACGCTGCCCAACTTTTCAGCAAATGTAATCAGCCCGGCTTTGTCTTGTTTAAGCAATGCCACATTAGTAAGTACCAGCGACGCATTGATGGCATAATCCAACAGGCTCAGGCCTTCAAACGGCATTTTCATGGTACGGCCTTTGTCTATTACGCAATACACCTGCTGGCTTTTCTCATCAGTAAAATGATTCACCATCAGTTGCCCTTTTCTGGCGGTGGCTTTCCAGTTCACGGTGCGGTAATCATCGCCCCTTACATATTCCTTTATTTGTTCAAATTCCATGCTATGGCCAATGCGGCGCGTCTTTTTAATACCTGCTTCGCTCAGCCGGTTGTGAATGGCCATTAACTGGTATTTACGCATCTGCAGGTAAGAGGGGTACACCGGCACCGTTTTATGCTGGTTAAACCTAAATCGCCTTCTTACAAGGCCCAGGGTGGTTTGCAGGTAGGCATTGATATTGCCAAACTCGTAAGCACCCCGCTTTACGGGCCTTAACTTGTAATGAATAACTTTTGTTGCTTTTGCCGGCAGGGTTACACTAAACAATACATCTCGCCGCTGAAACTGGTGCGGTATTTCATCGATAATTTCTGCATCTATAGAGATGCCATACCGGTTTTCAATAGTTAGCTGCACAGGGTTTTCATCGCCATTGCTGAAACGTTCTGCGTGGTTGCGCACTACAACAATGCCACGCGTATTAAAGAACAACAGCAGGTAATCTGCTACAACGAAAACGATGAGCGCGCCAAATGCCGCTATCGGCAAAATACCCGGCCACCGCACAAAAAAACGGAGCAGGAAAAACACCGCACAGGTACATAGGGCTGCATACAACCGGCGGCTGAAAAACAAATCACCTATATATTTTGTCCAGGCTTTTTTCAAACTGTTTAATTACAATGAAGAAAATGACTGTGTGCAACCGGTATTAACGCGGCACCTCTACCTTTTTTAAAATGGCTTCAATAATCTCATCTGGTGTGGCCCCTTCCATATCTTTCTCGGGGGTAAGAATAATGCGGTGCCTCAGTACGGGTGGTGTAACAGCTATTACATCATCAGGTGTTACAAAATCACGGCCACGCATAGCCGCAAAAGCTTTGGATCCTTTTAAAATAGCTACCGATGCGCGGGGTGAAGCGCCCAGGTATAGCGATTTATTATTCCGCGTTTCATGTACAATCTGAGCAATGTATTCAAGCACTTTGGGTTCAATAAAAATACCACTCACCTGCCGGCGGTAATTTTCTATTTCATCTGCCGTAAGTACGCGCTGTACAACATTATTAAAATGCGTAGTCTTGCCTTCATGTGTATACTGCAGAATTTGTATTTCTTCTTCTATGCTGGGGTATTGAACGCTGATTTTAAAAATAAAACGGTCCAGCTGCGCCTCGGGTAACCGGTAGGTACCCTCTTGTTCTATGGGGTTTTGGGTAGCCAGTACTAAAAACGGCGCAGGCATCTGGTAGGTAACACCGTCAAACGTAATCTGCTTTTCTTCCATTACTTCAAACAATGCGGCCTGGGTTTTAGCCGGCGAGCGGTTAATCTCGTCTATCAATACAATATTGCTGAAGATGGGGCCATGCTTATAAGAAAAGGAGCCGTTTTGCGGATTGAATACCGAAGTTCCCAACACATCGCTGGGCATCAAATCTGGCGTAAACTGAATTCTTGAAAATTGCACATCGATGCTTTTGGCCAGCAGCTTGGCGCTGAGTGTTTTGGCCACCCCGGGAACGCCTTCTATCAGCACATGCCCATCGGCCAGTATGGCGGCCAGCATCAAGTCAACCATTTGGGTTTGGCCCACAATTACTTTGGCTATTTCCTCTTTTACCCGTTGCAGGGCGGTATTGAGGCCGCTAAGATCGGTACGGGATACGTTGGGTGTGTGTTCCATATTTATTTTGCTTTTGCGTAGAATGAATCTATCTGGTTACTGAGTTGCATCAAAGTTTTATCGCTTATTTGGTCGCTTTCATTAATAGCATGTATAAGTTCCGTCAATTGCCTGGTTTCGTTTTCGCTCACACCGCTTTTCTTTGCCAGTGAACGCACAAATTCATCATTTAACTGCGTTGTTTGTAAATAAAAAACAGAACGAACAAACTCCATAAAATAGTTGATTTTTTTGAGCGCTGTATTTTTATTGTCGTGTTGATTAAAATATACCCCGCCCACGGTCTGCACAAAATCAAGCGTACTGTTACGCAAAGGTTCTACAACCGGTATTACGCGCTGTTTTCTTTTCATTTCAACCAATACAAACAACAGCATGGTAAAAATGCCTATTCGGAATGCCCAGCGCAGCCACAGGTTAGAGAGTATAAAACGAAGCGGATTGTCTGAACCTTCAGGGCCTAATTTATAATACTCATCCCAATAGAGTTTTTTTACACGCGGTGGCAGGTAAGAAAGTGCGGCGGCTGTGTACGCCGCATTGTTGCGCGTGAGCATAAAATAGTTACTGAAACAAAGTGGCGCCGCATGTAGAAAAAATGCACCATCACCGTAAGGGATTTTTATAAAGTTGATGTCATTTTCTTTGTTGTTGCCCAGTGCAATGGCATGCGTGGTATCTATTTTTTTAAAATAGCCATTGAGCGTCATGGAGGTAAAACCGTAGTTGCTTGCTGCACGTAATGCGGGATTGATAAAGTTAACAGTTACGGAATCTTTGCCAGGGTATTCTACCCGGTGTGTGTTGCTGAATTGCAACGTATCCATGAGTGCTTCGCTAAAATTTTCTGCGGATATAAAAACATAATTGCCGATAACTGCATAGTTAAGCAATTCGTTTAGATCTGTTTTGCCAATTTCAGCACCGGGTTCAATAAGCAGGTAGGCCGTATTAGAGTCAGCATAATTATTAACCTGGTCATACACGGGTGTACGGTAAGAGCTGATAGCTGCCTGGGGAAAGATGTCTTTTAATTGTTTGTATAGAATATAACTTCCGTAGGGTGATTTATCATCTTTAGACAATGATACCTTCCAGCTAACAGGTGTGGGCCGGTTCATTTCTGCCACTATATAGACTGCCAGCAGCAGTATAAATAAGATCATAAAGTGTCTGTATCCTTTCACTGTATTTGCCGGTTAAACTGGTTAAACTGATCACGCACGCCCTGAAATTCTGCCGCATCTATGGGCATATCGCCATACCAGTTGCTTTCAAATTGCCAAGTAAGATGACTGAAACCCTGCTGGTAGCTACTAGCCTGTAGTTCCTGCAGGTAGGCGATATTGGTTTTATTAAGTTGCCAGTTAATCAGCTGCCTGTCTGCGAGCTTTTTTAAAGTTTGCAGGTACAGCATACGAACGGCCAGCCGGTAATTGCCATTTTGTACCGCCTGCTCTATGGCCTGTTCAAAGTTGATAGCGTGTATGTCTTCATCTGAAATGGTATAAGCGGATACATCGCCGGTGTTTCTTTTAAACAAACCGGCCTTGTTCATTCCGGTTAGCCTGAAAATAAAATAGCCAAGCACTACTATCGCCAGCACTATCAATACCGTTCTGAAAGTAAATGCACCTTGCTCTGTGCTCAACACGTCTTCTATCATGCTCCAGACCCAGTTCCAGAAACGATCCCACAATGAGGCAGGTGGTTCTTTGTACCGGTTGTATTGAAAGTCTTTATCGCCTTTATAGCCATTTATGGCAGCAGGGGTAAATGTTCGTTGCACCACCCGCGAGGTATCATAGGCAATGCCAGGCTGCGCCAGGCAGGTATGCATACAAATGAGGGTTGCAATAATAAAAAATAAACGCATGCCTAATACTGTTCATCCGGATGGTCAAAATTATTGTTGCCAGTGCCTATGCTGTCAATCCGGTTCAATATACCGGTTCCATCGTGCTGCTCTGTAAGCGAAAAATATTGCAGTCCGGCAGAAACAAAATAAATGATATAGAATGTGAGCGAAAAAACATTCAGAACTGAGGTAACAATACCAATAGTAGAACCAATGTCTTTTGTGGTGAAGTAAGCGGTGAGGCCAACTATGAGACCTACCACTACGCTGATAATACTGCTGCTAACGTAATAAATAATGCCGGCTACCAGGTACACGGCCAGTGTGGGCCAGAAATTTCCTTTAATAATTTCAAAACAACGGGAGAAGGCAGTAGAGAAATCTGCATCTTCAATCATTATGATATAAGTAAATGGCAATAATACCACCCAGAAATAAATACCCGGTGCAAGACAGAATAAAAAACCCAGGATAGTTAATAACCCAATAGGTATGCTGTAAAAAAATACCCTGAAAAAATACTTTTTATAAATAGACCAGATGTCTTCAATACCCGGTTGACGGCCGTCATTCTCCAAATAAAATTTAAAATAGCCTACCAGCACTACCTTGATAGAGGCAAACGTAAGCAGCATGAAAACGATGGTCATGAGATACTCCAGCGAAAAGATGGCTGCATAAGGGTTATCGCCATACACCGTTCTGCCCGCCCGGCCGTGCATGATTTGTTGAAAGAGCCCGCCCATAGAGCGCGATTGAAAAATGCCACTAAAGATAGCCTGGCCCAGCATAAACAATCCGCAGATAGCAAAAAACGCTTTTAATAACGGCTTAAAATTTTGCCGCAGGAACACAAATGTATCGCTGATGTTCAGCCCAAAATCCCTTATTTTTCTGAGCTCAATTTTTTGTTCAACCATGATTGAAAGTTTTGATCAGTCGGAATACTATCATTTTGTACAGTTGCCGCAATTTTTTTATGCAGCCAAACAGGATAAATAATAAAATACCAAACGATAAAGCAAAATGATGATAACAAGATAGCTAATTTGCTCCAGGCCGGCATTTGCTGGTAATGCCTGGTTACATAACTTTCCAGGAAGGCAGCCAATATAAAGAACGGAACCAGTCCAAACACAATCTTCATTCCATCGCGCCCCGCTTTTTTTACCGAATATGAACGGGCATACGTTTTGGGAAAAAGCAAGCCATTGCCCAGTATAAGGCCGGCGCAACCCGCAATAACAATAACGGAGAGTTCTATGGTGCCATGAATAAATATGGCCAGTACCGCCTGGAACCCCAAATTTTTTGCTATAAAAAACTGCAGGAAAGCGCCTACCATCAAGCCGTTTTGTACCAGCAACCACACGGTGCCAATGGAAAAAGTAATACCAAGTACAAATGCAACAAATGCCACTTTGATATTATTAAAACCGATTGATAAAAACATAGTAAAAGATCCTTCATGCTTGTACACACCAAACGGATCGCCTTTCTCTATATTTTCATTGGTCATATTTACATACCCATCACCCAGGATTAAACGGATAAAAGAATCATCGTATTTAGCAGACAATGCGCCGGCAAGACAAAACGCAATAAAAAACAAGAATGCATACAGCAGTTGCCAATGATATTGCCTGAACAAAAAAGGCAGTTCATATTGCCAGAAGCTGGCTATGCGTGCCTTCTTTTCTTTTTTGTTGCGGTAAATTTTCTGGTGAAAAAGAGAGGTGATTTTATTCAGGTAATTGGTAGTATTGCTTTTTGGATAGAAGGTGCGTGCATACGCAAGATCATCCGTAAGCTCAATAAACCTGTCAGCAAAAGTATCCGGGTTATCAAAATGTTGCACCTCCGTTTCGTACTGTCTCCATTTTTCGGCGTTTTGCTTTAAAAACTGTGCTTCTCTCATCAGGATTTTAATAGCTGGTAAGATAGGAGAAAATTTCATTCCTTACTACTTTCTCTGTAGGTTTGTTTTATTGTGTACAACCCCCCGAAACTCCATTTTAAATGAATACAATTAGAATTACGACAACGCAGAATATCGACCTGGAATATGACCTGGCAAGCCTGGGTGAACGCATCGTGGCATGGTTGATAGACGTTGCCATATTCATTGCTTATTTTATTGTAATATCTGCAATTATTGGCTTCAGCAAGATGGGTGCTTTTATTGACAAAAACCCATGGATTTCTATTTTGTTTATTTTTCCCTTTGTCTTTTACAACCTGGCGTGCGATATATTTCTGAACGGACAAACGCTTGGCAAAAAAGTAATGAAAATAAAAGTCATCAGCCTTAATGGCGACCAGGCAACCATGGGCCAATTCATGATCCGCTGGTTGTTCAGGCTGGTGGATATTTATCTCTTTAACATGCTGGTGGCGTTTGTTGCAGTGGCAGTGAGCGATAAGAAACAGCGTGTAGGAGATATGGTAGCCGGCACTGCCGTCATCAAAACCTCACCGGCATCCAGCATTCACCAAACCATTTATGTACATACACCCGATCTTAATTATACCGTTTCATTTCCTGAAGTAACTGTGCTTACAGACAAAGACATGCAGTTGATAAAAGAAGTTATCATTAATGTAAATAAAACAGGTAACAGCGTATTGGCTTACCAGGCTGCCGAAAAAATAAAAGGTATTATACATGTACATACCAGTCTTGAGCCATTGTATTTTTTGCAGGTGCTCATGGCAGATTATAACCATCTTACCGCCAGGGAATAATTTACGCTTTCAGCCAGGTGAACGGATGCACCGGTATATTTCTGGCAACGGAAAAAACCAGTACCAGTAACAGCAACGCTTTTACAAACAAAGGTGAATAAAAGATGGGCTGCCCCAGCTTGCGGGAACTGAAGACGTTCCACGAAAAAATAAAGGCGGCATATATAATGAGTGGTACTACCAATACAAAAAGTACATTAAAATCCAGTGCCTGCGCCACCCGGCCATGTAATAATGCAGACGCTGCACGTTGGGAACCGCAACCCGGGCAATCAAACCCGGTGAGCGAATGAAAAATACAATTAGGGTAAAATTTATTGGTAGATGCCGGAAATAAAAAATATAGCAGTGACAATATTATCACTGCTACTGTTACCAATATAAATTGCGGAAGTAATTTCCTGTTCATGCAACTATTGCTGAAAACTCTTCGATGCCATAAAAAGTCCGCCAAAACCCAAAGCAAATACAGCGATGCAATAAATAATAATAAAGGCAATGCCTGCAAAAAAACCAATCTTGGTCCATTTGGCTGCGTCTTTTGAAGCCTGCAATGCCCCGTTAACATCGTTGGCAGCCCATTTAGAATTTACCTGAGTTGCAAATACAATCCCGGCAATGCCAAAAGGCAGACAACAAAATATGGTTACAAGAATAGATTCAACCAGCCAGTTTTTGGGTGGCGTACCCGGGGTAAAGTTTTGTTGAATAGGAGTTTGTTCCATGTTTTATGTGGGTTTTTGGTTAATGATTCTACAAGTAAACAAAATTTGCCCGTAAAATGAAATCAATTAATCCCCAAACCAGTACAAAACAAACTCAGTAAGCCCTTGCAAACAATACCCTTTCCTTGCTTGGCTTACCAGTTAAAATACAAACTCCGTCTTCCTGCGGGTTGTTCAATGGTATGCAGCGGATGGTGGCCTTGGCTTTTTGTTTGATGGTTTCTTCCGTTTCAGCAGTTCCATCCCAGTGGGCTGATGCAAAACCGCCCTCGCCATCCAGCACTTTTTCCAAGTCTTCCCAACTGTCTACCCGCGTAATGTGCGCATCGCGGTAAGCTTTTGCTTTGTTGAACATGGCTTGCTGTATCTCGTCCAACAGTGCAACGATGCTATTGCTTAATCCGTCGAGGCTGATGATTTTCTTTTCCTTGGTATCGCGCCGGGCTACTTCGGCCACATTGTTTTCTAAATCCCTTGCTCCAAAAGCAATGCGCACGGGCACACCTTTCATTTCATATTCGGCAAACTTCCAGCCGGGGCGGTTGTTGTCATTGTCATCATACTTAACACGCACGCCAGCTTTTTTGAGCTCCGTGGTAAGTTCATTCACCTTGGCATCTATCTGTGCCTTTTGTTCGGGTCCTTTGAAAATAGGCACAATTACCACCTGCAGGGGTGCAATTTTTGGTGGAAGAATAAGGCCGTCATCATCGCTATGCGCCATTACCAGCGCACCTACCAGCCGGGTACTTACCCCCCAGCTCGTAGCCCATACATAGTCCAGCTTATTTTCTTTATCTGAAAATTTTACATCAAATGCTTTGGCAAAATTTTGTCCCAGGAAGTGTGATGTACCGGCCTGCAACGCCTTACCATCCTGCATGAGCGCCTCAATACAATACGTATCTTCTGCGCCGGCAAAACGCTCACTGGCCGTTTTTACACCTTTAATAACGGGCAATGCCATCCATTCTTCAGCAAATGTGGCATAGATGTCAAGCATCTGCCTCGTCTCGGCAATGGCTTCCTGCGCGGTAGCGTGCGCGGTATGGCCTTCCTGCCATAAAAACTCGGCAGTGCGCAGAAACAGACGCGTGCGCATTTCCCACCGCACCACGTTGGCCCATTGATTAATAAGCAACGGCAGGTCGCGGTAAGATTGTATCCAGTCTTTATACGAATTCCAGATAATTGTTTCAGAAGTGGGGCGAACAATCAGCTCTTCCTCCAGTTTTGCTTCAGGGTCTACAATGACGCCGTTGCCATTAGGATCATTTTTTAACCGGTAATGCGTTACCACCGCACATTCTTTGGCAAACCCCTCTACGTGTGCAGCTTCTTTGCTTAAAAAACTTTTTGGTATGAATAAAGGAAAGTACGCGTTTACATGCCCGGTAGCTTTAAACATTTTATCCAGCTGGTCGCGCATATTTTCCCAAAGGGCAAACCCATGTGGCTTAATAACCATGCAACCCCTTACCGCTGTGTAATCTGCCAATCCTCCCTTTAATACAAGGTCGTTGTACCATTGCGAATAATCCTGTGCCCTGCTCGTAATTTCTTTGGCCATATACGTTACTTTTAACTGGTTGTGCCAGCTGGTTGAACCTTGTTTTTAATGCCGGTTTAATTTCGGCTAACACCTGTTATTATTTTAACAAACCCCAAGCAACATTTAGCCGTAATTAATTGCCTGTTACCTGTTATTTGTTGTAATTTTAACCAGCAGTTTGCAAAAGTAATTTTAAAACGTCAAACACCTTATATGAATACCAGAATTTTACTTCTCATGGTTTCTCTTGCTGCCTTCAGCAGCTGCTCTGTTTACAGGAGCGGCCAAACGCCCGATGATGTGTATTATTCACCTGCCCGTGTGCAGCAGGCAGCACAAGACGAATACGTGGAAGTGCGCCAGGACAAAGCAGGTACCAATTACCAGAGTTACGAACAATACCAGGATAGCTACCGCGATGACCGTTTTTTGCGGATGAGCATGCGCAACCCCTCTTACATGAACATGTATAATGCCTACAGCGGGTTTGACTGGCGCTACAACAGTTATTATGACGGATTCAATTATGGTTTCAACAGTCCGTGGAATAATTATTTTGCCTGGAACAATTTTTATAACCCGTATGCCATTTCAGTTGGCAGCTATTATGGTGGTGGATTGGGCGGCTATTATGGCTACCATGGTGGCGGCGGTTATTATGGTGGCGGCGGTTACTATGGTGGCGGCGTTCATTACCCCGTTAACACAGCACCTATCAGCAGGCCACGCGTGTTTAATGTAAACAGTTATTCCAACACCAACCGTTCTGGTAACAGAACTTATTCTACCGGCAGTTACTATAACAACAACCAGCGGTACAATAACGGTAACAGCAGCGGCAACAGAACTTATTACAACAATAACAACAACAGCAATAACCGTAGCATGTATACACCGTCTAATAACGGTAACAACAATAACAGTTCTCCATCCCGCAGTTATACGCCCTCTTCTCCTTCGGGTGGCTCATCTTCCGGCGGAAGCAGTGGCGGTGGCGGAGGCGTTAGCAGGCCTACCCGTGGTAATTAAACCTTATAATCATTAATAAATATATATTCAGCATAACATAATTAAAAAGAGGAGCTTGATTTAAGTATTGTACTTAAAGGTTCCTCTTTTTTATGCCTTGTATCCTCAAAAAATAATTTTACTACTGATGAAAAACGCCGTGTTGTTTGCATTGACCCTTGTTTCAGGCATTACCAGTTTTGCACAGGTTCCGGAAGATGTAATTAAATACAGTTGGTTTGGGCCCAACGGCACCGCCCGCACACAAGCTATTGGTGGCGCCATTGGCGCATTGGGCGCAGATGTAACCGCTAATTATGTAAACCCTGCCGGACTGGCGTTTTTTAAAACGCGCGAGTTTGTGATCTCCCCGGGCTTTTCTTTTATAAGTAACAAAGGCAATTACCGGGGCAGTTCAAAAACAGATGATAAAAGTTTTTTTAACCTGGGTACCAGCGGTGTAGTTTTTGGTTTTAGCGATAACAGGAGCCGTTGGAACAATGCTGCCTTCAGCATCGCCGTATCGCGCACCGCCAATTTCAATAACCGCGTCAGTTACAGCGGGCAGAATAATTTTAGTTCTTATGGAGAGCAATATGCTGCCGAAGCCGCCTCCAGCGGATTGAGCCTCGATGATATTTTAAATAGCAATGATGTATCCATCGGCACCCGCCTGGCCACTTATACTTACCTGATTGATACATTAACCATACCTGGTAACGCCAACCCGGATATTGTAAGCCTTGCCCAATGGAAAAACCTTAAAAGCAATGCACCGTTTTTGGTGAATCAGCAAAATACCATTGAAACCAGTGGTGGTATTACCGAAATAGCAGTAGGTTTTGCCGGCGCCCGCATGGATAGATTTTATGTAGGCGGAAGCCTGGGCATACCCATTGTGAATTATGAAAAAAACAGCGTCTTCACTGAAACAGACGCTACCGGCGATGCCAATAATAATTTCGCCAGCTCTACGCTCACCGAGAAGTATACCACAAAAGGCATTGGCCTCAATTTAAAACTGGGCGCAATTTATAAAGTGGCGGATCAACTGCGGTTAGGCCTTGCCGTTCACACACCTACCCTGTATGGTCTCAAGGATACTTACTATGCCACCATGACCACCAACACAGAGAATTATGTGCGGCCCAATAATAGCACCGTTACAGCCAGTTCAGACCAGACACTCAGTCTCTACCCACAGTATAGATATGATTTGACCAGCCCGTGGAAACTTATGCTGAGCGGTGCTTACATCATCAATGCTGTAGAAGATGTAAAACAGCAGCGAGGTTTTATTACTGCCGATGTGGAATACATTACTTATAAAACCAATCGTTTTAAAACAGGCGAAGAAACTGGCGACAATGGCTATTATGATGATGTAAATACTGTTATCAAAGATTATTACAAAAATGCTTTCAACTTCAGGGTTGGTGGAGAGGTAAAGCTCACCACTGTAATGGTAAGAGCCGGGTTTTCTTATTATACCAATCCGTATAAAGACAGCGAACTCAATGGCAAAAAAATGTTTATGAGTGGTGGACTTGGCTATCGCAATAAAGGATTTTTTATAGACCTCACTTATGTACACAGCCTAACAGATGATGTTAACTTCCCTTATCGCTTACCTGATAAAGCCAACACTTTTGCAACGGTAAAAGGCACCGGCGGTAATGTGGCAATAACAACTGGCATTAAGTTCTAGGATAATGTGATAATGTGGAAATGTGCTAATGTGCTAATGTGTAAATGCTTTTGACAGGTCAGGCGTCAGACGTCAATCGTTAGAAGTCAAACGTTATGCAATTATGCGTCAGACATCAGACATCAGAGATCATCACATCAGAGATCAGACATCAAAGATCATCACGTCAGACATCAAAGATCAGAGATCATCACATCAGAGATCAGAGATCATCACATCAGCGATCAGAGATCACCACATCAGAGATCAGCAAGAAAATCCCTGAACCAAAACCCTGATTGTTTTACCGTTCTCAATTGTGTTTTGAAATCTACGTGCACCAGTCCGAAGCGCGCGTGATAGCCCTCGCTCCATTCAAAATTATCAGTGAGCGTCCATGCCATGTACCCTTTTATTTTGATGCCGTCTTTTTTTGCCTGCAACAATGCGTGCAGGTATTGCTGATGATACTGCATTCTTTCCTGGTCGTTTACCTGACCGTTTACCATTTTATCGGCAAACGCAGCACCGCTTTCTGTTACAATAATTTCTTTTACCGCACCATACTTCCAGAATTTTTTTAGCATGTTGTAAAATCCGTCTGCACTGATCTCCCAGCCCATGGCCGTATGGGGCACCTTTCGCGCAGCGGCTTTCACTTCTGTGGCATTTACATAAGGTATAAAAGGACTGTGCTTTACCACCACCGGAAAGTAATTCTGCACGCCTATAAAGTCCATATCAAAACGTAAACGCTCGGTAAATTTCCACGACTTATTTACCAGTTCCAGTTTTTCTATCAGTTTGCAGTTTTCATTAGGATATCCTTTGCCAAGCAATGGTTCTATAAACAAACGGTTCAGCAACAGATCAGTTTTGCGCGCCGCTTCAACATCTTCCGGTTTATTGGTATAGGGCCTTACTTCTGAACATGAAAAGCTGGTACCAATATAAGCATTGCTAATCTCGCTGCGTAATACCCGGCCGCCATCTGCCTGTGCCAACGCAGCGTGATGAATGGCTTTTAGAAAATTGTCGAGCCCGGTTTTACCCGGTGCATGCCGCCCCAGCATGTAACCCAGTGATGTAAAGCCAAAAGGCTCATTGAGCACTATCCAGTTTTTTGCTTTATCCCCAAAAGCGTCAGCACAAACAGAGGCATATTTAATAAACCATCGGTTCATGAGATGGCTTGTCCAGCCGCCTTTTTGTTCCAATGCCAGTGGAAGATCCCAATGATACAATGTAATAAATGGTGTGATGTCTTGTTTGAGGCATTCATCAATCAACCTGTGGTAAAAAGATATACCTGCCTGGTTGATTTTGCCTGAACCGTCTGGCATAATGCGCGACCATGATAGGGAGAACCTAAACGTATTAAACCCGAGCGCTTTTACCAGCAGCAGGTCGTCTTTAAACCGATGATAAAAATCGGTGGCCTGGTAGGGTTTTCCTTTTCCCTTAATTTTTCCTTGTCGCCGGGCAAACGCATCCCAGATGGAAGGACCCCTGCCCTCTTCATTCCAGGCACCTTCATTTTGCGCCGCTGCCATGGCCACTCCCCATAAGAAATGGCTACCGAAATCTTTTGCTGATAAAATGGTAGGAACTTGATTCATGCAGTTGCTTGCCGCAAATTTCTGCTATTAAACTGCCAATCATGTTAACAGGCTATTAAGTTTATTACATAAGAATGCCCCTTCATGGCGAAAGGGCATTCTTGTGTTTTTTTAGATCAGCGCCTAAACCTTTGTTTTACGCGGCATTCAAAACGATAATGGATGTTGTGGGTCTTTCACAGATTCCAAAAGGTAGTATTTGACTTATACTTGGGTATTTTTTTACATACTTCTCCGCGAATCTTGAAACTCCGCAATTCTTACACCAAACTATGCAAATATATAATAAGTTGATTATAATCAACTGGCGAAAACCATTTCATGTCTTGGTCTTTATTAAACCACGTAAGCTGGCGCTTCGCATAATGGCGGGTATTCTTTTTAATATTGTTAATGGCGGTTTGCCTGTCTGTGGCTCCGGCCAGGTAATCAAATATTTCCGTATAGCCTACTGTTTGTAAGGCATTCAACTCTTTGTACTGCACTAACGAACGCACTTCATCTTCAAGCCCCTGCTCTATCATTACATCTGTGCGGTGATTGATTTGCTCATACAGGGTTGTTCGCGGCAACGTTAATCCAACTTTTATAATAGCAAAGGGCCGGGTTGCTTTTTTTTGTTGCTGGTACCAAAGAATCGATTTACCTGTTTGCTGCACCACTTCCAGCGCGCGCATGATGCGTTGCGGGTTTTGTATTTCACCGGTTGCAAACCAGGCAGGGTCTTTTTCTTTGATGGCATCTTGCAGCCATGCAAGTCCGCCTGCGGCATATTGCTTGTTAATTCCCTCCCTTAACAGGCTGTCGGTAGCGGGTATCGCATCCATGCCTTCGCAAAATGCCCTGATGTATAAACCGGTGCCGCCCACCATAATGGCCGTATCATGATGCTTGAAAATTTCATTCACTGCACCCAAGGCATACGTTTCATATGCGCCGGCATTGAGGTTATCTGTAATTGAATGCGAATTGATAAAGTAATGTTTTATCTCCTGCAGTTGCTCCGGACTGGGTTTGGCCACGCCAATATTCAGCTCGCGGTAGCATTGCCTTGAATCTGCAGAAATAATTTGGGTATTGAAATGTTTGGCCAGCGCTATCGCCATGGCTGTTTTGCCTGCTGCTGTGGGACCGGCAATAATAATACAGGTTTTCTGCGCCATGAAACTCAATAAAATTAAAAAAGTTAAGCGTTAAGAAACCCAGCGGCCGCCTGGTTCTTAACGCTTACGATATATTTAATGTTGATGTTGCTGCTTTGAGAATACTATATTTCCTCCGCGCTTTCTTCATTGGCTTCTTCACCGGCCAGGTCTTCGCCACCTTCTTCGCCTTCTCCTTCTTCACCAAACCCTTCCGCGCCGGTTACCAAATCATACTTCTCTTCCATTTCTGCCAGCTTATCGCTCACCAGGCCTTTGGTACCATACTGTGAAGGGGCAATGCCTTCCGTTCTTACAGTGGCAGGATATTCCAGGCGTGGATTTTCTTCTTTTGAAACGTTGATCAGCTCCACCCAGAAGACCCAGTTCTTAGCAAAATCATATTCATACACAAACTTTTGGTTGGGGTCTATGATCTCAGAACCCACCGTTGTGGCGTCCATGATCAGGGGCTCCACCTTGTATTTCTTATCGTATTTGGCCAGGGTAATTTCTTTACCGCGTTGCCAGTGGTCGTTGCTGCGGTAAAAAGTAGCCTGGTGTTTGTTATCGAATTCATATGCCTTTAGTATGGCAAGGTGCAATTGCAAAAAGTGCTGGGTATGGCGTATGGCCACATCGCGGTAAATGCTGTCGTCCTGCTCAAAATATACCCTGAATTTTAAAATAGCCATGCTGGATTTTCAATTTTATTATTTTCAAATGTCAATTGCTATAACCGTTAGTGCATTGTACATTTTGCTAAGGTAAAAGTAAAACAAATATCTAATTTTCAGCCATTACTGCAAATAACGTAAACGGGTGCGTTATGGTTGCCGGGTTATCTTACAGGTTGCAGTTGTAGCTCCCTGGCCTTTTTCAGCATCAGCTCATACGCAGCTTCATAATTATTCTGAATATGGCCGTCCAGAATAGCGTCTTTTATTGCATTCTTGATATCGCCTACTGCCCTGCAGGGGGTCAGGTTGAAAATTTCCATGATCATTTCGCCAGTAATAGGCGGTTGCCAGTTGCGGATACGGTCTTTTTCTTCCACCGCCTCCATGCGTTGACGTACCAGTTCAAAATTGTCTAAATAGCGCCTTACTTTCAGTTTGTTTTTTGAGGTGATGTCGGCTTCGCACAAGGTCATCAAGGCGTCAATATCTTCACCCGCATCAAACAACAACCGGCGTATGGCCGAGTCGGTAATATTTTCTTTGGTAACGCCAATGGGCCGCAAATGCAGCTCTACCAATTTACGTACAAAACGCATCTTCTCGTTCTGCGGCAATTTCAATTTAGCAAATATTTTAGGAACCATTCTTGCACCGGTTACTTCATGTCCGTGAAAAGTCCAGCCATGGCCTTCTTCAAATTTTTTTGTGGCTGGTTTACCAATATCGTGCAACAACGCCGCCCAGCGCAGCCATAGGTCGTCTGTTTTTTTGCTGATGTTATCTATGACCTGCAGGGTATGGTAAAAATTGTCTTTATGTCCTTTGCCATCTATGTATTCGGCACCTTCCAGGTCAACCATTTGTGGAAATATGATGTGCAGCAGCCCGCTTTTGTACAATAAATCAAATCCAATGGAGGGTACCGGGCTCATTAATATCTTATTGAGTTCATCGGTGATTCTTTCCTGGGTAATGATTTTGATGCGCTGTACATGTTGTTTGATGCCCTGCCATGTGCGTTCTGTAATCGTAAACTGCAGTTGCGCGGCAAAACGAATGGCCCGCAACATGCGCAGCGGGTCATCGCTAAAGGTTTGACCAGGCTCAAGGGGCGTGTCAATAATCTTACTCTTGAGATCCTGCAGGCCGTTAAACGGATCCAGCAGCGCACCATAATCTGCTTCATTAAGGCTGATGGCCATGGCATTGATGGTAAAATCCCGCCGGTTCTGATCATCGTGCAAAGTGCCAGGCACCACATCAGGATTGCGACTGTGAAATTTGTAACTTTCTTTGCGTGCGCCTACAAATTCAATTTCAAAATCATCTAGTTTTATCTGCGCGGTGCCGAAGGTTTTAAAATAGGCTACCGTTGGAACGGGGTTAAAAAGGGCGGCTACCTTATGGGCAAGATCAATGCCATTGCCCACGCAAACGATATCAGCATCTTTCGTTTTACGGCCAATCAGTTTATCGCGCACAAAACCGCCAATTACATAACAGGGAGTTTGCAATTCGGCTGCCGCATGACTAATCTTTTTAAAGACAAACAATTCCCTTTCTGTGCAATTGATCTCCATATAGGGCAAAAATAGGATGCAATTGCTGATTTTTGGATTGCTGAATTTTTAGATTGTTCTTCCAACAGACAAAAGATATTGCCATAGTAGCTCTGTGGATAGCGCAAATCTCAATGACTCCCAATCAGCAATCTGCAATCAGCCATCGGCAATGGTATGCAGCAATTGCGCTTCGCTGATGGTATACGCGCATTTGAAATGGCCGAGCGGACAGGTTTTTCTACCGTGAAGTCCGCAAGGGCGGCAAGACAGCGGCACGGTGGTTTCTACCACAAAGCTGGCATCGCTCACCGGGCCAAACCCAAACGAAGGCAATGTAGAGCAATACACCGCCGTTACCGGTGCATTTACAGAAGAGGCAAAATGCATGGGCGCAGAATCGTTCACATAATTCATACGTGCTTCCTGCATAAGCGCGGCAGATTGAAGAAAACTTAATTTACCGCATAGGTTTACCACCTGGTGGCCGGCAGTGGCGGCAATAACACCGTCGCACAAAGGCCCGTCCGAGGGGGCACCCAGCAGGAATATAGTAAGACTGGCAGGCAGTTGTTGTATAAAAGCGGCCCATTTATCTGCCGGGTATTGTTTGGTAAACCATACAGAAGATGGTGCTATGCAAATAAAGGGATGTGTTTTATAGGACTGCACAAAAGCAACATCACTGGCAGAAGGATACAGCCGCGGTTTGAAAACCACCGGGTCAGTAAAATGAGCTATCAGATCATTGTTGCGCTCAATTTCGTGCTTGGGACTTTCGCTGGTACTGATGATGTGCTCTATGCGTGTAGTAAACAACCTGCTTAACGGGTTTTTATTAAAGCCAATTTTTTCAGCGGCACCAGAAAAGGCAGTTAAGATACCGGTAGCGGCAAACCGCTGTATATTGATCACTTTATCGTACTGCTTACCGCGAATGATATGCAGCAAACGGCGCAGATCTTTTATTTTACCCTCTTTTTTGTTCCATACCAGCACTTCATTCAGGTAAGGGTGATTGGCCAACAATCCTTCGTTCCCTTTTCTCAGTAAAAAGTCAATAGCAGCCCCGGGAAAATATGAATGGAGTTTTTCAACAATGCCGGTTGCCAGCACTACATCACCAATAAACGCTGTTTGTATGACCAGGAATTTTTGCAAGTTTCAAAGATAAACCATCTCTGATGTCTGATGTGATAATCTCTGATTTTCCCGAAATTGGGTGGGGACAAGCCCCGCCCCTACCGGCGTATCACTACAATTGATGCAAACGCAATTCTTAATTCTTAATTACGCTGGTTACTGATACATTGGGCGTGGGCAAGTCCCGCCCCTACCGGCGTATCATTATTACTGATGCAAACGCAATTCTCAATTATTAATTCTTAATTACGCTGGTTACTGATACATTGGGCGTGGGCAAACCCCGCCCCTACCGGGTTGTTATTGAAATTTAAGCAAACGCAATTCTTAATTCTTAATTATTAATTCTTAATTATTAATTACGCTCTTATCACTTCCACCTGTCCATTCTTCCATCGTATGATAGAGGAAGGTTGCGCGGGCGTGGTATCATGCCGGCGGTATTGTACAATATAATCAACCGCTGATTGAATAATGGAAGAAATATCGTGGTAATGTACAGGCGCAGGTTGCCCGCTGAGATTGGCGGACGTGGAAACAATCGGTTTACGAAAACGCTTTAACAGGTGCCTGCAAAAAGGGTCCTTTACAATACGGATACCCGCGCTGCCATCGGCCGCCAGTACATTGTGCGCTATTCCAATTACGCCATCATAAATAACGGTAGTGGGTTTGGCAACAGTATCAAGGTAATCAAAAACCGCTAAATCGGGTGCAGCCACGTATTGCAATACATCCCTTTCATCTGCCAGCAACGCTATCAGGCTTTTGGATTCGGCCCGTTGCTTAATGGCAAAAATTTTTTCCACCGCAGCGGCATTGGTGGCATCGCAACCCAGTCCCCATACAGTGTCTGTGGGGTACAAAATAACACCGCCGGCTTGCAAAACCCTTAGGCATTGATCTATATCGGGCAAAAAATCTTCCATAACCTTGATTCCTTTTCAGGATTGGCAAAAATACAGGTTTGGCAGCGGCCATTAACACAGAGTGGCCATAGAATGACAGGATGTTCTATTAACCGCTTTCCCTTATCTTCGTCAACAAATTTTACTGTATGAATCTCCACGAGTACCAGGCTAAAGAATTACTTAAAAAATACAATGTTCCCGTGCAGGAAGGCATTCCCGTAGACAATGCAGGCGCAGCCGAAGAAGCCTATAAACAGTTGAAGGTAAACTACGGCAATAGTTTTGCGGTGGTGAAAGCGCAAATACATGCGGGTGGCCGCGGCAAAGGAAAAATTGTAGGCACCGAACAGCGTGGCGTGGCAGTAGGAAAAAATGCAGAAGATGTAAAACAAATTGCCTCCAGAATACTAGGCGGTACACTGGTAACCATACAAACCGGCGAAGCAGGCAAAGTGGTTAATAAAGTACTGATTGCACAGGATGTATATTACCCGGGTGCCAACCCTGTAAAAGAATTTTATTTGTCGGTGTTGCTGGATCGTGCCAAAGGCCAAAACGTAATTATGTACAGCACCGAAGGTGGAATGAACATTGAAGACGTTGCGCATGATACCCCCGAAAAAATATATAAAGAATGGGTACACCCCGGTGGTCAGTTGCAACCCTTTCAGGCAAGAAAAATCGCCTTCAACCTGGGCCTTAGCGGCGAAGCACTTAAAAACTGCGTAAAGTTTGTTACCAATCTGTACAATGCATATGTTGGTCTCGATTGTTCAATGCTGGAGATAAACCCACTCTTTAAAACCAGCGATGAAAAAATTATTGCCGTAGACTGCAAAATGAACCTTGATGACAACGCCATGATGCGCCATCCGGAACTGGAAGCATTGCGCGACATCAGCGAAGAGGACCCTACCGAAGTAGAAGCCGGTAAATACAATCTCAATTTTGTAAAACTGGATGGCAATGTAGGCTGTATGGTAAACGGCGCAGGCCTGGCCATGGCTACCATGGATATGATTAAACTCAGCGGTGGCGAACCCGCCAACTTTCTTGATGTGGGTGGCACCGCCAATGCCCAAACAGTGGAAGCAGGTTTCCGTATTATCTTAAAAGACCCCAAGGTGAAAGCCATTCTCATTAATATATTTGGTGGTATTGTACGTTGCGACCGTGTTGCACAAGGTGTAATTGATGCCTATAAGAGCATGGGCAATATTACCGTACCTATTATTGTACGTCTGCAGGGCACCAATGCTACAGAAGCAAAAAAACTGATAGATGAAAGTGGCCTGAAAGTGAAATCGGCCATTGTGCTGAGCGAAGCAGCAGAACTGGTGAACCAAGCAGTAGCATAACATCTTTTTTTGTCACATTATTTCTTGTATAAACCGGGGCCATACAGCGCCCCGGTTTTTTTACGCCCGTAATACTGCTGTATCTTTGCAGTCTAAAACAAAGGCATTGGATAACTTCTTTCAAAGCGTAGGGGGTATGGCAACTATAGCAGCGCTGGCAGCATCGGCCTGTACCGCACTTGCATTGGTGTACGGCACCCTTAAAAAAGAACGAAAGGAAAAAGCCCTCATGGAAAAAAAGTACACCGAGCTGGAACTAAAAATCAATTCGCTGGAACTGGAAACCATTAAATACAAACTAAACCCGCACCTTTTTAAGAATACGCTCAACTCAATACAATCACACGCCTATCAAACTTACTATGCATTGGATAAACTGTCTAACGTACTGGATTTTATTTTGTACGAGAGCGAGCGGAAATTTGTGTCGCTGAAAGAAGAAATTGAATTTGCGCTAAGCCTGATAGAAATTAACCGGCTTAAAATAAGTCCGCTGTTTGATTTAAGCATTAAAAACAGGATAGATGAAAACCATGTGCTGTATACCCAACAACTGATAGCACCGCTGATAACAACCGATTTAATTGAAAACGCCTTTAAACACGCCGACCTGCGCAATGAAAGCGCATTTATTGCCATTGTTTTTGAACTGAAACACGATAGCTTTTCATTAACGGTATCCAACAAAATAAGCGATACACCCACCTTGAAAAAAGAGAAAGGCGGTTTTGGAAAACCCAATTTGAAAAAAAGACTTGATATTATTTACAAAGACAATTATAAGCTCGACCAGTTTGCAGAAGACGATGTATATATTGCTTCTTTAAAAATCAATTTAGTTGAACACAAAAATAAAATGCTTACTGCTGGATGACGAATTGCCGGGGCTAACCTACCTGAAAATGATTTGCGAACAAATCAGCGGTGTTGAAGTGGTACGTGCCTTCAACAACCCTGTAAAGTTTATCAGCGAAAGCAAACAACTCAATTTTGACCTGGCCATTATAGACATTGAAATGCCGCAACTCAATGGCCTGCAGGTGGCCCAGTTACTGGCCGGCAAACCCGTTATCTTCACCACTGCTTATAAAGAATACGCCGCCGAGGCATTTGACCTCAACGCGGTAGACTACATCCGCAAACCCATTCAGAAAGAGCGCTTGGAAAAAGCCATCCAGAAGGCCATAGAAAAAATAAACCCTGCACGGGCGGGTAAACAGTTTATACAATTGAATACCAGCCAGGGTAAATCACTGGTATTTTTTGACCAGTTGATTTTTGTTACCACCTCTCCTGCCGATAAAAGAGACAAGATTGCTTTTATGGAAAATGGCGAGGAACTCCTGCTCAAAAACATTTCTTTTTCGCAGCTATTGGCCACTTTGCCGCTGCAGGCATTTTGCCGGGTTAATAAAAAAGAAATCATTGCTATAAAAACAGTGGCCTCCTTCACGCACGATGAAATAATTACTTCTGTTGTTAAAGATGGCAAACCACTCCGCTTTGCCCTTAGCGAATCTTATAAAGAAGGGTTTCTCAAAAATATCGCCGCCTGATTTTTTGTTACATTATTTTACACTCTTGTTACATAAACCCACCAGCGCCGCTGCCTGAGAAAATGTAAGCAGTAAGTTTGCTTTTTAAACGGGCGAAATGAAGAAATATAAGAACGGAGTTTTCTATGTAATAACCATTGCCGGCTTTTCCGCATTGATCTGGTTTACACTTCACATGGGCCTGGGGCTTGAAAAAGATAAAGTAAAACAATTTGTGCCGCAGATTTCAGCCTCTACCTGGAACCAGTTTACAGAATCTTTTCTTCAGAACATTACCCATCCCCTCGCATTGCTGTTATTGCAAATTGTTACCATCATACTGGTGGCACGCATATTCGGTTTCTTCTGCAAAAAAATTGGCCAGCCATCTGTGATAGGAGAAATAGTAGCCGGTATTTTATTGGGGCCATCATTTGTTGGCATGTACCTGCCTGAGTTTTCAGCTTTTCTTTTTCCACCCAAATCATTGGGCAACCTGCAGTTCTTAAGCCAGATAGGGCTTATCCTTTTTATGTTTGTGGTGGGTATGGAGCTGGATTTAAAAGTATTAAAAAACAAGGCGCGCGATGCGGTTGTTATCAGCCATGCCAGCATGATATTTCCATTTGCGTTGGGTGTGGCGCTCGCCTATTTCATTTATGAAAGGTTTGCGCCCGCCAATGTGAAATTTCTTTCTTTTTCATTGTTCATAGGTATTTCCATGAGTGTTACTGCCTTTCCGGTACTGGCCAGGATTGTACAGGAACGAGGACTTTCCAAAACACGACTGGGCACCATAGCCATTACCTGCGCAGCTGCAGATGATATTACTGCATGGTGCCTGCTGGCTGCGGTAATTGCCATGGTAAAGGCGGGGTCTGTGGTGAGTGCATTATATACCATACTTATGGCGGCGGCGTATGTGTTTATTATGCTGACGGTGGTGCAGCCTTTTCTAAAAAAACTGGGCGATAAATATTCCAATAAAGAATCATTCAGCAAACCTGCAGTAGCTATCTTTTTCTTTACGTTGCTGTTATCTTCTTATGCCACTGAAGTGATAGGTATACACGCATTGTTTGGTGCCTTTCTTGCAGGCGTTATCATGCCCTCTAATGCCAATTTCAGAAGCATCTTTATAGAAAAGGTAGAAGACCTTGCACTGGTCTTATTGCTGCCATTGTTTTTTGTGTTCACCGGGTTAAGAACACAAATTGGTTTGCTGAATGATATTCAATTGTGGAAAATCTGCGGTATCATTATTTTGGTAGCAGTTACGGGTAAATTTTTTGGCAGTACACTGGCGGCAAAATTTGTTGGGCAAAACTGGCGAGATAGCCTGGCCATTGGAGCCCTCATGAATACCAGGGGCTTAATGGAACTGGTGGTATTGAACATTGGTTACGACCTGGGTGTGCTTAGTCCGGAAATTTTTGCCATGCTGGTCATCATGGCACTCTTGACCACTTTTATGACAGGTCCTGCGCTTGACCTTATTAATAAATTCCTGCGGGGTAAACGTCCTGTCAGTAAGCCTCCTGCCGTTGAACACGCTGCCAAATACAATATACTCGTATCATTCAGCAGTCCGCAAAAAGGGGTGTCTTTGCTGAAGCTGGCCAACACGCTGGTAAAAAAATCGGTGAGCAATACCAATATCACCATGATGCACCTGTCGCCCAGCAATGAGCTCAACCAGTTTAATGTGGAAGAATATGAGCGGGATAGTTTTGAACCTGTGCAAAAGGAAGCAAAAAAACTGAACATGCCGGTGACGAACTTATTCAAGCCCTCGTTACAAATAGACAGCGAGATCAGCCATACCGCAAACGCAGGTAATTTTGATCTGTTGCTGATTGGTATTGGACGTTCTGTTTTTGAAGGCACCCTGCTGGGGAAAATTCTTGGCTTTACCACCAAAATCATGAACCCGGAAAGATTGTATGAAACTATTACGGGGCGCGAAAAATTATTTGAACACTCATTGTTTGATGAGCGTATCAAAACCATTATTAAGAATGCCAAGATACCGGTAGGCATTTTTATCGACAAAAATATGCCGAAGCTGGAACGCGTTTTCATTCCCATATTTTCTATCAGCGATAGTTTCCTGCTTATTTATGCGCAGAAATTAATTCATAACAACAATGCAAGAGTAGTGGTGCTGGATAGTACCGGTGTTATAAAGCAAAACCCCGAAATGAAAGAAGCCATTCGCTCTATTGAACAGATTGCGCCCAACCATATTGCGCTGTACAATGAAAATAAAATTGATAAAGATTTTCTGGCCGTGCAGGATCTAATGCTGATTAGCCTCGACAGCTGGCGCAAAGCCATAGAAACACAAAGCATATGGCTTCCGCAAACACCTTCCACGCTTATTTTAAAGCCATAACGCGATAGGCGAATCGAATGTGATAAGCAAAGCAGAAGCCATACCCGAAGTCTCACAACGTAGGGTAACTATAGTATAAAGCATCAGACTTCGGGTATCTGATGTTTCGTTAATAGCAAACCAGATAACCGAAGCGAACGCCATACCCGAAGTCTTACACGTTAGGGTCACTGTAGTATAGAACATCAGACTTCGGGTAACTTAATCTGCCGCAAATGCGAACACAGCTCATTCGGCAGGATGCCTGAGAATAGAAAGTCTAAAGCCGCCGTTAGCCGCAGCGGGAGGAAGCCCTGAAAAAATAAAGGTATAGATACCTTTTACAGCAAATGGGTAAGTGGCAATGGACGCATATACTTCCTGCGTGCCTGTCTTCTTGATTTTTAAAGTATAATTTTCTCCATGAAATGGCAGTGTTTTAAAAGTCTGTACGTCGGATGCAGTTACCATAGTACCGGCAAATACGGATGCAGAATCCAGGCGAACGCTATCTATTTGACCATACACCAGCCAGGTATCTACTTTCACACTCGTATCGGGCGTCAGGTTAAGCACACGATATTTAATCTGAAAAGTGTCGGGCTGCGCCAAATCATCGGTTAGCTGCAGCATGCGTGCTGGCGCAGCATGTGTACTGGTATCAAAAAAAATAAAACTGGTGCCTGATGCGGCCGTGGCGTAAATGTTTTTCTCAAAAAAGGTAGTAGCCGCTGTTTTTAGCGTTACCAGGTTGGTACCGGCCGGTACTTTGATATACGGCGAATCTGCAGTACCCGACGTCTGGCCGGGCGCTAACGGATTAGTAAGGATGCTGCTGCCATTCCATTCCGCAGCAATGGCAGGCAGCGACCAGGAAGCATTGTAAAAAAGAACGCTGGCGCTTACATTATTCGTTTTTTTACAGCCGCTAACAAGTACCGTAGCAATTGCTACTGAAATCAACAAATACTTCATCACCATGTTGCTTGTTTAATATAACTTCTGCCAGGCCGGGTTTGATATTTAAAGTCTTTTCCGTAACCGGTAACAGGCAAACCGTTCTGCAAAATACCATCTGCCAGGCAATTTATGCATCCATTTAACATAAACATGGTTTTTCTACGGCCCGGCAATTGCTTTTACTGGCAGCAGTATCCATGTTTGTAATCGCCCACCACATCATCCCGCAGATTAGATACGGCTGCTACGCGGCATTATTCTCCGATACATTTCGCATTTTCATCTATATTTTTTTAGCGGCGGCAGCGGCTCCAATAATTTTATAGTGCAGTACATTTTCCGTGCTCCGGTACAATAAATAACGCGCACAACCGGTTGTCTTCTTATCAACCCGGCAGGGCATTTTGTTGTAGCGGCATCACAGCACGGAATCTGTATATTTGAATATTGTACAACGGCTATTGCAGCAAAACGGGGCTTACAAGCAGCGGTAATTAGCTGATAGCCGCAGCCGGTACAAAGAAGAACCAACAGGTGTGTTAATTCCATGATGATTTTTAATAAAAAATCAGGAAGACCCAACAAATATTCTTTATACAACGTATTTAATAAACAGGGCAGCTAAGTAAGGTAATGGCTACTGCCACGGCAGAAATTGATGGCTATCATTACTCCCTGACTAAAACTATCTTCTTTCTGTACAACAACCTGATTACGCCATATCTTTATTACCACTATTAAACCATTGCAGCCATTAACAAAAGTTTCTTTCTTTAATAAGCGAGATTTATGAGATATATAATGCCTGTTTGCTTTTTTTTGTTTTGTACATTTTTTACGGGTATAATCTATGGGCAGGATAATGGCCGCACTTTTCCAGACAGGTGCGGCACCATGCAAACGCTGGAGGCGAAACTGCAGGCCAATCCCCGGCTGCGAACCCAGTTTGAAGACCAGCGTAACCGCTTCAACACCACCATCCGCGACGGCATGAAACGGCTGTCTGACCTGGAGAATGGCAACCGTACCATGATCACCGTGCCGGTAGTTTTTCATGTTGTGTTAACCAATCCCCTACTGGTTACTGATCAGCAGGTACAAGCCCAGCTAGACACCTTGAATAAAGATTATGCCGGCGTTAACGGCGACTCTGTAAAAATTCCCGCTTATTTTAAACCGCTTTTTGGAAAATCGGGCATTCAATTTTGCCTGGCTAAACAAACACCGTCTGGCGAACCCACCAATGGTATTGACAGGGTTATCACCACAAAAACATCATTTCTCAATACAGACGATGGGGTAAAACATGCTTCCACCGGCGGAGCCAACGCATGGGATCCATCCAGTTACTTTAATGTATGGCTTTGCCCGCTGGCCAACGGTATTTTGGGTTACGGCACTTTTCCAGGCGGCAGCAACGAGAACGAACAGGGCGTAGTGGTGGACTATCGATCATTACCCGGCGGCTCCTATGCGTCTTACAGCGGAGGAAAAACGCTTACCCATGAAAGCGGCCATTATTTTAACCTGTATCATATTTGGGGCGATGACAGTGGCGGCTGTAATGGTACCGACTTTGTAGATGATACACCCAACCAGGGTAATTCAAACAGTGTGTGCCCATCTGGTATTAAAACAGACAATTGTACGGCCACCGGCAATGGTATTATGTACCAAAATTATATGGATTACACCTACGATGAATGCCTGGTGATGTTTACCACGCAACAAGTAGACCGCATGGAAGCAGCGCTCAATGCATTCAGGCCATCGCTCTTAACTTCTATTGCGTGCCAGTCGCCGCTTTTGTATAACGTTGATGCACAACTGAGATCAATCAACCTGCCCGCGCAACGCATTTGCAGCAACACCTTTTCACCCCTTATCACTATAACCAACCGCGGACAACAGGCCATCACTGCATTAACCATTACTGCCCTGCTTGATAATACCACCACCACTACTTCTTACACAGGTAACCTGGCAGCGCTGGCTTCTGCAGATGTTACACTCAATGCCGTTACGGTAACCACCGGTATCCACACACTTAAAATAACGTTGCTAAACCCTAATAACACGGTAGATCAGAATAATATAAATGACACGCTCACTATCAACTTTCAATATTATCCGCCGGTAAGTACCCTGTCAGAAAGCTTTGAAGGCGGCGTGTTTCCACCATTGGGCTGGGATATTGTAAACCCAGACAATGGCCTTACCTGGCAGAAAGCAACCGGCATCGCCAAAACAGGCAACAGCAGTGCAATGATCAATAATTTCAATTACAGTGTTACCGGACAGCAGGATTACCTGCGCTTACCAAATGCATCTATTCCTGTTGGAACAGACTCTGCGTTTTTCTCGTTCCAGGTAGCTGCCGCCACTTACACTAGTGTTAATGCTGCCAACAATGCCTGGGATACGCTGGAAGTACTCATCAGTACCGATTGCGGAAAAACATATGCCAGCCTGTATAAGAAATGGGGCAGCAGCCTGGTTACCCATACAGCAGCACTTACATCGGCCTTTGTACCAACAGCTGCAGAATGGCGAAAAGATTCTATCAATATCAGCAACTATATAGGCAGCAACCAGTTTCTGCTGGCATTCAAAAACACCACAGCCACAGAAAACAATATTTATATTGATGATGTAAACCTGCGCACCGTAACCGTTAACCCCAATTTAAAAAGCCGTGGGTTTCTGGTAACGCCCAGTCCTACAAAAGGGCCTGTAACCGTGCAATTCTATCCGCAGCCCACCGATATAAAAAGCATTGCCATCTTTAGCATGAACGGGCAAAAGGTAGCCGAGATTATTCCTAATGGACAGTCAAATAATTATGTGATGGATATCAGCCGATATTCTTCCGGCGTGTACATGGTGAGGGTGGTGATGGGCAATAATGTGGTGGTAAAGAAGATTGTGAAAGATTGATTTCTGATTTCTGATTTTGAGATCGCTGATTTGCTTTTGCGTAAGTGTTCATTGCTGATTTCTGATTTTGAGATCGCTGATTTCCTGCGGCGGTGGTTTGCTCAGCAATCAGACATCAGACATCCTACAATCAGACATCCGACGTCCATTTCTCCAGTTCATCCACCACTTTGCGGTCGTTGCTGAGCCGGGGTACTTTGTTTTGTCCGCCCAGTTTGCCAATGCTTTTCATGTATTCTATAAAACCGTTTTTCTGCACCTGCTTAATTTGCAGTTGCTTTAAAATATTGCCGGCTATAAGATCATCGTAATAAATATTCTTTTTCCGGAGGTTATTGTCTACTTTTTCTGCAAACGCATGAAGGCTTTTAGGTGGATTTTCAAATTCTACAAACCATTCATGAAAGCTCTTGCCATTGCCTTGTTGTATCATGGGGGCCACGGTAAACTCGGTAATGCTTACATTTTCTTCAGCGGCGGCTTTCATCAAACTATATTCCACCTCTTCGCCAATGACATGCTCGCCAAAGGCAGAAATAAAATGTTTGATGCGGCCGGTTACAACGATTCGGTAAGGATCCAGCGACACAAATTTTACAGTATCGCCCAGGTTGTACCCCCAAAGCCCGGCATTGTTATTTATCAGCATGGCATAGTTCTCGCCGGCCTCCACTTCTTTAAGGCTTAACCTGCGCGGATTTTCTTTACCAATCTCTGCAGCGGGCACAAATTCAAAAAAGATACCGCTGTTGGTATTGAGCAACAACCCTTCTTTATCCTGCGTATCCTGAAAAGCAAAAAAGCCTTCTGATGCAGGAAAGGTTTCAATACTGTCAATTTTTTTACCAACGCTGCTGAATAGCTTCGCCTTATATGGTTCAAAGTTTACGCCGCCATGCACCAGTAACGACAGATTGGGAAACAGTTCCTTGATGGGTTTATTGGTTAGCTGGATAAGCCGGTCGAAATACATCTGCATCCATGGCGGAATTCCGCTGATCAGGGTCATATCCTGGTTCAGCGTTTCTTCCACAATTTTATCCAGTTTAGTTTCCCATTCTTCTATGCAATTGGTTTCGTAACTGGGCAATTGGTTAGTACGCAAATACCTGGGAATGTGATGGTTAACAATTCCGCTGAGCCGTCCGGTAGGTATGCCCGCCACCCGCTCCAGTTCTGGAGAGCCGGACAAAAAGATCATCTTGCCATCGGCAAACTTGTTGTTGCCGCTTTCGGCCATATAGCAGAGCAGGGCATTGCGGGCTGTATTAATATGATTGTCAATAGAATCGTTGGTGATGGGTATATACTTAATACCGCTGGTGGTGCCGGAGGTTTTGGCAAGATAAATAGGCTGTCCCTTCCATAAAATATTGTGTTTGCCCTCTTTTATCTGCTCTATATAAGGCTTGTATTGCTCATAATCCCTGATGGGCACTGCCTGTTTGTATTCTTCGTAGGTTTTAACGTCCGCCAGCTTATGATCTGCCCCAAAAACGGTTTTGGTGCCGGTTTTCAGCAAATCCTGCAGTATCTTTTGCTGGTCGGCCAGGGCATTTGCCATGTCTTTTTTAACCTGTCTGTACACATATGAAGCAAAAGGTTTGGCAAGAAATGACTTGACTTTCATAGTTCTGACGTTCTAGACCAGCAAAGATAAAACGATAGCAGGGTTGAAAGCGTTAATTCTGGCCGAAATAAATGAATTTTCTGTTTGCCGGTATAAGAAATTGCCGTACTTTTGCAATCCTTAAATCGGATTATTATGTTCGCAGTTGTTAAGATAGCCGGCCAGCAATTTAAAGTAGAAAACGGACAAACGCTGTTTGTTCCACGTGTTGATGGTACCAATGGCGACAAGGTAGAGTTTTCAGAAGTATTGCTGACAGACAGTGACGGTAAAGTGAATACGGGTGCTGCACTGAAAGCAATTGTGAAAGCAGAAATACTTGACCAGGTGAAAGGTGATAAAGTAATTGCTTTTAAAATGAAAAGAAGGAAAGGCTTCCGCAAAAAAACAGGTCACCGTACACACTACACAAAAATCAAAATTGAAAGCATTGCTTAATGAATTGCGTTCACACGCAGTTGATGGCAATCGGTAATCGTTATACATTTAAAATTTCTTCTCATGGCACATAAAAAAGGCGAAGGCAGTGTAAAGAATGGTCGTGATTCGCAAAGTAAAAGACTGGGTGTAAAAATTTATGGCGGTCAGCCTGCTATCTCTGGTAACATTATCGTTCGCCAGCGTGGTACCGTTTATCATCCTGGTAAAAATGTAGGTGTAGGAAAAGACTTTACTTTGTTTGCTTTAACAGACGGACTGGTTGAATTTAAAAAAACAAAGGCTAACAAAACTTTCGTTTCTGTTAATGCTGCTGAGGCTGTTGCTTAGTAAATATTTAATAATTAGCAAAAAAATTTGCGTATTCTAAAAGAAGTTTATACTTTTAGGTTCGTTAAATTCTTTTACTAACCATTTAAATTCAAAAAAACATGGCAACTGCAAAGAAAGCCGCAAAGAAAAAAGCTGCTCCAAAGAAAAAAGCAGCAGTAAAAAAAGCAGCTCCTAAAAAGAAAGCTGCGAAAAAAGCTGCTCCTAAAAAGAAAGCAGCTAAGAAGAAATAAGCTTCTTCAGATTATTAAATACTTTAAAGTCCTGGCAATTGCCGGGACTTTTTTTTGCTCATCCTCCTCCACAAACCCTTTTACAGCCTGAATTACAGCGGCATGCTTTATTTTTGTTGCAGCCATTTCTTAATGCACCAGTATGAAAGACAACAGTTTTATCGCCGAGCAGTTCTCGCTTCTTTCCAAACTTACAGACATTCATGGCGGCAATTCTTTTAAATCAAAGTCGTACTCCATAGCCGCGTTTAATATTGATCAGCTTCCACAACAATTGTCTGAAACAGACCCTTCAGCTATGTCTTCGTTAAAAGGCATTGGCGACTCTACCGCAAAAAAAATTACCGAAATACTGCAAACCGGCAGGTTGCAGGCGCTGGAAGAGCTTCTGGCCGCCACCCCACCCGGCGTGCTCGAAATGTTAAATATTAAAGGCCTCGGGCCTAAAAAGATCACCACCGTTTGGAAAGAAATGGAAATTGAAAGCCTCGGTGAGTTGTTATATGCATGCAATGAAAACCGGTTGTTGTTGTACAAAGGGTTTGGAGAAAAAACTCAAAAGAGCATCCAGGAAGCCATTGAATATTACACGCAAAACCAGGGAAGTTTTTTATATGCCGAAGTAGCTGCCATGTTTCCCTCGGTAAAAGCCTATCTGGAAAAATGCTTTTCTGCCGAAGCGGTTGCGGTAACAGGCGCTTACCGACGGCAAGACCTCACCATAGATGAACTTGAATTTGTAGTAGCCAAACCCAATGAAGCCGTTAAACCAGCTTTTCAAACTGCACAACCACCCGAACTATTGCTGGAAAATGATAGCAACCTGGTGTACAAATTAAAAAATGGTTTGAAACTTCATTTGCATACCGGTGAGGGAAGCCTGCATGAACGCCTGTTTATTACGACGGGCCCTTTGGCGTTTACAGATCTGTTCAAAAAACAATTTCCTGGGGCCGGTTTCAAACAACCGACCGGTAATAACGACGATGTCATTTTTTCATCGGCAGGCATCACCTACATACCACCCTATCTGCGGGAAAGCAACGGCATATTGGAAAGAACTGGTAAAGATTCATTGCCCGGTATCATTACCGAAAAAGATATCAGAGGAATCATTCATACACATAGCAACTGGAGCGATGGTACCAACACCATTGAAGAAATGGCGCAGGCTTGTATAGCTAAAGGATATGAATACCTGGTGATCAGCGATCACAGCAAAAGCGCATTTTACGCCAATGGATTAAAAGAAGACCGCATTCGTGCGCAACACCAGTATGTAGACGAACTCAATGCGAAGCTGGCACCCTTTAAAATATTTAAAAGCATTGAGTGCGATATTCTCAACGATGGCAGCCTGGATTACAGTGATAACGTTCTTTCTACGTTCGACCTGGTGATTGCCTCTGTGCATGCCAATTTAAAAATGACCGAAGAAAAGGCGATGCTCCGTTTGCTGAACGCCATAAAAAACCCTTACACTACTATACTCGGGCATATGACCGGCAGGTTGTTGCTCAGCCGTAAAGGTTACCCGGTTGATCATAAAAAAATCATCGAAGCATGTGCGGCAAACCAGGTAGTGATAGAACTAAACGCGCATCCCCGGAGGCTTGATATGGATTGGTACTGGATTCAGGAAGCCGTTGAGAAAGGCGTGCTCATTTCTATTGACCCGGATGCGCACACTACGGCAGGTTTTGATGATTGCCGCTATGGTGTACTGGCAGCACAAAAAGGCGGGCTCACCAAAGAAAACAATTTCAGCAGCTTTACGTTGCAGCAATTTGAAACATATATTACTGATCGGAAGAAGCAAAAGGGAATCTAGTTGATTGGTTGCTCAGTTGATTGGTATGAAACTATTCTTACTTCTTGGTTCAACCCACGCGGGGTTGTATGGCTTTTATGATTGGTTTCACCCGGGGTTTGTGCATATTAAAGCCTTTCAGGCTTTAGCAGCAGGGCTGATGACTTTTGCGTTTCACTCACAACCACAACGTGGTTGAATAGGCATAACCATCGGTGCAACCCACGGAATGTACTATAAATGCAACCCATCGAACCCTCATAACGCAAACACACAACACTCAACACTCAACACTCAACACTCAACCCAACACACAACACTCAACACACAACACTCAACACACCCTAAGCCGATACCCGAAACAACGGAATCTTTACAAAAAACACGGAGCCTTCATGTTCTTTCGTTTCAAACCATAATTCACCCTTTGCCTGCTCTATGATATTTCTGCTCATAGCAAGGCCGAGACCCGTACCCGATGTTTTAGTAGTAAAATTTGGCGTGAATATTTTTTCCTGCACCTGTAAGGGTATACCATCTCCGTTATCGGCTATTTTAATGATGATATAGCCATCCTGCAATTCTTCAGACATCACAATTTTTTTGTGCTCTTTATTATCACTCGCCTCCACTGCATTTTGAAGCAGGTTGGTAAACAAGCGGTTTAGTTGTGTTTTATCGGCAAATAAAATTACCCGTTGCGGTACAGGGTGCCATTCAAACTCAAGATTTTCTGTAGCCATGTACAAAGATGCCAGCGAATGCAGCATCTCATGTACATCAAAAACTTCGCTGCGCGGGTTGCCGATATTGGCAAACTGCGAAAAATCCGCCGCTATTTTGGAGAGGTGATCTATTTGTTCTACCAGCGTTTTTGCAACACCGGATGTCATTTCCTTTACATTAGGCGAATTATTGTCGATGGCTTTTTGCAGATATTGAATACTCAGCTTCATGGGTGTAAGCGGATTCTTGATTTCATGCGCTACCTGCCGCGCCATTTCGCGCCAGGCCCCTTCCCTTTCACTTTTGGCCAGTTGTGCGGCACTCCCTTCCAGCTTGTTCAACATCTTATTATACTCGGTTACCAGGCCGCCTATCTCATCGTTTCGGTGCCATGGTATTTCTTCATTTGTTTTACCCAGGTTAATAGCACGCATTTTATTGCTGATAAGCGTAAAAGACGCAGTAATGCGGTTGGTGATGAATAACGCAATGGCGCCGGCAATTAAAAAGATAAAAGCATTCAGGTTAATAATCGTAACAAGAAAGTTGGAGATTTCTCTTTTTAACTCCAGTTGAGAATCAAATGAGGGTATATTGAGATAGGCATAGGCATTGCCCTCACCATCACGCACCGGGCTATAAATGCTCTGGTAACTTACCTCGCCCATTTGCTCTTCGTTAATGTATTGGATGAGGTTTTTATTATTAAGATTATAATAGGCCTGCGGGTTCATTTTCTCGCTTAGAATGCCTTTGCTGTATACAATGGGTTGAGACGATACCACCAGGTTTCCTTTCAGATCATAAAAGTTGATATCGGTTCCGTGTATTTCGGCCACGCGGCGCACCATATTGTCAAGGTCGTCATTGGTATGTGTTTCATAAAATTTAACCAGGTCGTCAAACACCTGCCCGCGTTTTACTTCTGTTTGTACCTGGTTGTTCATGATCTGAATGGCCTTGCTCAGCCTTTCTATATTATTTCTTTTATACCGGTTGATAAAGAAAAATATGGTGGCCACACCAATTACAATAAATGATATCAGCGTAATAAAAATAAACGTACCATGTATTTGCGAACGAAGGTTTACCTGGAACACCTGTTTAAGCAGGTGCCATCGCAAGCGGGTTTGTATGAGTACCGAAAACACCCGAAACACAGCCAGCAGAATAAGAAAGGTGCTGAACAGGTAAGCAAACAGCGTCATCCCTTCTATAATGTAATTATCTTTTCTGGCTACGACGACGACTTTATCGGTGTTCTTATACCACAGTTCATCATTACCATTTTGCTTTCGTTGTTCATACTCCAGCCGGGGTATTTGCGAAGGCAATAATTTAGTAGGGAACTGGCCTTCGTTGTAATAATCTATCAGCCTGCCTCCCCTGTATACCGCAAAAGAAGAATTGGTTGAATACTCAGACAAAAATTCCTGTTTGGGCCGCAGCAGCTGGGGTATCAGGGCATCACTTTTATACCGCTTGGGTTTAGACAGCACAAAAAAGTATCCGATGGTGTTATCGCTGGTATCCTTTACTGCTTTTTTGTACAGGTAAGAAAATTTGTCAAACGATTTTGAAAAATAACGCAAATTAGGCACCGTGGTAGATCGTCCTTCAATGCGAAATATTATATCCAATGAATCGTAAGAAACCGGTTCTTCATCATTAAACAACGGACGGTGAAAATCAGAAGAATCGAACGTATAAATCCAGGTATCATATTTGGCCAGGTAAGCCGTAAAGTTTTTGTTGATCAAACTATCCTTCAGCTGGTGATTGGATTTTTCATCCAGAAACCGCTCGAAACTATCGTATAAAAAATCATTGTCGAAATAGGTAAGCGCAATACTCAGCAGGGCTTCACTCGCAGGGTCTGCCTGGTTAGACAACCGTTCTGCCGTACGCATCCGTTCTTCCAGCTCAATGCGCTGGTTTTCTATAACAATGACTGCCGATATGGAAAAAGAAAAAATGAACAGCCATACCAGCACTTCAGAAATGGCCAGTCTGAATTCGCTGCCCGCAACAATATGCTGTTGCATAAACCATACATAAGCCAGTAACCAGAGCAGCACATAAATATTCAGCTGTACAAAAGAATAACTGCGGATGAGTGTAAGCAACACCAGGCCTATAATGGCTATAAGTACATACAGCAGGTATTTTGATCTTCTGATAAGCGGGGCTATTAATTGCAATACTACCTGCGATAAAAAGAAAAAACTGAGCGACAAGGTGGCCAGCACAATAAAGCCACCCAGGCTATTGATATTGACCAGGCTGAAAAAATTGGTCACATTAAACGAAATCCGTGCATCGGCAATCAGGCTTTTGATAATACTTGAAAATACAAACGTGGTAACCACCAACAATGCAACAGGTATAACCAGCGATATCCAGAACACTACTTTATGACGGCTAATTCTGAATTTGCGGTCACCTACCTCACGCCGTATAAACAGCACAATCCAGCAAAACAGAAATGCATTGATCAACAGATCGCCCAATGAGTTCAACACCAGGCTGGAGCTGTATATACCAGGGTCGAAAAGATCGTACTGGCGCAGGTTAAGAAACGATGGAAAGAAATAGGTAAGTGCCCGCAGAAACAATACCATTCCTGTAAGAAAAAATATACCGGTTAAATACCCATGTGTAATACAGAAATAATGAGCCGCATTGTGCACAATGATGAGCAATAATAAAATGGCAACAATATTCAGCGTTAGTGTAAGCCAGTTGGTGTCATCTTTCTCTGTTAAAAATTTTGCCTGCAGGTAAAAAAGCGTATTGCCGTTGATGCTGTTAACCGGATAATCTGTTGGTGCAGCAGAAATACTTACACTTTTCTCCGCCTGCGGATAATTGATAAACTCTTTTTGCAACTGGGGCATTTCAAGATAGTATTCCCTGCGCACGGGCACCAGTGCAAGTGCGGTGAATGTACGGTTGCCCGCTATGGTTACCTGGCGGCGAATACATTCATACTGGCCATTGGTAAGCTTTACCAGTTCATTGGTTTCTGCGCCTTCCTGCAAACCCGCCGGGGGCAAAATGAGCTGTGTATTCCAGAATTTCAGGTTCCACTCAGCATTATCGCCGGCGCTGTAAAGAAATATACAATAGTTTCTTTTTTCTGTGAGTGCGCTTAATTCATCGGGGCTGTAGCGCTGGTCTGCCAACCGGCCAATAAGCGCTGTATCTTTTAGAAGTTGATTAAAGTCTTTTTCCTGGTACTGAATATCATTTTCAATGTGCTTACGGAGGTATTTGGCAGAAGAAGAAGAGTACCAGTAATTATCAATAATGAAAGCGATAGTAAACAACCATGCCGCTCCCAAAAAAAAGAAGACGTTCTTTACTACAACCTGTTGAAAGAAATTTTTCAAGGTGCCGGGTTTTGCTTTTTGATGCTGTTCCAGATGGCGTCCATCTCGGCCAGGGTCATATCTGCCAGCATGCGGTTCTGGGATGCAGCAACCTGTTCCATCTGCGAAAAACGGTACAGGAACTTTTTATTTGTTTTTTCCAGCGCGTTTTCGGCATCTACTTGCAAAAACCGTGCATAGTTGACCAATGAAAAAGCGAGGTCGCCAAATTCTTCTTCCGTTTTGGCAGCATCGCCCAATGCAATTGCTTCTTTCAGTTCTGCTATTTCTTCTTCTACCTTGTCCCATACCTGTTCGCGGTTATCCCATTCAAAGCCAACCTGCCGGGCTTTCTCCTGTAACCGCATCGCTTTAACAGTAGCTGGCAAAGCTTTGGGTACACCACCCAGCACAGACTTCTTTCCTTCCTTCAATTTTAATTTTTCCCAGTTTTTTTTAACGTCTTCTTCTCCGTTTACCGCTACCAGCTCGCCATTGTTATCTGCGCTTCCATAGATATGCGGATGCCTGGCAATCAGTTTTTCGGCAATGCCATCCAGCACATCCTGCAGGGTAAATTTGTTTTGCTCTGTAGCTATTTTGGCGTAGAACAGCATGTGCAGCATGAGATCGCCCAGTTCTTCTTTTATACCTTTCCAGTCTTCATCGGTAATTGCGTCGGCCAATTCATACAATTCTTCAATGCTAAGCTGGCGGAGGGTGTGAATGGTTTGTTTTTTATCCCAGGGGCATTTTTCACGCAATTCGTCCATAATAGTAACCAGCCGGGCAAAAGCATTAACAGGTATTTCCATAAAAATATTTTAGAACAACTTCAGATTCGTATTACAACAATCATCAAAAATAAGGTGCGCAAAGCCGGCCCGCTCACTACAGGCATGATATCCGGCATCCAGAGAAGTTTTTCTTGTTCACTGAATACGTTACGCAGTAAATTTGCTTAAAAATAATTATCAATTTTTTATTGACCTAAAATACATTAATTAGCAGCCAATTGCGTTATAGAACCATGAATACTACACTGATTGCCCGTTACACTAGCTGTATACTTGTTGTATGCAGCATTTCTTTTACTGCTGCCGCCCAATATTATTATAAAGATATTGTGGTAACTGCGCAGATAAATGCCAATTACAAGGCGTTAAGAGATAACAAGGTGTCACAGGTAACGCTTAATCCGGCTACCGGCGGCGACCCTGAACAGGTTTCGGTAACACTGCAGCAAACGGTGTATCCCTCTCAAAGGCTGGTGGTTACTTATACCAAAGTTCCGAATGCCACAGAATCATGGCTGAAATCTTATTATAACGCAGCCGGGTTGCTGCAAAAAACAGTGGACAGCTCTGCCGATTTCAAAAACACCGCACAGTATGAATATGATGCTGCGGGCAGGCTTTCTGTTATCAACAGTAATGCCGTGCCGGTAAATGATCCTGCAGAAACAGAAATACACAAATGGAATTATAACAGCAATGGGCAGCCGGTTCAAATGCTGAAGATCAAAAATGGCAACGATACTACTTTTGTTTCTTTTACGGCCGATGAACAGGGTAACCCGGCAGAAGAAAAAGCAGAGCGCAAAAAAGGCAACCTGGGTACCACCTTTTATTACTATGATGCACAGCGCCGGCTTACCGACGTAGCGCGGTACAACAAAAGGGCCGACCGTATTTTACCGGATTATATGTTTGAATACAACGACGCCATGCATTTAACGCAGATGATTGTGGTGCCTGAGGGCAGTGCCGACTACCAGACATGGAAATACGTATACAAAGACAACGGTTTGAAAGAAAAAGACCTGTGTTATAACAAACAGAAGCAATTAGTGGCCAGCGTTGAGTATGTGTATAGTTTCGGGCGGTAAAAAATTATTTTAAATTTTGAAATTTAAATTTTGAATTACACAGGCTTCGCTCCATTGCTAATTGCTTTTATAAAGCAGGCTCGTAATTATAGATAATATATCCCCACGGTTCAATATTAAATGAATGCCCCACCGTAAGTTTTTCTTTTGTTCCCATAAATACATTTAACGGGTTGCCCACCAATGCGACATCGTTGATGGTAATGGTTTGTTCTTTTGCAGACAGGTTGAGGATCACCAGTATCTTATGCCCTTCTTTTTCTCTCAGGTAAGCATACAATGCTTTGTCATTGCCCGCATTTACTTTTTTAAATGACGCATCCGTAGCCAATGCAGGGCTTGATGTGCGCAAATGCAGGAGCGTTGAATAGAACTTTGACCGAGCAAATTTTCCAAACTTGATCGGGTTTTTGTAAAAGAAGCTAATGCTATCTGTAACCGGTTCTTCCTGGCCGCTGTAGATAAGCGGAAGGCTGTTGCGCATGGTTTGGGTAAACACTGCAAACGGCGCATGCTTTAACCCGGGCATGGTGCCGTAGTCGGCTTTATTCCAGCTGTTCTCATCGTGATTACTGGTAAAATACATGCGTATGGCCCCTGCCGGAAAACTGCTGTCCTGCCGCATGAGCACCGTATCAATGGCCAGTGCATTGGTTGTACCGGCAGCAATTTTTTTAAGGGTTTGAAACATCTCCCACGGATAACTGGCATTGAAACCATCGCGGTGAAGGCTGCCCTTATCCGCTTCTGCCAGCATAAAAACGTTCTTCAATTTTTTTAATTCGGCAATGCAGTCTATCCAGAAATCATCAGGTACTTCGCCAGCCACATCACAACGAAAACCATCAATGTCTGAGGTGGTTATCCAGTATTTCATCGCCGCAATCATGCTATCGCGCAATTCTTTATTATCGTAATTGAGGTCTCGCGTATCCGTCCAGTCGAATGCCGGAACGGGTTTACCATCTTTGCCTTTTGTAAAAAAATCGGGGTGCCGTGTCAGCCAGGGATTATCTGCACCTGTATGATTGGGTACCCAGTCGGTGATTACTTTAAAACCCAACTGGTGTGCTTTCAATACCAGGGTTTTCCAGTCTTCCATGGTACCAAACTCAGGGTTAATGGCGTTGTAATCCTGTACGGCATAGTAACTACCTAATTTACCCTTGCGGTCGGTAACGCTGATGGGTGTAATGGGCATGAACCAAAGTATTTGCACGCCCATTGCTTTTAATCGAGGCAAAGACGCCGCAAATGCGTTAAAGGTTCCCTCTTTGGTATATTGGCGCACATTTACTTCGTAGATGTTTGATTGCAACGCCCAAGCAGGAATTGTAACGGACACGGGTACCTGTACGGTGTCTTTTTTAGCGGGCGCATCCGCAACTACGGTTGTATCGGCTTGGTTCTTACAAGCAAAGAGGGCAACTATAAAAAGTAAACAAAGCAATCTGGGCATATAATTAGTTTGAATGTTGATTAACCTATTTCTCGCCTCGGTGGCTAATGCTTTCGCCCTTTCAGGGCTGTACGCAACTGCTTCATTATCCACCGGGTTGCACGCGGTGCTAATAAATTAAGGTCCTGCCTACCGGCAGGCAAGCGTTCAGACCTTAGCAATCTGCGAATCTGCGGCTAATGCTTTCGCCCTTTCAGGGCTGTACGCAACTTCTTTATTGTCCACCGGGTTGCACCCGGTGCTAAGGGATTATGGCCCTTCAGGCCTTAACAATCACAGAACCGCAACAGCATTCTTAATTCTTATTTTTAACTCCCTACCGGCAGGCGGGCTTTCAGACCTTAGCAATCAAGATCCGCGCACCAGAATTATTAATTATTAATTTTTAATTACTAATTACCTCAGCTCCTGTATCTTAATATTTTTCCACCTCACTTTAATGCCGCCGCCATCATGAATCTGCAATGCAATAAATCCGTCGCCTTTTCCAATCTTTTCATCTGAGATGTCTACCATGGTATGACCATTCAGCCAGGTGGTAACTTTATCGCCCACCACTTTTATTTTCATGGTATTCCATTCGCCCTGTTTCAGGTATTTTTCATCTTCGGGCTTTGGTTGAATAAGCCATCCCCTGCCATATGATTCATAAATACCGCCGCTGTGCGAATTGAGTGGTGCCACCTCCACCTGCCATCCGCTGATTTTTACCCCTTCAATAGAAGACCGGAAAAACACGCCACTATTGCCATTGGCCTCCTGTTTAAACTGCAGGGTAAGAATAAAATTTTTATAACTTTTTTTAGTAGAAAGATAACCGTACTGTTTATCGGGGCCGCTTTCGCATACCAGTTGTTTACTGCTGTCTACATACCATTTTTCTGTGCCATTAATCGTCCAGCCGGTAAGATCTTTTCCATTAAAAAGCGATACGGTTTTTTGTGCAAAAGAAAACTGTGCAACGCACAATGCTACTACCAGGAAACATATTTTTTGCATGTGAATTTGTTTAATGCTAAATTTTCAGAAAAGATAAGAAGAAAATAGAACTAACCACCCAACACGCAAAAACGCTGCACCCTATGTTGCAAAATCACTTACCTTCAGCGCACAAACTTATACGCTATGCCCAGTTTTATTGCAGACTATTGGTGGTTGCTGCTGCTGCTTATTTTTATTTTCAGCGGCCTTGTTACAGTTAACCAGGGTTTCATAAATGTAATTACGATGTTTGGTAAATTCCGCCGCATACTAAGGCCCGGGCTTAGTTTTAAAATTCCTATTATAGAGGTGGTGGCCAAACGCATCAGTATACAAAACCGTTCAGTGGAACTGGAGTTTCAGGCGGTTACTGCAGACCAGGCCAATGTGTATTTTAAAAGCATGTTGTTGTATGCAGTCCAAAATGCAGATGAAGAAACCATTAAGCGGGTAGCATTTAAATTCATCAGCGATCGCGACCTGATGCAAGCGCTTACACGCACCATTGAAGGTAGCATACGCGCATTTGTGGCTACCAAAAGACAGGCAGAGATCCTGGGTTTGCGCAAAGAAATTGTTGAGTTTGTGAAAGACCAGATAGATCATTCGCTGGAAGAGTGGGGTTATCACCTGCTCGACCTGCAGATCAATGATATTACTTTCGACCAGGCCATTATAGACAGTATGAGTAAGGTAGTGGCCAGCAGCAACCTGAAAGCAGCAGCCGAAAACGAAGGCCAGGCATTGCTGATCACCAAAACCAAATTTGCTGAAGCAGAAGGTAATGCCATTAAAATTGCTGCAGAAGCCGAGCGGCAGGCGGCGCAGTTGCGCGGACAAGGTGTGGCGCTTTTCCGCGAAGAAGTGGCCAAAGGTATGAGCCATGCCGCCGAACAGATGAAACAGGCCAACCTGGATACCAATGTGATTCTGTTTAGCATGTGGACGGAAGCCATCAAAAATTTTGCTGAAATTGGAAAAGGCAATGTAATCTTCCTGGATGGCAGCGCAGAAGGCATGGAAAAAACCATGAAACAGATACAGGCGATGATGATCAAACAAAGCGGCACGTTGTAGATAATGTGGAAATGTGCTAATGTGCTAATGTGGAAATGTGCTAATGTGCAATGCTTTGGCGGGATATTGGACCGCAACAATGACGACCGTTACTGCATTTTCACATTCATCACATTTTCACATTTACACATTTCTCTCTTTTTCTATACAAAATGTTAAGCTATTTTGCTGAAGCAGCGTTTAAGAAATAATCACACTATTTTCACCGTTCAGGGATTGGCGCAGCCCGAATAAGGTTTACGCGCTACATTTGTAAGCAAAACATACAAGCCACATGAATTTATTTTTTCTCCAGGTAGGCGGAGATTCCGTTTTGAGAAGGCATATCGCAGATTCACTGTACGCTGCCCAGACGGCAGGCGCATCGGCCCCAAAAATGAACCTGCTGGACCTGCTGGTAAAAGGCGGAATCATCATGGTACCGCTGGCATTGCTGCTGGCGCTGGCTATTTTCTTTTTCTTTGAACGATTCATTGCTATCAATAAGGCCAGTAAGCTGGATGCCAATTTTATGAACATGATCCGCGATAATATCTTAAGCGGAAACATTACAGCGGCCAGGGCCTTGGCAAAAAATACGAATAGCCCGGTGGCACGTATGATAGATAAAGGACTTCAACGCGTGGGCAAACCCATCGATTATATTGAAAAAAGCATGGAAAGCGTTGGCAAACTGGAAATATATAAAATGGAACGCAACCTATCTGTACTAACACTGGTGTATGGTATTGCACCTATGTTTGGATTTTTGGGTACGCTGTTTGGAATGTTGCAGTTATTCTTTGAGATTAATACTACCGGCGACTTTACCCCGGCATCTATTGCGGGTGGTATTTATACCAAAATTGTAACCTCCGCCTCGGGTCTCATCATTGGTTTGCTGGCGTATGTGGGCTATAATTTTTTAAATACGCAAATCAATAAAACCATCAACCGGATGGAAGCCGCAAGCGCAGAATTTATTGATATTTTGCAGGAACCGACACGGTAATTAAGAATTAATAATTAAAAATTAAGAATTACAAAAAAGGATTCAGTCTGTATTCAATGCTCCGACGCCATTACTTTTTAAATTTTTAATTTTGACTTTTGACTTTTTATTATGAACCTTAACAGGCGCCTTCGATCACATCCGGAACTGCATGCAGGAGCGTTAAACGATATCCTGTTCATCCTGCTTTTCTTCTTCCTCATTGTGTCTACACTGGCCAACCCCAATGTAATAAAACTGTCTACGCCAAAAGCAAAAAGCGATACCAAAGCAAAACAAACGGTGATTGTAAACATAAGGCCGAACGGGCAATATGTTATCAATGGCAAAACACTTACCATTAACGATATACAGGCAGCCGTTCAACCCTATATTGCCAAAGACTCCACACAGGCTACTATTGCCATCAACGCAGATAAAACGGTACCGCTCGAAGATGTGGTAGCTATTATGCGCATTGCCCGAGATATGGGCGCCCGCACCACCCTGCTGGTAGATAATAAGAAGCAGTAGTTGGTTGACTGGTTGACTGGTTGACTGGTTGATTGGTTGATTGGTTGATCAGTCGCCCAGTCAAGTAAAGCATCCATCAATGGTTAGCAGTTGGGCACCACTCAACCGTAACTATATCGTTATTAGCCTGTTAAGAATCACTTCCTACATTGGCGACCACGCTACAGACCAACCAATCACCGGATCAACCAATCAACAGATCAACTGATCAACTGATCAACTACCTACCAATCAACTAATTTACTATTTTGCAGGTATGAACCGCAGAAAAGCAATTCTTTCCCTGTTTCTTGTTGGTGGAGGCGCTACAGCCGGCTTTTCGGGGTATAAATGGTACAGCATCCGCAAAACACCGGATATTACATTTCTTGACAACAACAAAACCCTGGTGGCCGATTTGGCGGAAACCATTATTCCCGCTACGGATACGCCCGGCGCTAAAGCAACTATGGCCCATATTACCATCATTACCCTGATAAAAGAGGTGGCAGATAAAAAAACAAGAAACATATTTATAGACGGACTAAAAGATGTGGAGCAATATGCAGCCGGCAAATACGACCAGTCGTTTACCGCTCTTTCTGCTGACAAACAAAAAGAAATTGTGGCCCATTTTGCGCAAAAAGGAAAAAACTATGCAGGTATTGCGGGCAAGATAAAAAACAAGATAATGGGCAAGTCGTTTTTTCATATACTGAAAGAATATACCACCATTGCATTCTGTACCTCCAAAGCCGGCGCCATGCAAACCCTGGCGTACGACTATATTCCGGGCAGATACAATGCCTGTTCACCAATGACACCGGGCCAAAAATCGTGGGCTACCAAATAACCATACATGGGAGATCCTTCACAGGTACATATCAATAACAAAGGCGTTGCCGAGAACACTTATGATGCTATTGTAGTTGGCAGCGGTATCAGCGGAGGCTGGGCAGCCAAAGAACTTTGCGAAAAAGGTTTGAGAACCCTGTTGCTGGAACGTGGCCGTAATGTGGAGCACATCAAAGACTATACAACTGCGTCTATGCATCCCTGGGAGTTTGCGCACCGGCTCGACATTTCAGAAAAAGACCGGGCAGAAAACCCCGTACAATGCCAGGCCTATGATGAGGGCAGCAAACATTTTTATGTAAGCGACCAGGAACATCCCTATATACAATCGAACCCCTTTAACTGGATACGCGGCTATCAGGTGGGTGGACGCTCATTGGTGTGGGGACGGCAAACCTACCGCCTCAGCGACCTTGATTTTGAGGCCAATGCCAAAGACGGATTTGGCACAGACTGGCCCATCCGCTATAAAGATATCGCCCCATGGTATGATTATGTGGAAACATTTGTGGGCATTAGCGGACAAGCAGAAGGGATTCCGCATCTGCCAGACAGTGTGTTTCTGCCACCCATGGAGATGAACTGCGTGGAAAAACATTTTAAAGAATCTGTCAAAAAGCATTACGCCGACCGTTCGGTTATACATGGCCGTGTGGCCAATCTTTCAAAGGGATGGAATGGCCGCGGCCCCTGCCAGTATCGAAATTTGTGCGACAGGGGCTGTCCGTTTGCCGGCTATTTCAGCAGCAATGCCGCAACCCTGCCCATGGCAGCGGCTACCGGTAATTTAACGCTACGCCCGCATGCCATTGTGTATGAAATTATTTACAACGAGAAAACCAATAAGGCCAGCGGCGTTCGCATCATTGACGAACTCACTAAAAAAACAACCGACTATTTTGCCCGTATTATTTTTATGAATGCCTCTACCGTAGCAACGGCATCCATTTTATTGCAGTCGGTGTCCAAGCGTTTTCCCAATGGTTTTGGTAACGATAGCGGACAAGTGGGCCTTAACCTGATGGATCATCATATGGGCGCTGGTGCCACCGGGCGGTATGAGGGCTTTGCAGATCAATATTATGCAGGCAGAAGGCCCACAGGTATTTATATACCCCGTTTCAGGAACCTCAATGAAAAAACCAAGCACCCCGATTTTATACGCGGATATGGTTACCAGGCCGATGGTGAACGGAGAGAATGGAGGGATACTATGCTGGCGAACGACGATTTTGGTGCTGCCTACAAACAAAGCCTGGCCAAACCAGGCCCCTGGTCTATGTGGATGGGCGCATGGGGAGAATGCCTGCCCAACCCGGAAAATAAGGTTACCCTTGAAAAAGAACAAAAAGACAAGTGGGGATTACCGTTAGTAAATATTCATTTTCAGTATGGTACCAATGAGGCTGCCATGCGCAAAGACGCACAGCAAAGCGCCGCAGAAATGTTGCAGGCCGCAGGCTTCGTCAATGTGCAACCGTTCGATTACCATACCACCGCCGGTACAGCAGTGCATGAAATGGGCACCGCACGCATGGGGAAAGATGCAAAAACTTCTGTGTTGAATGCACATAACCAGGTACACGATGCAAAAAATGTATTTATAACAGACGGCAGTTGCATGCCTTCCGGCGGATGCCAGAACCCATCGCTTACCTATATGGCGCTCACCGCGCGCGCATGTGATTATGCAGTAGAGGAGCTGAAAAAAAACAATCTCTGACTGGAAGAAATAAGCCGCAGATGCGCAGATTGCCCCGCGCCATTGTTGGTGTTTTCTCCAACAATGGGTTAAGTACCTGATCAACCAATCAACTAATCAACTAATCAACCGATCAACCAACCTTCACCATCCGGCTTCTACCCTGCATGTCTTGTCTTACTTCAATAGTTCTAAACCCGTATTGCCTGAATGTAGCAGTAACCACATCGCCCATGGCTTCATGAATTTCCAAATATATACAACCGCCGGGCGCCAGGTGATCTTTGGCAAAAGCGGCAATGGCGGTATAGAACAACATAGGATCATCGTTCTCTACAAATAACGCCAGTGCAGGTTCATATTCCAGCACATTCAGCGCCATGTCTGTTTTATCGCGTTGCGGAATATAAGGCGGGTTGCTGATGATAATGTCAAAACCGTCCAGGCCATTGCGCGCCTTCTCCGATAAAATATCAAGTTGATGAAACACTACATTCAACTGTAAACCGGCTGCATTTTTTTTAGCCACCTGTAATGCACCCTCACTAATATCGCAGGCATGTACTATAAAATGCGGCAGCTTATTTTTTATTGCCAATGCAATGCAGCCGCTGCCGGTACCAATATCCAGCACGCTGCTGCCAGTTTGTTTTGCATTACCGGCATCTTTTACCAACCAGTCAACCAGCTCCTCCGTTTCTGGCCGGGGTATCAGCACCTGCTCATTTACGTACAACGCCATTCCGTAAAACCAGGCTTCGTTTAATACATACTGCACCGGCTGGTGGCGCAGCAATGCTGCGGAATACTGCTGTAATAATTGTTGCTGTTGTGCAGAAAGTGGAACCGTCTTGTTGACAATACGATCAATTTTTTGCCAGCCGGTAATATGCGCCATTACTAGGTCGGTTATATTGCCTGCTTCCCTTTCATCATACAAATGAAAGAGGCTAAACCGCAATTGCATAGAAGCTTCATGAATGGTCATGGTAACAAACTTACAAATAAGCTGCTAGCTACACACTATTGGCTTTTAACCGGCAGCAACTGTGCACCTGAACCGTTGGCTGGCAGCCAAAGCGCTAACGGCTAATTCACTATTTTTGCGCACTTGCAAACACATGAAACATATATGCAGCGTTGTATTGCACTGGCCAGGCTGGGCGCCGGAACCGTGGCGCCTAACCCCATGGTGGGTGCCGTATTGGTGCACAACAACCGCATCATTGCTGAAGGTTACCACCAGCAATACGGCCAGGCACATGCAGAAGTAAATTGCATCAATGCCGTGGAAGCAGCAGAAAGATCGTTGATACCGGCATCCACGCTGTATGTATCGCTTGAACCCTGTGCCCATTTCGGCAAAACACCGCCTTGTGCCGACCGTATCATAGCTGAAAAAATTCCCAGCGTAGTGATAGGTTGCCGCGACCCTTTTACCGAAGTGAATGGCAAAGGCATTGACAAACTGCTGGCAGCCGGTATTGAAGTAACTGAACCCGTGTGTGAAATGGATTGCCTTGACTTAAACAAAAGATTTTTTACTTTTCATACACGCCACCGGCCTTATATCATTTTAAAATGGGCGCAAACAGGCAATGGTTTCATTGGCAATACCAATCACAGCAGGCTGCACATCAGCAATGCATATACCAACCGGCTGGTACACAAATGGCGCAGTGAAGAAGCGGCTATACTGGTGGGCACCAATACCGCTTTGTTTGACGATCCCTCACTTACTACCCGTTTGTGGAAAGGCAAGAACCCTGTTCGGCTTGTAATTGATATGAACCTGCGGCTTCCCGCATCATTGCATTTGTTTGATGGAAGCGTGCGCACTATAATTTTTAATAGCATTCAACATGAAGAACAGGCAAAGGTTCTTTATTACCAGCTTAGAAAAGATGTAAGCCTGGTACAACAGCTATGCGTGGCACTGTACCAGCTCAACATACAATCTGTATTGGTAGAAGGCGGCACGCAACTGCTGCAATCTTTTATTGATGAAAATATGTACGACGAAGCCCGGATGATAACCGGTACCCATGTGCTGGTAACCGATGGTATTCCTGCGCCGGTTACAGGCACCATGCAGTTGACCGGCATGCATACACTGCAATCAGATACCGTTCATTTTTATAAACCTGCATTGTAACCAAGTCAACTATGTTGTTATTGATTGGCAGTATTGTTCTAACTTCTTACCTTACCCTTTCTTTCAAAGTAACGGAGCGGTTACGCATTAATACTTTCCAGGCCATTGTTTTTAATTATCTCACCTGCGTTGTTACCGGCTCTTTATTCAATGGGTATTTTCCAGTTACCGCTGCTGCTGTGCGCCAACCCTGGTTTGCATGGGCAGTGCTGATGGGCTGGGTATTCATTGTTACATTTAACATAGTGGCGTTTACTACACAGCAACTGGGGGTTTCCGTGGCATCGGTTGCCAATAAATTATCCCTGGTCATACCTTTTATATTTTCTGTGTTGCTGTACAATGAGCCACTCACTGCATTTAAGCTGGCAGGCATTGCACTGGCGCTGGTGGCGGTTTACCTCACGGTAAAAAAAGAAGACAATTTGCAAACAGCCAAACCTGGCAGCTGGATGATGTTATTGCCCTTGTTATTGTTTACGGGCAGCGGCCTGCTTGATACCATGATAAAATATACAGAACAAAGATTTTTGAATGGTGCTAATAACAATGATTTTTTAATTACAGCTTTTGCCAGTGCGGGCACACTGGGGTTAATCATCCTTTGCATACTGGTGGTTACCGGGCGGCAAAAGCTCGATTACAAAGCCATGCTGGCTGGCGCCGCTATCGGCATACCTAATTATTTTTCTATCTGGTGCCTGATGCTGGTATTGAAACAATATGCCGGCAACAGTTCTGCTATCATACCCATCAATAATATGGGTATTGTATTGTTCAGCGCAGTAGCAGCATGGCTATTGTTTAAAGAAAAATTATCGGTTATCAACTGGTTGGGCATACTTTTATCGGCAGTGGCCATCGCCCTGATAGCTTTTGGATAAATATTTCAAAAGCTGCAATAATACTAACATGACAGACAAAGAATTTTTTTATACCATCGACAAAACTGCTGTTGCAGAATTCAAAGACCGTGGCAGCAGGTTTATTGCAAAGGCATTTCCTTTGGCCGCAAAAGAAGATGTTAAGTTCCACCTTGCGAGCGTTAAAACCGAACATCCCAAGGCATCGCATTATTGCTTTGCGTACAGGCTTGGACTGGATGGCAACAATTTCAGGGCAAGTGATGATGGTGAACCTTCAGGCACCGCGGGCAAACCCATCCTGGGACAAATAGACAGCAAAGAACTTACTAACACTCTCATTGTAGTAGTACGGTATTTTGGCGGATCACTGCTGGGTGTACCAGGCTTAATCAATGCCTACAAAACGGCTGCATCGCTGGTATTACAGGTAATACCGGTAATACAAAAACAGGTAGAAATAATGTACCGGCTGCAGTTTGATTATACCATGATAAATGACATCATGCAAATAATAAAGCAATATAACTGCACGATACTCACACAGGAAATGCAATTGTTTTGCAACCTAACCGTTGGTATTCCGGTAAACAGGGTGGATGCTATTCTTAATCGCCTCACAGACATTCGCAATGCAGAAGCCACCAAAATAGATTAAGTGCCGGCAACCGCATCCGTAGTTTTACGATTGATTATCCTTCCTTTTAACCACAATTGCGTATTGCCGCTGTGAAATAAAATTCCCAATGATACAATGCCCGATTGTATTGGCGGTAGCATTAAGCATCACAGCAGCGTAAATATGCAGCGGCATAATTATTGATACGCTTAGACATACCATTGGGTATGGTTAGGGCAACACATGTTACTTATCGTTCTGAAATTTACCTCCCTTATCATAGGCCCAGTCACATCTATATTCCCCCGTTATTTTTCTCACCTTAAAAATTGAATGGTATGATCTGTCTCTACGCTACTGTAAAGAACTTTTACCGTATTGGTTTGCTGTTGCCTGTTGTGTTGCTGTTTTCTTTGTACACCAATGCCCAACCGGTAGTCAGTTTTAATTCTGTGATCAATAGCACTACACCGGGCGGACTGCTGTCTGGTCCTATTGATATTGTAAATGCAGGCGATAACAGCCAGCGCCTGTTTGTTGTGCAACAGGGAGGTGTAATAAGGGTGTACGATGCAACACCCACCTACCTGGGAGATTTTTTAACCGTTACCGGTTTAACTACCGGTGGCGAACAGGGATTGCTGAGCATGGCCTTTCACCCGGATTATGAAAACAATGGTTACTTTTTTGTTTACTACAATAACTCTGCTGGCGATATTGAACTGGCGAGGTACCACACCCCTTCTGCAACGCCCAATGTTGCCGACCCTCTATCTAAAGAGGTTGTGCTTACCATTCCCCACCCGGTAGAAACAAACCACAATGGCGGTAAACTAAATTTTGGCAGCGATGGCTATTTATATTTTGCCACCGGAGATGGCGGTGGCGGGGGCGATGTACCCAACAATGCGCAAACAGGCAGCTCCCTACTTGGAAAGATGTTGCGTATAAATGTAAGCGGTACAGCTACCGGGCCATTGTATACTATACCACCCGATAATCCCTACCTGGCGGCAGGTGATAATATACGCGATGAAATTTGGGCATTTGGCTTACGTAATCCGTTTCGCTGGAGTTTTGACCGGCTTACCAATGATATGTGGATGGGAGATGTGGGCCAGGGTGCCTGGGAAGAAATAAACTTTCGCGCTGCCGGAACCACCGGCGGAATTAATTATGGCTGGCATTGCTTTGAAGGTACACATACCTACCCCGGATCAACCGGTTGCCCTATTGCCGGCCCCACCGTATTGCCCTTGCTTGATTATCCGCATAACAACGTTACCGGTGGCGTGGCTGTTATTGGCGGCTATGTGTACCGCGGAACGCTCAACCCTGCCATGGCCGGTCACTATATTTTTGCAGATGAATCATCTGGCAATGTATGGCTTTTACCACCGGGTGGCACTGCCGCAGATACCATTCAGTTTAAAAACATTCGCACACTGATATCTTCATTCGGAGAAGCAGAAAACGGAGAACTGTATATCACCGTATTAAACGGACAGGTGTACAGCGTGGTAGCCAGTGGTTCTGCGGCGCTGCCGGTTAAGTTAGTGGCATTCTCTGGCGAAGCTGCAAACGGTCGCAATGAACTGAACTGGCAATCTGCAGATGAACTGCAGTTTAAACAATACGAAGTTGAATACAGTAGCAACGGCTCACAATTTGAGCAGGTTGGTATTGTGTCGGCTACGGGTGCGGGCAAATATCATTTCGCACATACAATTTCTACCAGCGGAAAATCTTATTACCGGTTAAAGATGGTTGATCTTGACGGAAAATCTGACTATTCAAAGACTATCATCATCAGCACCAACGGTGTGGCTGGCAAACTCTTTGTTACACCATCTGTTATCAGCAACAATCTCATGTATGTTAACCTGGATGGTGCATATACAGGTTTGCAGGTAATAAATATGGACGGTAAAACAGTCTACCGGCAATCTATTGGTAACCGTACCGGAAGAATTACCGTGTCATTGCCCTCATTACGAGCAGGCCAATACCTGGTTAGTTTATCGGGTAATGGAAAACAAATAACGCAGAAAATAATAGTGCAGTAATCATTTACTTTTCCAAAATAAAAAGCGGCAGTGGTGTTTACCCTTGCCGCTTTTATTTTAGTTGGATGACAACAATGGTTTTGTGCTATACTTTTCTACAATATTGGCTACTGAGATACCCAGGTCTTTATACGCAACGCTTTGCTTAACTGCACCGCCAGATTGCAACGCAATAGGTATGGGCGAATTTTTAATGTCTTCCATTTTTTGCACCACATAATCAGGCAATTTTTTAATCACACCTGTTTGCTGTAACCAAATTATCGCCTCCATTGAATAAATAGCAGCTACCTGATTGGGCGAATACAATAAACGAAAAAGCAGGTAGGTATTATGGTTATTGGCAATGGTAACAAAATCAGGATCGGCTTGCTGCGCCTGATACGCATCGTTTCTAAACCAAACCATATGATTAATGGCGGTACTGTCTGACGGAATCAATTTATATCCCGATGCATCATCAATATTTACTTTTGCGTAATTGATGGCATCACATTCAAGATGGCCACAACCTGCGCAAAATGAAAAAGGAAAATCTATGGTCTGCAAACAGAATAAATCAATGTAATTGATATCTGCGATGTCAATAACATCCTGCGCCGGACTAACACATTTGGTTTTTATAATGGTTTCTATATTGATGCGTTTATACACCACTTCGTTTTGAAAAACAGTAAATGAAACAGTGGCGCGCATATTTCCATCAGAACGAACGGGCACTGTATATTTTATACAGCCTCCCAGGTTAACGGTGTCGAATTTCCACTTGCGGCCAAAAAATGGATCCAGTTCTTTGGTGATGGCCGTGAGCGATTGTCCGTTATTATAAAACCCGTTCAGGAAAGCGATAAGCTTTTTATCTGCCTTCAACTGGCTGGCAGATGTTTGTTTGACAGATTCATAAGCACGGCAACCTTTTGACAACACTGATTTAGCTTTGTCTATCTCCAATTGGTTGTTGCGGTAATAACGGCTTTGCGCCAATGCATGGTTGTGGCAAATTAATGCGCCAGATACAATCAGCGTGAACAATATCTTTTTCATAAGTGCAGGATAGGTTATGTTTATCATAGTCTACCGACTGCTGATAAAACGTTTAACCGCGGTTCAATATTGCTGAAAAAGGCCGGTCTGATTGGGTGAAAGCTGGTTACTTGCCGTAATTCCCATTGCGGGAAAAGAGAGTAATTTGTTGAGGCGTTTCGCAACGACCACACGCCAAGAGTCCATGCCAGTAATGCCGGGCCTTAGCGAGCAGCATTCAGCATGTGGGAATGATTATTTTTTAAACCGGTTACTTACTACCAGTTCTTTGCTGCCACGCGTATAACTATAGAAACCTTCGCCTGTTTTAACGCCCAGTTTGCCGGCGCTTACCATATTTACGAGCAATGGACAGGGAGCATATTTGGGATTTCCAAAACCATCGTGCAACACCCGCAGAATAGAAAGGCAAACATCCAGCCCAATAAAATCTGCCAGCTGCAACGGCCCCATAGGATGGGCCATGCCCAGTTTCATAACTGTATCAATTTCTTCTACACCGGCAACGCCTTCATACAAACTATATACAGCCTCATTTATCATGGGCATTAAAATACGGTTGGCAATAAAACCAGGGTAGTCGTTCACCACACAATGCGTTTTACCCAATTGCTGCGTAAGCGCTATAACGGCTTCAGTGGTGGCCCGGCTGGTGCTATACCCGTTAATGACCTCAACCAGTTTCATAACCGGAACGGGGTTCATAAAATGCATTCCTATAACCGCTTCGGGCCTTTGTGTAACGGCTGCTATTTTTGTAATGGAGATGGAAGAAGTATTACTGGCCAATATAGCCCCGGTTGGCGCGGCCGCATCTATCTGTTTAAATATCTGCAGTTTGATATCAGTGTTTTCGGTGGCTGCTTCAATAACAAGCTGCGCTTGCCGCACACCCGCTTCAATGCTGGTAACCATTTGCAGACTTTGCAACGCGGCTTCTTTCACCGTTTCAGTTATAACGGCCTTGCTTACCTGCCGATCGAGGTTGCTGGCGATACTGACCCGGGCTTTGTCTAGCTGGGCTTGCGAAACATCTATCAATTGTACTGCAAAACCGTGTTGGGCAAAAACGTGGGCGATGCCATTGCCCATGGTACCTGCTCCAATAACTGCTACTGTTTGTATTATTTCGCTCATACAGCTGCCGAATGTCTAATTGGTTAATGTTTACGATAAAGCCGGTGAAAGATGATCACTGCCGATTATTCAGACAGTCCAAAGATAGGAAGATGTAGTAATCACAGGAATCTAAGCGGCGCCCTGCTCTGTTACATGTAGCTCATACAGGTACGGGTGTAACCCATACTTTGCATGCATCGGTTTAAACAATTACTTGTTCTTGAAATCGCCACGTTTCCACGCAGATATAAAATCGGCCCATGCCAATGGGTTTAGCAGGCCTATAGGAGGTGTTTGTCCCTGGTAATAATATTTTTTTGCGCCCTGTGCCAAGGCATAGTTGGCAGATTCACGACCATCGCGCGGCATACTTCTCATGAGTGCCTGCCGGGTGGCGGCGTCATTGTTTTTGCGGGCAATTTCAAGGTTATCGGCCGGTATATCTGTATTGATAAAGTCGCGCTCAAATTGCTCGCGGGTAGGCCGGGGTCTGATGATGGTTACCGGCAGGTAGGCAGTATCGGTCACCATCAATTGAATGATACTTTGCTGGCTGCCTTCAAGGTTACGGGGCACTTCCACAATCTTTGGTTTATAGCCGATACTGGTAAACTCTACAATATCGCCTTTCAATACCACAATAGAGAAAACGCCCTGCTCATTACTCATGGTACCGCGGTTCTGGCCCTTTACAATAACACTTACAGACGGAATTCCTTTCAGGCTATCGGCCGTCATTACAACACCATATAATTGTACAACAGAATCTTTTAACTGCGTAAACTGCGCGTTTGATTTCCATACCATTGCAGTAGCAAACAAAGTAATAAGTAGCAATCTTTTCATCCGTACAATTTATTATTTAAAAGACCAGTTGCTTACAGGTGTACAAACTTTGTACCTGCCACCGCGCTTCCGTAATTAATTTATCTTTAATCTGCTATACAGGTTGCAGACAATATTATGATGGCCTGGGTACGGTTCAAAGATAATTACTTCATTTTTCAGAAATACAACAAATTGCCCCTGCTATTGGTTAATTTTGCGGCAAAATAGTTTTTTAACATAACCTTTTTAGCAATAATGCAGCAGGAACAAATACTGAGTGCTTTGAGTACTGTGCAGGAACCAGATTTGGGCAAAGACCTGGTTACGCTTAACATGGTAAAAGACATTGCGATTGATGGCCATCATGTTTCTTTTACTGTAGTATTAACCACGCCTGCCTGCCCAATGAAAGAGATGATGCGCAAATCTTGCGAAACTGCCATTCAGCAACTGGTGGATAAAGACGCTGTAGTTAAAGTAAATTTTACCTCCAATACTTCTACCAACCGTAAAGATGGCGGACAGGTGCTGCCAAAAGTAAAAAATATTATAGCGGTCATGAGTGGCAAAGGTGGTGTTGGAAAAAGCACCGTTGCTGCTAACCTTGCACTGGCACTGGCGCAGGGCCATGCAAAAGTGGGGTTAATGGATGCTGATATTTATGGACCCAGTGTACCCATCATGTTTGGTGTGCGCGGCGAGCGGCCTATGATGATGGATATGGGCCCGAATGAAAAAGGAAAAATTGTACCGCTGGAAAAATTTGGTATTAAACTGATGAGCATTGGCTTACTGGTTGATGAAAAGAGTGCCGTAGTATGGCGTGGCCCTATGGCGAGCAGTGCCATCCGCCAGTTTGTAACAGATGTGTTTTGGGATGAACTTGATTACCTGGTTATAGATATGCCGCCCGGCACCGGCGATATTCATTTAACCGTATTGCAAACCGTGCCTGTAACCGGCGCCATTATAGTTACCACGCCGCAAGACGTTGCACTGGCCGATGCAAAAAAAGGCATCGCTATGTTTGGACAAGCACAGCTGCGCGTACCCATTATTGGCCTCATAGAGAACATGAGTTATTTTACCCCGGCAGAGTTGCCAGATAACAAATACTACATTTTTGGAAAGGACGGTGGTAAAAAATTAGCAGAAGAATTTGATCTGCCGTTACTGGGCCAAATTCCGCTGGTGCAGAACATACGCGAAGGCGGTGATAACGGTATACCCATTATGATGAGCAACGATACCATTACAAAGGAAGCGTTTGCGGCATTTGCAGCGCAAACCGTAAGAAGCGTTTCTATGCTCAATGCACAAATGGCAACAGCAAAAGTGGCGGAAGAGTTGGGCGTGTAGAGAGTTAAGAATTATGAATTATGAATTAGGAATGAGGCAGATAACATCCTAACTACTTAACCCTCATATTAATTCTATGCTACTAATTTTTTATGCATGCCTGCACCATTTTATCTGCCTTAAATTGCGACAAAGATAAAGTTGCTGCAATGCCTCGAAAACCAATCGAAGCAAGCGCTCACAACTCACAACTCTTAACTCATAACTCTTAACTCTTAATTCTTAATTCTTAATTCTAAATTCCAGACGGATGTCCAGATTAAGCGCTGTTCTGTTGCTCACCATCATTGTTATTACTGCCTGTCACATTTCCAAACCATTAACCGTGCAACTACCATCTTTTGATACCGAAGCGCACCGCGGCGGCAGAGGCCTCCTGCCAGAAAACACCCTACCTGCAATGATGCATGCCCTTTCTTTGGGGGTTACTACCCTGGAAATGGATGCGGTGATCACCAAAGACAACCAGGTCATTCTCTCGCACGAACCATTTTTTAATCACCAGATAACTACCCGGCCAGATGGCAGTTTTATTGAAGAAAAAGAAGAAAAGAATTTCAATATTTATAAAATGACGTATGCAGAAACGCAACAGTACGATGTGGGTTTGAAACCGCATCCGCGTTATCCGCAGCAACAAAAAATGAAAGCTACCAAGCCATTACTGGCAGAGGTAATAGACAGTGCAGAAGTATACGCCCGCACCAACCACCGCGCATTGCCCTTTTACAATATTGAAACCAAAATTCAACCGCTGACAGACAATATTTACCACCCCGCCCCCGATGCATTTGTGGCAACACTGATGAATGTAATCACCCAAAAAAATATTGCCGGCAGGGTAATTATTCAATCTTTCGACCCGCGCAGCCTGCAAATAGTGCACAGGTTATACCCCGCGGTGAAAACAGCATTGCTCATTGAAGAATACGATAAGCGTTCGCTTGATCAGCAACTGGAGCAATTAGGTTTTGTGCCTACGATCTATAGCCCTGCCTACAAACTGGTAAATGAATCATTGGTGAATGCATGCCATCAAAAAAATATAAAGGTGGTTGCCTGGACGGTCAATGATAAAAACGATATCAGTACTTTAAAACAAAAGGGTGTGGATGGCATTATTTCAGACTATCCCAATTTATTTTAAATTTCGCTTCGCGGTAGATGGAACGCAGATTATGATGATGGTGATGATTAACATGATGATAGGTGAAATTCGCAACACCATACATTCGTAAGACCGGGAGGTGAGACGATAAGCAGTGCAACACCGACCCCACAAACCGCCACACAGTACAGTCGCCAACCGCAACCACTCAACACTTTACACACAACACTCAACACACAACACTTAATACACAACACCCAACACACTTTTAATTATTGTCTCTCCGCGGTCTTGTAGTAGGCCGGCTCACCGGGCGTTGGTTATCTGGTTGCCTGGCAGGCCGTGCAGACGGACGGTTATTGTCTACAGGGCGCGGTCGGGTAACGGGCCGGTTATTATCTGCCGGTGGTGTTACAGGGCGGGTAACGGGTCTTGTTACCGGTCTGTCTGGTTGGGTAACCGGTCTGGTTACCGGGCGATGATTATCGGGTGGTATAACCGGTCTTGTTACCGGACGTTCCGGCTGTGTAACAGGCCTTGTTACTGGCCGTGTATTGTTATCGCCGGGGTTGGGTCTTGTTACTGGTCTTGTACCAGGTCTGACCGGCTGCGTAATGGGCCTGGTTACAGGGGGGCGGCTTGTATTGTCACCCGGTGCGGTAATGGGCCTTGTTACCGGTCTGGTAACCGGTGGACGCCCGTTGTTATTGCCCGGTCTGCCAATGGGCCTGGTAACAGGCCGCTGAATATTATCGCGGGTGACTGCCACATCCCTTCTTCTATCATAGATGTTATAGGGCCGCTGCGGTCTGCTTGGTTGGGGCCTATTCCAATTAGGTGGACGGTTATAAGTGATAGCAGGCCGTATGATGGGCCTGTTTACCGGACGGCTGCCGTAGTAGCCGCCATTCCATCCCCATGGCCGGTACGGCGGGCGGTAGCGTGGCGGACCAAACCATCCGCAACCCCACACATGCTGGTTACGGTAACGGTACCACGCATTGTTAAAGCCCAGTCCAAAGCTGATGCTCCAGCCCACCCAGGGGTTGTAATGCATGCCGAAACCCCAGGTATAAGGCCGGGGCCAGAAGCGCCTGCCATACCAGGGTCGGTAGCGCCAGCCAGTACCCCATACCACGGTGCGGCGGCAGATATAATTGCCCATGTAACCAGGTGTGTAACCAACGTACACATATTGCGGAGTAGATTGGTACACATACACGTAACGTGCATTGTATGCGCTGTTGGTAACCGGTATTTTTTCTACATCGCCAGGCCGCTCATTGGCCACTTTCCAAGGACCGTTCGGATTATTGCTGATAAACCAAATGCCATTCTCCAATGCATAATACTGGTTATTTGGCGCCAGCATTACCGTAAGGCTGCTGTTCTCTGCTACAGAGAGGTTGGTATTTTCTATGCGCACAAACTGCGGTTCGCCGTCATAGGTTACTTCACAGCTAGCAGTACTGCGATCAACCTTTGCGGTTTGCGGTACGCGTGCATCCATCATTGCTTCATTTGCTTCATCAGTGCCTGCCACGCTTGCCAGCACGCCATCTTTTTCTGACCCCGCAGGTATACCGGCAAATGCTGCAGGCAATGCATCGGGTTCAACATAGGTCCATGGCCCATTTAACGAAGCACTGCTGTACCACCTGCCTGCAATCAAAATAAAATTTTTCTGGCTTTCAATGTCTTTGAAAATTTCATCAAGCGAGTTGTTTACATACAGCAGCGTAGACCCTTCCACTGCCTGGTAGGTAGGTGCCCCTTCTGTTTGAATCAGTTCAGCAGGTTCGGTACTCACCAGTATGGTAGTGGCTGATGTAAAGGTGGACGCATTTTTTTGAGCGGTATCTTTTTTCTCTTCCTGCTTCATTACCGCATCAATAGATCGTATTGCTGCCGGCAGGCTTTTTACATTTACCCATCCGTCTTTTACGTTAGATGAACTGTACCAGAAACTGCCACCGTATAAATAATATTTTTTGTCGCCAGGATTTTTTACAATCAGGTAAGGCGAGTTCACCACCCTTGTCATTTTCAGATCATCATCCATTTGCTCAACAGGTTCGCCATCCAGCACAATCAGTGTGGTGGGTTTATCGCGGTAAATAATTTGCGGCGGATCGTTTTTAAGGCCATCGCCTTCTTCAGATTTGTCATCGGCCAGTGCGGTCTGCAGGCGGCTAATGTCAAATTGTATGTTCATGGCCGGTAGTGCCTTTTCAACTGCATTTTTTAAAAGTGATTTACTGGCTTCATCATTGTCGGCAAATTTGGATTGTGCCACGGTGAGTGATGTAATGGAAGCCAGCCTGTTGTCGGCGGCCAGTGTTGCGTTGAACCACATCACACCAAATACAGGTTCTTCACCGGCTTTTCTAACAATAGAAACAGCTGACCGCGCATACATACTGCTTCCATTGTATTGTTCCGGCTGTGGTTCGTAAACCGTTAACCGGCTTCCGTTAGATGCCGGTATTTCCTTGGGCCAGGTGCTTTGTGCATGTACCTGCATCAATAATAACTGAAGTACCAACAGTAGAACGCCTGATTTTTGTACCCTGGAAAAAGAGAACATGGTGATAGTTTTTAAGCGTAAACAACACTGATGTAATTTAAACCGAACTGCTGTAACAATCGCCATTAATTTTATTATTGACGCAGCTACCAACGCGCAATTGCGGTTAAAAAAGGGTTAACGCGCAATAAAAAAGGGCGCTAGTAACAGCGCCCTTTTGGTTAACATCTTTTATTCTTTATTCCGCTTACTGTAAAACAATGTGTTGGTTGTATTGCTGATTGCCTGTGCCGCTTACGTGAAGAAAATAACCGCCGGCAATCATGGCTGCTGTTCTGCTAATGACAATGTTTTGCTGACCGCTTTGTACCGTTATTTTTCGGGTATACACCGGAAATCCGGAAGCATTGAACATTGAAATATTGATACTTTCTCCCGCCATGCCTTTGCATTCAACTACCAGGTGGTCTTTAACCGGCACCGGGTAAGTATTTACTGTGCTGTTGGCGGCAACATTAATATACGTAACCTGCGAATAACCAATTCTGCCGTCGTTCCAGGTTTGTTTTAACCGGTAATAGTTCTTGCCGGGTACAGCCTGTTTGTCTGCGTAAGAATAACGGTTTACAACGGTTCCGCCATTGCGGGCAGCCACCCATGCGATACTTGTAAAGCTGATGGCATCAGTACTTCTTTCAACTGTAAAACCAGCATTGCTGAACTCGGTAAGCGTAGACCAGTCGAGCTGGATGCCATTTCCTGCTGCAGTAGCTGCAGTAAAACCGGTAACAGAAACAGGGAAAAGGCCGGTGGCAGCGGTTGCGCCCAATACCTGCATTTCCCAGATACCGTATCCTTTGCCGGTGGCGCGTTTTATACCTTTCATGCGTACATAACGGGCAATAGTACCCGATTTTGCAATAAAGGTGTCGATGCCTGCTATATTGCTGTTGGCAAGTACATGCTTTCTTATTTGGATGCTATCTATATAGAGGTCGGTAAAACTGCCATCGGCGGAAAACAGCATATCAAAATCCCTTGCGTATGATCGCTCCCAGGTAATGATCACCTGGCTTAGCAGGAACGATTTACCAAGGTCTACAGACAGCCATTGGTTATCATCGTAAGAACTTGTAAAACGGGTATCGTAGTTACCATCTACTGCATAGTTGGCAGCGTGTGCTGCATCGTCAACTGAAGAAGCCGTAGCAATTTTACCAAGGGCAACATTTGAATACACTACGGGTGAAACATTTGCCTGGGCAGATTGGGCGGATGCAGTAAACTGGGCAAGCACGCCGGCGGTTAAAAATGCCAGGAAGGTTTTTTTCAGGATTACAGTGGATGTTTTCATTAGGGTATTTTATCTCCCTTCTCTAATCAAGGTCAATGCCAAGCTATAATGAATTGGCTATCAATTACCTGCATTCAAAAAAAGCTGTATTTCGTCCCCCTGCGGGAAAATTTTTCCGAAAAATATAAATGAAACGGATGCAACCACCTGGCACTTCGTAAAAGGCACGAAATCAGCGCGGGATTACACTTCGCAATTGTACGAAATCACTGCCACTATTGTCGATCGGGCGGTACGCAACGGGATAGATTATCGAAACAAAAAATCCCCGGGATGAACCGGGGATAATTTGTTTTACAGGACAGGTTTATTGCAAATAAGATCAAAGTGCGCGGGTATATTGAAGCATCCACTCGTACATATTTTTTCCATCACATTCTTTGGTAGCGGGGTTGGTGGCTTTTGTCCACGCATCATGTCCGCCGCTTGCCCAGATAGTCATCTTTGCCTCTATAGCAGGTTTAAATGAATTTACAGTGGCTACATTGGAAGTAGTGGCGCCAACGCCCACTATACCATCATCGTTATTGTGAAATGCCCAAACCGGTAAATTGGCTGCAGCTATTTTACCCAGCTGTTCTTTAGAAGGCCATGAAGCGCCGCAAATGGGTACCACAGCAGCTATGCGGTTGGGATAGGCAACTGCGTAATCCCAGGTATTGCCGCCACCCATGCTAAGGCCTGCTACATAAATGCGGGATTCATCTACCCGGTAATTTGCCACTGCATAATTAATCAGGGCATTTACATCTTCCGGTTGAGGCCATTCTTTAAACTGTGGGTTGATGACAATGAACGAATAGGCCGCACCATCTACCATGAACTGTGCAGGAAAAGTTTTCTGGTGTAATAAATTTGGAACTGCATTGCCCAACAAGCGGGGCAGGTCTGTTGTACCGTTACCCGTTTCTCCTACACCATGTAAAAAAACCAGCAGGGGATATTTCTTGGTAGTAGAATCATAACGGGCAGGCGTTGCTTTATAAAAACCGCCGATGCGTGAACTGATACTGGCACTTACCGCTGTTTGAACTGCCGGAGCAGTTTCGGGCTGGGTGTTTGCCATGGCGGATGCCTGTACGCTGCTGTCTTTCTTACAACCTGCCAGCAATATGGCGGCCGTACAAACTGATAATGTAAACCTGGTGAAGGATTTCATGGGTATGGATTTTTTATACAACGGATTATAAAGGGTATTATTTTCCGGGGGCGGTCCTGTTCTTGCCAATAAAAAAGCTGATATCCAATATCTATTGGTTATCAGCTAATTAAAAAAAATCTTAGAGAATAGCGTTAGGCGGACTCCGTTGTCTCTCCGCCCGGCTCGGGCCTTATTTTTACCAGCACTTTGTCAATGCGCTGGGCATCCATATCTATAATTTCAAAATCAAAAATGCGCCAGGTAAGTGTCTCGCCGGTATGGGGTATATGTTCCAATTCATGCAGTATAAAGCCGGCAAACGTGTCAAAATCATGTTCGCCCTCATTCATCCATTCCGTTTTTTCAAACCGAGTAAGAAAATCGTAGAAAGGTATTTGCCCGTCTACCAGGAAAGACCCGTCCTCGCGTTCGATGATTTCATAATCGGGCATATCAGGTTCGGGAATATCGCCTACAATGGCTTCCAGTATATCGTTAAGGGTAATAAGGCCCAGCATACTGCCGTATTCATCCACAACAAAACAGCAGTGTGCGCGTAATTCTTTAAATTTCTCCAATACCTGGTAAGCGCTGTTATTTTCTGGCACAAACAAGGCTGGTTTCATGATGTCTTTGAAAGGCGTATCATCGGCAGTTACATATAAATCCTTTATGGAAACAATACCTTTAATGTTGTCTATATCGCCATCGCAAATAGGGTATACAGAGTGCGGCTCGCGGTTAATTTTATCCCTGATGGCATCTTCATTATCATTCAATTCAAACCAGGTAATATCGCTGCGGTGCGTCATCAGCGAAGTAATGTTGCGGTCGCCGAGGTGAAACACGCGTTCTATGATTTCCTGTTCTGCTTCATCAATGGTGCCCTGTGTGGTACCTTCACTAATAATGGCCTTTATTTCATCTTCCGTTACCGATTCATCTTTGGCACCTTTTAAATTAAACAGTGTAAAAAATACGTTACTGGTTTTATTCAGCAGCCAAACAATGGGATGTGTTATTCTGGCAAAGAGTATCATGGGGCGCGCTACCAATCGGGCAATACGTTCTGACTGGCGGAGGCCAAGCCGCTTTGGAATTAATTCGCCAAAAATGATGGAAAGAAATGTAACAATAATGACAATGATGCTGGTAGAAATAGTAGCGGCATAAGGTTTAAACAGGTCAATCTTTTCAACTACCGGTCTCAGGTAAACGCCAAACCGTTCGCCTGAGTACACACCCGTTACAATGGCAATTAAGGTAATACCAATTTGTGCGGCGGATAAAAAAAGATCGGGGTTATTGGCGAGGCCAAGGGCCACCCTGGCATGTTGATCACCTTTCTGCGCCATGTTTTCGAGCCTTGATTTTCTTGCCGAAACCAGCGCTATCTCTGACATTACAAATAAACCATTCAAAAAAATAAGGGCAAGCAGTATAAAAACATCTGTCATCAGGCTCTTTTATTTTGTAAACTAATTAATCCTGCGTAATTATTGAAAAATACTGCAATAATGGAACCAATGAGGCAGCCCAGTAAGCCGCCGCTTACCACATCAAACGGATAATGTACACCCACATACACCTGCGCCAGGCAAATAATGGCGGCCCAGGCAAAAAACAGGTTTATCCAGTAGCTGGTATAAGCACGCAGGGTAATTACTACAAACATAGAAAGGCCAAAATGGTTGGTGGCATGAGAAGAAGTAAAGCTGGAGCTGCGCGGGCAATAGTTGGCAAGTATCCTTATGTGCTCTGCCAGCACCGGGTTCTGGCAGGGCCGCAACCTGAAAATATGTTCTTTGATAAGGTGGCTGCTTACAAGATCGCACAAAGCAGCAGTGCAGATGGCAAACAACATCCAGAGCAAGCCACGTTTTCCAAAATTTACCACCGCAAACACCAATAGAAAAACGTATACCGGCACCCAAAGATTTGATTCGCGCAGCAGCGGCATCAGCCTGTCAAAAAAACCATTGGCCATTCCATTGTTCACCAGAAAAAATAATTTCCGGTCAATGGGCTCAATACCCGAAAACCAGCTGGCGGTAGTTTGTAAAAAAAACATGCTGCAAAAGTAATCAGTAAAGTTGAGTGTTGATTTTAAACTATTTTGCAGCAGATTTACCAATTATGCAAAGCATTCCCCGTATTATCCGCTGGATCTTTACTGTGGCGTTGTTCTTCCTGGTGCTGATGCTATTGCTGCGGATAGCTGCATGGATTTCCTTTGCACCAACCGGCCTGCACACTGCCGATGCTATCAAATCTTTTTGGCTGGGTTTCCGGTTCGATGCGCGCGAAGTGAGTGTGGTTTGCCTGCTGATGCTGTTGACCGGTTTGTTGCTTGATCCGTTTACGCGAAAAGCCGGTAAAACATTGATGTTTTCTATACTGGGCATTTTTTTGGCCGCACTGATCATTTTATATGTCTTCGATTTTTTACATTTTCGTTACCTGTTGCAGCGCCTCAATGCAAGCGCATTAAGTTTCCTGGAAGATGCTAAAATATCAGGTACTATGGCTTGGCAAACCTACCCGGTGGTTAGAATTCTGCTAGCCATGGTGGCGGCCTTTGTTATACTGTTCTGGCTGCTACGGGTGCTGTACAAAAAAACAGCAGCCACGCGTTATACCGGCAGTAAACTACAACAGACTATACTGGCAGTACTGGTGTTCCTGCTTTGTGCATTGGGAATTTTTGGCCGGGTGGGCCAATACCCGTTGCGCTGGAGCGATGCATTTGACCTGGGCAGTGATTTCCAGGCCAACCTGGCTCTTAACCCTTTTCAATCTTTTTTTAGTTCGCTGAGTTTTCGTTCTTCATCGTTTGATATTGCCAAAGTAAAAAAAGTGTACCCGCTGGTAACCGATTACCTGCATATTACCCAACCAAACGCCGCAACACTTAATTACAAAAGAACCAGCTTACCCTCTGCCAGTGATACCACGCGGGCAACACCCAATATTGTAATGGTCATATGTGAGTCTTTCAGTGCCTACAAGAGTTCTATGTGGGGCAACCCGCTCAATACAACGCCTTATTTTAATGAGCTTTGTAAACAGGGTTTGTTTTTTGATAACTGCTTTACGCCGTCGTTTGGTACAGCACGCGGCGTATGGGCCAGCATTACAGGTATACAGGATGTGGAATTGAATAAAACAGCCAGCCGCAATCCCGCTATGGTAGACCAGCATACTATTATCAGCGATTTTACGGGATATGATAAATTTTATTTTTTGGGTGGAAGCACCAGCTGGGCAAACATCAGGGGATTACTCACCAATAACATTAAAGGCCTGCGCATTTATGAAGAGCAGGATTATACTTCATCCAAAGTAGATGTATGGGGCATCAGCGATAGAAATCTTTTTAAAGAAGCCAATAATGTACTGAATAAACAAACAAAACCCTTTTTTGCCGTTATACAAACAGCAGATAACCACCGGCCGTACACCATACCCGAAGAAGATTTGAAAGAATTTAAAAAATTATCGATGCCCGCCGACAGTTTAAAAAAATACGGGTTCGATAACAATGAAGAACTGAATGCTTTCAGGTTTACTGATTTCTGCTATCAAAGTTTTATAGAAGCAGCCAAGAAAGAAAAATATTTCAGCAATACTATTTTTATGTTTGTGGGTGATCATGGTATAGATGGTAATGCAGGCAATATGTTTCCACCGGCATGGAGCAAAGATGGTCTTACCCGTAACCATGTGCCGCTGTTGTACTATGCACCGGGCCTTATAGCGCCCCGCAGGCTGCATTGTGTGGCATCTCAGGTAGATGTATTGCCTACGCTGGCCGGACTGGCCCATATCAATTATACCAACACCGGTTTTGGACGGGATCTGATTCAGCAATTGCGCATAGACAGTGGAAAAACTAACCTCGCATTTATTTATGATGCTAACAATAAAGATATTGGCGTTATTAATGGTAGCTGGTACTATACCCGCAACCAGCAGGGCAGCCAGGAAAAAATGTTATGGGCCGATTTCAATGCGCCCGCAAATAATACCGGTAAAGATTCTTTAACCAACATAAACCGCGCTTACACCGAAGCAATTTTTGAAACCGCCCGGTACTTGTTGAAGAATAATAAAAAAAGCGTGGAGTGATTATGTTGTGTGTGGAGTGATTATGTTGTGTGTTAAGTGCTGAGTGTTGAGTTTTGTGTGTTGTGTAGAGCGTGATTGTTTGGGTATTAAATGCTGGCCGTTGTGTGCTATTGTGCTGATTTAATTAATGGTAGCCCAATTATTAATTATTAATTTTTAATTCTTAATTAAAAAAAGCATGTCATCACTAAGCTGTAAAAACTGTGGTACACAGTTCCAGGGAAATTTCTGTCCGCAGTGCGGACAATCTTCGCATACAGAAAAAATTGATGCCGCTTATTTTTTGCACGACATACCACATTCTATTTTTCATCTTGACAAAGGCTTTTTTTACACCCTCAAAAAATTACTTATTAATCCCGGTTTTGCATTAAGGGATTACCTGGAAGGAAAAAGGGTTCAGCATTTCCGTCCATTTGCCTTTGTGGTCTTGATGTCTACCATCTGCACCCTGCTTATTAAAGGTGTGCATTACCTCATGAACCTCCGCTACAAGCCACTGCATGGCGGGCAACCCATCAATTTTGGCGATAGCCTGTTTGTAAAATACCCCAGTATTCTGATATTTCTGCTGATACCCGTGCTGAGTTTAATTACCTGGCTGTTTTTTAGAAAGCGCCGGTACAATTACTGGGAGCATTTTTTAGTAAATACTTACCTCGCTGCCTGGCTCAATGTATTTCTGCTGATCATTAGCCTGGTGCAGCTTTGTATGCTATACATTTCCGGAAGCTATGGTATCAATTTCATCTTGTTTATGTTTTTCTTTATGTCGTATTACGGGCATGCCTTTGGGGGACTGATGACAGGTACCGGCAAGCTTGCCACCAATATTGTGATCATGGTATGTATGAATTTCTTTTTGGCCTCGGTGTACATTACTGCCTTTGTCTACTCAGGCATTATGACCAGTTGGTGGGGAAAATAATGTTGTGTTGGGTGGTGAGTGTTAAGTGTTGTGTTCGCTGTGATGCAATCTTAAGATGGTGATAGTTTGCTGTGTTTATTACGGATGATATAGTAGAACTGTGTTATTGTAGGGTCATTGTAAAAGGAGATTGCTCCGCCGCAGAGGTTACTAAGTTATATCATCAAGCTGAAAGCGGCTCGCAACGACGACGCGGAGGTTGCTATCGATCAACCAATCAACTGATCAACTAATCAACCACTCAACCAATCAACTGATCAACTAATCAACCAATCAACTGATCAACCAATCAACTGATCAACTGATCAACCACTCAACCAACTGCCCGATCCACCTTCCTGGCCACCATAATCAGCCGGGGAGATTTTTTTACATCATAGCTGCCCAACATATAATCACCGAAGACTTCCTGAATCTGTAACTCGTGGAAAGCGAACATATCGTTGAAATCTCCCAACGAGAACTTGGCTACTTTCTCTATAAACTCCAGCGGTGTATCAAGGGCATCATCTTCTACAATAATTTTTTTAAAGAAATGGTTTTCATCAAACCATTTGGTGAGGTAGTAGTTTACACCATCAATTTCCTTTTCGGCTTTGTGGGTAATATGATCTTCTGCATAATGCACGTTCAGATAATCGAGCACCAAATAGCCGCCGGGTTGCAATGAGTTGGAAATGGTACGGATGGCATTATAATGCTCGCGCTCGGTTCTGTAATAACCAAAACTGGTAAACAGGTTAAAGGCGTAGTGAAAATAGTTCATCCAAAAAGGAAGGCGGATATCGTGCTGGTAAAAATGCAATTGCGGTGTTTCCCATTGGCTGGCAAACTGTACATTTTCTACAGACAGGTCGATGCCGGTAACATCGTTTCCGCGCGCGGCCAGCAGTTTTGTGTTGCGTCCCCTGCCGCAGGCCACGTCAACCAGGCGGGACGCGGCGTCGGGCTGCAAATAATCCGTTAAACGGTTAATAAAGCCCGCAGCTTCGGCTTCTCCGCTGTTGAAGTACAGCTGGTGGTAATACGGTGTATTGAACCATTCTTTGAACCATTCCGCGGAAGCTACCATAGCCAGATATTTCACCAAATGTAGCGGTGAAAAACTAATTACGGCGGTATCTTGTTTGATAAATGTTGATAATTTATGATACTCTTACCGTTTAGTGGTATAGTAAATAATAGATTATTGCAATATCTTTAGGACCTGTAAAACTTTCTTCCAAATCTTTGAATTGCCGGGTTCCCAATCTGTTTAAACCCTTATTTTCGCAGTATTAGTAAACCTTATATAGAACGTGGCATTAATCAAGAGTATATCAGGCATTCGTGGAACCGTAGGTGGATACAGCAATGAAAATTTAACCCCACCCGATGTAGTAAAATTTGCAGCCGCATACGGCACTTGGCTTTCAAAACAACATAACGGCAAAAAAGTAGTCATTGGACGCGATGGACGCATCAGTGGCGACATGATCAGCAGCCTTGTTATAAATACTTTACTGGCACTGGGCATCAACGTGGTTGACCTGGGCCTTTCTACCACCCCCACCGTTGAGATGGCAGTGGTGTGGGAAAATGCAGACGGCGGAATCATTATTACCGCCAGCCATAACCCCAAAGAATGGAACGCACTTAAATTGCTGAATAAAGATGGCGAATTTATTAGTGCAGATGATGGCGCCGCTATTTTGCAACTGGCAGCTAAAGGCGATTTTGTTTTTGCCAGTGTTGATAAACTGGGACAGTGCCTGAAAAATACACATACGCTGCAAAAACATATTGATGCAGTGGTAAACTACCCACTGGTAGATGTAGACCTCATCAAACTAAAAAATTACAAGGTGGTGGTAGATGTGGTAAACTCTACCGGCGCATTGTTCTTACCGCCGCTGCTGAAAGCATTGGGTGTAGAAGATGTGATTGTGTTGAACGGCGAAGTAAACGGTAAGTTTGCTCACAACCCGGAACCACTTCCGGAAAATTTATCGGCGCTCAGCTCAGAAGTAAAAAAACAAAATGCCTCATTTGGCATTGCTACCGACCCCGATGTAGACCGGCTTTGTTTTGTGTGTGAAGACGGCAGCATGTTTGGCGAAGAATATACCCTGGTGGCTGTGGCCGACTATGTGCTGGGTAAAAGAAAAGGCAATACTGTTTCCAATATGTCTTCTACAAAGGCATTGAAAGATATTACCATTAAACATGGTGGAGAATATTTTCCTTCAGCTGTAGGCGAAGTAAACGTGGTGCAAAAAATGAAGGAAACCAATGCAGTCATTGGCGGAGAAGGCAATGGTGGTATCATTGTACCCGACCTGCACTATGGCCGTGATGCATTGATCGGCATCGGTTTATTTTTAAGTGCCCTTGCACAGCATAAAAACGGCATCAAATCATTCCGTGCGCGCTATCCCGATTATTTTATTTCCAAGAATAAAATTGAGCTTGAAAAGGGCATCAACGTACCGGCTATATTTGAAAAAATTCAAACCAAATACAAAAAGCAACCTGTAAATACTGAAGACGGCCTGAAGATTGAATTTGATAACGATTGGGTACACCTGCGCACCTCCAACACAGAACCCATCATACGCATATACGCCGAAAGCAATTTTGAAACTACGGCCAATAATATCGCACTTAGGCTTATGCAGGATATTAAGGAATTCATGTAGGAAGCTGTTTGGCCGTTAGCTTTTAGCTGTTAGTAACTTCAACACGGAGCACACCTTGGGAGCTGAATGACGATGCCTTTGCAGTGTGTATTCAATTGTGTTTTAAGGTTGACCATGTATCGGCGAGTCCGCTAACAATTAGTAGCTGACGATTAATAGTTCCCCTTTTGGCATGGCGACTAACAGCGAACAGCTTGTAGCTAATAGCTTCTTCTTATCTTTGCAAACTTATTTACCTGAAAGCTGTTGGCTGTTTCTCTAACAACTGATAGCTGACAGCTAATCGCTTGATTATCATGCAAAGGATTTATCTCGACAACGCCGCCACCACCGCATTGGATCCACAGGTACTGGAAGCAATGATGCCTTACCTTACTGAAAAATTTGGGAATCCATCGTCTATCTATTCATACGGAAGAGAATGCCGCCTGGCGATAGAAACAGCGCGTAAAAGCGTAGCTAAAATCTTAAAAGCACATCCCGCAGAAATATTTTTTACGTCGGGCGGAACGGAAAGCAGCAACACGGCTATCAATGCTGCAGTATTTGATTTGGGTTGCAAGCATATCATCACCTCTCCTATTGAGCACCATGCCACCCTGCATACTGTTGAAAACCTGCAGCATCGCGGAGCGGCAACTGTTAGTTATGTAAAGGTTTTGCCCACCGGGCATATAGACCTAGACCACCTGGCCATATTGCTGCAGGAAAGCGGACAGCCCTGCCTGGTTACACTGATGCATGCTAACAACGAAATAGGCAACCTGCTGGATATACATGCGGTGGGCAATCTTTGCAAAAAACACAATGCCGTTTTTCACTCAGATACCGTACAAACAGTAGGTCATTATCCTTTTGATTTAAAGAATACGCCTGTTCATTTTATTACCGGCGCCGCGCATAAATTCAATGGCCCCAAGGGCGTGGGTATATTGTACATCAATGAAAATGTAAGCATCAAACCATATATACAAGGCGGCTCGCAAGAACGCAACATGCGGGCAGGCACAGAAAACCTATACGGTATCGTGGGTTTTGCAAAAGCGCTTGAACTGGCAACCGAACACTATGAAGCACACAGTGCGGCCATCCTTGAACTGAAACTGTACATGGCAGACCAGTTAAAAAAACGCATTAAAGGAATCACATTTAACGGAGATACATTCGGCAAGAGTTTATATACTGTGCTCAACGCATCGTTTCCTAAAACAGAAAAATCAGAAATGATTCTCTTTAACCTTGATATTGCCCATATCTGCGCATCGGGCGGAAGTGCATGTACCAGCGGGGCCGATCAGGGCTCGCATGTAATACGTGCTATCAATAACGATCCTAATAAAATAGCCGTTCGTTTTTCATTTTCAAAAAGCAATACCAAAGAAGAAATAGATACTGTAGTAAATAAGCTGGCTGAATTGATTTAGTAACCACGGGCTGATAGACTGCCGCCAGGTTACCATCATTTTTCTTCCCATACCATCAGCAGGTGCACCAGCGTTTGCATACTTTTCTGCATATCCTGCACGCTCACGTATTCATGTTTGCCATGCAGCGCCATTTCTCCCGTAAAAATATTAGGGCAGGGCAATCCCATAAATGATAGGCGCGCGCCGTCTGTACCACCGCGAATGCCTGCCGTTACCGGTTGTATGCCCGCGCGCTCCATGGCTTCGCGCGCAAAGGCCACTACCTGTGGGTGCTGGTCTAGCACCTCTTTCATATTGCGGTATTGTTCTTTTACTTCAAACGACGCGGTGGCACCGGGAAATTTTTCGAGTGCTGTTTCCATTTTATCGCGCAGGTAATTTTCATACGCTTCCAGCCTGGCCGTAACAAAATCCCGGATAATAAATTGAATGCTTACTTTTTCGGTGATGCCTTCTATATGCAATGGATGCACAAACCCGTAACGGTCTTCGGTGGTTTCTGGAGACAGTTCATCTTTTGGCAGTGAGTCTATAAAATACGCCGCCACTTTCAGCGCATTCACCAGTTTATCTTTGGCAGAACCCGGGTGCGCACTAACACCATAAAAAGTTACGGTAACACCATCTGCAGAAAAGTTTTCATCTTCCAGGCTACCGCGTTCTCCACCATCCAATGTATATGCAAATGCAGCGCCCAGTTTTTGCAAATCAACTTTATCTACTCCCCTGCCCACTTCTTCATCTGGCGTAAACAGAATTTTTACCGTGCCGTGTTTTATTTCCGGGTGAAGGCGCAGGTAGTTTACCAAATCCATGATCACTGCTAATCCGGCCTTGTCATCCGCACCCAATAATGTGGTGCCTGAAGCGGTTATAATATCCTCCCCTATTTTCTCTTTTAAATACGGATGATCTTTAACGGAGATAATTTGTGTTGTATCGTCTGGCAACACCATGTCATCACCAGTGTAATTGCGGTGCAGAATGGGTTGTACGCCCGCCCCGCTGCAATCTGGCGCGGTATCTATATGAGAACAAAAACAAATAATCGGTACCTGCTTGTCTGTATTGGATGCAATGGTGCCGTATACGTAACCAAACTCATCCAGGTGTGCGTCTGCGACACCTAGTTCAAGCAGCTCGGATACCAACACCCTGCCCAGATCTTTTTGTTTCCCGGTAGATGGAAACGTGCCAGATTTTGGATCGCTTTGTGTATCTATCTTAACATAACGCATCAGGCGTTCTGCCGCACTGTATGAATAATTGTCGAACATAGTTTGTACTTTTAATTTTGCTGATGCACGCAGCTGTAAACTGATTTGCCGGTACTTGCGCGGCTAAAAAGCAAATTAACATAAATGAAACCACAACACAATAACAAACCGCTGGTGCCTTACGGCTGGTTGCGGGCGTTGCTTTTTGTTGCGCTGTATATGGCATTGCTGGTAGTAGCCGGATTATTACTCAGCAATTTTCACAAAAAATCAACAGACGCAGCAAACCAGGCACCGGCAGCCAAAGAAGGCATTTCTTACCTGTTGTTTATTACCAATGCCATAGTATCTTTTGCGGCCGTGTGGCTATTCAGGCAATTTGTTGACCGGCGATCTTTTGAAAGCATGGGTTTTAGTTTCAGTAAAAACGGCGAACATGCCGGCACCGGTTTTTTTCTTGGTATATTTTTATTGTGTATGGGGAGCTGTATCATTTTTTTCACCAAAAACCTGGTATGGACCGACGTTGATTTTAACGGAAACGATCTCTTTATCAGTTTTGGGCTGATGGTGATTGTGGCGCTGTATGAAGAGGTGGTTTTCAGGGGGTATATTCTTAACAACCTGTTGCAATCGTTTAACAAATGGGTGGCCTTACTGCTATCTGCATTGGTATTTACGCTCGCACATATCACCAATCCGTCCATAGGTGTGGTAGGCGCTATTAATATTTTATTGGCGGGTCTGTTGCTGGGGCTGAACTATATCTATACCCGAAATCTTTGGTTTAGCATCATGCTGCATTTTACCTGGAATTTTTTTCAGGGCCCATTGCTCGGCTACGAGGTAAGTGGTATGCCATTGAAAAGTCTGCTTACACATGAAGTGCATGGCAGCGAATTGATAACTGGTGGCGCGTTTGGGTTTGAAGGATCATTGGTGGCTACCGTACTGTATATAGTGGCCATTGCCGGGTTAGCATGGGCGTATCGTACAAAATATGACGTGCAGGCAGGTTTACCTAATGCAGAGAGCCAGCATGGATAAATGAAATTGTCAATAAAAAAGGGTTTACAGTTTTGCCGCTTTCGCACAACTGTAAACCCTACTTTTTTTAAACCGATGCTGTTATGGAGTAATGATTAACGACTTGGCCGCTACTATTTCTACCAGTTCCAGGTCAAATACCAAATCCTCTCCGGCAAGCGGGTGATTGGCATCCAGTGAAATGGTATCTTCTTTTATATCGGTAATCGTAACGGGAATTACTTGTCCGTCACCGCTCGTCATATTCAGCTGCATCCCCACTTCGGGTACCATCTCCGGCGGAAAGTTTGCCTTTGGAAATTCTACCAGCATATTTTCATTTACCGGGCCGTAGGCATCATCAACCGGAATATTGATTGTTTTTTTGTCACCTACTTTCATACCGGTAACGCCATCATCAAATCCTTTGATCACCATGCCGCTGCCAACCTCAAATTCCAACGGCTCACGTCCTTCACTGCTGTCAAAAGTACTTCCATCTGTAAGAAGACGACCATGGTAATGAACCTTCACTGTATCGCCACTTTTCACTGTTTGCATAAAATAATTTTTTAAAAAATAAAATTGCATTCTGTCATCTATTTAAAAAGCATCCTTACAATACACCTCAAGCGTGAAATGAAAGATGCACAAAAAGAATAGAAAATAGATGATTGATTTCCCGAAAATAAGGGAATGTTGCACATTTTCCCATTAAATATTTTATAAGAATTACCTGCCAAATAATAGGTTCCGATGTGTACTAATTTCCTCAAAAATATCACCCGTGCGGTTTGCATTGCGCCAACCTTTCGATCACTTAATTTTACAACCATGGATACAAACACCAGCGCAACGGGCAAAATAAAAAAGCTTGTTTTTATGGGGACCCCTGATTTTGCAGTTGCTTCACTGGATGCCCTGGTACGGGCCGGTTTTAATATTGCAGGAGTTATCACCGCGCCCGATAAACCTGCCGGGCGTGGTATGAAACTCACCGAAAGCGCCGTAAAAAAATACGCAGTAGATAAAGGCTTGCATGTGCTGCAACCAGAAAAATTAAAGAACCCTGCATTTTTAGAAGCGCTCAAAGCATTGCAGGCCGATATACAGGTGGTGGTGGCATTTAGAATGTTGCCCGAACTGGTTTGGAGCATGCCGCCACTGGGCACTATAAACCTGCATGGATCATTATTACCCCAGTACCGCGGCGCTGCACCCATTAACTGGGCAGTAATAAATGGCGAAAAAGAAACGGGCGTTACCACCTTTAAACTGCAACACGAAATTGATACAGGCAATATTTTGCTACAGGAAAGTTTCCCGATTTCCGATACCGAAACTGCCGGAGAGGTGCACGACCGTATGAAAGAAATTGGCGCCGCACTGCTGGTAAAAACAATACAGGGACTGAACAATGGCTCATTGCATGACATACCACAATCTGCTGTTGTAAATAACAACCCGGCCAATGAATCGGCACTTAAACACGCACCAAAGATCTTCACCGAAACATGTACTATCAACTGGAACAAACCGGTGCAGGATATTTATAACCTGGTACGCGGCCTATCCCCTTTTCCGGCCGCTTTCACATTTTTGAAAGATAAAATGCTGAAGATATATAAAGCAAAAAAAGAAATGGCAACACCAGCCGAGGCGCCTGGCACCCCCTTGACCGACCACAAAAGCTGGCTAAAATTTGCAGCCACTGATGGTTATTTACATGTGTTGGAAATTCAGCTGGAAGGAAAAAAGAAAATGGCCATCGATGAGTTTTTGCGCGGCTATCGTTTTTAAATCGATCTGCAGACAGGCTATTACCCGTATTTGCGAAATAAGATTTTGCCCCAGATGAGCAGATTCATTTTAATGGCAGGTAATGAAAACGCCGGCAATAGTGCGCACGCTGTCCTGCCCAATCATTGCGAGCAACATTGCTGCACACTACGCATTGCATATTGGTAACTATCCATTATCTCTCAATAACGCAATTCTACACTGAATTTAACACCGGTAGCATTCAGTTCTGCAGCACCTGCGTCACTGATTCTTGCCACCAGCCCAAAACTTTCTTTCATCTCAGGAAGATTGCCGAGTACTTTCGCAAAAATGGCCCTGCCCGAAACCGGATTATTCACTTGTATGATGGTACCAACAGGTACGTTATTCACCAATGCATAATATTTTCCATCGCTCCATCCGCTGGTGCTCTTGAAGATACCGGCATTACCGCTTACAGATTTACCGGTTTCTTCAAACTGACCTTTAAAATAACTTCCTTTGGCAGTTGTGCCGGTGTTGCTAACAGTAACTACAGGATTAGTAACTGCAGGTTTTGTTTCGGGCTTTGCATTATTATTTTTAACGAGTGATGGGTCTTCGCTGTCTGTTACCGGTGACGGTGCAACTGTTTTTTTCTGTTCAGGTACGGTGGGCGTTTTTTCTTCAGGCGGATTCACAGCTACCGCATCTTTTTGAACAATTTTTGTAGTGCCCTGCGCTGCAAGTGACGACTGACCGGTCTTCACTTTCAGATAGCCTACAACTAATTGTACGCCGGCTTTGGCCTGGTCTTTATTGATGTTATTCCATTTTTCCAGTCTTTCTATGGGCACCTTGTTATAATTAACACTGATGCGGTACATCCATTCTTTTTCCTGTATGGTATGATGAACAGGTACAAAAACTTCATCCCCCGCTTTGCTGCCATCCTGCGAAAAATTTTCAGCGGTTAACGGTACTTTTACAGTTTGGCCGATTGCCAGCGCCTTTTCTACATTCAATGCATTATACGGAGCCAGTTGTTTTGGATTTACATTGTACAGCCGGCCGATGCTATACCAGTTTTCTTTTGCCTGCACGGTGTGCACCAGGTACAAACGAGGAGATGTGCCCTGCACCTGCAACTCATTTGCCTGCGCCATGGTATACTGTACACAAAACATACAGATACAAAACCATAACCATTTATTTTTCATCATTGAATTTTAAGTTTGTGCATTGCAAATATGAAAATTTTTTACCCATTTTTGCCAAAATTAAAGCCAAAATACAGCAAATGCCTTTGTTTAAATGGTGCTTAAAGGTTCTTTCTTATCTTTTTTAGACAGTTTGCTTTATTATGCGCCATTCTTTTGGATAATAATTATTAAACCGGTTCGGCAATAATTTTATCCAGCCAAGATCATACCCCATATAGTTGACCAATGCCCAGCCTTTTTGAGTAGTAGCAAGCTGTACATCCTGCTTTTGTAAATACTGTATGGCTTCAGCGGCTGTTACTGCAATACGTACAATGTTTTTGTTTACCATTGAACTCATTGCCAGTTGATGATCGGGTATCAAATTGCTGCCGGCAATTTTACCAACTGTTATACCTGCTTTCTTGATGTATAAGGCAGATTGAAGTACAGGTATTTCCCTTTCAAGAACAGCTGGCCATGCAATAAAATCATCGTGTTGCTTAAACAACATTGTACCCTGTTCTTCCTGCAACCAGGGTTGTATGATAGCTTCTTCTGTTTTGGTTGGTTTGCCAATACTTGTTTTACCAGGCTTTGGATAAACAAAACTACCACCCTCTTTTTTCTGCAATACGGCCAGAAAAAATCCTTCGCCTTTTACCTTATCGGGAAAGAAACGGTAACCGGTAGCCTCTTTGTTTGCAGACAGAGTGGTTACAATATTCCATTGCGCGGGCACAGTGAGCGGCATACCCTGCACATTATAGGTTTCTGTTAACCAGTTCAGCACCGCTTCATCTTCTTCTGCTGAATAAGAACAGGTTGAATAAATAAGTATACCATCCTGTTTTAATGCCGGCCAAACATCGGCAATAATACGTTGCTGGCGCTGGCAACAAAGCTGCACATTGTTTTCGCTCCATTCATCAATGGCATTGGCATCGCGCCTGAACAAACCGCTGCCGCTACACGGGGCATCTATCACCATTACATCGAAGTAATTTTGCAAACGGGCAAAATGTATGGGATCATTATTAGTAACCGCAACATTGGCTGCACCCCATTTTGTAATGTTCTCTTCCAGTATAGCTGCCCGTGATTTTATTACATCATTGCTCACCAGCAGGCTGTCTTTGCTGATCAGCGATTGCAGCAACGTTGACTTACCGCCCGGTGCCGCACAAAGATCAAGTGCGCGCAATGGCTTGGAAAGATCAACCGTTTGCCGCAGGGCATGTTCCAAAAACATACTGGAGGCTTCCTGCACATAATAAGCGCCGGCATGAAACAAAGGATCAAAAGTGAATGAAGGCCGCGTTGACAAATAATAGCCTTGTGAAGACCAGAGAACGGGTGCGCTCACTGGTAAGTGGTGAGTGGCGAGTGGTAAACTGGCAGCACCTGCAGGCAGCGCTGCAGTAGGCGTTTGAGATTCATCGCCACTGTAGGGAAAAAACTTTTGGGGATTAAATCGTACAGACGTTACCTGCTCGCCGCTTTCATGAACAGCTATGAACGCCGCTTCATCAAACCCGGCTACACCCTGTAAAGATTCTATCAGCGCTGCTGGAAGTTTCAACTTTTTTTTGCAAAGATACCTTTATATGTTCTTTATCTCTGCAATGAGGTCTTGCAGTACCTTTTTGGCATCGCCAAACAGCATGGATGTTTTGGGGCGAAAGAAAAGATCATTTTCAATGCCTGCATAACCGGGTTTCATACTGCGTTTATTAACGATGCAGTTTTTCGCCAGCTCCACATCAAGTATCGGCATTCCATAAATAGGTGATGCGGGATCCGTTTTGGCCGCGGGGTTTACCACATCATTGGCGCCAAGAACCAGTACTACATCGGTAGTAGAAAATTCTTCATTGGCCTGTTCCATTTCTTCCAGCTTATCATAGCTCACATCTGCTTCGGCCAGCAGAACATTCATATGCCCGGGCATGCGGCCTGCCACGGGATGAATGGCATATTTTACTTCAACGCCTTTATCCTCCAGTATTTTTTCCAGTTCGTGACAGGCATGCTGCGCCTGGGCTACCGCCAATCCATAACCGGGAACTATCATTACCTTTTTAGCGTAACTCATGAGCATAGCCGTATCGCTGAGTGAAACTTCTTTGTAATGGCCCTGGTCTTTGGCTCCTTGCGCTCCGGCAAGAGCCTTTGCACCAAATGAACCAATTAACACATTGGTGAGCGACCGGTTCATGGCCTTACACATAAGAATGGTCAGCAGCGTTCCCGCAGCACCTACCAGTATACCACCGGTAAGCATTGCCTTGTTGTTGTACAGAAAGCCGCCGCAGGCTGCTGCTACCCCCGTAAAAGAATTCAATATGGAAATAACAACGGGCATGTCTGCACCACCGATGGGCAGCACAAAAAATACACCATACAGGAGCGATATAAACAGTACTATATAAAAGTAGAGCTGCAAGTAACTCGATAAACCCACCCGGTGAGATTCAAAAAGTACGGAGTAAGCGGCCAGTCCCAGAATAATTACCAGTACTGCCATATTCACAATATGCTGACCATTAAAACTTTTGTCTTTCACACGGCCATTCAGCTTACCCCAGGCTATCATACTACCTGCAAATGAAATACTGCCAATGATCAGCCCGGCAAAAATGATGATAAGCTCTGTGCTGAAATAGTTATTTTGCCTGAGGCGTTCAACACAATCAGTGCATGTAGATGTAATAAAGTTATGATTGTACAAATGGTTAAACTCCACGATACTTATCAAAGCTGCACAGGCGCCACCCATACCATTAAACAAACTCACCATTTCGGGCATGGCAGTCATCTTTACTTTCTTGGCAGCCAGTGTGCCAATCACTGCACCAATAAGCAGTGCGGTAAATATCCATCCATAATTATGCAACGCATGGCCCTCATCATCTTTGTATAAAAAAATGGTAGCAAAAATCGCTATGGCCATTCCTCCTGCTGCAATGAGGTTTCCCCTGCGCGCGCGTAATGGATTAGAAAGCATTTTCAACCCCAGTATAAATGTTACAGAGGCAATCAGATAACAAAGAGTCAGTATATTCAATTCCATAATGTTTTGATCAGCGCCTTGGCAGTAAGAAAATTATTTTTTTGCATTTTTCCCTTTGAACATTTCCAGCATTCTGTCGGTTACCACAAAGCCACCCACCACGTTGAGCGTGCCCAGTATTACTGCCAGAAAACCCAGTGCCAGCGCCACATAATTGTCTGCTTCTGCCTTGCCCATTACAATGATAGCGCCAATGATTACTACGCCATGAATGGCATTGGCACCACTCATCAGCGGGGTATGCAACACGCTGGGCACACGGCCTATTACTTCAATACCCAGAAAAACCATGAGCACTACTATATAAATGATTTGTTCGTGAGCGTTTATCCAGTCGAGCATATCTATATTGTTAAGTGTAAATTTTTAATTGTTAATTTTCTATTGCCAGTTTTCAGCACCTCACCCCCAGACTCTCTCCCGACTCAACCGGCTTTCAGCGGGAGTATCTCAGTAAAAAAGTTTATTGATAATCAAAGACCGTAATTTTATCGACCGAACTACCGAACTACCGAACTACCGAACTACCGAACTACCGAACTACCGAACTACCGAACTACCGAACTACCGAACTACCGAACTACCGAACTACCGAAGTACCAAACTACCGAACCAATCACTCAACCAACGCTTTCACCCTTTCATTCACTATGGCTCCTTCATGTGTAATACAGCTCCCTTTTACCAAATCATCTTCCCAGTTGAGTTGCAGTTGCGCGTCTTTACCGGTTATCAGTTGTAAAAAATTGAGTACGTTTTTTCCATAGAGCTTGCTTGCATCTGAAGGCATAGTAGCGGCCAGGGCCGAATTGCCTACAATGGCTACGCTATTATGATAGACCGTTTCATTATTTTTTGTGAGCGTGGTATTACCACCGGTGGCGGCTGCGAGGTCTATGATCACCGAACCTTTTTTCATGGCTTCTATCATGGGTGTGGTTACCAATACCGGTGCTGCTTTGCCGGGTATTTGCGCAGTAGTAATTACAATATCTGCTTTGGCAATACTTTCCGCAATCTTCGCTTTTTGTTTTTCCTGAAAGTCTGCAGACTGCTCTACTGCATAACCACCCGCCTTGCTTGCATCGGCTGCGCCCGCTACTTCAATAAATTTTCCACCCAGGCTCATTACTTCTTCTTTTACGGCAGGGCGTGTGTCAAATACTTCTACCACTGCACCCAGCCTGCGGGCAGTGGCAATGGCTTGCAGCCCCGCCACACCGGCGCCCAGTATTAACACTTTGGCTGGCGGTATACTGCCTGCTGCCGTCATAAACATGGGAAAATACCTGGGAAAAATAGTTGCCGCATACAGTACTGCTTTATACCCTGCAATATTGGCCTGGCTGCTGAGTACGTCCATGCTTTGTGCACGCGTGGTGCGCGGCAGCATATCAAGACTGAAACTGGTAATGCCATTACCCGCCCATGCCAGCATTTGTTGAAAATTTATTAAGGGCTGGTAAATACCGATAAACACTTTGCTGTTCATGGCTGCCGGTTGCAATGGATGCGCTGAAAAAGGTGGGTGAATGGATAGAATAACCTGGGCAGCTACAATGATATCTTGTGCAGTTGATAGTTGCGCCCCAGCTTTGGTATAGTCGTCGTCTGAAGCAGCTGCTTTTACGCCGGCACTGGCTTCTACCAATACCGTGATTCCTTTTTTGGTAAGTGCGGTTACTGCTTCAGGTAATAATGATACACGTGTTTCAGATGCTGGTTCCTGCAAAACTCCAATTATCATAGTATATTGTTCTGCCGGTAAGATAATACGTTTTTCTTATGATCCCTAGCCGCGGGCAGTGATACCGGTTAAAAACGGATTACAAAATGCTGCTTTACCTTGAAGGCAGGGTTAAAAAATACGAGGCCAATAAAAAAAAGATCGATGCTGAGCAGGCATGCAGGATGGTCTTTGATTTGCTGCCAGGCTTCTTCCATTTCGCGGCTCCAGTGAATGTCATCAAAAATCAAGATGCCGGTTGCCGTCATTGCAGGCAGCAAGTTTTCAAAGTATTGCAGGGTGGGTCTTTTACGGTGATTGCCATCAACAAACGCGAGACCAACAACCGTTGTTTGTGAAAGCACTTGCGGCAGGGTTTGATCAAAATTGCCTGTTGTTACTGTAGCGTTGCCAATGCCAAGCTGCGAAAGATTGTCGGTGGCCACGGCGGCAATAGCAGGGGCACCTTCGCAGGTTACTAAAGTACCGGCAGGGTTACCCATGGCCAGGTAGGCGGCAGAGATACCCAGCGATGTGCCCAGCTCCACCATTGAAACAGGCTGATAATAGTTGGCTATCCGAAACAACAACTGTCCAAACTTTTTTGATTTGGCAGCATTCTTCGCAATGGCCTGTACGCGTTTTTCTTTGGTATTGCCCGCTGTTGAACCGGCGCCAAAATCTTCTATTTGCAGCAACCGTGTATCTGTTAGTAACCGTTGTCGCAGGCCCTCCACTTTGTAATATGCTTCATAACTTTTGTTATCATTGAGAACACGGGTGATAAATTCAAATACAAAAGGAGAATGTATGCCATGCCCTTTTCCGCTGGAAGCGGTTACATAATAACGGAGATATTTAACCGCAAGTTGCGTGGAAGAATACAAGAGGGAATTATGAATTAAAAATTAAGAATTAAGAATGGTGAGAGCTGGTTTATCAATTTGCTGTTAAAGCCACGCATAAAGGAGTTTTACTAAAGCGGTGGCAAGTGCGCATTCACCACATTTCTACATTCACACATTTACACATTAGCACATTTACACATTCGTCACATCCCTCCTCCGCTCCCACACCTGGAAACTATATGCATACTGGTGTTTTTCATCAGCCGCAAAATCGATGTTAGAAAACAGTCGCCATTCTTTTTCACTGAATGCCGGAAAAAAGGCATCGCCTTGCACCTGGGCATGCACCCGTGTTAAAACAATCTTATCAGCAATAGCCAATGCCTCTGCATACACTTTTCCGCCACCCACTATAAATGCTTCTTTGGCATCGGTAGTGCCGGCCACCTCAATAGCTTCCTGCAGGCTGCCAGCCGTTTTTATGGCACCCAAAGGCTCTAAAGCTTCGGGGTGATTGGTGATCACCACATTAAAACGCCCCTTGAGCGGTTTATTTTCAAGTGATTCAAATGTTTTTCTACCCATGATAACCGGCATGCCCCAGGTGGTATTTTTAAAAAACCGGGTATCATTGGGAAGGTTCCAAACCAATTTATTCTGAAGGCCGATGACATTGTTCGTGGATGCTGCTGCTACCAGTGTAATGATCATAAAATGAAATGAATAGTGATGGGTATTCCCGCCTTTGCTCTATACAACCTACACTGCTACAGGTGCTTTTATTGCCGGGTGGTGCTGATAATTCTCAAGGGTAAAATCGGTGAACTGAAAATTAAAAATATCGTTTACAGCCGGGTTCAGTTTCATGACCGGCAGCGGAAAAGGCGTTCTGCTCAATTGCAATTGCACCTGCTCCATATGGTTATTGTAAATATGCACATCGCCAAAACTATGTATAAACTCACCCGGTTGCAACCCGCAGACCTGTGCCATCATAAGCGTAAGCAAAGCATAAGACGCAATATTAAAAGGTACACCCAAAAATACATCTGCGCTGCGCTGGTATAGCTGGCAGCTTAGTTTACCGTTGGCCACATAAAATTGAAACATGGTATGGCAGGGCATCAGTGCCATATCTTTCAGATCAGCCACATTCCATGCATTGATGATCATGCGGCGGCTGTCTGGATTGGTTTTTATCTGGTTGATAACATCTGTAACCTGGTCGAAGGTCTTTCCGTTAGCGCCCTGCCAGCTTCGCCATTGCTTGCCATATACCGGGCCTAGATCACCGTTTTCATCGGCCCATTCATCCCATATTTTTACGCCATGTTCTTTTAAATAGGCGATATTGGTCTCCCCTTTCAAAAACCACAGCAACTCGTAAATAATACTTTTCAGGTGCAATTTTTTGGTAGTAACCAAAGGGAAACCCTTACTTAAATCAAAACGCATCTGATAGCCAAAACAGCTAGTGGTACCGGTACCGGTACGGTCTGTTTTTGATACCCCGTTATCAATAATATGCCTGAGTAATTGCTGGTATTGCTCCATACCCGCAAGATACCATGGAAATTGCAATTTGGCTCGGCGGGTTGCCGGCTGTGGGGAACCTGTGGATTGACGGAAGTAACCGTAGCAAGTTTTCTACAAAAAATAGTAATGGCCGCTGTGTATTTAAAACAATGGCTGCTGGTTACGCCCCTATGCTGACATTCGACAATTATATACAACCGTATCACAACTCGGCGATTGTTAATTTTTAGCAAAGATGAAACGGACCCATGCACCAAACATGATAAGATGTTATGCGGCAATATAGTAACTGTTGCTTTCTGCCCCCGCACGCCTGCGTATTGCCGCTTTATTTTAAAAAAAATGTCAAATATCCGGCACTGGTTTTGATAAATCATTCCCGTTACCGCTTACCACCTTACACTTTTTCAACATCCTCATAGAAAAATCCCGCACCATTAAAAGCAGCACGTCTGTTATCACTTTTTGACAATTTAACCATTCTTGAAATTCACAACCACAAAAAAAACATTTATGAAAAAGAGTATCGTATTTATTCTGTTGCTGGCAGGAACCACCACTTTTGCGCAACATTTTGAATTGGGTGCAAAAGCCGGCGCCAACTTCAGCAATTTTACCGGCGCCAGTAACACCGCTAATTTGAAAGACAAAACAATGGTCGGTTTTCACGTTGGCGGCTTTGTAAGCCTTTTTGTTGGTAACAGCTTTGCCATACAGCCTGAAGTATTATTGTCTACACAGGGTGCAAAAATTGAGAACGGTACAGACAAACGGGATCTTACTTTAACCTACATCAACGTTCCGGTAATGTTTAAATTCCGCACCGCCGGCGGATTTTATGTGGAAGCCGGCCCGCAGATCGGCTTTAAGATCCATGAAAAAAAATATGGCAGCAGCGAAGATTTTGCAAAAAGCACCGACTTTTCTATTGCCGGCGGACTTGGCTATCATAGCCCCATTGGATTAGGTATTGGTGCCAGGTATGTGGCAGGTATTTCTAAACTGGGAGATTTTGATATTTCCAGCCCCAATGATCCAGACTGGAAAAATGGCGTTATACAAGTGAGTGTATTCTACACGTTGTTTAATAATCACCGCAAATAACTGAGCGGATACAACACCTCAATATACATCTATAACAAAGGATTTGTCTCTGACAAATCCTTTGTTTTTTATACAACGGGGATCAGTAAGCGATTATATTTTCCGGCGTTGGATTTCCTTTTTAATCAATGCCAGTTCCCGGCCGGTCTGGCCACTAACAGAACTGTTCTCCTGCGCCCGCCGCATAAGATAGGGAATAACATCTTTAATGGGGCCAAAGGGCAGGTACTTGCTTACCTTACAACCCGCGTCAGCCAGGTTAAAGGTAATATTATCACTCATGCCATACAGCTGGCTGAAATGTACATGCGGGTGATTAAGCGGCAGGCCTTTTTGCTGTAATAATTGCGTAGTATACAGGTTGCTGTTTTCATTGTGTGATGCCACAATAAATGCAACGCGTTCTATATGCTGTATGCAATATGCCAGCGCAGTATTGTAATCATTGTCTGTTGCATCTTTACTACCCTGTATGGGCGACGCATAATTCATTTCAACCGCGCGCCTGCGTTCTTTCTCCATATAGGCCCCGCGCACCAGTTTAGCGCCCAGGATAAAATTTTTTTGTTCGGCCGCTTCCAGTGAGTCTTTAAGAAACCGCAACCGGTCATGCCGGTACAACTGTATGGTATTATAGACTACCGGCCTATTGGTGTTAAACTGCACCATCATTAAGACTGTAAGCACGTCTACCGGGTCCTGTATCCAGGTTTCTTCCGCATCCACCAGTACACCAATGTTTTTTTCGGCGCCGGCTTGGCATATCCGCTTCATTCTTTCATGCACACGCTGCCATTCCTTTTCTTCATCGGCAGTTAGTGTTTCAAGGGCTTTTACATACCGCTTCATCAGGCTGCCGGCATTTTCTTCCACGCTTTTATCCAGTTTTTCCAGCAGGCCAAAACGGGCAATGCCCGTTACCTTAATACTCATGAAAGGAATGTTTGGCTGCGTGGCCGCATATTCAATAACGCGTATGAATTCATCGCAGGCATGATCAAGTCCTTCTTCGCCATAATCACCCCCTTCCACCCCATAATCAAGTATAGCATCCACGCCATATTTTCCCAATATCCTGGCCACCGGGCTGGTTTCTTTCAGCGATTCGCCCCCTACAAACTGTTTGAAGATAGTGTTGCGTATAATACCCTTGATTGGCAGCCCCACCCGTATAAACCATGGGGTGATGCTGGTGCCAATTTTCACCAGGGTTTCATATCCCATACTTGAAAAAAGGAAACGCGCTTTTTTTAGATCTTTGTCGCTCTTGTAAGCAAAAGCCTTCTCTGTATCGTCAAAAGAAATCGCCGGAACAGTACTCATAAACGTAACGATAGTAAGCGCCAAAATTAAAGCAAAGCACCCAATTACAGGGGTTTTATTAGATGGGAACAAACCTTCCGAATTTTTTTTGCTGTCACGGCCATTGACGTAAACCGGCAGCCCTTTTGCCTGTAACAGCAATATGAGCAACGTGGCCATCATTTTCCCCCATCAGCTTTACAAAATAAACCCTGCCGTTAATACGGGCAGGCCATCTTACGTTGTTGAAGAAACGCTTTTTTTCAGGCAATACAATTTTCATAAACAAAAACTCGTATTGCACAGGGCCAGCATGAAAATGTACAGCGATTACCTGTCTGCAAAAAATATTCCTGTTACCTATATTGAATCGGGCGAAACCAGGAGCGATATACGCCAACTGGTTTCATCGCTTGCAGAAAAAGGTATCACCACCATCCACTACGTGGATGCAACTGATAACTGGCTGAATAAACGACTACGCGAACAGGCAGCGGCACATGGTATTACACTGGTAAGATATGATAGCCCCAACTTTTTAAATACCATGGAAGAAGCGGGCGTTTTTTTTAACGGTCGAACCACTTATTTTCAAACCGATTTTTATATAGCACAGCGCAAACAAAGAAAAATATTACTGGAAGCAAATAACCAACCATTGGGCGGAAAATGGAGTTATGATGCTGCCAACAGGTTGAAATTTCCGGTGCATGAAACAGTTCCGGCGGTTGCAGCTCCATTGCCAAATGACTACGTAGAAGAAGCGGTTGATTATGTTGAAAAACATTTCCATAACAATTACGGGAGTGTCGGTGGGCCGTTTAAAGGTAAAGACAGGTTTTACCCGGTAACTTTTGCAGCAGCGGAAGCCTGGCTCGATGATTTCCTTCAAAACCGGTTTGGTAAATTTGGCATCTATGAAGACGCCATGGTGGCAAAGGAAAGCGTATTGCACCACTCCGTATTAACGCCAATGCTGAATATTGGGCTGCTGCAGCCGCAACAAATCATTGACAAAGCACTTGATGCAGCTATCAATTATGACATTCCATTGAATTCACTGGAAGGATTTTTACGACAGGTCATGGGCTGGCGCGAATTTATACGCATTGTGTACGAGCGAGAAGGAAGCAAACAACGCACAAAAAACTATTGGGGGTTTACGCGCAAAATACCGCCGGCATTCTGGATAGCCAACACGGGCATTGTACCAGTAGACGCGGTTATAAAAAAAGTTCTCCAAACCGGGTATTCGCATCACATTGAACGGCTGATGGTGCTCGGCAACTTTATGGTGCTCTGCGAATTTGACCCCAATGACGTGTACCGGTGGTTTATGGAAATGTATATTGATAGCTATGATTGGGTAATGGTGCCCAACGTATATGGAATGACCCAGTTTGCTGACGGTGGGCTAATGACCACCAAGCCCTATATCAGCGGAAGTAACTACCTGATGAAGATGGGTGACTTTGAAAAAGGCCCCTGGCAGCAAATATGGGACGGACTCTTCTGGCGTTTTATGCATGTGCACCGCGATTTTTTTACCAGGAACCCAAGACTGGGTATGCTGGTGAATACGTTTGATAAAATGGACAAGAACAAGCAGCAGCGCCATCTGCAGACAGCTGCGGAATTCCTGCAATCGCTCGATAAGCAGAATGCTGCAGCGTAATGTAAAAATGCACGATGTCGCTTCGCGGCTTTTGCACGGGTACATTTTTACATTCGTCCTATCTTCGGCGCATCAATTTCCGCCAATGACTATAACGCACACCGATATTTACAGATTCAGTATACCCATGCACCCATTTACCATTGCAACGGGTACCATGCATTATGCGCAGAATATATTTATCCGCATACACACCGACAACGGGGTGTATGGTGTAGGCGAATGCTCGGCCTTTCCTATGATTGTGGGTGAAACACAGGCCACCTGTTTTGAAATGGCAAAAGATTTTGCGCAATGCTGGAAAGGAAAAGATGCTTCGCAAATACCTGAGCGCATGAATGAACTACATGCGGCAACGGCATTCAACAGTACCATTAAAAGCGCATTCGACATGGCTTTGTATGATTTGGCGGCTAAAGCCGTGCAGCAACCCCTTTACCAGTTTCTTGGCGGCAGCAAATCAAAAAAACTGGAGACCGATATTACCGTAGGCATTGCCGCACCCGAAGTAATGGCACAACAGGCGCTGACTTTTAAAGAACAGGGCTTCCGCATTATAAAAGTGAAACTGGGCAAAGAACCGGCAGAAGATGTAGAAAGAATACATCAAATACGATCTGCGGTAGGCCCTGCTTTACAACTTCGCATTGATGCAAACCAGGGTTGGAATTTTGATGGTGCTGTATGGGCGTTGCAACAACTGGCTTCCTACAACATAGAGTTTTGCGAACAACCGATGCGCTATTGGAATGATCACCAGTTGCCTGCACTGCGTAAATTATCGCCGGTAAAAATTATGGCCGATGAAAGCGTATTCAACCACCACGATGCGGAAAGACTGATAGCTGCCAATGCATGCGATTATGTAAATATTAAATTTTCAAAAAGTGGCGGCATACTTGAAGCCACCGTGATAAATGAAGTCTGCGAAAAGAACAACATCGCCTGTATGATGGGTGGCATGCTGGAAAGCCGGATTGCCCTCTCCGCCTTTGCGCATTTTGCGCTGGCGCACGATAATATTATTTTCAATGACATGGATACTTGTATGCTGGGCCACCAGCTTGACCCCGTAACCGGCGGTGTACAATACAATGGCTATTATGTTGAAGTACCAGACACACCTGGTATTGGCGCAGATGCACAGGAAGAATACCTCAAAAAATTAGACGGTATAACTGTTTAAATGGCTGACTCACCCGTTATGTGCATTCATACTTTGCAGCCAGTATCTTTGCGCAAATACATTTCTGCATGTCTACTACAAAAACGCCCAATGATTCGCTGGTAATTATGACCGAACTGGTACTACCCAATGATACCAATACTTTTGGCAACCTTATGGGAGGCCGGCTGATGTACTGGATGGATATTGCCTCGGCCCTTGCCGCCATGAAACATTGCGGCACACCTGTGGTAACAGCTTCTGTTGATAATATTTCTTTTGAAAACCCTATCAAACTGGGCAATGTAGTGCATATTGAAGCCATGGTGACCAGGGCCTTCACTACTTCCATGGAAGTGCACATGAAAGTTTGGGGCGAAGACCTGATACAACAGCACAAATACAAAAGCAACGAGGCGTATTACACCTTTGTGGCATTGGATGCAAACAGAAAACCAATGACTATACCGCAGTTGATAGCCGGAACAGAAGAAGAAAAACGATTATTCGACGGGGCTTTGCGCAGAAGACAGCTGCGTTTAATACTGGGTGGTAAAATGAAACCGGATGAAGCGATAGAATTAAAAGCATTGTTTAGTTCCTAGTTTGTAGTTTTTAGTTTTTAGTTTTTAGTTTTTAGTTTTTAGTTGCGCATGCTTAGCGGTTCCAGACCGAAATCTATCGCAAAAGAACTATAAACTACAAACTGAAAACTATAAACTAAAGACTTTGAACTTTTTCTTTTGGCCAGTGGTGCGCGCCCTTCATCATATATTCTTTGCTTTGTTCAATGGCATCCATAAGTTGTGCCAGTATGATATCGGTGGAAGAATCGAAATCGATGGTCAATGGTTCTTTGAATGTAACCGATAACAAAGTGCCTTTCTTTTTCAGCCGCAGCCCTTTTTTATCAAATGCCCGCCAGAACCCGCGAATTACAACCGGTATCACAATCGGTTTGGTTTGCTTAATGATTAAAGCAGTGCCTTTACGGCCGGGTGCAAAAGGTTTGGTAGTACCTTGCGGAAAAGTGATCACCCAATTATTCTCCAACGCGCGTGCAATCTGGCGCGTATCTCCGGGGTTTAGACCTTTGCGTTTGTCTGAATCGCTTTTAGCAAGCCAGGCCCTTTTAACAGTTAGCGCACCTGCCAATGCAAACATTTTGGTAAGCAGGCTTTTCTTCATGGTTTCTTCAGCAGAAACAAAATATACCCTGGTAAACGGATTTAATAAATAATACGGCACACCGAGCCTGTTTTTCTTACCCCATTTTACAGCACAGAAAATATGGAGAAAGGTAATGACGTCTGCAAAATAGGTTTGGTGATTGCTTACAAAAAGAACATTCTTATTGGGGAGGTTACTGAAATGCTCAGTTCCGCTAATCTTCAAACGGTTGATAAGTGCCAGGGCCGGGTAAGAAAAAAGTCCTACCAGCACATACACCATTTTTCGAATGATTTTAATATTTTTTAACCTGTCTGAAAATGACGCCATATCAATAAAATTTGGCAAAAACAACCTATACGAATGTAAAACATTTGAACCAGAGTTATTACAAATGTGCAGGAATGATGCGGTTTGCGGAATATTTATTGAAAGCTGGTGATGGCATTTGCGCAAAGAATTCATCGCAAAAAGATACAGTTGCAATAGTTAGCGCTTAGTTGTGTGTATTTTTATATCATTGTAAACAGTTTGTACAATTAAACAGCATTAAACTACCCCCGCCTTTATGCTCAATACCGTAATTTTTGATATGGACGGCCTGCTCATTGATTCTGAACCTTTGTGGGAGGAAGCAGGTAAGGAAACGCTGAAGAAGTTCAATATTACGCTCACTGCTGACCAATACCATAGCAGCACGGGTTTGCGCAGCAGCGAATGGATTGAACACTGGTTTGGCCATTTTAACGTTAGCCTGACCCACGCTGCAGCAGCAGAAAAAGATATTGTACGCACTGCAATTGAGCGCATTGTGGTGCAGGCACCCGCCTTGCCGGGCGTACCATATATCTTCCGGTTTTTTAAAGAGCGGAATTTCAAGATAGGCGTGGCATCATCGTCGCCGCAGGAATTAATTGATGCCGTAGTAAAAAAATTAGGCGTTCATGAAATGGTTGCCGCTAAAGCATCCGCCGAATATTTAGCGTATGGCAAACCGCATCCGCAGGTTTTTCTGGATTGTGCCGCGCAATTGGGTGTTTCGCCCGCTAACTGTATTTGTTTTGAAGATTCGTTCAACGGAATGATTGCTGCCCGGGCCGCGCGCATGAAATGCGTGGTAGTACCCGCCCGCAATCACCAACACGAAGCCAAATGGGCCGCCGCGGATTTGAAGCTTAGCTCCCTCCTCAACTTCAATGATCTTTTGCTGGCAGCGTTGTAATGTGCTAATGTGATAATGTGTAAATATGCTAATGCTTTTGCTTCGCCAACGAATGAGGGAAGCGGCTCCGTTCTGCTGGAGCAAAACCTAATTCCTTTGTTGGTGTTTTAATGCCCTTGTTAGTGTTTTCACCAACAAGTCATTCTACCGCCCTTGTTGGCGTCTTCACCAACAAGGCAATTCATGTGTATACAATCAATAACCTGCGGTGACATTATATCCCACATAAAAAAAGCGCCCCGTTTACACGGAGCGCTTCATTATTTCATCAGCTTATTAAAAAACGAGCATGATTATTTTGCTTCATCAGGAGCAGCTGCATCACCGCTATCGCCACTTTCCATTTTCTTCTTCAGTTCTGCCAATACGCCCAAATCGCCCAGTGTTGTTTTCTCCACTTTGCTTTGGATGTTCTTCACTGCTTTTTTAGTCTGATCTGCATCTGCCCTGGCTTCTTTTCTAACCGCTTCTTTTTCTTCAGCTTTTACCTGCTCCCAAATACGGGTGTGCGATAAAACGATTCTTTTTTCATTGCGGTCAAATTCAATTACCACAAATTGTGCAGTTTCGTCTGCTTGTACCTGTTTGCCATCTTCCTTGTTAAGGTGACGGTTAGGCGCAAATCCTTCCAGGCCATAAGGCAGTTGAACCAATGCACCTTTATCATCTTTGCGGGTAACCAGTCCTTCGTGAACGGTGCCTACAGCAAAGGTATCCTGCAGTGCATTCCAGGGATCTTCTTCCAGTTGTTTGTGCCCTAACTGCAGTTTGCGATTTTCTTTGTCGATACCAAGAATCTTAACATCGATGCGTTCGCCCACCTTTGTGTATTCACTTGGGTGATTGAAGCGTTTCAGCCAGCTCAGGTCGCTGATATGAATCATACCACCAATACCGGTAGCCAGTTCAACAAACACACCGTAAGGCGTAATGTTTTTTACCAGTCCGCTATGACGGCTGCCTTCAGGGAAACTGTTTTCGATGGTGCTCCATGGGTCTTCGCTCAGTTGTTTGATAGAAAGACTCATTTTGCGGGCATCTTTATCAAGCGTTACCACTTTTGCTTTGTGGATGTCGCCCAGTTTAAAGAATTCCTTGGCATTTACAGGTGTGTTGGCCCATGTAATTTCACTCACGTGTACAAGACCTTCAACGCCGGGTTGTATTTCAAGAAATGCACCGTAATCTTCAATGTTCACCACTTTGCCTTCTACCACTTCACCTTCTTTTACATTCTCAGGAAGAATATCCCAAGGATGCGGTGTCAATTGTTTCAGGCCAAGGCTGATACGTTTTTTCTCATCATCAAAATCAAGTACCACCACTTTCAGTTTCTGATCGAGTTTTAATACTTCAGTTGGGTGAGAAATACGGCCCCATGAAATATCTGTGATGTATAACAAACCATCCAGTCCGCCAAGGTCCATAAACGCACCGAAGTCGGTGATGTTTTTGATGGTTCCTTCCAGTACCTGGCCTTTTTCCAATTTGCTCATGATCTCTGCACGCTGTGCTTCAATATCGCTTTCAATAAGTGCTTTGTGAGATACAACCGCATTCTTGATGGTCTCGTTTACCTTAACAACTTTAAACTCCATTGTTTTACCAACAAACTGGTCGTAGTCGGTTACAGGTTTCACGTCTATTTGAGAACCTGGCAAGAAAGTTTCCATACCAAATACATCCACAATTAAACCGCCCTTAGTCTTGCTGGTAACGGTACCGGTAATTACTTCACCTGTTTTGTGTACTTCCACAATCCTTTCCCATGCACGGGTAGTGCGGGCTTGTTTGCGGCTCAGGTGCAGGTTTCCTTCGCGGTCTTCTTTTTCTACCACCATTACTTCCACTTCATCACCCACTTTCAGGTTTTGTAAATCGCGGAATTCATTCAGGGAGATCAGTCCATCGCTTTTAAAACCGATGTTTAAAACCACATCTGTTTTTGTTAATCCTACCACGGAACCTTTAATGAGGGTACCATCAGTAATTTGTATGAAGGTGTCATCATACACTTTACTGTACTTTTCATTTTCTTCTTTGCTGTAAGCAGAAACATTGCGCTTGTCAATGCTCCAGTCAAAATCATCGTGGGTAGTGGCAATTGCAGGTGCAGGTGCATTTGTTGTCGCTGTAACCTCTGCCGTATCGGACGCAGTAGATTCCTGTGCATCAGCGTTTAGTTGTTTAACAATAAAATTTTGAAACATGGTAAATTCCCGATGGTTTTATTTCGGGGGTGCAAAGATACAGCAAAATGTGTGTTTTTTCAGGCGACTGCACAGCTTTTTTGCTTCGGAACAGGCCAGGGTTTTACGTAAATAAAATAGGACACACCACTGCGTATAATTATTTGTTTATCAATAAATTATCCTATAACATCCAATGACAGAACCTGTCCCCAAAAAGCTTTGGACAATCGACTTGGGGAGAATGCATCCATCAACACCGGCAGGCACGCGGATCGTCCTGCAACTGCATTGTAACAGGTGCCGGGTATGGCCACAGACAACTGAGGCATATAGTTGACAGGCTTATTGGCGATAAAACACAAAATTGGTAGTAACTGTCGATCCCATTACCATGTTGGTGTTGCAAACGCGCATGGTAGTAGCCGTTAAATCAACAATTTTTCCTGCTATCCCATTTACAAAAATGGAGTCGGCCTTTAGCCCCCAGGTTTTGCTATTACTATTTCCAGTACGGCAGGTAAGGCCGGCATCAGTATATTCAAATTCATCCGCAGCCTTGAAAGTATACACATCATCTTTCTTACAGGCATCAGTAACCGCAAATCCATCCATGGCAACGCCATTTGACACAATATCTATCGCGATTACTTTGTACGATCCAACAATGTTTTCCTGGTTGATGTATCGAGATTCATCGCCATTGCTTTTATTGCACGATGTTAACACCAGCATGGCCGCAGCGGCCTTAAAGAGTAGGTTTTTCATAGCTAATTAGATTGTTTCAAAAACTAAACGTGTTGGGCAATGCTTTAGTACGCACCTGTACACGCCAGCTAATATTTCGATTTTTATCTACAGCGTGTCGAAGTCAGATGAGCAGTCCCCTTGCTGTCTAAAAACGATAAATAATATGCGTAGTTCCCAGTCTGGTCCATGCACAAGTTCAAATGAACACCAACAGGCCGATCGGTTATGCCGATGGTATCACCCAGTAGAGGTTTGTTTCCATTATTTACTTGGGAAGAGCGATTTTAGTTATGGCCAGATTTTTAGCTTACATAGAAGATGCAATACTATTTGCAGCAATCCATCCGCTCGTCCAGGCATGCTGAAAATTGAAACCGCCGGTAACACCATCCACGTCAAGAATTTCTCCGGCAAAAAACAAACCCGGCCATTTTTTGCTCATCATGGTATTGGCATCTATTTCGTTCAATCTGATACCACCGGCCGTAACAAATTCTTCTTTGAAAGTAGTTTTGCCTTTTACAGCGCATTCCTGGGCGCACAGCGTTTTAACCAGTTTGTTTTGTGCAACAGCCGGCAAATCGGCCCAGCGAATATGTTCATTGATACCCGCTACCTGCAAGAAATATTCCCATAATCGTGTGGGCAATCCAAACGGGTTTTTGCTAATCAATTTTTGCGCGGCTATATCAAAACGCAGTTGTTCAAATTTTTCACGGAGGGTGTTTTCATTAAATGCAGGCAACCAATTTATAATGGCGGTGAAAGTATAATTACCAACCGAAAGTTCTCTTGCACCCCAAGCACTCAGTTTTAGAATTGCGGGCCCGCTCAACCCCCAGTGGGTGATTAACAGCGGGCCATCTGTTTCCAGCTTTGTACCCGCAATCTTTACTTTCACATTTTCAACGCTAATGCCCATAAGTTGGGTAATAGAATTACCTGGCATATTGAAAGTAAATAAAGACGGAACAGGTTCTTCAATAGTATGCCCGGTTTGCAGCAACCAGTTAAACATACTTGTTTTAGGGTACCCCCCGCTGGCGATGCAGACGAAATCGGATGTTAGAAGCGAGCTGTCAGCGGTCGGATTTGCCGTGGATCCGAGTTCTAAAATAATCTTGCTGCTTGCTTCAGAATAATTTACTGACTCCTTGCTCCTTACTTCTGACTCCCTACTTCCTGCGTCAGATGTAACAGCTGACGTCTCACGGCTCACGCTCTTCACTTCAGCGTTTAGCCTTATCTCAACCCCATACTTATTCGCTTCCTTCATTAAACAATCTATAATTGATTGTGATGAATTGCTTACCGGGAACATACGTCCATCGGGTTCCGTTTTTAGAGCCACCCCGCGTTCTTTGAACCATTGTATGGTATCCGTAGTGAAGAACTGGTGAAATGTTTTTTTAACAAAATTGGCGCCACGGGGATATCGTTTAACCATCTCCGGTATTTCAAAGCAGGCATGCGTTACATTGCAGCGGCCGCCGCCACTGACCCTTACTTTGCTCAACAGCTTGCTGCTTTTTTCAAGAATGATTACTTGCAGCAAAGGATTCGATCTTGCTGCATTGACTGCACAAAAAAAACCGGCAGCGCCACCGCCTATTACCACCAAACGTTTTTGCTGTGCGCCCAAATTATTATGCATTAAAACCGGTGAGGTGAAAAAAGAAGATTCGCCAGCGTTCGTTGTTTCGCGAGAAATAAAACTTGAAAGGCCCTTCAATTGGTACCTTTTCACCATTTTCAAGAATGGCCGTGTATTTTACCATGCCTTCGGCAAAGCCCATACCCTGATGACCCGAGGCTGTTTGGGAATGCAAATCAAACTGAACTTCATCCATTGCATACCCGCAGTCTTCAAAAGCTATATAAGAAGCAAATACCTTTTTAAATGATGCTATCATTTCGTCTTTTGTAAACGTTTGTCCATCGGGTTGCAGAAACTGGTCATCCAGGTACCATTTAGCGGCTTCGGTTTTACGCGCAAACCAGTCTGCTAAAAATTTTATCGTATAATCTTTTATCTCTGCTTCATGATCAGGATGAAATTCTTCGTAATTGAAATACTTGGTCATTCCGGGTACTTCCATATCATCTGTCTCATGCTGAAACAATTCTTCTGTAATGAAACGATATTTGAAACGCTCATCGCGCGGGCGGGTAAATTCTACAACAATATTTTTTTGGGCCAATAATTCCTCCAAATCGTGGTAAGCTTTTACAATGGCTTCGTCATCCATTTTTGCAGCTTTCACAACAGTGGGGTTGCCGAGGAGATCCGCAATTTTTACCATTTTAATTTTGGCATAGCGGTGTTCAAAAGCCAGTATATTTTTCAGGAATTCATTTTCCAGTTCTGGGGGCAGGTTTTCATCGCTCTCGTAATCACCGCCCAGTTCTGTTTTTACCCTTATGCGTAGAATTTCATTTTCTAACCGCAGGTTTTCCTTTGGATCGTTGCTAAACTTTTCCGGAGTATCCCCGGCATTTGGTTCGTTGTCCATATTCGGAAAATTTTACTTCTAAATATAAAAAATAAAACCCTCTTGCGGAGGGCTTTTGTAAAATTATTGCCGGTAATGGTTATACAGTACTTAAAGAATATAAATTAATATTGGCCTGTTCCGCTTTTTCAATGATGCTGTAATCTGATAAAATATCTGCTTTGTTTTTGCGGATGCACACATCGTGTTCAAAATGTACTGAGGGTTTGTGATCAACAGTGCGTACCGTCCACCCGTCATCTTCTGTGTAGACATCCCTTTTGCCTAAATTAATCATAGGCTCAATGGCAAGCACCAGTCCCTCTTTCAATTTTGCGCCGCTGCCGCGTTTGCCGTAATTAGGTACCTGGGGGTCTTCATGCATGCTTTTACCCAGGCCGTGCCCCACCAGCTCTCTTACAACACCATAGCCATGTTTTCTTTCTGTATACTCCTGTATGGCAAAAGAGATATCTCCTATGCGATTACCTTCTACGGCTTTCTCAATGCCTTTATACAAAGACTCCTTGGTTACCTCAATCAGTTTCACCACCTCTTCTCCGGGAAAGCCAATAGCAAAGGTGTATGCGTGGTCGCCGTGATAGCCGTTCTTTATTACGCCGATGTCTATGGATATAATATCCCCTTCTTTTAATTCATTTTTGTTGGGAAAGCCGTGCACCACCACGTCATTCACAGAGGTGCAGCAATTAAAAGGATATCCGTGGTAGTTGAGAAAAGAAGGAATGGCATTGTTATCACGGATAATTTCGGCTACCATTTTATCAATGGCCAGCGTGGTGATGCCGGGCTTTAATACAGGCGCTACCTGGGCCAGTGTCTGGCTTACCAGCAATGCGCTTTGGCGCATCAGTGCAATCTCCGCTTCTGTTTTGTAATAAATCATTGTTATACCCTTTTCTGAACAAAAGAAAACCCGGCAGTATAATAACTGCCAGGTTGTAAATATGTTTGAAAAATGCTCATTAAATAGTTGTAGACTGCAGGTTTTGCCTTCCCTGTATTCTTCCGCTTTTCATCAGGCCATCGTACTGGCGCATCAGCAACTGTGTTTCTATCTGCTGCAATGTGTCTAGAATAACGCCCACCATAATCAGCAATGACGTACCGCCGAAGAAAGACGCAAATCCCTGGGTAACTTTAAACAATTGCGCAAAACCTGGTAAAATACCCACAATAGCCAGTAAAATAGCACCTGGCAGGGTAATGCGGTCCATAACCGAACCAATATAATCGGCGGTAGGCTGACCTGGTTTCACACCTGGTATAAAACCGTTATTGCGTTTTAGGTCGTCTGCAATTTGTTTGGGATTGAATATAAGCGCAGTGTACAGAAAAGTAAACCCTACCACTATCACGGCATAAATAACCATATGCCAGGGGTCTGTTGGGTCTGCAAATATTCTGGCTATGCCGGCTTTATTTTCAAAGTTGGTGTAAGATATCAGGGTTGGCAGAAACATGATAGCCTGGGCAAAGATGATGGGCATAACGCCGGCACCATTTACTTTTAGCGGCAGGAACTGCCGGGCGCCACCAAACTGCCTGTTGCCAACAATCTGCTTGGCATAATTTACAGGTATTTTGCGTACACCCTGTACCAGTACTATCAACCCCATAATGATGGCAATGAGGATAGCTATCTCGATAAGATAGATAAGCAAACCACCACCGCCACGATTGCTTTTAGCGGCCCACTCTTGTATAAGGTTTTGAGGAAGCCTGGCAAGGATACCAATCATGATAATGATAGAAGTACCGTTTCCAAGACCTTTATCGGTAATTTTTTCGCCCAGCCACATTACAAACAGGGTACCTGCAGTAAGCAGAATGGTGGTAGTGATAGCAAAGTAACCGGTGAAAGCGGGCAACAACGCCTCTGCATTCACTGTTTTTACATAAGTCACATAAGCACTCGCCTGTACAATGGTTACTGCAACCGTAAGGTAACGTGTCCACTGATTGATTTTTTTGCGGCCGCTGTCTCCTTCTTTTTGTATTTTTTGCATTTGCGGAACCAGTATGGTCATCAATTGCATGAAAATAGAAGCGGAGATATAGGGCATAATACCCAAAGCAAAAATGGAGGCTTGAGAGAAGGCACCCCCGGCAAAAGCATCAATCAAACCCAGCGCACCGGATTTGGCACTTTTTAAATTAATTTTATTAGGATCAAGACCTGGTAAGACAATGTGTGAACCAAAACGGTAGATCAACAGCAACGAAAGTGTCACTATTATTTTACTTCTCAGCTCTGCAATGCTCCAGATATTTTTGAGTGTTTGTATTAGTTTCTTCACAGATGGCTAAATTTAAAAAATGAGCCTGACAAAAAAAACGCATTCTGAAAAAATGCGTTACACAAGGTACTGAAATTACTTAACAATCTCCAGGGTTGAGCCAGAAGCCTCCAGTGCAGTTTTTGCTTTTGCGCTGATAGCATTTACCTTAAAGCTGAGCTTGCTTTTCAACTCGCCATTGCCCAATATTTTTACACTATCTGTTTGGTTGATGAGGTTGTTGATGTAAAGGGTTTCCAGTGAAAACTCTTTCAGGCCATATTTTTCTACCAATTGGTCTATCTGGCCCAGGTTAAACACTTTAAATTCTATACGGTCATTGTTTTTAAATCCGCGTTTAGGCAAACGGCGCTGAATAGGCATCTGTCCGCCTTCATGTGCAAATTTGCTGGAGTAACCGGCACGGCTCTGTCCGCCCTTATTACCTTTAGTAGAAGTACCACCTTTACCGGATGCTTCACCACGGCCAAGTCTTTTCTTTTTGTGTGTTGCGCCTTTTGCAGGTCTTAATTCGTGTAGTTTCATTGTATTAATTTTTACTTAACGGGGTTATTTCCCCTCGCTTGTTGAATGTGGAAATGTGTAAATGTGTAACTGTGTAAATGCAGAGATGTGGTATTTCCACATTTCCATATTAGCACACCTGCCTGCCGGCAGGCTGGTTTGCGCATTAATTCAGTTCTTCTACTGTTACCAGGTGGTTTACTTTGCGTACCATACCCAGAATTTGTACACTGGCCTCTACTTCTTTTGTAGAATTCAATTTGCCCAAACCCAATGCTTTCAGGGTCAGCTTCTGCCGCTCAGACCTGTCTATAGGACTTTTAACCAGCGTTATTTTGATCTTTTTCATGCTTGTAAAGGTTGAAGGTTATGGTCTATGGTAAGAGGTATTACATCTTTTACCGTATACCTTATGCCTTATATTATCCGTTAAAAACTTTCTTCAAAGAGATATTTCTTGTTTTTGCGATGTTGATGGGCTCGCGCAACATAGCCAATGCTTTAAAGGTTGCTTTTACCACGTTGTGCGGATTGGCAGAACCCAAAGATTTGGCCAGTACGTCTGTTACACCGGCGCTTTCCAGCACTGCACGCATAGAGCCTCCTGCAATAACACCGGTACCATGGGCAGCGGGTCTTATCAGTACTTTAGCAGCACCTTCTTTTGCCAGTTGGTCATGAGGAATGGTTCCCTTCATAACAGGTACTTTTATCAGGTTCTTTTTGGCGTCTTCAATGCCTTTTGTGATGGCTTCCTGCACTTCTTTTGCTTTACCCAGGCCATGACCCACCACACCAGCTCCATTACCAACAATTACAAGGGCAGAAAAACTAAAAGCACGACCGCCCTTTGTTGTTTTCACCACACGGTTGATGGAAACCACTTTCTCTTTCAGTTCCAGGTCACCTGCTTTAACTTTGTTTAAAATTAGTTCTGACATTATTTCAAGTTAAAATTTGAATTAGAATTTAAGACCGGCTTCTCTTGCTGCATCCGCTACTGCTTTAACACGTCCGTGATAAAGATTACCACCACGGTCAAATACAACATCGTTCAAACCCAGGTCAATAGCCTTTCTTGCAATGGCAGCACCTACCAGTTTGCTTTTTTCTGATTTGGCAACTTTCTGCGCTGCAATGTCTTTGTCTCTTGAAGATGCTGAAGCAAGGGTATTACCGTTTGCATCATCAATTAGCTGAACATAAATTTCAGCATTGCTTCTGAAAACAGACAAGCGGGGCTTCTGTGCGGTACCCACCACTTTCTTGCGAATACCAAACCTGATTTTTTGTCTTCTTACAACTTTAGTGTCCATGATTTCTATTTTGTCTCCTGATGCTGCCAGGAGAAAATTAATTGTTTATTCAAACAAGACTGGAAGCAGTTACTACTCAACTGATCAACCAATCCACCAATTACTATTTACCAGCTGCCTTACCTGCTTTACGACGCAATACTTCACCGGCAAATTTCACACCCTTACCCTTGTACGGCTCAGGTTTACGCAAGCTGCGGATTTTGGCTGCTACAGCACCCAGCAATTGTTTGTCGGCACCTTCCAGTGTAATGGTGGGGTTCTGACCTTTTTCCTGGGCTGTAGCTACTTTTATTTCTTTAGGTATTTCAAAAATGATGTTGTGAGAATATCCCAGTGCCAGATCAAGTGTGTTGCCCTGGTTGGCGGCTTTATAACCCACCCCTACCAGTTCAAGATTTTTCTTGTATCCGTCTGTTACGCCTTTCACCATGTTATTTACCAGTGAACGGTATAAACCATGCAGTGCTTTATGGCGAATCTGATCCGTTGGGCGACCAAATTCAACATTTCCGTCTTTTACTTCCACTTTAATGTCGCGGTCAACAGATTGTTTCAGCTCACCTTTGGGGCCTTTTACAGTTACCACGTTGTCTGATCCAACTGATACGGTTACTCCACCCGGAACAGCTACTGGCTTTTTTCCTATACGACTCATAATAATTTCTATTTGAGATTGAATAATTGTTAATGCTGTTGCAGTGTTCAGCGCTGTATAGAAAGCGCTTAATTATCAAACAACATAATATTGATTAATAAATGTGGCAAAGCACTTCGCCGCCCACATTTTGCAATTTTGCTTCTTTGTCTGTCATTACACCCTTTGATGTAGACAGGATGGCAACACCCAAACCATTTTTCACCCTTGAAAAATCGGCTGGCTTTGCATAAGTACGCAAACCCGGACGGCTAATTCTTTCAAGTGTTTTGATAGCAGGTTCTTTGGTAGTAGGGTCGTATTTCAATGCTATTTTGATAACACCCTGTTTGTTATCGTCTTCAAATTTGTATTTAAGGATATACCCTTTTTCATACAGAATTTCTGTCAAGCGCTTTTTCAGGTTAGAAGCCGGAATTTCCACAATACGGTGATTAGCCATTTGTGCGTTACGGATTCTGGTCAAAAAGTCTGCAATAGGATCAGTTACCATTGTTTATCTGAAATTGATAGTTTATAAAATTATGTACAATGCGATATCCTTGTCTGAGTACTAAGCACTTAGTACTGAGTACTTAGATTACCAGCTTGCTTTTCTTACGCCCGGTATTTTACCATTCAATGCCATATCTCTGAAAGATACACGGCTGAGACCGAAGTAGCGTATATAGCCTCTTGGGCGACCGGTTAGCTGGCAACGGTTTTTTAAACGAACAGGCGACGCATTTTTTGGCAAAGCATCCAGTGCTTTGTAATCACCGGCTGCCTTCAACGCTGCTCTTTTTTCAGCATACTGTGCCACCAAAGCTTCTCTTTTTTTCTGCCTGGCTGTTACTGATGTTTTTGCCATTTTATAGTATTTAGTATTTTGATGTTAGTATTCAGACTTCGCGGTTTTTAAGGTATTCAGTAGTAGTAGCTGTAATATCTTCCGCCAGTGGTCTTTATACTTCTTACTATTATCTTTTATCTGTTTTATTCCGCTTCTTTCTTTGCATTTTTGAAAGGCATTCCCAGTTCTTTCAATAATTCATACGCTTCTTCATTGGTACCTGCAGTGGTTACAAAAGTGATATCCATACCGGTAATCTTGTTCACTTTGTCAATATCAATTTCGGGGAAGATGATCTGTTCTGTAATGCCCAGGGTGTAGTTACCACGCCCGTCGAATGATTTCTCATTAACGCCTTTGAAGTCACGTACACGCGGCAAAGCAGTAGAGATAAACCTGTCGAGAAACTCGTACATCTTTTCACCGCGCAGTGTAACCCTTGTTCCGATGGGCATATTCTTACGCAGTTTAAAGTTGGAAATATCTTTCTTACTCATGGTAGCCACGGCTTTCTGACCAGTAATCTGAGTCATTTCATCCAGCGCGATATCTATCAGCTTTTTGTCATTTACGGCACCGTTAACACCACGGTTCAAACAGATTTTTTCCAGGCGGGGAACCTGCATCACACTTTTATAACTGAAGCGTTTTTGCAAAGCGGGTACAACATCTTTCTTGTACTTGTCTGCCAGCCTGGGGGAATATTTTGTAGTACTCATTTTGATATAGCTTTTAGCTATTAGCTGTTAGCTGCTAGCTGTTTAACATTATTGAATCGTTTACTAATAGCTAATGGCTAATAGCTAACGGCTTTTTTATTATTTGATAACCTCACCCGATTTTTTTGAAATACGAACCAGTTTACCGGTTTCCCTGCTGCGTTTTACTTTAGTAGCAGCACCTTTCTTTGCATCCCACAGCATTACATTGCTGATGTGGATTTTTGCTTCTTTCTTCACAATACCGCCTTTGGTGTTCTGTGCAGACGGCTTGGTATGTTTGGTGATGATGTTGGCACCTTCTACCAGCAGTTTGCCTTCTTCAGGATACAATTCCAGCACTTTGCGGGGCTTTGTTACATCTTTATCATCTCCGGTAATGATCACTACCGAATCCCCTTTCTTAATGCTGAATTTTGCTTTAAATCTGTTACTCATTTTTTTAAGCTTTTAGCTATTAGCGGTTAGCTATTAGCCGGTTAAACCTTTATTTGATCGTCAGCTAAGAGCTACAAGCTACCAGCCAACGGCTTTTTCCTACAATACTTCAGGAGCCAGTGAAATGATTTTCATGTAGCCTTTATCGCGCAGTTCCCTGGCCACCGGTCCAAAAATACGTGTGCCGCGAGGCTCATCTGCAGGGTTCAGCAACACTACGGCGTTGTCGTCGAAACGGATATAAGAGCCGTCTTTTCTGCGCAACTTCTTTTTGGTGCGTACAATAACCGCTTTGGTAACCGTACCTTTTTTAATACCACCTGCAGGCAATGCATCCTTTACAGTTACAACAATCTTGTCACCGATGCCGGCATAATCCTGTCCGCTGTTACCCAGAACGCGTATACATAGTACTTCTTTAGCACCACTGTTATCAGCCACGTTCAATCTGCTTTCCTGCTGAATCATTTTTTTAGCTTTGAGCTAATAGCTGCGAGCCGCAAGCTATAGCAATTAACAATTTATCTTTTCAGAATACCAGGGCTCAAAGCTCATCGCTCTAAGCACATAGCTTGTATTACTTCACTTTCTCTACCACTTCTACCAGTCTCCAGCGTTTTGTTTTACTGAGGGGACGGGTTTCCATTATTTTCACAGTATCACCAATACTGCATTCACTTTTTTCATCGTGCGCATGAAACTTGGTAGTCTTTTTAACGAACTTACCGTAAATAGGGTGTTTTACTTTTCTTTCCACCGCAACAGTAACTGTTTTAGCCATTTTGTTGCTGGTTACAACACCTATTCTTGTTTTGCGCAAATTTCTTTCTTCCATGATAATCCCTGGTTATATAGTTATTAAAAACCGAGTTGTTTTTTCTTTAAAGCGGTTTGCAAACGTGCGATGTCTTTTCTTAGATCACGAATACTCATTGGGTTCTCGAGGGGAGAAATGGTATGCGCAAATTCAAGTTTTTTTAACCGCAACTGGTCTTCTTTAATACGCGCGTTGATTTCAACGTCGTTTAAACCAGCTATGCTTTTTACAAAATCAATTCTCTTGGACATTTTTACTATTTTTTAAAACACTAATTATCGCCAATTATCCGCCAATCAGCACTATTGATATACCAATAATCAATAGCGATACGCTTATCACCTCAAACCTTATGCATCTACATCGCGGCGCGTTACAAACCTTGTTTTGATGGGCAGTTTCTGCGCAGCCAGCAACATAGCTTCTTTAGCAGTTTCTGCAGAAACACCATCCGCTTCAAACAGAATGCGGCCTGGTTTTACTACGGCAGCCCAACCTTCGGGGTTACCTTTACCTTTACCCATACGTACTTCAGCGGGCTTTGCAGTAATGGGCTTGTCAGGAAAAATTCTGATCCAAACACTTCCTTCACGTTTCATAGCACGGGTCATTGCCTGGCGGGCAGCTTCAATCTGGCGCTCGGTCATGTGCACTGTATCCAATGCTTTCAGTCCAAATGAGCCAAATGCAAGCGTGGTACCTCTTTTCGCATTTCCTTTAACCGGCATTTTCTGCGACTTCCTGTGCTTTGTTCTTTTCGGTTGTAACATTTTATAAAGCTTTTGGCTTTTAGCATCGAGTTATTAGCTCTTGCCTGAATTTTAATACTGTTATCTGCTTATTATCTTCTTCCACCGCCACCACTTGGTCCGCCGGGGCCTCTACCACCACCTGCAGGCCTTCTATCGCCTCCACCTCTTCTGTCATCTCTTCTGTCGGGGCGTTCATCTCTTCTGTCTGGTCTTCTGTCGCCACCTGGTCCGCCTGGTCCTTCATTCTTACCACTTACAAAATTGGGATTCAAATCACGCTTGGTTAGTATCTCGCCTTTACAAATCCATACTTTGATACCAATCTTCCCATACACAGTCAGCGCAAATACGTTGGCGTAGTCAATATCCATACGCAGGGTATGCAATGGTGTGCGGCCCTGTTTGATTTCTTCAGAACGCGCAATTTCAGCGCCACCTAAACGACCACTTGCTTTTACCTTGATACCTTCTGCGCCCATACGCAATGCAGAAGCAATGGCCATCTTGATTGCCCTTTTAAAATTGATACGGTTCTCAATTTGTTTGGCAATGGTATCAGCTACAATCATAGCATCCAATTCCGGGCGGCGTATTTCAAGAATGTTTATCTGTACATCGTCTTTACCGGTCAGTTTTTTCAGCTCTTCTTTTATACGGTCTACCTCTCCGCCGCCTTTACCAATGATGATACCGGGTTTGGAAGTGTGGATAGTAATGATAAGCTTACCCAGTGTACGCTCAATAACAATTTTGGAGATGCCTCCTTTATTGATACGCGCTGTCAGGTAAGTACGGATTCTCGTGTCCTCTATCAGCCTGGAAGAAAAGTCTTTTCTGCTTGCGTACCAGTTGCTTTCCCATCCGCGGATGATGCCTAACCTGTTACCAATAGGATTTGTTTTTTGACCCATATCCGTTTTATTAGTTGATTAGTTATTTTGTTTTGTTTCTTCAGTTACTTTGGTATCTACAATTACCGTTACATGGTTGCTGCGTTTGCGCACACGGTAACCACGGCCCTGTGGTGCCGGACGCATACGCTTTAACGTTCTTGCGCCGTCAACAAAGATTGTCTTCACTACCAAACCACCTTCATCGCCATTTTCATTTTTCTGTTTCCAGTTGTTGATGGCAGATAACACCAGCTTGCGTAACGGAGTAGATGAGTGCTGCGGGTGAAACTCAAGATAGGCAATGGCCTTTTCTACGTTTAGTCCGCGGATCTCATCGGCCAGTAAACGCATTTTGCGTGGCGACGTGGGATAATTTCTAAGTTTTGCTACAGCTTCCATTGTTATTAAGTTTTAAGCGGTAAGTTTTAAGTGGTAAGTCGCAAGCTCTTCACTTACTACTCAGTACTTATTACTTAGTACTTACTTATGCGATTTTTTTACTTGAGTGTCCTTTAAAGTTGCGGGTGGGTGCAAATTCTCCCAGTTTATGACCTACCATAAACTCTGTTACATACACAGGAATGAATTTGTTGCCATTGTGTACCGCAAGCGTGTGCCCCACAAAGTCCGGCGTAATAGTAGAACGGCGGCTCCATGTTTTTATAACACCTTTTTTGGATTTACCATCATTTACGGCAAGCACCTTTTTTTCAAGATGTTCTGCTACGTAAGGACCTTTTTTTACTGAACGACCCATTGTATAAATTTGAAAATTTGAACGTCAAAATTTATTTCTACCCGATACATTATTTCGAAATCTTCTTACCGTCTTTGCGCTGTATAATCAGCTTATCGCTTCCCTTGCCTTTGGTACGTGTTTTCAATCCTCTTGAATACTGTCCGTTCCTGCTGCGGGGCTGACCACCGGAGGCCTTACCTTCACCACCACCCATTGGGTGATCTACAGGGTTCATAGCCACACCACGGTTTCTTGGTTTGATGCCTCTCCAACGGTTACGACCGGCTTTACCCATACTTTGCAAGCTGTGATCGCTATTGCTTACCACACCTACGGTTGCGTAACAATTGATCAATACTTTTCTTAATTCTCCGCTCGGCATTTTCAACACACCGTATTTTTCTTCCTTATTGCTCAGCTGTGCAGATGAACCTGCGCTTCTTGCTATTTTACCACCTTGGGTTGGTTGCATTTCAATATTGTGCACCATAGTACCCAGCGGCATATTCTTCAGTTGCAAAGCGTTACCAATTTCAGGCGCTACGCTGTCTCCGCTTATCACGGTGCCGCCTACCTGTAAACCCTGAGGTGCAAGAATATAACGCTTTTCACCGTCTGCATATACCAGCAAAGCAATGAATGCAGTGCGGTACGGATCGTACTCAATGCTGGCAACAGTAGCGGGTATATTCTTTTTATCTCTTTTAAAATCTACAAGACGGTACATTCTCTTATGACCACCACCCATGTAACGCATGGCTCTTCTTCCCTGCACGTTTCTACCGGCAGTTGATTTCACTTTTTCCAGCAGGCTCTTTTCGGGCGTGTCGGAGGTAATCTCAGCGTAAGCATTGCCAATTCTCCAGCGGGTGCCGGCGGTCATTGGTTTGTATTTCTTAAGTGCCATTGTTTATTTTTTTATTTCCGGAATTTTCAGCCCCGGTGCTATAATTAATTACTGTGTTTATACGGCTGCGTACAGGTCGATGGTTTCACCTTCTGATACGGTAACCAGCGCTTTTTTATAAGCAGGCTTCTGGCCTTTTACATAACCCGCTTTGGTAAAACGGGTTTTGCTTTTTCCGGGAATAACAGCAGTATTTACATCAATTACTGTTACGCCGTAAAAACCTTCAACAGCTTTTTTAATTTCTAACTTGTTGGCCCTTCTGTTTACTTTAAAAGCATAGCGGCGCAGTTTTTCCTGCTGGGCATTTGCCTTTTCGGTCAAAATGGGTTTTATTAAAACTTCAGAGAGTCTCATCTCTTTTTAATTTAGTTCTGTTATAAATTATGCAACGGCTTCAACAGCTTCTTCTGAAAAAACTTTGGCTGCGTTTTCTGTCAACACCAGTACATTGGCATTTACAATATCATATGTATTGATGTCGGATAATAAACTTCCACCAACAGAAATAATATTGCGAAGGCTTAAATACAGGTTATCGTTAAATTCAGGAGAAACAAACAGTGTTTTTTTGCCATCGAGCTTAAGTGCTTTCAAAATACCGGCAAATTGTTTGGTGCTGGGTTTGTCGATGGCGATTTCTTCTACTACCACAATGGCGTTTTCTTTTGCCTTGTGAGACAAAGCAGAAATCTTTGCCAGGTCTTTTACTTTACGGTTCAGTTTGAAATCCCAGCTATGGGGTTTAGGCCCGAAAATGGTACCACCACCTTTATACAATGGGTTACGCAGGTTACCCTTACGCGCGCCACCAGTACCTTTTTGCTTGTGTAATTTCTTGGAAGACCCTTTTACTTCCATACGGGTCTTTACTTTGTGCGTACCCTGGCGTTGTGCTGCCAGGTATTGTTTCACAGCAAGGTAAATTACATGGTTGTTTGGTTCTACACCAAATATCTCTTCAGGCAATTCTACTGAACGGCCCGTCTTGTTACCTTTTATATCAATTACATCTACTTGCATCGTAATTCAATTAAATAGTTGTTGTTACTTCAGAATATAAACAATAGAACCAATATGGCCCGGTACAGAGCCACTGATGAGGATATAGTTTTTATCAGCAAATATCTTCATCACTTTCAAGCCCTTCATCTTTACCCTGTCTGTACCCATGCGGCCGGCCATGCGCATACCTTTCATAACACGGGCAGCATCAGATGAGTTACCCAGTGAACCTGGTGCACGCTGACGGTCATGTTGTCCGTGAGACTGCTCACCCACACCATGAAAACCGTGGCGTTTAACAACACCCTGGAAACCTTTACCTTTTGTGGTACCTACAACGCTAACTTTTTCACCTTCGGTAAAAACTTCAACGGTGATGGTTTCACCTATATTCTTTTCTATTGAGTAATCGCGGAATTCGCGTGTAACTTTTTTGGCTGGAGTGTTTGCCTTGGCGAAGTGATTCTTTTCTGCTGAGGTAGTGTGTTTTTCTTTTTTGTCACCAAATCCTACCTGGATAGCGCTGTAACCGTCGGTTTCCTTTGTCTTAACCTGTGTTACTACGTTGGGGCCCGCTTCAATAATCGTACAAGCGGTTTGCTTGCCATCGGGACCGAAGACGCTTGTCATCCCAATTTTCTTACCAATAATACCTATCATCTTTATACAGTTTGCGCCGTATGGTTCAAGAGACAATCCAACAATGGCGTACACCAGTTGGACTTCAATCCCCGTTTACCTACCGACCTTTTCCTTTTTCAGGAAGTACCGGCAGTAAACAAACCCTGAACGGCTTGTTTATATGTGCCTCCCGGCAACTGGCCGGGAAGATGTAATTAATCAGAGCTCTTTTCTCCCGAACGTTACCGCCGCGGATTGAGAGGTGATGAAAATATATTTTAAGAACTACTTATACCTGTTCACTCTTTACAAGTGCAGCCGGTATTATGCTTTAATTTCAACTTCTACACCAGACGGTAAATCCAGTTTGCTCAGTGCATCTACCGTTCTTGAACTTGACGTATAAATATCAAGTAAACGTTTGTGCGTGCTTAACTGGAACTGCTCACGCGCCTTTTTATTTACGTGGGGCGAGCGCAATACCGTAAAAATTTTCTTGTGCGTGGGTAAAGGAATAGGACCGGTTACCACAGCGCCTGTACTGCGCACGGTTTTTACGATTTTCTCGGCAGATTTGTCCACCAGATTATGGTCGTAAGACTGTAATTTAATTCTGATTCGTTGAGACATACGTAAAATCCAGTTTTTAATTGGGGATGCAAAGGTAACGGTCTGCAAGGTACGGGCAAAGAATTTTGGTAGTTTTTTTGGGGGCTGGAGGCATTTCTTTACAAAAAAACCAAAAAAAACGTGAGTTGATGGCCTGGTGTCATTCAAAAACCTGCCAGTAAGAGTAATTACCTGTTTTTGCCACCGGTTTGTTGTTGTCAAATTTTAGCTAGTATATATTAAGTAAGGCCGGCAATAAGGCAGGGGCTTAAAATGCCACCCGAATTACATTCATCGGCTAATTAGAAACACTTCCTATTAATGTGAGAGAAGAAGGTGGTAGCACCCTAACAGTGTGCGATTAAACTACCAGTGACTGCCTAATTTATGAAGCAGGAGGAAGGAAACCAAGAAAGCAGTTTAAAAGATAGGCTTTTTATTGACCAGTCGGCGGATGTAAGTAATTAGTATCCAGCAAACTACCACCACCAAAATACCGGCAATGATGACAGGTATGATAAAACTGAAAACGGCGCCGGTGACGGCAGCAGCGTTTTCGCCAGTTGCTATCACCGGGTTGCCCGTGCCCAAAGTAGCTTTGGTTGAGAACAAACGCAACAACCCCGTACCCACATGAATGGTTCCGGCAGTGGCGCCCCCGGCCACCAGGGCAGTAACCCACCGCAACATGGGTTCATTACCCGCTCCGGGTAGTATGGCAAAAGCCAGCACCGTACCGGCTATTACCGCCAGCGGAGCCGCAATGGCATCTAATATATTGTCAAGAAAGGGAAAATAATAGGCGCCTATTTCAATGATGGCCGCGGTAGCAAAACAAATAATGGCTGGCATACTACCCAACCATTGCATATCTGTGGGAACGGTGAACCAGTTATTATAAGCCGCAATGGCTCCTGCCAGCATGGGAACAAAAATGCGAAAACCACAACATGCGCTGAGTGCTATGCCCAGCGCAACGGCAGATAAAATATGATAATCAAAATGCATTGGCAATAATAGACCGGTTAATAAAGCAACTACTAAGGTATTTCTTTTTCTGTTGAGTTAGTAAAGTTGAAAATTGGTCCTGGTTGGTATTCACTGTCCGCATGCTGTCATTTGGTGCCAGTAAGCAGCACTTGTAAAAATGCTGGTCAATCTGGGGTAGCCTTTCAGTGTATGTAAAGCTTGTTATTTATCATACTGTAATTAAAATACTGTATTTGGGCTTTTACTTGTTGTTGCATGCTGGCCGCCTGCGGAGGAAATATGGCCCCCTCCGTAAACAGGTTATTGTTGAGTGCAGGATCTTTCCTGAAGTTATACAGGTAGACCGGCCGTTCTGTTTTTTCATTGTACCCAAATATATAAGACGAATCAATCAGCTGATAAATATCATTAAAATGACCGATCGCATTGCCTGGGGAAAGTGTATCAAACGCCGATCGCCCAAAAGACATAAATGGCTGGGGATAATGCAGCAGCCCCAGAACAGACGGAATGATGTCCATTTGCTGTACCGGTTTTTGTATAACGATATGCTTACGCAGTCCGGGCATATAAAAAAATATGGGAATTCTGAACGACTTGTATAAAGCCGATTTTTCGCTGGCATACCAATACAAACTATGGTCTGCTGTAAACACAAAAATGGTATTGGTATACCACGGTTGATTTTTAACAACGTCAAAAAAAAGCCTTAGTGAATAATCGAGATAGCTTATGCTGTTCTGTTCTGCCCGCTGACCCGCAATTGTAAACCGGCTTTTCAATGAATCAGGAAGTGTATTGGGAAAATGCGTGGAAATGGTAAAAAGCGTGCTAAAAAACGGTGGTGGCGTATGGTTGAGTTGCCTTGCCGCATACGGCAGGAAGTAATGATCAAAAATACCCCAGTTGCCATCATAATGTTTGTTGTTGCCATAGTCATCCATAGAATAATATTTATTGATGCCCAGGATGGAAGCAAGCCGCGCAAACCCAAAATGATCATACCCTGCTCCCATAAAGAAACTGTTATTATAGCCTTGTTCTGTCAACAGTGTGCCAATGCCCCGTATTTTATTGTTGCTGTAGTTTGAATAGTAAAATGGCTCATCAAAAAATGGCGGTATACCGGCTAATATGGCCGTAAGCCCCTTGTTAGACTCCAGCCCATTGGAATAGGCGTTCTCACACACCACGCTTTCTGCCATAATAGAATCCAGGAAAGGCATTTGTGCATGCAGGGGATCGCTTTTAACGGTATACTCCTTTGAAAAACTCTCCAATACAAATATCACCACATTCATTTTATTGAATGGTTGCGAAGAAATTATTTGCCGTTTTGCGGTGAACAAAGAATCGGGCCGGGCATAATAATGCTTTTCCTGTAAAGTGGTTTGCTTTTTCATGGATGAATACAGGAAAGTAACAGTGGAGTTGCTTGCCAGCGATTGATAAACGGCGGGCATATACAGCAATAATGCAGAAGGTATCAACGGCCTGTTAGCAAACCCTCTCGCTATCAGGCCAAGCGGTAATAAAAAACACACTGCGGCAAGCAGGTTTACCAGCAACGATTGTTTACCGCCTTGGCCTTTGCGCAAACAATAATAAAACATCCATACGGTTGCGGTTGATAGTACAATAAACAACATAAACAATCCCCACCAGTGCTTCCAGAAGGTGCCGAGGGCGGGTAAGGAGCCGCTTATTACATGCATCAGATCAACCGTGCTACGGCGCTGGTTAAACTGGTAATACGCCAGGTCAATTATGTTAAGCGCCAGCATCGGAATATTAATAACCGCCAGCAACAGCACTGCCACAGGTTTTTGAAAACGCTGCGGCAAAAGATCCTGCACCAGAAAATAAAATACAAAGAAGACCAGGTTGGTATAGAATATTGCAGCAATATCCATCCGGCATCCCCAATAAAAAATAGTCAATAGTTGTTTACCTGTTATACCTGCTTTACTGAAGTATAACTGGTAAAAGACCAGGCGCAGCACCAGGTATACCAACAAAAGAAAAATAAAAATGGCCAGTGATTGTTTAATCTTTTGCATACGCCGTAGCTGGTTTCAGTTTCAGGAAATGTTTTTCCAGTAAATGATAGCTGGCAAAACTGCATATACACGTAACTACCATGGCTGTAGCCGCCAGGGAAAACGTTTTTTCTGATGGATGGTTGTTGAGCCGGTTAAGCTGGGCAATGAAAATATATACCGGCAAATGAAAAACGTAGATACCATAAGAATATTTGCCAAGCCATGTAAGCACCGGGTTGCTGAAAATACGATGCACTATGCCATGTTGCGCGATAAGCACAAACGGCAGCAGGCAGCCCCATCCCAATGCATTTAAAGTATACCCATATTTACTGACGATATCTCCGGAAAAATGCCAGGGAATGTGCCGTACCATCATTACCCCTAATATGGTTATCAATATTGTTATTGCTGCAACCGCCAGCCATATTGTATAGCGCTGCAACCGACCCCGTTGTACCAGCAGGTATACCAATGCGCCTATGCTAAACGCATCTAACCGGCAGGGCAGCAACACATACCGGTATACATGGCTTAACGAAAAAAATGATCCCGCGTTTATACGAAACAGGATGCTCATCACAACCAATGCCAATAAAAACACCATTGCTCCTTTGAACTGTTGGCGAAAAAAATAAACCACAAATGGCCATAACAGGTAAAACTGCATTTCGCAGCACAAAGACCAGAAATGGATAAGACTGATGTTTAAAGGAAAGCCGTGCACCGCATCATATACATTGGCCGTAAACAACCAGTAATATAATTGTTGCTGCTGAAGTTGCTGCATGGATGCAGACACCTGCAACGGCCAGATCAATGGCAGTGCAACAAAAAATAATAGCAACACAGTAAAGTAAAGGGGTATGATGCGCAATATCCGTTTAAGATAAAAATTCCTGAAGTAATGATTGGCACCGCGCGATTCCACCAGTTTGCCGGTGATAAGAAAGCCCGACAGTACAAAAAATAAATCTACCCCCATCCAGCCAAAATGTAAAAAATGAGAATAATGATAACCCATTACCAGCAATATGGCCAGGCCCCTGAAGCCATCAAGGGTGGCAATGGGTATGGTTAGCAGGCTGGTATTGCCGGGAGCTGCATGGTAAACTGTGTTGGCCATAAATGAATGGGTTTAAAGATAGCTTTTACCGTTCAATCGGGTTATGGCCACAGCATAAAAAAACCTGCGCCATAATATATAGCGCAGGTTTTTTAAAATTGAAAAATTTATCAGAAACCGGCTTTCTTGCCATCGCCAGTGCTGGTGCTGCGGGCGCCCGGCGGACAATACTGTTTCAGATAATTAGTAAACATGGTAGCCAGGTGCTGATTGGTTCCGGCGCCTTCAGATATACTATGTGTTCTGTTTGGATAAGACATTAACTGAAACTGCCTGTTATATTTTACCAATTCATTGATGAGCATTTCTGCGTTGGAATAATGCACGTTATCGTCTCCGGTGCCATGGACATATAACAGGTTTCCTTTTAAATTTTTTGCGTAAGTAATGGGTGAACCTTTTACAAAATCTTCGCGGTTTTCTTGCGGCAGGCCCATGTATCGTTCCTGGTAAATATTATCGTACGTAAGCTGGTTGCCCACAGCAGCTACTGCAATGCCGGTTTTATAAATTTCGGGGTATTGAAACATCAGGTTCAATGTTGCTGAGCCGCCGCCGCTCCATCCCCAAACACCCACCCTGCTTGAATCTATGTAAGACCATTTCAAAATTTCTTTTGCTGCCATGGCCTGGTCGCTAATGTTCAGCAGTCCGATTTTACGGTAAACAGATTTGCGCCATTGCCTGCCTTTGGGCACGGGTGTACCGCGGTTATCAATAGAAATATAGAAATATCCGTCTTTGGCCATGTCTCCAGTGTACATTTTGTTATTGGCAATACCGTACTGGTCTTTTACATTTTGCCCCCAGGGCTCTGTGTAAACAAAGAAAACCACCGGGTATTTTTTAGTAGAATCAAAATTGAGTGGCTTTTTCATCCACGCATCCATCTCTACACCTTCTGCGGTTTTTATTTTGAAGAAAGTAACACCCGGTCCATTTTTATCTGCCGATGCCAGTGCATCGTTTACCTTGTTTTCTCCATTTATGCCTTTATGGCCGGCCAGGGTTATCCATTCTTTAACACCCGGCGTATAGTAATTAGAAAACGTATGCAGTGCATATTTTACATCAGGCGAAATTGCATACCCGTGCGTGCCGGGCTGGCTAACTGGTGATACCATTTCGGCCTTAGCCTTTCCATCCAGTTTGGTACGGTACAAATATTTTTGTGTTGCGTTGGTGGGCGACGCCATAAAATAAACATAGCCGCCTTTTTCATCGATGCGGGTAATATCCATCACGTCATAATTTCCGTTGGTAATAAGTGTTTCCTTTTTGCCATCCCTGCTAATGCGGTACAGGTGGCGCCAGCCGTCTTTCTCGCCTGCCCAAAGAAATTCTTTGCCGTTGCTGAGCCAGTCCCACCCCCCGTCTGTATAATCCTGATCCCACAGCGGAAGAATATCTATCCAGGCAGAATCTTTCTCGGTATAGATGGTATTGGAGGCGCCGGTAGCAGCATCGCACAACATAATTTTGCTTTCATTTTGTTTGCGGTTGAGGTGTTGTATAATCAGCTCATTGTTGGATGCGGCCCACTCCATTCTGGGTACATAGCTTTGCCATACCGGGTCGGTCGGTATATCCATCCATTTTGTATTGGCCGTGCTGATATCTACCACGCCAATTTTATAGGGCGATGGGGCCTCGCCTGCTACCGGATATTCTACCGGTATTACACGGGGGTAAATAGAATCGGTGGTATTGATCATCTCATAGTCTTTGGTGTTCTTGGCATCAATCTGCCAGTAAGCAATTTGTTTGCTGTCTGGGCTCCAACGGAATCCATCCCTGCAAAAAAATTCTTCTTCGTAGGCCCAGTCAAACGTGCCGTTGATCAATTGTCTTGTGCCATCGGTGGTCAGCTGTTTAATGGTACCGGTTGCAAGATCTTCTACATATAAATTATAGTTGCTTACATAAGCGGCTTTTGTTCCATCGGGTGAAAACTTGGCAAACATGAGTGAAGATGCAGGTAACGATTTACCCACCTGTTTCAGGCCACCGCCGGCAAGATCATAATACCAGTAATCGCCTTTTGTATCAAGCCGCCATACTTTTTTGGTGTTGGTATAGATAAGCAGCTTAGTTTCATCTGCAGAGAAAGTAAAACTTCTTATTCCAATGCTCCTGGCCTGGCCGGGCAATTGCAATTTTTCTTTTGGTACTATTATGGTGCTGGTGTTTTGGGGCAGTGTAAATTGCACAATATTACCCTCCTGAACACTGAAATAACTATTGCCATTTTTAGCCCATTGTACCTGCTGGGCATGAGAAACATTAAAAAGACCCAGAAAAGCGGCTACGGCTATCAAAAAAATTCTGTATGTCATGTGCGCATATTTGAGCTGTAAACATAAATGATTTTATGGTTAACAGTGTGCGATGCTATGGATATTGTATAAGCGGAATACAAAACCTCAAATAACTATAAGGCCGCATGTGTTAGGCATAAAAGAAACGGCATCTGCGCAAAAAAAACCCCGCCTCTGCTGGCGGGGTCTATAAGAAGAATAATAATCAACGGTTAGGCATTTACTTTCCCTTTTATCTTGGCAATTACTTCTTCGGCAATGCCTGATGGTGCGGGTGTGTAATGCGAGAACTCCATGGTAGACGATGCACGGCCAGATGACATGGAACGCAATTGTGTTACATATCCAAACATTTCGCTCAACGGCACTTTGGCTTTAATTACCTGTGCATTGTTGCGGCTGTCCATGCCTTCCAGCATACCGCGGCGGCGGTTAAGGTCACCGGTAACATCTCCCATGTACTGGTCTGGTGTTACCACTTCCACTTTCATGATAGGTTCCAGCAATACTGGTTTTGCTTTTCTGGCGGCTTCGCGGAAACCTGCTTTGGCACACAATTCAAAACTCATAGAGTCAGAATCCACCTGGTGGAAGCTACCATCAAAAATGCGCACCTTCATATTATCTACCGGGTAGCTGGCCAGTACACCTGTTGTCATAGACGCTTCAAAACCTTTCTGAATAGCAGGTATAAATTCACGGGGAATAGAACCTCCAAAGATATCATTGATGAACTGGTAATGTTTTCCAGGATTCTCTGTTAACCATTCTTTGTCTGCAGGACCAAATTCAAACACGATATCCGCAAATTTACCACGGCCGCCGGTTTGTTTTTTCAGTGTTTCCCTGTGCTCAACCGTAGCCTGGAAAGCTTCTTTGTAGGCAACCTGGGGCGCACCCTGGTTTACTTCTACTTTAAACTCGCGGCGCATACGGTCTACAATGATCTCCAGGTGAAGCTCGCCCATACCACGTAAGATGGTCTGGCCGGTTTCTTCATCTGTGTTTACACGCAGTGTAGGATCTTCTTCTACCAGTTTAGCAATGGCCATACCCATTCTGTCTACGTCGGCCTGTGCTTTTGGCTCAACAGCAATGGCAATTACCGGTTCTGGTATAAACATATTTTCCAGGGCGATCGGATGATTTTCATCGCACAGCGTATCACCAGTTTTGATTTCTTTGAAACCAACGGCGGCACCAATATCTCCCGCCTCAATAAAATCGATCGGGTTTTGCTTGTTGGCAAACATTTTCATAATACGGCTAATACGCTCTTTCTTACCACTTCTTACGTTCAGCACATAAGAACCTGCATCCAGATGGCCAGAATAGCAGCGAAAGAATGCCAGGCGGCCCACAAACGGGTCGGTCATGATTTTAAATGCCAGCGCCGCAAACGGAGCTTTAGCATCGGCCTTACGGGTTTCCTGCTCACCGGTATCTGGGTTGGTACCAATGGTATCAGGTATATCTATGGGCGATGGCAGGTAACGGCAAACGGCATCCAGCGCAGTTTGTACGCCTTTATTTTTAAAAGAAGAGCCGCACATCATCGGAACAATGCTGAGGTCTACTGTTGCTTTGCGGATAGCTTCATGCATTTCATCTTCGGTAATGGTATCAGGATTGTCAAAGAATTTCTCCATCAGTTTATCATCATACTCGGCAACGGCTTCCACCAGCTGCGCCCTCCATTCTTTGGCTTCTTCCAGCATATCTGCAGGCACTTCAATTTCGTCGAAAGTCATACCTTCTGTTTCCATGTGCCAGATAATGCCTTTCATTTTGATAAGGTCTACCACACCTTTGAAATCGTCTTCAGCACCAATAGGCAACTGCAGGGGAACTGCTTTGGAACCCAGCATTTCCTTTACCTGTTTAACCACCATGAGGAAGTCTGCACCGGCACGGTCCATCTTGTTCACAAAGCCAATACGCGGAACGCCGTAGCGGTTGGCCTGGCGCCAAACGGTTTCAGACTGTGGTTCTACGCCATCCACGGCTGAAAACAGGGCAATCAATCCATCCAGTACACGCATAGAACGCTCTACCTCCACGGTAAAGTCAACGTGGCCGGGTGTATCAATAATGTTGAAGGAATACTTTTTTGTATCTGCATACTCTTTTCCTTTATTGGTAGGAAAGTTCCACTGACAGCTTACAGCAGCAGAGGTAATGGTAATACCACGCTCCTTTTCCTGCTCCATCCAGTCGGTGGTAGCGGCGCCGTCATGCACCTCACCAATACGGTGAATCATACCTGTGTACCGGAGGATACGCTCCGTAGTAGTTGTTTTACCGGCATCGATGTGAGCCGCAATACCAAAGTTTCTTTGAAATTTTAAGTCTGCCATTATTGTATATTAAATCGTTTAACGTTTGTGCGCCTGATAGATAGCTTGCCTTCTTTTCTCCATCTCCCCCGCCGGTCATACCGCTACCCAAAATCAGGACTGCTTTTGGGCGGCAAAGGTAACCATTTCACCTGAATAAAAAAGTGCTTGCCAAAATTGCAAAAAACGCGGTAAATACCCCGCCGGGGCCGTGTTTGGCACGGGTGGAAATGTGGTTGCAAAGCTGTTAGCGGAAGAATGGATTTTGCCTCGTAGCATTGCTACTGCATATTCAATCCACGTACAAACAATTATCATTTATCAAAATTTTTCCCAAATACCTATATAAAATTGATTGGTATTTAAAAAGCTTTACTAAATTTAGAATCTCATTTCTAACCTAAAAATTCAAAAACAATATGGCCAGCAAAAAAAAAGCTAAAAAGCCTGCCCCGAAAAAGAAAGCAGCTGCCAAAAAAGTAGCTAAAAAAGGGGCGCCAAAGAAAGCTACCATTAAAAAAGGTACCAAGATCAAAAAAGCGGCCCCTAAAAAGAAAGCGGCTCCCAAGAAAAAAGCAGCGCCTAAGAAAAAGGCAGCCCCCAAAAAGAAAGCAGCCCCTAAAAAAGCAGCTAAAAAAGCACCTGCTAAAAAAGCAGCTCCAAAAAAAGCAAGTCCGGCAAAAAAAGTAGCGCCTAAAAAAAGAGCCGTAGCGCCAAAAAAAGAAAGCACTCCGCCACCTCCTCCACCACCAGAGATTGAAGATGATACTACGGTAATGGATGCACCCACACCGCAAACTTCCGGAGATGGAACGCTTGGATCTTAAAAGCTCCTGAAAATTATAAAATTTTTATATGTAACAAAAAGCCGCCAGCAATGGCGGTTTTTTTATTGCCATGCTGTTAAAGAATAGTGACAATATTAAGCCACCTGCTTATTTTTGCTGCATGTTATCTATCAGTCAGCGCGGACAGCAAATGCCACCCTCTCCTATAAGAAAGCTGGTGCCTTATGCTGAAGCAGCCAAGAAAAAAGGCATTGGTGTTTATCATCTCAATATAGGACAACCGGATATTGTAACACCTCCGCAGGCGCTCGACGCAGTACGCCATTCAGATTTTAAAGTGCTTGAATACAGCCACAGCGCCGGCAACGAAAGCTACCGCAGAAAATTGGTGCAATACTATCAACGTGTGGGTATTGACGTAGACCATACTCAAATAATCATTACCACCGGTGGCAGCGAAGCAATTTTATTTGGTATGATGGCCTGCCTGGATGCGGGCGATGAAGTAATTATTCCCGAGCCGTTTTATGCCAATTACAATGGTTTTGCAGTTGAAGCCGGCGTAACCGTGATACCCATCACTTCTGCCATTGAAACAGGGTTTGCCTTGCCCCCAATAACTGAGTTTGAAAAAGCCATTACCCCCAAAACAAAGGCCATTGTGCTGTGCAACCCTAATAACCCCACCGGTTACCTGTACAGCAAGGAAGAAATGGAAACGCTCAAACAAATTGTGCAAAAACACCAGCTTTATTTATTTGCGGATGAGGCTTACCGTGAGTTTTGCTACAGCGGCGTGCATACCAGCGCCATGCACCTCACAGGTATAGACGACAATGTGATTCTTATGGACACCATCAGCAAACGCTACAGCGCCTGCGGCGGGCGTATTGGCGCACTGGTTACAAAGAACAGGCAGGTGCTGGATGCCGTTATGAAATTTGCACAGGCAAGACTGAGCCCGCCATCTTTTGCCCAGATACTGGGCGAGGCAGCCGTAGACCTGCCTGCTAACTATTTTGATACCACCAAAGCAGAATATAAAAAAAGAAGAGACACCATTGTACAAAGATTGAATGGCATACCCGGCGTATTTTGCCCTAACCCCGGAGGCGCATTTTATGCCATGGCCAAATTGCCCATTGATGATGCAGATGTATTCTGCCAGTGGTTGCTGGAATCATTTTCATACAATAACCATACTGTAATGCTGGCACCTGCCACCGGTTTTTACAGTACCCCCGGCCTCGGCAAAAATGAAGTAAGGCTTGCTTACGTGCTCAATACAGATGCTATTAACGGCGCCATGGATTGTCTGGAAAAAGCATTGCAGCAGTACCCGGGAAAAACTAGCTACTAAAACTCTGCCACATGAAATGCCTTTGTTTGCTGCTGGTTCTATTAACCAGCATTTCACTACACGCTCAGAATAATTACGAGGCTGATGAAAAAAAAGGAGACCTCCTGCTTGAAAAGCTGCGCCAGCAACAAGCCACCCCCGAGGAAAAGAAAGAATTGCAGGATATAGCCATCGCTATACAAAACAAGGGGCAGGATATGGATGCGCGCCGGTTTCAATATAAAAAAAACATGGCGGCAATAGACAAGGCCATTGCCCTTTTTACAGCGCTTAATGACACACTAAACACTGCCAACAACCGCAAATTCAAAGGTTATCTGCTGGGCCGGGCGGAAAAATTTGCTGATGCCAAAAAAGAGATAAAAGCCGCTATTAATTTATACAGCCTTGCGGGCAACAATGTTAGTGTGGCGGTATCTCAGTTTGACCTGGCCAGGATATTTGAATTTGAAAACAAGCCGGACTCAGCATTGTATTATGCGCGACTGGCGCGCAATTTTTGGCAATCGCAACATGTTGCTCTGCGCGTTTTGATCATTAATAATATGGAAGTAAGTGTGCTGCTAAAACAAAACCAGCCAGAGAAAGCAAAAACCGTTCAGGAAATATCTGCGGGTTTGATAAAGAACCCAGATATGCATTGGCAGGCGATCATCGATTTTTATTTTACTTCGATGCTTTTGTACCGTACACTTAATGATATTGGCACGGCCGGCAGTTACCAGCAATTGTACCTCTCTAAAATTGAAGAATTGAAATCCAGCGGCATCATGGTGAGGTCTTACTATGAAAGAGACCGGTAAACTAACCTATTGGATTGTTATTGATCAAGTTATTCTCAATAGCATACCGCATAAGCATAACCGTATTTTTTACATTTAATTTGCTGTACAGGTTTTTTCTGTGTGTATCCACGGTATCAATGCTGATAAATAATTTTTCTGCAATCTGAATATTTGTTAACCCTTCTGTAATCAGCTGAAGTATTTCCTTTTCCCTTTTTGTAAGCACCGGCTGTTCTGCTTTTTTCTGCAGGCCCGATTTAAGTGCCTGCCCGGCTTCAAAACTCAGGTAGGTTTTTCCTTTGGCAACATCTTGCAGCGCCTGTATAATTTCCTGCCGACCAGAATTTTTTAAGAGGTAGCCGCTGGCGCCGCTCTCCAGCATTTTGCTGATGTAAATACCCTGGTTGTATGTACTCAGCGCCAGCACCATAATACCGGGATAATTTTTTTTAATGGTTTTGCACAAGTCTATGCCGCTCATATCTGGCAGGCTGATATCCATTAAAATAACATCTGCCACATTACCGGCAAAAAATTGCAGGCATCCCTCACCGGTAGCGGTGTTGCCCACCACTTCAAACGCCTTTTCATGTTGCAGTAAAGACCGGATGCCTTCTACTACCACAGAATGATCTTCAACGATGTACACTTTTATCATTGTTATGCCATTAGTTCAATGTTGATTGACGTTCCATTGCCGGGTTGCGAACAAACATCCAGCGTGCCTTTAAAATAATTGACCCGGTATTTGATATTGCTAAAGCCTGCTCCCTTTTTAATACCCAGTTCGTCTGCGTTAAACCCTTTTCCGTTGTCTTCTACTGTTATGCTGGTAGTGGTAGGGCTTTTGGTAAGTTGTACAATAATTCTTGTTGCATCAGCATGTTTGAGTGCATTGTTTACAAGCTCCTGCACTACACGGTAAACTGTAATCTCTGCTTGCGCGCCGAGGCGTCTTTCTTCTCCAAACTGCTGGTAAATGATGTCAATATTTGAAGTGGCCTGTATTGACTGGCAGAAATCTTTTAATGATTCTTCCAGCCCAAACCTTACCAGGGTTTCAGGCATCAGGTTATGCGCCACTTTTCTCAATTCTGCAATGGTATTGTCTAGCATGGTGAGTGATCTGTTGAACGCACGCAGGTTTTCTGCGGGCAACACCATATTCTGTTTCATGTTCATGAAAGACAACTTTACACCTGAAAGCATTCCGCCCAACCCGTCGTGCAAGTCTTTTGCTATCCTGCTGCGCTCTTCTTCCTGACCTTTCAGCATGGCGTTTACAGTTACCAGTTGACGGTCTTTCTCCAGCTCGCTGATGCGTTGTTGCTGTATTTCCTGCTGCTGGTTGGCTACCTGCTGCTCGCTTTTGATGGTACGGTAAGCAAGGTATCCAAAAACCAGCAAGCCTATAATGGTAGCAATAAAGATCATGTTCAATGTAGACTTGCTTCTTACCGAAGCTTCCTGCGTCTGCTTCTCGCTCTGCAGCCGCGAGATCTCTTTTTGTTTTTTATCGGTTTCATAAATGGCGGCCAGGGTGTTGGCCTGTTTTACATTTGTTTCTGACAGCAGGCTGTCTTTAAGCATTGCCGCCTGTTGTAAATAATCGAAGGCCTTATTGTTATTTCCCGTCTGGTGATAATAATCAGAAAGGTTTACCAGTGCTTTTATTTTCCCCCCCTTTGCATTTATCTTCTCGGCCACTGCCAGGTTTTCAGTAGCGTATTGTTTTGCCAGATCTGTTTTTCCTAATTTAAGCGCGATGGTAGTCAGGTAATACAATGCCGTATTGGTACTGATGGTATGCCCGCTGCCGGTGGCATATTTATAAGCCTCTTTATAATACGCAAAGGCGGTATCGTAATGCTGCTCCTGGTAGCTTATCAAACCGCGCAATTCATAATACGCAAAGTTGATGATCGTCTCTACAGAATCGGGCATAAATGGTTTAATCTTATCAAGATAGTAGGTGGCCAGGTGAAACTCGCCTTTTTGAACGCTTATGTCTACCAGTGTAAGGTATGCCTGCGCCTGGTAAATATGGTTGAATTTCTTTTCGGCCAGCGCAGCATTTCTTTTTGCATAGTAAGCAGCCTGGTCAAGATTATTAAGCCGTACGTAAATAATAGATACAGAACTATAGATATAAATGGAAATATCATTGTTCTGCTCTTCGTAATACTTCAATGCTTCAAAAAGATAATTGAGCGACTCATAATAATTTTCCTGGTCGTAATAAATCATCCCCTTCCACCGCATTGCCTGAGCACGCAGTTCCTGCAGCACATTGTTGGTGGTAGGCTGCGTTACCAGTATTACCGAATCAAAATAAATATGTGCATTGCGGGTATCCAGCGAACTTTTATAATAACTACCCATAAAACGGTAGCATTCCGCAAGACCTTTTGTATAACCGGTTTTTCTGCTAAGCTCCAGCGCCTCATCTGCATAAGGCTTTAGCTCTTTCATTTGTTTAAGAAAAGAAGCCGTCTTAATGATTCTTACCAATGCCCTTGCCCTGGAAGTATCCTGGTTAGGAAATGCTTTCAGGTTATCAATTGCTTTGTTTTTTATTTTTTCAAAATCAGGAAATAAATTGCTTTGCCCCTGCAACACGCCTGGCACAATACAAACTATTGCAACCAGCCAAACCACCGTATTTTTAAGATAGTGCATACAGCATACATTTAGGGGAGTCCGCAAATTATTGTATTGCTGCAGACCGGGCTACACCGCCTGTCAAAATTCACCCCTTTACGGTAGAATCACCAAAAATTTATCAAAGAAATTCTGCACATTCATAACAAACGGTTGAAGGCATGGCGTAGTATGCTGCATTTGGGTTTAATCGCTTGCGCTCGCAATTACTTACTCATTGTTGGAGCATAAAAAAAAACTTACATCAATACACCAATACCGTTAACAAATCTTTATATAAAATTCACCCCTTTCGGGGATAAAAAAATACTTTCCAATCATAAATATTTGCATCCTGAAAAATTGATGATATGCTAGCACCGCAACTACGAAACGGAAACAATCACCGGAAATGAGAATGAACTGTTACGTATTTGCGCACACGACGAATAGGCATCAATCAATCACCATTAACAATTAAACCTTCAAAAATGAAAAAACAATTATTTCGTCTATTGTCAGGTGTTATACCGGTAATAGCAGCAATCAGCAGTGCAATGGCCCAGGTTGAAAACAACGCACCCGGACCGGATTACATCAAAGAAAACATGGAGCAGGTAACCGGTCCAGATGCCGCAGCAACCGCGGAAAGCGCTGCGCCATTAGCCAACACGCGTGCGTTGAAAGACTTTAACCGCAACTTCAAAAACGCCGGTAACGCGGTATGGTATTCTATCAAAAAAGGCTTTCTTGTAAAGTTTGAAGAAGACGGTGTTCAGGCAAGGGCGTTCTATGACTCCAAAGGAAATTTAAGCGCCACTTTACGCACTTATAGTGCCGCCAGGCTGCCCCGCGAGATTCACAAACAGGTAACTGTTGCTTATTATGGCTATACCATTTACCTGGTAAACGAGTTAACTGTGGGCAACAAAACGGCCTACCTCGTTTCTATCAGCAACGAAGAGGAAGTGAAAACCATTCGTGTTACCAGCGATGAGATGGATGTATACGAAGAATTCAAAAAGATCTGATTAGGCCGTAGCGTATAACAACAGTAACTAGTGCCTGACCACAAAACCCATTCAGAAAGCAGCCCCCGGTAGTACCTGATTCATATAAAGCAGCGCAAATATGGATAGCAGGTACTACCCTGCTGTTTTACTGAACGCAGCAATAAGCACATTGCGTGTTGCGTACCTTATCATGTATGTTTTCATCATTTATTTTATAACCAACAATTTTCTTGCATGAAAAAGATAATTTATTGCATTGTATGCGTTCTTGCCGGTGGCTATGCGTTTGGCCAGCAACCATTGCAGGATGGTATTTACGTAGTAGATCAATCCAAAACCAACAGGCACACTGCCGTACACAACAAAGCGGAGGTGCAATTCAACCCTGCATTTGTAACCGAAGACCCGGAAAACTATGAGCCCTTACTGGTAGACACCAATGATTATTTTCCTTTTGCCCGTGCAGGCAACCCCGTTATGAAGCGCGAAGACAAAGACAATTCTGCACTGCTGTTACAACTTACCAACAGCGCCAGGCAACAGTTACAAGAATTTACCGCCCGCCACATAAAAAAGAAAATAGTAGTGGTGGTAAATAATAAAGCACTTGCCGTATACTCAACAGAAAAACCGGTAAACAGCGGCCTGATCATTGTGGCCAAATGCGAGAAACAGGCGTGCAGGCAAATATTTGACAAACTGAATGAACCCTCGTTACTATAACTCACAGCAAAACAACAACCGGCCAATTCACCAACAGTACTGCAATCGGCAAAGTTTTTTCACGCGGTTACTTACTTTGTTTATTAGTATTTTTACCGCCTGTTAAAACGGTAAACATTATGGAGGAAGGTATACTGGAAGGCAAAATAAGTTTTGTGCACCATGATAAGCAGTACGTTACCATTGATTACACACATAATAACAAGAAGAAATCAGTCAACGGCAAAGTAGATGAAGCCCGCCAGCTGCAATTAAAAGAAGAAAAGCTGATAAAGAAAGTCCACCAGTTTCATGAAGGAGATGAAGTGTATTTTACATTGGAACGTTCTGCCCGTGGTGATAAAATGGTAGCTGAAAAAATTCGCTACCGTTTTAATAATACCCTGGGCAACCTGGTTAACCGCGCCAGAAGCGATAACCAGTTTACCGGCTACCTTAAACAGGTTGATGACGCTTATTTTGTAAAAGAAGCCGGCAGTTATCAATTTTTTCCACTGGTATTATCCCCATGGGAACTACCGCCAGATGCCGGCAAATTGAATGAGCCCGTATTATTTCAATTGGGCAACCTGGATAAACCCGATAAGCTGCATGCAACGCTTTTCAACCACCGGTATATTCCGCAGTATGTTGCCGCGCAAAAACATTATGCGGCCAAGACTGCCCTCAATGCAGCAGTACATAAGATTACTCCACATGGTATCTACCTGCATGTGATTGGTGATAAACTGAAAGCAAAAATTGCAGCCACCAAAGAATTAACCGAAACGCTTAAAGAAGGTGACAAAATAAAAGTGATTATCACTTATTTAAGCAATACCAAAATTGCCGTGGAACCGGCCTAGCTATCAATTCGCCTTTAATACTTTTACCGTTACCAGCAACTGTCCTAAATGACGCATCGTATGCTCTGCGGCATGTACCATTAAACCCATTACTGTAGAGGGAATCTGGGCGCGGCCGACGCCGCGGGTTTCAAACAAAACAGTTTCCGTTGTATTACTGATTTGCAATAACGCTACGTCTACCTGCCTATTAAATTGCTGCACCAATGCGTCAGCCGTCATTTCTTCATGCTGCCCAACGCCTTCTGCCGCCAGGTATGCTAACTGTGATGCTGATAACATTTCCGCCCGGGCATAGGTAAATAACCTGTCAAGCACACCGCTCATATGCTGCAAATGAAACCCGGCAGATGCATTATCCGCCGGGCGTTGCCATAACAATGTATCCGGGAAACCCTGCATGATGTTATTTAATTCTTCGCGTGCCTGCAACAATGCATGGGCCACAGGCTGCAGTGCAGGCAGTATACCAGGCAGCGGTCCGCGCAACCATACTTCTGCTTTGTTGGTAACAGCCATGGTTATTTCTTTTAAACAATAACCGGCTTTACGCTTTTTTGTTCAGCATGTTGGGTGGAATGGTAGTGGGCACCACATTATTTACCGGTTTGGTAGACTTGAGATATGTAAAGATTGCCTTAATATCTGTGTCTGTTAGTTTACCCATATCATCCCAGGGCATGGGTGGCAGCAACATGCGGTTATTTTCAAGTCCTTTGTATTTGCCATGACGCAGTGCGGTGGCAAATTGCGCTTCAGACCAGTTACCGATACCGGTTGAATCGGATGTCAGATTGGCTGCAAAAGAAACGCCCCATGGGCCCACAAAGGCGGTTGTCATTCCATTGAACAGCACCCAGTTTTTCAACACAGCTGTGTCTATTGGTGCAAGCGGCATTGATGACGGGTGTCCGGATAAAGCCAGGTCCTGATTCATTTCAGGTCCGTGCGGTCCAAATTTTTTAGGGGTATGACAATGGTTGCATCCACCAAATGTTACCAGGTATTCTCCGCGCTTAACGAGGCTGTCATTAGAAAGGGGCTGGTCGGTAGCCGTAGTTGCAACGGGTGCCTGGTTACACGAAATAAATACGATTGCCGCCAGGGCAATGCAAAAAACGAAAGCAATCAACTTTTTCATTACGGTTGTTTTAGGTTCGGGAGATTGTGAGAAGAACTAAATATATAGAAAATACAGGTATCCTCCGCTCCGCAACAAAAAAAGCAAACAATTAGTACCTTTAGCTATACCCAACACTACCGCGTATGAGACATTTTATGGCAGCGATTGTTGCTGTTTTCATTGTTACCTATTGTTTTGCACAGCAAACACAAAAGCCTCCATTGCATGGCAAAAACTGGATGGCGGTTACCGGTAAACCACTGGCAGCAGAAGCAGGTGCCATGATATTTCAGAAAGGGGGCAATGCAGTAGACGCGGCATGCGCCATGATTGCTGCTACCTGTACCATGTGGGATGTACTCAGCTGGGGCGGAGAAACACAGGCGCTTATTTACAACCCAAAAACAAAAAAAGTTATTGCCATCAACGCGCTGGGCTTTGCGCCTACCGGTGCCACGGCAGATTTCTTTAAAGGAAAGGGAATGAATTTTCCACCTGAGTATGGGCCCCTGTCGGCTGTAACACCCGGTACGCCTGGCGGTATTTGCTACATGCTGGCAGAATATGGTACTATGAGTTTACAGGAAGTACTCTGGCCGGCGATGCAACTGGCAGGCGGTTACCCCATTGATGCGCAAACCGCTAACAGTATGGAGAAAGGCAAAAAAATGATCAGTGAATGGCCATACAGCAAGGCGGTTTTTCTTACACATGCCGGTGAAAAACGGGAAGCACCGGAAGCGGGTGAAATTTTTACACAAAAAGATTTATTGGAAACGCTTACCAAAATGGTAGACGCAGAACAGGCAGCATTAAAGAAAAAGAAAACCAGGAAAGAAGCCATCTATGCAGCGTATGATCGTTTTTATAAAGGAGACATTGCCAAAGAATTTGTACGCAGTTGCCAGGAGCAGGGCGGATTGATTACGATGGATGATCTGGCAAAATGGAAACCGTTGGAAGAAGAGCCGTTGCACGTAAACTATAAAGGCGTAGAGGTATATAAATTACAGCAGTGGACACAGGGGCCGATGCTGTTGCAATCATTGAATATACTGGAGAATTTTGATCTCAAAGCAATGGGCTACAACAGCACGCGGTATATCCACACGCTGTACCAGGCTATGAACCTATCGTTTGCCGACCGCGATTATTATTACGGCGATCCATACTTTCCACCAGAAGAGCCCATGAAAGGTTTACTAAGCAAAGCATACGCAAAAGAAAGGGCCAAACTGATCACGTACGATAAAAACAATGCCACCGCAGGTCCCGGTGATCCCTATCCGTTTGAAGGAAAAACAAATCCATTCATTTCTTCGTTACAACAAAGAGGTTTTGCGAGCAATAAAAATTTACCACTTAACCCAGATGCAGCTGCAGATGCCTCCTATCAAGACCGCCTCTGGCGCGGTACCACTTCTGTTGAAGCCGCCGACAAAGAAGGATGGGTAGTGAGCGTAACACCCAGCGGGGGATGGTTGCCCGCCTGTATTGCGGGCCATACAGGCGTTGGTATGAGTCAGCGTTTGCAGAGTTTTGTGCTGGATGCGCAATACAACCCGTTCAATGTTATAGAACCCGGCAAACGGCCCAGGGTAACGTTAACGCCCACACTAGCATTAAAAGAAGGCAAACCTTTTCTGTGTTTTGGGGTGCAGGGCGGCGATACACAAGATCAAAACCTGCTGCAATTCTTTTTAAACATCACAGAATTTGGTATGACAGTGCAGGAAGCCACCGAAGCGGCCAATTTTAACAGTAACCAGCTATGGTTATCGTTAGGCGGTGAAAAAGTTTCAGACCGCCAACCCAAGCCCGGCAATATTTTACTACAAAGCAGCACGCCCGACTGGATACGAAAAGACTTAAAACAATTGGGCTATACACTCAGTTTTGAAGACCGCACCAGCGGTCCCATCAATGCCATTTATATAGACTGGAAGCATGGCAGCCTCTGGGGCGGTAGCAGCAATCATGGAGAAGATTATGGCATTGGGTGGTAGCTAGCGATTGGAGGATTGCGGGATTTGGAGATTGCGGGATTTAGGGGTTGCGAGATTTAGCATTGCGGCTGCTACCAGTTGTTGTACTGATACGGCGAAATCTAAAGGAAAAATTTGAGTGATGTAACCACATCTATACAGCTGCATATACCAGCACCACAAAGGCATCGGTATACTTAAGTGCCACACCAATTTTAATGTGCTGCATATGGCTTGTTTATTACATTTGCCAGCCATTTTACATGACAACTCATTAATAATATTTAGATGAAAAAATTATTGCTGCCTTTTGTTGCGTGGTTGTTTTTTGCCCCTGTACACGCACAATCAACACTTAACGTACTAACGTTTAATATCCGGTACAATAATGCGCGCGACAGCCTCAATGCATGGCCTTACCGAAAAGACAAAGTGGCGTCACAAATTCTTTTTCATCATGCCCACATTATAGGTGTACAGGAAGCACTGCACAACCAGGTAGCAGACCTAACCGAACGCCTGCCCCAATACAAATTTACCGGGGTGGGTAGGGCCGACGGGAAAGAAAAAGGAGAATACTCCGGCATTTTTTACGACAGCACCCGGCTGCAATTGTTACAGACAGCCACCTTCTGGCTGGCCGAACAAACAGATATACCCGGCAAAAAAGGCTGGGACGCGGCCATTGAGCGCATTGTTACGTGGGCAAAATTTAAAGACCGCATCACCAAAAAAATGTTTTACCATTTCAATACCCATTTTGACCACATGGGTAAAATAGCCAGAAAAGAAAGTGCCTTATTGCTAATGAAAAAAGTAAATGAAATTGCCGGTAAAGCCCCTGCTATCATTACCGGAGATTTTAATGCACATCCTAATGATGAACCCATTGCGGTGATAGTTGATAAACAAAATCCACTCCGTCTTACCGACACTAAAGAAATCAGTGCTACCGCGCACTACGGGCCGGAGGGTACGTTCAATGCGTTTCAGGCAAAAGAAATCAATGACTTGCCGATCGATTACATTTTCATAAAAAATAACGTTCGCGTACTGCAGCATGCTACGCTTTCACAGTCGTGGCAGGGCCGGTTTTCTTCTGATCATTTTCCGGTACTGGCTGTTGTAAAAGTTGAGTAGGTATTATGGCAAATCGCTATTGAATTCAGCTTTTAAAAAAGCTTTCCACGCTTTGAGCGATTGCGAAGTAGCGCGCTTCTTTCGGGGTCCCATTTCGCCATAAGTCTGGTGGCTGCCTTCGGGCACAAATATCGGATCCCAGTTAAATGCATATTTGCCGCGGGCGCTTTTGGTAATCTCGCCGCGGGTAGAACCTGTATAAGTGCGTACCCGTTTTCCGTCACAATAGCCAATGATGGATTTTGCTTCGGCCTTTCTTGAATCCGTTTTGCCAAGAAAACCACAAATGCGGTCACCCACCGCCTGCCATATAACATGGCCGATTCCACCCGGCAGGCCCGGCAGGGCATCCATAAAAATGCCGCCATGCTCTACCACACAAGGTGCACCAAAATAAGCATACGCTTCCAGCGCTTTTCTTTTTACAATTACTTCAATGTCTTCGTGCAAAATTTCCTGTACCGTGGTTTTAACAATGCACAATTCAATAGCAAGCCCGTGTTGTTTGGCAGCTTCTTTAAAATAGGCGGTAATTTCTGCCGCTTTGTATTTGTTGGAAGTAACAAAATATATTTTCATGCTAACAAAGATTCAAGAAATTCATCGGTGCTTTTTTGTTTGTCAATCGGGTCCAGTTCAATAATATTCACATCCCACCGGGCTAATAACGTCTTTTGTATTTCACCAGAACCAAATGTAACCAGGTACGCACTGGGCATACGCTTGCCATCTCGCTTTACAGCTTCGCGCAGTTTAAATAGTTTGTACATCATGTAGCGTATGTTCAGATCATTCAAACTATAACCAACAAACAACAATACTTTTCCCAGCATATCTGCCCGCAGCTTTATATCAAGCGCTGCTTCAAATTCCAGCCGGTCAAAGTAACTCGATTCGGTTAGCACCAGGCTGCTGTCGTTACTGAATGTGCCATGAAATTTTACAATATGCGTGGTTTCATCTGCAGGCGCCGCCACCATATCATCTATACTGGCAATAGAATGATAATGCACCTGATGCAGTTGGAAAGCGCGTTCAATAATACGGTCGTAATTGGTGGTGTACAGCAATGGCAGTTTCATTTTTACCAGCGCTTTGTGTGCACGCGATGAAAGTATTTTACTATCTGCGGGGTTGAACTTTCTGTCCATTTCACTGCGCAAAGGCCCAATACTTCCTTTAATGGCCACATAGTATTCTGCCAGTTGCTGGGGTGTACCATTTAAACGGAAAACGTCGGGGTCGTAATCCAGTTCCCGGGCAATAATGTCAATCAGTGTTGAAAAGTCCGGCAAGCCAAGCGGCCTGGATAGCCCCGCACCAATAAATGGTATCAATTTGCCTTTTGCTATCAGTTCAAGTAATACAGGAAGTTCCGCAACAGGGGCCATCATGGTAGTAATTTCTGCCGTAAACAATTTCACCGCAAGCCCTTACGCCTCAGGAGTTAGTTTAAAAATAACGCATATTATCCATTCTGCATTGAAGTGCGGTGATTTTGAAAGGCATCCTTAGCGTTTCAACCTCGCACAAGTGCTGCATTGATGCTACAATTGCCGCAGCCGGGTAAATTATGCAACATTTTATAGCAAATATCACCGCACTTCGTGTTCTATGCGGTCGCAGCCAAATTAAACTTAGCCCTATTTACTGCGTAAGTACGACTGTCGTCCATAAAAAAAGCGAATGGCGTGTGCAGAACTACCGCTGGCATGGTTTTCTCCAATATAACCGAAAATATACAACCATGAAAAAACTACTATCTCTTTCAGTCATTGCTACAAGTTTTGTTTTAATGACGTCGTGCGGCGATAATAATGCAGATACTAATAAGACGTCAGATTCGCCCAGTGTGGTAATACCGCCGCCAGATAACAGCAGCGCTACCAATCCATCCTTGGCCGATTCTAATTATTCAAAATCGCATGATACATCCGGAACGAAAAAAGATTCAATAAGATAAAAGCTGCAGCAACTAAAAAAACCAGGGCATACATGTCCTGGTTTTTTACTGCCCCATAAATAAATTACAAACGCATTATCTTTTAGTAGTGTCTTCCATTTTTAAATCGCTGTCAAAAGGACTTTTTGTAAATGGATATACCATTTGTTTCAGGTATCCTTTGGGATAATGTGCTTCGTGCAAACCGGTACCGGCAGGCCATTCCTTTCCCGGTAAATAATAAGTGCCGAAAATTTTATCAATAAAAGGAAAGATGGTGGCAAAGTTTTTTCCATAATACTTTGGGTCTTCGCAATGGTGCCAGTGATGGTATTGCGGGGTGGCAATAAGGTATTTCAGGAAACCGAAATTAATACGGGTATTGGCATGAATAAGTACAGCGTGAATGGCCATAAAAACAATGTATGTATTAAACGTGATCTCTGAAAACCCAAATACATACAGCGGAATAAAGGCCATCGACCTGGTTACAAATATGTCTACAAAATGGGTGCGTGAACCTGCCAGCCAATCCATGTTTTTGGTGGAGTGGTGTACAGAATGAAAACGCCAGAGATAGTGGTGGCTATGAAAAAAACGGTGAGCCCAGTATTGAAACAAATCGGTAACCACAAACGCGAACAGCAATTCTATTACAAAAGGCAGTTGTTGTACCCATTGGTGCAAACCGCCAAGCCCTATCCAACCAAAAAACAATTTGGCGGGCTGTTGTGTTATCACCCCAAAAAATTGTATGAATAAATGACTGATGACAAAATACACCAGGTCTGTACGCCATTCTTCATGAAACTTGGTTTGGTTACGGTTCTTTGGAAGCACCATTTCTATCGGCACAAATATTACGGCCATCAGCAGCAGATCAAGCAGCATCCAATCGAGCCCCAGGTGCCAGGCAGTTTTATCTACTGCCCTGCCCTGTACATTAAAGCCGCCCATTACAATGGTTACGGTACAAATCAGTAACCCAATCAATGCCCAATGTTTTCGTTTGCTTAAGATAAAACTTAGGAGCGCAAAAAAGAACGATGCAATAATGGTGGCAGTCAATAGCATTACCATTGATTTGCCGGTATATACCTCCCTGAATTCCGGCGATGTAAGCCATTCGGGAAACATAAAACAAAATACGGCGAGGAAAGAAAGCAGGCCTAAAAAAATGGAGATATAGCCACTGATCTTGCCTTCGCCAAATTTGAAACGTTGCTGGGTCATAAAAGGGGTTTATACGCCAAATATAAATATCATTCAGAAAACAGAAACAGGGTGCTGGCTATTTGCACCTTGGCCATCAATAAACGCAGGTAAACCGTACCAAATTGTAATTAAACCGTATTATTGCTCAGTTTCTTATAAACACAATTGAAAGAAAAAATATAAAATATTATGGCGGCAACAAAGATTACGGTCAACAGCAATGGTTCACTGAAGGTAGAAGGCAATTTTGAAGTGGTGGACAAAACAGGCGCGGTGTACAATTTACAGGGCAGAGACGTTGTATCCTTTTGCCGCTGCGGCCTGTCAAAAAACAAACCTTTTTGCGATGGTTCACACAACGGACATTTTGAACACCAGGCCACCGCATTTGACCTGCCGCCCAAAAAGCAGCCATAAGCGGCAGAGCGCTGCAGCTTTTTGAAACGCAGTACAATAAGGGCTGAGCAGGCAATAATACAGAGCACCAGTATTCCGCAATGGCCTGAGCAACTGGCTGTCTATTCGCTATACTGATGCTTCCCACTCATCAATAGTGGTAATACCGCCGTCGGTCCAGGTCCATTGAATTTTCTGGTACACAAACTCTACCACTTCATAAGGGTTAAGTTTAACGGTTTCAGGATCTTTTGTATTGGGCAAAACAAATTTGATTCCTGCAATGGAAGCATTGGTAAGTTCAATGGTGAAATGTTGTTTTTCCACGCCACCGCCGCTGCCGGCGCTTATATTGGGTGCATAAAATTTCAGGATCCATTTACTGAAGGTTTCATTATTTACCAGTGCCTGGTATAAAAGCGGCGTAGATTTATCCAGCTCCTTGGTAATAACAAATGGCCGGTGTACCCGTTTGCCTACCGCCGCGCCACCTCCCCCGCTCATTGGCATTAATACTTCATGATTGGCGGCAATCACCATAATGGTGCCTTCCCGGCCTTTCTGTATAACAGAGCCTTTGATTGGCCCCTGTTTTTTCCCTTCCAGGGTTAAAAATGCGTTGAGTGCCATAGAATGATTTTTGGTTTAATGGATAAACAAAATTAGCGTTTCACCCAGTGCGGCTGCACTATTTTTTTGCCGTTTGATCAGGCAAACCCGGCAAATAAACAATTGCTTTTACAATATTGCCCGCTGTGGTTCGTCTACCCTATTATAACAATATTGTTATTCACTTAAAAAGTAAAACATGTACTACAATCAGTCATGTGCCGCAAAAGGCGCCCAATACGGAGGCAGGAACAGGCACCCGCTTTACCGTTCGCAACAAAGAGCCGCAGTAAATGTGTACAAAACAGACAATAGTTATGAAATGCTGTTGTTTGCACCCGGTCGCATTAAAGAACACTTTCACCTTGGCGTAAAGGGATCTGAGTTAACTATTTCTTACACGCCGCCAGAAGGTTTTGCAAGGCCCGAATGGATAGTGCGCGAGTACAGTCGTGGTGGCTTTGAAAGAACCTTTGCGCTCGACGAAAGCGTAGACACCGCCGGCATCACCGCCCAATATATTGACGGTGTATTACAGGTAAGCATGCCAATTGTTCCCGGAAAACAAACAGTGAAGCAGGAAATTGTGGTAAGCTAAAGAATGGCAGCTATCTTTGGTGACGGCAATGAATGCCGTCACCATTTTTTTACCCTCTCATTATTATTACCAAAGACGTCATCCGTGTCCGCGAAAATTATGTTGATGGACTGGAAGCAAACTGGATTGAATACTTTACCAGACCGCCTGGTTTTCCAACTTTCAATAATTCAGCAAGTTTAACCTAAACAAACGTAACACTTAACTTAGAACTCAGCATCATTTATGGCCCGCGGAAATAATAACAGCAACGGACAACAAAAAGGCGACACGCCAAAAGCAAAAATCAATAAAGAAAACCTGCGGCAGGCACTGGTACTTTTCACTTACCTGAAACCATACCGGGGAAAATTTATTCTCAGCCTTGTATTTATTGCATTGTCTGCTTTTACTACCAGCCTGTTTCCATTATTTCTGGGTAAGATGATCGATGCAGCCTCACCCGGCGGCAATGCCAATCTTATCAATGGTCCGGCCAAAGGGGTACTCAGCGGTTTCAATCTTAATAATATACACTGGAGCCTTAATACTACCCTCCTGCTTATTTTTATTCAGCTTACGGTACAAACCATATTCTCTTACATGCGGGTATACCTGCTTACAGAAGTGGGCGAACGTTCATTGGCAGATATGCGCAAAGCTGTGTACAGTAAATTGCTGAGCATGCCCATGTCTTTCTTTTCAGAAAAAAGAGTAGGTGAATTAAGCAACCGTATCTCTTCAGATCTTTCTCAGATACAGGACGCTATTTCATTTACGCTGGCAGAGTTCTTACGCGGAATATTTACATTGATCATCGGTTTGGTGTTTATTTTTCTCATCAGCCCTAAACTGGCGCTGGTAATGCTTTCAGTGGTTCCTGTAATAGCGGTGCTGGCTGTTATTTTCGGCAAGAGTATCCGCAAAAGATCGCGCAAAGCCCAGGATCTGCTGGCAGAAAGCGGTACCATAGTGCAGGAAACATTTCATGGCATTGCCGTGGTAAAAGCATTCACCAAAGAATTTTATGAAATAGGCCGTTATGTAAAAAGTGTATATGCAGTTGTAGATACCGCCATATCCAATGCGCGGTACCGTGGTGCATTTGTTTCTTTTATGATCTTCAGCGTTTTTGGCGCTATCGCATTTGTTATCTGGTTTGGTGCAGGATTAATACAAACGGGCGAACTGAGTGTAGGGCTGCTGGTGATGTTTGTGGTATTTTCAGGATTTGTAGGCGGCACCTTTGCAGGCTTTGCAGATATGTTTAGCCAGTTACAAAAAACCTTGGGCGCCACACAAAGCATACGCGAAATTTTACGCGCAGAAGGCGAACCCATTGATGCAGCCCAAACTGTTGTTGCGCCCGGCTATCAACTCAATGGCAATGTACGGTTTGATCATGTTGCGTTTAGCTATCCCGGCAGAAAAGAAGTTCCGGTGTTAAAAGATCTTTCGCTGCAAGCCGGCAACGGACAGCAGATTGCCATTGTGGGGCCAAGCGGTGCAGGCAAAACCACCATTGCCGCTTTGTTATTGCATTTTTATGAGCCCGATGCAGGTACGGTATTATTTGACGAACGACCGGCCGCTATGTTTCCGCTCACCCAGTTACGCATGCAAATGGCACTGGTGCCACAAGAAGTAATTTTATTTGGCGGTACCATCCGCGAAAACATTGCCTATGGAAAGCCAACTGCTACAGATGATGAAATTACTGCCGCGGCCAAACAGGCAAATGCGCATGAGTTTGTAATACGTTTTCCGGAACAGTACAATACGGTAGTGGGCGAACGCGGTATTAAATTAAGCGGCGGCCAACGCCAGCGCATTGCCATTGCAAGGGCCATCTTAAAAGACCCGGCTATTTTAATACTGGATGAAGCCACCTCTTCTCTGGATAGTGAAAGCGAGCAACTGGTGCAGGATGCTTTAGAAAACCTGATGAAAGGCCGCACCTCATTTGTAATTGCGCACCGGCTTTCCACCATTCGCAATGCAGACAAAATTGTTGTAATAGACAAAGGCACCGTTATAGAATCAGGTACGCACGCAGAATTGATGGCGCACAACGGCCTCTACCGCAAGCTGAATGAAATGCAATTTGATTTTGGCGCCATTACAGAATCGGCGGTAGCCAAGTAATAATGCTGACTAGTCTATTAATTTTTGATTAAAAAAACAAGACTGTTTAACTCGCCATAAAGAATTTGTGACCAACTACGTCACAGTTTCCCTTTACGATGCGGTGCGTGCAAATTTATCTGCGTCAAAACCGTTGCCGCACTTCTTACCGCCACCGTAATATGTTATATTTGCATCTCGTTTGAACCTTCCTGTATAATTGTTTGCCGGCCATCCGATTCTGTGTCTTTATAAGGGCATGGGTAAGCATTAATTCCAACAATACATCATGAAATTTTCTGTAGTAGCCCTCTTAATAATTTGTTGCACCTCCGCATTTGCACAGGTAGACCCCGAAGCGCAGCATGCTACCGATAACCCCACCCTGCTAATAAAAACCACCCGGCTATTCGGTAAACTCGTAGACAAAGCCAATAAGGGAGTGGAAGCTGCATCAGTACAATTGTTTGCAGCAAAAAATGACAGCATGGTAGCCGGTATGCTTACCAAACCAAACGGCGATTTTAGTTTTGTAAACATTGCATCGGCAGACAGTTTCCGGCTGGTTGTTTCAGCAATTGGCTATGAACCGTTTGAAAAAATTATCCTGCAAGGCATCCCCCCCAAAAACAGTACAGCCAAATTTGAAAAAGACCTGGGCAATATTATGCTGGTGCCCGCCGCCAAGCAACTTGAGAATGTAACGGTTACGGCCAACCGCCCCGCGCTTGAAATGGGCATCGACCGTAAAACATTTAATGTGGCTAAGAGCCTGACTGCCGCCGGTGGAACCGCGGTGGATGTAATGAAAAACATTCCGTCTGTTTCGGTAGATATAGATGGCAATGTAAAACTGCGCAATGCCAGCCCGCAAATATTTGTAGACGGCAGGCCTTCTATTCTCAGCCTTGACCAGATACCGGCAGATAATATTGAAAAGATAGAACTCATTACCAATCCATCTGCCAAGTATGATGCAGCCACATCTGGCGGCATCATAAATGTGGTGCTGAAGAAAACCAAACGCAACGGTTTAAACGGCATTGCATCTGTTTCTGCTGGCTCGCCCAGCGTGGCCAATGGTAACCTCAACCTCAACCTACGGCAGGGAAAAATAAATCTTTTTGTAATTGGCGCTTACAACCAGGGCGGTGGTAAAAATAAAGGCGAAACTAAACGCGAGAACCGCAGCAATGGCATCACGCAGGATTATTTTAACCAGGTGAGCGTAAATGAGCGGGTGCGCCGTTTTCGTTCCATACGGTTTGGACTCGATTTCTTTATGGACAACCGCAATACGCTGTCCATCATCCAGGATTTTGGTGCCGGGCGTTTCACCAATAATGAAACGCAGGACCAGGAATACCTTAACAGCAGCAAACAGTTGCAATACAACGGCCAGCGTTTTGGCGAGGGGAAATTTGGTTTCAACCGCAACAGCACACGGCTTAATTATAAACACAGTTTTCCTGAACAGGGAAGAGAATTAACGGCTGACCTTACTTACAATTACGGCAGCCGGTCAGACAATTCAAGCATCGTCAATAATTATTTGTACCCCGATGGCTCTACCTATAAGCCCTCTACAAGGGTACGCAACAGCGGCAACAGCAATAATAACCAGTATACCTTTCAGGCAGATTATGTATATCCTAAAGGAGAAAACACCCGGTTTGAAACAGGTGTACGCAGTTATCAGAATAAGTTTACCAGCTACTATAATGCATTCTCTGTTGGCAACGCTGCAGAAACAAAATTGCCGCTCAGCAATAACTATAATTATACGGAGAACATTCATGCCGTGTATGGCACCTATTCAAAAAAATATGGCGGGTTTTCTTACCAGGTAGGCTTAAGGGCGGAGTATGCAAAATTTACCGGTACATTGGTAGACAGTGCCTATAAGTTTGGATATGAGTATCCCGAAAGTTTAAAGAAGATATGGAATGCGGTTTTTCCCAGCCTGTTTCTTACACAAAAACTAAATGATAACGATCAGCTGCAGCTTAATTTTTCAAGAAGGGTAAGGCGGCCAGATTTCTGGCAACTGAACCCTTTTATTGACATCAGCGATCCCGTTAATCTACGCCAGGGAAATCCGCAGCTGCAACCAGAATTTGTGAATTCATTTGAACTAAACTATAACCATACTTATCCTTCCGGTAATTTTTTGGGTGTGATTTACCTGCGCAATAACCCGGCTGATATTACGCAATACAGCGACACCATTACTGCGGCACAGTACGCACACCTTGCCAATGCGGGTATAGACCCCAATGCCATCCTCAATACTTTTATCAATGGAAGCGTTACCAATCGCTGGGGCGCAGAACTTACCGTACAACAAAAAGCAGGAAGCAATTTTGATATTACGCCCACAGCTAATTTTCAATACAGAACAGTAAAAGCATCGGTAAACGGGCTCAACCTTAACAACAGCGGATTTAACTGGGATGCGAAACTGATCGTCAACTATAAAATTGTAACAAAAAAAGCACCTGTATTCAACAACCTGAGCTTTCAGTTATCTGCCTATTACGAATCGCCTGAAGCCATAGCACAGGGTAAAACAAAATCTGAGTTTGGTTCTGATTTTGCCATGCGCAAAGATTTTCTGAAAAATAACAAGGCCACTATCACTTTCGGCATTAATGATATACTCAATACCCAGCGTTGGGGCAGCGTGTATGATACCCCATCCTTTTACCAGGATTCTTACCGCCGGTGGAGCGTCAGAACATTTCGTATCAGCTTCAGTTACAAATTTGGTAAAGCCGATTTTTCCTTGCTCAACCGGAAAGATAAAAGCAATGATGATTAGCGAGTGGGTGCTGGCTAGTGGTTAGTGGCTAGTGGTTAGTGGGAGCTAATAGCTAACAGCTAACAGCTAACAGCTAATAAAAACTACCGCTTTAACAACACCCGCATTGTTTTGTGCAGCACGCCCAGATCAGCCTGTATTATATAAATGCCATTGCTGCAACCAGGCGGTATGCTTATTTGCAATTGAGTGGTACCCGCATTTACCTGCACCTGGTGTGCTGTTATTTTTTTGCCGGAAAGATCAGTTAAAACCATATTGAGCGTTCCTGATTTTTCTGCTACTATCTGCAACGGAATATTGCCCGTCACCGGGTTGTTCAGAAGGCGCATCTCATTCTTCGCGCGATTGCCATCTCTCAATTTCAATATCCGGCTATAAAATGAAGATCCCGCTGCGCTGTTTATTTTTAAACGATAATATACATCAGTTGCTGTAATTGTATCATTCATGCGGTAAGTATTACCCGCACCACCTTTGCCCATTACGGTAAATATCTTTTCGAAGTGAAAACCATCGGTACTTCTTTCCAGCTCAAACGCGTCGCCTTTGTCTTCACTGTCGGTAACCCATTGTAACGAGGTGGTGGTATTGTTACGGTTACCAGTAAACGAAACTAGCCGGATGGGCAGTACTGCTGCCTGAAGGCCTACTTTTAACCCGTTGCCAAAACTAGTTACCCATATTTCAGCAGTATTAAATGGATTAAAGAAAACCCGCTCGGGCTGTCTGAAAGGATAATTACTTATCAATGACCATGAGGGCACCGCATTGTTGATATTGCTGCTCATCCATAAGCCCTGTGTCTCTGTAGTAAGGTAGGCTTCATTGCTTACAGACGGGTTGAATGTTATAGACGTAACCCTGTCGAACTGTGTACCCGTTAGTTTGGTCCACGATGCACCACGGTTAGTAGTGCGAAACAACCCACCTTTTCCATTGGGTGCACCGCCCCAACCACTGAATACAGCCACATACCAGGTATTTTGTGTGGGGTCAGCCGGATCAATAACGATGTCTTTTGTCCAGTACTGCATATCGCCATGAGAAACATCCGTCCAGCTGTTGCCTGCGGGATCATATATAAACACCCCTGAGCTGGTGGTAAATGCACCTCCACTGGTTCTTCTGCCAGAATAGGTGCACACTACTTTACCATCATTCAATACAACTATAGAAGCGGGGTGGCCCTGGGTGCGCGGCGGGTTGGGCAACTGCGTCCAGTTAGACGCAGCAAGGTTGTTTACATCATTGGTTCGCCATATACCGCCCGCCCCGGTACCGCCACCATAGTGTATAACGCTGGCGTACATACGATTTGCATTATTTGGATCAGTGGCTACCCAAAATACCGGGTGCCCAAACTGGTGGAGCAACTGCCAGGCGGCGCCGTTATTGGTAGAATAAATAATTCTGCCACCGTTATCCATGGCATCCAGCAGGTTATCCTGCAGGCGCGTACTCTGGTACATATCGTGCACACCTGAGGTTGCGGCAAACATGGTGGTACCACCTGTTTGTTTTGCAATGCGGTACATGGTATTGATGGTATGGCCGGTGTAATCAAACCCCCAGGTATTGCCGCCATCTTGACTTCGTATGCCGTTAATATCAGAGAAACAGGCAAACATGTTATTGGCATCCTGCCAGTGCACTTGCCATACCGTTGTGTTTTCAAGTCCAATGCTATGATAATATTGTTTGGCCGGTGTGGGAGCGCCTGCTGCATGTTCGTCGGCCGCATTTACATACGCCTGTTGCCAGCTGGTACCACCATCGCTGGTTTTGTGCACAAACCCATAATCGCCAAACAATACTTTATTGGCATTGTTGGGCGCCACGGTAATGCCAAAACAGGATTCTCCGTAGCCCCAGGAACGGTCGCCCCCCTGCCCCGACCAACCCGTGCGTATATTCTGGTTATTGGCAGTACGAAAGACTTTGCTCCAGCTTGCACCCGCATTGCTGGTTTTCATAACGCTGTTGCCACCGGTAGCATCATCGCTTCCCCCGAGGTAGACAGTATTAATATCATTGGAGGCCATGCCAACATACATCATAAAATCACTGGCAATAGTAATACCTGTCATTTTCGGTGTCCATGTATTGCTACCCGCATCCATTGAATACACCCCCCGTATGAGCTGATAATAATCCCACGGAAAAATACCGTTATAGATATCTGCAGCATCGCCTGTAATACAAAAAAAACGTGTGGTGCCACCAGATTTGGCGCCGGCAAAAGAAAAAATAGCTTCGGTGGCCGGCATTCCTGTAACTGCCAGCATAGTAAAAGAAGTTCCGCCATTGCTTGAAAACAATACGCCTTCGTTGGTGCCAATATAAATATTGTTACCATCAAAAAATACACCGGCAACGGTTATGCCGACACCGCCTGCGGCATTGCGTATTAAAGAAAAACTGGCGCCAAAATTATTGGAGATATACAGGGCATCGTAATAACCAATAATGATTCTACCTGGTGTATTGTAATCGGCTTTTAATGCATATACCTCTTCTCCACTCAACGGATTGCCCGGTAAGGCAGACCATGTATTACCTCCGTCCATGGTTCTTACGCCGTAGTTGATGTTACCATCTTTGGCAATACAATAAGCAGTGTTACTGTTGCTCGTAAATTCATACGTAGAAATATTGCCTGTTTGTAGTTTGGTAAACGGCACCTGTGTATAGGTAATGCCAAAGTCAGTGCTGTGAAAAAGCTGGCTCATATCGCAGGTAACATAAAACTCATTGTCGTTGGCCGGGTTGATAGTAGGGTAAAACATACTGCCCCCGCCACCCACGCCTCTTGGCTGCCAGTTAGCTGGTTGTGCATGACTGATAATTGTAGTTAAAGCAAAAAATAATGAAAGCCAAACTGAATGGAGCGTTACGGGCTTTTTCATAAGAAGCAGTTTTCGGTAAGCAATCAGGAACACTGCTGGTGTAAGCAAATATTTTGCCATCAACAACACGGTTGCGGCTTTGCGTAGTTTTACTAAGTAAAAATTAAAAAAGGTTTAATGAAAAGGTTACAATCAACGTAATTGTTGCAGGTTGGCACTAAAAGGTATGATTGTTAGAGACTGTTGGCAGCGTTGATGGAATTATCAAAATCATCATTACATTCGTAGCTATTTAAAAATTGTCCGTTATGAAATTGATTGCCCATATAGCAAGAACCGTTAGTAGCCTTCTTCTTACAGCAGCCATGCTGAGTGCGAGTGCACAAAAAGCGCCTGCAGACCCTGCTTTTAAACCCGCCAACGTATTGACCAGTATGCAGAAAGTGGCAGATTGGCAACTGCATCAGTGGGATACAGGTGGTTTTAAAAGGCGCAAATACGATTGGACGTATGCTGCTGCTTATACAGGTTTCATGGAACTGGCTGCCCTCAGCAAAGATAAAAAATATGAAAACGCCATGATGGCCGTGGGCAATGATCTAAACTGGAACACCGGTGCAAGAAGGTTTCATGCAGATGACTACTGCGTGGCACAGATGTATTGCAAACTGTATGTTATTCACAAAGATGAAAAGATGATTGCGCCATTTAAGCTGCTGGCCGATAGCATCATTGCAGCACCACATACAGAATCGCTGGAGTGGAAGCCCGGTATTGTAAACCGCGAATGGGCCTGGTGCGATGCATTGTTTATGGCACCCACTTCATTGAGTTACCTGGCAACAGTAACAGGGCAGCCAAAATACCGTGACATTGCTACAAAACTCTGGTGGAAGACGACTGATTATTTGTACGACACTGCGGAGCATTTATATTTTCGCGATGGCAGCTACCTCGATAAAAAAGAAAAGAATGGCCAAAAAGTTTTCTGGAGCAGGGGTAATGGCTGGGTAACCGCCGGGTTGGCGCGTGTGCTGGAAAATATGCCCGCCAATCACCCGGAGCGGCCAAAATTTGTACAACAGTTTAAAGACATGATGGCGCGTATAATAAAGTTGCAGCAGGCTGATGGTAGCTGGCATGCATCTTTGCTCGACCCGGAGAGCTACCCCATTAAAGAAAGCAGTGGTACCGGTTTCTATACCTATTCAATTCTGTGGGGCATCAACCATAAATTGCTTGATAAAAAAACCTACTGGCCGGTTGCAGCAAAAGCATGGAAGTCTTTGCTTGATGCCGTGCACGAAGATGGCAAGCTTGGTTATGTACAACCCATTGGTGCCGCACCAGATAAAGTAGATCAGAATACTACCGATACCTACGGTGTGGGCGCTTTTTTACTTGCAGGAAGCGAGCTGTATAAAATGAAATAAGTAGGATTGCGGGATTTTGGGATTTCGAGATTTTGAGATTTCGTTTAATGGAATATTCGCAATAAATCACGAAATACCAACATCTCAAAATCGGCAATCTTATACCGCGAATCTTCTCTGCACTCTTACCCTTTTCTGGCGTTGGATATTCCAAACATCGGCTGCGCTGATGATCTTGCTGCGGGTATGGTTAAATACGGTTGTGATGGTAGAAGCTACTTTGGTGTTGATTATTTGCGTGTTCATAAAAAATAATTTTGAAGTTGGATGAGATAATTCAGAGATTTTGAGATTTAGGAATTTTGAGATTTCTTTTAATTGATTATTCGCAGCAAATCACGAAATACCAATTCTCAAAATCGGCAATCTTATAAAGCGAGCCTTCTTTGCACCCTTACCCTTTTCTGGCGTTGGATATTCCAAACATCGGCTGCGCTGATGATCTTGCTGCGGGTATGGTTAAATACTGCTGTAATAGTAGAAGCTACTTTGGTGTTGATTATTTGCGTGTTCATAAAAAATTTTTTTGAAGTTGGATGAGATAATTTAGAGATTTTGAGATTTAGGAATTTTGAGATTTTGGAGTTTCTATTGAGGGTGAATTCGCAACAAATCATGAAATACCAACATCTCAAAATCGGCATCCTATAAAACGAGCCTTCTTTGAACTCTCGCCTTCTGTCTGCGCTGGATGTTCCAAACTTCTGCAGCGGTAAATTTCTTGTGATAAGCAGCTGCCATATCCATGGCCAGGGTTTCAGTTACTTCTGATGTAAGGCTTACTAATTCTGCTTTACTAAGGCTGCTAAATAAGCTGGTAGATTGCGTTTTCATGACTATTTATTTAAAGTTTTAAAAATTGAGTTTTTGTCTTTTGGGCTCCGGGCTTTTGCCCCTTTCGCTTCATTGACTACACAAAGATAGACAAAAAACAGTACTATGCAACACAAAGTACCTATTTAATTTTAGTTCTGATAATTCAAAGCTACCGTTGAATGTGTGTAACCCTTTACAGGAAAGGCTTTCAGCGAATTATTGAATTTCTACAGTTTCCGAAAATCTCGGTAAACGGTCGTTTTTGGGGTGTGAATGGCGGCCAAAATGACACTTTTTCACTTTTTTGAAGCCCTTATACCTGCCCGGGCGGGCAGATAGAAGCTATTTCCGCCACAGGCCCGGCACCACCTGGTTAAAGCATCCAACAAAAAAAAAATCCAGGAACACCTTGCGGGGTTCCTGGACATAGGTTGAGGCTTAATTTATTGATACTCGTAAGTTACCTGCTCAGTTCCATCTGTAGAAGTAAGCACATAGCCGTTTGCATCATAAGTATATTGATTGTTGAGGTTTACATCATACTGATTGCCCGGAAAATCAAATGCAATGGACGTGAGTTCATTTTTTGCCGCAAACTGCAGTGAAAAACCAGACTGGTCTAACACATACTTAGAGACGATTGGAAACACCGGTTTCTTTGTGCCGTAACCAAAGGTGGCCGTATAATTATTAGGTCCAGTAACTTTTGTAAGATTACCGTTTGCACCATAGGTCATGTCAAAATCTGCCGCACCCTGTGTTTGTGTAAATACCACGTGTATTTTAGTTACCTGGCCGTTGCTGATGGTATAAGTGAGGGCATCATCTTCAATCAGGTCGTCTGGCTCACCCGCTGTTTTTTGCCAGCTTTTAAACGTGGCCGATACCGGCACGTTATTATTATAGGTGTAAGTGTAGATGTTCTTGAATTCATCTTCGTTGTCTTCTACTTTTACCACGTTGCCATTTGCATCATAAGTAAACACCACCCCTACTTTATTGTCGGTGCTTTTGTAAGACGTCAGTCTTTTACTCGCATCGTACACAAAATTGAATACAGTGGTTACATTGTTTTCTTTTTTTGTCATTTTGGTTAATAGTTTACCCGGCGTTTCTGGTACGGGCGCAGGCGTTGACTCTTTGTCTTTTTTACAGGATGCGAACGCGAGCGTAGTAAGAACGAAAGCGAGAACGAAAAACTTTTTCATAAAAATTTACAGGTTTAATTGATAAAATGTTGTTCAGGGCGCAATATTACAATGCAGTAAAACGAACGGGTAACTACAACACCATGAACCGGTAAATATGATGTATGAATTGAAAAAGGACGCGGTGGTAGACGTTTGGCGCAAACTCCCCGGCGTCTTTGCGAGCGGCCTTCAGCATGATTCAACCTTAGTGACTTGCGCGGCAAAGCAATCCAGATACCGCAACCGCAGCGTGTTACACAGCAGTGCTAACGTAGCATGCATAAAGGGTGCAGCAATACAATACCACGGTCAGCAGATTGCTTCAACGCCACATCACTCTATTAATAATAAGATTTATCATGGCGTTTCGCAATGACGTACCGGGTTGAGCATTGTCGTACAAAGTCGTCATCGCCCGGCGTCTTTGCGAGCCGCCTTCAGCATGGTTCAATAATTAGTAACTGGCGCGGCGAAGCAATCCAGATACCGGAACCGCAGCGTGTTACACAACAGTGCTAACGCAGCATGCATCAAGGGTGCAGCGATACAATGCCACCATCAGCAGATTGCTTCAACGCCACATCACTCCATTAATAATAATAGCTATCAGGGCGTTTCGCAATGACGTACCACGTTCCGCACTGTCGTACGCAGTCGTCATCTCCCGGCGTCTTTGCGAGCCGCCTTCAGCATGATTCAACCTTAGTAACTTGCGCGGCGAAGCAATCCAGATTCCGCAACCGCAGCGTGGTACACAACAGCGCTAACGCAGCATACCTAAAAAACATAACTATCTTTATACCCGGTTTAGCATTATTACAAGCGCATGGATCTTATTAAAGAATATAAAAGTTTTATCAACAGCTACTACCTCGGCGAAGGCCTGCGCATTACCACCGGTGCTGTTTTACCCGCACTTATTCTTAATTATTTTGGATGGCTCTCTATTGGTGTACTGGTTTCACTGGGAGCCGTGTGCGTAAGCGCAGCAGATAGCCCCGGCCCCATTCACCACCGCCGAAACGGTATGCAGGTGTGTACCGTAATTATGTTTTTTGTTTGCCTTATTACCGGCTATGTGGCCCCCTACCCGCTGGCGCTTGGTTGCTGGGTGGCCATTGCGTGTTTTATCTTTTCTATTATTGGCGTATATGGCGGGCGTGTTATTTCTATCGGCATCGCCGCATTGCTGGTAATGGTATTAAATATGACGCGTGGCGACCATGGCTGGAACGTACTGCTCAATGCCCTGTACATTGCCGGAGGTGCCATATGGTACATGCTGTTAAGTCTTGTGCTGTACCATGTGCGCCCGTATAAATTGATACAGCAGGCGCTGGGCGATTGCATCATGGCCACTGCCGATTACCTGCGTATTCGTGCCAAATTTTACGATAGCAAAACAAGCTATGATGATGTGTACCGAGAACTGATGGAACAACAGGTGCAGGTACAGCACAAACAGGATTTACTGCGCGAATTGTTGTATAAAAGTCGCGCTATAGTAAAAGATTCCACTGTTACCAGCAGAACCCTCATGATGCTGTTTATTGATACGGTTGATCTTTTTGAAAAAGCAGCCACCTCCTTCTACCCGTATGAAAACCTGCATCATTTTTTTGATGATACGGATATACTGCAACGTTATAAAGATTGTGTACTCACTATTGCCGACGCGCTTGATGATACCGGTATTGCCGTAAAGAGCGGCAAGGCTTCTGATCCTCCGGAACAACTGCAGGAGAAATTGAGTGCCTTGCAACAATATTTTACAGCGTTTCGCAACACCCGGCTCAATGCAGAAAACCTGGAAGCGATTATTACTTTACGCAAAATATTGCAGGCAATTGAAGACATGGCGTCGAGGATCAATACGCTGCACCACGCAACGAAATACGATAAGAAAAGGGCCAAAGATTTTACGCCATCCGGCGACCATGACAAATTTGTTACCCATACAGACATTAACTGGAAATTGCTGCGCGATAACCTGAGCATCCGGTCAGATATTTTTCGCCACTCACTGCGCGTCAGCATCGCCGCCACCTTGGGCTATATTTTGTCTAATTTTTTTATGCTGGGGCATAGCTACTGGATTCTGCTTACCATAATAGTAATATTAAAACCGACTTACAGCCTTACAAAAAAACGAAACTACCAGCGGGTGCTGGGCACGGTAGCCGGCGCACTGGCAGGCATGGTAATGTTGTATTTTATAAAAGACAGTACGGTATTGTTTATCATTATGCTGTTGTTGATGACAGGCACCTACAGTTTTATCCGCACCAATTACCTGCTGGCCGTTATTTGCATGACCCCCTACATTCTGTTACTGTTTCATTTGCTCAATAGCGGCCAGTTCAAAACCATTATTACCGACCGCATCATAGATACCGTAATTGGATCGGCCATTGCGTTTGCCGCTAACTTTCTGTTGCTTCCGGCATGGGAGCATGAGCAAATCAAAAAATACCAGGCAGCAGCTATTACCGCCGCGCTTGCGTACTACAAAAGTGTTTCCGGCTCTTTTACAGGTACAATGGTTACAGAAACACAATTCAGGCTAAGCCGAAAAGAGGCATTTGTTGCGCTGGCCAATTTATCAGATGCATTTTCGCGACTGCTGGCAGAACCAAAAAGCAAACAAAGAAATGCATTGCAAATCCACCAGTTTGTAGTGCTTGCGCACACACTTACCTCGCATATTGCCACGCTGGCCCATTTTAGTAAAACGCTGGCCGCAAAATACCAAAGTGCAGATTTTAATATCATCATTACAGATACGAGTCGCAACCTTTCCACAGCAGCACAGTTAATAGAAGCAGGTATTGCGGATGCAGCTATTCAAAATGATAGCAACAGCATCCCTTTTCAGCCAGGTTTACAGGTTAAAGAGTTGGTAGCCAAAAGAAACGCAGAATTGCAGGCAGGTCTGGTGGTTACTGATACCCGGTTGCGCCTGTCTGAACTAAAACCTATTGTAGACCAGTTTCAGTTTATCGCCAGTATTGCGCTGGATTTGAGAAAAGCTGCAGCAGGTAAAACGATGTAGCAGGTTTTAGGTTAAAAAGTTTAAATTAATCTTGTTTTAATACGGTGATGAAGTAATTTTATCCGGATGCTAACCATCCTCGTCATTCCTTCACATTAATAAACAAAAACGATTTTACATGCCACATTCACGACGCAATTTTATAAAACAGGCAGCTATGGGCACTGCGGGTTTTTATTTGGGGGCACCAGCTGTTTTCGGCGCAAAAAGTTATAACCGTATTATTGGTTCAAACGACCGCGTACGCGTTGGCGTAGTAGGTTTTTCAGACCGTCACAAAGCCAGCCATATACCCAGCTTTATGAACCATTACAAAGAGTTGAATTTTGATGTGGTGGCCGTTTCAGATATATGGAAGATGCGCCGCGAAGAAGGCGCCGCCACCTGGAAAGAAAAAATGGGCCACGATATTGTTGCCTGCCGAAACAATGAAGAATTGTACGATAAAAAACTGGCTGATGCCGTGTTTATCAGCACCGCAGATTTTCAGCATGCGCAGCACGCCATACAGGCGGTAAATGCCGGTTGCGATGCCTATGTAGAGAAGCCCTTTGCAGAGTCTATGGAAGATAACCGCGCCGCACTCAAAGCCATCAAAGCCAGTAAGAAAATTGTACAGATAGGTTCACAACGCAGAAGCGGGAGCAATTACCATGCAGCCAATCAATTTATACGCTCCGGTAAGTTTGGCCCCATTACCATGGTAGAACTTACCTGGAATGTAAACCAGCCCGGCCGCTGGCGCCGCCCGGCATTGCTTGATAAACTAAAAGAAGAAGATACAGACTGGAAACGTTTTATTTTAAACCGTCCGTTCGAAAATTTTGATCCACGCAAATACCTTGAGTACCGTTTATTCTGGCCCTATTCTTCAGGCCTGCCCGGCCAGTGGATGAGCCACCAGATAGACACTGTGCATTGGTTTAGCGGCCTGGCACATCCGCGCAGCGTAACCGCCAATGGTGGCATCTACACCTGGAAAGATGGCAGAAGAAATTGGGATACCATCACCGCTGTATTTGATTACGGCCCGTTAAATGATTTATCAAGTGGCTTCCAGGTTACATTTGGATCACGCATGAGCAATGGCGATGAAAACCCCGCTGAGATCTATTACTCAAATGGTGGCGAACTAAATCTCAATACCAATAAAGTTTCGCCCAAAGGTGGGCTTACCCAAAGAATGGCAGCTGCCATGAATATGCAGGCCAACCTGCTGCCCGAAATGAGTTTGTCTGAAGTGGAAACAGTGGTAGCATCGGCCAATACCGGTGGCGATAAACTAACGAGCAACCATGTACGCAATTGGATGGAATGTATACGCAGCCGTAAAGAACCCAATGCACCGGTGGAAGCAGGGTACAGCCATTCTATCGCCAATATTATGACCACTGCATCTGCGCACCTGGGTGGAAAAGCCACTTTTGATGAGGCTACCCAGGAAGTAATGTGCAATGGCAAAGTATTCAAATACTAGCAATTAGCCTTTAGCTGTTAGCTGTTAGTTTTATTAAGTATACATAGAGCTAATGGCTAACAGCTAATGGCTAACAGCTTATTTACTCCCGCAAAAACTATATTCATGCACGCTGCAAAATCTGTTTTTTTATTTTCTATTGCATCGCTTCTGCTGGTTTCCTTTTCTGAAGCGCAACAACCCGTGAAACTGGTAAAAGACAAAAACGTGAACAGGATCGATGTATTCATCGGCAATAAAGCTTTCACCAGCTTTTTTTATCCTGATACGTTGGAGAAGCCGGTGCTTAATCCTATTTACGCAGCCAACGGTACCGTAGTTACGCGCGGCTTTCCGCTTAATCCCCAGCCGGGAGACCCAACTGATCACCCGCATCATATTGGCACCTGGCTCAATTTTGAAAATGTAAATGGTCTTGATTTTTGGAACAACTCTTTTGCGATACCTGCGGATAAGAAAAAAAATTATGGCTGGATAAAAACAGATCGTATCATAGAAACCAAAGACGGGACAAAAGGATTACTTGGCTATCATGCCAACTGGACCAACCAGGCAAACGAAGTATTGTTAGAAGAAACTACGCAGTTTACTTTTAGCGGCACTGACCGTGTACGCATCATTGACAGGGTAACCACCCTCAAAGGCGTTGCAAGCCTTGTTACCTTCACCGATGCCAAAGACGGATTTCTTGGCGTACGGCTGGCGCATGCACTGGAAATACCTACTGCAGAAGATAAAAAGTTTACAGACGATAAAGGCATTGTAACCATTGTTAAGGGAACCAAAGACAGCATTGCCAATGGCAATTACATTACCAGCGAAGGCAAACAGGGTGATGCTGCCTGGAGCACCCGCGGCCGCTGGTGCAAAGTATATGGAAAGATGGGCAACGATTCTGTTAGCGTTGTTATCATAGACCATCCTAAAAATATCAACTATCCCACCTTCTGGCATGCGCGTGGTTACGGTTTGTTTGCTGCCAACCCATTGGGTGAAAAGATTTTTACCAATGGCAGTTCTGCAAAAAATTTGTCACTAAAAAAAGGTGAATCCGTTGTATTCCGTTTCAGAATTGTAGTAGACAATGGCAGCAAAACCATTGACGCTGCTGAAATCAATAAACTGGCGGATGCGTTTGCGAAATGAGTTAAAAAAGTTATGAATTATGAGTTATGAGTTATGAGTTGCCTACAAACGAACTGACGAACAAAAAACTCCAAACATAAAATGTTTTACGTCCCCGTACCGTCTCTCCTACCAGAGGCATGCACTGGAGCGCTTGAATACACCGACTCTTGTTCCACCACAGCTTCTCACAGCTTCGTCAGTTTATCATTTTGGAACGCTCCACCCTTAACTCTAAATTCTTAACTCTAATTTCTACACTAACTCTGGCATTGTATTTTCAATACTATACCCTAAAACACCATATGGGCGCTCCGGCATTGCGGCTAACACACAAAGATTTTCTGCAGGCAGACAAAGATTATGAAGAAGCGGCCGTTGCTGCCAACCTGTTGTATGTAAAAGACAACGAACCCGGTATTACACGCATCAAAAAGGGAAAAGGCTTTGCCTACTATCTTCAAAAAAAGCCGGTCAAAACTGAAAAAGAAATTAAACGCATCCGCAAACTGGCCATACCGCCGGCCTGGATAAACGTATGGATATGCCCGGTAGAAAACGGCCATATACAGGCAACCGGCCTCGACGTACGCAAACGCAAACAATACCGCTACCACGAACTATGGAACAAGCTGCGTAATGAAACAAAATTCCACCGGCTGTACGAGTTCGGTAAAGTATTACCCAATCTACGGCTGCAACTGGAAAAAGATCTCTCGGCCAAAGAACTCACCCAGCAAAAAGTACTGGCCACTGTTATCAGTTTAATGGAAAGAACCTATATACGCATCGGCAACAATGAATATGAAAAACAAAACGGTTCATACGGTCTCACCACGCTGAAAGATAAACATGTGGCCATCAGTGGCGATAAACTTCATTTTACTTTCAAAGGAAAGAAAGGCATTGAGCATCAGATCAGTCTGAAGAATAAAAAACTTGCGCGGATGGTACAGCAATGCCGCGATATACCCGGCAAAGAACTTTTTCAGTATTATGATGCAGAAGGTAACCGCAAACCTATTGATTCAGGTATGGTTAACCAGTATATCAAAGATGCCAGCGGGTACGATTGCAGCGCCAAAGATTTCAGAACATGGGCAGGCTCTGTACATGCATTGCAGGCCCTTCGGTCTTTGGGCGAAGCAGTAACGGCTACTGAAAGCAAAAAAAATATTCTGGCTGCGCTGGATGAAGTAAGCAAAAAGCTTGGCAATACCAGAACGGTTTGTAAAAAGTATTATGTCCACCCCGCTTTATTGCAGTTATACGAAGCGCATAATCTCTCTTCCTACCTTACCGAATTGGACAAACTGGAAGAACCCGATAATAAAAGCGGGCTCACTGCAGAAGAAAAGGTTTTAATGAAAATTTTAAAGCAATCCATCTGAACTCCGCGGTTTTCTGTATATATTCATCAATAGCTGTAAATTAACCGTTTACAAGGTATTTATGGACTGGCTTTTGCATTATTACAGTATCGTTACATTTAACCTCAAGAAGTTTAGTTTATATGGCATCAGAGAAGCCTGTTAACACCACCCGGAGATCGGTTTTGGCTCGTGCGGGCAGGCTGTTTCTTAAAATACTGCTGGGTATTTTCGTTTTATTACTATTGGTGATTATACTGGTACAAACTCCTTATGTTCAGAATATAATACGCGGCAAGGCGCAAGACTACCTCGCCGGCAAACTAAAAACCAAAGTAGCCATAGGAAAACTTTCCATCGACTTTCCTCAAACGGTCGAGCTTGGCAACGTTTACATTGAAGACAGGCAGAAAGACACATTGATCTCCGGCAACTTGCTGAAAGTGCATTTGAATATGTGGAAATTGCTCCACAGCGAAATAGCGATCAATAACGTGGAGCTGGCAGGTATTACTGCTAAAATAAAAAGACAACTGCCCGATACCACTTTTAATTTCCAGTTTATCATTGACGCCTTTGCCGGAAGTGCTGCCCCAGAGAAAGAAACCAAGGATACTGCAGCCCTTAAAATGTCATTGGACAATCTGTTGCTCACCAAAGTTCGGTTGGTCTACAACGATATAGTTACCGGCAACGACATGGAGGTTTGGATTGAACACAGCAAAACCCAGATTGATAAACTGGATCCCACGCATATGCATTACAGCGTGCCTTTGATTGAAATGAAGGGTGTGGTGGCCAGGGTGTACCAGAATAAACCTTTGCAAACACCCGAAGAGAATACCGAAGCCATCAAAAAAATTGGCGAGCCCAACCCCCTGCAATTGGCGCTTAAAAAAATTGACCTGTCCAATATACAAGTTGATTACCGCAATAATATTGATAAGCTGTACAGCAACATATCACTCGGGCAACTCGCTGGTGATGTACGCAGTTTTGATTTAGATAAACAGCTGGTACAATTAAATGATCTGCAGTTAAACAATACCACTGCTGCGGTACAAATAGGTAAACCAGAAACGGCTGATAAACTTACCAAGAAAGCAGCGCCCGTGGTTGACTCTGCCAACGCAGGCTGGAATTTGCAGGTAGCCAACATCTCTTTGGCAAACAATAACATTAAGTTTGATGATGATAGCAAACCGAGGCTCACCCGCGGTATGGATTACTCGCACATCAACGCCACCAAACTTACAATAGCCATAAAAGACCTGCAGTACGGAAAGGATACCATTTCTGGTAGCATTACAAAAGGCAGCATGCAGGAACAAAGTGGTTTTGTATTAAACAGTTTTACTACAGATTTTTTGTATGCCAGCAACCAGGCTTATCTTAAAAACCTGAGCATACAAACACCTGGCAGCTCCATTCAACGTTCTGTAATAGTTAGTTATCCTTCTATTGAAGCAGTGAGTAAAGATTTGTCAAAACTCAAACTGGATGTTGACCTTAGCAATACAAGAATACAGGTAAAAGACATGCTCACCTTTGCACCTTTTTTAAGTAAACAGGCTGCATTCAGAAACCCCAACACTGTCCTTTTCATAAATGGCCGAATAAAAGGCAGCATGACAGACTTGTCTATACCCGCATTTCAATTTAGCGGTCTGCAAAATACTCGGGTGGATATGGCCGGCACTGTGAAGAATGCAACTGACCCAAAAACATTTTATGCAGATGTGGTTATAAAAAACCTGACCACCACCCGCGCAGATATTGTGGGCATGCTGCCGCCAAATACTTTGCCTGCTAATATCACCGTTCCGGATAAGATGGCCTTATCGGGTAAATTCAAAGGCGGTATGAACGATATGGCGGCGGATCTGAAACTGATCACCAGTTTGGGCAACGCCACGATAAAAGGAACGGCCTCCAAATTCAGTGATAAAAGAAATGCCTTGTATGATTTGTATGTTACGCTCACCAAAGTTAACCTGGGCGTGCTGCTGAAAGATACTGCCAAAACTTTTGGACTGGTTACCGCCAGCTTTACCGCAAAAGGCAGGGGCTACGACCCGCAGTACGCAAATGCGCGGCTGCATGGTATAGTAAATGAAGCAGAAATCAAACAATACAATTACCAGAACCTGCGCATGGATGCCAGTATTGCACAGCAACAATTTACAGCGGTAGCAGACATACGCGATCCCAATGTGATTGTGTCGTTGGATGCCAGTGGAAATTTTGCTTCCAAGTACCCGGCATTGAAGCTGACCATGCAAATTGATACGTTGCGCACACTGCCTCTCCACCTTACCACAGACACACTTTTTTACCGTGGTAATATTGTTGCAGATTTTGCTGCTACTAATCCAGACAGCCTCATGGGTGATTTGCTGGTAACCCAGTCGGTATTGCTCAACAACCAGCAGCGCATCCCCATGGATACCATTCAAATTGCCGCCGGCAAATCAGACAGCGGCCAGTTCGTACACCTGAGAAGTGATATTGTAAACCTGCAATTGAACGGTCAGTACAAACTAACGCAGATGGGTAGCGTTTTTCAGCAGGCCATGGAACCTTATTTCTCCCGCGTACCAGACAGCATCCTGGTAAAAACGGATCCCTATAATTTCACCATCAACGGCACTGTTGTCAATAAACCACTGTTGAAGGCATTGGTGCCACAGCTCGACAGCCTTAAAGACATAACACTGCAAAGTCATTTCAGCAGTGATAGCGGATGGCAGGCCAACCTGCAGGCCCCTTTAATTATTAATGGCACCAATAAAATCAACAACCTGGCACTTACAGCAATCACCCGCGATAATAAATTATATGTAAATGCCGGGGTGGCCAACATTCAAAGCGGAACCAGTTTAAATGTGTACGCCACTAACCTTTCTGCCACCATTGCCAACAACAAAATAGATTTCACGCTGCTGAATAAAGATAAAACTTCAAAAAATAAATACCGTATCAGCGGCCTGTTTGAACAACCTTCAAAAGGCCAGTACGCATTCTCATTGAAGCCCGATAGCCTCATGCTCAATTACGACAAATGGACTATCAACAATGATAATAAAATTGTGTACGACGGCAAGGGCATCAACATCAATAAATTTGAATTGGGCAAAGACAACCAGTTGCTCAGCCTCAACAGCGCTTCTCCCGCACCCGATGCACCGGTAGCTTTAAACTTCAAAGACTTCCGTTTGGCAACGCTGTCTGCTTTCATAAAACAGGATTCATTATTTATAGACGGCACACTCAATGGTAAAGCAGAGTTGAACGACCTGATGACGCAGCCCAATTTCACCAGCGATCTTACCATTAACAACCTGGCCATGAACAAAGATACCCTGGGCGATTTGCGCCTGCAGGTAAACAATACACAGGCCAATACATTTGCTGCCAACGTACAGTTATCTGGCCATGGTAATGATGTTCAACTGGAAGGCAGCTATTTCATGAAACCCAATAATGAAAGCACCTTCGACCTGGTGGCAGACATACGCGCACTGCAACTGCATTCACTGGAAGGGGCCACCAACCAGGCCATCCGCGATGCAACTGGTACCATCAATGGTAAACTCTCCATTACCGGCAACCTTGATAAACCACAGGTAAATGGCGATGTTAATTTTAATAAAACAAGATTCAACCTTGGCATGCTGAACAGTTATTTCAGCATCGATCAGGAAAAAATTACATTCAATCCCGAAGGCATACAATTCAGCACGTTTACAATAGTAGACTCAACCGGCAGCAAAGCCATACTGGATGGAACCGCACTTACCAGCGATTTTCAACATTACAATTTCAACCTTACACTACAGGCAAGGGACTTTCATGCATTGAATACGGATAAGAAAAATAATAAGTTGTATTACGGTCAATTGTATTTTACCACCAACCTCAGCATAAAAGGTACCGAGCTGGCACCCGTAATTGATGGTAGCCTTACCATTAACGATAAAACAAAACTAACGGTGGTATTGCCGCAGGAAGAACCCGGCATACAGGAAAGGGAAGGCATTGTAAAATTTGTAAACGCTAACGCACCGCCTACTGAGTATACGCTGATAAACGCAGACGATTCGCTCAACCAGGCTAGTGCCACCGGCATGGATGTTTCTGTAAACATTGAAGTAAAAAAAGAGGCAGAGTTAAACCTCGTTATAGATGAAGGCAACGGCGATTTGCTGAATGTGCGTGGCGAAGCCTTGCTCAACGCCGGCATCGACCCCAGTGGTAAAATTACACTGACGGGCTCGTACGAACTGGAAGACGGGTCTTACCAGCTTACATTTAACCTGCTGAAAAGAAAGTTTGATATTCAGAAAGGCAGTAAGATTATTTGGAAAGGAGAACCTACCGAAGCTGAAGTGGATCTCACGGCGGTGTATATTGCCAATACAGCCCCGCTCGATTTGGTGAAAGACCAACTGGAAGGATCCGTAGCCACCATTAGAAACACCTACCTGCAGAAACTTCCTTTTGAGGTTGACCTTAAAATGAAAGGTGCACTATTAAAACCCGATATTACTTTTGACATTGTACTGCCCGATAATAAAAACTACAACGTTTCAAAAAACATAGTTGAACTGGTAAACCAGAAACTGACCGACTTAAGAAAGGAGCCTTCAGAATTAAACAAGCAGGTATTTGCGTTGTTGTTGCTCACCCGCTTTGTAACAGAAAATCCGTTCCAGAGCAGTGGCAGCGGTACCACCGCCGAATCTTTTGCCCGCGCCAGTGTTAGCAAGCTGCTCACAGAACAATTGAACCAGCTCGCCGCCAGCCTTATTAAGGGGGTTGACCTCAACTTTGATGTTATTTCTCAGGACGATGATTACACTACCGGGGAGCGCGCCAGCAAAACCGATCTCAATGTATCGCTTTCAAAACGCCTGCTTAACGACCGGCTTACTGTTACAGTAGGCAGCAATTTTGAACTGGAAGGCGCCCAAACTTCCGGCCGCCAAAGCACCAACCTGGCAGGCAATGTGGCACTTGATTATAAGATCAGCAAAGACGGTCGCTATATGCTGCGTGCGTACCGCAAAAACGATTACCAGGGTATCATTGAAGGCTACGTGATAGAAACCGGCGTTGGGTTTATACTAACAGTAGACTATAACCGCTTACGCGAGATTTTCAGGACTGCTAAACAGCGCGAGAAAATACGCGAAGAAAGACGTAAAGCAAGGGAGCAGGAAAACCAGCTAAAACAACAAGCAACCAAACAAGGCACAAATGAGTAGAAGATATGCTGTATACATTTATCCTGTGCTGCTGGCCGTTATTTGTTCATGCAGTAATACAAAATATTTACCAGCAGGTGAGTCATTATATACAGGCGCAAAAGTAAACCTGAAAACCACCGGAAACACGGAGAAGAAACCAAAAAACCTTCGGTCAGAACTGGCAGATCTCACCCGACCCAGACCCAATAAAAAAATATTAGGCGTCCGTTTCAAATTGTTTATCTACAATATTGCCGGGCATCCCAAAAAAGAAACATCGCTGCGCGGTAAACTCAAATATAAAATTGGAGAGCCGCCCGTACTGTTAAGCGATGTGGTGCTAGACCATAATAGCAAGGTATTGGCCAGCAGCCTGCAAAACCAGGGGTTTCTGCAAGCAAACGTAACAGCAGATACTGTTGTAAAAAACAGGAAAGCTACCGCGGTGTATACTGCTGAAGCAGGCTCGCAGTACAGAATAAAGACGGTGGAGTTTGAAAAAGACAGCAGCCTGCTGTCAAAAACAATTAACGAGTCTGCTGCCACCACCTTTCTTACACCCGGCAAAACATACAACCTGGATGTGATTAAAGCAGAGCGCGACCGTATTGATGGTTACCTGAAAGAAAAAGGGTTCTATTATTTTAGCCCTGATTTTTTATACGTTACTGTAGATTCCAGTATTGGCAATCATGAAGTAAACCTGGGTGTAAATAAAAAACCGATCATTCCGGCGCAATCGAAAAACACCTACCTGATAAATGATATCTTCATTTTTGCCAATTACCGCCTCAACTCTGCAGCTACCGACACGGTAAAAAATGATGCCACGGTGTATAAAGGCTACCAGATTATAGACAAGCGTCATTTATACAAGCCGCAAATGTTTGATAGAATGATGTTGTTCAGTCCCGGTGATCCCTACAAACGTTCAAGCCACAACCTTACACTCAACCGGCTTATTACGCTGGGACTATTCAAGTTTGTAAAAAACAGGTTTGAACTGGCACCGCAACAGGATACGCCCAGGCTCAACACCTATTATTATCTTACGCCAATGCCCAAAAAGTCGTTGCGCGTTGAATTAATTGGCAGTACTAAATCTAATAACCTTACCGGTTCTCAAATAAGTGCCAGCTGGCGCAACCGCAATACATTTAAGGCTGGTGAGCTGCTTAGCATTACCGCACTGGGTGGGTTTGAAGTGCAGTACAGCGGCCAGTATGCCGGGTTTAATACGTACCGTGGCGGACTGGAAGCCAATCTTGCCATACCACGTTTTGTGGTACCGTTCTTTAATTTCAATACCCGTGGCGGATTTGTGCCAAAAACAAACATTTTACTCGGCTATGATTTGCTGAATAAACAAAAGTTGTACACCCTTAATTCTTTTCGTGCTTCATACGGTTATACCTGGAAAGAAAACGTGCAGAAAGAGCACCAGCTTAACCCCATCAGCATTACCTATGTACAACCGGTTAATGTAACCGATATCTACCGTGCTGCCATCGATACCAATCCTACTTTGCAAAAAGCAATCGATAAACAATTCATACTGGGTTCTAATTACACATATACCTATAACCCGTTAACCGGCAACGGACCGCAAACCGGTTTATATTTTAATGGTACCATTGACCTCTCCGGAAATATTGCAGGGCTGGTATCAGGCGCTAATGTAAAGAGCGGTAAAGAGGTTACTATTTTCAATGCGCCATTCTCGCAGTACCTGAGGGGAGATGTAGATGTTAGGTATTATTTAAAAAGCGGTACCAACAGCGTATGGGCCAACCGGCTTATTGTGGGCTTGGGTTATCCGTATGGCAATTCTTCTTCATTGCCTTTTATCAAACAATTTTTTATTGGGGGTAATAATAGCATCCGCGCTTTCCGCAGCCGTTCACTGGGACCGGGTACTTACCTGGGCGTGCGCGATACGGTCACCAAATTTTTTCCGGATCAATCGGGCGATATCAAACTTGAAATAAATACAGAGTACCGTATGAAACTGGTAAGCGTTATCAACGGGGCTGTATTTGTAGATGCGGGTAATATTTGGTTGTATAATAAAGACACATTGAAGCCCGGTGGAGAATTTACCAATAAATTTATGAAGCAACTGGCAGTGGGCGCCGGCGTAGGCTTGCGTGCAGACGTATCGTTTTTAGTGTTACGGTTAGATGTTGCATTCCCGCTTAGAAAACCCTGGTTGCCCGATGGACAGCAATGGGTAATTGATCAGATTGATTTTGGCAGTGGTACCTGGCGAAAGAATAATCTGATACTGAATATTGCCATTGGATATCCGTTCTAGCGTAAGCGTGAAGCTATTAAGAATGGTTGGCCTGCTTTGCTGCTCAATCATTACATGCCTGTATTTCATACCTGCATTACATGCCTGCCGACTTTTTAATACCTGCATATACAGATTTCCACATTAAGTTAAAGAAGGATCGATCGGCCAACCTTTTGTATTCCAGCGTTTCAACTCTAGGGGGTTTCTTCCCTCGGGGATTGCTATTTTTAACCAGCATGTTGGCTACAAAGCTGAGCAGCTTTTTCTTTTGCAGCTTATTTTCTGCACTGTCTTTCTTGAGCAGGGTAATTTTTAGATCATCGTACAACAAGGTTACTGTTCCATTGCTTCCATAATTATGGCCGGTAAAATTAAAGCTGAGATCGTTTACACGCCCTTTTTCTATTCTGGCCAGGCCCATCGGCTCTATCAGTTTATTAAGTCCGGTTGCTTCAAAACCCTCATCAAGCCCTCCAGAAAATGTAAACTTTCCCTGCGGGTTGTTGAGCAGTAAATTCAGTTTAACGCGCACCCTGGCAAGGTCAATAAACTTTGCGGTAAAATCAACTACGCAATTGTTATTGTGGCGGATCAATGCAGGGTCATTGGTTAAATTGGTAATAACCGCATGGGCATTCAAAAATTGAACCCTGCCATTATAGTCAGACTGTGGATTCTTTTCTTTGTATTCAATGAATGCATTGTCTACCACTAATTTTTTTAACGATAGGGTAATGGGCATTTTCATGAGTAGCTGCTGTGGAAATTGGCCAATTTTACTTTTTCCATCGCCAGGGTAGTTGCGATCGCGAAAAATCTTTACGTTACATTGGCCAATCGACATATTATCGGCTATTACATCACCGAGCATTAACCTGCTCAGATTTATCTGTCTCAACGAGACATTATTAAATGCCAAATTAAAACGATCTATTTGTACTTTAGAAAATTCAGCATACTTAGCTTCGCTTAGCTGCGGTTCAATCTGAACCGATTTTATTGAAAAACCTCCCGTACCCGGGCTATTTGCATTGTTATCAAATGTAAATCCTTCAAACCGATAAAAATAAGTGCTGGGCTTATTTTTAATGAGCCCTTTATCCCCGGTAACTTTTACTTTCTTGGCAAAAAATAACCGGGTGCTGTCATTGCTGTGCAAACTGTCTATGATCACATCCTGCAGATGAACAGAAATGTCTGAGGCCTCAATAGAAGTTTTGTTGTTAAGTATATTTACAAACGCCAAAGAAACATGCGTAACGGCTACGGAGTCTACCTGTATCTGATTTAAATCGCCCAGTAACTGCTGATACATCTCCTGCTTAACAGCATCTTTGCTGGTATCTGGCGGCGACTTGGCGTAGTAAAAAATAACCGTAGCATTGTTAATCTCCAATTTTCTGCCGCTGACCTTTTTGTTGATAATTGCTTTAGGACTTTTTACCCCCGCAATAGTAAGCTCTGGTACAAACAACGATAACAGCAGTGGTGGATTTCGTTTTTCCTGCACCATCTGCCTGTATTTTACGGTATCGGGTATGATTTGCAAATTGGTTACATGCAAAAAACCACCTGCCTCATCCAATGCCATCTTATCATAGCGAATAGTATAGAGGCCATTCGATTTTTCATATACTGCTGAGCCAACCTTGTCTTTGATAAACTTATACTTAAACATGTTCCAACCAATAATGCCTGCAGCTATAAGGGAAAGAAGTATAATAATAACAATAACAAAAGGCCGGTTGAACGCACTTTTTTTTACAGGTACCATGTTGGTGTATTAGGGTTGGAAGGATGTAAGCGCATCTTACGCCTCATCTTCCTTCGATTTTTTTGCTGCTGCGTTTGACTTGGGCTCTTCTTTTTTCTGTGGATGTTCGGTATTGGCCGGGGGAAAAGCACCCTGCGGATCACCGGGATTTTTTTCGTTGTATCCTTTTTTTGTAGTGTCTGTTGTTTTAGGCTTCGCGGGCTGCTTACTCATAATGTAATATTTAATTACTATGGTCATAAAAACATGCCAAATGAAATGAAGCTGCTGCTCATCTATATAACAGTAAGTTCACTATGTTGAATGGATGACCCGTTAATATTGAGGAAATATTTCCCCGTAAATACCATGCTTAGAACCACTCATTATCATACACGCGACATCTTTACTGTAAACATTGACATTTGTAAACGCTATTTGTGAGCTTACTGCTTTCAATATCCCTACGCTGCCGCAATAAAAACTAGCATAATATTGGTTCAACAGTAAACATGCTTAAACATTGGTTACTGGTATTAACTTGCATTTCTCCCTTTTGTTTGCTGGCACAAAATCCTTCGGGCATGATTATCCCTAAAAAAAGTCATGCATTGGATACTGCAGGCCAGAAAGATTTGCTGGGCTTACTAAAACAATTGACCCATATCAATATTAAAAAACCACCCAGAGTAAATGGTCGTAAAGTTTATTATTCATTGTTGCCAATTGGTACCTCTGTACCCGGGGGTGGAACAGCGCTGGTAACTACCACCCAGGCAGGTTTTTACCTGGGAGACAGATCCAGAACATACATCTCAACCATTACGTTTTCGCCCAGTACTAATTTCAAAGGAGCTTTTAATATACCCTTTAAGTCCAATATCTGGTCGCCCAGCAATCGATGGAATTTTCAGGGTGATATGCGCTACTCTTACTTTCCGCAATATACCTGGGGCCTAGGTGGCCGGCATGAGGAAAACAATAAATTACTGATCAATTACTCTTATGTTCGTCTTTATTTTAGTGCGCTAAAGCGTATTCGCCCGTATATTTTCGCCGGTATTGGTTATAATTTAGATTACCATATTTCTATTCGTACCGATCAGGACACCGCCAACCTGCAGAAATTCACAGGTTACGATTACGGTACCACCAATCACTCCAATTCATTTGCATCTGGCCTTGCCTTTAATTTTTTGTACGATGCCAGGGTCAATAGCATCAATCCATTGCCTGGTTTTTTTGCCAATGTCATTTTCAGGACCAATCCTAAATTTCTGGGCAGTGACGATTACTGGCATTCATTGTATATAGATGTGCGCAAATACATACCCTTCAGCCGTGAAGAACAAAATGTGCTGGCTGTCTGGAGCTATCTATGGACCACACTGGGCAGTAAATCTCCTTATCTTGATTTGCCTGCCACCGGCTGGGATGTTAACCAGCGCTCGGGCCGTGGTTTTTATAATCGCCGTTATACTGGCAACACTTTATTATACCTGGAAACAGAATACCGAAAACAACTTACTGCCAATGGCCTGTTTGGTTTTGTGGTTTTTGGCAATTTAAATTCTGTCACCGAGCCAGAAAGTGGCAAGTTTAGTTATATACATCCTGCCGCTGGCGCGGGTTTGCGCATTAAATTCAATAAAAATTCCGGAACCAACATGGGTATTGATTTTGGGTTTAGCAAGGGGTACAGTTCCGTTTACATAAGCCTTGGAGAAGTATTCTAAATAAAAAGGAGACAGTTTACCTGTCTCCTGCCCTGATTCATCTGTTGTATATCCGTGCTATTGTGTAATGGTTCCCATACTTTTCTCGAGTGCTATACGTGCAGAAAGATAATCGTACACAGCTTCAAGGTAGTTAGACTGTGCAGTTGTTAAAGAAAGTTCTGCATCGGTTAATTCCAGCCGCGAAGCCACTCCTTTTGCATACCGGTACTGCGTTATATCATAACTCAGCAATGCTGTTTCTTTAACATTGGCGCTGGTTTGTATGCGCGCTGCTGTTTCACTTACATCGGCCACTACCTGTTTTACCTCGGCCTTTAATTGCTCGTACGCGTTGAGTGATCTTATCTGGCTTTGATCTTTTTCAATCTTTGCCTGTTTTACCCTTGCCTTGTTGCCATTACCATTAAAAATGGGCACTGTTACCTGTGCACCAATAAAAGGTGTTGATGGATAATATGCATTGAAATAATTGAATTGGCTGGTTTGCGTTTGCAACAGGTATTGTGCATTTAATGATACCACTGGTTTCATGTTTGCCGCAGCCAGTTTAATTTGCTGCTCTGCCACCTGCTGTTGCATATCAAGCGCCTTTAAGTCTGCACGGTGCAGTCTGGCTTCATTGTATACTTCCTCTTCCGTCAATAAATTGTTGGCTGCGGGCAGGGCCAATGAATCACTCAGTTCAATTTCCTGTGTACTGTCTATACCCATGAGTGTTTTTAACTGTTGCTTACCTACCTGCACGGCGTAAGACAATTTCAACAAACCTGGTTCAAGGTTTTTTACAGACGTATAGGCCCGCAATGTATCCACCCGCAACGCCCTGCCCTGAAGCAGCAGCGATTTGGCATCTTTAAGCGCTTTTTCATTGCGTGCCAGGCTTTCCTGCTGCAGCTTTATACGTTCGCGCAGCACTAATACCTGTATATAGGTTTGTTTCAAAAGAGCGGCTATATCGGTTTGTATACCGGTAACCAGTAACCGGTTTTGGTGCTCCTGTATTTTTGCCTGCTGAATGGCCGGTTGTATGCCCGCATTGTACAAGGGCTGGTTTACAAATAACGTTGCCGCCACCTGGTCTTTACCACCAAATCGCCCGTAGGGTATTTTATCACTTCCCGCAGGTGCATTGCCGAAACCAAAAAAAGCGGGCGATTTAAAATAATGGGCCAGCTGACCATTAATGCCCACCACCGGCTTCTGCTGGCTCCTGGCAATAATTATTTGTTGCTGCGACCTGTCTACATTCAGCGCCGTGGTCTTGATATCGCGGTTATTGGACAGCGTTAGTGAAAGCGCCTCCTGCAAAGAAAGCTGGCGTGTCTGGCCCGATGCCAGGTAAGAAAAAAGACAGATAAGCGCAAATACTGTAAAGGTGTAGATGTATGCTTGTTTGTGTGTCATAAAATAAATTCAAGAGTTCTGAATATCGTTCCGGCTTACACCTGGCAAGCCGGAACGACTGTTGCTTGCACCTAACTTATGCAGGTATGGTTTCTGCCCGTAATGGGTGATTTGCCGCACCGCTTGTTAGTTTTTGTTTATAGGGTCGTGAGAAATAAGAATATACTGCAGGTATCACAAACAGGGTAAGTACGCCGGCAAAAACCAACCCGCCTACTACCACAATACCTAATGATGTTCTGCTGCCAGAGGAAGTACCCAGCGATAATGCAATGGGCAGCGTTCCAAATATCATTGCCAGCGTAGTCATTAATATGGGGCGAAACCTGGAAATAGATGCAGCCAGTACCGCTTCACGCACAGTCATACCTTCTTCTTTGCGCTGGTTAGCAAACTCAACTATTAATATCCCGTTTTTGGTTATCAAACCAATGAGCATGATAATTCCAATTTCACTGAATATATTGATGGATTGCCCGGTGATCCATAAACTCAGCAATGCGCCGGTTACCGCCATGGGCACGGTGAGCAGAATGATGAGCGGGTCAATCAAACTTTCAAATTGAGCCGCAAGCACCAGGTAAATGAGCAAGATGGCAAAGATGAATGCGAATATTAAACTGGAACTGCTTTCAGAAAAATCGCGGCTTTGTCCGGCCAGCGCCGTTCTGAAACCTGCCGGCAATACTTTGGCGGTAATGGCATCCATTTCTTTAATGGCTTCCCCCAGGCTAACACCAGGGGCCGGTGTGGCAGAAATGGTAGCACTGTACGATTGGTTGTACCGGTACAATGCGGGCGGACTAACACTTTCCTTCATGGTAACCAGGTTATCGAGAGAAATCATTTCGCCATTGGATGATTTCAGAAAAAGAGAACGCAAATCCGCTGGCGCCGAACGTTCCTGCCTGTCCAGCTGGCCTATCACTTCATATTGCCTATCGTTATGAATAAAATATCCATACCTTCTGCCACTGAGTGCCAATTGTAAGGTGCGGCCAATTTCCTGCGTGCTGATGCCTGATTGCGCGGCGCGTTGCCTGTCGATAGTAATACCTATTTCAGGACGATCCACTTTGAAATCAGGATTCTGGAAAGAAAGTTTTTTGCTCTGGTATACTTCTCCCATCAGTTTGGGCATCACATCTACCAGGCTTTTCAGATCGGGTGCTTGCACCACATACTCCAGTGGCTGACTGCTGGAAAAACCGCCGATCGTGGGTATCTGAATGGGTATACAGATAACATTCCTGAACCTTTGTGAAGCGGCTACCAGTTTCTGGTAAATCTGCGCCTGGCTTAAGCCGCTTTTACGGTCTTTAGGATCTTTCAGGAATATCCATTGAAAACCGCCGTTCACGGGTTGCACCAATGTGCCTATAGATGCGGCAACACCCGCGTAAGTGGTATTGTTATTTAAATCCGGAATAGAATCGGCTACATAATTGGTAATGGCCTTCATGGTTTCTTCCATGCTTTCATAAGAAGTGCCTTCTGGTGCAATAACTGCCAGGCCTACCATGGAACGGTCTTCAAGCGGTGCCAGCTCAGAGGGTAATTTAGGGGCCAGTAAAAAGGCAATACCAAATGATACCAGCAACAGCGCAAAGCCCAGCCACCGGTAGCGGAAAAAGGCGCGCAGCGTTTTCTCATAACCATTATTAAGTGCAACAAACCAGGGTTCTGTTTTTCTGTACAACCAGTTGTGCGAAGAACCGGCTTTGAGCAGGTAGGCGCTCATCATGGGCGATAAAGTTAGCGCCACAAAAGCCGATATCAGCACAGACCCGGCTACTACAATGGCAAATTCCCTGAACAGTTTACCGGTAATACCACCCAGAAAAAGTATGGGCAGAAATACGGCAGCGAGTGTAACCGTGGTAGAGATTACAGCAAAGTAAATTTCGTTGGAACCTTTGCGTGCTGCTTCCAGCGGTGTCATGCCCTGTTCTATTTTACTGTAAATATTTTCTAGCACCACAATGGCATCATCTACCACCAGTCCAATAGCCAGCACCAACCCTAATAACGTAAGAACGTTGATAGAAAAATTACCGATGTACATAATGAAGAAGGCAGAAACAATCGACACAGGTATGGCTACCAGTGGAATGATGGTGCTTCGCCAGTCGCGCAGAAAAACAAAGATGATGATGGCCACCAGCCCGAATGCAAGCAGCAATGTCTCTCCTACTTCTGACAAAGAATTACGCACCGGCACTGTAAAGTCTTTACCCAATGAAATAATATAATCTTTGGGAGCAGTTTTTACGATATCATCAAACCGCTTTCTGAATTCATCTACAATTGCCAGCGAGTTGGCCCCACGTTGCGGTTGTACACCCGTACCCACACCATAACGTGCGGTATTACCCTCGCTAACAATCATGGCCGTTCTTTCATTTTGCGAAGACATGATGGCGGTACCGATATCTTTGAAACGTACAATAGCGCCAGCCTGTTCTCTCAAAATCATGTTATTAAAATCGTCTTCGGTTACCAGCCGGCCCTGGGTACGCAGGGTTACTTCGGTATTTTGTCCTTCAATACGGCCGCTGGGCAAGTCTACGTTTTCTCTTTGCAATGCTGCCTGCACATCAGCGGGTGTAAGCTGGTAAGCCGCCAGCTTTACCGGATCCATGCGCAAACGCATCGATCTTTTGCGACCTGCATAAGAATCCACCAAACGTACACCAGGTATAGATTGCAGGCGCTCTTTAATGTTGATGTTTACAAAGTCGGTTACATCTTCCAGGCTTTTGGTATCGCTCTGCACGGTTAAGAACACCAGGAAATCTGGCGGGCCTGATTTCTCTACAATAGTGGGTTCAATATCTGCGGGTAATTGCTGGCGCGATTTGGATACTTTATCACGTACATCATTAGCCGCAGCTTCCAAATCGGCGTTGAGGTTAAATTCTACGGTAATGATACTTACCTGTTCGCGCGACTGGCTGCTCATTGCCTTGATGCCATTGGCTTCTGCCACGGCTTCTTCAAGTGGTTTTGTTACCTGCGAGGCAATGATGTCTGCACTGGCGCCGGGATAAACAGTGGTGATGGTAACTATCGGTGAGTCTGTTACCGGGTATTCTCTTGTTCCTAAAAAGGTATAACCCACAATGCCAAACAATACCAGCAGCACCGACATAACGCCAGCCAGTACCGGGCGGGATATACTTACTTGTGAAATAGCACTCATTGTGTTTGTTTTATTGGTGATCAGTTTATTTGTTGATCAGTTGATCGGTTAATTGGTTGATTGGTTCATTGGTTGAATGGCTGTACAGGTGGTTTGGTAGCGATTAATAATGTATGAATGACATGGAAACTACAGGTCAACTAATCAACTGATCAACTAGTCAACTACTCCTTACTAATCAACCGATCAACTAATCAACTACTTCACGGTTACAAATTGTACAGCTGCACCAGGGGCTAACCGCAACAGGTTGCTGGTTACCACGGTATCGCCATTGTTTAAACCATGCAGCACTTCAACGGTATAGGGGCCACGCTGGCCAATTTCTACCGGTGACAGTTGTACGTGATTATTTTTTACGGTGTATACATTATACCCTTGAGATGAAGGCATCAGCGCTTGCGACGAAACCATTAACGCATCTGCGGTTGAATGCAACGCCAGGTGCAAACGGGCGCTTTGGCCGGGCAATAATGATCTGCCGGGATTAGCGCTTACCGCCCTCACCAGTAACGTACGCGTATTTTGATCAAGGCTGGCTTCGCGGGCAATTACTTTTGCGGTGTATTGTTTACTATCTGATGCCACGGTAAATTTTTGCTCGCTGCCTGCGGTGATCACGTGGGCATATTTTTCGGGTACCTGAAAATCTAGTTTTACCACGTTATTATCTTGTATATTGGTAAGCACGGTGTTTACTGAAACAACGGCACCGGGGTATACATGAACAATACCGGCCTGTCCGGCAAATGGCGCGCGTATTCTTGTTTTACTAATGGTTACCAGCAATTCGGAAATCTGGGCCTGTAAAACTTTCAGGTTCGTAAATGCCTGATCGTAGTCCTGCTGTACAACAGCTTCATGCGCAATCAAATCGCGTAAGCGTTCTTCATTGAGGGTTGCCAGCTTTTCCTGTTGGCGCAGTTTCTCCAGTTGTGCCTGCAAATCTGCATTGTCTAGCTCAAAAAGCAACTGGCCCTGTTGTACCAAAGCGCCTTCCCTAACATTCACGCGTACAATTTTGCGTGTGAGTTCGCTCACAATATCCACCTGTTGGTTGGCGGCAATGGTACCGGTTATTTCCAGCTCTTCTTTTAAGGAAGCTGGTTTAATAACGGTGCCGTCTACCGGTGTGGCCTGTACCGCAGTGGGGGCGGCAGCCGGAGCGTTATCGTTTTCCTTGGCGCTGGCATAACAACCGGCAAGAAGGGTGAGCATAAAAAAGAAAAGTGCAGCGGAGAGCAAGATAGCCAGGTACTGCTTTGAAGCCGGAACCTGTGTGGTGGTGAGTGTTTGTGTTGCCATAATTGAAATTATTATTAGATTTATTCAAATTATTCGATAAATATGTGCGAACTTCATGGGGCGAAACCGGAATGGAAAGCAAAAGTATAGATATATTTAAATATTTCAATAAATAAAATAAAAAAAATTATTTATAACTTAAAAGCTTCCAAAAAACTAATGTATTCATCCAGCAATTTGTTATTAAGGTAATAACGCACGTTGCGGCCTTCTTTATCTGAAGTTACCAGCTCGCTGTCAATTAATAGCTTGAGGTGATGCGCAATAGAAGGCTGGGCCAGGTTGATGGTGTTGTTCAGGTCCACACAATAGAGACAGGATTTGCTCTTCTTGATTTCCTTAAGAATCGTTAACCGGTTGGGGTCGGCCAGCGCTTTTGAAATCTTCTCAGCCTTTTTTGCATCCATAAAAAAAATATTACCACACAAAGGTATACGCATTTATCGAAATTCTTCAATAAATCAGGAACCTTAACATTTTTGTTGGGTTTTCCTGATCGTGGTCAAGCTGTTGGCTCCTCCCCGCCAACAGGCAGGCTTTTAAAAGGCGAAAACCGAATATCTAAAAAACAGGTCGCTGCCGGTTCAATTAACGCCAGCCTTCAGCTATTGCCATACTTGGCTTAATATATGTACCTCCTTTGTCAGCAAACTTCTGGTTTAGTAAACAACCGCATGTGTGAAGCGGCTTTAATAACCTACCAGTTTGAAATCTCCACTACACTATTCATCCCAACCACCTGTATTTATTAAGGAGTACCCAAAAGGTATTACCCTGGGTATTTGCCAGGCAAAGCGAAGCTTTAACTTCTAAGGCTTACAGCAAATGCTTACGCCATGGCATATGCGCAAAACTATGTGCTTTAACTGTAGCAATACAATTATCGACCAATAGCACTGATAGCAACAACAAGCATCTACTAGCAGATAAGTAGCGAAAGTGGGTATTTATTTGCGCAAACGTGCAACAGGGGATTAGAGCTATCAACAATGATAAAAATATTTTGAAAAGATTTTTTCTATGATCTACCATGCAGGCATCTTAAAAGCAGATGATGCTAACCAACCTTTCAGTGTGATTCACCTATATACCCGGCTTATTATTAAATTCTAAAAATTAACTTATGGAGCTTGTTCAAAAAAAATCAATTGCTGAAGGCAACCTGTCGCAGCAGCTGAGCAGAAGAAAATTTATGCGTTCGGCAGGTTTAGCCGGTGCGGCCATGGCGCTTGTTGCAGCTGGCTGTCACAAAGATGACAATCCTGACAACAGTGGTGTAGACCTCGGCAGTGGAGACATTGGTATTCTTAATTATGCGTATGCGCTGGAACAACTGGAAGCCGCCTTTTATACGCAGGTAGTGGCAACCCCTTACGCCAATATTACCGCAGACGAGAAAACTTTCATGACGGAGATACGCGATCATGAAATCGCTCACCGCGAATTCTTTAAAAAAGCAATTGGCAGCTCCGCCATTCCTGCATTGGAAGTAAATTTCAGTACTATTGATTTTACCAGCAGAACAAGCGTTTTAGGAACAGCTATGGCATTTGAAGACCTGGGTGTGTCTGCTTATGATGGCGCAGGTTACTTATTGAAAGATGCTAATTATCTTTTACTCGCAGGCAAAATTGTATCGGTGGAAGCCAGGCATGCAGCACTCATTCGCGAACTCATTACTCCAAATTCTTTCCTGGGCGATCAGGTTGATGCCAACTCAGTGAATATTGCCCGCTCACCTGCAGAAGTACTCACCATTGCAGGCCCGTATATTAAAACAAAAATCAACGCTTCAAATTTACCCACCGGTTAAAACAAACTATTATGATAATTTCAAACATACTGGAAGAGATAGAAAAAGTAGATCCGGAAATCTACGATCGTTTAAGTCCGCGCAGAAAAGCGATGCAGCAATTTTTTAAAATGGGTTCAAAAATGGCGATTGCAGCCGTTCCATTAGGCATAGGTGCTATGTTCAATAAAGCATACGGACAAACAGTACCTGCAGGTGTTATCAATGTGTTGCAATATGCGCTTACGCTCGAACATTTTGAGGCACGTTTTTATGCAGACGGATATAATGCAGCCCCTATACCAGCAGGCGCAGAAAAAACAGCCATCATGACCATTCGCGATAGCGAAGCAAAGCACGTTACCTTTTTACAACAGGTAATTACTGCTGCGGGTGCCACACCGGTGGCGGCCAAAGCCACGTATGATTTTACCGCACAAGGAACCTTCCCTACTGTGTTTACCAGCTATGCTACCTTTCTTGCTGTTGCACAGGTGTTGGAAGATACCGGCGTAAGAGCATACAAAGGCCGCGCAGGAGAATTACTGGGTCAAAAAGTGTACCTCACCGCAGCGCTTGGAATTCATGCCATAGAAGCACGCCATGCTGCTAAAATCAGGTACATGCGCCGTATGAACGGACAGGCCCCCACCATCAAACCCTATATTACGGGTGGCAACGATACCGGCATTTCCGCAGTAAATAATAACTATGGCGGTGCTACACCAGAGAGCACTACCGTGCAGGCAACAGTAACCATTACTGATCTTGCAGGCGTAGGCGGCAACATATCTTCCAATGCAGCAACAGAAGCATTTGATGAACCGCTAACTACAGCAGAAGTACTGGCACTGGTTGCGCCTTTTGGTGTTTCTTAACTAAAAAGCAAAGCAACATTATATAAAAAGCCAGGCAATTATATTGCCTGGCTTTTGTTTGTTGCCTGTGTGCAAACTTTTATATTCATGTTGCTTACTTGGCACCTGGGTACCAATTGCGCAATCTTACTTCTATTTTCTTTTTACCGGCATCTACCAGGTTTTTGAATGCATTGGTATCGCTTAATCCATTCTGCCCGCGGTAATGATAGGGATAAACTACTTTTGGTCTAAACGCCATAACTGCATCGGCCGCTTCCATTACATCCATGGTATACGGCAAATTCATACAGACAAAAGCCACATCAATGTCTTTAAGCGAACGCATTTCAGGAATACCCTGTGTATCGCCCGAAATATAAATTTTCTTTCCTCCAATAGTCAGCACATATCCATTGCCGCGGCCCTTGGTATGTCGGGATGAAGGACTTTCCGGCAAGTTGTACATCGGTATAGCATTGATCAGAATATCGTTTACCGTATTGCTACCACCATTGCCCAGTATAATAATTTGGGCTTTGTCGATACCAGACAATTTATCGGCCACCACCTGTGGCACTATTAACTTGGTGTTAGTTTTTTTAAGTGAATCAATGGCTTTAGGATCAAAATGATCGCCATGAATATCTGTAATGAGTATGATGCTGGGGGGATTGATACCTTTATAATTTGCCGCGCCAGTTGGGTCGGCGTAAATAGTGATGTCGTTCACCGTTAGCACCAGGCTGGCATGTTGAACAGGTTGAATAGTAAGCGTACCCATCTTTGTGTTTAGGGTATCCGGAGCAGCCAGCTGGGCCTGTGCAATGCATACGCTACCCAATAATAAGCAGGCAAGAACAACAATTTTCATAACAATTATTTATTTAGATGAATGAATGCACCACTAGCCATGCGGTGCCGCAAAAATGATTGCCGTTTATTATTGCACAAATTGTGCCCGGTTGAAGCCTCATTTAGGTGCTCTTGCCTATTTGCCTTTGCCAGGTTGCTGGTATACGCGTACATAATCTACTTCAAACCGGCTTGGAAAAACCGTGGTAGACGGATCGCCGCCATTCATACCGCCCATGGCCAGGTTAAGCAGCATATAATGAGATTGTTTAAAAGGGTTTACACCGCTGCCATCTTTGTTAACAAGTTTAGTGAGTTCCACTTTGTTCATCAATTGATCATCCATGTACAAGGCTATCGATTGCTCATTCCAGTCCATTCTCCATATATGAAATTTTGCCGCCCAGGTGTTACCGCCCAAAGAGTCTGCTGGTTTTGTAACGCTGTACCATTCCGCTTTTTTATCTGCGCCAAGGCAGGCCACGTTGGCCAATACTTTGTTATTGTAATACTCCATGATATCTATTTCTCCATTTGCCGGCCAATCGCCTGCAACGCCCAGCGTCCACCATGCCGGCCACAACCCTTTGCTGATGGATATGCGGCCCCGCATTACAAACCTGCCGTACCGCCACGATAATTTTCCCGCCGTATTAATGCTGGAAGAAGTATATGTGATTTGCGCACGGTTCTTCTTCCAGTTACTGCTGCCGGCTTCATACAATGGATTGGCCCTTGTTTCACGACGGCCTTCAATAACCAGCAAACCACTATTGCAATACGCATTCTGCCGCTGGTACCATTGCAGTTCCTGGTTACGCACAAAACCTTTTTCAAAACGCCACGATGTGCTATCGGGCGGTCCATCCCTGTTAAACTCATCGGCCCATACCAACTGGTAACCATCTGTGGCCATTTTGTCTTTTGCTTTGGACGGCAACTGGCTATACAAACCCATGCAAAGGCAACATGCCACCAGGGTTATTACACTTTTACTGCGCATATCTTACTGCAATTATTTTCGCTAATTTTAAAGAACACCGCGGATTGCTTCCGTAAAAAAATCAACCATGATTAAAAGTATACCATCTGCGTTAATACTGGCCATTGCAGCGTTATTAATCTGTGCACCGGCATACAACCAGCAAAAGCGGCCAGTGCCTGTTATTTTTGATACAGATATGGGCCCCGATTATGATGATGTGGGCGCTATTGCCATGCTGCATGCCATGGCAGACAGCGGTGAATGCACCATACTGGCTACCATTGCCAGCAATAAACACCCGTACGTAGCAGCGGTATTAAACGTACTGAATACTTACTTTAAAAGGCCGGGTATACCCATTGGCGTGGTACGCGGCAACGCAGTTGATATTACGGCCATTCAAAAATGGGATTCCATGCTGGTGGCCAACTACCCGCATACCATACGGTCAAATAACGAAGCCGAAGATGCTACGGCGCTATACAGAAAAATATTGGCGGCTGCGCCTGATAAAAGCGTCACCATTGTAACAGTAGGTTTTTTAACCAATATGGCCAACCTGCTGCAATCTGGCCCGGATGCCTTCTCGCCAAAAAACGGCAAGGCCTTGGTGCAGCAAAAAGTAAAACAACTGGTAAGTATGGCGGGCAGGTTTGATGGTGAAGGCGCCCGTTTCAAAGAATTCAATGTGGTAAAAGATTCCACGGCATCTGTTATTGCTTTTAATGAATGGCCCACACCCATCATTGTAAGCGGATTTGAAATAGGCGTAAAGATCTTTACCGGGCTTCCTATTGTAAACAAAGTCAGCATTGTACACTCGCCCGTGAAAGATGTATTTGCACACAGCATACCGCTTGACCCGCACGATAAAAACGGCCGCATGAGTTGGGACGAGACAGCCGTATTAGTGGCAGTAAGAGGCTATAAAAAATATTTTGGTGCAGTGAAAGGCAAGATTATTTGTAACATCAATGGCACCACCGGTTGGGATGCAACCGGCAACCGCGACCTGTACCTGGTGCACAAATTACCCTTTACCGATATCGAAAAAATACTGAACGAACTGATCATGCATCAGCCGGGGAATTAGTTGATTGGTTGATTAGTAAAAGCCGGTTGATTGGTTGATCAGTTGATCGGTAAATGCCAGTTGATCAGTTGATCGGTAAATGCCCGTTGATCAGTTGATCGGTAAAAGCAGGTTGATTAGTTGGCCGGTAAAGTCATCCTATTCCCATTACCCAAGTGCTTAACCACTCAACCGATCAACCATCAACCAATCAACTGATCAACCAATCAACTGATCAACCGATCAACTGATCAATCAACCAATCAACTAATCCATCATCATCTCCGCCAGGCGCTTATCCCTTTTGTAAATGTCATCGCGCAGGTTTAGCTGGCCCTTCCTGTCTACCCAGGCAGTAAAATAGGTAATAAAAACGGGCAGCTCTTTGCGAAGTGTTACATAGCGTTCCTTACCCGCATTCATGGCCGCGGTAATTTTTGCATCATTCCAGGAACTGTCGTTGCGCAGCAACCAGGTGGCCATTCTTTTGGGTTCGGCCAGCCGTATACAACCATGGCTGAAATCTCTTTTGCTTTCACCAAACAATGTTTTGGCCGGCGTATCATGAAAGTAGATGCTATAACTGTTGGGAAACAAAAACTTTACCTGACCCAGCGAATTCCATGGCCCCGGCAACTGGCGCACGCCATTGCCTATCTTCTCCATATGGTGCTGCGCCAGGTAATTTTTATTTTTTCGCATGCCTGGCAAGACTTCTTTCTGATAAATACTGTTGGGCACATTCCAGTACGGACTAAACACTACGTATTTAAGGTAGCCTGAAAATACAACGGTCTTGCTCATTGCAGTGCCCACAACAACATTCATACTCCAAAGCAATGAATCATTGTTGTACGCATGCAGTGTAAACTCTGGTATATTCACCACCAGGTATTCGCCGGTTACCGACATGGGCAACCAGCGGCTTCTTTCCATATTTACGAGTATGCGTTCTACTTTCTCATGCAACGGCGTGTTCAATTCCTTTATCATAGCTTGCCCAACAATGCCATCTTCTTTGATGCCATACCGCCGCTGAAAGTTTTTTACTGCATTTTCAAGCGTGGTATCAAAAACAGCCGTTGTATCAGGCGCCGCCAGATCACCCATCAACCAAAGTTTATGTTTGATTAGTTTAATGACTGCATCTTCATCTTTCAGGCGGTAAGATTTTTTTGACGCGGTAATTTGTTGCCAATTTCCTGCTGTCTCCAGATCCCTGTATTTTTTCAGGAATGATTTAAGCAACCCGTACTGGCGGTATACCGGTTCACCGGCATGGCTAAATCCCTCGGGCGTTTTCAGTAAAGAATCCAGCCACTGTTCGTACATAATTTTCTTACGGGGCAGGTACCAATCCATTTTTGTGGTGGCGCTTTCACTGATGCCATCCCATACTTTATGGGCAAAATAAAAATACAGTGCTGATAGCAGCATTTCCGTTTCTGTTTGCTGGAGTTGATGGGTACTGTCTGTACCGGTCAATAAACTGTCGAGCGAATTGAGGTAAGGTATGCTGCCGTTAATACCTTCTGCAGGTAAGTTGCGGGCGCGCGCATAAAAACCGGCTGCCTGTTCTATCAGGCCCTTGCCATCGTACCAGGCAAAAGAAAAGTTACGGTTCTTATAAAACAGTTCCACGTCTTTTTTATACGGCAATAGCAAAGGGTGGTTCGCAAAAAAACCGGGCAATGCCACGCTGTCGAATTTTAACACAGTCTGATCACTGAATTTGCCGTTCATTTCTGCGGCCATGTCTGTAACAGGTTTGCTGATACTATCCTGCAGATCTTTGTTGGCAGCTGGTGCCGGTGGATTTTTGCATTGGGTTATACTGATGAAGAACATCAGCCAAAGGCAGGCGGCAGGCCAAATACGGTATGTTTTGCTATGTTGCATCAACATAAAATTAAAAAAGAAATGCCAGGCAATGCGGCACGGCTGTATTAATTGTTACAACTTAAGCGGGTATTGTTAAGGTAGCGTAATCATAAATGAATAGCCTGGTGTAAAACCTGAGAAATCTGGCTGAAGACCTTGCGAGCGCAGCTGCAGAAAATTTCCATATCGCCGTAACTGCAGGTAGTGAAAAAAGGGTTTGTAAGCAAGCGCCAGATCTACCGGCATATCAGTTTTTACCGTCAATGGCTGGTGCAGGCCGCCGCCGCCGCCCACCACCAAAAAGTTTTTCTGCTGGTACTTGAAATGTTCAAATGCATGTGCGTGGCCGGTAATATACAGTATACATTTTTTTGTTGCCAAAAACCCGGGCAGAAATTGTTGCCTTACCCCGGCTGATGGCCGCACAATATTACTGTTGGTAAATGCAGGATGATGGGATGCTACAATGATACCTTTCACCGCCGGTTGATTATTGAGGGAATCGAGTGTTTTATTGTACCACTGCAGCTGTTGCTCATTTTCTTTTGCAGACAGCTTATTAAAATTAGAATTCATCATAACCACCGCTATTGAATCAACCACCTGCAGGTAGCCGGTGTGGCGGTGTTCGGGAAAACGTTTATTGAAATTAAGTTGCCCGCGCCTGTCGCGAAACATTACATCATGATTGCCTAACAACCCGTATACTTTTATATCCAGCTTGCGGGCACTGTCTAAAAAACGATCTGTTTTTGTCCATTTTTTATTGCGGTAGCCCAGTGATACCACATCGCCCAACATAAATAGCGCAGCGGGTTTATCATGCAGCATAGCCGAATATATCATACGGGTGGCGCGTGTATTTTGTGTGGCGGCCAGGTACAGCCTTTCAACACCCATCGGTTCCTGTGTATCGCTTACAAATTCAAGCAGCGGGGCCATGAGTGAATCTGGTGGAGCCACCTGCGCATTTACAGACACGTAACAACAGCAATACAAAAAAATGATCAACAGGCTTTTCATGTGCAACAACGTTACCATTCAATAAACTTCCACACCAGCATCACCTGTGCGGAAAAAGCATAATCTTTTGTCTGGGTTGCATCAATAAATTTTACTTCTGCGGCAATACCCAGCTTTGGTGTGATGGGCTGAACGTAATTAACCGATGCATTGATGCCCAGGCCCAGCATTTTTGAAGACACACTGCCTTTGTAATTAAGATCCGTTGCTAAAAAATACGAACCCACACCTGCAAAAATATTAAACCGTTTGGTAAGGGCCATCGACCAAACCAACAATACCGGTATACCTGTTAAACTTACTTTGCCGGTTGTATTACCGTTTTGTACTGTGTAGGTATAAAAATTTACATAGCCACTTTCAATGCCAAAACGCAACCGGTGATCAGGGTGCCACATAATACGCACCGTGCCAGAGGGGTGCATGCGGCCAACTGTGGTAGTGCTGCCAAGACCGGGCGAACCAATTGATCCTATATAAGACGACATACCACCGCCTGCATACAAAACAAATGCATAACGGCCTTTTTGCTGCACGTTTACCTCTGTGGAATCTTTAACGGTGCCGGAAGTAGTGTCTTGCGCTGCCAATTTTGTATGCAGCAATACAAGCAACAGCAGGCACAATAATATTGATGTATGTTTATGGCTGTACATAATAATAATAAGCAATCATGGATGGATAATTAGAAAGGATGGCATCAAAATGCCCATCGCGCAAGTATTGCTGCACCAGATCGGGCAGGTCGAGCGTCCACACAAATGCCTGGCGGCCGGCAGCGTGTACCTTAGCCACTTCATCATTTTGCAAACCCAATGTAAAACGTGGCGCCCATATTTCTGCATTGGTTTTATCTACATCTTCCAGCGTCAACTCGCACAGGTTGGGTGCACTTGCAAAATCGGGCAGGGCGAGAAACTCATCCAGTGCATCTGTAGTGGGCAGTCCAATCACTATTTTCAGGTTGCGGCTGGCGGCTGCAGCCTTTTGCAGATATTCTTTTTGTATATCCCTTACCACCTGCAATGAGCCACTTGTATATTTGGTATCGAGCCATACAAAATGCAAAGGCGTTTGGTATACTACGGCATCGAGCGCCTGCCGCAGTGTGGGAATTTTTTCGCCATGTATCAGCGGTACAAAAGTAGACAGCTGTTCAAATGAATAATTTTCTATGGGGCCTACCAGTCCGCTTTTCTGTGTCTCCCGCAGGTTGAGCGAGTTATCGTGGTACAGAATGGGTATACCGTCGCTGGTTAACCGCACATCTATTTCTATACCGGTTGATCCAAACTCGGGCGTCTTCCTGATCATCTCCAATGAATTTTCTGATGCCGGCAGCAGGTCAGATGTTCGGCCGCCAGAACGATGCGCCAATATTTCAAATGGCCGTTTGTTATACAGCGGGCGTTTGTAAGTTAGGCTGATGGGTAATGCGGGCACCTCCTGACCGTTACCATAAACACCGGTAATTACAATGGCACCGGGTGTTACTACCGGGTTAGTGCCTGCAATAAGCGTAGCACCCTGTTGTGCAGCCATGGTAAGCCGTACAATACCGGTTTCAACACCGGTCATTTTGCGCCAGTAGCCATTGAGCAATATATCGCCATTTAATTTTTTTCCTTCGCAAATCAGGTAAGAAATATCTTTTTCACAAAAAATAGAAAGATGAAAAGTGGTATCGGTGCCGGTAATGGCGTAATTCCACTTTACTGCCACTGAATCACCAAAAGTTACGGCTCCTTCTGTCATGGTATACACCCCTTCCATGGCAGTTCTGGATGCAGGGGACAGCAGCAGCCTGCCGGCACTGGTAAACAGATCCCAGTTATTAAAATCGGGTACGGGTGCCTGGTAGTCTTTCCGGCAGGCAGAAAATAGTAATCCTATAATTATTATGGTTGCAACCTTTCTCATAAAATAAATCCTACAGTAATTTGCGGATAAAAAACTTTCCGGTTTACCCGGTAAAACAACGACCAGGTTTGCCAGTAGTAATAATTATTGATGGCAGAAAATGCCAGCGATAAATGCTTGTGGTGATAAAAAGCCTGTTCCAGTGCAATGGTAAACGTTTCGCCATTATAAAAAACTTTGCCTTCAGACGTTTTGGCATTGCCGTTGTAAGCGCGGTACCCCAGGTTGATGGAAGATTGTGCGCTGACGGTTATCAGCAGGTTTCGTTTTGTTTTATAGCCCAGTGAAATATTGGGGTACGCCAGCCAGCCCGAACCCCGGCTATCAAAACCAGCGGTAGAAAGAAAGCCAAACCAGTAACCTGCATTGGCGCCAGCTGAAAAATAGAGGTTGCCCGAAATGGGTTTAGCCCAATGAAAACCAAGCAGCAGTTGATTCTGCAGAATTTGTGAATTAATGCGCCCTTCGGCTATAAAATTACTGCTGATGCGCCGCAACACACGAAAGTCGATTGCAGGTACCCGCACACGCACTTCTTCCGTAATATCTTCCGGGGTAGTTAATAAAGTAAACCCGATGGAGGAACGCCATTTTTCGGTGTACATGGGATAAGGAAAAATGATGGCCGCATGTTTGGGTTCGGGTAATGTATCCTGGGCTTTGGCAATAGAAAAGCCAGTGAGCAATAGAATTAAAAGCAAGGCCGGCTTACAGTTGCGCAGCATATATTATACAGGGGTTTATATCTTGTTAATCATTGCCACTACCTAACCGCCTGAAACCATATCAATTTTACAGCCAAATTAACTGCGCAATCAATATACGGCGCGCCTTCGCATCCGGGTATAGAAAAGCCTGTCCATTAAATGGCCAGGCTTAATCAGTTATATGGTTACCCATGTTGATGGGGTAAATATACGCCTGTTGAGGCATTGGTGCTAAACCCCACTAAACTTTGCAGGTAAGTGCATTTACAAAAACAGCTTACTTACCGGCTTCTGTATATTTTTTGAAATTATCCAGGATAGCCTGCCATCCGCCCTGTTGCATTTCTATGGAGTGGGTATCTTCTGCCTCAAAGCTTTCTTCTACTTCGGTAGTATTGCCTTTACCGGTAAAGTTGATGCGCACCTTACGGCCATCATCTATGGTATATGCCAGGTACTCATTGTTTCTTACTTCATCATAACTACCCCCAAAGTCGAAACCCATGCTGCCGTCTTTGGCTTCCATCCTGGTGGAAAAACGTCCTCCCACTTTTAGATCGTTTGCTGCGGTGGGTACGTGCCAATCATCAGAGGCATTGCACCATTGTTTGATATGGGATGGGTTGGTCCAATATTCCCACACCTTTGCTACGGGTGCATTGATGGTAGATTTTACGGTAATAACTGTTTTTGCTTTTGTTTCCATTGTAATAATTTTTATGGTAATTGCTTTTCGTTTGACCATACAAAAATCTACAAAGATTTTTAATAAACCACTGTATAAAAACGACTTTTAAGAGGGTAATCGCGACATGCGTTTACCAGGCCTACCAACAGCGCGCATCGCCGGATAAATGACAATGTTGGTTGATTGGTTGATAAGTTGATTGGTTGATTAGGGTAGATACCCGAAGTCTTAACATTCGGGTGCCTGAAGAATAGGGTTCAGACTTCGGGTATCTTATCACGCTGTGAGCAGATACCCGACGTCTGTAACAGCGAGATAATCGATACTGCGAGATTAGACTGCTAGATACCCGAAGTCTTATCATTCAGGGTACCTGAAGAATAGGGTTCAGACTTCGGGTATCTTATCACCCTGCGAGCAGATACCCGAAATCTGCAACACCAAGATAATCGGCTACTGCGAGATTAGACTGCTAGATACCCGAAGTCTTAACATTCAGGGTGCCTGAAGAATAGGGTTCAGACTTCGGGTATCTTATCACCCTGCGAGCAGATACCCGAAGTCTGTAACAGCGAGATAAACGGCTGTTGCGAGATTAGACTTCGGGTATCTACTGGCTTCAGGTATCTGCAAACTTCGGGTATCTTGGCCTTCAACACCGTTTCCTTAAACAGACAAACCGGGCAATTCTACGCTTTACAGGGCATTTTCTGCATTTCACGCACTTGCTTTTTTCCAGGGTTTTACATTACTGCAATTTTGCCATCCGAAATCAATACATCATGTACAAACAACACACCATGCCTAAACCTTTTCTTACCGTAAGTAACTTTCTTTCAACCCCCGCTATTAAACCATTGCTCAGACCAGTATTTTACCTGGGTTCATTTTTATCTGTTTGCGTATATGCCTGGGTAAGGCTATTATTTCATGAGCTGCCTTTTAATCTTTTTGAAGAAACCCTGCTGATTGTGCGCATACTGTTTGCCGGTTGGGTACTGGCCGCCTGTTGCATAGGCGGTTTCAGCGGACTGGTATTTCTGTTAGAGAAACCCAAAACCGTTTTCAATGCCATTGCCCGCGTAAAATGGCAAATGGTAAAAACAATGGCCTTGCTGCTTACTGTAAGCATATTGTTTGCGTGCAGCGGCGTATCTGTAGGCATTAAAAAAGACCTCAATACCGGCATGGTAACTACCAACCGGGGTATGCAGGCCGCATCTGCCAGAATGATGATGAACGATGAAACTATGAGCGAAGCCGTTGTTCCGTTGGGCGAAAGTTTTTTTATAGTAAACGAAGGCGTAGAAGGCCTCACTGTAAAAGACAATAAAGTATCCGTAGGTTGCTCGCTGCAGATTACTGATAAAAGCGGTCATGTGTTATTGTCGGAAGCAGATTTGTTTAAAGACAATGATGTATTCGACAAAGACAAGGCCGGTTACCTCAGGTGCATTGTAAACACCGGCAAACCCATGCAGAAGAATGAGAAATACAATATATCCGTAGTATTTACTGATAAATACGGCAAAGGCAGCGTAGACAATAAAGTAACCATTAAAATGATTGAGGCACAGTAAGGGCCCATAGTGGCAACGCCGCTATTGCAGTTATTGAAATTAATTTAGAAATGATGAATCAACCCTACCGCCAGTGCGCCATCCTGGTAAATAGGCATCACCACCGTACTTACTTCCTTTTCTTTGAATAATTTCTTTTTAATAACCGGGTAGATCCAGTAAGATAATTTGGTAGACATGATTCCGATACCCGCACCCGCAATTACATCGCTAAACCAGTGCTTGTTGTTATACATGCGCAGAAACCCGGTACCGGCCGCGGCGGCATAACCGGCAATACCGTACCAGGGGGAAACATCTTTGTATTCCTGCCGCATAAATTCAGCAGAAACAAAAGCGCAGGCGGTATGGCCCGATGGAAAAGATAAACGGTTGCTGGCATCGGGCCTGTTTTCTGCCACCAAAGATTTTACCGGAAAAACAATGGCAGATTGCATCAGTTCGGCCATAGCATAAATGATGGTTCTGTCCCTGAAATTATTTTTTCCTTTGATACCCATTGCGTTCAATGCATACACGGCCACCGCTGGTGAATAGAGCAGGTAGTTGTCTATATGCATTTTGTTTTTGTTACTGCGTTCGGTATATACTTCTTCTTTTACCTTATCATTCAGGTCTTTCAGTTTGTCTACTTTCAGTGAAGTAACGCCATAGGCTACCATAACTGCCGGTACAAAGAACTTCTTGTAAGGGAATACCCTTTTTACGGGCGGGGTGTTCCAGTTTATCACCCTGGATATGGAATCAGCCGTTTTGCTGGTGGAAATGGTGTCTGTATACTGCGCATACCCGGGCATGGCCGAAAACAATACCAGGCCGAGAAAAAAGACAGAGATGGTTCTTTTCATGAAGCGGTAAAATGTTGAAATAATGATGTGGAATGGCAACCTAACTGAATTTGCGTACTAAAATTGTCCAGCTAAATAGCGTTAACATTATTTTAGGAAAATCACCATGGTTAGATACCCGAAGGCCGCAAGGTTAGATAACCGAAGTCTAACAATTCAGGGTGACAGAATTATAGTGACTCAGACTTCGGTTATCTGTGTTTGAAAGCAAGGCTACGTTCCAAGATACCCGAAGTCTGTAACATCAAAACTAAAAACCGCTGCGAAATCAGACTTCGGGTATCTACCATTCCCTCGTTGATAACCGAAGGCCGCAAGGTTAGATAACCGAAGTCTAAAAATTCAGGGTCATAAATGATAGTGACTCAGACTTCGGTTATCTGTATGTGGACTCGGGGTATCTACGCTAGCTGCTTTACACACCCGACGGTTTGCCCGCTATAAAACTCATAACCTTTTCTTTGTACACCAGGCCAATGGGCAGAAGTGCTTTTTCCATTTCCACAGAATTACCATACACACTTTTGATGTGGCCAAAAGCTACGATGTATGATTTATGAATGCGGATAAACTGTGCGGCAGGCAGAATATTTTCCATTTCGCCCATGGTTTGGTGGGTGATAATGACATGCTCTTTGGTGTGAATTTTCAGGTAATCTTTCATACCTTCTATATAAATGATATCAGAAAAACTGATGCGGAAGAATTTGCTGTTAGACCTGATGAAGATATGATCTTTAGACAGCGGCTGTGGGGTTGTAACCGGTGCTTTGAATATTTTACCATCAATTATTTTGTCGATGGTTTTGGAAAACCGTTCGTACGATACCGGTTTCAGCAGGTAATCAATCACATTAAACTCATAACTCTCCAGCGCATACTCAGGGTAAGCAGTTGTAAACACCACCAGCGGCGGATTGGTTAATGAACGTAGAAAGGCGAGGCCCGTCATACCAGGCAATTGAATATCCAGGAAAATGAGATCGATCTCTTCTTTTTCCATGGCGGCTTTTGCTTCGGGTGCATTGCGGTACACGCCCATCAGCTGAAAACGGCCTGCGCGTTCAAGATGGCTTTTAATAACGTCTTGCGCCAGCCTTTCATCTTCTATAATGATGCATTTTATCAAGTAAACCGGTTGAGAGGATGAGTGAAACGGTGAATGTATTATTGCTTAAAATTACATCAAGTGTATGACTATCGGGGTAGAGCCTTTGCAGTCTTTCCTGTGCATTTCTCAGCCTTGCCTTGCTTTCTTTGCGTTCCTTTTTTTCTGTCTGGATAATATCCAGTGCATACGCATCGGGGTAAAGCATTTCCAATACGGTCTTGCTGTTCTCCAGGCTTTTGCCCCGGATTTTCTTTGCCTGCGTTTCCAGCTCCAGGTTGGTATTGTTGATTACGTTCAGCGCAATTTGTCCTTCAGCAACTTTGAGCGTTATATAAATAAATGGTTTGGCAAAGGAGTTATCAATGGCATGCTTGAAACCATTCTCAATAAAAGAAATAAATAAAAAGGGTTCTATCATGATACCGGCCGTTTTGCCTTCTACTACAAATTGTATATCTGCATCGTACCGCACCCTTTCTATTTCTATATAATTGCGGATAAACTCAATTTCTTTATCGAGCGGAATTTTCTCTTCGTTGCATTCGTAGATCAGAAAGCGCATGATATCCGCCAGGCGTATAACCACATCCGGTGTTTTGGAGGGATTGTTAAGACTGAGCGAATAGATGCTGTTAAGTGTATTAAAAAGAAAATGCGGATTGAGCTGCGTGCGAAAATAACGGAGTTTATAAAATGTATTTTCTTTTTGCAGCGTGTCCATCAGTTCTTCCTCATCCAGCTTTTTACGAAGAAACGCAATGGCAACGGCCAGGCAGGTGTTTATTAGTATCCAGCTGGTTTCGCGGGCAATTGTGGTGGCGCTGTACAGAAAATAACCCGGGGCGTTGTTTGTAATAATGGAGGGCACCAGCTGGTACAGCAATAGCACCACGATAAGTACCAGCAGCATACACCCAAAGGTGAGCAACCCGAACAATGGGTATTTGCGCATAAAAAGAAAACGCGGTACCACTATCCGTGCATATAAGATATATAGAGGCAGCAGTAACAGGCTTACCACCAGCAACACTATCCATGCGGCTGGTTGCTGCGGAAAAATGCCGAGGCTGTTTACCAGCGGACTCATCAATGCAAACAGTGCCCAGCAAACCAGTTCGCTTTTATACGTTCCTTTTATGATGCGGTCGTTATCAAATTCCATCTTGGCAGTTGGTTTAGGATGGTGAAACAATTTATTGCTATTATCCGGCAACTGCGTTACCGTTTAGCCTTTTACAAAGCTAGCGGGGGTATGGCCGTACAGAAATTATTTCGACAAACTGGATGGGCGTGTCGATGTAATAGTTTTGAGTTTTTAGTTTTTAGTTATTGGTTTTCGCCGGGGCGGGCTATAACGGGGATATAGCGCAACTATGGCGGCAGCAGCTAGTTCTTTTGTAGCTACCAGCACCGCAAGCGCAGCGGTATAGTATCAGCGTTGTTGAAAAATAAGTGTTTTACGGTTGGTCTTTATTTTCAACCTACCGCCGCTTTCAAATGCATATGATTGTGAAGAGCATATATTATTTACAAATTCATTGCCCCAGGTTGTTTCCATTACTTTGGTGATACCAAGTGCAGGGATGGCTATTGATTGCGCGGTACCTGTTTGATAATTGCTTGGCCAGATATCGTTGGTGGGTGTTTTACCACTGATGTGCCCGTTGGTGGCGCCGGTTGCGGTAAACAAAACGTCTACCTCCCCATTTGTATCAGCGGGTTTGGTAATAATTGAACCGGTAGCATTGTCTTGCACAAGTGCCATTCTCCACTGGCCAGTCAGCGCGGTAGGAGCGGGTAACGCAGCATCATTTCTGCTGCACGAAAACTGGATGAAGCCGAAGAGGGCGGCTAGCAGGATAACTTGTTTCATACCGGGGGGTTTACAACTATTGACAAATGGAGGCACGGGAATGCTGCGTATTGGGGTTGAGGTGGAACTAATTTTAGTGCTTTTACCCCCCCCCGATATCTCATGAACTATCCATTAAGTATCCATTAAGTATCTATGAAGTATCTATTGACATTCCATGGTATGCATGCAATACCCACAACTTCTTGAAACTAATGCGGGCATTTTGAGTATGATAAGCACCTTTATTTTATTAGGGCTGTCAATAAAAAGCCTGGTGCATAGCTACCAGTTACATTCGTATCTTGGGCAATACGCCCGGTAGGCTCAGTTACTACCAATAAGCCCAACAGAATAAATAAAGAATGAATAACAACCAACTCGGTACCAAACCGCATTATCAAATATTAGACGGGCTCAGGGGCGTAGCAGCTATTATTGTAGTGTTTTTTCACCTGGCTGAACCGCTTGCCAGCAGTCGCTTTAACAATATGGTGAACCACGGTTACCTGGCGGTTGATTTCTTCTTTCTTTTATCGGGCTATGTGATTGGGTATGCGTATGACGACCGATGGAACAAATTAACCATCGGCAGTTTTTTACGCCGGCGATTTGAGCGATTGCAACCACTGGTTGTATTGGGTATGACCCTTGGCGCCATCAGCTTCTACTTTACTGACTCTACCATTTGGCCGCTGATTCATACTGTACCGTTATGGAAATTGCTGCTGGTCATGCTGATTGGGTATACCATTTTGCCGATACCGCTTTCTATGGATATACGCGGCTGGCAGGAAATGCATCCGCTCAATAGTGTGGGCTGGTCGTTACTGTTTGAGTACATCGCCAATATTCTTTACGCGGTAGGCCTTCGAAAATTATCCAACAAGGCGTTGGCTGTTTTTGTGGTATTGGCAGGTGCAGTGCTGGTGCATTTTGCGGTTACCAACGCTAACGGCGACCTTACCGGTGGCTGGACACTTAATGCCGAGCATATGCGAGTTGGTATAACACGTACTTTATTTCCATTTTTTGCCGGCTTGCTGTTATCACGCGTAGCACGGCCGGTGTATATTAAGAATGCATTTTTATGGTGCAGCATTCTGGTGACGGCTGTGTTGCTGATGCCAAGAATAGGCGGTACAGAACATCTATGGCTGAATGGTTTGTACGAAGCCTTTTGCATCATCGTTGTTTTTCCGGTGGTTGTATACATGGGTGCGGGTGGTGTGGCAGGCAGTAAAACGGAAAATAAATTATGTAGCTTTCTTGGCCGTATCTCTTACCCGTTATACATGACGCATTATGTACTGGTTTATTTTTACGTGGCATGGGTCAGCAACCACAGTGGCGTTACATTGGAGCAAGCTTTACCATATGCCTTGCTCACATTTGCAGGCGCTATCATTTTGGCATACGTTAGTGTACGGTTCTACGATGAACCGGTAAGGGCCTGGTTGCGGAGGAAGTTGCAGTAGCGGAAACGGGCAATGTTTGTTACACCAATCTCTGGTCCAGCCGGTCAATCTTAATAGCTTTATTACGCAAATACGCCGTGCTGCATGGTGTTCGGGAGAAACATCTTATTGGTAGCAATAATTTAAATGATATGCACATTCTTTAAGACTGCGTTATGCAATAGCGCAGCCAAGCATATCGCGTGCCTAACAGCACGCATCAATATACCCAAACCATTTGCTACTTGGAGTTTCAATTATCAGCAAGTTGTACTGCGCAAACACGATATACTGAATGGCGTTCCGGAGGAACATTTTATGGGTAGCAATAATTTGGATGGCAGGGGCAGTCTGTAGGACTGCGTTATGCAATAGCCCGACCAGGCATAACGCGTGCCTACAGCACGCATCCATGTACCAAAACCGTTTGCTACCCATAGTTTGTCCCTACGGGACAACTATCGCTATCAGTGTGCAGGCAGCAGATGGCCCAAAGCTTGAGCACTATTAGCGGCTAGTAGCTTGTATTTTTTGTGCTCCCGGTTTACTTTGTACAAAGTCTTCATGTTTGGTAAAATACTCTAGTCCTAACACTAATAGCATGGAGCTTATAATATATACTTTTTGCATCATGACTGCCAAGCCCAAATAACCGAAACCAAAAAAAGAAAAGAAACAGTAGTAAGTCAATAAGCAAATAATACAGCAAAATTTAAGCAAGTGAAGTTTTGTCTTGAGGATAAATACAGTAACAGTGAATAAACCAATCAATGTTAATACGATCGATATGGTGCCCAGGTCATGCAAGGGTGTTGCGATTAAGAAAATAAATATGATGTTGGCCGCCCCTATAAACTTTATAATAGTAGCCCACGTTCCTGAAGGAATCTTTTTTGACATATTGATAAAGAAAATTCCGTACCCAACCGAGTTGAATGCCATTCCAGTAACTGCCCAAATTCTGCCGGAGTTATCGGCACCATTTATCGCTTTGCTGGCAAACAAATTGCTTAGGAAATTTTTTGACCAGGAAAACCCGATAGAATTTTTGTCGGGCAATGAGCCGCCGGGATAGCCCAACGTTGCTATTACTATTAGTATCACTGAAGTAAGCAGGCATATCAACACCGAATACTTCTTAATCATCTGTATTAATCTGTTACTCAAAAATTGCTTTTGTATCGTTGTAATAAAGTCTTTTGCCATGATCGCTATCGTAAACGGCCGGCTGCTGGGCTATGTTCCGTTGTACGTTCGCGCTAAGCCATCCATTGCGCGGGGCATACTGGCTACAAAGCTTTGTTAACAAGACTCACCACAATTTATAACAAAAACAACTTACTAATGTGTCACACCATCAAATACTGATTAACGAGAAATGATCAAGCAATCTATTCATCCGCCAGCCTGGCAAAGTTCGTGAGCGGAGGCATGTACACCATAATCCTCCCGGGCGCTGAGCCTTTAATTAATTTACCGCCATCGCCACAGGCGCACCGGGAGGTTACTTTTGGCAGCTGTTATTTGTGAAACTTAATTTTTCCCAAAATATTGTTAGCTACTTTCTTGCCCTGTGCAAAGCTTTTTGTTAGCGTAGCCCGGTAATGAAGACCGCCATAAAAACGACTGTCGGATATTTCATTAGCCATTTGGGTGAAACTGGTATAACTACGGGAAGGATAGTTAAGGTAATCATAGGTGCGCAATGTAATGTGAAAATGCTCGCCAAAGATGCTGCTCATCACCGTTAGTACGGCCCCACATGAAGTAGAATGCCCGGAAGGAAATTCAGGGTGGTTGGGTGTGGGTATATAAGTTGACCAGTTGGGATCGATATAGGCGCGGATATAAGTAATGGGCCGTATCAGATTGAACTTATATTTATCAGTAAACAGTACGATACCTGCATCATATTGTGCCAGGCCTACTTTTACATAGGTGAGCGCTGCTTCATCAAGAGAAGGTTTTGTTTGGTCTAGCGCCTGCGCCATGAGCGCCACATAAGTGCCGCCAGGTGTGTACCCGGGCACATCTTTGAAGTAATCGCACAAGGCCTTTTGTTCAGTAGTCAGCGTTAGTGATGCGGTATATACTTCTTTAACCATGGCATAAAAGGCAGAGGAGGGATTGGTTGAAAATGGTGGCGGTGCGGCCAGCGCCGTTCCTGCAGCAGAACCCGGAACGAGTAGCCGGCGTTGATAAGCATAGGCGTTTACTGCCGGCGTAGGAGCCGTTGGTTCCCAAAGTCCCGGACCAACCGGTGCAACATAAATAGGGTTTACATTAGCCGATCCATCGGTAGCAGCCCAGGTAAAAACCCTTGTTGCCACTTCTCTCCCGAAAGCGATAGACCTTTGCAGCGTTGCGGTTGATGCTTCATTTGCATACGCCGTAAGCCAGGCAAGTTCCAGGCTATCTATGGCGGTTTTATTGGCAGCTGAAGTGGCCGGAAAAAGCCTGCGGTTCATTTCTGCCAGGGAAGCATTGGCTACTGCACCCCAGTGGTACGCTTTACCCGGCGCTGTGGAAGGCATGGCGGGAAAATCAGTTAACTGACCGGTTAATGATCTGTATGCCGGCATACCGGGCATCACAGACTCATAAAGCGCAATACCGCAGTAGGCCTGGCACCTGTCTGTAGCCTGGCCTGCGGTGCCGGCAGGAAGCGGCACTTTTACCATCTGCAGTTGCAGGTTAATCCAGCTGACAACCACATCAGAATAATAATTTTTTGTTTGCTTAAGATGGCCCTGGTCTTTGCCATGGCCACCGGAATCATTGTCATCGTCGTCAGGTAAATGTTTCTGACAAGCTGCAAAAACAAAAAGGCAAAAAGTTAATGCGATCAATTTTCGAACGTTGAAGGGGGTGGTGATTGATTTCATGATAATAAAGTTTAAAAATGAAACATTGGTTACAGTCCGTGTGAGTAAGAAAAAAATTATCAGTGAAGCTGAATGTATAGCCAATAGAAATCTGTCGCTGCCAAAAGACAAAGCATACAACATCAGGTCGGCCTGTATTAACCGGCCGGGCAATAATTTGTACCATTCGGAAAAACGGGGTCAACGGTCTAGATGCAGCTTAACCGGAACATGATCACGCCACCACGGTGGCCACGACACTACACAAATGCCTTAAGTGGCACATTTTTTTTTGCGCACCCAAAAATGAAATAATGGAAATACCATGCAGCGCTTCCATTTGCTGCTGCAAATAAAACCGGCTACCTGACCGTCGGCCCAACCATTGTTAAGCCGAATAATACAGTGTTGATGATAAAAGAGAGGCTACGTTTTCAGATGTAATCAGTAGTTCGCATAGGAGCGCTTAGCATGCAAAAGAAAGAAAAATGCCAAGCTTATTTAGTCTTAAAAAATATCAAAAAAGGCAGCAATACCTAAAGCAGGTGGAGAAACATAGTCTGTCTGAACTAAAGGACTAATTCCCCCATCAAGTTAACCTATTTATTATTTTTTGAAAATTATTTTTTGGGAAAAGCCATCGCTAGCAGTTTGGGCGGGCCTGACAGTGGCATCCATATCACTATCCCTTCAACTTACCTCAATAATATCATGCTTCCTTTTTCCGTTTTAGCGGCCTCGTTTTTTAACTGATAACTGCAAATCCAGACAAAACTGTTTTGATCCTGCAGCTGGCCTTTGTACATGCCATTCCAGCCGCGGCCAGGGGTATCTGAGTGAAATATCGGTTGCCCGTAACGGTTATAGATATAAAAACTGTACTTTTCTATTATTCCAAATACCAGCGGTTTAAATTCATCATTCTTTCCATCTCCATTAGGCGTAAAAGCCGAAGGAAAGTAAACACCCACCAGGCAATCTTTTGTGCCAACTACGATGCTGTCTCTGCCGGTGCATTGATGGTTGTCTTTAACCTGCAGCCAGTACAGGCCGGGCACAGTAGTGCTGATTGTGTTTGCCGTACTGCCGGTACTCCACAAAAAATCCTGAAAAGAACCCGCAACACTCACTGTTAGTGTGCTGTAGGCACACACAACCGTATCTGCCGGCAAAAAATTGGCGGGCTTTGCCAATATGCCCGCTATCCGAATGGTGTCTGACCCTTTGCACCCAAATGCATCTTTTACCGCTACCCAATACGTGCCGGTGTTGGTGATGGTAATGGCAGGTGCGTTGCTGCCGGTATTCCATGTATAGCCGGCAAAACCAGCGCCGGGTGAAAGAACGCGATCACTGTTGGCGCAAATTCCACCGTCGGGGCCCAGGTTGGGTGCCGGTAATGGGTACGGTGACAGAATTTTGAGGGTATCTGTGGCCAAACAACCATCTGCTGTAGTAGCAGCAACCCAATAGCTGGATGGCAGGTGCACGGTAGTAAGCGCAATGTTGCTGCCGGTGTTCCAATGATAGCTTACAAAGCCGTTACCTGCATTTAAAGTAAGACTATCGCCCAGGCAAAACCGCGTATCTGCACCCAGGTCAATGGCAGGCACTTTGTAAAAAGCAATTGTAATGGTATCACTTACTGTGCAACCGCCAGCTTTAACTTCCACCCAATAGCTGCCTGGTTGGGAAACTGATAGCAAGGGCTGCGTTGTGCCGTTTTGCCAGCGATAAGCAGCGTTTGTTGTGCTGGCATTCAGTACTAAGATGTTGTTTTCGCAGATTGATGTATCGATACCCAACTGAACCGTGGGTGGCGTATTAAATGTTACGGATATGGTATCTGCTGCCACACATAAACCCTGGCTTAGCCGTAACCAATACTTACCTGTTTGATTGACTGTAATACCGGCTGTAATATCGCCTGTGCTCCAGAGATACGTTGCATTACTGCTTACGGCACCAGACAGTGTAAGGCCAGTTCCCGTACACAAGCTGGTATCATTACCCAGGCCTACCTGTTGTGCGGTTACATATTTTACATCAATGGTATCGGCTTTTGAACATCCGTTGACCGACGTAATCTTTACCCAATAGATACCCGGCTGCGTAACGGGAAACTGTTTTTGCGAAGATCCATTTTGCCAGAAATAGCTTGCATTCGCCACGCCGGGGTTGAGAGTTAATATTTGATTGTTGCAAAGCGTTGTGTCGTCCGGCAAAGCAAATTTTACTGCCGGTACCTGTGTTAGCACAACGGTGTCACGGGCAGGGCAACCATTGTTATTGTATTCTGCCCGCAGCCAATATGTACCCGGCTGCTTCACCCATATATTGTCCGAAACCTCGCCTGTGCTCCATAATAAATCGGCACCCGTGAGATAGGGCGATAATTGTACAGAATCTCCGGCACACAAATTACGATCGGCCCCCAAACTAAATTGTGGTTTGGGCAATACAGTAACATTGATAGAATCGAGCATGGTGCAACCATTGCAATCATTTTGCCGCATCTCTACATACCATTTTCCGCTGCTGTTGATGTTGATGCTATCTGAAATACTGGAACTCCCGATATTGCCATTCGGGTACTTTGTATACCAGTTAAATATGCCATTCACTACATTTAAACGAATATTGATACTGCCTCCTGTACAAAAACTGGTATCTGCGGGCCAGCCGTTCAGCAACCGCTTGCCCGGATCTTTTATTTCTACCAGTTCGGAAATTTCTTCTATGAACAAACCTTTGGAATCATATAGTTTGGCTTTGATCGGGTAAATACCAGGTGAAGAAAATGCATGGGTAGGTTGTATAATCGGTGACGTATTATCTGCACTGGCGGGGTCTCCAAAACTCCAGTCCGCACGGCTTATGGTATCATTGGTAATATTAAATTGCACGGGCTGCGGGTAGCAACCACCGCGATACACAATATTATTGATGACTGCTTTTTGAATGAGCTTATGATGAAAATCCGGCGCTGCCACGCTTGAATTGTTGCCGTTAGGTACTTGGTAAGCATTGAATAAGTACTTGCTGGAACTACCGATGCGGTTGGGAAAATTAATATTGGCTACCGTGGTTCCTGAAAACGGCATATGTATTTTCTTGTCGGCACCCAGTTGTATGTTTCCCCAGGTAGCATTGGGAGCACAGAAATAAAACTCATTGCCCACCGTTACCGCATATTTAAAAAATGTGGCTGTATCTGTATAGCATAAATTGTATTGTATTACGGTGCTGGAACCAAAACCGCAGGGTTGCAACCCGTAAATGCGCGACGAGCGGCTTTCATATAACAGCCGGTTATCGGGTGAAAATTCAAGAGAGAAATAATTATAAAAATAACCAGACAACCTGGGTGTTCTTACTTGCGAGCTAACGGTACCGGTTATGCTATTAATATTGAACACTTCAACCAGTCCCCAGGTCATGGCGAATATATTGGTATAATCCCTGTAGGCAATGCCAGCAAACATTTTTCCGTTGGGGGATGTTTTTAACTCCCTGAAAATATAATCTTGCAGTACAGTACTGCTACCGGCGCGACTAATAACAGGCACGGTGCCCAAACCAGCGGCGGTAATGCGGTACACAAAAAACGAATCTGTTGCTGAGTGGTGCGTAATCAACCATGCTAATGACGGATCATCGCCCTGCAGCAATGTAAATGCGGGAGAAGACTGGGTATCGACTACTTTGTTATACGATGTAACATCTCCATTGCCGTTATTCAATGCAAGATCTACCTCGGCATATTGGAGCGTACTGCTGCTGTTTACATTAAGGGGATCATTTTTGGTAGTGTAAAAAACATAGTATCTGGAAGAATTGGGAATTTGTTGGATCATCATTTTACTGTTGCCGGCCTGCAGGCTTACACTGGCCAAAGCTGGCATTACGTTCATATTTCTGTCTATGATTTTTGAGCCGTCGAAAGCCAATAGTAAATTACCCGCCGCATCTGATACCGATGCACTTTTATAATACACATTGAAATTGCTGATAGCGGGAGAAGGAAGCCCGGTAGTAACACCCGACGGAGTAACCGCAATCCTGTTCTGGCTGAGAAACCAGTTGCGGGTTTCTAACTGCGCAAAAAGCGGAGTGGAAAATAAAAGGACTACCAGTACGCTGCAAATTTTCATAGAATGCCCCAAAATACAGCGGTTTAGATTGGAAAACAAGTGGTTAAGTGATTTTTTTGTGTGGTGTCTGCCCCGCTCCTAAGACTGGTTAATAAAACTAAACAAACTCGCAATAAAAACTTCTTACTGAAACCTCCCACTAACAAATGGTCAATTGTGGACTACCGATCAACATCTGTTTATAAGGCTCACACGCAAAGGCTGGTGAGTTTTATTGAGATGAAAGTTGGAACTTTTAATAAGCGTTGAACAAAGCTGCTAAATCAAATTGAACTGTAGCGATGGAAATTATTATGTTTGTAGGTAAGTAAAAGCCAGTGATAGCACCAAAGTTACCATGCAATTTGCCAACAAAATACTAATAGTTATTTTTCTACCTCTTGTAATCCCTTTACTTTCATCCGCCCAAAAGAATGTGCCAAGATTTGAAAATGATACATTGTACACTACTAGTGGATACAAAATTTATATAGGTCAAATCCTTCGTTTTGCTAAAGGCACAGGCAATAATGGCAATTTTCGATATGTCAAGATAAAAAGTTCATCGGGCGAAAGATCGTTGACGAACAGAACTTTGACCGTTAAAAAATTATCAGATTTTGAAATTTCAGGTTTAGGTAATGGATACATTTCGATCTGGGGAACGATTAAATACCCTGACAATTCTACGGGCAGTATGTATATCAGGTTTGCTTTTGACCGGGCTATAGATAATTTTGCTGGCTTGCCTGCAGAATTGATAATACCAGATGAATACATGTCTAAACAAAAATCAAGCATTTCTGAAGAAATAGAAAAACTCTATCGGCTGTATAAGGATAGTGTACTAACCAAAGACGAATTTGAGGCTGCAAAGAAAAAATTACTTGGCAACTGATTGTGCCGTGAATGGTATGAAATTTCTTGGTGTTGAGTACCGACCTTCAGGCAATCCACAAAAAAGTTACCGTTGCTGGATACTATGTAGCGAGAGGGGAATTGGATCCATCACTTCGTTTAAATTTTCAGTCGAGCAGATGGAACGAGTAACCCCTATCCATGCCTAAACATGACTATTTTCGAAACCAGCTTTTCAGTCAATTCCACTGGAGGAAAATTTGAATCACAAAAGCTGCATGATATTACAGACTTGGTAACGGCGAAGTCGAAGTGAACCGCATCATTGCTCTGCACTACCAACTCGGAATTGAGCGGTCCACAATTTAATATCTAATGCAAATAGTTGCGCGCGGCTAACGACAATCGGTTCGTGATTGCTGCTAGTTCTTCCGGCTTCAAATTGTCATACAATACCGCCACAATTTCACTGAAAGAAGCAGCTACGATCTTCTCCTCGGTTTCTGCCATTTCGTTAATTAAGTGAATAAAGACGTCTTGTGTTTGCTGATCATTGTTACGAATTGCCATCATCAGTTTATCAGTCAGAAAACCAAAAATGACGGTTGGCAACCCGTTCATTTCATTGCAAATCTTAAAGTCAGGGAACCGTAATTGTACCTGAGCAATTAAATTTTCTGAATTAATCATTGTGATAAAGGTAGTTTCCTCGTCGATGACATGCCCATTTAATAGTGAAACCATTTTTTTCTCCCAATCCGGGCCTTAATTTCTTCGATCTCTGCTGCGGTAAGCGGACGCCTGAATTCATCTGAACACAACAAAACGAATGTTTTTCCTTTGCAAACAGACTTAATAGCTGACTTAATATCTTTTGGTTCTGCCGATCCTGCAAGGTATCCATGTGCGCCAAGGTTTGTGAACCGCTCAACATCCTCCCTGGTTTCAGAAAATCCAACCACGATTATTTTAGTGGACGCGAAATCTTTTTGTAGCCATGCTATTGTTTCCGCAGTGGTAGATTCAGATGGTTTAGCCGGTAAAAATACAACGTCTGGCGGAGGATGTAAAGGCAAATCCGCCATTAACTCCGTTGCTGTATTACATGAACTAGTTATGGTATAACGATAACTTCTTATCATCAGGATAAGCCCCTTGCGAACAACGACCATTGGATGAACAATGGCAATTTTGCTGTGTTTGTTTCTGGAAAAAAAAGCTAACATGCTTCTAATTTACTAAAACTGTTTTATCTTCTTACCCTTCTCAAGAACTATGAACACACTGCTTTTGCACACCTCATTCCCTACGGAGTTACAGATAGTCAAAGCCCGCGCACCATCCAAGGCTGATGAACTGCCGGCAAGTCGTTCGTCGGTAGAATTTGCAGTTGGCAGATTTGGGTATTACGCATCACAAGTGATCGGGTAATTTGTGCTGCATTCATTCACTCAATCTATTGTATGAAACGTTTTCATTTCCTGTTCGTTGCTGTTATTGTTTCCTGCAGTTTTGCCTGTAGCAAAAGCAAAGACAATGCGCCTGCCTTCGATCCAAAAAATACGCTCTGGAGCGGTGTTTACCATTATACTTCGGGAGCGTATGCAGGCCCTATTGAATTTACCCTTTTGCTCAACGCAGACAATACTGCGCAGTGGACAGACATCACTTCCAGCCGTGCCGCTGGTACCTGGAAGTTGGATGGAGAAAACATTACCGTTACCTTCCCAAACAGCACCGTGCTTTCTGCCAAAATAACAAAAGATAGCTGGACGGCTTTCGATAACAACCCCACACTCGGGTTTGCGGTTGACCGCCTAAATGCTACCACAGCTGTAGATCCCTCCAAGCTGGCAGGCACCAAATGGTTTGGCAAAATTGGTACTTCTGTTTTTAGCCTTGATTTTAAAACAACGTCCACGCTTGAATATACAAAAGGTACCTCCACGGGTAAAGCCACCTATGTAGTTAGCGGGGGAGGTATCCGCATTAATGAAACCACCAGCCTTCCGTTTCCGGATAAATTTTTTGGTTGCAATGATAGCTCCACCGGGGGTATTGCGGGCACTTCCTCGAGTACTTCCATTTCCTTTACACCGCCCTTTTCTTCCACCACCATTTTTAGTTCATTTTCAGTGAACAAATGATGGTGGTGGTAAAGCCTTTAGCTGCCTGCGATGTCAATGAGTGAACGTTATCATTTCTACGTTTTTGTATTTGCAGGTTCTAAAACAATCTTTAATATCTTTCAGCATTTCTTGAACCTCGTCAAAGTTTTCATTATTCGGATTTGTTTTACTGTCGTCTATTTCAATTTTTTCCAGGACAGAATTGAAATGCTCTATTTCCTGTTTACTATATACATTAATAGCAGGAAAATCTGCAATCTTAGGAATGTCAAATATTTGATGTTGCTCAAACATATCACCAAAGTCAATTTGCAATCCCTTTTTTTTCATTATTTCAAAAGCTGCTTTAAAAACACTCCCGTAATAAAAGCCGTCGCACTCCGGTAGAAGATGTGTGCCAAAATAATCGCAGATTACAAGCAAAACGTAACCGTAGCCATGTGCAATACTGTCTTTTAGTCCTGATGTTGGTTTTGATTTTAATAACCCAAATAAGCTGCTTTTACTTATTCGATCTGCAGGTTGTACGTAATTAAAAATTATCTCTTCAAGCAGCTGGTCAAAGTCATAATGATATTTGGGATCGGAAAAATCATCAACTTGATTTGCATAATGATCATACAGGCCTGCGGTTTTAATCTTTTCAAGAATTGCTCGGTCCCTGCAACCAAATACAGCTTTTACTTTATCAATATCAACCGCAAACGGAATTGCAATAATGCTCATAATAAGTATAACTTTTAGGTGTCTTTAAAAAATGTAGTTGTTGTGCAGAAGGATACAAAGCTAGCCCTCGTTTGTAGTATCAGACGCAAAACCCCGGCGTTTATTATCCCATTTTTTAAACCAATACTTGTGATGGTGGATGCGCCAGTTTGCATACAACGCTATCAACTTCATTTTGCCGTTGTGCGGAAATAACAACTGCAGCGCATTCATTTCTTTAAAGATTTGGCGGAGGTCGTCTTCACTGTAATGGCCCTTTCCGTAACCATGAGCAATAAAATAATTGACGAGGTATTCGTTGGCATTGTTGGCACTTTCCTTATTAGTATGCTCCCCGGCAAGGTTGCTCATAAAATCATGCAGCATATCTGCCGGTGTAGTATTTACCAGTTTGCATAAAAGCAGGAACTGGTAGGGAGAATAAATTTGGATGAGGCGTGGCGGGCGTAATGACCGGTTTGCCATTTGAGGCGGGGCTGGGGTTTTTGCTTGCGGTTTGTGGCGGATGTTTTTTTCATAAGTGGGAGTTGAAAAGGTGATGTTATTTTGAATAAAAGTATATAAATTCCTACTCAAAATATGGAAAAAACAACTATCGCAACTCACAAGTGTATATATTTTTTATTCTTTTATACCTTTAATATATACCAGAGTATAGAAAAACTTAATATAATGACTAAATTGGGAGTTTATCTTGCTCAGAAATCAGTAAATAAAGCAGAAGTAGCCAGGAAAACGGGGTTGACTAAGGCGAGGATGAATGAGCTGACTTTGAATAAGAGTAGTCATTTGAGGGGGCAGGAATTATACCTTATAGCGCTTGCGATTGATGTTGAGCCTTGTGTGTTGTTGAAGGCGTTGTATGGAGAAGTTAAATTGAAAAGTTAGAGAAATATTAATTGCTTAAAGGTATTGTACAATCCCCTCATTTTCGGGCCGTTTGTAATTGGAGTTTTTGAATTTTTATTATTCAAAAGGGACCGGATTAAGTGTATTACGCTGGTGATAAAGTTACTTCACCATTGCATACCGCCTCAGGAAGCCCGCCTGGGGTTATAAGCTGCTTAAGATACAGCACTTTCACTCTTCTAAACAACGTATAAATACCTGTCTTTGGACCGTATCAATCTCAATATTCTGGCTATATTGAACTCCTGATTTCAGGACACAAGGCAAGCTTAGGTTGTGACCACGTTAGCGCAGCTTTGACATGGAAACGGTTGGAAGAATTGGTGGAGCCCATTTTATCGCAATTAGCGTGCGCTATTTACATAATAATAATAAGTCATTTTAAGCACTGTAAGGCCGCATGACATTTCGGAAGTTAATACGTGACATTGCATTGATGCAAATTAGTAGTTGGCTCATCAATTTTTATGACACACTGTGCTGCAATAGATTTTGAAAATACACGCGTAAGTGAAAAATAAAAAGCCTGCGGATATTCGGCAACCTTATTGGACACGCTACACTACTGACAAACTTAAATTAGTCACATGGCTTCAACAACTACAGCAAAAAAGGAAATCGTTGATTTTCTCTGGGAATGGACAGCAACGCATGATGGAGACTGGAGCAAACTTTTGATTAGTAAAATTGTGAGTTCGGAAAATGAATTGTCTCTATCAGACAGACAATCTGTATTTGATTCTTTTGTAGATACACTTCGAAAAACCAAAACTTTAGCCCCACTGACAATTGTTAAGCCAACTTATGCACCCACTGGTAAACAAATTGAACTTGAAACACTTTCGGATGTTACAGGCGTAAATAGGCTGGCAAAAAATCAAACAATCACTTTCAGTAAAAACCTTACTGTGATATTTGGAGAAAACGGAACTGGAAAAACTGGTTATGGCAGAATTTTAAAATCCCTTGGCTTTAGCTATGACACCAACAATAAAGTGCTTTCAAATATTTATACTGCTACACAACCAAAAGCAGCAAAGATTAAATTCAAAGCCAATGGTCTTGACAACACCTTTGACTGGGATGGCTCCAACAGAAATTATGATTTAGAGAATATTTCAGTTTTTAATAGTAATTGTGTTCAGATTTCACTTTCAGACAGACAGTTAATTGTTTCTCCAATTGGATTTCACTTATTTAATCTTGTAACTTATGAACTTAACGAACTAAATAAATTGTTAGCAGCTAAAGTTGCTCAACATCCAACTATAGTTAGTTGGGCTGAAACTTTAAATATTGGAACACCTCAACAAGCCTTTATTTCTCGGCTTTCATCAACTTCAACAGAACAAGGTTTAGCTGAACTTTCAACGTTTACGCCAGCACAAGAACAAGAGCTTAAAGACAAAGAATTGGAACTTTCGAATCTTAACAAAGCACTTTTACAAACTGAAATTCACAATCTAACTTCGTCCTTAACTGAACTTGGAAATTTGATTATCAAAATACAAACGGCACAAACCAGTTTGACATTAACTAATTGGCAAGCCTTAACAAATTTAAACTTGCAAATTGGCGATTTAGAACGCAAAACTCATACAGGAATTAAACAAATTGCAGAAACGAATGGAATTCAATTTTACGCAACAACCGAGTTTCAAACTTTCATTAAAGCCGCTGAAAACTATATTAAGATTATTGGAAATCCCGATTACCCAAGTCAGGATGATACTTGTGTTTATTGTTTACAACCCCTCCAAACTTCTGCCAAAGACCTATTAGTAAGTTACCGTACACTTCTTAATGACAAGACACAAGAAAATCTATTACAATTAAAGCAGCAAAAAACAAATCTTATCAATCTGGTTTCACAAATTGAAACAAACCTAATTTTTCATCAACAAACCTTTGGGCTAGATACAGAACAGGGAATAATTCAGCCGAATGAAATTCTGGAGTATAATAAAGTATTAGGTAAGTTTAAAACAACTTTTGTTACTGACAAAGTCTCGCAAGACTCAGCCTTCAATTTCGATTATTCAAAATACATCAAGTTCCTCACAGAAAAAAAGACTGAAGTAGATAACACTCTTTCTCAAAGAAAAGCTTCTTTGGCAAACATTGCAACTAAAGAAACTGAAATAAAAGCCGTAATAGCTGAATTAAAAGACAGAAAATTTATTTCTTCAAAAGTCTCAGAAATAAAAACTATAATTACAAATCATAAAATTGTAAATATTCTAAATTCTAAGGCTTCAAGTTTCAATACATATTCCATAAGCAGGAAAACTTCCGATGCGCGGGAGCAGCTAGTACAATTGAATTTCAACAAGCTATTTAATGACGAATTGAAAGCATTCAGGAAAGGGCATATCAAAATTGATTTAAACTTTGGAACTGACAGAGGTAACTCAAAGATTTCTCACAAAATAAATGCCCACACTCTTACCGATATTTTAAGTGAAGGAGAACAGAAAGCCATTGCCTTATCAGAGTTTTTAACCGAGTTGCAGCTTGACAATATTAAAGCTCCAGTAATTTTTGACGATCCTGTAAATAGTTTGGACCATAACATCATTGACGATGTAGCAAGACGACTACTTAAATTATCAAAAGAAAGACAGGTTGTTGTATTTACTCACAGCGTTTTGCTATTCAACAGTTTTCTCTATTTCAGCAAACAGTCGACTTTTAAAGGACTTCAATGCAAGTTTTACAATTCAAAAAATGAATATTCTGAAACTGGCGTAATTACAGAAGCAGAGGAAGAAATAAATCAAGTAAAAAGTTACATTTCAAAAATTAATTTGATTACTAATAACACACCTAAAGACAGACCTGAAGCTGAAACTGCAGAAGATGGCTACGGATATTTGCGTTCAGCTATTGAACTATGTGTAGAACACGAAATATTCCAAGGAACAGTAAAACGTTATCAAAAAAATATTGCTCTGACTTCATTCGTGAAAGTCGATGGAAATGTTCTGAATACTCACAAAGACAAATTAAATGAAATTTTTGAACGTTGTTGTGGTTACATAAAAGGACACAGTAATCCTACTCCAATTCATAACGATCCAACGATTATTGAATTAAAGGCAGATTTTGACGAGTTCAAAAAAATTAGAGAAGCGTTCATAAAATAATTGCAGGAGTTTGACTCACGAAAAGTAAGGCAGCTGATAACATGGCGTTTGCCAGAATGGAAGCGGACGGAAGCGCTGTTTCAACTTTTAGTTTGTAATTTTGTGGCATATGTAAGTGATCTCCTCCTATTTTCTGTAGCGTTCTTAATTAAATTTTCGGAGCGTTGACCGGATGAAAAATAGGTTCCATCGTCATCTAATGAACCGTCACCTTCCTTGCTCTCTCAAAGAGAAATGCTTACAGAGCGCTATAGGCTCAAGAGCATAAAAAAGCCCACAAAACATACGTTTTATGAGCTTCTCTTCTAAACGTAGCGAGGATGGGAATTAAACCCATCACCTCAGGGTTATGAAAACCACGAGCTTATGGCTAACGGACGTATCTGCCATGGGGCCTAATAATATATAGGGTGTCACCGAATCCAAGCTTTTTATTATAGCCAGACCTCATCACTCAATGCTAAAAGATTCGGAACAGAATCGAAAGACATCGACTTAGGGGATAGCATTGGATATATCAAATTGTTAATCGTTGAAACTTGAATATAATTTTTTGAGTTGATAGCTTTTATAAAAAATAACATCATAATTGCCTGGAAATAGTTGGAGTATTTCAGCCCAAATCTCACTGCCCAGCTTTTCAAAACTGTTCTTTTCGTTTAAATTCTTAAATCCTGAATTAGGGGGATAATCTTAGTCTAAAGTGTTTTCAAATGAGGCGGCCCATTTCAGCAGCTTATCTTTCAACGACTTTTTAAATGGAGACTGGTCTATTTCTAGGTTAGCATATAAATCTCCATCAGTACTAATCCATAACGGCTACATTGATATTCGGGACTTATCTTTAAATATTTCATGTTAGTTTTATGGCTTTCCAAGACATATCATTACGCATGCACCAACGAATGCGCTCGACTAGGGTCAACAACAAAAAAAAGTCCCCACTTCTGGAGACCTTGTAGCGAGGATGGGAATTGAACCCATCACCTCAGGGTTATGAATCCTGCGCTCTAACCAACTGAGCTACCTCGCCCTGGCATGAGGGGGAACCCCTCAAACGGGCTGCAAAAATATAGAAATACACCCAAAATCTGAAATGAAAGCAAAAAAAGAGCGGGTAGTAGAAACCACCCGCGTATAACATGAGAAAACTTACATCACTGCCTTCAATAATTTAACCCGACCGGCAGCGCATCATGAGAATCCGGGCTAAATACGTTTACATCCCCCGCCGCAGGGCGTCACACATACGACTTGCTTAAATGAAGCGGGTATTTATAGATAATATTGAGTAAAATCTTGTTGATGTCGTCATCGCGGTAATTGTACCTGAACTCAGACTCCTTTACATGCAAATACAAGGTATTCTTGTTCATACCCCTGAACTTGAGCAAACGGCTGCGCGTATTGCCCCAGAAAACCGAAATATCATCGTGCTGGCTTTTACCGTTGCCGGCCGCCGTATCCATGCGGTACAGGCGCCACTCGTCAAAATCTGCAATGGCATGGTAACGGCCCAGCTCGCTCAGGTGGCTACCCTCCTGCCGGTGCAGCCAGCTGGCCTGCTGAAACTCGCGGATGGCCGGCTTGCTTACCGCCACCAGCTCATCAGTAAACACATTATCGTTTACGGTATAAAAGCCATAATACATATTGTTGCTTACAACATCTTCGCCCGCCGCATCCCTTACCGCGTGCAAAGGCCGCGGCTGGTGAGATGCCTTGCGGTTGCTGAACGCCTGGCTCTGCTCTTCGCAATGCCGCGCCACATGCGTTCTTATCAACTTCAGATAATTGTTAATGGTTACCCGGCTTACATTGGTGACGCCCGCAATCTGTGTTGCAGTTAAATCATCGGAGAAAAGCTGTATGATCTCCCTACAGGTTTTTTCGGATAAATGCGATCTCTTTAGCATTTTATTTTTCATAGCAATCATTCTACGAATTTATTCGCAGTTAAATTGATGTTTTAACCCGGCAGTAAAAACATAAATCTACATATGCGGGTTAATTACCTGTTGAACGCGAATAACTAGATAATTAGAAAAATGGTATTGTTAGGCATCAATACCTGTCTGCTAATAGACAACAAAAGAGAGAAAAATGTTACAGCAAATTGACCAACGTAAGGAATCGACCTTTGAACGGCAGGTTTATAAAGTCCTTTGTAATAGTTGATTAGTTAATCGGTTGATTGGTTGATCAGTTGAGTAGTTGATCAGTTGATTCGTTCACTTGATAATTTGGTTAATCAGTTTATTGGTTGATTGGTTGATCGGTTGATTCGTTCACTTGATAAATTGATTAATCAATGTTGACCCATTATTAGTTGATCAGTTGATTGGTTGATCAGTTGATTGGGATTATCATGAAATGCTTTTAAGGCGTTGGCCTCAGGTCGGCCGGGCCCTCGTACGCTTTTCGATGCTGCGTTTTTCTTTCCCCCTTTAATTGTACGGTTGTAAGCATTTCAGCCATCGCATGAATCATCTTTAGTGCATAGCCTGACGAAACCGGCAGGTTCATCAATACCCCTAAAAAATCAAAATGCCATTGATAAAAACGAGGCATCTCAAAGCGTACTGGTATCAGTCGTTATAAACGCATGCACTTCTTCTTTGTACATCTTCTTTTGCTTTGGGTTCCTTTTAAGGCGATGGCCTCAGGCCGGCCGGGCCCTCGTACGCTTTTCGATGCTGCGTTTTTCTTTCCCCCTTTAATTGTACGATTGTAGGCATTTCAGCCATCGCATGAATCATCTTTAGTTCATAGCTGACGAAAAACGAGGCATCTCAAAGCGTACTGGTATCAGTCGTTATAAACGCATGCACTTCTTCTTTGTACATCTTCTTTTGCTTTGGGTTCCTTCTAAGGCGTTGGCCTCAGGCCGGCCGGGCGCTCGTACGCTTTTCGATGCTGCGTTTTTCTTTCACCCTTTTGATTAATTGATCAGTTGATTGGTTGATCAGTTGATTGGGTTTATCATGAAATGCTTTTAAGGCGTTGGCCTCAGGCCGGCCGGGCCCTCGTACGCTTTTCGATGCTGCGTTTTTCTTTCCCCCTTTAATTGTACGGTTGTAAGCATTTCAGCCATCGCATGAATCATCTTTAGTGCATAGCTGACGAAAAACGAGGCATCTCAAAGCGTACTGGTATCAGTCGTTATTAACGCAGGCACATTTTCTTTGTCAGTCTCCGGGCGTTTACGAAGGGAAGCAATCGAACTGAGAACTCACGAACTGGCGAACTTCCGAACTTCCGAACTCGCGAACTGGCGAACTTCCGAACTCGCGAACTTCCGAACTTCTTCAACGATGCAACATGTTTTGTATAATGATGGCTACTTTGTCGGCATTGGGCAGCATGGCTTTTTCAAGGCCAGTATTGAGTGGTACCGCAGGATTGTTAAGCGCACCCAATACTTCTACCGCCTGGTCTAAATACCGGAAACAATGTTTGGATATCCGGCCCGCCAGCGCTTCGGCAAATGAGTTATTTTGTTGTTCTTCCGTTAGCACCAGGCAGCGGCCATGTTGCTGCACCACCGCATACACCAGCTCTTCATCCAGCGGGTACAAGGTGCGCAAATCAACAATACTTACCTGCCCCGCAAAACGCTGTGCAGCTTCTTTGGCCCAATACACGCCCATGCCATAGGTAATAATGCAGCAACTATCGCCCGCAGCAATTGTTGCATCTGCTGCTTCCTGCACCATACGCGCTTTACCCAGCGGAATAATATAATCGGCGGAAGGCTCCGGCGCTTTGGCCTCATTGGTGCCGGGCACCTTGCCCCAGTATAGCCCCTTATGCTCCAGCATTACCACGGGGTTGGGGTCGTAAAACGCGGCTTTCATCAAGCCCTTCATATCTGCTGCACTAGAAGGATAGACTACCTTAATGCCTTTTACAGACAACAATGTGGTTTCTACACAACCGCTGTGGTACGGCCCGCCGCCGCCATAAGCACCCACCGGTACACGTATAACCGCAGGTACCGCAAACTTGCCATTGCTTAAATAATAAGATTTGGCCATTTCTGTCACCAACTGGTTAAATGCCGGATAGATATAATCTGCAAACTGCACTTCTACCAGGGGCCTTGCGCCGGTAGCGGCCATGCCTACCACGCTTCCTATAATATATGCTTCCTGTATAGCCATATTAAACACCCGGTGATCGCCAAACTGCGCCGCCAGTGTGGCCGTTTCCCTAAACACCCCGCCCAGGCGCCTGCCGGCATCCTGTCCATACAACAAAGCTTCGGGGTGTGCTTCCATTATTTCACGAATGGCAAACAGTGCCGCGTCCACCATCATTATTGGCTCTCCCCCTTGCGGGCTTCGGGTACCTTGTTCAACGGTTACGGTTGTGGGTGCAAATACAAAATCCTGCACCGTGGCAGGGTCTGGTTCTTCGGCCTGGGTAGCGCGCAAAAAATCTGCGGTAACTTTTTCAATGGCCTCATTTTCTATTTGCACCAGCTGATCATGGTGTATACCGGCATCGAGTAACCGCTTTTTTAGTAAAGGGCCGGGGTCTGTGGCGGCATGTTGCGCCAAATCTTCCGGCGTACGATAAAACTCTTTTCGTACCCCGCTGGTATGGTGGCCCAGCAGCGGCACAATGGCCTGCACCAGGCAGGGCGATTGCGCACTTCTTGTATAGGCAATGATATCCTTTATGGCATCATAACACTCTTCAAAATTACTACCGTTGATGCGTATGCGCTTCATACCGGTAAAGCCTGCGGCATAATCATAGGCATCCATGGCGCGGGTTTCTGCCGCGGTGGCGCTGATACCCCATCCATTATCCTGCACCAGGTAAATAATGGGCAGCTTTTTAAGTACCGCAAACTGTAAGGCCTCGCTTACTTCGCCTTCGGTCATACTGGCATCGCCCAAAGAACAAACCACGATAGGCATTTGCCCATGGGGCCCCTTTTTTAATAATGGCGACTCAATAGCATGCAGGTACTGCAACCCCTGCGCCACGCCCGTAGCGGGTATTACCTGCATACCGGTGGCGCTGCTCTGGTGTATCATCTGCGGTTTACCTGGCTGCCTGTTGTTGGGGTGACTGTAATAAGACCTTCCACCGCTAAACGGATCGTCTTTTTTTGCCAGCAGCTGCAGCATCAGTTCATACGGTTCATAGCCCATGCCCAGCAGCATGCTCTCATCTCGGTAATACGGGCTTACATAATCAACCGGCAACAATTGAAAAGCCACTGCCAGTTGAATGGCTTCATGCCCTCGCGATGTGGAATGCACATACTTGCATACCGGCCGGTTGGCTTCATACGTTTCCGCCATAGCTCTGGCCATGCACATTAGTTTGTATGCCTTTAATAAAATCTCCAAATAGTTTATAGTTTTTAGTTTGAAGTTCGCAAGTTCGTTAGTTCCGAAGTTCAAAGTTCGGGAGTTCGGAGCTGGCCGCGTAAGTTTTTGACTTTTGAATTTTGAATTTTACATTAACCTTCGCATTATTCAATCTGCGAATCTGCGGCAAAATTTTTTGACTTTTAAATTTTCACTTTTAACTTTAATTCCGCGCATCTGCGGAAAAATATATTGCATTCATGGTTTTCGCCCTTACAGGGCGGTGGTAAATGCTTTTTAATGATCATCGGGTTGCACCCGATGCTGTATGATGATGGCCTTTCAGGCCTTTTCATTAGCGTAATGGTATCAGCGTTACCAAGGCATCATACTGATTTTGACTTACAAAAAAAAACCACCCCTCGCGGGATGGTTCAATATTTTCTACTACGGGGGTTTATTTTACTTCAACAGAAAACAGGTTTTCTTCGCCAATAAAGCCTTCCAATTCATCGCCTACCACACACTCGCCTACGCCTGCGGGTGTACCGGTAAAAACAAGGTCGCCGATATTGACAGAAAAATAGTTGGATATATAAGCCACAATTTTATCAAAATTGTTGATCATCAGGTTGGAGTTGCTTTGCTGTACAATTTCTTTGTTCTTGTACAAACCAAAACCGATGTCTTTTTTATTTTTTATTTCTGTAAAAGGAATCCACTTACCAATGACGGCGGAGTTGTCCCAGCTTTTGGCTTTCTCCCAGGGTAACCCCTTTTTCTTGAGTTCATTTTGTATATCGCGGGCGGTAAAATCAATACCGGCGGTGATAGCATCATAATATTTGCTGGCGAAACGGTCCTGTATGTATTTTCCATTTTTTGAAATACGCAATACAAGTTCACATTCGTAATGAAGTTCATTGGTAAATTCAGGGTAGTAAAACGGGGTATGCGCCTGCAGCAATGCGCTTTTCGGCTTCATAAAAATGATGGGCTCATCCGGCACCTCGTTTCCGAGTTCCTGCGCATGAGCTACATAGTTACGGCCTACACAGAATATTTTCATATTCAATAAAAGAATTTGGTTGTTTAAACAATCAAGTTAGGTGTCAGCTCTAAAAAAAAGCCTGGCTTTATAGTTATATTGAATATCAAAACTGCGCTGTTGTAAAACAGTGCTTCTGCGAAAATAACGATTCAGATGAATAATTCATAAAGTAATGGATAATTTGTTATACTGATTCATTGCCGGGGCAATTCCTTGCAAAATATAGGTTTCAATCAATTCTGTACACACTGCAATTTTTTTATTTACAAGCGCCATCTCGTCCGGTTGCCACTTTCCTAATACGTATTCTACCTGTTGCCCTTTAGGATAGTTATTACCCACACCAAACCGTAGCCTTGGATAAGCATCCGTAAGCAGCGACGCTTCTATACTTTTTAGTCCGTTATGGCCACCGCTGCTACCCGCAATTCTAACCCTTAGCCTGTCTAATGGCAGCGCCACCTCATCTACAATCACCAATATGTTTTCTATTGCTATGTGTTCTTTATCCATCCAGTACTTTACTGCCTTTCCGCTCAAATTCATATAGGTGGACGGCTTAATACAAAAAACGGTTCTCCCTTTCACCTTACATTCTGCAACATCTGCCAAACGGTCTGTATGAAAAGATATTGCCTGTTTGCTTACAAAAGCATCTGCTACATCAAACCCAATATTATGCCGTGTGTGCTGGTATTCTGTGCCTATGTTTCCAAGCCCTGCTATAAGGTATTTGTTCATGGCAGCGAAAATAAAAAAAGTCCTGCCACCGGGGCAGGACTTCTGTAATTATGTTTTGCGTTGCAATTACTTTCCTTTTGCAGGAGCAGCTTTGGCAGCAGCAGCCGGCGCAGCTTTGGCTGCAGCGGGGGCAGCAGCACCAGCGGCAGGCGTAGCAGCTTCTTCCTGTTTCAACTGGCGGGTAAGTACCACAGATGCCAGCGGTATACGGGGAGAGTTAAGAATTTCGTAATTCGCCAGCTTTACATCTTCCACCCTTATGTTTCCGTTCAACTCAAGGTTGGTTAAATCTACCTCAATGTTTTCCTGCAGGTATTTAGGGAGCGCTTTTACTTTCAGTGATTTCATTTTCACTATCAGCTTGCCACCTTCTTTAACGCCTTTAGAAGTACCGGTAAATTTCAGCGGAATGGTTGCAATAGCTTTCTTATCGTCTACCAGTTCCATGAGGTCTACATGTATCAGCGCATCAGACACTTTATGAAACTGCAAATCTTTTAAAATGGTTTTATAAGTTTTGCCGCCCACAGATACTTCTGCTAACTGAAACGCACTTGTATACACCAGTGATTTAAAAGCAGAAGCAGGAGCATAAAAACTAACATCCTCTTTGCCGCCATAAATTACACCGGGCACCATAGACTGAGAGCGAAGTTGCTGGGTGGCTTTTTTCCCAGTGTCGGTCCTCAGTTGTCCTTCGATTGTAATTGATTTCATTGTTTATATTGTGTTTTTGTTTACTGTTTTGACAGTTGTATTATTTATCCCGCATTTGCGAGTGAATAAATAAACTGGTGATGCTTTTATTTTCATACGCATTCCTAATGGCTACTGCAAACAATTGAGATACGCTCAGCACTTTTATCTTGCTTGTTTGTTGTTTCAGCGGAATGGTATCGCATACTACCAGTTCTTCCAGCACACTGTTTTCAATATTGGCATAAGCGTTACCGCTCAATACAGGGTGTGTGCACAATGCCCTTACACTCCTGGCGCCTTTTTCTTTTAATAAGCCGGCACTTTTTGCCAGCGTACCACCCGTATCGCAGATATCATCAATCAGCACCACATCCCTGCCTTCCACTTCTCCTATTACCACCATGCTGGCTATTTCGTTGGCGCGCTTTCTGTGCTTATCGCAAATCACCATTTCTGCATTGAAATAACTGGCAATTTCGCGGATGCGGTTAGCGCTTCCCACGTCGGGGGCCGCAAAGGTAAGATTTTCCAGCTTCAGATTCTCAATATAAGGGATAAATATAGCAGAACTGTCCAGATGGTCTACCGGTATATCAAAATAGCCCTGTATTTGCGGTGCGTGTAAATCCATGGTTATCACCCGGTCTGCACCGGCAGCCACAATCATATTGGCAATGAGTTTGGAGCCGATGGCTACGCGGGGTTTGTCTTTGCGGTCTTGCCGGGCATAGCCGTAATAAGGTATTACCGCCACCACTTTATAAGCCGATGCCCTGCGCACGGCATCAATCATCAGCAATAGCTCCAGAATATTATCGGTAGGGGCAAAAGTGCTTTGCACCAGGAAGACCATGTCTCCGCGGATACTTTCCTGAAAAACAGGCTGAAACTCGCCGTCGCTGAATTTTTGGGTAATACATTTACCCAGCGGTGTACCGTATTGTTGCGCTATTTTTTCTGCGAGGTACTGAGATCCGGTACCAGAAAAAATCTTTACCGAACTATGCATAAGTAGTGCTATTGGTGCGGCGAAGATAAAGCTTCACACCAGAAATAAAAATCTGTACGGTGAGTTTTACCGACTTAATTTCCGCCACCAAAACCTGTATACAGGCTATTTGCCAACAGAGGCAAACATTGTTTTTTCAGCCGGCGTGTTTACCTGGCTCAAATGTTGTGCAGCGGTTCCTTTTTTAGGATTGAACGCATAAAACACAGAAGAACAGATAAATATGGAGAAGAAAAGTGCTACCGCGTAGATACCGGCGCAAAATAAGAGTGATTGTAACCCGCCAAGGTTGTTGAATGTAGAGGTACGTTTCATAAAAGTAGGATTTTGTTTTCTAAAGGAATTGGATGATGACTAAACGCGCAATGGTGCTTTATATTGTACCCTGCTGTTAAATCTGCCATAAAAATATTACCCTAACTTTCAGTATGCAAGAGCAGAAGTACCCAATTAAAGAATGGGCGAAAGATGACAGGCCCCGGGAAAAATTACTAAGTAAAACCCCCGCCGCACTGAGCGATTCTGAGCTGGTAGCCATCCTCATCAACAATGGCAACCGCACCAAAAGCGCCGTAGACCTGGCCCGCGAAGTGCTGGCACTCGGTAAAAACAACCTCAACGAGCTGGGCAGGCTTACCCTCAACGACCTCATGACCATTAAAGGCATCGGCCATGCCAAAGCCATTACCATTGCGGCCGCACTGGAACTGGGCAGACGCAGGCAGGCATCCGGCTTTCTGGAGAAAACTCAGGTAAAAAGTAGTGCAGACATTGCCTATTACCTGCAAACCCTGCTGGGCGATTACCAGCACGAAGTATTTGCGGTCATCTTCCTGAACCGGGCCAATAAAATAAAGCATTTTGAAATCATCAGCGAGGGTGGCATCACCGCCACCGTGGCTGACCCCCGACTTATTCTCAAAAAAGCCCTGCTGGAAGACGCAGTCAGCATCGTGCTTTGCCACAACCACCCTTCCGGCAACCTGCAGCCCAGTAAAGCCGATGTGGAACTCACCCAAAAAATAAAGGAAGCGGCCCGCTATTTAGACATCCGTCTGTTGGATCACATCATTGTAAGCAATGAAGGTTTTTACAGTTTCGCGGATCAGGGGGTGCTATGAGTTTGAAAGTTCGCGAGTTCATAGTTCGAAAGTTCTTAGTTCGAAAGTTCGCATGCTATCAAACTTGAAACCATTACTCGGAAAAGTTTTTAGTTAATGAACTTGTGAACTTGCTAACACTGGAACTAACGAACTTTACAAACTATGAATGTATCTTCGCACAAAACAACATCTCATGCCTGATCAGCAACCGAACAACCAGCAATTGAATATAGAAATATCAGAAGAAGTATCAGAAGGCACCTACTCCAACCTTGTTATCATTACCCATTCTCATGCAGAATTTATTGTAGACTTTGTAAACGTGATGCCGGGCACCCCAAAGAGCAAAGTAAAAAGCCGCATTATACTCACACCACAACATGCCAAACGTTTTTTAAAAGCCCTCGATGATAATATCCAACGGTTCGAAGAAGCCCATGGAAAAATCAAAGACCAGGAAACCGTTGAGTTTCCATTAAATTTTGGTGGACCAACGGCGCAGGCGTAGGAAAGTTTTTAAGTTCGTTAGTTCATAGTTCGAAAGTTCATTGCTTTCGCATTTTGTTAGGTTGATAATTGGGACCTATGGACGTATAACAAAATTTCGCATTGAAGAATTTCATAAATGCCTGCTGTTGCAATCTGCAAATAATAATACTAGATTTGTGAGACCTTCTTACAGCCCCCGGTTTCATTTATTTATTTTTTTACGCAGGAGTTTATGGCTACCCTCAATAGTTTTGAAGATTTAAAAGTCTGGCAAAAAGCCAGGGTACTTTGTAAAGAAGTATTTAAAATAATGAATGAAGAACCGTTTAGCAAAGACTACCGATTAAAAAATCAAATTAATGGCTCATCAGGTTCGATAATGGATAATATTGCTGAAGGCTTTGGCCGGCAGGGCAACAATGAGTTTTTAAATTTTCTCACCATTTCAAATGGTTCTGCACTGGAAGTAAAATCACAGCTTTACAGGGCACTTGACAGACAGTACATAACCCAAAATAAGTTTGACGAGTTGGCAACTTTAGTCGCAGAAATTATACGCATGATTGCATCACTCATGAAGTATCTGGGCACTACAAATTTTAAGGGTCAAAAATTTAAGTTGCGTGAAAAATAACGGGTTCTAAAACTTCACAATGTTGGTTAAGCGCGGGTGGAAAACCCGGAAGAATATAATGTGGTACGAAGTCAGAGACTTGGTATAACTGCGAACTTTGGAACGCTGAAAGTTTGGAACTCGCAACTCGCAACTCGAAACTCGAAACTCGAAACTCTGAAACTCCGCAACTCGTAACTCCGGAACTTTCGAACTAGCGAACTTTCGAACTACCGAACTTTCGAACTCCGGAACTTTGAAACTTTCGAACTTATAAACTATTCCACATCCACCTGTTTCTTTATAACCGATCCCTCGCTCGTTTCCATTAAGAACTTGCGTTCGTTGATCAGGTAGCCGTTTCCTTTTTCACAAAAATGAACAACAATATTTTCTACGCTGATAGGGTTGCCTTCCGGAATATCGGCAATATTGGAATGCCGGATATCGTGCCCGTCTATGATAATCACCAGTCCGCTGCCAATGGCTTCCATCTTATTACCTTCTGTTACCAGCATACCGGTATCTTCTCCCAGGCCGATACCAATGGCAGAAGGGTTGCTGGCCACCGCCTGCGATAAGCGCCCAAAGCGGCCACGCTTTTCAAAATGACTGTCTATGATAACGGTATCTATAAAGCTAAGGCCGGTTGTAATTTTTACTTCTCCTTTTAAATGCGCGCGCGTGGCGTTGCCTTCATAGATCATGGTATTGCTCATGGCCATGGCACCGGCGCTGGTGCCCGCAACAATAAAATTATCGTTCTGATATCGGTCGTGCAAAATTTTTAGAAATTTGGTGCCGCCAAAAATGGCGCTGAGCCGCATCTGGTTGCCACCGCTGAACATTACACAATTGCATTGTTGAATGCGCTCTATATAAGAAGGCTTCAACGCATCTTCGCGGTTGCGGATATTCAGTACACCAATATTGGTGCAGCCTATTCGTCCAAAAGCATTCAGGTAATTATTGGCAACCTCCTGGGGAATGGTAGAAGCGGTGGTTACCACTTCTATGCGGGCGCCGGGGCCGCCAGCTTCTTCCATGATACGGCGCAGGATGCCGAGTTCAAAAAAGTTGAGGTTATTGCGGTAGATATCGCCGGTTTCAAGATCTGTTCCTTTATCTTCTGCTCCACCAATTGCTATTAACTTTCCTTTCGGTATAGACATAAATAAATTTCAATTATAGCCGCGCGGCACTTCAGGCACACAACGGGAAGTAACGGTTTGTTTGACTACTGCGCAAATAGCCATCAGTATTTCATTGAACATGCTTTTGCCCGATCATAGTAAAGGTGTAACCATGCAGGCAAACTATAACGCCGTTACCCAACAAAAATAACGGAAATACCTGTTTTAATGTTGTGTTAGGGGTTTTAATATTGAAGGCAGGCGTTTGGTTGTGTTGGGGGTACAGGGTTGTGTTGGGTGTTGAGTGATAAGTGTTGAGTCACCGCAACGCAATGCATACGCAATATTGGCTATTATTGCGCATGCATTGCTGTTACTACTTATTCATGTTGCATATTCGTGTAAATTAGCGGCTACCAAAATTATTGTAGCATGAAGAAACTTCCCATTGTACTGGCGCTGATACTGTCTTATTTTTCTACGCTGGCGCAAGAATTAAGTTATTACCTCCCCAATGATGTTACGTACAGCAGCACGGTGCCTACCCCGGAGCAGGTTATTGGCCACCATGTGGGCGAATGGCATGTAACGCACGATCGGTTGGTGAATTATATGAAAGCCATTGCTGCCGCCAACCCAGACCGTGTAAAGCTTGAATTAATGGGTACTACCTATGAAACACGTCCGCAGGTAATGCTGATCTTCTCTGCCAAAAAAAATCTTGATAACCTGGAGCAGATTCGCACGCAGCATTTACAATTGAGCGATCCATCTGCTTCAGCATCGCTCAATACAGAAAACATGCTGGCAGTTGTCTGGATAGGCCATTCCATACATGGCAATGAATCGAGCGGTGTGAATGCTTCATTGCTGAGTGCGTATTACCTGGCTGCCGCGCAGGGTAAAAAAATTGACGACCTGTTGGAGCATACCATCATTCTTTTTGACCCGTCTTTTAACCCCGACGGTATGCAACGGTTTTCTACCTGGGTAAACCAGCATAAAAGCAAAAACCTGGTGACCGACCCCAATTCAAGAGAATTTAATGAGGTATGGCCAGGTGGCCGCTTTAATCATTATTGGTTTGACCTTAACCGCGACTGGCTGCCCGGTGTACACGCAGAAAGCCAGAACCGCCTGAAAAAATTTCAGGCATGGCGCCCCAATATCTTAACGGATCACCACGAACAGGGCAGCAATGCCAGCTTCTTTTTTCAACCCGGTGTACCGGCCAGGGTAAACCCGCTGACACCGCAAAAAAACCAGGAGCTCACCGCAAAGATTGCCACCTTTCATGCAAAGTTTTTGGATAAAATAGGATCGCTGTATTTCACCAAAGAAAATTATGACGATTTCTATTACGGCAAAGGCTCCACCTACCCCGATGTGCAGGGTTGTATTGGTATTTTGTTTGAACAGGCATCGTCGCGCGGGCATGCACAACAAACCACCAATGGCATCCTGCGATTTCCTTTCACCATCCGCAACCAGTTTACCACTACCCTTTCTACCCTGGAAGCAGCTGGCACTATGCGCGTTGAGCTATTGAATTACCAGCGCGATTTTTATAAAATGACTTCGCAGGAAGGCGCCGCCGCTGCCAGCAAAGCCTGGGTGATTGGCGAAACCAACGATAAGGCACGTACCATGCATTTTATTGAAATGCTGCTGCGCCATAAAATTGAAGTGTATGAATTGAATAGCCCGCTGCAGGAAGACAATGTTCGTTTTGAAAAAGGCTCGGCATACATCATACCCAGCAACCAGCCGCAATACCGGCTGCTGCGCGGCATTTTTGATAAAACACTTACCTACAAAGACAGCTTGTTCTATGATATCACCGCATGGACGATGCCCTTGGCATTCGGACTGCCCTATGCAGAACTGAGCGCTGCCAAATACACGGCGGGCGTTAAAGGCAACCGGGTAGATAGTGTGCGCATGCCCGTGGGATCCATAAAAGGCAATAAAACCAACTATGCCTATGCTTTTGAATGGAACGAACTGTATGCGCCGCGCATGTTGTATGAACTGGCAGACAATGGTATACTGGGCAAAGTTGCCGGCAAACCATTTGAAGCCACTACCGAACAGGGTAAAAAGAAATTCAATTATGGAACGATCATTATACCGGTATCATTGCAAAAAACAGACGAAGAAAAGTTGTTCAGCCTGTTAAAAGCCAGTGCAGAAAAAAACGGGGTGGATGTGTATCCGCTGGCCACCGGTATGTCTGTTGAAGGGGTTGATTTGGGAAGCGCCAGCTTTATCAATACCAGTAAACCGGTCATTGGCATGCTGGTAGGAACGGGTGTTACGCCCACAGATGCCGGAGAAGTATGGCACCTGCTTGATCAGCGGTTTAACATACCCGTTAGTCAACTGGAGATAGGTACCTTTAACCGTGCCGAGATAAGCAAATACAATACATTGGTTATGGTAAGCGGCAATTACAGCGAGCTGAGCAAAGAAAAACTAAAAGCATGGGTACAAAATGGCGGCACGCTTATTTGCATGGAAGATGCCGTACAGTGGGCAGCCCAGAACGGCATTACCAATATCACGTTCAAAAAAGTAGCAGCCGCCATCGACAGTACTGCCGCGCTTACCTACGCTTCTAAATTCGACCGCGAAGGTTCGCAACTTAACTACGGGGGCATATTCCGGGCAGGTATTGATCTCACCCATCCGCTGTTTTATGGTTACCAGCATCCGTATATAGATCTGTTCAAAGCCGGAAAAACGTTTCCTGAAAAAAGCAAGAACCCATATGCCACGCCCGCTACGTACGGCAATACCCCGTTGCAGAGTGGGTACATCAGCAAAGAAAACTATGCAGCCATTAAAAACTCGGCAGCCGTGGTGGTAAGCACGGTGGGCACAGGCCGTGTTATTTCCATTGCTGACAATCCAAATTTTAGGGCATTCTGGCTGGGCGGTACCAAACTAATGATGAACGCCTTGTTCTTTGGCAGAATGATAGACGCGGGCAGCGGAAGAACCGAGGACTGATTTCGGGATTTCGGGATTGCGGGATTTTGAGATTTGCGTTTGCTTCGATTGTTTCACGCGGCGGGTGAGCGAAGCAGCGAGCGCAGTGTCTTTCATTCGTTGCTTCGCTTTTTTCGCTGCGTGAAACCATTGCTTCGCAGTGCCCGCCGCGTGAAACCAGCCGCATAAACGCTTTCAACAAGTAATGCACACCTGAGCCCAGGCACCTAAAATCATTGCTAAAATTGATAGCAGAACCTGTAAATTGCCGCTTCAAACTATTTAAGTACGCAGCTAAATTAAACATTATGATCAAGCTTCAGGTGATTGGAAACCTTGGTAAAGATTGCGTTACCAATGCCGTAAACGGAAAAAACGTAATCAATTTTAACGTGGCCCATACAGAAAAATTCCGTGATGCACAGGGAAACCAGAAAGACAAAACCATTTGGGTGGATTGTGCTTACTGGACAGACAAAACAGCCATTGCACCTTATTTGCGCAAAGGCACACAGGTTTTTGTTGAAGGCACACCGGAAGTACGCACGTTTCCAAAAAATGATGGTACCACCGGCGCAACGCTCAACCTCCGCGTAGTGAGTGTACAATTACTGGGTACACGCAATGAAAATACATCGCCCTCATCGCAGAATAGTTACAGTGCACCTGCCAACAATGCCGGATATGTTGCACCCTCACGGCAGGAAATGCCCGAGCCGGCAGATGATTTACCATTTTAATGAATCAATATTCTTTTTGTAAAAAAACCTTTGTTCCGCGGAACAAAGGTTTTTTAGTTAATGTGAGAACGAAAGAATGTGCTAATGTGAAAATGTGAAAATGTGGAAATGACAGTAATGATGCAATTAAATATTATCATAATGCGGCAGTATAGGGATAATAATTTTCACACCTGCCTGCCGGCAGGCAGGTGTGAAAATTCATTTTCCGGCCATGAAACAATATCATCATGATCTGGTATGGCGTATCAAAAATTATTTTACATTTACGCTGCTGGTAGCCGGCATTTTCACATTAGCACATTAGCATTTACACATTTTCACATTAGCACATTCACACATTACTTTCTATGAAGCAACACTCTTCCCGCCGTAAATTTTTACAACAACTGGGCAGTTCTACTTTGTTACTGGGCACCGGCTCATTAAACAAGCTAGCTGCAGAAGAAAAAATGGAAGAACGGATACTGCAATACAGCAAACCCGTGAGTGCCAATGATACCATACGTGTGGCGGTAATTGGTGCGGGCATCATGGGGTTTAATGATATAGGCACCGCTTTAAAAGTGCCGGGTATTGAAATAGCCGCCGCCTGCGATTTATATACCGGTCGCCTGGAAAGAATGAAAGAATTATATGGTAAAGACCTGTTTACCACGCGCGATTACCGCGAAATTCTGGAACGCAAAGATGTAGACGCCGTTATTATTGCCACCAGCGATAACTGGCATGCACGTATTAGTATTGATGCCATGAACAAAGGCAAGCACGTGTATTGCGAAAAGCCGATGGTACATAAAATCAGCGAAGGGCTGGATGTGATAAAGACACAACAACAAACAAAAAAAGTAATGCAGGTAGGCAGCCAGGGCATCAGCGGCGTTGATTACCTGAAAGCAAGAGAATTGTACAAAGCCGGCGAAATAGGCCAGTTAAATTGTATAGAAGCCACGTACGACAGGCAAAGCGCCCTGGGTGCCTGGCAATATACCATGCCCACAGATGCTTCGCCAAAAACGGTTGACTGGGACCGTTATATTGCCGGCGCACCCAAGCAACCTTTTGATCCAAAGAAATTTTTCTGGTGGCGCAATTACAAAGATTTTGGTACCGGCATGCCCGGCGATCTTTTTGTACACCTGGTAACCGGCATTCATTACGTAACCGGTTCAAAAGGACCGCATAAAATATTTTCTGCCGGCCAGCTGGCTTATTGGAAAGATGGCAGGGACGTGCCCGATGTAACCACCGCCATTATGGATTATGCGGAAACACCAGAACACCCCTCCTTCCAAGTAATGCTGCGGGTAAATTTTATTAGTGGTGATGGCGGCGGCAGCTCCGTTAAATTTATTGGCAGCGAAGGCGTAATGGAAAAAAGCTGGGATGGCATCAGCATCACGCATAGCCTGTTACCGAAAGCCCCCGGTATTGGCGGATGGGATTCATTGAGCACCTACCCACAAGCCATGCAGGAAGAATTGAAAAAGCAATATGATCAGAAATGGACTGCGGCAGATAAACAGTCGCCTGTAAAAGCACCTATCAAATTTAAAAAGCCCGAGGGCTATAGCGAACATGTTGACCACTTTGTTAACTTCTTTGATGCTATCAAAAGCGGCAGCCCGGTCATTGAAGGACCGGTTACGGCTTTCCGCGCAGCTGCGCCCTGCCTGGCATCTAACGACAGCTATTTCCAGAAAAAAATTATTTACTGGGATGCGGAGAACATGAAAGTAACGGAGCGGTGATTGTGTTAAGTGTTGTGTGTTGAGTGTTGAGTGTTGTGAATTATATCCGGCTAATGATTGTTTTAAGTGATGCGTATTATGTATTGAGTTCATTGGACGTGGAAACTAATCTGCGAATCTGCGGCTAATTATTGTTTTGAGTGGCAAGTGTTGTGTGTTGAGCGTTAAGTGCTGTGTGTTGAGTGTTGTGGATTCTATCCGGCTAATGCTTGTTTGAATTGGTGCATATTAAGTATTGAGTCCGTTGGACGTGGAAACTAATCTGCGAATCTGCGGCTAATTATTATTTTGAGTGGCAAGTGTTGTGTGTTGAGTGTTAAGTGCTGTGTGTTGAGTGTTGTGGATTCTATCCGGCTAATGCTTGTTTGAATTGGTGCATGTTAAGTATTGAGTTCGTTGGACGTGGAAACTAATCTGCGATCGGTTTCTGATTATTAATATTTACTTTTAATAGTTCTTACTTTTGCTCTCCGTCAAACCATTCAACACTCAACACTCAACACTTAAAACATCACTCGATGGAGCATATCATTCCGTACAACACACTTCTTTCTTTTACTACCCATATTTTTGAGAAAATAGGATGCAACCCAACCGATGCGGCGCTGGCAGCCCGGGCTTTACTGGCTGCTGATTTGCGCGGTATAGATTCTCATGGTGTGGCACGTTTAAGCGGTTATGTGAGGTTGTGGGAAGCCAAACGCGTAAATGCAACGCCCGCCATTGCCATTGTACATGAAACACCTTCTACGGCCGTGGTTGATGGAGACAGCGGCCTTGGCCTGGTGGTGGCACCCTTTGCCATGCAAACGGCTATTGATAAAGCAAAAAATGTGGGCACAGGTTGGGTAAGCGTTAATAACTCCAATCATTTTGGCATTGCGGGTTACCATGCCATGATGGCACTGGAGCATGATATGATTGGCATTGCCATGACCAATGCCAGTGCACTGGTGGCACCTACGTTTTCAATAGAACGTATGCTGGGCACCAACCCCATTTGTGTGGCCATACCAGCCGGCACCGAACCGCCGTTTGTGGCCGACCTGGCCACTACCACTGCCGCCAATGGTAAGCTGGAAATTTTACAACGCAAAAGCCTGCACGCCCCTACTGGTTGGATACAAGATAAAAATGGCAATGCATCTACCAATCCGCATGAATTGAAAGGTGGTGGCGCACTGCTGCCGCTTGGTGGCGACCGTGATCATGGCAGCCATAAAGGTTATGCACTCGGGGCCGTGGTAGATATTTTTTCTGCTGTATTGAGCGGTGCCAATTACGGGCCGTGGGTACCTCCGTTTCCGGCTTATGTGCCCATGCCCGAGAACCAGCCCGGTAAAGGCATCGGTCATTTTTTTGGGGCCATGCGCATTGATGCTTTCCGCCCGGCGGCCGATTTCAAAATGCATATGGATCAATGGATACAACGTTTTCGCGCAGCCACACCCATACCTGGCCAATCGCGCGTACTGATACCCGGCGACCCCGAACGCGAAGCCCAGACAGAGCGACTGCAACACGGTATACCATTACTGCATGCCGTTACCGAAAATCTACAGGAGCTGGGTGAGCGCTTTGGCGTAGTTCTGCATCTCTGATTTTCCATCGCTGATTTCTGATGTGATCATGTCTGAATTTATCTCTGATGTCTGATGTGATGATGTCTGATTTGTTCCGAATCGGAATTTTCAATGAATTTCCTTTATACATTCTCTGCAAGAACCCGCAATAACGAAATCAGCGATAATTACATCAGACTTCAGACATCCGACATCCGACCTCCGACATCCGACATCCGACCTCCGACATCCCGACCAGCAAAAGAAATCAGCGATACGCACATCAGACATCAGCGATATCCGACTATCTTTGCTGCCCAAATTATTTTTTTAACAAAACACCCGCTTTCAGCGGCATGGGGGGGAACAATGAAAATCATGAAATTTGGCGGTACCTCGGTAGGTAAGCCCGAACGCATGCACCAGGTAGCACAACTGGTTACAAAAGATGAGGAACCAACAATAGTTGTACTAAGCGCATTAAGCGGTACCACCAACGCATTGGTGGCTATTGGTGAAAGCCTGAGCAAGGGTGAAAAAGAAGCCGCCAAACAACAGATTGATAAACTGGAAGCCCATTACCAGGAGTTTATTACCAGCCTGGTAAAAACTGACACAGCGCTTGAAAAAGCCAGGGTTATTATTGCGGAACATTTTGAATTCTTAAATATTATTCTGCGCATTTCTTTTAATGAAGCGTTGAACAAAGACATACTGGCGCAGGGCGAATTACTGAGCACCAAATTATTTTGTGTATACCTCGAAGAAAAGGGCATCGACCATCATTTACTGCCGGCGCTCGATTTTATGACCATCGACAGCTATGATGAACCACAGATAGGCAGCATTAAAGTAAAACTGGCGCAGCTATTAAAACAACACGAATCGAAAAAGCTTTTTATCACCCAGGGCTATATCAGCCGCAATGCCAGGGGCGAAGTTGATAACCTCAAACGTGGCGGCAGCGATTACAGTGCGTCATTAATTGCCGCAGCCATTAACGCCACGGTGTGTGAAATATGGACCGACATTGACGGCATGCACAACAATGACCCGCGCGTAGTAAAGAAAACAAGGGCGATTGAGCAATTGAGTTTTGATGAAGCAGCCGAGCTGGCTTACTTCGGCGCCAAAATATTGCACCCTGCTTCCATCTGGCCTGCACAGCAATACAAAATACCGGTAAAGTTGCTGAATACCATGCAGCCCGAAGCCAAAGGCACGCTGATAACACAACATGCAGGTAGCAACGGGGTAAAAGCCATTGCGGCTAAAGACGGTATCATTGCTATTAAAATAAAAAGCAGCCGTATGTTGCTGGCGTATGGTTTTTTGAGAAAGATTTTTGAAGTGTTTGAGAAATACCGCACGCCAATAGACATGATCACCACTTCAGAAGTAGCCGTATCCTTAACCATCGACAGCACGCTACACTTAAAAGAAATTCTGAAAGAGCTTGAACCATTTGGCACCACAGAAATTGATCACGACCAAAGCATCGTATCAATAGTAGGTAATGAACTGGCAACTACTGAGAATATGCTGGCCAAATTATTTGATGCACTTAAACCCATACCTGTTCGTATGGTAAGCTATGGCGGAAGCCCGCACAATGTATCTGTACTGATACCCGCAGCGTATAAAACACAAACACTGCAATTGCTCAATAAAGGCATGTTTGGGCTCGATTAAAACTGGTTATAATGGTCGATTATACAGCCCCGGTAGTAACGGGGCTTTTTTGTTGTAGTGAGTGTAATGGTCAGTGAGTGTATGGTCAGACCAGGAGATCAGACCGGCACACCTGCAATGGTCAGACCAGGAGGTCAGACCAGCCCGGCAACGGTCAGACCTTTAAGACAACCTTTTTATGGTTGTTGCTGTTCCTGCAAAATACTGTCGTTTATCTTACGGTTTTTCAGCACATTCACATAAGAAAGTGCCAGTTTATTGTTGTACCGTTCGTATGATGTTTTTGCCCATTCAATGGCTTTATCCAAATTGCCATTGATTTCGCAGATGATGGCTATATTGTAGCAGGCGCGTCCGGCAATTTTTGTGCTGGGGTTATTGGTTTCTTTTAACCATTGTTGTTCTGCACCTTTCCAGTTACCGGTTCGGGCCATACGGGTGGCAATGCTAAAATTATCGGAGCCTTTTATAAAATAATCTCGGTACACACGGATAAAGTAAGGTAAAATGCGTTGCGCATAGGCATGACCGTTTTGATTTCCGGTTTCTTTCACTGCTTCCTTACGGTTTATTAATCCTGCTGCAGCAGCCACCGGGTTTAGTCCGCGGGCCGAATATTGAAGCGAACGGTTGAAGGCATATTCATCAAGAATAGTACGGCCGTGCAAATCATAAATACGCCAGCCGGTTTTTACCAGGGTTTGCATATTGGCCTGGTGTTCTATGCCCGGCACATTGCCCAATGGCGTTTTCATCTGTACCTGGTTAACAGCATACATTATTTTTGAATCGGTATCAAACAGTTCAAGCGCAAATACGGCATCGGTATTATTGGCGGCGCATATTTTTTCTACTTCGGCCCATGATAATGGTGCGGGAAAAAAACAGGGAGCCGTACTGGCGGCATATTGCTGCAGCGGCACTTTTACAGCGGTAAAACGATTGTTTGCAGCAAGTTCGTCGTACAGGCCGGTAATACTTGCTGCCGCACCTGCGGCATCCAGTTCGGGCCCTTCCATGGTCATCACTTTATCAATGGCATCAAATACCTTGTTAGAAGCAGCAGGTTGGCTGCGGTTAATAACTGCAATGCTTTTGATGTCTGATGGAATGGTTACCGGCGCAGGTTCCTGTACACTGAGGTATACCAGGTTGGTAGATCTGCAGGAGCAAAATGCCACCGCGGCCAGCAGCACAACAAGGGATGGTTTCATGTATTGGATTTACCTATATAACGCAATTTGCCGCGCCTTGGTATAGGAGCCATTAACACCGGCAGGCGCTTTGTGTACCAATGAATTGAGATGAACGCGGTCTTTGCAATATCAATGCAGGGTTATTTTCTAATTATGCCAGTGTATTAGGGTGCATAAAAAAGCTGCCATTTTAGTGACAGCTTTTTAAGCAATATGTATTTATTTGTCTCGTCAGGTCAACCAACACATTTTCAGATTCATCTATTCTGCTTTCTGTACCTCGCTGATAAGAATCTGCGGCTGTATATTGGTGTAATTGGGAACATCGGCTTTTAGTTTATCGGTGTTGGCCATTGCCTTTTTGCAGGCTTCCATATTCTCAAAGTAAAAATAGCCAATGGCCACATAGGGAGCAGGCGCACCTGCTGCACCGCCGAGGCATTTGTCTATTGACATGGCTTTTAACGACTCACCAAAGAAAGTTTCCGCCATGGGCATATGCTTGGTGGAATAATATTCCATATTGAATGTTTTGCCTTCACCATTGGCATACATGATGGCTACCTTAATCATGCCTTTTTTAATTTTAGAACCAGCCGAAGCTTTGTCTTGCTGGCAAACAGCAAAAAGCGGTAACATAATAAGCAGGAGGCTCCATGTCTTTTTCATAAGCAAGTTTGTTTTGTTGAAGATGTTATAAATAGATTGCATTCACAAATTAAGGGTTATTTTAAAAAGCCGCTTTTCTTCATCCATGCCTGCAGCCAGTCCATCCATTTGTCTTCGGAGGTTTTATTATTCATGCCAAATCCATGTCCGCCTTTTTCATACAGGTGAATTTCTGCAGGCACGCCATTTTTTTGCAGGGCATCATAAAATACCATACTGTTCTGCACTTTAACGCCACCATCATCTTTAGCATGTACTAAAAAGGTGGGCGGAGTTTGTTTGGTTACCTGCAACTCGTTGGAGTAATACGCCACTTTTTCTGCGGTGGCATTTTTTCCCACCAGGTTATTTCTTGAACCCATATGTGCAAGACTGTCGTTGAAACTGATAACCGGGTACAGCAGTATCATAAAATCTGGACGCAGGCTGGTATTATTTGCATTGGGTATAACGGCATTGGTGAAATGCGTACCTGCTGTAGATGCCAGGTGCCCGCCGGCAGAAAAGCCCATGATGCCAATTTTATTTACATCGATGCCCCATTTGCTGGCATCGGTTCTTACAATTTGAATAGCTCTTTGTGCATCCTGCAGCGGACCAATTTCTTTTTGCTGCATGATGCTGTCGTCTGGCAAACGGTATTTTAATACAAATGCCGTGACACCCCATTCATTAAATACTTTGGCAACATCAGTCCCTTCATGCGAGGCCGCCAGTATACCATAGCCACCACCGGGGCAAATGACTACTGCGGTACCGTTGGCTTTATCGCGCGGCGGAAAAAATGCCAGCAAGGTTGGTTCAGATACTTTGCTGATGCGCAGGATGCTGTCTTTGCCCACTTCAGATTTTTCGCGGTTAACGATGGGTTTTGAGTTAGGAATTTTATCTCCGTACAAAGAAATGATTTCCTGCGCAGGCAATGTTGTCATGAAAGAAAATGCTAAGAGTACCAGTAAGAGTTGTTTCATATAAACAAATATAACTGTTAGCTACGAGCCGTTAGCTTTTAGCTGTTAGCTGCAAGCTGTTAGCTCTTAGCTGTTAGCTGTTAGCTGTAAGTTTAACACCAAGGTAGTAAAAATAAAAAAGCCCCGGATAACCGGGGCAATTAGTTTTTTATGCCTACGTCTGATTAGTAATGCTTCGATTTTATTAGTGCCCTATTCGCGCATTATTCGCGCTCTTATTAGCGCATTATTAGCGTTCCTATTCGCGCTCTTATTAGCGTCTCCTCTTCGCGTCTATTCGCGTCTCTACAATACAATCATTGCATCGCCATAGCTAAAGAACCTGTATTTGTCTTTGATGGCTTTTTTATAGGCTTCCATGGCCAGGTCGTAACCGGCAAAGGCGCAGGTCATGATCAGCAGGCTTGTTTTGGGCAGGTGAAAATTGGTTACCAGCGCATCGGCAATATTGAATTCATACGGCGGGTGGATAAAGTGATTCGTCCAGCCTTCTGATGGTTTCAACAATTTTTCAGCGGTAAAAGAACTTTCCATGGCACGCATGGTAGTGGTACCAATGGAACAAATGCGGTGACCTTCTTTTTTTGCTTTGTTTACAATATTGCAGGCAACGGAATCTATATGGTAGTATTCGGCATCCATTTTATGTTTGCTCAAATCTTCCACTTCAATAGGCCGGAAGGTGCCTAGACCGGTATGCAGTGTAACTTCTGCAAAACGGATACCTTTTATTTCGAGGCGTTTAATGAGTTCTTTGCTAAAATGCAAACCGGCAGTGGGTGCGGCCACAGCGCCTTCGTGTTTGGCGTATACGGTTTGAAAACGTTCTTTGTCCTCTTCGTCGGGTTTGCGCTTAATGTATTTGGGCAGCGGTGTTTCGCCTAATATTTCCAGCATCTGGCGGAATTCTTCATCGGTGCCATCCCATAAAAAACGGATGGTACGGCCGCGGCTGGTGGTATTGTCTATTACTTCGGCTACCAGTTCATCGGTTTCACCAAAATACAGTTTGTTGCCAACGCGGATTTTACGGGCGGGGTCAACAATTACATCCCACAAACGGTTAGGCTTATTGAGTTCGCGAAGCAGGAACACTTCAATTTTAGCGCCTGTCTTTTCCTTACGGCCATACATACGCGCAGGAAAAACTTTTGTATTGTTTACTACAAAAACATCTTTATCATTAAAATATTCCTGGATGTCATGGAAGTGTTTGTTCTCCATTAAACCGGTGTGGCGGTGTACCACCATGAGGCGGCTGTCTTCGCGTCTTTTAGCAGGGTTTTGGGCAATCAGATTAAGGGGCAGATCAAAACGGAACTGTGAAAGTTTCATGTATCAAACGAGTTTAGATAAGGCCGCATGATACAAACAGGAGCTGGTGATACTATAATTATAACCAGTAGAATGTTCGGGAAACCTGCTGTTGACGCAGGCTTTTTATCATGTTACGGCATGATTTTAAAGTGTGCAAATGTACAATAAAACTGCCAGAAAACAAGAACAGCTAAGATATTTGAGTGTCAATTGCAGCACCGTCTCTGCTCCACATGAAAACCCCTATGCGCACAATATAGGTTTCAACCGGCAAAAGCGTGTGAAATGGCGGCGGCTACCCGCTCTCCATCCATGGCGGCGCTTACAATGCCACCGGCATAACCGGCGCCTTCACCAGCAGGGTACAAATTGGTTATTTGGGGATGCTGCAGCAGTTCGGGGTGCCGCGGTACCCTTACTGGTGAAGAGGTGCGCGATTCAGTAGCCAGTACAATAGCCTCATTGGTAAGATAGCCCCGCATTTTCTGGCCAAATACTTTAAAGCCTTCCTGTAAACTTTTCAGTACAAAACCCGGCAATACCTGCCGCATATCTGCGCTATTGGTACCAGGTATGTAAGAACAGGCGGGTAGTGACGCTGATATTTTTCCGTTTACAAAATCGGCCATGCGCTGCGCCGGTGCCACCAGGTTACCACCGCCTGCCGCAAAAGCCTTTTGTTCTACCGATTGCTGCAACCACATGCCTGCCAGTGGTGGCAACACGCCATTGCGCACACCGGCTTCTTTTGTGAGACCAGGATTTTCTGTTAGAAAAGCATGGATGTCTTTCTCGGTTATTTCTGTTACCATGCCTGAATTGGCAAAGGGGTTGTTGCGTTTGGAAGGACTCCAGCCATTTACCACCAGTTCATTGGGCCCGGTAGCTGCAGGTGCAATGATACCGCCGGGGCACATACAAAAAGAAAATACGCCGCGGTTATCTACCTGTTGTACCACGCCATAAGATGCAGGTGGCAGATATTCGCCGCGGTTACTGCAATGGTATTGAATACTGTCTATCAGTTGCTGCGGGTGCTCTATACGCACACCCAATGCAAAAGGCTTCGCTTCTATGAGTATTTGCTGCCGGGCCAGCAATTCAAAAATATCGCGCGCAGAATGGCCGGTGGCCAGTATTACGGCATCGCCTTCAAATGTATCGCCATCTGCTGTTTGGACAGCGGTAATGCGATTGTTCTTTACAATGAACCCGGTGCATTTTTTCTGGAAGAGGAATTGCCCCCCACTGCTGATAATTTGCTGGCGGATGGCAGTAATAATGCCCGGCAATTTATTAGTGCCGATATGCGGGTGTGCCTCGTATAGAATATTTTCTGCGGCGCCAAATTGGTGCAGCAGTTGAAGAATGCGGTTGATGTCGCCACGTTTGTGGCTGCGCGTATATAATTTACCATCGCTGTACGTGCCGGCACCACCTTCGCCAAAACAGTAATTGCTTTCGGGGTTAACAATGCCTTCTTTGTTGAGTGCAGCCAGATCTCGCCGGCGGTCTTTTACATTTTTGCCACGCTCTAATATAATGGGCTGAATACCCTGTTCAATCAATTTCAGTGCTGCAAACAAACCGCAGGGGCCCGCACCAACAATGATTACTTTTTTTGCTGTTGCAGGTAATGCGTTAAATACGAGGGGAATAAATGTAACGGGTACAAAAGGCTCGCTGATAAAAGCAGTTACGGTGAGGTTCACCCAGGCTTGTTTTGCCCTGGCGTCTATTGATTTTTTCTGGATGCGGAAGCCGGTTACATCAGCTGCAGCAACACCCATGGTGCGCGCAATGTATTGGGTAACGGTGTGTTCACTGGCTGCTTCAGAAGGAAGCAGCTTGCAGGTAAGTTGCTTTTGCATATGTGTCTGGTAGTTTACCGGAAAACAATGCGCAAAACTAACTCAATAAGGGCAAATTACATTGCATGTATCATAAACTTAAGCGGTTAAAAAACCGGAAAAATTATTATCAAAATTTGGACAGGGCAGATATAAAATAATTGTATCTTCAGCAACAACCTGTTATTAGAGAAATGATGCATAATAATGATGGCGGCACAACAGGTTTTATCTTACAGCTGCACCACTCCCGAAGAGATTGCAAATAGGAAATTTAATTCACAAAAAAGAATAATCGCAATATTTTTTTTATTGAATCAGGAATAAATTTTTTGCTGATGTTGTTGCTATGTTGCTGTTACAACAATGGCGTATAAAAATTAATTACACATTGAGTAAAACATATGCCAGCAAAGGGTTCCGGGGTTAACACGCAATGTGATTTCTGACACTTGTTTTTTAAACTGTTTGAGAAAAAAATTACCATCTAATTTTTTGCAGGTTGACTTGACAAAATGAAGTGAATAAAAAATTTTTTTTTCAATAAAAAATTTTGATATTCGTTCCCCTGCGTTACTTTTTTGAACCAGTTACCCAGTCTGAAAGTCCTATGAAAAAAATCCTGAAAAAACATACTATAACTCATTATAAATTGCTAACCCAATAATGGCGTCCAAAACGTTCGATAAAGTCTGGAGTAGTTGTCTTGAAATAATAAAGGATATAGTTGAGTGGCAGCATTTCAATACCTGGTTTCAGCCTATTAAACCTGTAGAGTTAAAAGAAACTGTATTAACCATACAAGTACCCAGTCAATTCTTTTATGAATATCTTGAAGAACATTACGTAAATTTATTGGCAAAGACTTTGCGAAGAGTATTGGGAAAAGATGCCCGTTTAGAATATCGGATTATGGTAGACAGCGGCAATCACAACAACAAGCCGCTTACCATGGATGTACCAGCACAGGGCTATAAAAGTTTTTCAAACAATGAAATGGATTTTCCGCTAATCATAAATACACCCGTTAAGAACCCGTTTGTAATACCGGGGCTTAAAAAAATGCAGATCGATCCGCAGTTAAACGGTTCGTATACATTTGATGCATTTGTGGAAGGCGATAGCAACCGCGTGGCACGCCGTGCGGGTAAAACTGTGGCAGAAAAGCCCGGCGCTAATTCATTTAACCCGCTGGTTATTTACGGCGGTGTTGGTTTGGGCAAAACACACCTGGCACAAGCCATTGGCAACGAAGTAAAACGCCTGCATAATAATAAGGTGGTATTGTATGTAAGTTCTGAAAAATTCATTAACCAGTTTATTGATCACAGCCGCAACAATGCTGTAAATGATTTTATACATTTTTACCAGCTGATAGATGTATTGATTATAGATGATGTGCAGTTCTTTAATCGTGCCGAAAGATCACAGGATGCTTTTTTTGCCATATTCAATCATTTGCACCAGAGTGGCAAACAACTGGTACTAACATCAGACAAGCCGCCCAAAGACCTGGATGGTGTGCAGGAGCGTTTGCTGAGCCGTTTCCGCTGGGGACTGAGCGCAGATTTGCAGGTGCCTGATTATGAAACAAGAATAGAGATACTGGAGCGGAAAATGAAAAACGATGGCCTTGATATGCCGCGTGAAGTAGTTAAGTACCTAGCTTATAATATAAACAGCAATGTGCGCGAACTGGAAGGTGCATTAATATCCCTTTTGGCACAGTCTTCGCTAAACAGAAGAGAAATAGACCTTGATTTGGCGAAAAAAGTGCTCAGAAATTTTGTAAAAACATCCTCCAAAGAAATCACGATAGACACCATCCAGAAAATGGTATGTGATTACTTTGATGTGCCTTATGATAAATTGCTGCAAAAGACCCGTAAAAGGGAGATTGTCCAGGCCCGTCAGATTACCATGTATTTGGCCAAGGCATTCACAAAAAATTCTTTAAAAACGATTGGTGAGCATTTTGGCGGACGTGATCATACCACGGTTATCCATTCTTGCCAAACGGTAAAAGATTTGATGGATACCGACAATGTGTTCAGGGAAAATGTGATGGAATTGCAGCAGAAAGTGCAGTTAGCGGCCATGTAAAAGATGTAAAAGCAGCCATAAAAAATAATTATCAAAGAAATCCCGGTAAAAGCCGGGATTTCTTTTTGGTTTTGCTGATTGAATGCCTATTTTTGCCGCCCGCAAACACAGGAATCAGGGTGTTTTTTGCGGTCAGTATTAGTGGCATAGCACACGTTAGCTTGGAAATATATAGTTCTTGATTTTTTTCTCATCTGGTGAGGTGGATGAGTGGCTGAAATCAGTAGTTTGCTAAACTGCCGTACGGGTAACTCTGTACCGCGGGTTCGAATCCCGCCCTCACCGCAAAGCTGCGTATCTTTGTAGCAGCAAAAGAGATTGTTCGGGAAGTAGCGTCCCGCCCAAAAGCGGGAGAAGCGCAACCTGGTTTGATTTGAAAAAATTTCGTTCGGGAAGTAGCGCAGGCCGGTAGCGCACCTGGTTTGGGACCAGGGGGTCGCAGGTTCGAATCCTGTCTTCCCGACTAAAAGGGTGTCAGCCCAATCTGATAGAGCCCGTAAAACGTTGATTTTACGAGCTTTTTTATTTTTTCTCCATCAAATTATTGCAAAAAAAGTCAAAACTCGCGCGACCAATTAGGTGGCCAAGCGTCGTTTTAAGCGCGACCATACCTTTGGTTCGGGGAGTTGATCTATTGCTTTTCTTACCAATCGATTATGTTTTTCGATTGAGAAGATTTGGCCTGTTTCAATTCATTTTTCGTGGTTGTAGAGAAAGAAGCAAGTGAACTGGATTTATCACTCAAAAATGATTTGATCATGAAAACAAAAAACACGTTTGGCGTACACTTCACCATACGCCTCAACAGAATGAAGGATGGCAAATGCCCAGTTTATCTACGTATTGTAGTAAATGGTACCCGCTCAGAACTTTCTTTAAAATCTATGGTTGCTCCGGAGGATTGGAATCTTAGCAAAGGAATGGCAAAAGGTAAAACGGAAGCCCTGAAGTTATTAAACAATTACTTCGAAGATGTTCGTGGACGCGTCTACACGCATTACAGGGAATTGAAAGTTGAATCTGATTTCGTTACTGCTGAGGCCGTAAAAAACGCTTACCTGGGAATTAAGACGGAGGCAAACAATTACAGTCTGCTGTGGCTAGCAAAAGAGCACAACAAGATCATGGCGAATGTGCTCAAGCCGGGAAGTCTCAAAAATTATTTCACGACCCTCGCCTACCTTAAGAAATACCTTGAGAAAACTTATACAACCAAAGACATCCTGCTTCGCCAACTGAAATATGAATTTATTACCGGCTTTGAGCACTATATCCGCACAACACCACTTAAATCGAACGACCCATGCCGTAACAATGGAACCATGAAGCACCTGGAAAGGCTACGTAAAATGGTGACATGGGCGGCGAAGAACGAGTGGATCGACCGTGATCCCTTCGCAAGTTTTAAATTAAGTTTTAAGCGCACGGAAAGAGAACACCTGACTGCTGCGGAGTTGAATGCTGTTATTGCGACCGAACTGCCCTCCGCATCGCTAGAAAAAGTAAGAGACCTGTTTTTATTCAGCTGCTATACGGGCCTTGCCTTTACAGACCTCATGGAATTAAAACCGCATCACATCGTGGAAGGTGCTAATAACAGTAAACGGATCACAACAAAGAGAGCCAAGACAGATATCAGGGTGAACGTACCCCTTTTGCAACCGGCCGCTGATATAATGGAAAAATATCGTGATGATGAATCTGCTATCGTAAACGGTGCCGTTTTTCCCCGCATCAGCAACCAGGATATGAACCGCAATCTGAAAATCATTGCCGGTCTTTCAAAAGTGGGCAAGCTGCTGACCTTTCATATGGCGCGGCACACATTTGCCACTACCGTTACTTTGATGAATGGGGTGCCGATTGAATCAATCAGTAAAATGTTGGGGCATACCAAGATTACGACCACGATGATTTATGCGAGGGTGAATCAAAGTAAGGTTGAGATGGATATGCAATCATTGCAGGAAAAAATGAATGAAAAGAGTCGCTGAATAAACTAAACAACTGCGGTGTCTAACCGAGTGTCCGGTTAGACACCGCATTGATCAACCATTTGTATTACGGAAATCGGTCCTAGGGAAATCCACAACAGTTATATTTACAATATTGCAATCTTGCAGTTCTCTCATAAATAACTATTTCTTAAGGCACGGTTCAATGAGGTGATTATGAAAAAGATTCCGATAAGGCAAATTGTCTCTGTTCACCATGAACATTCATCCAGCGATTATTTTAAGATACGCAAGGTGGAGGACATGCTTGATCGTGAAGACTTGTTTCACGAATTGCACCGGCATGACTTCTTTTTTATTATAGCCTTACAAAAAGGAGAAGGAATCCACGAAATAGATTTTAAAGCTTATAATGTTTTCGACTATTCTATTTTTTTTATGCGGCCGGGCCAGGTACATCAACTACAACTTAACTCGAATTCCACAGGGTTTATAGTTGAATTTAGCAGGGAATTTTATCGCCCTGAAAATAAGTTGTCAATTCAGCGATTGAGAAAAGCAAGTAATAAAGATTATTGTAAACTTGAAACAGACCGGTTTGAAAAATTACATACAATACTAACTTCCATTTTCCGGGAATACACAGGAAAGGAGGAAGGATATTTAGATGCAATCATAGCAAATCTTGAAATTTTCTTCATTGAATTTATAAGACAAAGCCCGAATCCCAAAGGATCGGTAGTATCAGCTAACCCTTACACACAAGACCGTTTTGAAGAATTCCTTGGATTGCTGGATAGTAATATTGCTTCCCTTAAACAGGTAAGTCAATACACTGATTTGATGAATCTTTCCCCTTACCAGCTAAATGAAATTACTAAAGCCAGCGTTGGCAAAACTGCTTCTGAATTGATCAATGAACATATTGTGCTGGAAGCAAAGCGATATCTGCTGGCTACAGCCAACCAGATAAAAGAAATAGCAGGTCAGCTGGGTTATGAAGACGTTTCCTATTTTATCAGATTCTTTAAAAAGCAATCCGGTTTTTCTCCTGAATCATTCCGTCATAACCTCAGATAAGTCCTGAACAACTACAGCATCGTGCTATATAACATACGCCAATGAAGGTAGTTTTGTGTAAATAACTAATTAAATTTTACACAAATGAAAATCATTATCGTGGGTGCCACTGGTACTATGGGAAAGCAGCTTGTAAGCGCATTTGAAAAAGAGCATGAAATTATTAAAGCTGCTTCAAAAGCCGCAGACGTGCTGGTTGATATAACTTCAACCGACTCCATTGAAAATATGTTCAAGCGGGTAGGTGCATTTGATGCCCTGATCAGCACAGCAGGTCCAACTTATGTAGGCCCCTGGAAAAAAATGACAGACAAGGAATTTAGAAAAGGTGTTGATGGAAAAATGATGGGCCAGATAAACCTTGTACTTATCGGGCAACATTATATAAATCACAAAGGCTCCTTTTCATTAATTACGGGCGCATTAACTCATGATCCTCAAAAAGGTTTTGCTAATGCTTCTGTAGCAAATGGCGCCGTTGAAGCATTTGTTAGGGCAGCAGCTATTGAACTGGAAAACGAAATCCGTATTAATGCAATTAGCCCTACTGTTATTGAAAATTCTCCGCAGTATTTTCCATTTTTCCCGGGTGATATTCCCGTTACCATGCAACAATTGGAATTTGCCTTCCGCAAATCTTTATTCGGTGCCAATACAGGCAAGGTAATAACACCGTAAAAATAAAACAAATTAAATACTGAGGTTATTGCTTGCAATATGATAGCCTGCGTTTTCAAAAGTTTCTATGGTCATTTATACCTTAATCAATCTTATATCTTTTTAAAACGATCTGTTTTTAGCGCAACCTATCTCTTATTAAAAATGATGTTTTCCGTTATTTATGAAAGCTATCTTTCATTGCTGCTTTTACCATTGTTTCATATTCGTTTAGCTCGTCTGCACCTGGGGGCAGCCCCATTAGCAAGTGAATTTGTCCGGCAAAACATTTGTCCCAAACCTTTACTCCAGATTCCCGGAGTTTTGAAGCATATAGAATACCGTCTTCCCTTAATGGGTCAAACTGCGAATTAATGATCACTGCCGGAGGTAAACCTCTCAAGTCTTGCGTAAGAATTGGTGACACTTCAGGATTGTTATATTCACCTGGAGCATAATTTTCTATAGCGAAATAGCAAGCTGCTTTTGTTTGCCAATATCCTTTGGCATTTTCAGTATACGAAACGGATGTTTCCATATTTATAGGGCGGCAATCAACAGGAAGGCCATTCATTATCTGAAGCTTAATTTTGTTTGAGACGCCGTCCTTTTTTGCCTTTTGAGTTACAACAGCAACTAAATTAGCACCTGCACTATTTCCCATTAATGCGATTCGGCTGGTGTCGCCGCCAAATTCACTGCCATGGTTTGCAATCCACTTGAAAGCATTGTAACTGTCATTTACAGCCGCCGGAAATTTGTGTTCGGGAGCAACCCTGTAGTCAACAGCAAAAACAAGTGCTCCATAAGTTCTGGCATCCTGCCAAAGTGAATGCTCTAATCCGGGTATTAAAGGTGCTATAAAACCTCCTCCATGATAATTAATGATGATAGGGGCATTTTGTAAATGTGCCGGGTTAAAAATTAAAACAGGAATACTGTCTGCAGTTATTTTGATGCGCCGCACATCTTCTTTTGGGTAAGGGATAAGTGGCGGGCCTGTATACTTTAGTTGTTCGATGGGTATGCTACGCAGTTGTTCAATAGTCAGGTCCTGATAGCCTATCATTTTCAAAAAAGAAGCCACTCTTTTGTCCAATTGTCTTGTACCGCATTCTTGCCCAAAAGCCCCCTGTTGGGGGAATATGAATAGAAGAATGACAAATGTAAATAGCATTACTTTTTTCATGATAGAATTTCTTATTAAATTAAAAAGAGAATATATATTCAAACATTTTTTATGCGGAGCAACTGCGCTTAAAACCTTATTCTTTTTCTTTTAATAAAACTTCACGTTTTTCCTTTGTTTCAGGGATAAATTATAGCATTAAAGTTTTTTTGAAACTTTCTATTGCTTTTGCTTTATCTCCTTTTGCCAGGTATAGGTCGCCCAATCCATCATAACAATTAGCTGTCCTGGGGTAGTTTGTAATATTCAATTCGAATAACGCTTCCGCCTTCTTAAATTGCTTTTGTTTCATCATAAAGTATCCAAGATTATTGACTTGGCTTTCATTTGGTTTTATGAGATAGCCCATTTGAACAGAAACATTTTTATAGTGGGTTATAAACAAAGAATCCAGGTTAAAGTTGGGATCTTCTAACTGGCTGTTGTAGATCTTAAGTTTGTAATAGTTGAAAATAAACCGGAGTGCATCATACTCGCCAATCAACCGTACAGAGCTGTGATCATCGTACTCATAAAACTTATGTTGGAACCGAAGCTGATTGTTTTTATTTTGGGAAATATCTTTAATAAACTTGAGGTTGCTTCGGATTAGTTCAGTACCCTCAGTAGTATCTTGTTGCACTTGCAGTGTATCCATGCCCTTTTCCAACCGGTTTGCCAACGCCATGAACAAGGTTTTACCTTTATAATTTGTATTTGCTAAAGTAATTTTTGCTTCCTTTACAATTTGCTCATCGTTCCACCATAAAGCACCATCCAGCGAAACATAAGCATCGAATAAATAAGGATTATGTACCATTGTATGTACAACCGTGAGGCCGCCAACGGAATGACCAATAAAGATCTTATACCCCGCTGTTAGATAATTGGAGTCGATGTATGGTATCAATTCCTTTTCAACATAGTTCATGAATTGTTCGCCATTGCCGGTGATACCAGGCGTTTCCCTATCTGTACCAAAAGTTAGGTCTTTCATCCGGGCAGGATGTAAAATGCCTACAACGATCCTGGGCGGGCAAAGGCCTGCATTGCTCATGAACTCAGTCATACTAACAACATCATTAAAATTGCCATCGCCGTCTAATAAATAGATCACTGGAAAATGTTCCTTGCCTGTATTGCTGTTTGGCAGATGAATCCAAACCTTACGTGGTTCATCCAAAGTTTTGGATTCAATAATTTTTTCAAATCCGCTTGTGAAAGGGTTGTTTTCCTGTGCTTTGTCGAAAAAGAAAAAAAGTAATAATGCAATACAGCAAGTGTATGTTTTCATGGTGTTCCGCGTTTTGATGTAGAATAGTGTTGTTTATGTATGATACGCTATTGTAATGGATTTAACATCTTTTCATTGCCGATCTTTTGCACAAATGCTCCAGCCAATTGTTACAGGCCGGGCAATAAAATTTAAATATCTCTTTTCAATCTTACTAAAGCACAAAGTACTTGCAGGTACAAGCTGGCAGGTAGGACAATGATGCAGTTGAATTGGATTGCTCTTAAGTTTTATATAACCAAGCGGCGGTTTAGCTTGTATGCATTTAAAGTAAGGGCTGATAGATTGTGCCGGATAAGAGCGAATTGAAATTCATTATTAGTACTATATAACTACGCAATTGTCCTATTAAGTTGGCGTCGGTGAAATTACTTTTGCAATCAATAAATGACACTAATTCAAAAACAATGAGTATGAAAACAAAAATGAAATTGATAGCTTCTTTAAAAGTTTGGGCCGTCATCTATCCGTCAATAACCTTGTTTCTTTATCTATTTGGAGAAGCACTCTCAGTGTTGCCATTGTATCAAAGAACATTCCTGCTGACCATTTCATTGGTGCCATGGATAATATTTGCCGGGGTCCCTTTCATTGATTCAATCATTAAGAAGGTTGCCAATAGAAACAAAAAATTCCAATAAAAACCATTCTGCCATGACGGCTTTAACAGGAAACGGAGTTTATTAAGACAAGCCGCAAAACGTTTCCGTTATGGTTGCTGATATATTACCAGCCACATTTTAAAAAGTAAAAAATGAACGACACCGATATTTTTGATGTAATAATAATTGGTGGTAGTTATTCCGGCCTTGCGGCCGGCATGGCGCTCGGAAGAGCTTTAAAAAAAGTTTTAATTATCGATGGAGGTAAGCCTTGCAACCGGCAAACACCCTATTCGCACAATTTTATTACGCATGATGGCAACACCCCAACTGAAATAGCCGCCTTAGCCAATCTGCAGGTAAGAAGTTACGATACAGTAAAGTTCTATGATAGTTTGGCAATAAGCGCCAACAAAACTGAAATTGGTTTTGAAATTCGGGCAGCGTCGGCTGAGTGTTTCTCAGCTAAAAAACTAATTTTTGCAACTGGTATAAAAGATGCGACGGCTGATATAGCTGGATTTGAAACATGCTGGGGTATTTCTATCCTGCATTGTCCTTATTGTCATGGATATGAAGTCCGTCATAAAAAAACAGGCGTCCTGGCTAATGGAGAAACAGCTTATGACTTAGCAAGGCTCATTTCGAACTGGACCAATGATTTAATCTTGTTTATTAATGGGCCAGCAACATTGGCCCCGGATCAAGTTGCGCAACTGGCCAAACATAACATTACAATTGTTGAAAAAGAAATCGAAAGATTAGACCATCTAGCGGGATATATCAACCATATTGTTTTCAGGGATGGAACAAACTACGCCATCACCGCCCTGTATACAGCCGTTACCTTTGAACAACATTGCAAAGTTCCGGAGTCGCTGGGCTGCGAATTAACGGATGAAGGCTATATTAAGGTTGATGCTTCCCACGAAACAACTGTAAAAGGAATTTATGCATGCGGAGACAATGTTACCCGGATGCGAACAGTAGCCAATGCGGTTGCAATGGGAACTACCACTGGTATTACTGTGAGCAAAAGAATAATATTTGAAAGCTTCTAACAATGCTGGTCAGAAGTTTTTGTCGATATTTCAAAGAGCAAAGAAATTTCAAGTTTTTTTGCGGAGCAACTGCTTTGCAAACACTTATTTTTTCTTTTAATAAAAGTTCAGTTTGGAGTAGATGTACGGTATCAATTCCCTTTCAACATAGTTCATGAATTTTTCCCCATTGCCGGTGATACCAGGCGTTTCCCTATCTGTACCAAAAGTTAGGTCTTTCATCCGGGCAGGATGTAAAATGCTTACTACGATCATAGGCGAACAAGGGCCTGTTTTGCTCATGAACTCAGTCATACTATTAACCTCATTAAAATTTCCATCGCCGTCTAATAAATAGATCACCGGAAATGCCTTGCCTGCATTGCTGTTTGGCAAATGAATCCAAACTTTACGTTGTTCACCCAAAATTTTGGAGGCGGGTTGCTTTCCTGTGCTTTGCCGAAAAAGGGAAAAAGTAATAATGCAATACAGCAATTGTATGTTTTCAAAATGTTCCGTGTTTTGATGTAGAATAGTGCTGTTTTATGTATCATTCGCTATTGTTTTGGATTTAACATCTTTTCATTGCTGCTCTTTGCACAAACGATCCAACCATTATATTTGTTGTCACTCCTATCTTGCCTCTTCTATTAAAGGCAATAACCGGGAATCCTCCAACGCTGCACTACGATGTCCAATGCCTTTCATATACTCATGGTTCGACTCAAATGCAATAAAACTATCGGAACTATTTTGCCTGATCAGCAGAACAGCATCCCAGTGTTCGTCAGTTGGTCCTATCAAAAAATCTCCTGCTTCACCCATAAATAAAATTTCTCCGCCGGATGCTATCAAAAACGGTAGCGTATGTTCAATATAAAGTTGATAGGCAATTTTTCCACTTATGGGTTCAGTTGGCTTCAGTTCTGGACTGTCCGAGTAATCAGCAATCGCACGAAAGCGGATAAGGTTCAACATTACAACAGGGCCTTCGATTTGGCGCATAATAAAGGCTCTTCCCGCTTCTTGTGTCGGCATTAAATATTTCTTATCCATTTGTTTGTTGTTTTATTAGGTTTCAAAGTCGTTAACAAGACTCCATATTTGCTTGTGCAGCCAATGCGGGTGATAATTAATCAAGGGTATTTTTGCCTTGGCTTTGCGCTTCGTTGCTTTTTAGTTTACCCAAATGGGTATCATTAAATGGTTGTTTAAAATCTTTGGTTGCTTTTATTCTCAATAAGAATGGAACTCAAACTGCAAGTATTTGTGTCCGGCCTATCTGAGACAAATCCACTTTTGCCTTAATGAAATGCAGCTGATTTCCTGCTGCTTTTTGTGGCCCTGCTTCTTCGCTGGACATCCCACAGGTCAACTATATTGAAACCTTTACAGCAATAAAATTCATCGCTATAGTTTCACTTACTACGGCGGTTAGCCCTTTTATTTGCTCTGTAGTGATTGTTGATGATCTATCTTCAGTTAGCTTTTTCATGCTATGTTATTGTATGTTTTGTCAATGTCAATGTGTGTACGGAAATAAAATATGTCATTTTAAAAAGCTGCTATCCGAAGGTTTAAAACCTTTAACAACCAGGTAGACGCCCAGTGAAAATTCAAACAATGCTACCATCAATGACGCCAGGCCTTCCAAAGCAGAATGTTGCCCGATAGCACCCCACAGGATGGCAATGCAACCTGCTACAAGCGGAACGGCTCCAATGATTCCAATAAGCGATAGCACCCTCGGTACTAATCGTGACTGGTAAAGCAGGCAACCCAGCAGTACATCGTTAAGGGCAGGTATAAAGCTTTGGCCGAGCAGGAAAATGCGGTCGTAGAGCGTCACAAGCGCGTGGCCGGTAGCCAATGATTCTGCACCTGCCCCAGTCTGTTTTAAACTTACTACAGATAGCAAGAAGCATACACCTGCGAACATGGTGCCGGCCTCCAATACACGTGAAGCGACAAGTCCCAGCGCAAGCCCTTCGTTTTGTTTCTTAAGGATCGGGTACAACGTAATGGCTGTGCCGATGCCGGCAAGTGCCACAATGATTTCCAGGATGCAGCCGACGATAACATTGGTATCGGCGCCTGTACCAGTGATGTAGTTCGGCTCATGAACCGGGCCGTAAAGTACTAAAGTAGGTATAGAAACAAAAGTGAGCAGGTAGAGTATGCCAGCTAAAAGGGAGGTCTTCCGGAACGATGTCATCGCCGTCCGTTGTGTTGGCACAGCAATGGCAATTGCAGTAGTATGACTTGTATTCACTATTTTACTTTTTAAAACCTGTTCAATTATTTAATAAAGATCAAACAGAGCACTTGCTTGGAAAGTGGCCCTTGTCACTTTTTTATTTCCTACCTATTGGATTCGTTTTCCATGGCTTGGAAAAATGCACACTTATCATCACAGCCCTGTTATAAATGTCTTTGTTAGAAGCAATATTGGTTAAGCCGTAGTTGTATCGTATATCCAGGGCAATCCGTCTTTTTTTAAATGGAAACTCAACGCCTCCGCCCACTTGTACCCCGGCATCGAAACGTTTAAAGCCTCCGGTGGAATTTGCAAAAGTCAGTTTCGTAGATTTATCCTCAAGTTTGCTGCTTCCACTAAGATTGTAAGCAATGGAAGGTCCAGCATTCATGTAGAATTGCCCAAAATGAAAACGAGCAAGTATTGGTATTTCTATAGAGTTTAAGTGAATGCTTGATTCGCCTGGAGTTAAAGGGTTATTATTTTTCAACTTTCCACCTTTTCTAATAAAATAGAGCTCAGACAAAACTGAAAATCCAGGCGTAATTCCAGCTTGGAATGATGCCCCGGCCTGTATGCCATTATTCGATTTTTTATAATCAGCAAGACGGCTGTTTGCATCTCCATAATTTAAATTGGTGCTTACTACATTAATCATCAGGTCCAGGTAAGTCTTTGGTGTTTTTTGGCTTTTTGAGGGATTTTCTGGCGCCGCTTGATCCTGACCGAATGCTGCAGCCGACATGAAAATCATAATGATGATTAGCCCGGTGTGTACTACTTTTCTCATAACTTTTGTTTTTAATTGTTTTGTTTGATTAATTAAAGCAAAAGTATAAGAGGGACTGTGGGCCTGCAATTCAGCTATGCAAAGAGAGATAGTATGTCTGCAAACAGGGGTTATTAATCTTCCAAATTTTTGGACCTTTATGCCCTGCTGTTAATGAGTTGAAGGAATGCTTCTTTGTAAGTTTCCGAAACAGGAATCATTTGATCCGCAATCTTTATCCTGCCCCGTTCTATCGATTCTATTTTATTAACTGCAACCATGTACGACTTGTGTACACGGCACACGAGGTGAGCCGGAATCAGTTGTTCCAATTCATTAAAACCTTGTAAGGTCATGATCTTTTTATTTGAAGTATGAATGCGCAGATAGTCCCTCATGCCTTCAATATAAAGAATCTCGCTTATCATGATCTTTTCAAGCCGGTTTTCAGTTTTCACAAAAATGAAATCAAGTTGCTTTTCGGTGATGCGGTGATTCAAGTTTTCCTGTGCTTTATTTACTGCTTGCAAAAAGCGATTAAAAGTGAATGGCTTCAAAAGATAGTCTGTAATATGCAACTCATACCCCTTCAATGCATATTCCTGGTAAGCTGTTGTAATGATAACCTGGCTCGTTATTTTAGAACTTTCCAGTAATTCAATACCTGATAATTCATCCATATTGATGTCCAGGAAAAGAACGTCGACTTTGTTGTTGTTCAAATATGTCAATCCATTCAGTGCATTATCAAAAGTAGCATTAAGGCTTAAAAACGGAACTTTGTTTACAAAATCTTTAGTTTTTTCAAGCGCAAGAGGTTCATCTTCTATTATGATGCAGGTATATTTATCCATTGCCGATTGTTAAGTGAACGCTGTACAATTCATCGTTTTTGTTTATTTCTAAAAGGTGCTTATCTGCATAAATTAGCCGGAGTCTTTTTTCAATTAAATCATTGCCTAAACCGCTATCCATTGCCTGGACCTTAAACTTTGAATCAAACTTATTTTCGCATACCATCTTTATTTTTGTATCAGTGATAAGAATATTGACAGCGATGGCATTTTCAAGTTTCTTGTTGGTGGTATGCTTAAAGGCGTTCTCTATGAATGGTATAAAGATCATGGGTGCAATCGTTTTATTGCCTACATTTCCTGATACTGTAAAGTGTATATAATTTATGTTGGCCGTTCTTATTTTTTGTAGTGCAATGTATTTTTCTATGTACTCAATTTCCTGCGACAGCAGAATTTTTTCAGCCATTGTTTCATACAACATAAACCGCATAATGTCTGACAGTTTATTCAAATAGTTGGATGCTTCAACCGCATCCTTTATAATGAGGGCATCGATGTTGTTGATGGTGTTAAATAGCAGGTGCGGGTCCAGTTTTGACTTTATCAGCGCCAGTTCCATTGCATGATTCTGTTCTTTCAAAGCCTGTTTCAATTTTATCTCCGTAAACCAGGTGACAAAGCCTTTAATAACCAGCGCCACCATGCCGGACACGGAGCTGATAAATGTCATGACAAAAATTACTTTAACGGCAGTAGAACGCCCGTTTTTTCCGCCCTGGTCCATATCGATCACATGGCCCGTCTCTATCAAAAAGCGGTGCAGGATATAGGTCACAATGGATGCAGAGACGGACATCAGCAAGCCAACAGCGATTGATAGTAGGAACTTCCTTTGTTGAAGATACCTGGGAAACAATAGAAGGTAGTATAGATAAAATGTAAGAAAAGAAGGTGCAAACGCAAACAATAAAATATTTTCAAAGGCAATGACCATGCGGGAGTTGGGTGCACTGGCATAGAGGCTGCTGCGGTAGTAAACGCTGAGCATTATTATAATCAATATAAAGAAACATGCCCAAAAACACACATGTAATAAAACGACAAATGACTTTTTCATAAATAGAGAGCCCAGGCTAGTGGACGTGAAGGTCTTTTATTAAGTCCATTTAACACCAAATGATATGCAAATAGGCATTATTCATCTTCAAAAAAGAGGTTTGGGTCGGCTTTGTGGCAATTCCTTTACTGGCTTGAGAGCGCTCTACGGTTATTAGTTTTACAGGCTGTTTTATCCTCTCCTTTTTCTGGTTTAAACCTTCAATAATTATTATCTTATTGATGACACCGTTTCCATCTGAAATGACAGTATTTTTGGAAAAATGTATCTGCCCGGTAGAAGTCCTTGTAACTGATTATACAATGTTGAAAGATACTGTCAAGGATCAGCACATTTTTATGTTGCGCAGCATGACCCCTGGAACCGATGACAAACAATCGCGAAACCATTCAGGAATAAGTTAATGGTACTGGAAATAACGGAATACATAAGAAGAAAGACACAAGCGAAGCTAAAGGGCCTTCAAAAGACAAACAAAACCGGTAAATTTAAACCAAGAAAGCCTACCCTTACCATGCAGCTAAATACGTTGGTTAACATTTCGAACGAATATACAGCGCAAAATGAACGGTGTACTAAGAAAACGACATACCCTAAATATCATTTTAACTGCAATTCTTCGCCTTGAACGTAGCAGCATTTCTACCACTACTCTTTACACGGGACACCCCTATCAAAATTTGAAGGGGTCAATGCCTTTTGAACTATGTAAAATACCTTCGTTTGCGGAGATTTATTAAATACTTTGTAACAATAAAAATGTGGAGTTATGGAAAATGTGAAGCAAGAAAAAAGACTACCTGTAACAGCGAAACCAATGAACCGGGACCAGCTTTTAACAGCAGGTGATTTATTTGATTTTAAACTGCAATTATTATTTGAAATCAAAACCCTTTTAAAAGAGCAAAACGGCCAGCCAAACAAGCAATGGTTAAAGAGCCGCGAGGTAAGAAAATTACTCGGGATTTCGCCCGGCACTTTGCAAAACCTACGGGTCAGAAAAATCCTTCCTTTTACCCGTGTTGGCGGCATCATTTATCATAATGCCGCAGACATCCAGGCAATGCTGGAATCGAAAAAATTACAAAGCAATTTTTCCTGAATTTTATGCCGATAAAACTTGCGTTTGGAAACAATAATCCAGACGCAAATTTTACAGCGTTGACCACGATATTAAAACCCGTTTTTGTGGCCCTTAGAAATTCAAAAAAAGTATGCAAAAAGCACAAAACCAGCCATGATTTTGAATTATCAATTCCGCATCATTTTTCCTTTCGACAGCATGTTCATCCATAAACTCACTAGAAGAAGTGTTGATACATCTGCCAAAGTTTCAGGCTTGTTTTCATTCAACTTATTGCCTGCAAATTATGAATAACTATGTGTTATGTACTTGTTCTGAATTGAAGCAGAAAGTCCATCTAATATTTGATGTCGGGATAATCATGGATGCTAACCCACTATTTTTAGATCGTAATCTTATATCCTTGATTTATAAACGGCCACTGTTAGATAAAACCTTTTAACCAGCAATCTGAAGTCGTTAACAATTCTTTGATTATTGTTTTACTAAAACGCTAAGGCAACTTCCGTCCTGGAAGTGGCTAGATGTCCGTTTGTTAAACAAACGAGTTTTTTGTCCAGGGCTCCGGAGTCGCCCTGGTGGAGTGCTGACAACGGAAAAGCATTTCTACGGCCGTTTTAAGACTGCTGACGAAAACAAAATAAGATATTAACTAATTACAAAACGTGAAAAAGAAATGTGATGAAAGAGAAAAGAAACAACCGTAGCCGTCTTGTAGGCGTGCGGTTCAAGCAAGAGGAGTACAGAATCCTTCATGATAAGTACAAGGCGACCACCTGTCGTCAACTAAGTGAATATATCCGCAGGGTTTTGTTTGATAAAAAGATTACTGTTTTCTCCCGGAACAAATCGATGGATGACTTTATGACAGAGCTAATTGCATTACGAAAAGAGCTCGCCGCTATTGGCAACAACCTTAATCAGGCCGTCAAAACGTTGCACACTTATCGTGAAATTTCGGAGATTAAAATCTGGATTTTATTCAATGATGGCATGATCAAAAAAATTGTCAATCACACGGAAGAAATCAGATCTAAAATCAGTCAATTTTCTGAGTCATGGTCGCAAGAATAAATAAAGGTTCCAGCATCAAAACCTCACTCAATTATAACGAGCAAAAATTGAAGCAAAATGTTGCCGAATTATTGCTGGCTGAAAACTATTTTAAAGACGCACAGCTACTAAACTTTCGGGAGAAATTATTTATGCTGGAACACCAGTCAAAACTCAATGAAAGAGTAAAGGCAAACAGCGTACACATTTCACTAAGTTTCGACCCGGAAGAAAAGCTGACCAAAGAAAAATTACAGGGAATTGCTAAAAGTTACATGGACCAGATTGGTTTTGGTAACCAACCTTACCTGGTGTATCAACATCATGATGCCGGGCATCCGCACCTGCATATTGTCACCACCAATATCACCGCGGAAGGGAAACGGATTGACATGAATAATATTGGTCGGACCCTTTCCGAAAAAGCACGTAAATCGATTGACAAAGAATTTAAATTAATCAGCCCGGAAAGTAAAAAGTTGAGCACGCAATTACAGCAAAAAGAAAGGCAGGAAAATGGGCAGATTTTGAAGCCTGTAAACCTTCGAAAAGTGCAATATGGCAAGTCGCAAACCAAGGCGGCGATTCAGAATGTTGTTGACTATGTAATGAACCAATATAAATACACTTCTCTGGGTGAATACAATGCCGTTTTAAAGCTGTATAATATAACGGCAGATCCCGGCCAAAAAGGAAGTCTGATGCATGAGAAAAAAGGATTAATCTACCGGGTTCTGGATGAAGCCGGAAATAAGGTCGGAACACCCATTAAAGCGAGCCAATTTTACAATCAGCCAACCCTGAAAAATCTCGAAGTAAAATTTAAACAGAATGAAGTGTTGAGGGAACGTTTCGCGGTTCGAATTAAGAACCAAATAGACCTGGCTATCCTTCGAAACAATACTATGGAAAATTTGTCGGTTGCATTAAGGTCAGAAGCCATCAGTGTCATAGCTCGTCAAAGCAGCGACGGCAGAATCTATGGAATGATTTTTATCGACCATAAATACCAAGCTGTGTTCAATGGAAGTGATTTGGGTAGAAATTATAGCGCTCAAGCCATTCAGGAACGATGCCTGATTAAGCCGGAAATTGTTAAACAAGAGAAATCAATACTCAGCCAAAAATTCAAAGAATCAGTCAACAATAATATTGACTTCAAAAGGGGTTTTTCGTCAGGTGAAAAAGATGATGGGATTTTCCGGAAACACCAACGTTTTGAGTTACTGGACAAATTAATTGGTGATCGTCAGCAACAACGAGCGAGTGTGGCAGATAATTTATGGGAAGACGAGCAGTTGAAACGCAAAAAGAAAAGACGATTACATCTTTAATACTTTGGGCAATCCTTTGCCAATGCATTCATTTGCTCAGGCTAGTGTGATTTAGCCATATTTCTTGTAAACTTTATTTTGCTTTAAAGGTCATAGTTTACCCGTGAATAAAGTTTTACTTTCAATAATTAGTACAGCATTTCTATCAGAAGAAATATGCTGATGATTCCGGCAATGGAAGATTAGAAAGTTTCCAAACACGTCCAGGCCTTCGATATCAGTTGTTAATTCATCATAACTATTTAACGCTGGATAATAGAACGAAATAGGTTTGGGTTCATGCCCGGGAGTGATAAGTTCTTGTATTTGGTGTGTCTTAATGTTTAGAAGGCATGGGCTGTTCTCACCGGCCATTGCTATCAGATCATCCGTTACAAAGCGGTAATCATCGACGATTCCGAATTCATTGTTACAACCGATAGAGCTTGTTAAATTGCAAGCTGGATAGCCATATACATTTAGTTTATCATCGCCACCCAAAATATAAGATGTCTTACTGGGATTAAACACCGCATAGTGTGTGTCTTTTTCTTCAAGGTTTGATAATGCTAGCGTATCATTTTCCAATGAGAGAAAGAACGTGGACTGTCCGTCCTGCCCTGCCGCCATATATAAGACCAGATGGTTGTTATTAGCCCCTGGATGAAGGCTGAAACCACTCGCATCGTATTCATCGACTATTTCACGGGAGGCAACAGTTGCCCCGGTGTCCACTTTTAGCACTGACACCAATGCCATGTCTGGATTTTCCGTTTCTATTGTCCATAAGAAATCAGTGCCTCCGGAAAAATAGACAGTTTCATATCCTCCCCGTCGCTCGAAAATGGTATGTCCGCCGACGGTTTGTACTACCATCTTGCCTTCTGCATACCATGCAATTAACTCTTTTTGCGGGCAGTAGTCAATACCTGATATTCCATGTTTTAACGACCTGGCTTCAATTACACCTTGTTCATTGAAAATAGTTATGTCGCCATTCTGCGCCCCGACCAGCCAGCGATTACATTTATCATTTCCTTTTACGCCGAAATAATTACGGTGATGCAAGGGTACGTTAGTAAAGGCCTGAACATTCATTTTGGGAAGTTTATCTTGCTTCAAAACTGACATTTATTCTATATTCTTAAAGCGTTCCACTATCGGGCCAATTGCCCCAATGCGTGTTGGATGCATGCTTTGGTTGATAGACTGCAGGGTTGCCTGTCTCTAAAACAGAAGCAATCATTTGAAACGTTTCATTCTGGCTGGTCAGTTCACCTGAAACGCAATCAGGGTGAAACCATTCATGCAAGGCCAGTATCATCGGGATACCGGGCGGAATCCTTTCGATGATTTCCTCGTCCGTTGCAACTAATTTATCATGGTGCGTGTAATCCAGCAGCCGCAAAAATTCAAAGGCGTTGATTTTCTCTTCATCTTTCAAAATAATGCCTGCCTTTGTATATGCGTCACGGTCATGAACAATTGCTGTCTTTTCATTTTGAAATAAAAAATGTGTTGCTTCGGGGTTCAGAAAAAACTCCTGCTCTTCGTCAAAGGTATTGCCATCATCTGCATCACCGGTCAGGTACAGGAAATTCTCATTTCGTGTTCCCGGTTCATAATCCAGGCAGTTGCCATAAACATGCAGGCAGTTGGTAATGCCGTTGTGGCCGCCGCCGCGGTAACTAAAGCCGATGATTTCAATGATGAGCACCCACCTGTTGTCATCCCGGTAAGCTGATAGTTTGCTGCCTGCCAGGTATACATACCCATTGTCCATCATCGGAAAAGTAAAGTCATCGCAACATTTGTCCAGTTGAACAAGGATTTCTTTTGCTGTAAACATAAGGAGCGAAAATAAATTATCCGGCCTAATAAAATCAGTTTCGCTGTTTGCCGGATTCCTCTCTCCTTCGGTTAACATCATTTAGCACCGCGCAGAATTCCTGTTCTGAAATCTGTAATATTTCGATACGCGGATCACACATACAAATCCATGGGCCGATCTTTTCATTGCCCTTATCCATCTTTTCTATTACGCCTATTTCCTGGCCTGCGTAAACCACCTTCATATAGCAGCAGCCATCCTGTAGTCTCAGCACGGTGTTCAAGGCTGGAATTTTCCTGTAAAAATAATGTCTGTCCATAATCACTTGTTTCTTATAATATAATGATTTTAAGCGAATTAAACAAATATTTTTGCCCAAAATGGAAGATTTCAGACAATATTACTCTAATTTGTGGAAGACGCTTGCACATGGTTATTTTGATGCCTGTGGACCAGTCTTGTTTCCTGGATTTACACGGCCGGGTCGGCAGTAGTTGCTGGTGGTGGCGAAGGCTGTTGTTGCCTGTTTTCCTTTTGCCATCTCTGTTGCAATGCTTTGACCTCCCCGGACCGGTCGGCCCGAGCGTTTGGATTTGATTGTTTCAGTGGCTTTTTTGCTGGCATATGGCAGCTTTCAGGAACAGTAAAGATAGGCTCGGCTCGCTTTATTATATACGCGGATTGGTTAATTCCAGGCGTGAAAACAAGCAAACCTATAAGTTTTAAACAGATAAGACACACCGTCTTTAAGGCAGTCTACAGCGGTTAAATTGCACACTAGACAAACGGCCTGGCACAATGAAATGGAAGCGAATAAAAAATGAAGAGGTTTCAGTTGAAATGAACGTGCTGGCTGAGAAAGCAAAGCATTCTGCAGAAGTATTCGGTATTGAAATTAAAAACAAGGTATTGCTTGAATCTTTTGCATACACTGACAAGATACCCATCCATTTTACCGAATGCATTTTTTTGAATGATTTTACATTACACCAGAACGAGTTTACTTTCGATCAACGTTTTACCCGATGCTTTTTTCTGAAAGGAATCCATCTGCTGGATATCACTCAGCCCAACAAAATAACTTTTCTGAACTGCAGACTTTATGGCCAATCAATTATCACGGGTGAAATAGAAAAAATCTCCTTTCTCAGCACCCAGGTAAATGAAATGATTGTGGGCAGATGTGCTATCAATTTTCTTGAACTCGGTGGAAAGGATATGGCAAAGGCCGGAAAGATCAACTTCATAGACGATGCAGTCATTAAAAAGCTGCTGGTAGCCAATTATGCAATAAATGAACTTTATTTCAGCAGTATGGCGGAGGACAGCACGGTTTTTAACTGCAGGTTTAATGCAATTTTATTCCAGCGGATTAGGAATGAAAAGCATTTAAAGTTATTGAATTGCGGTGCGCTTTTCATTAAAGGAAAGACTTCTCATTTTATGTCAAACGAAAGTAACCTGGGTAAGGCTGAGTTTTTCCAGTTTGATTTTTCGTCCTTTGACGAGGTAAATTTTATCAATAGCGTTCTCAATGATTGTTTGTTCGTTAATACCACCTGGAAAAATAATATCACCACCTTTGCCGGCTACCAAATGGACAATTATTTAAAGGACAGGGGTGAAATAAAAAGCAATCATTTTGAAATTGGGAAATCATTGCATTACAAACCAAGCCGCCAGCAATTGCAGGATAAAAAAGATGTTTACCGCCAACTGAAATACGCGCTTAACAAACAAGGCGACTCCATTAATGAACAGCAATTCCACATTATGGAAATGAACACGTATAACAAACTCCTGAATTTTACACCCGGCAATTGGTCTACTAAAACAATCTTATTTCTTAGCAGGATTGGCAGCAACTACGGGCAAAGCCTTTTGCGCCCAATAGCATTCCTGGTTATTGTGAATGGGGTTCTTTTTACTTTATATGAACTATCTGCAAAAGGCGCAGCTTTACCAAATATTGATGGACTGTTACTTCACCCTATAAACGAACTGGCAAAGTTTATATGGTTCCTCAACCCATTTCGCAAAGAACAGCCTGATGTTACTAGCATGGCATTAATTATTGACATCATCATGCGCATCGTATCTTCCTACTGCATTTATAATATTATCCGTGCATCGAGAAGGTTTATAAAATAAGCCTTCCAAGTTCTGATCAGTTTGCTCAGATTAAATCATTTACTACGGCTTCCCGTGCGAGGCTTTTGACAACTTGCATTGTTTTGTCATGGGTATGCGAAGAACTAAATGCATGGCTCCTGGCTATCATGTGACCCTATAGATTTCTTATTACAAACTCAAAACAGGTACTGAGCGTCATCCTTCTTTCATAGGCGCCAGCCCTTCCTGCATTTAAACGAACGCTGGCAATGTCATTTTTGCAAGGCTGTAGTAAAGCATACCGATTGCCGGTCAACAGCAATTCACTTGCAGAGGTTTTTAGTTTGAAATAATATTCATCAGCAGCAGTTTGATAGATTGTAAAAGATAGTTTCATACAAAATTATTTTCAAACAAAATCCGCCTCCAGCGGCGGAACCCAACAAATACAAAACCTGATATGCAGGGACAAAAAGAATGTATTATGCCAGGCAACCGAGGCAATAAGGTACTATTGCCGGGCAAAATATTTTTTAACTTTTTGACACTTGAATAAGCAAATAAATAATACTTTACTTTTATGAATTATGAACATAAACCATGCGAATGAATTGATGTACCAATGGCTGCAAAATTTCTCCGTCTATTGCTGGACAAGGCTTTTATTCGCCCGCCGAAATGAACGGGCCCATTTATTTGAAACTTCGCTGACACAGGAGTTGGTATTTCGGTTTTACCAATTGGAAATCAGTGCTCAACTGCCTGTACGTATTTATGAGTCAACAAAAGAATCAGTAAACGGCAATGATTTGGAAATAATTTTTAATACGCCTTTCGGCTACCTTACATTCTGTTGCCAATGCAAAATCCTGGGGCATAATCATCGTTATAATACTATCAATCACCATTCGGGCAACACTCCACAGATAGAATTATTACTGAACCATAGTATGGCTAATAATTGTCTGCCGGTCTATCTGCTATATAATTACACTGATGATAATATTATTTTGACACGTATTCAACGTAACAGAAATACGCTTATTGAAAAGTTTGGATGTTCAGTACTGGACGCTTTCTATATCTTTAGCAGGTATTTTTATCCCTCTGTTTTAAAGGCTCAAAAGTTTTATCATGTTCCCGGTTTTGAAGACCTGCATACAGATGGCTGGGCTCTGCCATTTGCTGAATTATCTGTTATCGCAAACAACAAAGAAATTCACCAGTTTTTATCCAAGCCAGGTACAAATATTTTGCCGGAACATTATTTCAATTATATGAACAAGCCTGTCCATCAATTTTACACTGAGTTAGTCCCACCGGCAGGCTGGGAACCACTCATCCGAGGAGGCAATATTATAGGGAAAATTCAGCAAGACACTATAAACTATCCTCGGCGTATTTACGCAAATACCCCTGGATTTGCTCCTGAGTACCGGATCATGATCGATCTCATGCAGCCGCCCATATAAGTATTTTTAATACTATTTTTAAGGTATGGGGGAGATAATTTACACCACTGATACCAGCATTGACAAAGACGTGCCTCCAATAATGTCGTACGGTACATTTTTACCATACGAAGGGCTTATTTCGCGCCATTTTGAGATACTGGTTTTTCTTACCTACAAAAATGAAATTGAATATGGCAACTGGAACGGATTGTACGATGGCATCTCCCTGATGCAAGGTGTTAAAGACAGTGGTCGGGATTGCGCCCTGACTAAAAATGGAAAAAACTCCGGTCTCATTCAATGTAAAAATTACACAAGTGTACTGGCCAAAGGAGACTGCGTTAAAGAGCTTATCAAATTTCTTATTCATTATACCACCGACAATTCTCTGATTGAAGATGTACAGAAGTTCACTTATTACATCATTGCACCCAAAGGGTTAAAGAATGAGGCAACAGAACTTATTAATGATTTCAGTAACAGGATACTTGCTGAAACTGAATTGAACAACTGGATAAAACAAGTCTATACCAACAATAAATCTTTTTCATCACTCTCATTAGCTCAACTTCAAACTGACCTAAAGCCTATACTTGGAGCAATAAAAGTCAGACAAGTTGAAGGAGCGGAAATAGATTTACTGTTGAAAAAACCGGCCAACCTGCCAATAAAGAAATTATTCTTTTCTTTCCCTGGCGAAGAACAAATGGATGAAATCCTGGAAGAAATCCGCAGCCTTAAAAAATCGACTGTTCAATCCGCTTCTTCCGCAGCTTCTATTACTGATATTCTCAACAATATAGAAACGGCCTCTCATTCATTATTTCAATATGGTAATACATTTTCAAGTGTCGCTGAAATACATCTGGAACGTGCAGTTACTGAACAGATCTACCAATGGCTGATTACTCCTTTGCAAACAAATGACCGGATATGGAATCTTGCCTTACTTTGCGGTGACGCAGGGGCCGGCAAATCTGTGGTGATGCGTGACCTTTGTGATAAGCTGAGAGCCAACCATATTCCGGTACTCGGGATTAAAGCTGACATGTACCAGGCAGGCGATGTTACATCACTTCAAAACAAGCTTAACCTGTCTGACCCGGTAGACAGTCTTGCTAAAAAGTTGGGTGAACGACATGCACTCGTTGTTGTCTGTATTGACCAGATTGATGCTTTATCGCAATCCCTGTCAGCCAACAGGGATTATATCACAACATTCAACAGCCTGATCAGTTCCTTAAGACTGCTGGACAACGTACGTGTAATAATTTCTACCCGCAGTTACGACCTGGCCTATGATCCTTCCCTTAAATACTATGAAAAGCAGAAGATTTTCAAACTGGAGAAAATGACAGCGGAAGAAGTAAGTGGTATTCTAGCAAAAGAAAAAATCCCTGTACAGCAATTATCCGCATCCTTACTCGAACTGCTGCGCAATCCAAATGAATTAAATGTATTCCTGAGAATTTACCGCCCCAATAGTAAACTTGAAACATTCCAGTCAATATATGATTTGTATACGGAGCTGTGGCGGCAAAAAGTACTGAACACTGAAACAAGAAACCTGTTGTTTGATATTGCAGCCAAAATGTACGGGCAACAAACCATTAATATACCTGAAACGGCCATCCAGGATCATGACATTAAAATTATTGACTATGCAAAAAGTGCGCAGTTAATAGAGTCGGGCGATCATAGGATTCAATTTTTCCACCAGACATTTTACGATTACGTTTTCGCAAAATATTTTTCTTCAGGTGACCAGCATGTAGAGGACTACATTACTGCAAACAACAACAGTCTGTTTATCCGTTCATCTGTCAAAATGATCCTTTCCTTCCAGTCAGGGGTAAACCATATCCAATACATTGGTACAGCCAGCAATATATTATTTTCTGAACATTATTCGTTTCATATCAGGTTGCTGGTAATACAAATACTTGGCCGCAGCTTATACCCCACTCCCGCTGAAAAGAAATTAGTAAAGGAAATTCATTTAAATCATCCTTCCTTATTCATGCTATTTATTGAATCGGTCAATTCAGCAGAATGGTTGTCGTTTTTAATTAAAGAAGGATATACCGATAAACTCTTTTCAGATACTGCTGACCTCAACCTGCCTTACCAATTATTGACCAGGCATTTTCCAGTACACAGGAAGATAGTGCTGGAATACCTTGAATCCATGCCTGCATTCAGCGCAAGGAATGAGTTCCGGTTCAAGGTTATGTTACAGCTGAATCAATTTGATTCAGAACCAGGCTTCAGAATGGTTACACAGTATAAGGCAGAATTAAAGACAGATTATTATACTTACCTGATGATCGCTGAACACGCGCTTCCTTACAATCCGACGTGGGCCATTGATTTAATCATGGAATACGTCCGGGAAAATATAATAAGTCCCATGCTTCCTGCGGGCAATTCCAATGCTCTTCATCATTACCAGCATGAAATCGGCAGTCTATTTCAGAAAATAATAAATACAGATCCCGTAACGGCCTTCAACAGGGGTCTTGAAATCGCTCAATTGTGTATCGACGAGACATCGTACGAACATATCTATAAACATGGGTGTTTCTTCTCAGACCGATTCTTTGAGGATATTGATGAAGATGAAAACCATATTGATGGTTATCAGAAAATATACTTCCTATTAAATAAACTAACGGGAACAATTGCTTTAAACAACACAGATCTCTTCAAAACTTTTTTCGAACAAAATAAAAACAGTAACAGTATAAGTTTGCTTCACCTCGTTTTCACTGGGTTGCAAACCAATCCGGCAGAGCTGGTTGCTGAAACGGTTGAATTTTTTGGAATCTTATTTGAAAAGAACCTAATGCTTGAGTATGCTCCGCGGATTGACAGTGATCTCAAGCAATTAATATCCATATCTTACCCCCACCTCCCGGTGGCATTCAAACAAAAAATCAGTCACCGAATCTTGTCCATATCACCAGCCGGTGAAATCGGATATAGGGACCAGCAGGGGAAAAAGGTATTCCAGGGAGGACAAGGCTATGGAAATTTGCAATATTCCTTCCTGCGCTGCATACCTGAAAAACAAAGATTACTCTTCCCTTTAATAAACAAAAGGTTTCAGGAACTGCAGAGAAAATTCCCAGATTACCGGGAACAAAGAAAGGGATTTTATTTTTCGGGCAGTAAAGATGATATCAGTGCTACAAAGCTGAAACACTTTACGCTGGAGGCATGGGTTAATATATTTAAGTCACGCAAAAATAGCAGTACACAACTTGCCAGGAGCTTTAAAGAAGAGGTTAAACTAGATACTACCAGGTTTTATCCCATTGTAGCCCAACTGGTAAAAGATGAGAACATAAGGGCTGAATATATAATTAACGGTACCGAAGGATTAATAGACGCAAAATTTGACGCGCAAAAAGTATGGGCCGTTGTAAAGCAGTTAATCAAAAGACAGCTGGAACGTTTCGATATGTTAAATACCATTTGGCTTTGTCAATATTTCAGAAAAAATGATATCACAGACAACGAAATGTTTGAATTTCTGTTGGAAGCCCTGAATCATACTGACCCGGAGGAAGAAAAGGATGCCACTGTCCAGACGGGCATCAATACAGTACGCGGCGCTGCCATTCATGAATTAATTTTATTTTGTACGCATAAACCATGGCAGAAACAAATCATTGCGGCAGCTCAAAAAGCTGCCAACGACCGCGTCAGCAGTGTACGTGCCAGCTGTCTGCAACACCTGGCGTATCTTACAAATGCCGATAAGGAAGCTACCTTACAAATATTTCTATCCATTGTAAAAGACAACAATGATTTCCTTGAAACAGGGATGTGGTCGGTAAAGTATTTGTCACACTATAATTTCAATGCTGTGCTCCCTTTTTTAGAGAAAGCCATTGACGTTGAAGTAAAAGTAATGGAATCCGCAGTTGCTATTCTATGCCACAGGTTTGCGCAAGGGCTAGATGGAAGTGAGCAATTACTCGAACGGGCATTCGTGAAAAGTGCCCAGGCAAAGTCCATTGCGATTCATACGGCGCAATACAATATGATAGATGAGGCCGGGAACCTGCAGGAAAAATATGCAACGCTGTACAGGAGATTTTTCAAGGAGCCGGAAGATAGTGCAATCGGACAAGCCTACGGCAATTCCTTCCTCCACCTACAACCTGCCAATTTTAAAACATTGTTCCCGCTTTTACGTGATTTTGTTCTGTTGTCGTACGGTCAGCAAACAGTGTCTTACTTCTACGAATACTTACAAAATGCCAGCAGGTTTTACCCTGCCGAGTGCATCGATTTATTATTACTGATTGAAGATTTTAATAAAATACAGGTGAATATGCGGGTAAGTAAAGACAACCCCATCAATGTTGTTATAAATTCCTATAACCGGCTTTACCAACAGGATCCCGACGCTCCGAAGACGAAGATCGCGCTTGACCTGTTCAATAAACTGCTGGAACTGCCACAATACAGGAAGGAACTTGATACTATATTGGAAAAGGTTGAAAAATAAAAATCCAGCTCTAGCAGCGGGATGCATTAATCAAACACCATTAACCTTTAAACCTTATCCTATGAAAGAACTAATATAGGAAAAATTGATAAAATAATTGACTTTCACTAAGTGGCTTTGACTAACTTATCACAATGTGTTAATACTTCACTAAGGCACTATTTTTACATGATTAAATTTTAAATCGTAATTTACAAAGACCGTTTTTTTGCAACCCATATTCCCCTAAATACCTTAGCTATGACGCCTGTTTACCTGGATCTACATATTCACACATCGGATGACCCAACTAATCTTAACAAGGGATATGATTTGGAAAAACTTATTACCAAAATAAATGAGTTTACAAACAACTCATCTTACCTGATATCCCTAACTGATCACAATACCATCAATGAAAACACTTATTTAGAGGCTGTTAAGCATGGAGTCAATATTATAGTAGGTGTAGAACTTCATATCAAAAACTACGAATCATGTCCGGCTTACCATTGCCATATCTATTTTAATCTGCCAGAAATCAATAAAAAGACCTTAACCGAATTAAACAAAAAACTAGACTTCTTATACCCAAACAAAATCCTGGTAAAGACTGATCAAAGTATCCCAAAAATCGAATTAATAATAAATACATTTGACGCATATGAATTCATGTTATTACCGCATGGCGGTCAATCTCATTGCACTTTTGACACTTCTATCCCGGAAGGGGTCCTGTTTGATAGCACCATGGAACGCAGCATTTATTATAACCAGTTTGAGGGATTTACAGCCCGGGGAAATACAGGCCTGGAAAAAACACAGGAATATTTCAAAAAATTGGGGATAAACGATTTTGTGAATCTTGTTACCTGCACTGACAACTACAATCCTGCCGACTATCCAAATGCAAAATCCAGGGATGCAAATCCTTTTATCCAAACTTGGATGCTTGCCAAACCCACTTATGACGGGTTAAGACTTTCTCTGTCTGAATCATCAAGGCTTATCTACTCCGGGAAAATGCCGAAACTCTGGTCTGAAACTATAAAAAGTGTAACCCATAAAAAAGAATCCATTCAAATCGACATCTCCCTCACGCAGGGATTGAATGTTATTATTGGAGGCTCTTCGAGTGGTAAAACCCTGTTGGTAGATTCAATATACCGAAAAATAACAAACGACTTTGAAGATTCGAATTACATGCATTTTGAGGTTGAAAAAATGACAGTCGACAATCCTTCAGGAATTACACCTCATTATCTTTCACAGAATTATATTATGAGCGTTGTCAATGAAGCTACCGACCAGCAGATTGATGATATAGATATTATTAAAAGTGTATTTCCAGGCGATGATATCATCAGGGAAAAAATCGACTACAATCTCAAAAGTCTTAAAAAACAATTAAAAGAGCTTATAAAAAGCATTAGAATAATTGAGTCTGAAGATAAGAATCTCAAAAAAATACAAATATTATCCAGGCTAGTGACTACCCGAAACATTGAGGGTAATATTTTTGAAAAATTACAACCCACCTCGAAAGAGAAAAACAGTATAGAATACCGGGAGCAATTATACAGCGAGCATACTGATACGCTGGATGAAATAGAAAGCACACTTAATAACAACCCGTTTATTAAACATGATAAAACACTAATTCCAAAACTAAAAAAAGAGCTGGATTCCATTTATGCCGCATCAGGATTCTCAATTACGATTAAGAACATCATTAATGCCGAAAAGCAAAAACTTGATAAAGATCTGCGCACATTAAATACAGAAGAGCAAACCAAGAAACAAAATTTCGATAAATTAATCGAATCGATCCGTGTGTATGCTTCCAGTACCAGGAAATTTAAATACATTCTGAAGCAAATTTCCGAATACGCTGTCAAATTTGACTCTGAGGAAATTATTTCAATGGGGCATAAATTATCAATTGAAAATGGCTTCAAACTGAACAAAGAAATATTTCTGGAGGTAATAAATAATTATTTAAGAACAGGTTGTAAGATTGATAAATTCAGGGATATTACAGCAGAATCCTTGTTCGAAATTAACTTTAAAAAACAGTCGCCCAAGATTAACGATTACGATGATTTTGAGAAAAAAGTTTATAAAGATTTCGAGTCTCTAAACCGAAAAAAATATAAAATCACCACCAATGATGGCAGGGACTTTTATGCATTAAGTGCAGGATGGAAAACATCAGTCATTCTTGATATATTACTTGGTTATGAAGAAGACATTGCACCTATAATCATTGACCAGCCTGAAGACAATCTTGCCACGAATTATATTAATAAGGGGTTAGTCAGTGCAATAAAGCATATCAAATCGAAAAAACAGGTCATATTAGTTTCACATAATGCAACAATACCAATGCTTGCCGACGCCCAGAACATTATACTTTGCACCAACATCGATAATAAGATTACCATTAAATCAGGCCCCCTGGAAGGCAAAATTGACGGAAAATCAGTTCTTGACCATATTGCCGAGATCACAGATGGTGGCAAATCTTCCATTAAAAAAAGAGTTAAAAAATATAATCTAAAAAAATTTAAAGAATGAAATTAATTTTTACCAAAACCACGGATAATGAGATTTCTGTCAAAATGGCTATAGGGACCGTGGCAGAAGAGTTTTCCTATACCGCGATGATTAAGCAGCTACTCAAGAAAAACAAATTTGAAGACAACGTTTTTAAAGGGATAACTGAAGATGAAAAGAAACGAATTGAAGAAATGCTAAAAAAAATAAACATGGCCATTGAAGACGAAGATGAGGACTAACCAAATATCCTATACTCTTTTACTAAGGGAAGAAGAAATATTGATATTTTCTGTCGTGATACTTCCGTTCCATACATAGAACAACTATACATGAACAACTATACATGTTTACCAATCATTATAAAACATTGAAAAAGTTTATTGGATTTATGAAATGCAGCAAACGTATTGATACGGTTATTACTTCTCTAATTTCTTTCGCTTCATCAGAGTTTTCCTGACACGTTCCTGCGTGTCAGCTTTTCTCCAAAATATTAAATCCAATAATTTAAGATCAGTAATTTGGTCGTGTACAAATATTTCTTTTGTATCAATACTTTTAAAATTTTCTTTGATTCCTGCAATGAGTTTGCTGTTATCAGCCGTCCATTGTTTATAGGCATCACAAATCACTAAAAAAGACATAAAAAATCCTTCACTCTTTAATCCAAAATAATTCTTAACAAGATTATCCATTGCGCAATAATCCGATGGCCTAAAAGTGTGGACCAATTTCGTAAAAAAAGATGACAGATCCATTTCGACTGTAGTCAGCTTATGTATTACTTTAGCCTTGTGGAATACTGAAAAATAAAGTTCAACAAGTTGATCTTTCTTTATGAATTCAATCAATCCAGTCTTGTTATTTTCAAGTTTATCCAGAAAGTTATTATCCATCCCTCTTAAAGAATAGTGCTGGTTAAATTTTCGAAAAAAGTTTGTTGTGGCCAAAAAGTGATTGACATTTTTAATAATCGAAAAATAATAGGCGTGAAATTTCGCAGAAGCGGCACTGTCTAAATGAGCCTGTAAATCATGCATTACTTCGTCCATTGTACCAGGGTGAATTGCCAGCGAGATTTTCTTATATGCGTTCTCTTGCAGCACCTTCTGGTATTTTAAGCTATGTGTCATCGGCTATTTCTTTAATTTTTTTTGTGCGTCAAGAATGTAAGCGATCTCTTTTCCCGGTGCTTTCATTTCCGCTTCAATTAAATCGTACTTTTTTTCAAAAAGGGTAAATAAGGATTCAACGCTTTTGCTCCATTTGAATTTTACAAGGTTTTCAATCGTCTCTAGTGAAGTTACGAGCACGACTTTGAGCGTTCCCCTTTTTGTTTTCAGGTCGTGGATCTTCATGTGGCGCTCATATTCATTTGTCATGTGCAATATCCTTTCTTCAATTTCTTTTTTAGAATAATCTTTGCGTACGATATCTTGCATCCAAACCCTTAAGGCTGTAAATTTGCGCTGGCTCTCAGGATCCGACCTGTATTCCAACACCTGTTCCCATGGGAGGTTATCAACCGGAACAGGAAGGCTTTCAAGGATAACTTCCAGAACAGGGCTTTTATGATTTGGCGCGACACCGTTCGCTTTGGCGTTAAATAAAAGAGGAAACGCTTCATCTTTCGTTGCAAACCTGTTTAAGAGAATGGCTGACACCCTTGTCGTTTCAATTTCTGAAACATCAACTATCTCCTTGTATTTATGAATAAGCTTTCTAACCTTTTTATCGCCGGGATATTTATCACCCAATCCAGGCATCTCAAGCATGTTGCGGATATTGAGAAATAATTTCATGATATCCATAAAATCCTGACCATCTTCCAGATTTATTTTCCCTTCCTTAACACCCGATGTTTCAAACATCCATTCGATCATAGGCGTTAATTTGAAATCAAACAGCAGTTTTTTATCCCTTAAAAAATCAAACTCGTTTCGGATAAACTTGTACTGCTTCTTGTCCATATTCTTTAACTCCTGCAAAGCATTGATATCTGTATAGGAACACATATGGACCTGATCAAAATAAAGCAGGTCTCTTTGTAAAAGTGGAATGGCCTGATTTAAGAAACTAAAATTATAAGGTCTGAGTGCAAGGTTCATGTGGCGTTTTTTTTAAATGGCAAATCGTCAGTATTAAATAGTTTCGGTCTGCTCTTTAAATTCCAAGTTTTAGTTTGTAAATTTTATAAGGAAAGGTAATTTAATTCCAAACTAATTTTACATAGCAGGCGCCATTGGCCGGTTTTTGGCGGGGCCCGACGGGATGCACAAATCCGTACACGGGATACGGGTGGCGCGGCGGCAGGCGTGGTGGTCAATAAAGAAGAATGGAGCATAGATTTGCCAGGTAGTTCAGGCGAACTATCCTATCAGTTTGGGCGCAATGATTTATCCCGCGTCAATGCAAACAACAAACAAGCGTTTCATTTGATATAATTTATTATCTTTTGCATTACTTTTACCCCTCAAAGTTCTTTGCTTCTTTTCCGCGACCTGCGAGGTGAACCGGCATTTTTAAGCAGCGCAATATTTTGATAAACATCGTTTTAATGTATACGTTTGGAGTCTGTCTTCCCGACTTACACAACAAGAAGCAGTTCAGCAATGAGCTGTTTTTTTTTGTGTTGATGCATTGATAGCGCAATCCCGATTCGGAGAATCGGGAGGGGTTTGAATCCTGTCTTCCCGACTTACACAACAAGAAGCAGTTTAGCAATGAGCTGCTTTTTTTATGGCTATGCGTTCATAGCGCCCTCCCGATTCGGAACATCGGGAGGCTCGCAGGTTCGAATCCTGTCTTCCCGACACATAAATCAGAAGCGCACTTTTCTTGGTGAACCGAATGCAGTTATAACTCTCCCATACAACAGCGTATTCAGGATCAAAGGGTAGCCTAATGAATTAAAGGATTAGTCTACCGGGTAATGGATGTAGCCGGAAACAAAATTGGAACATCCATCAAAGCAAGCCAGTTTTACAATAAACCAACCCTGAAGAATCTGGAAACAAATTCAAACAGAATGAAGTGTTGCGGAGTATATCGGCCTTCGAATTAAAAATCAAATAGATATGGCCATTCTCCGCAATAATAAACTGGAAAATTTGTCGAGTGAATTAAAGTCAGAAGGAATTTGCGTTATTGTGCGACAAAACAATGACGGCAGAATCTACGGAATGACTTTTATCGACTATAAATACCAAGCTGTGTTCAATGGAAGCAATTTAGGCAGGCAATACAGTGCGAAGGCAATACAGGAACGATGCACACCGCCCATAAAAATGTGAACCAAGGAAGACCAATACACAGCCAAAAATTTAAAGAATCAGTCAACAATAATATTGTCTTCAAAAGGGATTTTTCGTCAAGTGAAAAAGATGATGGGACTTTTCGGAACACAACGTTCTGAGTTACTGAAAAGTTGTTAAGTCGCGAGATGAAACAAGCTAATATACCAGACGAATTAACTGAAGAGTTGCGGTTGAAAAGAAAGAAGAAAAAGAGGTTGCATTTGTAGTAAAAAAATATTCTTTTTTTGACTTAAAGGTGATTTGAAAATTATTCAAATTTTCGCGGAGACGGATTAGAAGCTTGATGGTTGCATTGATGGCATTTGACGCGAGCAAACTTAGACGATTTGAGATAAGCCCAAAAGCGTTTTTTAAACTAATGGCGTTAAAAAGATAACTGCCAGGAATTTTCGGCAAACCATCAGTTTTCTATGTAATCTTGCACCTGGAACTATCTTTAATTTCTGAGATGGTGGAGCTATTAAATTTTATAGAAACATTGCTACAGGAAGGCGGATAATTGTACACGAACGGTTGTCTTCTTTGACCAGTCAGCCGTTTCCAGGATTGGCCATAAAGATTTAGTTTTCTCCGCGTGCTTCTAAACAATTCTGCAGCTAAGGCTCCATGACCCTTTTATATATCAAATAACTGCTTTGCCTCCATAATATCGTGGAGATAGGAGAAGGCTAATTATAAATGATTTGAAAAAGAGATTAACTGCCACCTATAATTATACCACGCAAATACGCGAACGTTGTCAAAGTGCATAAGGTTCCAGTACCCTGTCCTTGTAGGCATTATCAATGACTGTTTTGACAGCAGGAGAAATATTTTTAAAACTGGTAAGGTTTTTTATGTCTTCGAAATCAAAATCAAACACCATTTTACCAAAACATTCATCTGCAAAAGAAGCAGATACCACTTCTACATTGGTAAAGTCAAGAATGGTAGTGACAGATTTCTTCAGGCACTGCTCTATCCTTTCACGGAATAAAGCGCCATCAAAGCGGGCGGTCAAATATGGCCCGGCCTGTTCAAAGGAAATCACGTTATTCATAACACACAAGATAAAATATTGACGGCAAAAGTAATAATTCTAGTATTATAATTATCAGACCAATTTTGTTCTTACAAGTTAACCCGGTTAATCTTAAAAGAATTGTAAAAATATTGACTAGGCAACTTAATAATAATCAACTACTTAGGAACCATACGCGGGTCTTCATAACGTGAAAGCAGAGGCAGCATGGCCCGGGTACACAAATAGCTGATTTGAGAAGCCTGGGTTTTTATTTCCCCGAATTTGCCGTCCGTTTTATTGGCATCGGTATAGTCCATGACTGACTTAACAACCAGGCCGTATTGCCCGTACATATTAAAAATATTCCCAGCCCGCACAACGCCCAGGCTTTCCATTTCCAGCCCTTTTATATTGGCATTGATCGAATTAGCCATTTCATCCAAGACTCCGTTCGTTTTAATGACCCATGGCCCGCAGGCCATGTCCTTGAAATGAATTTTAAAGTCTTTTTCAAGAATAGCAGCAGGGACGCCGGTTGCCAGAGCACGCATGTTGGCCTTAATCTCTTTTTCATGTTCTTTCAGGTAATTGATCAGATCTTCAGAAGTATGGGCCATGAGCGGGGTGGGCAAAAATTCTCCTTTGTCCAGTTTGCCGGATATATAATCATTGATATTGTAAGGGATAATAATGTCATAAGGATTTACACCTTCCTGCCTGCCACCGCACACACCCGCCAGTATCAAAAACCTCGGCTGGTATCTGGCCATCATACGCGCAGTATACGCAGCGGCATCAACAACACCCATTTTGTCCTGCCACGCAATCAAAACTTTGTCATCTGCTTCAAAAGCTTTGCGGTTACTAAATGTACCGGCCTTGTGATTTTTATCGCCTGCCAGTGGCTGATGGTCCATATGGTCTGTGAAAGCCTGGTGCTCATCATTGAAAAGTGCGGTGAGGATGGCGAAATCATATTTTTCTTCCGCTTTCCCGCGGCCTGGTGTTGAAGCAGAAAGCTCAAGATCGGCAACCCGGTTGAGTGGTAACTGCTGAATGTCAAACTCAGGCGTGCCCAGTTCCAGGGAATGTAGCGCCTTTCCCGAGCCGGCAACATAGTTACCTTGCCTCGAAGTCGTTTCATATTTTAGTTTACTACCATAAGGCAATTTTTTTAGTCTTTCCAGTAACGAAGCGCCATCATACTTGGTCATCTCTGACGATGCGCCCAGGTGGACCAACAATGAAAATGAGAATCCGGGTTGAACGGAGGAAAGTAAATTATCCAGGTGTTCAACAGTGGGCATAAGGTACACAATGGCCTTGTCATTTAACTGTGTATCCGATTTCAATAGCAAATGATAGAAATTCGTATCTGCCTCTACATTACATTTGGCAAGGATGATAAGGTTTCTTTTAGGCGTCGGAGCCTGAACTGTACTCATGAATTTTAAATTTTATGGTAATGATATAGGGTTGTTTGGTACTTTCACTTTCGTCGCGGTTATCGGTGAATTCGCCATCAAAAAGCATCACATATTTTTCCACGATGTTTTTAAGCCCACCATTGTGGTCCTTATTTTTCAATGCGCCATTCTCTTCTATGTATTTAAACGGTTCGTCCTGCACGAATGAAAATACCACCTTGCGGTCCTCTGCGGCAACAGAAACGGTAAGCGTGTTTTCATCACTGGTACAATGCGCTGCGTTCTTAATTATTTCCGAGACGATCTCCTCGAAAATAAAACTATGACACGCGATATTGTCAAACTCTTGTGGTAAAACCGTAGGTGAAAAAAAATTGATCCGGTCGGGTTGATCGATCACTTTTTCGGACAATATTTTTCCATAATCGCAGGGGTAGGAATAGCATACACGATAGAAATTGTTATACGTTTTGTCCTCCCTTAAAACGTTATTGACAATAAAAGAAGCATCTTCCCTGATATCCTTCATTATCTGGGTGGTGCTGGCACTGGGCGCCATGGCCAGCGCTTCCGGTCCTGCCGCATCAGGGGGTAGCAATTTTTCAAGTTCATCATGATAGCCTTTCATTCTTTTGATGTAATACATGATGCCGGGTTTGTCTCTTCCCAGGTACATATACAGGGTCACGCATTTTTTAATATCGTCATCAAATAATATCCTGTCGATATTGGGCTTGATATCTGTTTGCAACACATGCATTACTTCTTTCAGGCTCTGGACGACTTTTTCAATCTGCAGGTCCTTGCTAGATGTTCTGTCAATAAGGCCATTTAACCGCTCCACGAGGAAAAAATGCCTGGCCTGGTACTGCCCTTTCATAACAAACTTTCGCAGGTTGTAGAAAGGTACAATAAGGTAATTATTGGCTGTTAATTCATCCAACCGGTACGATTCACTGAGAATTTTAATGAGTCTTTTTTGCTCAACCGGGAGCTGGCCCGTTCTTCCCTTTTCATCCAGGCGCAGTATCAGTCCTTCCAGCATAGTCTTCTCCTCAGCTGGCCTGCTTTTACCGAATAGCGTATCCCAGATATAATATTGAATATAGGAATTGCGGGCATCAGTATCAAAGCGCACCAGCTGGTCAAAAATGCTGTCCTGGTATTTTTTTTCCTTTAATACCCGGAAGCAAAGCCGGACAATAGAAGGATTGGACCACTCGTAGTACATTGATGCCATACCCGAGGGATGCGCAATCACATGTAATAGATAATCCGCCAGGATGGAACCAAGATTATTAATTAGGTTATCGACCAGTTCAAACAAATGACCTTCATGAAGGATACAGGTTAGTATCAGTTCTATTTTTTGCCGGACGACAGGTGGGTAATCAGGAAGCTGTAACTGGTTGACCGTTTCAACGAGTTCATCAAAATAATTAGAAAAATCCCGGTAAAACCGGTAACTGTCAATCATTCCCAGTAAATCCCTCACGATAAAGATGGACTTGATATCTGGTAACTTTGTTACTGTATCCACAGGAAGATAGGCACTGTCAGCAAGTTCGCCTGTTGATTGCCCGGTAAGCAAAATTTCATTTTTCCTGTTCTCTATATATTTGACAATATCTGCATTGGCCTGCGCGGAGTGGGTAATCCTAACACTGTCCAGCAGCCGTAGCTCTTCGCAAAAAGGGCAGGACACGGAAGAGGAATATACCGGGATATGCAGGGATACACCAAAGAAAATAGTGACCGGTATGATATGTTCAATGTCTTTATCGGTTGCCGGTTCATGCTGAGTAGTTGCTTTGGCTGATTTCAGTCGTTTTACCTTTAATGATTTTAATCGAGAATAAAACTCACGGTAAAAATCTTCAATCCGGGTAATCACTGATAACACAATCATTTCTTTAACATCCAGGAAACCGATATTATCAATCAGCTGTACCAGAGACTCACCCGTTAGTGATCCGGAATCAAGGATAAGCACGGTTTTGTTTTTTGTAAGCCGGTTAAACCTTTTTGCGGGAAACGGAAACCGCCATCCTTTGGGAGTATCAAAGCGCTGCAACCCGATGATATTATCCTGATGGGTACCGAAAATAGTACTGATGGCATAGTGCCCCATCCGCTCAATACCTGAAAACACGGGGTAAAAAATAAAATCGGGTAAAAATTTATCAGGACCTTTTGTCGTAGTGTCAATAAGTTGCCGCAGGCCATGGACCTCCTTGTCAAGTAAAGTGAGTTGCTCCAGAACAAGTTTTTCCGGGCTGGCATTTTTCATTCCATCCAGCGCTGTTTGAAGGGTGATGAGGTTAGCCTGCAACCTGCCTGCCCCGGATAACAGTGGTTCCTGTTCAAACTTGCCATCAATAGCAGTTTTCATCATACGCAACACGTACTGGCCTTCATCGGTCGAAAACAAAGGGCGCATATGGGTGAGGTAACCGTTGTGTGTAAGGTTCTGTTGAAAATGGCCGATCTTAAAATGCTTGGACGTAATATTTCCGTTACCGATGAAGGATGCAACATGCGGGAAGAGGATCTTATGCTGTTCACCATGCACAGAACTCATTTCAATGATATTATTCAACAGCGGGTTAATCCTTTTTACTTCGGCAGTACCCTTATAAGGTCCGTTGTATTTGCGTAACTCAATGCCATCACTATACGCCGCGAGGGTAAAAAACAGGTTTTCCGCTCCCTCAAAATATTCATATTTTTTTTCACCGGATTCCTTTTGTACATCATGCGGGATCCTTGAATCACAAATAGAAAAGACGGCGTTGATTATAGCCGCCTTTGAAGGGTGTTCAATTTTATTTTTCAGTTGTTTGATCAGGTTGCCGGTAGAGATAACATCGTTCACCACCAGTACGCGGTCTCCCAGTTTGATTTTTTCAAAAGGCTTCTCCGAATCAAACGAATAATAGCTCGACAGCATAATAAGCTCAGGCGCTGAATCGGCGCCACCTTCCTTCTTGCCTTCTTTGCGCAAAAACTGATAACGTTTGTCCTCTTCAATCAGATCCCGGATGGCTACACCGATTAACTGGCTGCTCACCGTTACAGCGATGATCTTGTCAAACCCAAAATGCGTAATGGCAATCCCCTGCCTGGTGCGCGCTTCCACGTAAAAACAATATTTGTCCAGCAAACAACTGGCAAAATACCGGGCGATGTATTTATCGTGCAGTAGTTCATACAATGACAAATAATTGTATTGGTAGCCGCCATTAGCGACCAGGTAAACATGTTTTTCTTTTTCATCCGGGTTCGCCCTGCCTTTTTCTATATAGCTGATAAGAAAGTTTGCTACTGCTTTTTGTTGCAAGGCAAAATAAGCTGCACGCAGATCACTTAATCCAGCCACCGAAGAGGATATCCAGCCGTCGTTTTTTACAAACAGGCTGCCTTCTGCATTTTCTGTCATCTTCTGCCTTTCGATATTGTACGCCTGCTTTCTGCCAATAAATAAATCAGTCAGTAATTTTTCATCTGCTTCAGAGCGCAAACCAATCCAGTTGATTAAGTCATCTTCCTTTTCATATTCAATGCGAAAATGTATGCAGGGAATCGGCCGGTATAAAAACGGCAAATGCTGGGTTCCCGTTCCCTCACCTTTACTGTCTGGAGAATTGCGCAGGTTCAGTTTCATTTGCTGAATAATCTGGCGTTCGTCCGGCGGAAGGTTGATGACAATAGCTCTTGTTTTCTCATTGATTTTTGGCGTATTGGTGAGAAAGTACAATATCTTGATCCAAGCGGGGTTACCGGCCGCAAGCCCCGAAAAATCAAAAAATAAAATGCAATTTGTTCCTACGTATTTATCCAGTTCGTCATTGACTGCTTTAAACAGTCGGTTGTATATCTCCTTCAGGTCAGACTCCACGGATTTTTCCTGCTGAATAGATTCAATGATACGGTTATACAAGAATAGTAAACTGATGTATCCCATTTCTTCGGTGGCAAATTCCCGGTTGGGATCGATACCTGAATTTCTTCCCGGGTTTCTCAGGCTATAGATATAGTGTGCCAGTGCGGGGTCTTCTGCACGGACAACCGACAACAAATGTTTTTCGGAGGCTTCATCCCGCTCGGGCAGTACAATTGTGTAAAGTGTGCCAGGAAATTGAATGTCCTCATTTTTGACATGGTAGATGGCTTCCCTGACCGCATAGGTCTCGCTGATCTTAACGGTGGGATGGCTGGTTGCGCTGTCCACATAAATTTTATCCGAGAAATCAAAAATCACCTTGCCGTACCCGCTGCGCACAACGAGCAGGCCTTTGTAACGCCTGACCATATCAGCCAGGAAATACAAACCACGGGGCACTAACTCGTAATTATCGATGGTTTTATCAAGCGGATTCCTGGAGGTATCAAGTAAAAAAGCATATTCTATAATTTGTGAATCCCGGTTAGCGGTGTGAAAACTTTCAGAGAACTGGAAACGATTTTCACTATCGCCGGCAATGCTGTTTTCAAATTCCCTGGCAAGTGTCTGATGGATACCGGTGCCGAAATCAAGAAAAGTGAATTCAAGAAAAGAGATGTTTTTGTAATCGCTATATTGCGTTAGTCTTGCGATACGGCTGGGCAGGTTGCCCCTTTCCTTAATGCCTGCAATGCGCTCATTGATTTTATTTTTAATGGTTTCCTTATCCTTAAAGAAATCCAGGGATGCAGGATATTTTTCTTCGGTAAAACGCGTCACAAAGTGTTTACCTTCCGCTGAATCCCAGCGTTTGGAGAGAAAAGAAGTGGCGTAACATTCTTCAGGCTGCTGAACAGCAGTAAATCCCTGCATAAAAGAATGTTGCAGGGAATTGAGGTATAATTCCTGCGTAATGACACTGCTCAGAATTTTACTCTCGAAAGGCGAATAACAAAAGGAATTTCTTAAGATGCCCTGTATTTCATTCTGGAGTTCGAACACTTTGCCGGACCGGTGCGCGGCATCGGGGTGATTATTGATGATATCGTTAAAATGCGTATCATGTTTGATGTGCTGATGGCGGGCAGCAACATCAAATACCGTGAAGGGTATGATTTGCTGATCGTTTTGCATGACCATACGGCTTTCCCTGTTGTACTGCGCGGTGTCGGCCATGTTCTCAAAATCATCCTCGCCAAGCCCTACCCGTGTAAATAAACCATAGACCGCCATTAAAAAAGTATTGCTTCTTCTTCTTCTTTTGATCCTGTAGTCATTGTCCTGAAAAAGGATGTCTTTTTCCTTGTATCGGGTCGCGAGCTTTTCGTAGCGGGCTTTGTTAAGCGTTACACCAATTAAATTTTCCAGGTGGTTGCGGTATGGGAGCCGGACAGTAACTTTTTTGCCTTTAAGTTTTACATTCCTGATCCAGGCAAATAAAAATGCAATTTGCTCAGTGGATACCCACTCCGTGAGAGACAAGTCGAATACAACCACCGTTGTTTGTTCCAGGAAACTGATATCCCATTGACTGAGCAAAACAATTTTCCCCGCAGGTGAAGACAAAGTCAAAGGTACATTCTTACTGAATATATTGTCAAACTGCAATTGCGAGAACCTAGGTCCGAATTCAATGACTTGCATTTGGATAGTTTTTGGGGGTTAGTGCGCAAATCCGGGCTATACTGCAATTGGCAAGATATATTTTTTTTTACCAACCATTTTTGTTCAACCAGTATGAACATCTATTTAAGTGTTTACACCTACAATTTTGTTTTTTGGTTGCGTAGTGTATTGATTAACAAGTTTTATTACTTTTCCCTAGTTTTACCCCTCAAAGTTGTTTGCTTCTTTTCCCTAGGCTGCGGGGTGACGTTTTTTAGCAGCGCAATATTTTGATGAACATCGTTTTAGTGTATACATTTGGAGTTTTCTTCCCGAAATTTTACTCGGCCCATGAACTTGGACACGCCATTTTGCATACACAAACTGTATTACACCGTGATAAACCCATTGATGGCGCCACAAGTACGCCCAGAAGTTTTGAAGAATTACAATCTGATAAATTTGCCGCCTATTTCTCATACCGCGAGAAAATAGTGATTGAAGTGTTTATAGAATTTATTGAGTGCCAAATTCTTTATAACAGAAAATACAATACTTGCTCTTTGGATCAGGAAATATTAATGAATTTAGAAACAAATGTCAAAATCGTCGTGGGTTGGCCCGCGTATTGGCTGCTGCAAATCTTTATACCGGAAAATCACTTAGTCCATTTTCAAAGATTATCGGCGTTTCCATTGAAACAGTGGCAATAAGGCTCGAGGAACTTAATCGTCTGGCTTTTAGCACACGGTTATTAAAATTAGTTTATGAGGTACATATTAGGAATTACCAATCAATATGGCAAATATCAGTTCATCGACAGTTGTATACGGCTTATTTTCATAGATAGCAAAAGTGTTGCAATAGGTAGTTACAAAAAATTTATTGGTAAGCGCGTTTACAACATTTATTGCGACTGAATTCGTCGGGCTAGCTGTCAAATTTTTGTTTGTTCTTTCTACAATCCAACTCATCGAATCATTGTCGAATATGCGCGCCACCCCTATTCCGAGATTAGTAGCATAATTGAAGGCAGATTCTTGTAATTCAGACGTGGTAAACAGGACGCATTTAGAATTGGCTCTTGCTACCTGTTCTTTTTTTGCATAAAATGCTTCAAGGTCGTCAATTGAAATTGCTCTTCCTTTATCCTTACATTCCATTAATACAATTAAGTTTGGTTTGTCAGCGCCTTCGCGGTATGTTTCTATCACCAAATCAAAAATTATGTACTTTTCCCTGTCCCTGGAGAAATATGGATGCTTTTTGAATAATAGAGAACGTTTCCCAGGAGTCAGAAATTTATCCTGCGATAAAAGTTCACGCACCAAATCATAAACTTTATTTTCAAATAAATCTCCTTTTTGGGTAGTGTTCATTTCCATAATTTTACGTTCATGAAAATCGAAGGAAGACCAAAATACAACGCCAATAGTATTGAAGTTAAATCTAAAAAGCTTCTGACTACCTATTCTCCTGATTATTTTGCCACTATAAAACCGACTCCTTTACTATCAATCGTTGATTTTTTAAAAACAACATACTATATTTTTTTTGATTTTGAAGTTAATCTCGGCTTCAGTGCAGACAATAGCAGAATGCTTGGCGCTTGTAATCCGATAAAAAAGGTTATATTAATTGACTCATCATTGAAGTCAGATGAGCATAAGTTTAATTTTACTTTGGCGCACGAACTAGGTCATCTTGCTCTACATAGGGGTGTAAAAATAACGCACGCGCCTGACAACAATATCAACATTGAAACAGTTAATGAAACTCCAATAGCTAAAACGGGATTTAACACGGAATCAGAGTGGATGGAATGGCAGGCAAATTATTACGCTTCTGCACTACTTATGCCTGATAATATCTTTACTTCAAAACTTGTCCAAATTCAAAAGCAACTGGGTGCCCGAATTGGCAAAATCTATGTCGATAAACAGCCATGTAATCAACAGAGATTATATGAGATTATCGGGATGCTTGGTGGCTTCTTTCATGTATCGTTCTCAGCTGCAAAATATAGACTCAATGCGCTTAAACTAATTGATGATAAGAGAAAGGAGCACATCAAAGATTATCTCTAGCGCTGTGTGCAATGAATAAACTGTGCGCATGTAAGATGGTAGACCGACGGCATCAAAGGGTTCATTGCTCTTGTAAAACGTATTACAAGTCCAGGTAATTTATTGGTTACAGAACTTTGCGCATCGCGAATCAGACGATTGGCCCAGAGATTGAACATTTTTATCTCTCCGGTATATTCTAGTAACTCGAGTGTTTACAGTTATTAGTTAAATGCTTTCTTTATTACTGTCCTTGATATCAATGTAATTATAAGCTACTTGCCGGGTTGGTTTGCCACGCTTATATATGACCTTGCTTTATTGATGAAATTTGATACATTTTCCCATCTTTCCCCTATTTTCCCCCTCAAAGTTCTTTGCTTTTTTTCCGCGACCTGCGAGGTGAACCGGCATTTTTTAGCAGCGCAATATTTTGATAAACATCGTTTTAAAGGTTACGTTTGGAGTCTGTCTTCCCGACTTACACAACAGGAAGCAGTTCAGCCATGAGTTGCTTTTTTCAATGAAAATTAATCCCTGGCAACCAAGAGTCGTTTACGTTCGTTCAGAAAAACTACATCTTCATCACATCCCAACATTTGCCGCTTAGCGCGCATACGCTTCCGTTATTTTCCACCACTCAAATTTATACTTTCCTCTATTTTCTCATTTTGACTACAAACATCCTCAATCAGGCTACAACCAGCAGGTAGCAGGCAAGGACCTTTGTCTCACAAAGTCAAAATAGAAAAAATATGGAACAAAAAAATGAAACATCAACTGGCAAGGTTTGGTTTATCACCGGCGCTTCGCGTGGGTTCGGACGGGTTTGGGCAGAAGCCGCACTCAAGCGTGGCGATAAGGTGGCAGCTACTGCTAGAAAATTGTCAAGTATTGCAGCACTACAAGAAGAATTCGGAGCAAACGTATTAACACTTGAATTAGATGTAACGGACAATGAACAAGTAAAATCGGTAGTATCGCAAGCATATAACCATTTCGGCAGGCTGGATATAGTGCTCAACAATGCGGGGTATTCGTTGGTAGGCACCATTGAAGAGGCCAGTGCCGAAAATGTGAAAGCAATGTATGATACCAATATTTTTGGTGCGCTGGCAGTTATAAAGGCTGCCTTACCATTGCTGCGTCAGCAGGGAAACGGGCATATACTGGGCGTCTCCAGCAATCTCGGCCATGTTGTGCTGCCGGTGATTGGTTATTATTGTTCTTCCAAATGGGCCTTTGAAGCCATTCACGAAAGTCTTGCATTAGAAGTAAAAGATTTTGGGATCAAAGTAACCATCATCGAGCCTGGCGCTTATGCTACAGAGTTTGGCAGTCAGGCGTCTTTAAAATTTGCAGCAGGCATGGACCTGTATGCTGATTATAAGCAACAGTTTTTTAATAGCCTGCAAAATTTAGAAAGAGGCGACCCTGCAGCAACACCAGGTGCGTTATTTAAGCTGGTGGATGCTGAAAACCCGCCGCTGCGGTTATTCCTCGGCAGTCATAATCTACCGTGGGTGCAAAAGGCGTATGCAGAGCGTTTAGCTACATGGGAAGAATGGAAAGCAGTATCCAATGCAGCACAGGGTTAGTGCCAAGTAATTTTTTCACCTCAATTATAACCAGCCAGTGAACAAAGCGCTGGTTATAATTGTAGAAAAATCTAAGAATGAAAAAGGAAACCACTACTCCGCACAGTTTTGGCTCGCTATCAGAGGCCGCCAGGGCTTTTGGCCTGCCCGAACCACAGCACCCACTGATATGCCTGCTGGGTGCCGAGAGTACACAAATTATTGAAAGCAATTTTTCACAAGCGCATGTGCTGAGCTTTTATAAAATATCGTACAAGCCAAGACTGAGTGGCAGGGTAAAATATGGACAGCACTATTACGATTTTGATGAAGGGGGACTGCTGTTTGCCGCCCCGGGACAAATAATAGGCAGCAATGAAGAACATAACGGCGTTTGCTCGTCTTATACTTTGCTGATACATCCGGATTTTCTACTCTCCTATCCGTTGGCGAAAAAGATAAAACAGTACGGGTTCTTTTCTTATGCTGCCAATGAAGCACTTCATTTATCTGATAAGGAAAAGGCCACCATCATTGCTGTTTTTAAAATTATTGAAGACGAACTCAATGCCAGACTGGATGATTTTAGCCATGATGTAATGATTTCTCAAATCGAATTGCTACTGAGCTACGCAAATCGTTTCTACAAACGCCAGTTTATCACCCGTAAAACACTCAGCAACGACCTGCTGCAAAAGCTGGAAGAAGTACTGGATGAATGCTTTAACAACGACCGTACCATCAGCCATGGTATTCCAACAGTGCAATACCTGGCAGAGCAACTGCATATTTCCGCCAGCTACTTAAGTGATATGCTGCGTTCACTCACCGGTCAAAATGCACAGCAGCACATCCATAATAAATTAATAGAAAAAGCAAAAGAAAAACTATCTACCACGGGCCTCTCGGTAAGCGAAGTGGCCTACGAGCTTGGCTTTGAACACCCTCAGTCCTTTAGTAAATTGTTTAAAACCAAAACCCGTCAATCGCCGTTGGAATTCAGGCAGTCCTTTACAAATAATTAAAAAGATAAAACATACGGGAAAACACTACAAGCCAAGACTTGCCCCACCCCACGTGCTGCTATACAAGTGCTGAAAAGAGAATCAACCTTTCTTATATCAAGGAAATTACCGCCCTATCAAAAAGGGTGAAACAAACCTCCGGGTTTTAGACTTAATAAAATTACGGACGCTGGCGGAAGCGACTGGAAGGCTTCCTGGCGTAAGCGATGCTAAATTTCAGTGGCTCCAACGAGTAGATTTACGGAGTTTCTTTTTTAGCCCCAGACAGCACCTATTCAGCAATTAATTGGCCTTTACTAAATAACAAAATGTTTAGTACGAATAGATTTATCTATTTTCAATTATTGGTGTCCGGGAAAAATTATGTCATTATCCGAAGACCCAGTTGTAGCAAATGTTTTGAGCGATTTACCAAGCGGAGGCTTGCAATTGTAGGACCTGATACCAGTACGCTTGGAGATGCCTCGTTTTCCGTGAGCTTTGTACAGAAGTTGAATGATGCGATGGCTGAAATACCTACTGCTGCTCAATTACAGGGGAAAAGGAAAACGCAGCATCGAAAAGCGTACGAGCGCCCGGCCGGCCTGAGGCCATCGTACTAAAAGGTGGGTAGGATTTAACCGGACAATAATGATTTTCAATGGAAAGTTTTTTTATGGATCAACGCAGTGACAATTATATCCCATTGTTTCATGGTCGTCTTATAATGTTTGTTTTTACTCTTTTCATGGGATCTTTCTTTGGTGCCATTTTGTACAGTCAAAACCTGAAAGAAATAGGCAAGAAAAATTTGATTACCCCTTTGATAATTATTTCATTGCTCTATAACTTTCTTACACTACGCCTTCTGAGCTTAGTTGGCATTGATAGCTCTTCATTAAAACTTATTTTGCCCAATTTTGTTGCAGCAATAATTTTGGCTGGCTTTGGTTGGTCACAGCATTTTAATGGTGTCAAACCATATCATTCCCGGAACATCCTTTGGCCAGTTCTTACCATCGTATTGGTTTACGGCTTTTTTATTACCATGAATATTATTTTACCTGGAAGAACCGTTCGGTAACCGGAACTTGAAGGTATCAAATGATGTGTTTACTGCGGAAACAGGATGAAATTGTTTCTTTGGAAGACAAATTGAATCTCCCCGTGCTGGCAAAAATGTTTTTACTATATTTATTGGCCTCCCGTTCGCCTGTAAACCAATTTTGCTAGTACTATGTGTCGAAAATTTTCTGCTACCCGGATTGCCTCAAACATTGTTTTAGTGGTGTATCTTTTTTCGTCATGCAGAAATGCAACCAACATTCCTTTTCAGCCGGCAGCTTCCACAATCGTTCCGCCAGTTACCAAATCGCTTACTTTGCCGGCGGCTGTGCCCATAAAATGGATTATTACAAAAGACGACAGCATTGCCGCTCCGAAAGAAATAAATTTTGATATCAACCTTGTTCACCCGGAACCTTTTTATACAGATGGGTTCAAGCCTTTCAAAAAGCCACCGGTTACTGAAAAAATCAACTGGTCGGATCTCAAGCCCACCCCATTCAGAATTGACACCGTACCCACCAAGCCCCTTGTTTATAGAATTATTAAAGTAGCTCCGCCTGAAAGAACGAAAGCCGGTGTTGCCAAATCAAAGACGCCGGTTACTAAAAACATTTTACAACTAAGCCGTGATGAAGGATTGCCGGGTGGCGTAGTGCAGGCAATTTACCAGGATACAAAAGGTATTTACTGGCTGGCAACAGGCAGGGGCTTATGCCGCTATGATGGCGAATATTTTGAGTTGTATACGTTTATCAGCAAAGAACCGCAGGGAAGTATTATGGTACAGCAAATAAAGGAAGATCAGCAGGGAAGGTTATGGATAAGAACAGGAACAAGAGGGATATATGTATTTGACTATTTAAAACAACTTGTTACGAACATCGAAATCAGTGCGTATGACCTTGCATTAGATGCAATGGGCAAAACATGGTTGCTGGGGACCAATGGATGGATTTCTAAAATAGATTTCGACAAAGTCTCCATGCAACAAATCAAGCAACAAATGGTAGCAGACTCAGGCGAGGTTGCCAGAATACTGCCTGGTGCGGGCAAACAGCTGATTTTTCGAACGGGAGCTGGAATTTCTGTTCTTAACCTTGAATCAAATACGGTCTTACAATGGAAGAGCAAACAACCAAAAGATCTTACCAGCATCTTTTACTGTTGCAGAAGAAAAAATGGAGAGATTTTATTTGCCACACCCACTGGATTTGATCTGCTTAATCCTGCTGCAAATACCGTAGATCATTTTTCGGCCGACCAGGGTTTTAATGCTAAACCTGCGCCCTATGCAGCAATGGAAGACAGGCAGGGAAGGATCTGGCATTCAAAAGGTGACAGTGGTATTGAAGTCATCGACTTTAATCGGGGCGCCTTCCTGCAGCTGAAAAAGACCGGGGGACTGAGTGAAAATTTTATCTCCACCATTTGCGAGGATAAAACGGGTAAGGTTTGGCTGGGTACAGAAACCGGTGGAATCAATATTGTCGATACCAGGTTTTCAGTTGATCACCTTTCTGTTATGCAGGGGCTGAGCAGCAATTCGATCTGGTCTATAATAAAGGATGACAGCGGAAATGTGTGGATGGGTTCCTCCGCAGGAGTTGACGTTGTAAATAACCAGCAACACAGCATCCGGCACCTTGCCGCCGAATTGGGCATAGATAAAACGTCGCCTTTCCTAACAAAACTAATGAAAGATAAAGATGGCCGCATTTGGGTGAGTGTTATGAATGCTGCGGGCGGTACGGTAAGCATGATTGATCTTACCACAAAAAAAATAAAAAGATATACCACCACCAATGCTGCTTTCAAAAGTGCACTTGGCCTGATAGGGGACAGCAAAGGAAGGGTTTGGATAAATGTATACGGGAAAGGTGTTGCGCTGTTTGATCCCGTGACCCATACATTTAAACATTTGAACAACAGCAACGGACTGGCCGGCAACCTGCCCTGGCGCATCATGGAAGCAGTGGATGGAAAAATATGGATAGCTACGAGTAAGGGACTTAGCATCGTGGCAGCCGATGCATCATCTGTTACATCTCTTCACAAATCAGACGGTCTGAGTGACGATGTAACCCAGGCGCTGGTGCAGGACTCCTCCGGTGCAATCTGGGTCTCCACCAATGAAGGGATTGACCGGCTGGATTTTAACAACAATACCATTACTGGCTTTTCCAAAAATCAGGGCATGAGTGAAAACGAATCTTTTGCGCTGGAAAGCATCAACAATAGCATATATGCAGGCACCAGCAGCGGTATTAATGTTATTGCCAGGGACACTAAAGATAACAACAGCTGGCATATCAGCAACTTTGCGCGGCCACAAGGCTTTTATTATCTGGATGTCAACAGCAATACCTCGCTCGTATCGCTAAAAGAAAATAAAATATACTGGGGTATTCAGCAGGTAGTAACGGTAATGGATATTCCTAAAACGGACAGCACGGTAAACCCAGTGTATATCAGCGGTATCATCATTGGTGGCATACCACAACATTTTTTTAAAGATGGTCTACTGTTCACCGGTAGCGGCCGTATTGATACCATCTGGAGCGAGCGAAAAGACACATTTTACCTGAAGCAAAATACTTCCGGAAGTTCAATGGGTGAAAATGGTTCGAACTGGGATTCCGTAAGCGGGTTGTTCAGGATGCCGGCAAAACTTTCACTTGGCTATCATCAAAACCAACTGGGTTTCCAGTTTACTAATTTGGCAGCTGCAAATGGTGGCAATACCAGGTATAGCTACATTCTGGAAGGTCTTGATGACCACTGGAGCAGTCCGGCCACAACTGCGCAAAGCCCCGAATACAATAACCTGTCGCCCGGCAGGTACGTGTTTAAAGTCTGCAGCAAAGAGGGCAATAGTAATTGGAGTGCGCCGGCAAGTTTCGCCTTCACCATATTACCACCGTGGTGGAACACCTGGTGGGCATGGCTTATCTACCTCATCATTTTTATTATGCTGCTGCGTGCGTACATTGCTTACCGTTCGTCGGTTTTGCGTAAAGAAAATGTATTACTCGAACAAAAAGTAAATCAACGCACCATTGCATTGGAACAGTCACTTGAAGATCTTAAGGCAACACAGTCACAGTTGATTCAATCGGAAAAGATGGCTTCACTCGGAGAACTGACAGCAGGTATTGCGCATGAAATTCAAAACCCCTTAAACTTCGTCAATAATTTCAGTGAAGTAAGTAATGAGCTCATTGATGAAATGAATACAGAACTCGACAAAGGCGAATTCAATGAAGCGAGAGCAATTGCATCCGATATTAAACAAAACCTTGAAAAAATAAATCATCACGGAAAACGTGCAGATGCTATTGTAAAAGGAATGTTGCAACATTCGCAGTCAGGGAAAGGCCAAAAGACGCCCACCAATATCAATGCTTTGGCTGATGAATATTTACGACTGGCCTATCACGGCGTTCGGGCAAAGGACAATGCTTTTAACGCTACTTTAAAAACTGAATTTGATGAGCGTATTGGAACCATCAATATTATACCTCAGGATATAGGAAGAGTGCTCTTAAATTTGATTACAAATGCTTTTTATGCTGTTGCTGACAAGAAAAGATCCGGCATTATTAATTACGAGCCCATTGTATCCATCAGCACCAAAAAAATCAATGGGAAAATAGAAATTAGGGTAGCCGACAATGGCAGCGGCATCCCGCAACAAATCATCGGCAAAATTTTTCAACCGTTCTTTACAACAAAGCCAACCGGACAGGGAACTGGTTTAGGCTTAAGTTTAAGTTATGACATTATAAAAGCACACGGGGGTGAAATAAATGTGGAGACTTCAGCCGGTGAAAAATCGGGTTCAGTATTTATCATTAAAATACCTTCCTAAATAATGAGGCGCCCTGTTTGCATGCCATAAAGCTTATAGCTTTCTTACCTATCAATTTCTGACTTTTTTAACAGCTGCCTGATGGCTGCAATTGTTGATCTTATTACCAATGGCACCAATACCGCAGGTAATAATATAAAGGGAAAATATCCACACAATGTTGGGTTGTTCAAACCCAAAATGTATAAACCGCACCGGTAAGTGGTTTGTGCGAAGTTTATTAAAGAGCTATCTATTCAGCCTGCCAACATTGGGTTATTCGCTTTGCAGGGGTTTGTAAACAATAGTGTCTACATGCCGGTACGCGTTAATTTTTCGATGTCATTAATGTCAATTGCTTGCCCTAAACATTTACAAAGAGGAAAAAAATAAGATTACCAATTGTTAAAAAGGAATGTACGGAGCTTGTTGTATCGCCTATTGGTATGATTTCAGTCTGTTGTACCCTTCTACCCACCTCTCAGCGCTATCATTTTTTAAAACTGACGATGTTTGTTAGCTTCCGGACAAACCCGTGATTTGTGTTCTGTCTTGTATGAGTGGCAAGTATAAGAGCTCCTGGAAAGTCTTCCATCCGCTGAAGCAATGCATTAATTGCCTGGTTCGCGTATTTGTCGTGTGCGTCTTTTATGTCTGTGCGCTTGCCAAACAGGGCATCCGCTTCGTCGAAAAACAACATCCACTTATGAGAAGCGGCCTCAGTAAAAATCCGGTCGAGATGCTTTTCTGTTTCAGCACTGTATTTCGACAACAGTTCAGACAGATCAACGCGATAAACGTCTATACCGGCAGTTTTTCCGAGCAGAATAGTGGTTAGTTTTTTCCCTACACCGGCCGGGCCATAAAACAATGCCTTATATCCCGGCCTGATTTGTAACTGACGGATCTGCTTCATGGTTTCCTCCGCCAGTTTAAGATCGGCCCATACAAGGTGAGTGGTAATTTTTGAAGCGCTTATACTCATGTTGCTGAAGTATTGTTGATTAAAGGTAGTGGAGATAGGTGGTAGTTGTCAGTAACACACTATGAGCCCTCACAGTGTGGGTGTGCTATTCATACAACAAATACTTTTTTCGCATTTCTTTATACTGGCTTAACCCGGGTTCCCAACTGGCGCGAATGTCTTTTTCTGAGACGCCATCGATAATTTGTTTGCGAAATTCACCGGTACCAATCTGAATTTCGATGGAATTCATCTGGTTACTCAAATGTTCAAAGAATTTTTCTTTGTGTGGGTGCGCCTTATACAATTCCATGATCCATTGCAAATTGATTTGTTTGCTTTTGCGAAGCAGCCCTACATCATAATTCCGCAAATCCAAACCATAGCAAACCGTATCCATAAAGATGGGCGTCTCCGCCATGCCTTTGATACCTGTAGGCGTAAATGAAAATGAATAAATGCCCTTGTAATCAGGACTGCCCAGCACTGCAAAAGGTGAATAGGTGCCCCGGCCATGGTTGATGTAGACCCCTTCAAACATACAGGTAGAAGGATACAACATGATCGATTGTTGCGTATTCAGATTAGGCGAGGGCTTTACGGGTAAGGTATAAGGCATGTCGTGGTTATAGTTGGCCACTTTTACGATGCGTAATTTGCATGTTACTTTGTTGGTCAACCAACCTTCACCATTGGCCATTTGTGCAAATTCGGCCACCGTTAAACCATGTGACATAGGAATGGGAAACATACCGATACCAGATTTATACTTCATATCTAATATAGGCCCGTCAATCAGGTAAGCATTGGGGTTGGGGCGATCAAGAATCAATAACTCCTTGCCGTTTTCATAGCACGCTTCCATTAACCGCGATAGTGCATTGATATTGGTATAGAAACGAACGCCCACATCCTGCAGGTCGTATACCAGCACATCCACGTCTGCGAGATCTTCTTTAGTAGGCTTATTCTTTTTGCCGTACAATGATATTAAAGGAATGCCGGTAGCACTATCAACTTCATCATCCAAACTTTCGCCGGCGCTTTTATTGCCGCGAAACCCATGTTCGGGCCCAAATACTTTTACGATCTTCAATCCCAATTTTTGCAACGAATCCACCAGGTGCGTCTTGCCAATGATGGTGGTTTGGTTAGCCATTATGGCCACGCGTTTTCCTTTCAGGTAAGGAACATACAACTCCGTTTGTTCTGCACCGGTTTTTAAGGGGCCGGCGGCTACAGCGTTGTCTGTATGGAGAGTTCGTTTAGCAGGTGAGCAAAATGCCGCGAGGCAAAGTAACAACAAGGCAAATTTCATGGGAAACATTTTGATTAGCGGCAATAAATATACGGAGGAAAAGCGGGCAGTAACAACGTTAGCCTATTTCAGCATGGGGTAGTTAATAAAGGCCCTTATGAAATTACTTCATAATTTACGGCTGTATTCATTTGATGAATGCAGATTTAATAACTGACAAGCCGCTTTCTGTACTATTTAATAAAAGCCGCAAATTCAACGAGAAGCTAAATAAATTATAGCATGAAGTGTATATTGGTTAACCAAATCAAAACCATACCCGCAGCTGTCCCCGCAACACCCACCATTATCAAAGAAGTATGCGCTGGGGGCTTCCTGGTAAAAAAGAACAAATTTCTTTTTGGCAAGCGTTCCAAAAGTAAGCAATGGGCACCCGGGGTATGGGATATTGTTGGTGGGCGCTCGTTAAAGAACGAACACCCTATGATTACGCTGCAAAGAGAAACATTTGAAGAAACAGGCGCCAGCGTACTCAATGCAACACTCATAGTAACAGCTGATGTAAAAATTGAAAATGACAGCCAGCCATTATTCAGGTACTATATCTACATGATCACCCATTTTAAAGGAAAAGTTTTTAATAAAACAAAGGAACATACCAAGTTAAAATGGTTTACCCGAAAAGAGCTGGAGAAGCTGCCGCTGGCGCTAAGCGAGTACTTGCCCCTGATAGATGAATGGCTTGCAAGTAAGGAAAATGAAAGTAGTACATGAACATAAGGAAGCATTTTTATGCGCGGGATATACCCATTAAATGGTATTGCCGGTTCAATATGCGGGCACTAATTTTATAGTATTGAATAGCCCCATCATGAAACCTACCACTAACACATACCCAACCCTATGCTCACGGTAATAATAGCTACAGATAATAAACCCCTGCGTGAAGTGCTTAGCAGCATTATTCTTTCTCAGCCGCAGTGTAAGCTCGCAGGCGTATGTGCAGACAGCCATGCTGCTATTGCCATTGCCAGCGTAGAAAACCCGCATATTGTTTTAATAGACGGCAGCAGTGATCCGCTGGCTGCCACAGCCGCAATAAAAAAGATTTGCAATAGTACTGCTTCCGGGGTTATTGCACTCACGCGACAACCCGATGAAGTATTTGCGCAGCATATACTTGCTGCCGGTGCACTGGGTTATCTTACCCACCAATCAGCCGCTGATGAAATACTGATGGCCATACAACAAGTGGCGCAAGACAATGTATACCTCTGCAAAGCATTACCCGCCCTGCATACACAAGCACCTGTTGCAACACCGGCCTTGGACCGGCCCGTTGCCACACAGCAAATGGCTATTCATCATACCAGCTTTCGCGAAAAAGTAGCTGCCATTGTTATCCAATGGCAGCATATGCTGAAATTTACCGGATGATTCGTTCAAGGCCGATTGGCAATTACTTCTCTTATCTCTTCAAACATTGGGTATTTTTGAAGTCAAAATCATTTTTACCCGATAATGCAATGAACTATCGCACTCTAATCATATTGCTGCTCATTACTGTTAGCGTACAATTGAGCACGAGCGCCCAAACAGTATACAAAACGCCTTCCGGAAAAAAATACCATTTGGAGAACTGCAGAATGGTAAAGAATGTGTCGGAAGAAATCAGTATCAGGCAGGCTGTAGAACTTGGGTTATCACCTTGCAGCATTTGCCATCCGCCTATAAATAATGGAGTTACCAATAGTACACATAAAGCACAGGGAACAGATAAAGGGGTACAATGCAAAGGCATGACAAAAGCAGGTACGAGGTGTAAACATTTTACCAAAATAGGCAACGGGTATTGCTTCCAGCATCAACCAGGGTAAAAAAATTGATACCCCAGATGATTGGTTCGGTTTACCCAGCGAATAATTCAAACATTTCTGCCGTATATTTTTTTTACCATTATCTTTTTGTATCAGTATAATCTGTCACTTTATTAATTAATGGTAATCTTCAATTCTTTTTTTACTTCGGTATTATTTTTATCAGTTACTTCTATTTCTACGTTGAAAGTGTTTTTCTTATTATCCGGTACTTTGTACGTGGCATCAAACTCAAAAAAAGTTTTACCCGTTGTAAGATAATGGTTATGGAAAAACTCGTTGTTGCCAACCTGTTCTGTCATGTGTACCCCCACTTCTGCAAGCTCAATAGTATGGGTAACATTGCCGCGGATATGAATGGTATCACCATCGGCAAAATGCTGGTTGGCGGCGGGTGAACTAATAACAATGACGGGTTGAGGGGCCGCAGGGTCTGTACTTTTACTGCAACCCGCTATGGCAGGCAAACACGCCAGCAGCCATACATACCATTTTATTGTACGCATACATTGATAAGTTAGGTGAATGTGCAAAACGGTTTACCGAATCTGCCCGCGTATTTTACCACCCGGAAAAAGTGTGGAGTGCGCGTTTACATAAACGTTGGCTGTTTTTAGTGCTGTTACATTGGCGTCTGATAAAGTATTTGTTTTTACCACACCAAAATCAGCAGCATTTGCGCAAAGCCCCTGCAGTACCGCGGCATTTACACCTGCGGCAGCCGGACCGTGAATATGGGCCACCGTCATGGCATCTGTAGCTTCCACGCCGGTCACGGTTATCTTACTGTACAAAGTTTTGTCTGTCATAAGCCGCAGCAAAGCAATACCGCTGGCGGTGGTGGTTACAGCCGGAACTTCTGCAGCGCCGGTTAAGGCAACATCCACGGCGTAATCAATTGTTTTATCCATTTGGCCGCGTACCAGTCCGCCCGGAAACTGGGTGGAGTGTACATTTACATACACGGTTCCGTTTAAAATGGAATCTACCAGTGTTTGACGCACACCCGTAATAGTGGCCGTGGCTGCATTGTTGGTAAATGCGGGGTTGAAATTCAGGATCACAGGGCCATTGGTGGCGGCGTCGCCAAAATGAATATGCGAAGCCGTTAGCGCATCACCGGCTGCCAGGCCGGTAACGGCTATATTGTATTTGAAAGAATTGTCTGAATACAAATCAAGCGCAGCAGTGCCGGTTTCGGTTCTGCCAGCCGGTGCCGGGTTTTCAAATTTTGTGTTGAGTACAATGTCCCAGTGTTTTACTACAGACGGCGGAGGTGTTTCGTCATCTTTGCTGCAAGCGAATAGCAATACAAATAACGGAAGGAACAGTAGCGCGGCCTTGAGATTTTTGCTGATGGCAGGCATAGTATTTAATTTTAGAAGTGATAGGTATACCTGCCGATACGCAACAATGGAGTAATTGGATGCCTGCCAAATAATTATTTCCTTAACATGGTGTAAAACCTGTTGTTACTGCATCGCGTTCCCTGCCGAAACCACCACTTCTTCGCTGTTTGTTTTGGTAGCATAGCGAAACTGTAAAGCACCGCTGGCACTGGCCCTTACGCGCGATACTGTTGCACCATCAACCCTTACCTGGTAATATTCATTGCTTTTTAACCCGGCTAACTGGTAGGTAAGCCACTTACCGGGCGCGCCTTCTAATGACTGCCGCCAGGCCACCTTTTGCTGCCCACATTCTTTAATCTTCAATTGGTATTGACTAACGGGTATGGAGTTTACCGTTAATGTTGCCTTATCTGCATTGCCATTGAAAAAAGATAAGGATGTAGCTGTACTAAAAAAACCAAAATCGGTTGTAGCAGCAATACTCTTTCTACCATCAGATACCCGATACCTGTTGGTATCAAGGTCTATGATAAGCCGCTGGTTGCGAAAGTTGTAATAAAGTTGTGTACCCGCCAGTTCAGGTGTTATATGCGGGTTGAGGTAGAAACGGTTGTACCGGGGGTTGACGCCGTAAATAGCCTGGTACAAACCAACTATGGAAAGGCTGTTGCCCGACAAAATATCATCTCCACGTCCATCCTGCAGGGCACGGCCGTAACGTTGAAAGGCCAATCCATCTTTTTCATACTGCGCCAGTACGTTTTTTACATATTTCAACGCCAATGCGGGCTTGTATGCTGCATAAGCCTGCACAGCTACGGAGCCCCAAGATAAAAAGATATCGCCATTTTCATATTCCGGAAACGGGTATTGTGTCTCCCTTCCCTCGCCAGGTGCAAAGCCGTACAAACAAAGCGGCCAGAAAAAAAGCTTTTCTTTTTGCATCTGGGTTTCTATGCCTTCCAGGATGGCGGTGGTGCGCATGGTGTCGTTGCAAATGCCATAGGCAATGGCCATAAAATTTACCGGCGTTACCATATTGTTGCCATGCAGCGAACCATCTTTATCCCTCCAGTAGATATAGCACTGCTTCTCCTCATCCCAGAAACCGCCCGCGGAAACAGGTTTATTAAAACTGCTACGCAACTTACCAGCAAATTGCGCGTAGGTGGTAGCCCTGGCTGTATTGCCCAGCTGCTGTTCAATACCGGCCCACAATACCAATGCGCGGTAAAGCTTGGCATTCACAAACGCGTTTTCGTATGAGGCCCATATGATGTCTATCCAGTCGCTGCCCCGTTTCTGCTGGTGGCTGTCTGTCATCATCTCCACCAATCCATTGCCGTTGCTATCGCGGTTGATGATCCAGTCGAGCGCCTTTTCGCAACTGCGCTGGTGTTGTTTTACCCAGGCCAGATCGCCCAATTGGTCGTATAACTCGGCCACATTGGTTACAAAATCTGTATTGGAATCCATTAAATACCCCCATTGTGCTTCATAAAATCCTTCTTTGTTTACTTCGCCGGGCATCATGTCTTCGTTGGTATATGCCCACCTGGCCCATACACGTCCGTCTTTTTTAATGGCGTGATCGCGGTAAAAATCCAGGCATTCCCGGTAGCCCGATAAATAATTGGAATCATTAATGGCCAGTCCCATTTGCGCAATGTATTGCTCGTGCAAACAAATAGGACCATAGGGCGTATGCCAGCTGTTGCCACCAAAATGCTGTTTATCGATAACACCTATTCTTGCAATGGTATTCAATACTGCCCCCACCTGTTTTGCATTGATGCCTGCCAGGTTGCCCCGGTTATACCGTTCATGGCAATCAAATGCAGTAAGTTGTACTGTTTGGCTGGTTTTACCCGCGCGTAAGGTAACCGGTGCCCACACATTGTTGCCGCCCCGTATAAACCGCCGGCGTTGCGTGCCTGAATCATACCTTAGCTGCATGGCCGTTTCATCAAACGCTACGGTGCACAACAACTTATTATCACCAGTGCGACTGTAATCCATGGCCACCTGTTTACCTGGTGCGGCAACAGCAATGGTAAGTCCGTTACCGGTTTGCTGGTTCCAGAATTCAGATACATTGCTGTGAACACCGTACGTGTCTTGCGGCTGATTAAAAAGATAAAACCAGGCCAGGCCGCCATAGTCCTGGTAAGCTCCTTCCCAGGTATTGATGCTGTTAAACATAAACGCAGGAAATGCTACCTGCTCCGCCACAATGGTTTTTGACAGGCTGCGATCAATTTTTAACTGTATGCCGGTGGTAGTAATAAAAAAAGTCCAGTCTTCCCTGATACGGAGATTACCATCGCCATAAACAATACCAGTAACCGCAATTGTATGCCCTTTTACGCTGATGCGTGGCTGCGCCAAAAGCGACAAGGTTGAATAAGTGGCCTCTTTTGTTCTGATGGAAGAATAAATACCATCCCCGGGTTTCATTACGTCTTGCTGGTTAATTCGCAATTCCGAAACGGTTACCATGCCCTTATAATCAAGTTTCAACTGCATTTTTTCATTGCCAAATACCAGGTAATGGTCAGCCGTGTTGTGGTTAATGGTTATGGGCTGGGCGCAGAGTATTACAGGTATAAGCAGGCAAATTAAAAGCAGCAGTTTGTTGGCAATCGTTTTTTTTATCACGGTGTGGAATATTCGCAAATGGAGAAATCTGGTTTAAGCTTTATATATCAAAGGGTTTTGTGCTTCATCATTGAGCAAATCGCCGCGTTGCAATTTGGCCACCTGTTCATCACTTAGTATATTTTTTATTCCATTAAAAGTGGCGCCATCGGGCATATAAGCACAAGTCATGGCGCGGCGGTAACCATTGGTCATGTTAGCACCGGCGCCGTGTATGGTAAGACCATTGTGAAAAGAGCAGCTGCCGGCTTTCATGGGCACGGCAACTGAAGCCGTTTCTTTAAACTGCGGATAGAAATCAAAAACGGCATCCATGTTTTTGCCGATACCGGGGTTGTCAAAAGTGGTGGAATGATAAGAGCCGGGAATAAAATACAGGCAACCGTTTTCATAAGTGGCATCATCCAACGCCACCCATATTGACAGGGCGCGCCTATCGCTGAACGACCAGAACGGTGTATCCAGGTGCCACGACGTGGGATTGGCCCACGGGCGTTTAATCAATGCCTGGTCATGCCAGATGCGTGTGCCGTTCCAGCCAGCCAGTGTGGCTACCATGCGGCCAATATTTTCATCCAGCATAATTTGTTTGATCTTGTCGTTGGTCTGCCAGAGGTTGAGCAACTGGTCAAATACTTTTCCGTAGTAATCAGCGTCTTTATTGATGCCATCGTCTTCTCCCACTTTTGTATCGCTGCTGGGCATTTTTCGGCCATCTCTTTGTGCAATGGCTTCCGTAACTGCCTGGCGCCAGAATGATAGCTCACCGGGGTTTAAAAAATTTTCAACCAGCAGGTAGCCATCGCGTTGATAATCCTGCACCTGTGTTTCGGTTAAGTGTGTATTCATACAGCTTGCAAATTATTAATGGTAAACAATGCTGATAGTTGTGCTATCTAATCAATGTTTGATTCAAAGTCTTACACCGATGGCCTCAGGCCGGCTACGCTTTTCGATGCTGCGTTTTCTTTCCCCCTGTACAGCTGTATTCATTTCAGCCCTCGCATGAATCAGCTTTAGTACAAAGCCGATAAAAAATGAGGCATCTCCAAGCGCATTGGTACCAGGTTTCACAATTTCAATATAGCAATTTGTAATGATTGAAATCCTAATTCCAAATTCCTTATTCCCAATCATTATTGTCCGGTTAAATCCTACAAACCTTTTAATGCGATGGCCTCAGGCCGGCCGGGCGCTCGTACGCTTTTCGATGCTGCGTTTTCCTTTTCCCCTGTAATTGAGCTCCAGTAGGTATTTCAGCCATCGCATCATTCAACTTCTGTACAAAGCTCACGGAAAACGAGGCATCTCCAAGCGTACTGGTATCAGGTCTTACAATTGCAAACCTCAGCTTGTGTAAATCACTGAAAACCTTTGCTACAACGCGGTTTTCGTAAAATGCGATAATTTTTCCCGGACACCAATAATTACTAATTCCCAATCCAAATTCCCAATTCCTAATTACCAATCCCTAATTCCCAATTCCCTTTTACCGCTCCGCAGCAAAACGCAATATAATTTTATTACCCTGTGGTTGCACTCTCCACACCGCACCATTGCCGGGCACGGAAAAGCTACCCTGTAAGGCGTTGACTTTATAGGGCATGCCTTCAAATGTACAGGCAATATCTTTTTTATGGATGCCGGTAAAGGGAAGTTCAACACCTGCAGTGGTAGTTAAATCGAGGTACCAGCTCAATGGAGCGGTTCCCTGCCAGCTTAGTGTCAGTTGGTCTTCTGTAAAATCTGCATTTATTATTCCTTTTACTGATTGTACCGGCCATTCAAGATGTACACCAGTTGCCGTATTGGTAAACACGGGATCGCCGCCTTGCAACAAGATCTCTTTTCCGGCAATGGTTGCTTTCAACCGTAAGCCTGCAATATCTCCGGGTTTACTCCATACATAACCATCTACAAATGGCAATGTAAAAAATTTGCATTCATTGGAGGTGGCTACCTGGGTTTCATATACCGAAGGAAATTTTTCATTAAAAAGGTGTATATCTCGGATGCGCAGGTTGCCTTTTTCCCATAATACATTTACGCGGTAAAACCGGCTGTTGAACCAAAGCGTTTTTTGATCGTTGCCATCTACATCTTTACTTACCGCAAATGAGGTAGCGGGCGTAACGGCATATTTTTTACGAAACCAGCGGCCCGACGCTTCAAGCGTTTCTACCCGTATTCTATTTTCATTGCGCAAATGCGCAATCAGCGGCATTTGTATACTAAAGCCTTTGGCCATGGCATCCCATGTAAATGAATTTTCCTGGCCTGCCTGTGTATAATTAAACCCAAGGGCGTCGTCTGTAGTGAATGTGTTGAAAAACCATTTTACCCAGGCCTCATCGCCTCCCGCCTTGGGGTATACAGGTTCCAGGGTAATGACGCCCTGCCGTGTAGTACCCAGGTCATGGTCGTATTGGCGGATGGGATCGCTGCCCAGCATTCTGAAAACAGGAACGGGCACCTGATTTTGCGCATGCTGGGCGGGCATATAAGAATTGATTTTACTGGGGTAGTATGCCTGGTTCCAGTAACCGCCCCACAAAGTATAACCATCAGTACCATATTGATCTTTGCAATTGGCTGATGCAACTATGCCGTACTTTTCATACATATAGTTGAGGCTGTACGCATCAATAAACCAGGAAGCCACCGATTTTGGATAGTACCCAAAAATATTTTTGAAATCAGCCATGTACACATCTACCAGTTGCTTGCGTTCCTGCGGTGTATACCCGGTGGCAAAGCCCACATCGGCATGCCAGTCCCACGGGTAACGGCCGCGCCATTTCAATCCTGCTTTTTCTACCAGGGGTTGCGGTATCTCCCACCAACCGCCAATTTCAAATGAATCTTTTGAAAGGTTTTTTAATAACTGCTGATAGCGCGCATCCATCAATGCATCATACTGCAATAAAAAAGTACCGCCCAGTTTGTGTTGCTGCATCATCTCCACCTGTTTCACCACGGTTTGGTACAGCACATCCTGTGTAATGGCGGCATCCCTTGGTTCAAGCAGCCTGATAAAGTTTACGATATTTACAATTTTTGGCGAGGCCTTTGCGCGCACTGCCTGGCTTGTTGCAACGGTAAAACAGCCGAGCATGCACATACATAAAAGGCAATACCGCAATAGCCGTCCTTGATTGTTTTTTGATTGCATCATACATTGAATTGAATGGGGTAAAGTTAAACCAGGCAACTGGCCACGTAAAAATAAGCATCTGCATACTATATTTGAACCACTGTTCTGATAATACATAGCGATGCCCACTCCTTTCAGTGATATTACTTTGTACCTGGATACCGGTGCCGTTGCAGGTACGCCGGCGTTTGTAGACGAAACGGGCATTATAAATTATATCAGCGATTTGTATTGCCAGTGCATGAATGGTTATAAACCGCCTGGCTGTAGCCGTGTAACCATTCAGCCCTACTATCATACCATATGGAACCGTACCTGGAAAAATGGTTCCATCATTGCAATAGCGCCTGCATTTGACCCGGACAATTACCGCCGGCTTGATAAAATGGGGAAATATCACCTGCTGCTTAATTTGATACAGCATTGTTTGCTGCAGTTGAGCGATGAGTATACATGGAACCGTACCGTATTTGAATCTGCCTATGCCCAGGTGCTCGACAGCAAATTTGTTTTTGACCGCAGTTATGCACCCGTACTGTCTAAAAACAGGAAGATGAAAGCCTTTCAGCGCATTGAAAAAACCGAAAGCATCACTTCGGTATTTATCAACATTGATGACGGAACCACCCTGCGCACGATAAAACTCTATGAAAAAAAGAATAATTTCTGGTATGATTGTGCTTACATTCTTGCGCGGCATACCAAGTGGTTTGATGCGGACCGTGTGGGTATTTTTTATCCAAAATGTAACCTGTCTATCTGGTATTCTTTATCAGACAACGAGGTACAATACTTTAAAGATGACGTGCGGGTTGATAGAATAAATTTCAGCAGTTGCTTCTTTATGCAGGTTGAGTAAGTGTTGAATGAATAGAAAAAAAATGAGCTGCCTTCAATGACAGCTCATTTCCAAAAATATATTTCCTACAGTTATACCAGCCCCGGTATTTCCACCATTTCATTAACATCAGCAGTATAATTAACATTGGGTACTTTAAATCCAAACAGGTTGTAAAAATCTGTTCTGTACCCTTCCAGGTCGGCAATAGACGGCAAATTTTCTGTAGTGGCTTCTTTCCATAAAGCATCCACTTTTGCCTGCACGTCGGGGCGCAACTCCCAATCGTCTATTCGTATTCTGCCTTGTTCATCCACGGGCACGGTACCGTTAACGTATAACCGCTCGTTAAACAGTCGTTGTATTTGTTCAATGCACCCCTCATGTATGCCATCCTGCTTCATTACTTTATACAAAAGAGAGATGTACAGCGGAATAACCGGAATGGCAGAGCTGGCTTGTGTTACCAATGCCTTATTAACAGAAACATACGCCTTGCCGCCAATATCTTTTAATGAATCTGTAATCGCAAACGCAGTTTTTTCCAGATCATCTTTTGCGCCTCCAATGGTTCCCTTGCGGTAGACGGCTTCGGTTAGTGCCGGGCCAATATAAGAATACGCAACAGTAACTGCCTTGTTGGCCAATACACCTGCTTTTTTCAACGCGTCCATCCACATGGCCCAGTCTTCACCACCCATAACAGCAACAGTATTCGCCAAATCTTCTTCTGTGGCTGGCTCAATAGCAACCCCGGTAATTTTTCCGGTATGAAAATCTACGGTCTGGCTGGCAAACCGATTACCAATCGGTTTCAGTACCGAGCGGTGGGTAACACCTGTTACGGGATGAGTTCTTACCGGCGATGCAAGACTGTATATGATTAAATCTACCTGGCCGAGATCTTTTTTTATGAGTGCAATGGTTTTTTCTTTTACCTCATTGGAAAACGCATCGCCATTAATGCTTTTGGCATACAAACCTTCCTGCTGCGCAACCTGCTCAAATGCAGCCGTATTATACCAGCCGGGCGACGCCGTTTTTTGTTCTGCCGGCGGCTTTTCAAAAAAAACGCCAATGGTAGCGGCATGCAAACCAAAAGCACTGGTTATGCGCGAAGCCAGACCGAAGCCGGTAGACGCGCCAATGACCAACACTTTTTTGGGCCCTTCGATAGTTCCTTTGGATTTGATATAATCAATCTGGTTGCGCACATTTTGTTCGCACCCCTTTGGATGAGCAGTAAGGCAAATAAATCCGCGCATTCTTGGTTCAATAATCATAGACAATTCTTTTCTGTGGCTGATCGTTGGTTATAAAAAGATGAAGGTAAAATAAAGCAGTGATAAACAGAACTTCATTGTGTTTGAAAACCGCCCCTCACCATATATACTTATAATTGTTGTGTGTACCTGGCCGGCCGTTTGGCTACTCCGTCAAACATATTATTACCCGTTCAAACGCAGATAATACTATTTTTGTCGTTACGGTAAGCGCTGCACCAGGTGCAGTACCCGCAGATGCCATTACAATGTTGAAAGAAACAGCCAGCCTTATACGCACCGTTCATGTAACCAGGTATGTTACGCCATTGCGCGAAGGTGGATCATTGCCGGCTATTGCCGAAGCCGATGATGGTTTTCTGTACGTGATAAAATTTCGTGGTGCCGGACAAGCGCCCAAATCTTTAATTGCAGAACTGGTGGGTGGAGAAATAGCGCGTGCGCTGGGTTTAAAGGTGCCTGAAATAGTATTTGCCGAACTGGATACTGCGTTTGGCCGTACTGAACCCGATGAAGAAATACAGGATTTATTAAAAGCCAGTACCGGTTTAAACGTAGGGTTGCATTATTTATCCGGCTCTATCACGTTCGACCCCACGGTGAGCACCATAGATCCTGTACTGGCCTCGCAGGTGGTATGGCTCGATTGTCTTATTACCAATGTAGACCGCACGTACCGCAATACCAACATGTTGCTATGGCACAAAGAACTGTGGTTGATAGATCATGGTGCCTCTTTGTACTTCCACCACGCCTGGCAAAATTGGGAGGCACAGGCACTCCGGCCATTTACCCATGTAAAAGATCATGTGCTGCTGCCAAGAGCGGCTGAACTGGCATCCACAGACATGAAATTTAAATCGATACTTACCGAAGAACGCATACGGGCAATTGTTTCGCTGGTACCAGAAGAATGGCTGCTGGTAGATTCGCCATTTTCTTCGGCTACTGAACACCGTGAGGCCTACATCCGTTTTTTAACATTGCGCATCGCCAATTCGGCCATTTTTGTAAAAGAAGCACAGCATGCAAGAGAAATACTTATTTGAATATACTGTTCTCCGTATTGTTCCAAAAGTGGAGCGCGAAGAATTTCTCAATGTGGGGGTTGTGCTGTATTGCCCGCAACAAAAATTTCTGGAAGTGCTGTACCATCTTAACGGAGAAAAAATTAAAGCATTTGCCTGCGAACTGGATATACCGGAGATTGGCCAATACCTGCAGGCATTTGAAAAAATTTGCGCCGGTACAAAAGACAGTGGTCCTATAGGAAAATTACCGGTGGCAGACAGGTTCCGCTGGCTAACGGCCACCCGCAGCACCGTTGTGCAAACGTCGAAAACACATACGGGTCTATCGCCTGATCCAAAAGAAACATTGCAACGTTTATTTACCCAATTGGTTTTGTAGGGCGGGTATTAATCACGACTATACAGCTTTAGCCTCCGCCACCAGTTTTTTAAAAATTGCTGCAGCGGGCAGCGCTTCTGCATAGGAAGCGGCTTGACCGGCCCACAGGCTCATCAAATCTTTATTGTTGTTTTCCTGCGCATATGCCCGTACGTGGTGCAACAGGTAGGCTTGTACCGGGTAAGCAGGTATGCTGATGCCGGCGCTTTCAATTTCAGTAGCCAGTTGATTGCGGATGCCCCGTGCCCAGCGGCCGGTAAATGCCCGTGTAAGTATGCTGTCTGTTTCCTTTGCCTGCTGCAACGCTGTTTTGTACGCCGGCGCAGCCGCACTTTCCGCGCAGGCTATAAATAGCGTTCCCGGCTGCACTGCTTGCGCGCCAAGCGTACATGCCGCCTGCAACGTTTTACTATTTACTATACCGCCCGCAGCAATCACCGGCAGTTTTACCTGCGTGGTTATTTGTGTTATCAATGGAAACAAGCCAATCAGTGGTAATGGTTCCTGCTCAATAAATGTTCCGCGGTGGCCGCCTGCTTCCATGCCCTGCGCCACGACTGCGTCAATGCCCTGGCTTTTCAATACCAAGGCTTCCTGTACACAGGTAGCCGTGCCCAGCAGCTTTACACCTTTTTCTTTGCAAGCTTTTATAGTTGCGCTGTCTGGTATGCCAAACGTAAAACTCAATACCGGCACTTGCGCATCCAGCAACACGCCTATTTGTTCCTGATAGTGAGAAAATCTTGCCATCCCAAAAATATCTGCTGAAACAGGGATGCCGTTTGTTGAACAGAACTGTACCAAAAAATCTTGCATGGCAGTAGTGTCGGTAGCTTCCGGTTCGGCATTGCTATTTGCAAAAAAATTTACTGCAAAAGGCCGGTTAGTAAGTTGTTTGGTTTTTTGTACCAGCTCGCTTACTTTGCCTGCAGGAAGGCCGCCGATAGGCAGCGAACCCAACCCACCTTCATTGGATACGGCTGCTACCATCTCAGGCGTGGTTACCCCCAGCATAGGTGCCTGAATAATGGGGTATTCAATGTTGAGCAGTTTTGTTAATTCATTCTTCCAACGCATATTCTGTTATTCGTGGATGTTCGCAAATGATTGGGTTAACAGCACACAATTGTTTACCAAATTTACAACAACCCACATAACCTACCTCACCACTTCAGTGCACAAAAAAGGGCCGTATCAAAAAGATACAAGCCCTTATTATTCGTATAGGCAAAACTATATTACCGCAGCAACACTTTCTGCGAGGCCTGGTTGTCTTTGTCGCGCACCTGTATAACGTATACACCCGGTGTTATATGGGTGCCAATGGTAAACGTAAGGTTGTATACATTGTTGGCATACTGCTCGCCCTTCCATACTTCTTTACCGGAGAAATCGAGCATCCGCACGGTAATATTACCCGTTACCGGATCCTGGAAGGAAGTATTAAACCAATTATCAATTGGGTTGGGCAATATCTTCATGCGTACGCCCCTTACCTGCTGCGCATCTTTCAAGAGCAATACATTTGAATACTTTATCTGGCCCGATTGTTCAATTACTTTGATGCGGTAATAATAGAAAGCCTGGTACAGGTTGTTATCGTTATAACTGTAGTCGTGCTTACTGTCTGCATTGGTTGCGGCAACGGTTCCTCTTTTATTGTAGTTTACGCCGTCTTCAGAACGCTCTATTTCATACCGGTCTATATTGGATTCTTTTTCGGCTGTCCATTGCAGTGAGGCAACACCATTCTTCCAGTTGCCCGTAAATGCCGAAATGGTAACCGGCAATGCCAGCTGGCTAAAAATTGGCAGGGCCGGGTAGGGTTGAAACAATACACTGCTCAGGTCTGCATCGGTTAGCTGAAACCAGTCGCGCAACACCGTGTAGTATACCGACCTGAAATCAAACTGCATCGGTATCTGATCGCCAACAGCGGCATTGGCGGGCAATATAGGACTGGCGCCGGTAAGACCCGCATTGAGTTTTGTTCCAAAAAAGAACATGGGAATGGATGTTCCATGATCGGTTCCGGGACTGTCGTTCGATTTAATACGCCGGCCGAATTCTGTAAACGTCATACCCGTTACCCGGTCTTTGATACCCAGCGCATCCAAATCTTTTTGAAACGCACCAATGGCTTTAGAGAGCACGCCCAATGCATTGGCGTGCGTACCGATGGTATGGTCCAATGTATTTACCTGTGCAGAGTGGGTATCAAAACTGTTGGGATGGTTAACAATATAGACAGGTGTTTTCAATCCGCCTTTGATCAGCCGCGCCACAATTTTGAGCTGATTAGCCAATGCATTATTGGCGGGATAAGTTGCAATATTGGCACCCAAACCATATGATTTCTGAATCACCGATGAGTACTCTTCGGTTGACTGCTGCAATTTTCTAAGAAATGTAACCTCCCTGCCATAAGGTGTATCTGGCATTACAGGTACTATGCCATTGATAAAGTCGTTGAATGAATTGGGATCGGTTACGGTAAAAGCTGCATTGGTTTCGGCCGTCTGCATCATGGAAGATGCCTGTGAACCTATCTGCACCGCCAGCGGATCTTTATTCGGCAATACGGCGGGGTTGGGATAACCTGGGTATTGCTGATCTACCGTGCGGCCCAGCCATCCCGTGGTAAGGTATTGATTGGAAGCTGCGCCGGTAAGCCAGATATCTGTAGCCCTGAAATGAGAAAAGTTAGGATTGGGATAACTAACGCCCTGGATGATATTCATCAACCCATTATTATACATCTCCTGCATTTCGGTCATAACGGTATGCAGGCCGGTAGCGCTGGTATTGTTTAGTTTAAGCACCTTATCTGCAGGCAGCAGAATATTGGCGCGTGCATTGGTTAGTTCAGCATACCTGTCCAGCGGAATAACTGTGTTCAATCCATCATTACCACCATTCAACTGCACCAGCACCAACACCCTGCCGTTAACAAGCGATTGCTCGCCCAGCAATTGCAGCAGCGGATTGGTGTTCATGGCTTCTACCTGGAAGCCTTCTATCAACAACGGTAAAGTAAGCACCGGTGCTGTTTTTAAAAAATGTCTGCGTTTCATGTGTTACTTTTTAATCTGAAGATGTTAGTACAGAAAAAATTCGGCAAGGCCGGTGATATAGGTGAGCAGGTCGTACAACCTCGACTGCACCAGCCCAATAGCCGTGGTATTGGTGGGATTGGCCATATAATCGTTCCATGCACTCGTCCAGTAACTTTCGTTGGCCTGGTTGTTCAGCATAATGTTTTTCATGGTTGCCTTCTGCGCATCGGTAAGATCAAAAGGCAGCAGGTAGAAGATATAGTCTGCAATTACGGCATCGGCACTGCCGGGGTTAGAAAATTGTTTGTTGAATGCGATGGGGTCTATCTGCAGTTTAACACCACTTACCGTTATGCCTGTTTTGCTGCTAAAAGCTTTCAGGTTTTTCGCTTTTATCTGTATGGATGCACCCGTCATCCAGCTCTCATAAAATTTAGACACATCATTGTAGTAGGCGGGCCAGCCAAAAACATTGGGCGGATCGCCAATATTTTGTGCTTCCGAAGAATTGGCGCAACGATCGCTAAAATTTTTCCAATGGGCATATTGTATATCCACGGGTGCAGCGGCCAGCGTAATTTTAAATTCGCGTGCCAGCGATACGTACAAATCTATCGGGCTTTTAATGATGCCGCCCCTGTTGAGGGGATCAAAAAAATGTTCGCTTTTAAAAAGCGCTTTCAATACTACCGGTATACTGTAGTTGCTATTTCTAAAGATGGTTGCCAGTGGTTCGATAACATTGGTTTCAATATCGGCAGTAATGGAAGAATATACAAACCACCTGTACAGGCGGCGTACCACATGCTTGGCACATTCATCGCTTGCCAGCAGCATGTTAATCAGATCAATATATTCTTTGTCGCCGTTGGGGGCAATAGATTTTTTCTTATAAAAATCTGAAAACACTTTGGTGGTGGTATCGTGGCGGGAAGCAGTAAAATAGCTCGACCATGTACCATCGGTAGTACTTTGCCGCACCTGCCAGCCTGTGAGCACTTTTGCAGCCAGTTGTACGTCGCCTTCTGTATACGTTTTACCAGGGCTGCCAATAGCAAACAGTTCCTGTACCTCGCGGCCGTAATTTTCATTGGGGGCTGTTCTGGTATTGCTTACCCCATTCAAAAAATACAACATGTGCGGGTCTATGGTAACCTGTTTCAACAGATCGCCAAAATTGCCCAGCCCGTAGGTACGCAATAATTTATGGTGTTGAAAGATTGCCTTCGGTCGGTTGTTGTTGTTCGTATCGGTTCCAAAATAATTCGACCAGAAGAGCGTAATTTTCTCCAGTATATGTGTGCGCTGGGTGATTAGCTGGCCCATCCACCAGGGCTTAAAAGAATTATAGGTTCTATTACTACTCAATGGACCACGCACTGCGGGTGCAGGTGCCGGGGGGTCTACCGGGTCGGGCAGCGCGGCATCCATCCATGAACTGCCAAAGGCAACACCGCCGCTATCTACACCCACAGTATAATTATTTACCGGAGTGGTGGCAGGCTGCACGGGGTTATCAATAAGATAATCAACCGCCGCACTCATGGTCATGCCTTTAATCTCAGCTATGGTGGATTTGGGGGCGCCAAAAGTAATACGCCGCAGCAGGTGTAGCATCTCGCTTTCTGTAAACGGCCCGCTGTATGGGGCAATGCCCGACTGAACACCACTGGTGCGTAATGGACTGAAACTAGCTGAAGGGGATGATGGGTTTAAACTTTCTTCTTCGGTTTGGGGAAAAGGGTTGCTACTTTTTGCTGACAGGCCGCGTAGAAATTGCCTGCGCTGCATGGTATTTCCCATAAACAAGTTTTTAGTATTGTAATTTATACATTAAAATTCGATTAAATGTTAATGCGTACTCGTGTGTGGAAAAAAACATATACGTTGGTGCCAGAAAGAAAGAGCAATGATCGCCTGAAACTCGCTCCTGGCGTGTAGTTCAGATGGCAAACAGCAGCGGTAAAAAAATTGTTTCTCACGGTAACGTACATATACGATTCGGACGCGTCGCGTGGCACGGTTTTGTTACATCAATAGTTGGAAAACGGTCGATTTCGCATTTTCTTCACATCTGTATTACAATTGTTTACGTTAGTAAAACTAAAATTTGTTGATGCGCATTCTTTTTATTTGTACTAGCCTGTTCCTTTTTATTGCCTGCAAAAAACCGGTAAAGACAAATGACAGCAGTATAATGATGGACGTGTCATACGGCACCAATGCATTGCAGAAAATGGATGTGTACCTCCCCGCAGGCCGTACATCCGCCAACACCAAATTAATGATCCTGGTGCATGGAGGGGGCTGGACCGAAGGGGATAAAGCAGATTTTACACCCTACATTGCTATGCTTCAAACCCGGTTGCCCGGCTACGCGTTTATCAATATCAACTACCGGCTCGCTGGCAACGGACAAAATGTTTTTCCTGCGCAGGAAAACGATATACAGGCCGCGATGGCTTTTATTTTCAACAAAAAGGAAGAATACCAGGTTTCAGATAAATGGGTATTGCTGGGCGCCAGTGCCGGCGCCCACCTGGCCATGTTGCAGGCTTATAAGTATAGCAGCCCTGTAATACCAAAAGCAATAGTCTCATTTTTTGGCCCTGCCGATTTAACCGCCATGTACAACAGCAATCCATTTATTGCACTGGCATTGGTAAAGGTTCTCGGCACAACGCCCGGGCTGAATGCCGCTTTGTACCAGCAATCCAGCCCGCTTACTTTTATTTCTCCCCAATCGCCACCAACACTTTTATTGCAAGGTGGTGCAGATAACCTGGTGCCGCCCGGGCAAGCTATTTTGGTGAAAGATAAACTGCAGTCGCTGGGCATACCAAACCAGTATGTTTTATATCCTACTGCAGGGCATGGATGGACGGGCCCCGACCTGGATGATTCATTTAACAAGATAGCCGCCTTTGTTAGTCTGCATGTGCAATAAAAAGAGAACTTACCGCTTGCTTTTTTTGTTATTTTGATCTATGACTTCTCCATTAGCAGAACGCCTGCGGCCCACTACGCTAGATGAACTGGCAGGCCAGGAACATTTAACCGGTAAAGGCAGTATACTGCGCACCGCCATAGAAAATGGCAAACTACCTTCCATGATTTTGTGGGGCCCGCCCGGTGTGGGCAAAACCACCATTGCCAATATTATTGCCCATACGCTGGGCGCGCCGTTTTTTACATTGAGCGCTATCAGCAGCGGTGTAAAAGACGTAAGGGAAGTAATAGAAACCGCCAAAACAAAAGAGAACTGTATTCTTTTTATTGATGAAATCCACCGCTTCAACAAAGGGCAGCAGGACGCTTTGCTGGGTGCAGTAGAAAAAGGTATCATTATATTGATTGGCGCCACCACCGAAAATCCATCTTTTGAAGTAAATGCGGCATTGCTCAGTCGTTGCCAGGTGTATGTTTTAAAACCGTTGGGTGAAAAAGAATTGGTGGGTTTGCTAACACATGCGCTGGAACATGATCCACAGCTCAGCACCAAAAAAATTACACTGAAAGAAACGGCTGCGCTGATTAATATCTCCGGTGGCGATGCGCGTAAATTGCTCAACCTGCTTGAGCTGGTAACCGATGCATTGGGCAACAACAGCGTTATTACAGATGATAAAGTAATGGACATAGCGCAGAAGCGCATTGCATTGTATGATAAAAAAGGCGAACAGCATTATGATATCATTTCTGCATTCATAAAATCCATCCGCGGAAGCGATCCCAATGCAGCCATCTACTGGCTGGCCCGCATGATTGAAGGCGGCGAAGACGTAAAGTTTATTGCCCGCCGGCTGGTTATACTCGCCAGCGAAGATATTGGCAATGCCAACCCAACGGCGCTGGTAATGGCCAATGCCACCTTTGATGCGGTTAATAAGATCGGGTATCCCGAATCGCAGATTATATTGTCGCAGTGTACCACCTATCTTGCAGCATCGCCAAAAAGCAATGCGGCCGTGGTGGCAATAAGCGCAGCCTTGTCTGCCGTACAACAACATGGCGATTTGCCGGTGCCCTTACACATCCGCAATGCCCCTACCCGGCTGATGAAAAATCTAGATTATGGTAAAGGCTACCAGTATGCGCATAGTTATGAAGATAATTTTGCTGCGCAGGAATATCTGCCCGATAAAATAAGCGGCACCGTATTTTATCAGCCCGGCAACAATGCGCGTGAAGAAGAGCTGCGAAAGTTTTTGCGGCAACGCTGGAAAGAGAAATATGGCTATTGAAAGAGTATTTAGTATATAGAATTTAGTATTTAGTATTTAGACCAGGCGGCTGCAGTGTGTTGGAATAGCAGGTGAGTATTAAGTATTTAGTATGTAGACCAGGCGGTACCAATGGGTCAACTGAAGGGCGCCAACGCTTGTGCACGAATTATGGATGTTGCTTCGTTATGACTGCCGCGGGAAACCAATCGGTATTTTTTAATTTTCACTTTTGACTTTTGAATTTGAACAAACATAACTCATGAGAAAATTTTTATTGACCCTTGTCGCTGCATCTAGCCTTAGTGCCCTCTTTGCACAAACGATTATAGAAAAAGATCCTGCCATAGAAAAAATGGTAAAGGAAGTAGCGGCAGATTCATTACAATCTTATATTAAAGCTCTCGTAGCGTTTGGCACGCGTAATACATTGAGCACACAAAGCGATCCTAAAAAAGGCATTGGCGCTGCAAGGGTGTGGGTATTGTCAAAATTCAATGAGTTTGCGAAACAATCGAGCGGCCGTTTAACGGCAGTTATTGATACCACTACTTTGGCAGCGGATGGCAAACGGGTGGATGCGCCGCTTGTATTGGGTAACGTGGTGGCTACATTGAAAGGCACCGACCCTGCAGACAATCGCATATTCCTTATCAGCGGTCACCTGGATAGCCGACGCACCAGTGTAATGGACCGCACGGGCGATGCGCCCGGCGCCAATGATGATGGCAGTGGCACCGCAGCAGTAATTGAATGTGCCCGTGTAATGAGTAAATATTCGTTTCCTGCCACTATTATTTTTATCGCCGTAAGCGGTGAAGAACAGGGATTGCTGGGCGCGAATTATATGGCGGGCAAATTAAAAAAAGAGAACCGCAACCTGGAAGCAGTGCTGAATAACGATATCATGGGCAGTAACAACAGCAGCGAAACAAATATTATCGACAATACCCGCATCCGTGTTTTCAGCGAGGGCTTGCCCGCCTGGGAACTGGATAAAAACGCTGCCAACATCCGTCAACTGGGATTGGAAAACGATGGCAAGGCAAGGCAATTGGCGAGGTATGTAAAAGAAACCGGCGAACGCTATGTAGATAATTTGGAGGTAGTGATGGTGTACCGCAATGATCGTTTTCTACGCGGCGGCGATCACACACCCTATGTATTGAATGGATTTACCGCTGTGCGCATTACTGAAATGAATGAAAATTATAACCACCAGCACCAGGATATCCGCAAAGAGAATGGTATTCAATATGGGGATCTTACAGAATTTATGGACTTTGAATACCTCAGAAAAAATACCTGTATGAACCTGGCTACATTGGGCAACCTGGCCAAATCTCCCGCAATGCCGCAAACAGTAACGGTAGATGTAAAAAAGCTGGATAACTACACGGCTCTATCATGGCAGGCACCTGCCACCGGTAAATACAAAGGCTTTTTTGTACTGATGCGCGAAACCACCAGCGCTGTCTGGCAGAAGAAGTTTTTTACAAAACAAACCAGCATCAGTCTGCCGTATTCAAAAGACAATTATTTTTTTGCGGTGCAATCGGTGAGTGAAGATGGCAATGAAAGTTTGCCGGTGGTACCTGTTGTGGGCAGGTAGATGCCGGAACTTTCGCGAGGGCTGCATCCCTCGCTCACAGGATGTCGCCCCTGCCTACCGACAGGCAGGATTTAAGGGTGGGGTAAGTGCCCGGCGTTAATCTGCGCATCTGCGGCCGATTCTTTTTCATTTTTTCCCGCCCTTGTTGGTGTTTTCACCAACAACAGTGTTAACGTCTGTACCTTCCCATTCATTTTTGCATTTTTTTAGGATACCATTTTTAACCCAGCGTCAATACGCTAGTCTAACAGTTCAAAGTAAGCGTATGAAAAAGTATATTTTACACTTTGCTGTATTGATAGCGATGTTTTCATTTGCCTCCTGTGCGCCTTCTTATGTAGTACGTGAGCGCCCGCGCGATGTGGTTTATTTCAGGCCCGCGGCACCTGCACGCGATTATGTTTGGGTGTCTGGCGACTGGGTTTGGGCAAGAGGTGGTTATCAATGGCATGAAGGCCATTGGGAAAGACCCCGCCGCCACGCTACATGGGCAGACGGTCACTGGCAGAATACCAACCGGGGTTACAAATGGGTACCCGGCCATTGGAGAAGATAATAATTGTAAAATCCGGCAGGGTTTTGTTGCCTGCCGGATTTTTATTTGTCATTATTCTTCTCCACGGTTCACCTGCTGTGCATCCCTGATATTTTTTTGCACCGTTATGGCGCCAAACAAACCCAACAGGAACGCAAAAGCGTAGAATCCTTTTTCGCTGGGCAGAATGCTGGCATTCCATAAACCCACTACCAGTAACACAATAGATAAAATGGTAGCAAACCAGCAAATGGCGTGATAAAGATCCGTTACCGGAATTTTCTCCAGCTTGTCCCTTACACTTTTCTGCAGCGATACTACTGCAAACAGCCCAAACATAAGCACGGTAAAATAATACCCCTTTTCGTTTAATGGCATATCTGCCCGCCATAAACCAATTAAAAAGCCTATGGCGCCGGCGCCCAATGCAATCCACGATGCTGCTACAAATGCAGCCGAAGGTTTCTGATTCATGATGTTTTCTAATTTAAGGTTTAAAAGTTGATGACATGTGATGGTAACATATTGATGCCAAGCGCCAACAATTCAAGACTTTGGCGATTGAAAACCGGTTGTCAATAGCAGTTAGTGTGGCAGACCGTGCAGAATGTACTATTCATTTATATTTAAGAAAGATCCCCGTATCAAAGGGTGTCCATAAGCAGGCTTTTTGTCCGCAGGCTTTTAGTGCGTTGTTGGTCCAGGTATTGCAGGTATGAAAAAGGCTGTAACGGCCGGTGGCTTCGTAAAACGCATCCGCATTGCTGTAGTTGGCATTGGTAATAATCGGCAGCACATGACCGCGCCGATCCTTATCAAAACTTGCTGTAATAAAATTGACTAGTCTTTGGTACTGGCTGGTACTAATCATTATTTTCTTACAGCTTGCATCTTCCTGTAATTTTTCATAGAACGTAGCGTGAATGGCCGTTGTATTCAAACCAAAGACTGCTTTACATGCAGTACTGAATTTGAGGTCTGCCCATGTAGGTGTTTGCAAATAAAAACCTTTGTCGCCCCAACCCATTGCCAGGTAGGTAATGCGGGTGGTATCGGGTAAGTGCGCATTGGCAAACCTGATTTCGCTGCGCCAGTCCATTTGCCCGTTGATAAGCGGCACAACAATGTCTGCATGAACGCCATTTGTTTTGATGTAGATAGCAATCTCTCCTTCACCGGGTTCTTTGTCTATGGTAACCCTGGCTAAGCACCAGGCGCACAACAGATATAACAAAACAAAAGCCACAAAACCCAGCAGCGTATAGCAGGTATACTTAACAGTTTTTTTTATGATATTCATACACAGGAATAAGGTAAAAAACATAGCAACAGCAAACAACAGGCATTGAAAACACCTGTTGTTGCCACGCTAATTATTGTATCACTTTAATGATACCGGCACCGTTATAAGAATGATATTCGCCATTGTACATGGCGTCTGCACTGGCCGGCCCCATTTTATACACGCCCGGACTAACCGCACGCACCGCATAGTAATATAGTTGCCTGCTGCTGTACAGGTCTACAAACAGGTTGATGCGATCATCTCGCACATCCATGGCCGTTGGATTGCTGGCATCTTTGATCCATTCCATGCCCGGCAATTCCTTGGTGCGCGGATTTTCAATTTCAAAACCGGCAGGCAGCAAATCTGTGAGCACAACATTTTCTACAGCACCACTGTATGCTTTTTCAAGGCTCAGTTGCACAATGACAAGATCGTTTTGTTTAAAGGTATTGCCACTGATGGCACGTCCATACCGGTCAAAGAAATGGCGGCGTACTTTAATATAATTGTCTTCTTCTTTATAGGCGCCGCTGGCACTGATGCCTTCGCTCTGCCACCAGTAATAAATATTTCCCTGGCCTTTTGTGCTGATGTCTACACTGTTACCGGCCAGCTGTTTGGCATTCAGCTGTATACTACCGGCGGTAAGCGTACCCGCAGTTTTTCCGTTAGCGGTGATGGTGGCTGTTACCGTGGATGCATTGGCCGCACGTGCCAGTTTGCCCATGGCTAGAAAACTAAAAGCACTCTCCTGTGTACTGTACCAGCTGCGCTGTTTTAATTTCAAAACCACATGATTGGCCATTACAGGTATTTGCGCATTAGAAGGGTCTACGTCAATTAATGTATTCAGGGCAATTGATTCATCGCGTATATCGCTGTAAAAACTACCGCCGGTTTGTGCTACTGATTCTTCACCGCTGAAAGAAGCAGGCAATAATTCGCGGAAACGGGTTTTATCTCCGGCCACACTATAAGCGGCGGATAACAGGTAGCGGCTGTCCAGCGCCAGCAAAGCAGGGTTTGCTTTATAATAATTCATGGCACTGATGTTGGGCCGGCCTGCTACAGCCAGCACATATAAACTGTACGCCACTTCTTTGGGTGCAATTTTTTTCTGTTCTTTCTGGTTGTAATAATAAAGAATGGTTTCCCGGTTCCGCAGTTTGTTGTTGAGATAACTCAGCAGCGTTTGCAGCAGACCGTTATCCACATCATACCCGGCCTTCTGTGCCTCCATTAAAAAATGCGCGGCGTATACAGAGGCCCACCAATGTTCGGTGCCCTCTCCATCCCATAAAGTAATACCGCCATTATACAATTGCCGCAATTTTATTTTGCGAATGGCTTCCTGTATGTTGCTGTTGGCGGAAGCCTTACTGGCTTTGCCTGTATTAAACAAATCGGCCAGGTCTCCGTAATACAATTGCGGAAAAGCAGCGGATATGGTTTGTTCTGTGCATCCATAGGGGTAGGTTACCAGGTATGCAAACTGATCAGCCAGTCTTAATGCGGGTGAGCGGCTCACCACCAGTTTATAATCTCCACTGCCGGGTATAAAATCGTTGAGCCCGATGGTAATTTTTTGCGATGCATTGCCGGCTATGGTTCCGCTACCGGTTATTTTCTGCAAAGTTGAGGGCGGCCTCACCGTTATATCTGTTTCATCCACAAATTTTTCACCCATTCCTTTTACTTCCACTTTTATTTTACCGGTGCTAATGGCGGGCGAGGCAATCACCTTAAACATGGCCCGTGCTTCGCTGTTTGGTTTCAGCTCTACTGATTGTTGTGCGGGCCCTGCCACCTGTAACGGCGCCGTTACGCTGAGGGAAGCATCTGCCGTGGCGCTTTTGCCAGTGGTATTGGTAATGGTAACCGGCACGTTTACAGTATCGCCGGGACTTAAAAACCGTGGCAATGCTGTACTTAGTACAAGGGGATCTGCCACTTTCATGGCAGCTTCTGCACTGCCAAAGCTTTCATTTTTATAAGCTACTGCCATCAGCCGTATCTCACCGCTGAACTGCGGAATATCAAATTCAAATTCAGCCTCACCACTGCCATTGGCTTTTGTGATGCCGCTCCAGTAGCTCACAATTTTTATCCGCTTATTGGGCATGGGGTTGCTGCGCTTGCTGGTTTCCAAATCGCCATCGCCACCGGTACTGCTTAACTGCGCCCGTATTTCAGGAAACAACAGCGGGTACATATCATATCCATTCACATCCAGCGATCGTTTGCCATAGAAATATCCATAAGGGTTGGGCGTTTCAAAATTGCTTACCTGCAGTACGCCATTGTCTACCGCCGCCAGTGTTACATAACTGCCTGCTGCAGCTTTCACTTTCACTTTCTGGTGCGTGCGTGATCTTACTGCGGTTGGCGCCACTACCTGCACGTCCATTTTCCTGCTTTTTTCTTCCACCATTATATTTTTGTAACCATGTGCCACTGTAAGCGGTATGTCACTTACATCGTGTGGCTTAATGAGTGTGGCGGTTATGTACACATTGGGCAGGTGGTCTGCCGTTAGCTTTACATCAAGCGATGCCTGCCTGCCATCCACATTCACATACTGATAAGAAACCACCTTATCTGTTTCCATGGTTACCAGCATCTTTCCGCTAAAAGGCGTTTTGAATGATATTTTTGCATTGTCGCCGCTGTTGTACGCAGCGCGGTCAACATCAATATCTATATTGCCTTCCGTGCTTACTTCAAAAGAGCTATTGTCATTGCCCCATCCGCCATAACTGTAAAATTCTTTTTTTACATAGCTGTTGGCACCGGTAAGGTATATGCGCAGTTCATAGTTGCCGGCAGTGCGCGGCGTAAAACTGTAGTTGGTAGCTTCTCCGGTAATGGTAATGTTATTGGTGGCTACAATCTTATCTTCTTTTTGTGATTCATACCTAAAGTACTCCCCGTTCTTGGTAAGCACGGTACGGTATTCATGTTTGATGACCTCTGCCCTGGCCTGTGTGGTGGCCAATTGCTCTGTTTTATTTAACGCCAGCACCGGAAACTTCACCGGTTGATTAAGCGGGTAATACCACCAGCCATCTTCGCCTATGCCCAGAAAGACCAGTTGGGTATAAATGTTTGCAGAGGTGCTTCTGCTTACCGGCCGCCCGGTTTCATCAAACACTGTGGTGTAAAAGCTGGCCTGCAACATACCCACGTTCTTGTATTCGTCTTTTGCAGTAAAACTTTCACTAGCGCTGCCGTTTTCATCTGTTTTACCTTCCTTCACCGTTTTATCAAATGACACACCGGGGTTGGCAATATCAAAAGTGTAGTTAGTATATTTTTTAGGCGAAAAAGAATATTGCTTTACCTGTATCTCGCATTCGTAATTGCGGTTAGCAGCTGGCGGGCCAAAAAAATTAACTGCGTTGATGGACAGTTTTGCAGATTCCCCGGTAACCAGGCTCTCTTTATCCAGTTTGGCAGTTATTTTAATACGGTCGGGCACAAACTCTTCCACCATAAAATTCTGGCTGCCCAGCAAAACATCGTTGCCGTTATATACCTCCAGCGAGTAACTGCCGGTAATAGCAGCTGCGGCAATATCCACATTACCCTCCAGCGAACCCTGCTCATTTAAATTTTTGCGGAAGGTTTTTAATTCTTTGCCGTTGGGCAAGAGAAATTTCAATTTTACAGGCAGCTCACCGGGAGATTTCCATAACCTGTCTCGCAACACCACCGAGAAATTTATTTTCTCACCCGGTCGGTAGATATCACGCTCGGCATAAATGAATGCATCCAGCCCAGTAGTATTAATGTGTTTACCGCCTACATCAAAACGGCTCATGTTTACACGTGTGCTGCTAAATGGCAGATAACTGAAATCTGTTTCTGTTTTCGCTATGATCATGGCGGGCCTGAAGCCAGCGAATTCTTTTTTGGTATACTTTATTTCGGCCACACCATCTGCATTGGTACTGGCTGTGCCCAGCAATTGGTTGTTGCCACCATACGCCAGTACATTTACGCCGTTTACAGGCATGGCAGTCTTCAGCGAATTCACAAATACAAATATTTTGTCGGTACCTTCTTTTGCAATCAATCCAAAATCTGACAGCGAAATAAACCGGCTGTCGCTTACCCAATAATCTTCGGTTGATTTGATTTTGATATGGTAAATACCTTTAAAATCTGGCAGCCGATCCTGTGCATTAAAATTGAACAACCTGGCACCGCCACTCCTGGGAAGCGTTTTAGTATCAATTTCCTGTTCATAAATAACATCGCCCACCACTGCATCGCTTTCGCTTTCATAATAATCTTCGTTATTACCATTTGTTTCTTTGGGATAATATCCATTGCGTTGAGCCGCCAGTAAATTGCTTTCGTAAATTTTTGAAATGACAACTTTCACTTTAGCCACATTTACCAGCTTTACTTCTATATTTTTATTGCCTTGTCCGGCGAGGTATACCGCCTGCCTGTTAGAAAAACTAATGGCGGGTTCCATTTTACCAAAAGCAAAATTATTCTTGTAATCTTCTTTCAACACACCACCAATAGTGCCACGCAATCCTTTCACCAGTGTAAACGCATAACTTTTAGACGCGTCAAAGGCTTCGCTGCTTACTACAAAACCATCGTCTGTAGCTTCTGCTGAAAACTTTACTGCAGGCTCAAATTTTATAAATGCTGCCAGGCTTTGCGCACTCAGCTGCTGGCTGGTTCTTATAGTAATGGTACCGGTGGTTCCATCGTGCTCGGCATTTACATCATTAATCGTAAGGGTAAACGGAGAAGGAATCAATGCTTTGGTTTCCTTTTTCTCTTTGGTACCATTGCTACCTCCTTCGGGTACCAATCCTTTATCAAGCGTAATGGAAATATCATAATCGCGGTCTTCTGCGGCAATGCCTGCCATGCGCAAAGAAATTTTATTGTTGCCGGCAACGGTTTGTACGGTGTAATTAACTGCCTTGCCATCTGCGGTCACCGTTAATTTATCTTTTAGCGAAGCGGGGTCTACCGGGTAATTAAAATACAAGTCTGCCTGCGGCACAGCCACCCTGCTACCCGCATCCTGCAATACCCAGGTGAAATTGGTATTTTCCAGTTGCAGGTCGGGTGTACTAAAGCTGATATTATCGCCCTTTTCTACTTTATCCAACTTTGAAAACCGCAGCAACTCGTTGTTAAGCTTTGCTTTGTACGTAGTGGCTGCGGAAAGCGGCCGTGCAGGCGAAAACACCAGTTCATCTGCATGCTCCCAGCGGAAACGGCCTGCAATTTTGGGTTCAAAAGAAATATAATCGGTAGAATCCCACTGGTTGAGCATTGAATCTGCCACCAGTGCTTTATTAAAACGAAATACCAGGTTGCCCAGTTGAGGTACTTCGTCTTTGGCGTTGGTATAATCCAATGCTACCGCCTGCCTGTTACAACCGTATAAAAAAATAATCCCGATGATTACCGGAATTACAAGGAATTTTGCAATACGCATAGAGAGTTGGTTAAGGTGTTTTAAAACCCAATGTTAAAGTACAAAAATGCTAATAAAAAACAGGTTTTGTTTTCTTTATTTGAAAAAAGAATAACTGAAATTAGTGATGTGAGAACTTACGGAGGATGACCTTGCGGTACCATGAAGAATAAATTACACCGGAAAGATAAATAGATGGCCGGGGTCTTTTCAAGTTTACCAGCATAAGTATTTGTTAATACCGTTCCTTTCCCAAAAATGAAAATAAAAAAAGCTTTCGTTGTTTCCTTTTTTAAAAAATTGCTGGTGGGCCTGGCCGCGTTCATTATTGTGTTGCTATTACTCAATTGGCTGTTTCCCGTTCCGGATAAAATAATTTATTCCACCATTGTTACAGATAATAAAGGCGAGGTAATACATGCCTATCTTACCCCAGACCAGCAATGGCGCATGAAAACAGAGCTGCATGAAATATCGCCTTTGTTGCGCAAAACCATTATTGAAAAAGAAGACAAATATTTTTATTATCACCCGGGTGTGAATGCGCTGGCGATGATGCGGGCTTTTGCAAAAAACCTGCTGCACATGAGACGTACCTCCGGGGCGTCTACCATTACCATGCAGGTGGCCAGGGCGCTGGAGCCAAAGCGGCGCACCTACCTCAATAAATGCATTGAAATGTTTCGCGCGCTGCAACTGGAATTAAAATACAGCAAGGATGAAATACTGCAACTCTATCTAAACCTGGTGCCGTATGGCGGAAATATAGAAGGCGTAAAATCTGCATCCATCCTTTATTTTAAAAAAAATCCGGATCACCTTTCGCTGGCGGAAATTACAGCGCTGTCTATCATCCCCAACAGGCCTTCTACCATGGTGATAGGCAAAAACAATGACGTGATCATGCGTGAAAGAAACCGCTGGCTGCAGAAATTTGCGGCGGATAATGTTTTCACGCAAAAAGAAATTAGTGATGCGCTGGATGAACCACTTACTGCTGTTAGGGGCACTGTGCCAGTCTACCTGCCTCATTTGGCTTACAAATTAAAAAAACAGGGCGGTGATATCATCAGAACCCATATAGACATGAATACCCAGCAGAAAATAGAAAAGCTGGTGGCTGATTATTCCAGATCATTGTCACTAAAAAATATTCGCAATGCCGCAGTATTGGTAATTGATAACCAAACTCACCGGGTAGTTACCTATATTGGTTCGGCCAATTTCAGTGACACAACCGATGCCGGCCAGGTAAACGGTGCGGCGGCTATACGCCAGCCCGGAAGTACGTTAAAGCCACTGTTATACGGACTGTGTATTGATGAAGGACTCCTTACGCCCAAATCTGTTATTACCGATGTAGCTGTTAACTACCAGGGATATGCACCCGAAAACTATGATAAAAAATTCAATGGTTATGTAACCATGGAATATGCGCTGGAACACTCATTGAACATTCCCGCAGTAAAAGGACTGCGTTTGCTGGGTAAAGACAAGCTGATATCTACGCTGGCAGCCTGCAATTTTCGCCAGGTAAAAAAAGATCAGCAAAAACTAGGGATTTCTCTTATACTGGGGGGTTGCGGTGCTACACTGGAGGAACTAACGGGGTTGTACAGTGCTTTTGCCAATGAAGGTGTGTACATATCGCCGGCGTATACGCAGTCAGATAGTTTGTACAAAAAAACAAAGGTATTGTCGGCCGCTGCCAATTACATGATCAATGAAACGCTTTCAAAAGTAAACCGGCCAGACTTTCCATTAAACTGGCAGAGTACCGAACACATGCCAAAAATTGCCTGGAAAACCGGTACTTCTTACGGAAGACGTGATGCCTGGAGCATTGGGTACAATAAACATTATACGATTGGTATCTGGACGGGCAATTTTTCTGCACAAGGCATACCCGAACTGAGCGGTGCCAATATTGCCACGCCACTACTGTTCAAAATTTTTAATACCATTGATTATGATAGCGACCAGGAATGGTTTACCCAGCCAAAAGATTGCGACATTCGCCAGGTTTGCTCACAAACCGGGCTCCCCCCCAATGTATATTGCACCAATGTGGTAACAGATTATTTTATTCCGCTTCTTTCCAATACACAAAAATGCAATCATATGCAGGAGGTGATGGTAAGCGCAGATGAAAAAATATCATATTGCCAGAGCTGTGTTCCTGCAAACGGGTATAAAAAGAAACTCTACCAGTTAATTACGCCCGATATACAAGCCTGGATGCAGGATAACAGGATAGCCTATACGCAGATTCCATTGCACAATCCACTTTGCGAAAAAGTATTTAAAGAAGGCGCCCCGCTGATAATGGCACCGTCTAATGGTACAGAATACCTCATCAGCAAAAAACATCCGGAACCGTTGCAACTGGTTTGCCGGGCAGCACCCGATGCCAGCAGGCTTTACTGGTACATTAATAATAAATTCTATAAATCTTGCGGTAAGGGCGACAAACAATTTTTTACGCCAGATGAAGGTCCTGTTAAAATATCATGCACAGATGATAAGGGTCGCAACCGCGATGTGTGGATTACGGTAAAATATGTAAACCTGTAGTTCGTTGTGTTGAGTGTTGTGTGTTGAGTGTTGTGTGGGACTCGAAAAAGACTGCACCACGTCTGACCTCCGGTCTGACGATATGTGGTGGGTAGTATGCGCACGGTGGTATGTAGAATCAGAAAGGATAGCAGTGCCAATCAAATCCATCCGTGTTATCCGTGTGCTATTACCAGCATCAAAGATGCCATTAATGTAATCACCGGATGACGCCCCTGCCTACCGGCAGGCAGGCTTACAGGCTTTTGCAGCAATAAATTTTAATCGATCATCATAATCATGACAATCTGCGTTCCATAAACCTAAGCGAAGCGCCCGGTCTGACCTGCGGGTGCCGACCGGATGCCGCATGTACAGGAGTTTTGCAGCAATAAATCTTAATCGATCATCGTAATCATGACAATCTGCGTTCCATAACCCAAGCGAAGCGCCCGGTCTGACCTGCGGTGCCGACCGGATGACGCCCCTGCCTACCGGCAGGCAGGCTTACAGGAGTTTTGCAGCAAATAAATCTTAATCTATCATCATAATCATGACAATCTGCGTTCCATAACCCAAGCGAAGCGCCCGGTCTGACCTGCGGTGCCGACCGGATGCGGCCATTTCCACATTAGCACACCTGCCTGCCGGCAGGCAGGTTTACACATTTTCTCAATTTATCTTCGATACACTCCCACTGCCATGCACAGACGTATTTATTTTTGGCTCGCCACGGTAATGCACATCACCGCTGCCGAAAATTTCTACCTCCAGCGATTCGCTGGCAAACACTTCATTGTTGCCACTGCCATGAATAGACACTTTTACCGATTCGGCTTTCAGATCAGCCGCTTTAAGATCGCCGCTGCCATCTGTTCGGCTGGATAAATTCTTTGTTTCCCCATTAAGCATGGTGTTACCACTGCCATGTGTTTCGGCAACTACTTCAGGGCAATCAAGGCTGAGTTGTATGTTGCCGCTGCCAGAAATATCTATCCCCATCCGCTCCGGATGAGAAACTTTACCCTCGCTGCGGATATTGCCACTACCATGCGTTTCAAATACACGAAAGTTGGGGGCACTTACATATACCTTGGCTGTTTTATAATCGGATAGGGAAATACCCCGTCTGAAACGCACCACCAGCCGGCCATCCTGTATAACGGTCTCTATGTATTGCAGCAGGTTTTGATCTGTTTCCACTTTTACATTATAGTTACCCTGGGTGGCAATAATATCAATGGAACCGTGGGTCTCCACACCGCTAAAACCGGTAACAGATCGCTGTTCAGTAGTCACATGGCCGTCTCCGGAAACATGTCTGCCGTTTGCATAATGGCAGGAAGACAGGGTTGTAAAAACACCCGCGAGTAAAGCAAATAATTTATGCATAATAGAGGTATAAAAAAACAACAGGAAATAACATTACTTAATACATCCCCCGTTTTCAACATCTCAACATCCCACAATCAGCATTTAAATCAATCTGCTTTCTTAATACTGCCTGCACCGCTTACCTGTTGCGACCCGGTGGTGGCGCCTCCCTTGTAACTAACGCTGCCTGCACCGCTTACCTCGGCATCCAGTTTTACACTGGCATACACATCCGCTTCACCAGCACCTGAAATCTCCACCCGTGTATTTTCAGACAACAACTCATAGCAATGTGCTTTGGCGGCTCCTGTAAGCGACAGATCCAATGTTTTGGTTTGCCCTTTCAAGTTTACTGAACCAGCACCTGATACTTCGGCATTTACGGCAGGCGCATCCACATCCATGATAATATCGCCAGCGCCGCTTACGCCCATCTTCAAACGTTCTGTATTCACCACTTTGGTTTGGCCAATAATATTGCTGGCCCCTGATACTTCAATTTCACTATAAGTGGGAGAGGTAACGTATACTTTTATTTTGCTGGTTGGGCGGAGGTTGATGCCTTCACGGCTTCTTATTTCGATGCGATCGCCGTGCTGCTCCACTTCAATGTATTGCAGCAGGTTTTCATCGGTCTCTATTTTTACCGGTTTGGTATCGCCTTGCGCCACGTACAAATCAATTGCGCCGGAAACATCCACATTTTTAAACGAACTAACGGTGTGCTCCGCAGATTTGATATTGCCGTTGCCTTTCACCTTTTTTCCCCACATATACCTGCAGGAAGGCGCGGTGACTGCAACCACCAATAAAATCAATAATAGCTTTTTCATGTTATGTTGGTTTTGGGAAGTAAAGATTACGCTTTTGTATGAATTGGTAAAATGCTTTATCCAAGTGTTTGACGACATCCTGCCGCGAAAGGTTACAGGAAGGGAAGCAGTTCGGAAGTTCGCAAGTTCGTTAGTTCATGAGTTCGTAACGATGGAACTAGGAACTCTGGAACTACGGAACTTCCGAACTTTGGCATTTTGGAACCATTGAACTTCCGAACCAACGAACTCATCACTCTTAATTCTTAATTCTTAACTCATAACTTTGGTTTTCACTACATTACATGCTTACTACCGTAAACTCCCGCCCGTTTCTTACCTTCGCGCCATCATGACGGAAAAAATCCTGATTCTCGACTTTGGCAGCCAGTATACCCAACTAATTGCCCGCGCCGTTCGTGAGGCAAATGTTTATTGCGAAATCATCCCTTTTCACCAACCTGTACAATTTGAACCATCGCTGAAAGGCATTATCCTTTCGGGTTCACCCTTTAGTGTAAATGACGATAATGCACCCGAAGTTGCCATACAGGCATTGAATGATAAACTACCCGTTTTAGGCGTTTGCTACGGCGCACAATTAACCGCCAAACAATTTGGTGGCTCCGTGGCCAAAAGCAATAAACGGGAATATGGCCGGGCTACCATGCAGGTAACCGCTGCTGACACCCTGTTGGATACTGTGCAGCCAACATCTCAGGTGTGGATGAGCCATGCAGATTCTGTACTGCAATTGCCCGCCGGGTTTGAAGTGCTGGCTACCACTGAAACCATTCCGTTTGCTGCGTTCAAAAAAAGCAGTTCTCCGTTACCGTTATATTGCGTACAGTTTCATCCTGAAGTATACCATACCACCGAAGGAAAAAAAATACTCAAAAACTTTTTGGTGAATGTATGCGGCTGCAAACAGGATTGGACAGCGGCCCATTTTATTACCGATACGGTTGCTGCACTAAAAAAACAAATTGGCAACCGCCGGGTGGTAATGGCACTAAGCGGTGGTGTAGATTCTACCGTGGCGGCCACACTTATTCATAAAGCTATTGGCGAGCGCCTGCACGGAATATTTGTAGACAACGGTGTTTTGCGCAAATATGAATTTGAATCTGTTTTACAAACGTACGCGCAACTGGGTCTCAATGTAACCGGCATAGACGCCAAACAGCGGTTTTATGACGGACTTGCAGGCAAAACCGACCCGGAAGCCAAGCGAAAAGTTATCGGCAGTTTATTCATTGATATTTTTCAGGAAGAGGCCAAAAAAATTGATGGCGTTGGCCTGCTGGGCCAGGGCACCATTTATCCAGACGTTATAGAAAGTGTATCTGTGCATGGCCCTTCTGTTACCATCAAATCACATCACAATGTGGGCGGATTGCCAGAGCACCTCCACCTTGAACTGGTGGAACCGTTGCGTTCTTTGTTCAAAGATGAAGTAAGGCGGGTAGGGAGGGAACTGGGCGTGCCTGCTGAAATGATCGACCGCCATCCTTTTCCCGGCCCCGGTTTGGCCATTCGCATACTGGGCGAAATAACACCTGAAAAAGTGGCGTTATTGCAGGAAGCCGATCACCGATACATCCAGGGTTTAAAAGATAACAATTTGTATGCAACTGTTTGGCAGGCTGGCACCATCTTATTACCGGTAAAAAGTGTGGGCGTGATGGGTGATGAGCGAACCTACGAGTTTACGGTAGCCCTTAGAGCCGTAACATCAGTAGACGGAATGACGGCAGACTGGGCGCACCTCCCATACGATTTCCTGGCATTTGTATCGAACGATATTATTAACAATGTACGCGGCATAAACCGGGTAGTATACGATATCAGCAGCAAACCGCCCGCCACCATAGAATGGGAATAGGCTTTGCGGTACAACAAACGCATCAACAAACAGCAGGATGAAAAAAAAGTTATTGCCCGTATTTATTGCGCTCTCCCTTTTTTGCAAAAGCAATGACTTATTTGCGCAAACTGACTCGCTCGCCAAACGCTACACCGTAGCTGTTTTTATGCCGCTGTACCTAGATTCTGCTTTTGACGCTGCAGGTGAATACCGCTACGATAAAAATTTTCCCAAGTTTATCAACCCCGGTCTTGAATTTTACCAGGGCATAAAACTGGCCGCCGATTCATTGAAAACAGAAAAAGTAGCACTGGATATCGAGATATTCGATACACGTTCCGCATCGCAAACACTGCAACAGCAACTCAGTACACCTGCTGTGCAACATGCAGGCCTCATCATTGGCCACGTAACACCCGCCGAATCAAAAATGCTGGCCGCCGAAGCTTTTAAAAATAATATCCCTTTTATCAATGCCAACCTGCCCAATGATGCGGGCATCAGTAAAAACCCTTCGCTGGTGATACTTAACTCAACACTGCAAACCCATTGCGAGGGCATTTACCGGTTTCTTCAAAGAAATTATGCCACTTCGCCCGTCATCATATTCAGGAAGAAAGGCAATATGGAAGATCGCCTGCAAACTTATTTTTCAGAAGCAGAGAAAAATACATCGGGTGTAAAATTAAAGATTCGCTACGTGCTGCTGGATGAAAACAAACCCGCGCCCGTGCAGCAATATTTAGACAGCACCAAACTGATCATTACCATTGCAGGCAGCATGGATGAAACATTTGGTAAAAGCCTTGCGCAGCAGCTGGCGTCCACCATTGAAACCTACCCCAGCCTGCTTATTGGTATGCCCACCTGGGATGCCATTACCGATTTCAATAAAAAAGAATACAAGGGCTTGAACATAATTTATACCACTCCTTTTTATAACGCCAAAACAGACAAGACAAGCCTGTCTATTGCCAACTATTTTAAGACAGTTCTTTATTCACGCCCATCAGACATGGTGTTTCGCGGATATGAATGCATGTACCGTTTTGGTAAATTGCTTATAGAAAAAGGCGCAAACCTCAATACCAGCATCGGCGAAAAAAAATACAAGCTGTTTACCGACTGGGATATTCAACCAGTACTCGATAAACAGACGCTGTCGCTTGATCACTTCGAAAACAAAAAACTCTATTTTGTAAAAAAGGCGGATGGGGTAATCAAACAAATCTATTAGAGTATCTAGTATTGAGTAGGTAGTATTTAGACTTCGCGGCGGGCGGAGAAAGTGGTAAGTAATAAGTAATAAGTATTAAGACGTCTGCCCAGCGTATAAGGTAGCAAAATTCAAACGAATTGAGAAAGGCATAACAGGTGAAACAGGGAAAAGGACTTACCACTTACAACTTAAAACTTACCACCACAACGAGGCAAAAGGACTTACCACTTACAACTCAACGAGGCAAAAGGCCCTACCACTTAAAACTTACAACTTACAACTCAACGAGGCAAAGGACTTACCACTCGCCACTTGCCACTCGCTACTACAACGACGCAAAAGGACTTACCACTTACAACTTAAAACTTACAACTTATTCTGGCATTAGTCTTGTCTTCCTTACACGTACTTAAATCTACATCGCTTCATGCCGCTGATTGATTTCACAGATAAAGGCCTTTATTGCCAGCAGGGCCAGTTCTATATAGACCCGTGGCAGGCCGTAGATAAAGCCATTATTACGCATGCGCATAGCGACCATGCAAGATCAGGATGCAAATATTATCTCTGTCACCATTACACAAAACCCATTCTGCAATTGCGGTTGGGCAACAATTACTATGAAAGCGTTGGCTGGAACGAACCCGTGCACATGAACGGTGTAAAAATTTCGCTGCACCCCGCTGGGCATATCATTGGCTCATCTCAAATAAGGGTGGAGTATAATGGTGAAGTATGGGTGGTAAGCGGCGATTATAAAACCGAAGACGATGGCATCAGCGGACAATTTGAACCGGTACGCTGCCATACATTTATTACTGAGTCAACTTTTGGATTACCCATTTACCACTGGCAACCGCAGGAAGACCAATTCAATTCCATGCGCAAATGGATACAAAAGAACAAAGAACAAAAAAGAACCAGCCTGTTACTCGCTTACAGCTTAGGCAAAGCACAAAGGGTCATAAAAAACCTGGCCGGTAGTGTTGACCATGTTTTTGTACATGGTGCGGTGTATAATACACAACAGGTACTGAAAGAAAGCGGCTGGCATTTTCCTGAAACCATTAAGGTAACAGCAGATATTTCGAAAGATCTTTTTCAGCAAAACCTGGTGGTGGCACCGGGCAGTGCCGCAGACAGCCCCTGGATAAATAAAATGAAACCGGTATCGGTGGGCGTTTGCAGTGGCTGGATGCAGGTACGTGGCAATGTACGCCGCAAAAATATAGATGCCGGGTTTGCACTTAGCGATCATGCAGACTGGGAAGGGTTGCTGGCATCCGTAAAGGCAACCGGCGCCTCAAAAGTATACGTTACCCATGGCTTTCAATCGGCCTTCAGCCGTTTTCTGAATGAGAATGGCATTGAAGCAGCCGAAGTAAAAACAGCCTTTGGCAATGAAGAAGAAGAAGAAACATTGCCCGACCAGATAGACACCACTGTTGATACTACTGTTGATACCAATGCAGAATAACCACCTAATGGAAGAAACAACATATACTAACGGTAACCACACAGCGCAGGATAAAGCGGAGGCCCCATCGGGCATGCAGTTGTTTGTTAACCTGGTAAATGTGCTGGGTACTTCTACTAAAACAAATGATAAGCTGGAGGCACTCTCACATTATTTTTCACTGGCAGCAGGCAAAGATAAAGTATGGGTGATAGCCATCTTCAGCGGAAGGCGTCCTAAACGAACAGTCAACTCATCGCAATTAACGCAATGGTGTATAGAAATGGTGAACCTGCCACCCTGGTTGTTTGAAGAAAGCTACCATACCGTGGGCGATCTGGGTGAAACCATTGCCTTGCTGTTACCGGAAAAAGATACAGACCGGCAGCCGCAAACCCTATCCTGGTACATTGAAAAATTTGTTGAACTGCAAAAAGAAGACGAGGCTTTGCGCAAACAATTTATTACCGAAAGCTGGATGCAGATGGACAAAGAAGAACGCTTTGTCTTTAATAAATTGCTCACCGGTGGCTTCAGGATTGGTGTATCACAAAAAACCATGGTCAATGCATTAGCCAGAACCGTACAGCTGGATGCCAATGTGATAGCGCACCGCATCAGCGGTAATTGGGATCCGGTTACTACTTCATTTGAACAATTGCTTAGTGAAGCTTCCGTTTCAATGGATTTTTCAAAACCCTACCCTTTCTATTTAGCTTATGCGCTGGAAGAACCGCCGGAAACACTGGGTGATGCGCAGGACTGGCAGGCAGAATGGAAATGGGATGGTATACGCGGCCAGCTTATTAAGCGAAACAATGAATTGTTTGTGTGGAGCCGCGGCGAAGAACTGATGACCGATAAATTTCCCGAATACCACGCACTCAAAGAAATGTTGCCGGATGGCATTGTGCTGGATGGAGAAATTATTCCGAGCATTGAAAAAAAACCGTTGCCGTTTGCCTTGTTGCAAACACGCATCGGCCGAAAAAACGTAACCAAAAAACAATTACAGGAAACACCGATCACTTTTTTTGCTTACGATCTGCTGGAGTATGAAGGAAAAGATTACCGCGATATACCGCTGCAGGAACGAAGGGCAACGCTCGAAAACCTGGTAGCGCAAACCGATTATCCCGGACTGATTATTTCTCCGGTGATAGCATTTACCGATTGGCAACAACTGGCAGGTATACGCGCAGCCTCACGTGATATGGGTGCCGAAGGTTTGATGCTGAAAAGAAAAAATGCCATCTACCAGGCAGGCAGAAAACGTGGCGACTGGTGGAAATGGAAAATTGATCCCCTGGTGATAGACTGCGTGATGATCTATGCGCAAAAAGGTCATGGCCGGCGCAGCAACCTGTATACAGATTATACGTTTGCCGTAAAAGACGGCGACAAATTGGTAAGTTTCACCAAAGCTTATTCAGGGCTTACCGACAAAGAATTTGCGCAGGTAGATAATTTTGTAAAACGCAATTCGCTGGAGAAGTTTGGGCCAGTACGCACCGTGCGGCCCGAACTGGTGTTTGAAATTGCCTTTGAAGGCATTGCCGCTTCTGCACGCCATAAATCTGGCGTGGCACTCAGGTTTCCCCGCATCTGCCGCTGGAGGAAAGACAAAAAGCCCGACGAAATCAATACTCTGGAAGACCTCAAGCAAATGCTGGAACAGTACGGCAAGTAAATGTGATGAACGTGCCACCATCTGGTCGGCACATCAGGTCGTACCGGGCGCTTCGCTACGATTATTGGAACACAGCTTTTCAAGATTATCATGATTGACCATGTTTGACCTGCAATAGCGACCGCTAACCGGTATCTGTATCCGTCAGACCGGGAGGTCAGACGGTGGTTGGCTGCTACTACGGTCTGACGTCCTCGTCTGACCGACTCCTCCGCTACTACGGTCTGATGTCCCCGTCTGACCGATGACGTGCAACAACGGTCTGACGTCCCCGTCTGACCGATTAAACAACTCACTCATCACACAACACTTAACACTCAACACAAATGCTACGGGGGCAAACAATCTCCCCTTTCATTCGTTTTATTACTACAGCCTTTTTAATTTTACGGTAGCTTAAGCGTCACCTATGAAGAAAACACAGGTTTTGTTGTTGATGGTACTCATTTTTTCGGCCTTTACTGCGGCCAGCAGTTGGCAGGGCGATGGCCCGGAAAAATCGGTGTACATTCCTCCCAGCCCGCAACGCACAGGCAATGCCGCTGCAGGCTTTACTTACCTTACTACCGGCGACTATGTGAAAGGCGGCCTGCCGTACGATTATTTTTTGCTGGCGCTCGGAAAAAGTAAAACCAATTACCTCAAACGCGATGGCCTCAATGCCACGCTTACCCATGAATACACAGCGGTAAAAGCAGCCAATGGCGAGCAACTGGTGGCGCCCAATTGCATGCAATGCCATGCACAGGTGTTTGATGGAAAGCTGGTGATGGGTATGGGCAACACCTTTGCAGATTTTACCATGGGGCAGAAACTCAATCCGCAAGCCTATACCATGCTGGAAAACTTCCTTAAAAAAGGATCGCCCCAAAAATATGCTGCCAGCAAATCTTTTATACAGGTTGCCAAAACCATTGGGCCATTGTTGACAACGGAAGTGCGAGGCGTAAATGCCGCCGATCGCCTGGCTGGTGTGCTGGCCGCCCATCGTAATCCCGCCACATTTACATGGAGCGATACCGCCCTTATTGATATACCCAGTACCGTAATACCCAGTGATGTACCGGCCTGGTGGCTGTTGAAAAAGAAACATGCTATGTTCTACAATGGCTTTGGCCGTGGGGATTTTGGTAAATTTCTGATGGCTTCCAACTTACTAACGGTGAACGACACGTCAGAATCGCGCGAGGTAGATACACATTTCAATGATGTGCTATCGTATATCTATACATTGCAACCACCCGTGTATCCGAAAGCTGTCAATAAAACCCTTGCACGCCAGGGAGAATTGCTCTATACCACCAATTGCTCCAAATGCCATGGAAAATACGGCGCCACTGAATCATATCCCAATTTGCTGATACCTGAGTCTGTTATACAAACTGATTCTATGTTGTTCAAAAGCAATTATCAAAATCCGCAATTCATTAATTGGTTTAACAACAGCTGGTTTGCCCAAAGTGAACACCCGGCGCGGTTGGAACCATTTCTTGGTTATATTGCGCCGCCGCTGGATGGTATATGGGCTACTGCACCCTATTTACACAACGGCTCGGTACCCACGCTGGAAGCAGTGTTAAACAGCAGCAACCGCCCCACTTACTGGCAGCGTAATTTTGATGATCCGACTTATGATTACGAAAAAATGAGTTGGTTGTTTACAATAGAAACCACCCCGCAAGGAACAGCGGTGTACAATACCACCCTGCCGGGATATGGCAACTACGGACATTATTTTGGTGATAAGCTGACCGATAAACAGCGAAAAGCAGTGCTTGAGTATTTAAAGACATTGTAATATTGTTTACTTTTGGTGATGGCCGTAACACGCGACTATATTATTTCAACTTTAAGGAAAATTAAACCTGCGCTTGAAAAAGATATGGGTGTTAATGCCCTGGCTTTGTTTGGTTCTTATTCAAGAAATAATCAAACTGAAGAGAGTGATATTGATTTGCTGTTGGAACAAAAAGAAATTGATTATTTAAAACTTATAGCAACGCTCAGGTATATAGAAGATCTGTTTCCGGGAAAAAAAATTCAGCTGACCAGGAAGGGCCCGCATCTTTCTCAAAAATTTTTGGCAAGTATTCAAAGAGACCTGATGTATGTTTAGCAGTAAAGATCGTGTGGAGCTAATAGTAGATTCAATCGATATCATTGAAGAAAGAATGCTCAGAATCAAAACTGATGAAGACTTCATCAGCTCGAAAGATGGGCTAACGGTTCTTGATGCTGTAACGATGAGGCTGCAAAGCATTGGAGAGAATTTTATAAAGATTAATAAAGAAGACCCCGGCCTGATAGAAAACACCCTGAAAATAGATATAGCCCCCATTGTTGGCTTTAGAAATTTTATCTCGCATAATTATGAGTTGCTTGACTACCAAATTATTTTTAGAATTTGTACTGAACAATTATCGTCGTTAAAAGCAGTGCTATCAGCCTATTTACGTGATCAATAATACAACAACCGGCATTCATACCAGTAAAGGTTACACCGTCATCAACAACTGGCTTGCCGCACAGGGCAAGCAGCCATTTGCTTTTCAGGAAGAAGCCTGGCAACATATCATCAATGGCCAAAGCGGATTGGTGAATGCACCTACCGGTTGCGGTAAAACCTTCTCCGTTTTTTTAGGCGCCGTTATTCAATACATTAACCGGTATCCGCACAATTACCAAAGTAATATTAAAAACGGTCTTCAACTATTATGGATTACACCATTGCGCGCGCTGGCAAAAGACATTGGTCGTGCTATGGAAGAAGTAATTGCCGGCCTGGGTATGCAATGGAAAATTGGTATTCGCAATGGCGATACACAAACTGCCGAGCGTGAAAAACAAAAACGGCAGATGCCCGAAGTATTGATCATTACACCCGAAAGCCTGCACCTATTGTTGGCACAAAAAGGATATCCCGCTATATTTAAAACACTCAACATTGTTGCCGTTGACGAGTGGCATGAACTGCTGGGCAGTAAAAGAGGTGTACAGGTTGAGCTTGCCATTTCGCGTATTGTGGCAGTATCGGCCAGAAGCAGCGAGCCACCTATTATTGGCGATGCGCCATTGGCCAACAACGCTGAAGCCATAATTACAAATGATGAAACAAACCCCGGAGAAGCCTTGCCAGCCACCACCCAGCTACCACTCAGCGTATGGGGCATTTCTGCTACCATCGGCAACCTGGAGCAGGCAAAAGATGTATTGCTGGCCAGCCTGGCAATGCTTAAAAAGGATACCGGCATCATTGTAAAAGCCAACATCTATAAAAATATAGAGATAGAATCTGTAATACCGGCAGAAATTGAAAAATATCCGTGGGCCGGTCACCTGGGTATTAAACTGGCAGACAGAACAGTACCCATTATTAATGACAGCCGCACCACACTGGTGTTTATCAATACCCGTGGCATGAGCGAAATGTGGTACCAGACATTGCTTACGGTGGCGCCAGATTTAGCCGGTGCGCTGGCCTTACACCACGGCAGCATTGAACGCGAACTGCGCACCTGGGTAGAAGAAGCCTTGCACGCAGGCACATTGAAAGCAGTGGTATGCACGGCCAGCCTCGACCTGGGCGTTGATTTTCGGCCAGTGGAGACCGTTATACAGGTAGGCTCGCCAAAAGGCGTGGCGCGTTTTCTGCAGAGAGCAGGCCGAAGCGGCCACCAGCCGGATGCCGTGAGTAAAATTTATTTTTTGCCTACTCACTCACTTGAACTGGTGGAGGCGGCGGCATTAAAAGAAGGCATCAAAGAAAACCTGATTGAAAGCCGCGACCCAATGATGCTTTGTTTTGATGTGCTTACACAATACCTGTGTACGCTCGCAGTGGGCGATGGCTTTATTCCATCCGTCATCTACAAAGAAATAAAAGCTACCTATTGTTTTTCAGATATTACCGAACGCGAATGGAATGAGATATTGTACTTCATCACCCTTGGGGGCAATGCGTTGCAACAATATGATGAATTTAAAAAAGTAACCGTTATAGACGGCATCTACCGCATCATCAGCCGGCGCATGGCGATGCGCCACCGCATGCACATTGGCACCATTGTAAGCGATGCCATGTTAAAGGTGAAGTTTATGAGCGGTGGCTTTATTGGGGTGATAGAAGAATACTTTATCTCGAGGCTGGACCCTGGTGATGTGTTTACACTGGCAGGCCGCAACCTTGAGTTGGTGATGATAAAAGACATGACCGTTATTGTAAAAAAATCAACCGCCAGCAAATCCATTGTACCCAGCTGGAACGGCGGCAGAATGCCATTGAGCGCCAACCTCGGCAGAAAACTGCGCGAGAAATTCAATGAAGTGTTTGAAAAGTCACAGGCATTAAAACAAAAAGGTAAACAACGGGATGTTGAATTGATTGCCCTGCAACCCTTGTTTGACCTGCAGGAAAAACTCTCGCACGTGCCGCGCGCCAATGAATTGCTGGTAGAACACATTGAAACAAAAGACGGTTACCATCTCTTTGTATATCCTTTTGAAGGCAGGCTGGTACATGAGGCCATGGCGGCTATACTTGCTTACCGCATCAGTAAAATAACACCCATCACTTTTTCATTTGCCATGAATGATTATGGTTTTGAGTTACTGAGCGATCAGCCTATACCTGTAGACGATAGCAATGTGTACGAGCTTTTCAGTCCTGATGATTTGCTGGCGGATATACAACGCAGTGTAAACGCCACCGAAATGGCAAAAAGAAAATTCAGGGACATTGCGGTGATTGGCGGGCTTATCTTTCAGGGCATGCCGGGCGAAAAAGTAAAAGCCCGTCACCTTCAATCTTCTGCATCGCTTTTATTTAAGGTGTTTTTAGAATACGACCCTGATAATATTTTGCTGAAACAGGCCTACCGCGAAGTGTTGGACCAGCAAATGGAAGAAGTACGCCTACGAAATATGCTGGAGCGCATTCAGCAATCCAATGTAATCATTACTTTTCCTTCGAGGCTTACGCCATTTTGTTTTCCTATCAAAGTAGACAGCATGCGCGAAGACCTTTCCTCTGAAAAACTGGAAGACCGCGTAAAACGCATGCAGAAACAATTGGAAAAATAAAAAAAGCAGACCGTAAGATCTGCTTTCTATGATTAGTTTATTTGTTGATTAGGTATTTTCGCTGGGTAGTATACAGAATAACAAATAAAAGCACGAAGCCTACCATAATCATTCCACCAAAACCTGTAATTGAGGCCATGCCAATAAAGATAATCGACGCAATTACTGGCAGTACCTCGCCTACTACGTACAATAAATAACCCTGGGCTTTTAGTTTACGCATTTGCATGGCACCCACCAGGCACAACGCCAACCCCACCAGTCCAATCAGTGTTAGTGGTATACGGCTCTCGTAACTTTTCCTGGCTATTTCCAATGCCTCGGGCGACATCATTTTTTTTGCAAATTCAGGCATTTTGTCAAAATCGGGGCTGTTAATGGCAGCTTCCATTTTATCTAACCCGCTCTTTGCATTAAAAAAATTATACACCGTAAACAGGAAACCAACACCACATCCAACAAACGTGAGAATGGTTAATGTGTTAAGGCTGCCCGGCAGTTTAGGTTTTTCTGATGGCAATGAAAAACTACCGGCTTGGTTTAAGTCTGACATAATAGTAGATTTTGGTTGATGTTAAAATTATCGATAAAATTATAGAACTAAGTGGTAAAACGAGAAAAAGAGTTTGCTATGGGGATTTGCTAGAGATTAAAAGAGAAAAAGAGTTTTTATGGACTATAAACACCACTCTTCGTTTTGTCCTGTTTTCTTTTTTTCTTACCCCTAGTACTTGTTGCACTTCATCTACTTTCTCTTTTGATCTCTTAGCATTTTAGACTGCTTTTTTTCTTTCAATCTCTTAGCTTTGCAGTCCTTTATTTATGGGCGCTCCTTTTCATCACATATTATTTGGCCAGCATTGCTGGCTGTCTGCAGAACGCATGCTGTTTTGGGAAGATCAGAAAGCTTTGGTGGTATCTGATTTGCATTTTGGCAAAACCGGTCATTTCAGGAAAGAAGGTATTGCCGTACCGCAATCTGTATACAAAGAAGACCTGCAGCGGCTGGTGAGTCAATTGCAATTTTTTCAACCACAACGCCTGATTGTAGTGGGCGATATGTTTCATAGTCGCGCCAATAAAGAGCTGGACTGGTTTAAAAAGTGGAGAGAAGATTTTCCTGGTTTGCACATAGAATTAATTATGGGTAACCATGATATATTGCAACGCAAATGGTATGAAGAGGCCGGCGTTACCATGCACTATCATCAACACAGTATTGACAATTTTTCTTTTTTGCACGATATTGGGGCCGCAGCCAAATTAAACATCAGCAACTTTGTATTTTCAGGGCATATACACCCCGGCGTGCGCATTAGCGGGGGCGGCAGGCAAACATTGCAGTTTCCGTGTTTTTATTTTACCCCATCATTTTGTGTACTGCCTGCTTTCAGCCGGTTTACGGGACTGGCTATGATAAAGCCAAAAGAAGACGACCAGGTGTTTGCTATTGTAAACCAGTCAATCATTCCACTGTAATGCTGCACATTGCCTGGCACCCGGTATACGCGCATCCCTTGCCTGAAGGACATCGTTTTCCAATGATTAAATACGAACTGATTCCAGAGCAGTTGGTATATGAAGGCAGTATTACAACCAGTAACCTTTTTTCACCGGCTGTATGTGCAGATGAAATTATTTTACTCACGCATACACCAGCTTACCTTGAAAAATTAAAACAACAAAGCCTTTCGCCCAAAGAGCAACGCCATATCGGATTTCCGCAATCAACCACGCTTACAGAAAGAGAGCTGATCATTACGCAGGGCACCATCGATTGCTGCCACCATGCATTTACCCACGGCGTTGCCATGAATGTTGCCGGTGGAACACACCATGCGTTTGCAGACAGGGGCGAAGGATTTTGTATGCTGAATGACTTTGCAGTAGCTGCCAATTACCTGCTGCACCAACAGCTGGCCCGCCAAATAATGATTATTGATTTGGATGTACACCAGGGAAACGGAACAGCAAAAATTTTTGAACACAACAACAGGGTTTTTACCTTCAGCATGCATGGCGCACACAACTATCCTTTTCATAAAGAACATTCTGATCTGGATATACCGTTAAACGATGGTATTTCAGACGATGAATACCTGCAGTTGCTCACATCGCATCTTACCACCATTATCAGGGACGTACAGCCCGACTTTGCATTTTTTTTATCGGGTACCGACATTCTTTCAACCGATAAATTTGGCAAGCTTAACATCTCCATGGAGGGTTGTAAACAAAGGGATGCTATTGTATTTGAGATGCTGCACCAACAAAATATACCTTGTGTAACGGCCATGGGTGGCGGCTATTCCGCAGATGTTAATATTGTTGTGGAGGCACATTGCAATACATTCCGCACGGCGCTGGAAGTATATAATTTATAACGATCTTTTTATCCGCGCCCTTAGATCCTGGTAATTGAGAAAATATATAAACCGTAGTGTTATTTCATTACCATGAGGTTGGGAAAAAAGATTCAGCAAATTTTTTGAGTACAGGCGGTTGTCAGTGCCAGACAATGCGTTCAAATAATCACTGCCCAGCCAGTTTTTATAACCCAATATAATGCGGCTGCCCAGGCTAAAATCCCAGGTGTAAAAAACATCGAGGTTAAAAATATTGTAGTTGGCATTGTAATCGCCCGGTTTCAGATCAGTTCTTTCAATCCAGTAACCATCATTGCCTACGTAATAGAGATTGGTGTTCTCCAGTTTGTTCCAGTAATGCCTTGCCCTGAAAGTGAGGTTCATGCGCGATGTAAAATTGTACGTGCCGCTGATAATGCTGGTAACGTCTGTGAATTTGCGTCTTGCCAGCACAGGTTCATCGGTATTATCAAAAATAAATGACCTGCCGTTGTTCGCCAGGCCCCACTGACCGTTATCATGACGCCGGCGTAAAGAGCCTTCTATGGTAAATTTATCGCCAAAGCGGTAGCGGGCACCAAGCGTAATCGCATTGTACGGGTCGTTGGGCAAGGGCCCTTCGGCAAAACCGAGATTCCAGTTTACAAACAATTTCTTGCGCGAATCGCTGCTGCCACTGATAAAAGCAGAATAATAGGGAGATCTTTTCAGCATTCTGCCGGTAGTTTGCAATTCAAAATAATCGTTGTACCAGAAAGGCTGTATGGGTATGCTGATGGTGAGATCCCAAAAATTATTAAATACCCAAAAGGCTGATGGCTTAAATTCGGTAGCCTGGTACCCAAATGGTTTATACAAATAGCTTTGTAATGCAGTGAATGCATACCGCTGGTTTAAAAAATGATCAGTAGCCTGAAAAATATTGTAACTGATCTCGCCGGTGGTCAGTACCTGGTTGGCGGCGGGCAGGTAGCCCAAATCATTGGGGTCGTACAAATCTGACTGCGTAATATTGTTGACAAACCATTGCCATTTGCCACTTACTTTGCCAATTTGTGTTTCATTGCTAAACCCGTCATAACCGCCGGCGCCAAATATTTTGCTGTAACGTGGTTTTACACTTACACCATATTTGTTTTCTTTATCAAACAGCACCACGTCTAACGCTGTTACGTTGGCATCATTGGCACGGCCGTTTCTCAGTACATTGGTATTGGTTAAGGTAATAGAAGAACGGTTATTGAGCGCCTGGTCAAGTACAATAATATTATAATTCGCCAGTTCTTCGGTATTGATGGTAGAATCTCTGCCGGTAACGGTGTTGTACAAGCGCGCCCTTACGGGTTCTGTTACCGAATTAAAAATACCTATGCCTAGGTTGTGTTTGTTGCGACCAGAAAATTTTATGGCATTGTACAGCCGGGTCACGGCCGGATTTTTTAAAACTGTATAGTTGGTGCTGTTGTCGGCAAAATTTTTTACGTTGTAATATCCGCCGGGTGTTCTGCCAATGCGGCGGCTGTAAAAGATGCCTGCTTTGTTAAACAGTTCTGTACCTTCTGTAAAAAACTGGCGGTTCTCTTTAAACAATAATTCAAAAGGGCTGATGTTATTGATAACGTTATCTGATATTACCTGTCCAAAATCTGGTATCAATGTGGCATCCAGTGTAAAACTTTCATTAAGACCGTACTTCACATCCAGGCCTCCGCTTTTCAGCCATTCTGTTTCATACCCGGTCTTTTGTTGCGGATTGCTTCGGTACCCGCCGCTTACATACGGCGAAAAGCTTAGGCGTAGCGGGGGTGCTAGTCTTTCAAGGCCTTTTAAATAGCCAAACTGGTTTACAAAACCATTGTTGTTGGGGTTTACTTCGTTCCAGAATGCAGCTTCATTGTTGCGCCTGCTGAAACGTAAGAAGTTGATGCCCCAGTCTTGTATACTTTTCTTGGCAAAACGAACCGAGAAATACGGAATTTTTAATTCAACCGTCCAGCCGTCTTTTTGCATTTCCACTTTACTTTCCCAAACGGCATCCCAGCTTAAATCGCCATAAATACCAAAATCGGGTTTTGCGGAGGCGGATAATCGTGCATCGGTTTGCACGTTACGGGTGGTTACCAAAAACTGGTAAGCGTTCTGATGGTCGTTATAGGTATCTATGAAAACCGAAAAGTAATCTACGTTCGCCCTGTTCTGGTTATCGCGGGTGGTAAACTGTTTTTTTATCTGGGTGGGATCTTCATACATGTATGCACCAATGTATACGGCCGCATCATCATAAATAACTTTCACCGTTGTTTTTACTTTGGAAGGCTTCCCAAAGACAGGGGAATTGGTAATAAAGTCAACTGCTTCCGGAACATTCTTCCATGCGCTATCCGATAACGAGCCATCTATCCTGGGTGGCAATGAAGTTTTAATAGCCTGAAGGCTTTTATGTTGCGCAGCTGCAGTCAGGCATATCCCACAAGTCAGCAGTCCCAGGCAGATAAGTATTCGCATGATGGTTATCCACCAAAAATAACTGAAAAAAACTTTTGTTTATAAATTAAGGGTACAAATCAATTTAGTAATGGTTTATACTTATTAAAAAAATAATGAGCTGATTAACAGCTCATTTATAGCATTTAAAACATTATGATTAAAAGTGTATTCCTAAAATATTCGTCTTGGTTATTGGTGAAATATACGCATCCACTTCGCTGTTTAAAAAGCCATCACTGGCCAATGCCATTCAATGTAATAATGGGAAAGGTATCCTGGCTGTAAAGACAGCAAAACAGGCTAATAAATAGTGCCCCGTTGATGACATACTACGCCAGACTAATTCATGCGTTTCTTTAACGTGGTTACCTGGTCCTGCAAATTGGTGACCAGGTTAGCCAACTGGTTTACATCCCACCGGTTTTGCTGGCTGGCTTTTGTAATCACCATTTGCGCCTGCCAAAGCTCCAATACATCATCTGCTTCTACATGGTAAGGTTGATAAGATGGATTATCACTTACCAGCGTGAGCTTGCTTTTTGATCTGCCGCTTTTTACGATGCGTTTGTATACAATACCTTCCTGGCGCGAAATAACAATATATGTGTTGCTGCTTTTTACATGGTCGAGGCTTTCTACTTTTTCCCCAACAATGACAGAACCGCTGGGGGTTGGCAGCATGGAATCTCCAATAATTTCAAAGGCACGGTAGGTACCGGGTGCCAGCATGGGGAGGGTAAATGTATTGAGCTCGTCTACAAATTCGGGGTCTGCATAACCGGCCAGGTAACCAGCAGCAGCTTTTACGGGTACAAACTGAATATCTGTAGTGCCCGATGCCAGTTTGGACGCACGACGTTTGGCAAGAAAATTATTTTTAGTATCGCCGAGATCCTTCAGCAGCAGCTCATCGAGCGATAATTTAAAAATGCTGCCGATATTCTCCAGCACTTCTATCCTGGGTTCGGCACGCTCTTCTTCATAAGCGCCCAACAGCGAACGTTTAATCTTTAGTTTACTGGCAAATTCTTCCTGTGTCCAGCCACGCAGGCGACGGAGATAGCGTAAGTTTTTTCCGGCGAATGTCATAACTAATTAATTTAGTGCTAAAATACTAATTTTTTTGACATTGAAAAAAATATTATACAGAATAATGTGATTTTGATATTCGGTAGAATAAATAGTGCCCCGGCATGAACCTTATAATTGATTGGACCTGGCGGGTACAGTGTAATTTCTTCATAGCTTTGATGCATGGCCAAAGCAAGCAAGAAGAAAAAACAACAGCCTACAATACTAATTACCAACGATGATGGTGTAACAGCGCCGGGTATCCGCAACCTGGTAGAGGCTGTAAAAGACCTGGGCAAAATAGTGGTGGTAGCCCCGGATAAGCCCCAGAGCGGAATGGGTCATGCCATTACCATTGGCCAGCCTTTGCGGCTGCATCCGGTACAATTTATGGACGGGGTGGAAGCCTATGGCTGCAGCGGTACACCAGTGGACTGCGTGAAACTTGCAGTTGATAAAATATTGCACCGTAAACCAGATATCTGTCTCAGCGGCATCAACCACGGCGCCAATCATTCTATCAATGTGATCTACAGCGGCACCATGAGCGCCGCAGTGGAAGCCGCCATTGAAAGCATTCCATCCATCGGGTTTTCATTACTTGATTATAGCCTGGAAGCTGATTTTGGCCCCGCCCGCAAGTATGTGCGCATACTCACGGAGAAAGTGCTTTCGATGAGCATGGACAAGCATATGATCCTTAACGTAAACATTCCCTCGGTGGCAGATGAACTGATAAAAGGCATCAAGATCTGCCGCCAGGCCTATGCCAAATACGACGAAGATTTTATTGAAAGAAACGACCCCCATAGCCGCAAGTATTACTGGCTTACCGGCCAGTTTAAAAACATGGACAAAGGGCGGGATACTGATGTGTGGGCACTGGAAAATAATTATATAAGTGTGGTACCCGTACAATTTGATTTAACCAATTACGTTTTAAAAGCAAAATTGGAAAAAACGTGGAAGCTACCCTGATGCTCAAAAGAGATAATATACGGTTTGGCCTCGTTTTGGGATTTCTCGGTCCGCTGGTGGGACTGGTGGTCTATTACTTTGCCGCATTTTACACGCACAATGTAAGCTTTAGCGAATTCCTCGGCTACCTGCAGAAATATAAATCACTGCTTACCGCTGTAAGCAGTATATCACTGGTGGCAAATGCTGTGCTGTTTACTGTTTATGTAAACGCCCGCAAAGACCAAACTATCAAAGGCATTTTTCTGGCTACCCTTATCTATGGTATTGGCGTACTTTTAATTAAAGTAATTGGGTAAATAATAATTCCAGCTGCTATCAATCATTAACTAATAGGTATTATATAAAAAAGTCCTGCTGCAAACGCAACAGGACTTTTCCATTTGTGTGTATGCCTGAGAAAATTATTGCTTGGTAGTAGTGGTAGTGGTAGAAGTAGCCGCTCTTTTCTTTTTCTTTTTAACACTTTTGTCAACAATTAAACCGGTACCTGCACCAATACCTGCCCCTAACACTGTACCCACTGCCGCACCCTTTACCCGGTCATTATGGTTGATAATGGCTCCGGTAATTGCACCAGCGCCCGCGCCAACAATGGCACCCTTGGCCGTATGGTTAAGCCCTTTTTTCTTGGCAGCAGATGAGGTAGTGGTTTCCATCTCGCCATTAGTAGTTACGCTGCTTTGGGTAACCTGGGTATTTTTCTTCACAGCTTTTGCCTGTTCTGCTTTCATAGAATCTACAACCCGTTGTTTTACAAGGACTGCATTCAGCGAGTCGATAGTCTGCTGTTTTTGTTGTGCCTCTGCGGCTTTTTCTGTACCACTGTTACAGGCGGCTAAAGCGCTGACTATCATGGTCAAAAAAAATAAATGTTTCATAATTGGGTATTTAGTTGTTTGTATTAAGATACCCATACTAGTTCAAAACCGTGCCATTTTGAAGATATAGAAGCTGTTCATTTTAATATTTAACTTGTGACCAACTGGTTTGCTTGTATGATGCTACATGCTGTAGCTGCTATGGTAATTAGTAAAACTTTTTTATTGTATGGCTGTACTTAAAACAGAGCGTCTGGTGTTAACCGAACTGTCGCTGACTGATGCCCCTTTTATACTGCAACTAACCAATACCGCTGAATGGCTGCAATTTATTGGCGACAGGGGCATAAAAACAATTGAAGACGCTGAAAACTATATCAGTAAAGGCCCGCAAATGAGTTATGCAAAATGGGGGCATGGCCTTTACCGGGTTTCGTTAAAAAACAGCGGTATACCTGTGGGTATGTGCGGTATCATACAAAGAGATACCCTGCCGCATAAAGACATAGGCTTCGCGCTGCTACCACAATATACCGGTAATGGTTATGCGCAGGAAGCTGCCGCAGCTATATTGGAAGACGCAAAAGAAAGGTTGGGCATTGAAAAAATTGTGGCAATTACACTTCCCAACAACAGCCGCAGCATTGCGCTGCTGGGTAAACTGCACATGACATTTGATAAAATGATCCGGCTCGCAAATGGTAATGAAGATTTGATGCTGTTTACAACGTGAGACGTGAGGCCGGAGACGTGAGTCGTGAGACGTGAAAGCTTTTGCCCAGAAGAACAAGGGGGTTTATACACCGCTGGTTGCTACAGCTTAACCATGATGCCTCACGACTCACATCTCACGATTGTCGCCTCACGACTCACATCTCACGTCTCACGCCTCACGTCTCACATCTCACGATTGTCGCCTCCCGACTGACGCCTCACGTTTCACGCCTCACGTCTCACCTTCTTCCCTTATCTTAGAGCTGTTCAACCAATTACGCTTTATGAGAAAAATTACCTTCCTGCTGTTGTACATTACCGTGTTTGTTTCTTTTATATCTGCGCAGAACAATACTGAATTATTGTACCGCAAAAAGACTTTTATGATTCCCATGCGCGATGGGGTAAAACTTTTTACCGTGGTAATAGAACCGGTAAATGCCACCACCGCAGTTCCTATTCTTCTTCAACGCACCCCGTATAGTGCAGATATTAATTTGTCAAACGATTCCGTTTTCTCTGTAGCACGCTGGGCCCAAATGGCATTGCTTGCGCGCGATGGTTATATTTTTGTTTTGCAGGATATACGCGGCAAATACAAAAGCGAAGGCAGCATGGAAATTCACCAGCCATTGGTGCATGCAGTAAAAAAAGGCGCTATTGATGAAAGCACCGATACCTGGGACACCATTGACTGGCTGGTAAAAAACATTGCCAACAACAATGGAAAGGCAGGCATCTTTGGCGTCTCCTACCCCGGCTGGCTGGCCCTGGTGGGTGCAGTTGATCCGCACCCGGCATTAAAAACATCTTCAGAACAGGCATGCATGGCCGACCTTTTCCTGGGCGACGATTTTCACCATAACGGCGCATTCCGTTTGAGCTATGGCATGGAGTATACCTATGAACTGGAGTTTGACAAAACCACTGATTCTGATTTTCCTTTTCCGCAGTTTGATCTTTTTGACTGGTACCTGCAACTGGGCTCCCTAAAAAATGTAAACGATAAATACTTTCACAATAAGATACCCACCTGGAACAATTTTGTACGGCATCCCAATTACGATTCATTCTGGCAGGCAAACTCGCCGCTCAGTTATATACAGTATGCACAAATACCCCAGTTGCATGTAGGCGGCTACTATGATCAGGAAGATATTAACGGCCCGCAACTCATGTATGCCCACATGGAAAAGAAAGACAGTTTTAACCGTAACCATATTGTACTGGGCCCGTGGAACCATGGACAGTGGAGCAGGGAAAGGGCCGACAGCCTGGGCAAAATAGCCTTTGGCAGCAATACGGCTGCATGGTTTAAAGAGTTGCAGAAAAAATGGTTTGATTACTATCTCAAGGGCATTGGCGATGGCAAATTTGATGAAGCTTATTCTTTTCAAACCGGCAGTAACCAATGGAAAACATACAACGCCTGGCCACCAAAAGAAACAACACTAAAAAAACTATATGCAGCTGCAGGTAACAAAGCCAGTTTTACACCACCCGTTGCTGCACAAAATGCCGTGAGTTTTACCAGTGACCCCGCAAAACCGGTACCCTACCGCATGCCACCTATAGAAGCAACGTATGGAAACGGCAGCCGCTGGCGTCCATGGCATGTAGAAGACCAGCGTTTTGTGTACAGCCGGCCTGATGTAATCAGTTTTACTATGGATTCTCTTACCAATAATCTTTCTGTTACGGGTAATATTACCGCACACCTTTTTGCCAGTACCACCGGTACCGATGCAGACTGGATAGTTAAACTGATTGATGTGTACCCGGCTGTTGACCCCGTTAATATTTTAATGAGCGGTTACCAGTTACCGGTAGCCATGGAAGTTTTCCGCGGTCGGTTCCGCAAAAGTTTCAGCCAGCCACAACCACTGGTTTCAAAACAACCTGCTGAGTTTGTAATAGATCTTCACCAGATCAACCATACCTTTTTAAAAGGGCACCGCATTATGATACAGGTGCAAAGCAGTTGGTTTCCGGTAATCGATCGTAACCCGCAGCAATTTGTGCCCAATATTTTTGAGGCGAAAGAAAATGATTTTATCAAAGCGGAACACACCATTTACTTTTCTGCCAGGTATCCTACGTATGTTGAGCTGCCGGTGATGGAGTGATGCGTTTGTTTTGAGTGGTGAGTTTTGAGTGTTGAGTGAGGTGAGCAGCCATTAGGCACTACGTTATGTTTAAGAAGGCACAGCATCAAAAATTCATCTAAAAATAAGATCTACCTGGGCATCATTTCCTCCGTCAATTCATACTAAAATATTCTAATACTTTTCTAATCTTCAGCATAGCTATAAAGCTGCAACAAAGTCATTTAAATGAAACATATGCCAGGCGGGCACTTAGTGCAAAAAGCTAAACGCCAATAGCTACCGGTTTAATCTACCTTTAACTTGATTTTGAAACCTCTCCTATTAAATTTTGTTTCAGCAGCGTAGTTTGGCTAACTTAGCCGCAAGCCTGAAATCATTTCCTCATACATATACAAACCGCTTCTCATGGGCATAATAAAAGAAAGGTTCAAAACAAAAGCAGACGCAGCCAATGCAGAAATTAAGGAGCTGCTGAAAGAAAACGGCACAAAAGTAATTGGTGAAGTAACACTGGCACAGGTATACCAGGGAATGCGCGGCATTACAGGACTGGTTTCGGAAACTTCTTTGCTCGATTCGCAGGAAGGTATCCGTTTCAGGGGCTATTCTATTCCGGAACTGCAGGAAAAATTGCCCAAAGCAAAAGACGGTACAGAACCATTGCCGGAAGGGCTGTTTTATTTAATGCTGGTAGGCGAGCTGCCCAACGAAGAAGACGTGCACCACGTTACGTCCGTATGGCAGCGCCGCAGCCATGTACCTAACCATGTTTTTGCCACCATAGATGCCTTGCCATTGAGCACCCACCCCATGACCATGTTTACGGTGGGTATTATGGCATTGCAAACTGAAAGCAATTTTGCCAAAGAATACGCTAAAGGCATTAATAAAAAGGATTACTGGAGTGTGGTGTACGACGATGCCATGGACCTGATTGCCCGGCTTCCGCGTATTGCCGCCTACATCTATCGCAGAAAATATAAAAAGAACGAGCATATTAACCCCAATGGATTGCTTGACTGGGCGGGCAATTTTGCCCATATGATGGGTTTTACCGATGAAACGTTTAAAGAACTGATGCGGTTGTACATGACCATTCATGCAGACCATGAAGGCGGCAATGTATCTGCACACACTACCCACCTGGTAGGTTCTGCACTGGCGGATCCGTTTGTAAGCCTGGCTGCCGGAATGAATGGCCTGGCAGGTCCGCTGCACGGACTGGCCAACCAGGAAGTGATTAAATGGATTTTTGAACTGAGGGAAGATCTGAAAACGGAGTTGCCTACCAACGAACAGATTGCCGAATATGTAAAGAAAACCTTGCAGGAAGGAAAGGTGGTGCCGGGTTACGGTCACGCGGTACTGCGTAAAACCGACCCGCGTTTTACTGCGCAAATGGCCTTTGGTAAGAAACACATGCCCAATGATCCCCTGGTGCAAACTGTATGGAATGTATATGAAACCGTACCACCCATTCTGCAATCGCTTGGTAAAATCAAAAATCCCTGGCCCAATGTGGATGCCCATAGCGGCGCGCTGTTGGTTCATTACGGCCTGGTTGAATATGAATTCTACACCGTGTTATTTGGTGTTAGCCGGGCACTGGGTGTTTTGGCCAGTCTTTGCTGGGACAGGGCCCTAGGACTACCGCTTGAAAGGCCGAAATCTGTAACGACCGAACTGGTGAAAAAATGGCTGAAAGGCGAAGACAATATTTGGGGTGACTAGACTCAATATATCATAAACCATTGACCCTGAAAATTTTGTCAGGGTCTTTTTTATTAAAGCCATTCTTTAACAAAACAATGACGTCAAATATTTGCCTAATCAATGTTTAAACATTATTTTTGTGTTCTAAATTTACAACTATGGCAAAATGGATTATAGATACAGTACACTCAGAAGTAGGTTTTAAGGTAAAACACCTGGTGATTTCAAACGCGTCCGGAAAATTTACGTCATTTGAAGGCACGGTGGAAGCCGCAAAAGAAGATTTCAGTGATGCTAAAATCAGCTTTAGCGCAGATATTAACAGCATTCATACCGGCCAGGAACAGCGCGACGGGCACCTAAAATCTGCTGATTTTTTTGACGCCGAAAAATATCCTACCCTCAGCTTTGTATCGTCTTCATTGAAACAGGTGGATGGCAGCGATTATAAACTGAAGGGCGATTTTACGCTGCACGGTGTTACCAAACCAATTGAACTGGATGTTGAATTTGGCGGTATACAAAAAGACTTATACGGACAAACAGTAGCCGGTTTTGAAATAACCGGAAAAATAAAAAGATCTGAATTTGGCCTTACCTGGAGCGCGCTTACAGAAGCTGGCGGACTAGTAGTAGGTGAAGATGTTAAACTGCATATTAACGCAGAACTGATAAATAAGAACTAACAGACAGGTTGAATGATACATTAGCAACAACGCAAATCCCCGGCCGTTATAAGCTGGGGATTTGCATTCTATTTACTTCTTCTTTGGCGGTACAGGTTGCTTAGCTGATGCAGGAAATTCTACCGCACCAGCATACAAAGGGCCCGATGCCGGCAGGGGATTGCCGTTGTAATCTTTATCCATAAAGGGATAGGTTTCACCAGGCTTATCCAGCTTTAACATCGGCCCCGGTGCAAAGCGAAGTGTATCTGCAAACACCGCCTTGCTGTATTGCCGTATAATCTTGTTATCGGCAATGGCCGTTTTGCGCGCCGCTTTTGATACCATGGCAACTGCATACCCCCGCTTAAGGTCGTACGGATAATCATATTCCAGCCTAACCCCCGCATTGTATTTACACTCTATGCTATCCTGGTTTACCACATCACACACAAAACCGTAATAAAAACCAGGGTTATTGTGTGTTACCCGTACAGTGGAATACACCGTATTGTATACACAGATGGCATTGCACGGAAAGAACCCACGTGCGGTATCGCGGTTACCGGCATTGTTCTGGCCAAATTCCACCGCAGAGTAATTGAGTTGCCGTACAATGATATTACGGTAGAACCGGCAGGCAGCAGCATCGCGATAGCCAGGCAGGCCCGTCCAACCCAGCGGTATACAGCGTAACATGGCTGCATAACAATCTTCCTGGCGCGAGCGCGATACGTTAATTGTACCGTACCACAATATAGACTGGTTGTGTGCGCCATGTCCGCTGCCTGGCCCCGATATATTCTTAAAATAAGCGCCTTCTATGCGGCAGTTGAATCCGGTTCCGGCAATAGCACCTACCCCTGTACCCCTGCTATTGGCCACATTCATAAAAGTGTCGCGCAGAAAAACAAAATCAAGACAAATAGACCGGTTAATCTCTTTGTTGGCATTGTTCCAGTTAGAGCTGAGTTGCATCACTGTTACATTGAAAAACCCGTCAAATTTGCAATCGATATAACTGTTGCTGTAAAAAGTTTGTGCTTTTCTTCCTGTAAAATTCATGGGCACTTCCGCAAATTGATCATCCCATTGTATACAGGGCTGCGGTTTATAACTGCCTTTAGGATTTACCCATGAACAACGTACAAAATCTGTGTGGTGGATATTGTAACTTTCTTTTCGGGTACCAAACCAATTGTAGTGGCGCATATTTTCTATCACCACGCCAGTAACATTAAAATCGTAGCTCTGCTGAAAAACGTCGGCCGATGTAACGATGCTTCCGGGTAACCATATAATATGAATCCTGTTGGAAGTATCGCTCCGGAGATGCTGGTATTGCACATTGGTGTACGCGCCATTTGCCGGTATAAAAAGCGTATCACCCGCCACCAATGCAGGGCTGGTGCTTCGGTTGCTGATAACAATATTGCCGGATGTAATACGCAAAGTATATTGCGTGGCATGCAGCCATACAGGCACAAAAAGTACTATTAACCAGGTGAATATGCGCATTGTACAATTGGGGTAAATGACTGCCCCTTGCTGCACAAATTAATACATTCGTGCTGAAGAAAAAACGTTGTAGTGGATCAGCTTGAAAATTTGTACATTCTTACTTCTTTTTTAATCGGCTGTCAATGGACGACTGAATATCGCTTAACCGAGCCTGAACGGCTCCAAGTTGTATTCTTTGTATCTCTGCACTGTCATACATACCTTTTTGTATAAATCGACCAATTCTTTCGTTGATAGTATTAGCGCTGTCCTTCAACAATTTCTGGTCAGTTTGCAGTCGTGATATCGTTTCAATGCGCCCGCACCTGCAGGTAAGCATTACCAAAAGGCATGAAACGGCCAGGTATTTCATATCAGGTTTAGTCATTTGCACGATACACAAATGTTTAGCGCTTTCATTTACTTATTTACCTCCACTGTACAAGTCAACACAGCTTTAGTCAGGAAAAATAATTATGCCTCGTGCGCATGCAGCTTGTCAACAGAAATTTCATGTACGGCTTCCAGCAATAACTTATTAAGAATATCCGGGTTTTCCAGCATGGGATAATGGCTGGTGCCTTTCATATGAAATACTTCAAATCCATTCTTTGTATGTTGTTTCAGTGCGGCATCGTTTGTAGGAAAGTAGTCTACATTGATAAGGTACAGTTTGGATTTCAGCTGCGGTAATAACCTGGCTTCTGTTTGGTAGAGATTGAATATTTCAGGCGTAGTGGCGATTCCCATAGGTTGATAAGCGTTGCGGTATGCCTCTACTACCTTTTTTGTAATAGCCGGCGGTGTTTGCTCCGTTATTAACGTCATTCGTGCATAGTGTTCATTGGTATTTCTAAAATCTGTTGTAAGCTTTTGAGTGATGGTCGCAGCCTGCTGCTGGTACTCTGGCGGAAGCGAGTTGCCGGCATTTTTGAAAAATTCGATAGCAATAAAACCAAGTACGGGAGCAGGATGCATAGTAGCCGCCATGAGGCAAATGCCGGCACCGAGTGAATGGCCAATGAGTATCACGTTGTGCAAATTGAGTTCTTTTATTACCTGTACAACATCTTCCGCAAAGCCCGTAACAGACCAGTGTTTGCGTTCGGTGCCCGACTGGCCATGGCCCGGAAGGTCTAGCGTAACCACAGTATGATCTGCACTAAAATAGGCAACCTGTTTTTTCCAGTACGACTGGTCGATATAAGAACCATGCACAAATAGTAAAGTAACATCTCCGTTACCTGTTACCTGGTAACTGATAGCGGCATTATCGCGTTCAATGGTTTTCATGCTTTGCGTATTATGGTGAAGAATAACAATCAAAATACAAGAAGCGTGCAAGAAAATGCAGGTGCCAGCGTGCGTTCGGGTACAAATAGTCTGTTGTAAAGTCGCAAATACCCCTTTGTGGATGTATTTAACCAACATTTTCGTTGATATGTCAAAACTCGGATTTCTGTCTGCTGAAAATGATGTTGCCAGGTATCTTCCCCGACTAGCGATCTTCCTAATTTATTTAACGTGTTGCATTGGTGCTGTAATGTACGGTGTATTGCAGCGCCTCCAGCGCATTGGCCAAATACACCAGGGGCGCATTCCAGTTGATAGCTATTTCATTGGAAGCATAAGAGCAGTCGGTATCTGAATAAGCCGTCTCTGGTTCTGTAAATTCATAGCGGCATTTGTCTTGCATGGCCGGGTTGGGCCCACCTGCCAGCAGGCCGGGTACGGGTTCTGCAATGCCATCTGCTACTGAGGGACGATGATGCGGGTGCATCGTAGATCGGGTACCCATCCCCGTTACAAAGCAGTACCCGGTAGCATTTCTGCCCAGCAGGTAATCAAGGTTAGTAAGGGCCCCATCAATATATTTTTTATCTTTTGAAATGATGTATGCATTTACCAGCGCAATACCCTGGTTGGCCGCATTGGCATTGCTGCCCCAGTTGAAATCTCTTTTAGACCGCCCCATTACGGTGTGAAAGGCATTTTGTTGCACAGGTTGCAAATAGCCATCGGCAAATGCCAGCAATTTTTTCCTGATGCCTGCAAGGCCATTTCCGGTTTCAGTATCAACGGCCGGGGAATTGCGCAGCAGGGTATAAAAACCCAGCATTCGTACATTACCCCAGGAAGGCAGTACCATACTATCATTGAGTGCGCCGTTTACAATGGCTCCGTATTTTTTATCTTTTGTAGTTACGTACAATTCAGTGGCAGCCCAAAACCACTCATCAGAAAACTCGCGGTCGCCATAACCCCCGGTAGTAATTTTTGGTTCAAACAATTTGTTCATGGATGATTGGTCGTATTGCAACGCCGGGTTTTCGCCGGCCCATTGCCAGGCTTTTTTTGCTGCGCGCAGGCAACTATCAGAAAGCCCGGGCAATTGTTTTGACAGCTTGCGGGTAATGCGGCTGCATTGCGCCATCACCGCAGCAAAATCAAGCGTGGCGGCAGTACCTTTTGGCACAACATACCTGGGCAGTTTGGTTACGGCCGGCATTACCATTCCGTCAAATACCGCGTTGGTGCATTTATTATAAACCCCGCCATCATACGGATCCTGCATGGTAAACATCCACCTCAGGTTGTACAATATTTCGTTTATTATATCCGGCACGTTGTCCCTGCTTTCAGGAATGTTGGTATGGAGGGAATCAAAGTAAGCAGGGAAATCTTCGTATGCAGATAAAAGTGTTCCCATGGTGATGCCAGAATTGACGATGTATTTGTTGTAATCACCAGCATCGTACCAACCACCTGGTGATGCAATGGTTTTACCCGCCGGCCTTTTATCAGAAGCGGCAGCAGCATGAATAAAAACAATATTGTCTGGGTGACCGGAAGGCCGCGCCCATTTACCTGCCCATTCTGCCTCCAGCGGCATAGATGCGCGCTGGTAATAATAGCCTTTTAACGACTGTACTGCCACTGCATGCTGAATATTATTGCCAATGGCAAATGTATATGACAACGGTATGCCCGCTACTGCTATGTTGTACCGTCCCACCTGTTGGAAACTACTGAAATCTGCCACCCTGGTACTTAACGAAGAGTTGGAAGATTGAATTACTTCGCCCAGCACGCCTTTGAACACTGTATCATTAGCGGCAGCATTAATCAAATAAAAATCGTTAGCGGCAATATTACCGGTTACAATAGCCAGCTTAGGTGCATGTGTATAATACCCTAACTGATTTATACGAATACTATTGGATGCCGCTTGCGGAAATGCGGCAATACACAGGTGGCAACAAGCAGCCATTAGGAGGCTTTTCAAACGGTAACAATGCGTCATGGAAAGTTGTTTTGATAAAAGGAAGCGTGGCCACTGAGTAACTTTACCTACTAAAATTACTTCCTCTTTGTATTACCGCGGTTTTTATTTGCATTAAACAAATAAACAGGCTTATCATTCATTGCTACTGCTATCACATTACCGCCCGTTGCCCGTGGTATTAATTTGATATCCCTTGCTTCTCCTATCACCTGCAGGCCGCTACGGTTTGGCGCCATGTAGGTATAATGGCCATCGCCATCGCCCATGAGGGTTACGCCATAACTGGCATCCAACCTGCCTGTCTGGGGTTTATAGCCATAGAAATTACCGGCAAGAAAAAGATCGGTAATGCCATCACCATTCAGGTCGGTAGCCAGTGCACCAAATACGGGCGCCAGTTGTGCCATTAAAGGCAATGGCTGCATGTTAAAATTTCCTTTTCCATCGTTTACAAATATGGCCGACTGGCATTGGGTAACGGTTAAAGCACTGGCGTGCTGTAATTGTGCTGGGGTAAATACCTGGTCGATGGTTTTGCCTGCATACTCATTAAAATGTAAAAACTTTTTCTTCATCATGGGTAACTGGCTTTCCAGTTCACCTTTCAGCAAATACGGATATTGTTTGCCATCTGTTTTATAATAGGCAGGTATACTTTCGGTTTGGCCGTTGTTATCAAAATCGTCTACATATAATTTGGCGGGATGATCTTTATCGGCTTTTATACGTGTATTCATTCCGTTATTACCCGCTACCAGGTCTGGTTTGCCATCGGCATTGAGATCAGCTACAGCAATGCAGTTCCACCAGCCGGCTGAATTAGCCAGTTCAGTTGTTTTCTGCAATTTGCCATGTATATACTGGAGAATGGTAACGGGCATCCAGTCGCCCACCACCACCAATTCAGGTTTTCCATCGCCGTTAATATCGGCCCATTGTGCATCTGTAACCATGCCCAGGTTCAGCAAACCCTGCGCATCTGCTTTTGTAACATCGGTAAATACACCTTTGCCATTGCCGGCCAGCAACAACGAAGCAGGTGCCACGCCATAACTGCCAGGTATGTTTCTGGTACCTATAAAAATATCCACGTATCCATCACCGTTATAATCTGCCGCCCGCACGCACGAAGCATTTACATTGATGGCGGGCATTTGCTGTATGCCGGCGCGTGTAAAACTGCCATGGCCGTTGTTAAGAAACAATCTTGCGGCAAGCCCTGGAGCGCCCTGTTTCAACTGGTTACCACCGGCCACTACTACAAGATCCTGGTCGCCATCTCCATCGGCATCCAAAAAAACGGCTCCGGTATTTTCAATGGCTGTTTCTTCAATAAATACAGGCTGGGGTTTTTGTATAAAGTTGCCGCCCGGTTGCTGTATAAAAATTTTAGCCGTATCGCCACTGGCGCTGCCCATATAAAAATCCTGCAGCCCATCATTGTTTACATCTGCCACGGCCAGTTTTGGTCCCTGGGTAGACAGCATTTTAGGGATTAGCCGTTCAACATCGAAATCTGAATATTCGTTTTCATAATGTCGGTGGTTGCCGGCGATAACAGCCTCCGCTATATTAGTATACAATGCCGGCGCTATTGGCAAAGGGTCGGCATCTTTTTCCCCGGCATTTTTTTCATAGAATGTATACAAAGTATCTACTGCTGCATTCCTGCTTATCTGCACACCGTTACCGGGCCATTTTATTATTATACTGTCTATGGATGTCTGGTTGCCAACGCCAAAATTCAACACCTGGTCTACGCTGCTTTCAAAACCACGGGTGGGCATTTGCTCCTGTAATTGCATCCCGTCTTTTGTGTATACGTACACTTTGGCACCGTACCCCATTACATTAAAAGCATTGCCACGCAGGGCGAATTTTACATAATGATGATGCAGGTTCTCGGAAGCATTGTTGCGGTATACAAAAGCCTGTTGGTTCACATTATTTACCAAAAGGTCAAGATCACCATCTCCATCAAGGTCTGCATAGGCGGCACCGCTGCTGAAAGATGTTTTGTCAAAGCCAAGCCCAATGGATTCATTTTTATACAACAGGTTTCGCTTGTTGATAAAACCGTAATTGGTCTGCGGTACAGACGGCATCTTTTTCAGTACATCGAGCGCATCCATTTTGCCTTCGCGCGCAAGGTTTCTTACTTCGGTACTGCCAATAAATTCAAGGAAGTCCTGATCGGTTAAATCCCTGCTGAGTCCATTGCAAACGTAGATATCTTTCCATCCGTCGTTATCAAAATCAAAACTGAGGGCGGCCCAGCTCCAATTGGTGGCATCCACGCCAGCCAGCTGTGCAATTTCGCTAAAGGTGCCGTCGTGGTTATTTAATTGCAGGCAGTTACCGGTAAACTGGTGGTGAAAGTCTAGCTTATTCCTGGCGTTCTGCATGTCGTAATCATCAAACTTGAGTGTGGTCTTAAGACGATAGTCATTCTCAGGCAACATTTCAGCGGTAAATACATCCGGCCAGCCGTCGTTGTTAACATCGGCAATATCGCAGCCCATTGAGCCATTACTAATATGGCCCATGGCATTGTTGATGCTTTCTGTAAATGTACCGTTTTGGTTGTTGATGTACAGGTAATCACGTTCAAAGAAGTCGTTGCATACATACATGTCCGGCCAACCATCATTGTTAAGGTCACTAACGGCAATACCCAGCCCAAAACCTATTTCGCTGCCATATATGCCTGCCTGGTTACTTACATCGGTAAAATTGCCGCTGTCGTTGCGGTAAAGGCGGTCGCCATTATTGGGGTCGCGCACATACCGTTGTTTGCTATCGTATCCAAAACTTTCAATTGACCGGTGGCTGTTGTTGAGCACAAAACAATCCAGGTCGCCGTCTTTGTCGTAATCAAAAAAAATTGCCTGGGTCGATTCTCCTTTATCGTCGAGCCCATACCGGTGGGCTTCTTCTTTGAATGTGCCGTTTTGCTGGTTGATGTATAATTCATTGGAGCGGTCGTCATTGCTGCGGATGCCGCTGTTGCAAACATAAATATCCAACCAGCCATCTCCATTTATATCTGCCATGGTTACGCCTGTGTGCCATGTGTGGCTGCTGGTGGTGCCGGCTTTGTCTGTAATATCTTCAAACTGCCAATTGCCTTTGTTGAGGTACAATTTGTTTTGCCCGGCATTGGAAGTAAAAAAAATATCGGGCCGCCCGTCATTATTGATATCTCCCACGGCTACACCTCCCCCATTATAAAAATTATGGTAATTGAAGATGTTCATCTCTTTGCTGTCTTCTACTTTGTTGACAAAATCAATACCGGTAGACGATGCAGGTAAAAGAGTAAACAACGGGTTTGCAACAGCGGGCGCATCCTTGCCTGAATTGCAGGACAACAAGAAAAGCAAGACGGGCAAATAAGTAGTACGCAAAAAAAATTGTTGCGGCATCATAATATATTTCAGCCGGGTACCGGCATTTCCTGACATGAGAACAAATACAAAAACCGGTCAGTACCGGGTTGATAAAGTTAAAACAAATGCCGAGCACCAGGTAAAATAAAGGCGCACCGGCAGTATATATTTCCTATTTTGCAAGTTGTTATTCTCATTGTTATACTGTATGAAAAAAATCGTTTTATCACTGCTTGCCATTGGCATTTTGGCAACAGTTGTTATTTATATTTTTATCCCAAATACGCAAACCGTTGAGGCCGTTGTAAAATTACCTTGTGTTCCCGAAGCGGCTTTCAGAATTCTTTCTCATGATAGCAGCTGGTCGGGTTGGTGGCCCGGTACCACCTCATCAAACGGGCAATCATTTGTGTACGAAAATAACAACTACCGTTTATCATCTAAAGGTCTGAACAGTATTGGTGTTAACATTGATACCAAAAACAACCAATTGCCCAGCCAGATGAACCTATTTGCGCTGCCTGGCGATTCACTGCTGATAAGATGGCACCTAACCATGGCTGCTGGTAACAACCCTGTTAATCGTATTAGCGGGTACAGGCAGGCGGTATTGCTTAAAAAAGACATGGACACTATTTTGAGCCATGTACGTCATTACCTGTCAGACTTCAACAATGTATACGGCGTTCCATTTCATGAGGGAAGCATAACCGATACATTCCTGGTTACTACAAAATCAATTGTTTCCACACCACCAGACCTATCTTTTATCTATTCCATGATTGGTAAGTTAAAGAACTTCTGCAGCCGCACGCCAAACTGCAATATAACGGGTACGCCTATGCTCAATATTACTCCATTGGGTACAGCCGGTTACCAGGTAATGGTAGCGCTACCTGTTAATCATTTTATACCAATAGAAGGAGATATAACAGGCATAAAAATGGTACCAGGCAGATTCATCATTGCTGATGTGGTGGGCGGCCCCCAGACCATTGCAAACATACACCAGCGGCTGTTACACTATTTCCAGGATTACCACCGCACATCGATGGCGATACCTTTTGAATACCTCTTAACAGATCGCCTGCAGGAACCCGATACCAGCAAATGGCGCACACGCATTTATGCACCGGTGTATTGATCATTTTAATTCTTTGCTGAACCGGATGACCATTGCACTGTCGTTATTCCGGGCCAACACAAAGGCATTTGTATTTGTTATCTTTATTTTGCCCACATGCCTTACCTGCCCTTTAACCTGTAATCCATTAAAGGGTACCGCTTCCATTTTTCCATTGCCCCGGTTTAACAGAATGGTACCATAATCTGCATCGTACCGCCCCATTTCAATATTGTTTTCATAGTAATTTCCAACCAATAATATATCTGGTAAACTATCGTTATTGGCATCAGTGACTACTGCATCGCGGTAAGACGAGAGTTGTGCCTGCCAGGGCATTGCTTGTACGGTAAAATTATTTTTACCATCGTTCATCAGAATAGCATTCGAAAAATAATCAGCCTTCCATACTACAGCACCTTCCAGTTTTTCGGGCGTAAACATTTCTTTGAGCGAAGCTTTTGCAAACTCGCCGGCGTACAGAAATTTTTTCCTGAGTGTGGGAATTTGTTTTTGCAATTCGGCTATACTGGCAAAAGGCAGTTCGCGGTCTTGTAAGAAATAGGTAAGCACCTGTTCTTTTTTTCCATTCCCGTCAAAGTCGTTATAATATAGTTTCACTGGTTTTGCATCTGAGGCAGTTAAACGGCTATTGAGACCAAGATTACCGCATACAAAATCTAGATGTCCATCTGCGTTCAGGTCAACAGGTAATACAAAGTTCCACCAGCCCAGTTTGCTAGTAAGCTGTTTTTGCTGAAACCCTTTTCCGGTATTCATAAAAGCAACAATACCGCCCCACTCCAGTGATACTACCAGATCTTGTTTTTTATCCGCATCCAGATCGCACCAGGCAGCACCGGTTACAAAGCCAATATGAGCGAGCGGCGCGGCATACTGCATGGTTACATTGGTGAAATGACCACGGCCGTCATTTTTCAGCAGATAAGAGTTGGGCGCCTGGCCATAATCCCACGGTACTGCACGCCCCCCGATAAATAAATCCATAAATCCGTCGCCATCAAAATCACAGGGCAGTACACAGGATGCAGTCTCATACATGGCATTGAATGATCCTGTCTGTTTAACAAAAATCCCTTTACCATCATTGAGATAAGCATGCGGCGAATTGTGTTCATCCTGCCCGTAGAATTCATTTCCGGCGCTTACTACTACCAGGTCTGGATGGCCATCATTATTAATATCAGTAAAACAGGCGGCAACTGTTTCGTAGTTACTGTCGAGATCAAGTGCAGGCTGGCTGGCTTTAGAGAACCTGCCATTGGCTTGCTGCAGAAAAACGGCTGGCTTGCCAAAGCGTGCAGCGCCGATAAATACATCGTCAAGGCCGTCATGGTTAATATCGGCAATAGCCAAGCCTGGCCCCTCGGTAGATATCATATGCGGTAGCAGCGGTTCGCGATCAAACTCGTGAAAGAAGTTTTCGTGGTGTGCAAACGTTAAGCCGCTTTGCGCAGAAATATCCTGCAACGGTGCCGATGGGTTCTGCCACCGGCCGGTAATATGTGTGTAATCAAAAACCGGTAGGTTGGGCTGGTAAGCAACGGTAAACAATGTATCGGCTATTACATTGATCTTTTCAAAACCATTGTCGGGCCATATGACCACAATTGAATCGATGGCTGAATTGGCAAGCCCCAAATGCAGAGGCGTTTCCATACTGGATAAAAATCCGCGTACCGGTGTTTTCTCATACACCCTTGTTTCTTTGCCTGCAAACACCACCACCTTTGTACCAAGGGCATTGCGGTTGCCTGCAGGGCCAGCCAGTTTCAGCTCCACCCATTTTTTATCTTTTTTATCGTTGGCTTGGTTTTCATACAGCATGGCTGCATCTTCAATATTATTCACCACTACGTCAAGATCGCCATCGTTGTCAAAGTCTGCATAAATAGCGCCGTTGGAATAGGTAGGCTTATCATTTTTAATTTGTCCCACGCAATCGGCAAACCTGGCATCGCCGGTATTTCTATAAAATTTGTTAGGCAATTTTATTTGTGGAAATTTTTCCTGCATGGCCATTTGCTGTTCATCTACTTTATCTGCTTTTATCTTTTTCTGGATTTCTTCGTTGGTAACAAAATTAACGTAGTCAATATCGTTGAGCCTTTTTGGAATACCGTTCGAAATAAAAAGATCTTTTATACCATCATTGTCAAAATCTACCCAAAGCGGGGCCCAGCTCCAGTCAGTGGCAGCAACGCCCGCATAGAGACTTACTTCACTAAACTGGCCGTTGCGTAAATTAAGCTGCAGGTTATTGCGGGTGTACTGGTATTGATAGCCGAAACCAATTTTTTCATAAAACAAATCGTAGTTATCCTCGCCCAATGATCGTTTTAAAATATACGGATCCTGCGGCAGCATATCCATTGAAATAACTTCCGGAAACCCGTCATTGTTGATATCAGACACATCTACCCCCATTGAAAACTGGCTGGTATGCATTATTTGCTTTTCGCTTTCATCTTTAAACGTACCGTTCTTTTGGTTGATGTACAGGTAATCATTCTCGTGAAAATCGTTGCCAACATAAATATCCGGCCAGCCATCCAGGTTAATATCTGCTACGCAAATGCCCAGGCCATAGCTAATGGCAGAACTGTTGATACCGGCAAGCTTTGTAACATCTGTGAATTTGCCATTATCGTTTCGGTAGATACGGTCGCCGCTCAGCTCATTGTAAGTACCGAGAAAGTTTTTACGCGGTGCAAAATTACCATTCTGATGTACGGAGTGGTTTAGCAGGAACATATCAGCATCGCCATCCAAATCATAATCAAAAAAGGCGGCCTGGCTGCTAAAGCCTGAAAAATCTAAGTGGTAAGCGGGCGCTTCATCTGTGTAAAATGGAATACCGTCTTTGTCAATGCCTTTGCAAACAAGTAACTGGTTTTTACCGTGCAGGCTTTCAAAATTACCTACGCGGCAAACATAAATATCCAGCAATCCATCGTTATTGATATCAATAACGCTAACACCCGTGCTCCAGCCACCATCTGATGGAATCTTTGCTGCTGCTGTAACGTCTTTAAACCGTAACCCGCCCTGATTAAGATATATTTTATTTGACTGCTGGTTGCTGGCAAAGAAGAGATCAATCTTTCCATCGTTGTTAAAATCGCCAGCGCCCACCCCTGCACCATTGTAAAAATACATGTACTTAAACATATTGAAACTATCGGTGGGGGTTAACCGGTTATGAAAGTCGAGGCCGGTTGTACTGCTTTCAAGCAATTCAAACATAGGTTGCCCAACGGTTTGTTCATCCGTTCTGGCATTGCAGGCAACCAACAACAGCCATCCTGCGAGTATATAGCCGGGCCAATATTCTTTTAAAAACGTCATTAGCTCTATTTAACACAACGTTCCAAGGGGGCCGTTGTTCCATTTAATTGTTTGGTGACACCACTAACTGTACCCTGGCATGCAGGCTTACTTCTATTTATTCTTGCGGCCTGATGGCAAATAACAATGGCTGCTGATCATTCTGCAAAACCAATATCCGTTTGCCCTTCGCCGTATGCACCAGTTGCATATCGCGCACTGCTCCTCTCAAACAAAGGCCGGATTTTTGCTGGTTCATGCAGGTAAAAATACCCTGTCCATTATTTTGCAACAACTGTCCGTAATTGGCATCCAGGCAACCAAACTGTGGTTGAAAACCAAACTCGTTTCCACCGGTGAGCAGCATGGTCTTTCCATTGTCTGTTAATGCCAGCGGAAGAACACTGTTGAGCGATGAGAGCTGGGTTTCCACCGGCAGCTTTTCAATCGTAAATTGTCCATTGCCTGTATTAATGGCCACAATAGAACTGCTGAAATTAAACCGCTTGATTACAGCTTTCTCCAGCAGCTCCCTGCCAAAAAGATCCTGCGCCGCCCTGGAAGCAAATTCTGCGTGTTTAAGGTTTTGTTTTTTCAGTGCCGGAAACTGGTCGGTTATTTCTCTTTTTAAGAATACCGGCACATCTTTTCCTCCGTAGGTACGCGTTAGAATTGTTTCATTCTGGTTATTGCTTTTGTCGAAATCGCCAATGAATAATTTTACCGGATGCGCAGAGTCTGGCCTGAGGTAAAAATTTTCGCCGATGTTACCCAATACAAGGTCTGGTTTTCCGTCGCCGTTTACATCTGTAGCCACCACGCAGCGCCACCAGCCATACAATTTATTGAGGTTAGATTTAATTTCTTTAAAACGGTTATCCTCATACGCAAAAATGCGTGGCGCCATCCACTCGCCGGTTACAACCAGTTGCTGATGACCGTTGCCCAGTACATCGGCCCATGCCGCGCTTTTTACCATGCCCATTTGCGCAATGTCTTTATTGGTAGTGGTGCAAAGGTTGGTAAAATGTCCGCGGCCGTCGTTTAACAGCAGCATACTGGCAGGTGACACGCCATAATCGCGCGGGGTGCTGCCGGCACCGGCGAACAGATCAGGAAATCCGTCATTATTAAAATCGTTGGCAATAAGCACATTGATATCAGCATCATTAACAGGAAAAGCCGCTGCGTCTACAGAAAAATTTCCTTTACCATCGTTTTTGTATAAGCGCAATTGTATTTCACGGCTGTTGGGCGGCTGGTGGTTACCGCCCGGCCCAATGGCCAGGTCAAGATCGCCATCTGCATCTGCATCAAAAAACAATACCGCCACATCTTCAAACCCTGCAAATTCTGCAAATATTTTTTGCTCCTTTTTTATAAAGTTGCCATCGGCCGTTTGCAGATAGAGGCTGCCGGCCTGTCCTATTGCGCCGCCAATATATATATCGTCCAGCTTATCTCCGTTTACATCTCCTACTGCGGCTTTAGGGCCCTCGCGCGAAAGTAGTTCAGGAATGTTTCGCTCATAATAAAAATCAATGTAGCTGTCTTCCCTGTGTTTGTCAAACGTATTGCTTACTTGTTCAAATATAGCTGTTATATCGGGTGCAGGTTTCCAGGCAAGCGCAGTACTGTTTAATTGTGAAATAGTATGGAGCTGGTTAACCGCAGGATGTTGCAATACGGTATAGGTGCGGTTGGGCCAGCGGATAATCATGGAATCTATAGTGGCCGTGCTGCCCAAGCCAATGACCAGCTTTGTATCCATGCACGATTGAAAGCCACGGCTGGGCACCTGTTCGCGGCTGAACACCTGGTTACCTGCAAATACCTGTACCAGGCTGCCGATTGCAAAAGTATTGTTTGTATCACCGGCAAGATTGATGGCAATATAGTTATGATGGTTCTGCTCCCTTGCATTGTTTTTATATACAAATGCCTGCATGTTTTCATTGTTTACCACCAGGTCTGCGTCGCCATCGTTATCAAGATCTCCGTAAGCAGCCCCATTACTAAATGATGCGGTGCTAAAACCCCATGTATCTGTTGCGTCTGTAAACTTTAAACCGCCCATGTTTTTATAGGCCTTGTTGGGAAGCGCTTTAACGGGTATATGTTCCAGCAGTTTTTCTACATCATCTTTTCGGTGTTCCAGCACCATCCGCTGCATAATGGTATCGGCAAAAAAATCCATGAAATCCAGATTAGTGACATCCTTGTTTACACCATTACATACATACAGATCGTTCAGTCCATCGTTGTCTGCATCAAACATAAGTGCACCCCAGCTCCAATCGGTAGCTTCTATGCCGCTAAAATTGGCCACCTCCATAAATTGTCCGTTGCGGTTGTTTACATGAAGGCAATTCTGCATAAACTGGCGGTAAAAGCCTGCGTTCCATTTGCCATTGTACAAGTCTATGTTATCGAATGCGCCCAGTGTTTTAAGGCGATAATCATCGCCGGGCAGCATATCAGTTGAAAAGATATCAGGATAACCATCGTTATTTACATCTGCCAGGTCAGCGCCCATTGAAGAAAAACTGATATGCCCCATGCGTTCTTCGAGCTGGTCTTTAAAGGTACCATTGTGCTGGTTGATGTAGAGGTAGTCGCGTTCGTAAGAATCATTGGAAACATAAATATCCAGGTAGCCATCACCGTTAATATCTCCCACGGAAGCACCGAGCCCAAAACTAATCAGCGAACCATGTATGCCCGCGCGTTGGGTAACTTCGGTGTAATGGCCTTCATCGTTGCGAAAGAGATGATCGCCGCCACCTTTCAAAAAGGGTTTCACTTCCCACGCAGAGTCAGGCAAATCGCGCCGGTTAGAATTGTTGAGGGTGTTTACCGGTATAGGACTGTTGTTGATCATAAAACAATCCAGATCGCCATCATTGTCATAATCAAAAAACGATACCTGTGTAGTGTAAGCAGTTATATCCAGACCGTATTGATGCGCAGATTCGGTGAAAGAAAGGTTTCGGTTATTGATATAAAGCTTATTGCGCCGGTGGCCGGTGCTCATGTGGCCCGAACTGCAAACATAAATATCCAGCCATCCATCATTATTGATATCTACAAATACAACGCCGGTACTCCACATGGAGTCTTGCCGGATCCCGGCTTTCAGTGTAATATCCTCAAATTTGAAATTGCCTTTGTTAAGGTACAGTTTGTTATCGCCCATATTAGACGTAAGAAACAGATCTGCCAGCCCGTCTTTATTTACATCACCAATGGCCACTCCACCGCCGTTGTAGAAATTACGGAAAAGGAAACTATTGTCAATTTGCCCGTCTTTCACCTTGTTATTGAAATTTATACCGGTGCTGTCCATCAACTGAAAGAGCATCGGTGCCTGCGTTGTTTTTTCATGGCAGGAAGCAATCAGCATCAACACAACAAACAGGACCGGGTGTACAAACTTCAACATGTTGAACGTATCATCTTTTGCGGGTCAAAAATAGCAAAAGGCCATTATGAAATGGCCTTTTGCTCGTTTATCAATTGCAAATATTGTATTAATACCCAGGATTCTGTTTCAGGTTGGGATTGCTTGCCAATGCCTGTGTTGGAATAGGGAATACGTTGTAATGTGCGTCATCTGTGGGTTTATACTGCCAGATTACATTGAATACACCAAAGCGGAGTAAGTCTGTACGGCGTACGCTTTCCCAGTAGAGTTCACGGCCGCGTTCTGCCAGCAACGTATTGGGGTCGTCTACATTGGTTTTGTTTACCAGCGGTAAAGTAGCCAGTGCACCCGCACCACGTGCAGCACGCAAAGTATTTACCAGCGTAAGTGCACCTGCATTATCAGGAGCAGTAGCTCTCATTTTTGCTTCTGCCACCATCAACACAACATCAGAATAACGGAATATTTGTACCCAGTTACCCGCCGGGCCACCCCAATAGTCGCCACTGGCAACATCGGGCACATATTTAATTACGCGGATACCGGTTACTTCCAGGTTAGCACCAGTTTCAATCATTGATGGAGCAATGGCTGGGTCAAATGCAAGGGGGGCGCCTTTTCTATCTTTCTGCGCGGTACCATCTGCATCATATTGCTGACCGATAAGGAAACCTGGTTTCATGCCAATTACATTGGTAAGGCCATTATAGAAGCGGCCACCGATGCGTTTATCAACAGCAGTGTCTTTGTAGCGGCCAGATTTGTCTGCACCAAAACCTGTAACACCAACCATTGGCGTGGTAGCACCAAAGCTGTTATAAAAATCTCCGATAGTAGTAAATCCGTTCCAACCGGCATTGGGAGCTTTTGATTTGTTGGAATTATAGTGGGTGGTCATATTCCAGCGGCCATTGATACCACTGTTGTTGGCACTTACACCAGAAGCATTGGGAAAAGCAAAGATGGATTCTTTACCACCATTGTTTCCTGCAATAAAGTTATTGAAGTACTCTGCTTCAAAACTGAATTTACCACCGGTAATTATAGAATTGCCCAGGGTAATTACCTGTTGCATATCTGCGTCGGCAAAAGTAGGCGCTGTACGGTTGGTGAACATACCGCGGTTGAGGTAAGTTTTCATCAACAATACGCGGGCTGCTTCTTTGGTAGCAACACTAGCGTTGTTAGAACCACCTGCATCGGGCAGGTTGGGCAAAGCCGCAGTCAGTTCATCTATGATAAACTGTGATGCTGCAGCACCTGTTTTTACTTCAGGGGCATTCAGCAGGTTATCGCCTGGGTTGCGGAAAGGGTACTGGTTGTATAGATCCAGCAGAAAATACAAAGACAGTGCGCGCAGGAATTTTGCTTCTGCCGCTTGTCCTGCAGATGGACTAAAAGCCAGCACGTTGGTAGCGTCAAAGTTTATTTTATTCAGGGCATTGAACACATTCAGTACCTGGCTGTGATCAGCGTTCCAGGAATGGCTGTGTACAACACGCCAAACACCATTATCATCCCAGTCGCCACCACGTGTGGGAACCAGTGACTCATCGGTAGTGTTTTCCTGTAAAGAGAATACAAGGTCCTGTGCGGTAAAAGGACCGCCAAGATCTGCATATGCTGCGGCCAGCAACAATTTTACACCTTCTGCGCCCAGGGCGTTTGCGGTTTGACCATTTGTGAGCGAACTATTCAGCGATTCGTTTAGCTTGGTACAGCTAGCCAGCACCGTAGCCAGGGAAATCACTGCAAGCATTAATTTATTAGGTTTCATGTGCAATCGATTTTTTTAAATTAAAATAATGACAGGTTAACTCCAACAATAATCATCCTTGCTGTAGGGTAAGGAATGTACTCAATAGATTTTGAAGGATAACCGCCATTTGATTTATCAATATTTACCTCTGGATCAAATCCGGAGAATTTGGTGATAACAAGCAGGTTGCTGCCAGTTACGTAGATGCTGGAATTTTTAACAAACTTGCCAACGTTTCCGAGGTTGTAGGTGATAGTGGCATTGCGCAATTTGAAGAAATTGCCAGACTCAAGAAAACGGTCTGACGCCGCTACACCACTGCTGGCTTTCTCTGGTGAATTGAAAGCATTTTTATCAATGTTTCTGCCCTGAATGATACCGGCAACATTGGTAACACTGGTAGCAGTGTTGTTGTATACTTTATAACCAGCTGCACCGCCACCGTTCAATACCAGGTCAAGTTTCTTGTAACGAACTGTAATGGTTGCACCAAACATATTGCTTGGGTTGGGGTTACCGGCAAATTGCGGGTTGTCGCCAATTTTCTGGTTGCCTGCCTGATCATATCCAAGGAAAGGTTTCAGATAGTACACCAGTAGTGGCTGGTTGTTGGTGATTAATTCAGAGAAAGAACCACTCACGCCCTGACCGTTTACCTGGCCGCTCAAGATAGCTGCCTGGTTGAAATTGGTGAGTTTATTATTGTTATGCGCCCAGTTACCACTTACATCCAGTGTAAAATCTTTTTTCTGAATAAGGGTGGCACCAATAGCAATCTCATATCCTTTGTTGATAAGGTTAGCGGGAAGGTTTAACCAAACTGATGTAGCGGGTGCCGGTTGAATAGCAGAACCCTGGTAAAGCAGGTTGGTGGTGTTTTTGCGGTAGTAATCAAATGAACCAAAAATACGGCCTTGCATGATTCCAAAATCCAGTCCGAAGTTGGACGATTTGGTTTGCTCCCATTTCAGGTTGGGATTCAATACGTTTACCTGGCCGGCAGTATTGTAGGCAGAGAATGCGAATTGTTCCAGGGAAGAACCTGCAGGGAATTCCTGGCTACCGGTAATACCCCATGAAGCCCTTAACGCCAGGTTGCTGAACAGGCGATTGTCTTTCATGAACGATTCGTTATTAATACGCCATAATGCTGCAAATGAAGGGAAGGTTCCGTACCTGTTGTTTGCACCAAACTTGCTTGAACCATCGCGCCTTACCGTGGCAGTCACCAGGTATTTGTCATCCCAGTTAAATATACCTCTTGCAAAATAAGATTGCAATTCGGTAGTGGGGTCAACATAACTCTGGTGAGGGTCTTGCACTTTCGCATCCTGGAAGATAGAAGTGTATTTAATAGGGATGCGGGTTGTTTGGGTAAGGTTTGTGTTGAAAGTATTGGCAGCCTGGGCATCTACACCAAAATCACTTTTCCAATACTCATATCCCACCAAAGCATTCAGGTGAAGCTTTTGGGTGATATCAAAATTGTAATTCAATGTATGGGTAAAAGTCTGTGAGTTTAAGCGGGCGTTGGCAATGGCTGCGAGACCTTTACCAGAAATGGCGTTAAAACCCTGCAGCCATCCTTCGTAATTAACGAGACGGCTACCTTCACTATGATTAATACCATAGAGCATTTTGTACTCCAGGTTGGGTAAAATTTTATAGGCACCTGAAATATTTCCCAGAATGGTAGTGGTAGTGGCTTTATCGCTAATGCCATCTATCAACGCCATAGGATTGGGTGTACCGTTTGTGGGGAACATGAACTGACCGTTTGCATCGCGGTAATTCTGTGTAGGATTCCATTGCAAAGCAGCACTCATCAGGTTACCTGCAGAACCAGTAGTGTTAAACACATAACCAAAGTTGTGCGGTACAGTACCGGCAATCAGGTTAAAATCAAGTGTCAGTTTTTTATCAAGCAATCTTTCAGTACCGTTGAAAGTACCAATGTATTTCTGCAAACCGGTTCCTTTTACAAAACCTTCTGTGCTGTTTGCATAAAAAGATGCACGGTATTTACCAGTTTCGTTACCACCGCTCAATGCCATATTATAAGACTGAGATATGGAGGTACTGGTAATATCTTTCAATGCGTCTACATTACCACCTGCATTGAGTGAAGCAGCACCACCATATTTGCTGATAGCACTGATAAACTCTCCTCTGTTCAATACGTCAAAACGTTTCATATAACCTGCAAACGCTCCAAAGGCTGTATTGATATCAATTTTGGTTGGGCCGGCGCTTCCTTTTTTAAGGGTGATGGCGATTACACCATTGGCGGCACGGCTACCGTAGATAGCAGCAGAAGACGCGTCTTTCAAAACGTCTATTGATGCAATATCATTCGGGTTGATAAATAATAATGGGTTGGAACTCGGTGTGGCACCATCTCCATTGCTGTTGCCTGGTTCTGCGTTTCTGCCATCAAGCGGAACGCCGTCTATCACGTACAATGGATTGTTGTTTGCCCTGAGAGAGCTGGTACCACGCACCTGTACAGTAGTTCCTGCACCAGGCTCACCGCTATTAACGGTAACCAGTACACCCGCAATTTTACTTTGCAGCAACTGGTCGGGTGTTGAAATAGTACCCTTGTTAAAGTTTTTTGCCTGGATGGACGCTACCGAACCGGTAACATCTTTTTTGCGCACACCACCATAACCGATAACCACTACTTCGTTAAGGTTTGAGTTGCTGGCTGCAAGAGTAATCGAAGCCGCATCGGCCACGCTTATCTCTTTTCTGTCGAAACCAACAGAAGTAACCACCAGTGTAGTTACATTAGCAGGAACAGTCAGTGAAAACCCACCATCTGCACCGGTTGAGGTTCCGTTTTTGGACCCCTTTGGCTGAACAGTGGCGCCAACGATGGGAGAACCATCTTTAGCATCTGTAACCTTGCCTGCAACTGTTTTTGTTTGAGAAAATACCTGCGAACACGCAAAGAGAAAAAGAAAGCCTAAGGATAGCGCTTTCGTAATGAAGATTTTGGTATTCTTCATACGGCAAATAGTTTTTAGTTAAGCAATAGATATATGTCTACGAAATATATAAAATAACAACCACACGAACTATGTATAGTCATTACGTTTATAGCTGTTTAGCATTATAAAGCAGTATCAAATCATCGTCTTCTGCCTTCTCCCCCTAAATATTTGTGTAATTTTTACACGGTAAAAATAATCACTAAATATTACCTTCCAAAAAATTAATTCAATTTTAATATGAAAGGCGGAACCAGGATGGAATTGTTCCTGATACTTGACAACCAGACCTCAAAAGTTGATGCTTGAAGTTAAAAAAAAACTAAAAATCGGTGTTTTTGGCATTGTTCTCTTGCTGAGTGTGTCTAAGGCTGCGCAAATTTGATAATTAAGAATCATAAAAAAATCATCTGCATTAAGCTCTTCTTCATCTATATTAATACTTATTGATTAGTTTTGGGCCTGCGAATTATTAATGAGCATTAAAGAAAACCGGTAGCCTGACAGAACAGGACAGTTGTTTCACAGAAAACCACGATAATCAGGTTCAAGGTTAAACAATCACCGGTATCATCACCAAAACTAACCAGCGCCATGAAAATTGAGTTTGAACTGATACAGGAAGACGAAGGCAGCTCTTTACGGATATTGCATGAGAAAATACCGGCGGAAGAATATTCCTGGCAATACCACTACCACCCCGAGTTTGAGCTCGTGTATGTACTGGCGGGCGATGGTACCAGGCAGGTAGGCAACCATGCCAGCAATTATACCAATGGAGATTTGGTATTAATGGGCCCTGATTTACCCCATTCGGGTTTTGGCCTCAATACCCGCGGGATGATTGAACAGGTGGTGGTACAATTTAAAAAAGAAGTGTTTGGGCCTTCATTACTGCAACGGCCTGAAATGAAACAGATAGGCTTGCTGCTGGAACGATCGATGTACGGCATCAGCTTTGGTGAAGCCACGAAAGAAAAGGTGATGAAAAAAATGGTGAAACTATTGAAACTGCCACCATTTGAAAGGTACATAGAATTTACCACCGTGCTGCAGTTGCTGGCGGCTTCCGGCGATTACACCCTGCTCAACTCGCAGGTTACGCTGCCAACTACCATTCGTAAAGTACATGTGCGGCTGCAGAATATTTTTAATTATGTGGAACAAAATTTTCACGAAGAGATCAACATAAAAAAAGTAGCTGCCATTGCGCATCTTACTGTTCCGGCTTTTTGCAACTATTTTAAAAAGATCATGAATATCACTTTTACAGATTTCATTAATCAATATCGCATTGAACAGGCGTGCATGATGCTGCAACAGGAAAAATCAATTGGCGAAGTTTGTTTTGAGTGCGGATTCAACAACGTGCCCTATTTTAATAAGGTATTCAAAAACATCGTTAAAAAAACGCCTTCTGAATTTAAGAAAACAGCCAATACCTACCAGCCAAGGGCCATCAGTGCATAGCTGGTGTAAATAAACGAACTTTGTAATGAATATGTACAGTACTACAGATACAGCAGTTATAGCAGTAACCACATTGCCGGTGATGGAAAGTTTTTATACCATCCAGGGCGAGGGCTATCACCAGGGCAAGGCGGCTTATTTTATACGCCTGGGCGGTTGCGATGTAGGATGTGTTTGGTGCGATGTAAAAGACAGCTGGGATGCGTTGCAGCATCCAAAATTGCCCATACCCGCTATTGTTGACGAAGCAAAAAAAAATGAAGGCAGGCTGGCGGTGATAACCGGTGGAGAGCCATTGCTGCATAACCTCGATGAGCTTACCCACTTATTGCACGCTTCGGGTTTTCAAACCAACATAGAAACATCAGGTTCATCGCCATTGAGCGGCACCTGGGACTGGATATGCCTCTCACCCAAAAAGTTTAAAGCACCCCTGCCAGAAGTAATTCCTTTTGCCAACGAACTTAAAGTAGTCATCTTTAATAAAACCGATTTTGCCTGGGCAGAAAAATACGCCGCGCTGGTAAATAACAGTTGCAAACTTTACCTGCAGCCTGAATGGGAAAAAGCCGCCATTGTAACCCCGCTCATTGTTGATTACATAAAATCCCATCCGCAATGGCAATTGAGCCTGCAGGTGCACAAATACATTAACGTTCCTTAAAAGCAGGCTTTGTTACCTTTGGTGTGCATCTGTACAGAGAATAAATACCGGTTTCCGCCGTTTAGTTGAATACAATTACTGGTGGATGTGTTATTGCCTAATATCCTATAGATCACGCTTAATATTGAACCATGAAGTTTGTTTGTTCTTTTCTGCTGGTACTAATTATTACAACGGTTAAGGCCCAGCCGTACGATCCTGAAAAAGTAGCACGCAAAGCAGCGGCATTGCATTCACAGGGTTTACAGGTTGCAACAGACGGCAATCTTAGAGAAGGTATTCAATTGCTGCAAAAAGCCATACAAATTGACAAACGTTTTGTAGATGCCTACCTCTCCATTGCAGGCATGTATGCTGATCTAAAAAATTATGACAGCTCCATTATTAATTACGAAATAGCGCGCAGCATTGACAGCGTTTACTTCAAAGATTATAACCTGCCCTATTCCATAGACTTGGCGGGCGAAGGCTATTTTGAAAAAGCATTGGCGGCGGTAGAGGTTTTTAAAACCATTCCTAACCTCAGCGAAGCCAGTATTAAGGCAGCTGCGTACCGCGCGAGGTCTTACCAGTTTGCCATTGATTATAAAAAAAATAATCCGGATACCAATTATCACTTTACACCGGTTAACCTGGGAGATAGTATCAACACTGCTGTTTCTGAATATTTTCCTGCGTTAACCATCGATAGCAAACAATTAATTTTTACGCGGCGTGTACGGCGTGTTAATGAAGATTTCTATGAAACCTTTAATAACAACGGTACGTGGTCAGCTGCTACATCGCTGCCGGGCAATATTAATACGAATTTAAACGAAGGCGCGCAAAGCATTTCGCAGGATGGACAGTGGCTCATTTTTACCGGTTGCAATTTTCCTGATGGCATGGGCAGTTGCGATTTGTACATTTCGTATTTAACACCAGACGGATGGAGTGCTGCCGAAAATATGGGCAACCGCATCAATACCGATCAATGGGAAACGGCACCCAGCCTCTCGCCCGACAAAAGAGATCTTTACTTTACCAGCCGGCGTTTTGGCGGCTATGGCGGCAGCGATATTTATGTAAGCCACCTGCTGCCCGGTGGCCGCTGGAGCGAACCTGAAAATCTGGGGCCTGAAATCAATACCATTGGAGATGAAAGCTGTCCCTTTATTCATGCTGATAACCAAACCCTTTATTTTACCAGTACCGGCCACCCCGGGTATGGTGGCGACGATATTTTTGTAACGCGCAAAGGCCCTAAAGGTTCCTGGAGCGCACCCAAAAACCTGGGCTACCCAGTTAACACCATACAAAATGAAGGCAGCCTGGTGATTACCGCAGATGGCAGTACGGCTTATTATGCCAGCGACCGTAAAGACTCGCGCGGCGGACTTGACCTGTATACTTTCAGCATGCGCAATGACATACGGCCGATTAAAACATTGTGGGTAAAAGGAAAAGTGTTTGATCAAAAAACCACCAAGGGTTTACCATCGGCAGTAGAACTCACCGACCTGAAAACAAAAGAAATTATTAGTAAAGTACAAACAGATGAAACTGGCAATTACCTGGTAACATTACCAGTGGGTAAAGACTATGCCTTCAACGTAAACCGAAGGGGGTACCTGTTCTTTTCAGAGAATTTTCCGCTCAGCCAAAAACCACCTGATTCAACGTATAACATTGATATACCCTTGCAACCACTGGCCGCCAATGCCACTGTCATATTAAAAAATATTTTCTTTGACGTAAACAGGTTTGAATTAAAAACAGAATCGCAGGTAGAGCTTGACAATGTGGTATTGCTGCTTAAAGACAACCCCACCTTACGCATTCAGATAAACGGCCATACAGATAATGCGGGTAAGCCTGCTGATAATATAACGCTCTCTAATAACCGCGCAAAATCTGTAGTAGATTACATTACGTCTAAGGGAATAGACGGCAGGCGCCTTTCTTACCAGGGCTTTGGCGATAAACAGCCCCTTGCAGAAAATAAAACCGAAGAAGGCAGGGCAAAAAACCGGCGTACAGAATTAAAAGTGGTAGGTCAATAAATTATTCAGTAGTTGTAATCAAAAAAAAAATTACATTCATTCTTTATAAACCTTTCCTTGTAAAGAATGAATACCCAACTATTGCACCGGGTGGCCCTCACCCTTGTACCCAACATTGGCGCCGTACAGGCAAAAATACTCATTGACCATTTTGGAGAAGCCGCGTCTGTTTTCAAAGCCAAAAAAACATCGCTTGAATTGCTGGAAGGCATTGGTACCGTCCGTGCTCAAAACATTAAAGCCTTTGCAGATTTTAAAAAAGCGGAAGAAGAAATTGCATTTATAGAAAAATATAATATTAACCCGCTCTTCGTCACCGATGCTGCTTACCCCAGGCGCCTCCTGAATTGTTACGACCCTCCCGTCTTATTGTATTACCGTGGCAACGCCAACCTCAACGCTTCAAAAACTATAGCCGTGGTAGGTACACGCAGTAAAACCGATTATGGAAAACACCTTACAGAAAAACTGGTAGCCGATCTGCAGCAACAGCAGGTACTGATCGTTAGCGGTCTTGCATTGGGGATAGACGCAGTTGCACACAAGGCTGCACTAAAACATGGCCTGCCCACCGTGGCAGTAATGGCACACGGGCTCGATAAAATATACCCATCAGAACACACCACGTTGGCAAAAGATATACTAAAAGATAATGGCGGGTTGCTGACAGAATTCAGAAGCAACACAAAACCTGATAAACATAACTTTCCCTCACGTAACCGTATTGTTGCCGGCATGAGCGATGCCACGGTTGTTGTAGAAACCGATGTTAAGGGTGGCAGTATGATAACTGCCGAACTGGCCGCTGGTTATAACAGGGATGTGTTTGCTTTTCCGGGAAGGATTACCGATAATAAAAGCGCTGGTTGCCACGAGCTGATTAGGTCTAATAAAGCTATGCTGCTCACCAGCGCTGCTGATATTATAAGCGTGCTGGGTTGGGCAGAAAAAAAGGTTACCCCGCTTACAAGGCAAAAAGAATTATTTATACAATTAAGCGCCGAAGAAAAAATGATTGTGCAAATTATCAATGATAACAATATAGTAACGATTGATCAATTGCGCGATAAAAGCGGACTGAGTGTCAGTATTTTGGCAGCTGGTATCCTTAACCTGGAACTGCAAAATGTAATCACTGCGTTGCCGGGTAAACGCTATCAGTTGTTGTAAACAGTTTGGAAGTTTGTGGGTTCATAGTTTTAGTTCTATACATTAACTTTAAAATCATCATCTTCCGAACGGTTAACTCACGAACTATGAACTTCCCAACTATGAACTACTGAACCATGAACTTCCGAACTCAGTACCTCTAAAAAAACTTTTGGAACCAATTTAGCCACTGCACTATCTTTGCCCATGGCAACAATAAATAAACCTGCAAGCAAGTCTGATTTTAGTAAAAAATTTTTTGGTGAAGGCTTAACGTTCGATGATGTACTCCTGCTTCCTGCCTACTCACAGGTGTTACCTAGGGAAGTAACTATCAAAACAAAACTTACAAAAGAAATTTCGCTCAACATACCCATGTTGTCTTCTGCTATGGATACTGTAACAGAAGCCAATCTTGCCATTGCCCTTGCCCGCGAGGGCGGTATTGGCATACTGCACAAGAATATGACCATTGAACAGCAGGCAGAACAGGTGCGCAAGGTAAAACGCAGCGAGAGCGCCATGATCATAGACCCCATTACGCTCAGCATTAATGCTACCATTGGCGACGCCTTATTATTAATGAAAGAAAACAGGATAGGTGGTATACCGATAGTAGATAACGCACACAAACTGGTGGGCATTCTTACCAACCGCGATCTGCGTTTTGAAACCGATAAAAAACGCAAGGTGCAGGAGGTAATGACAAAAGAAAATTTGATTGTAGCACCCGAAGGAACAGACCTGAAAAAGGCAGAAAAAATTTTACGCTCGCACAAAATTGAAAAGCTGCCGGTTGTAAAGAAAGATAATACCCTGGTAGGCCTTATTACTTACCGCGATATGATGCAGTTGAGCAGTTTTCCGAATGCGGTGAAAGATGGCTTTGGACGTTTATTGGTGGGCGCCGCACTGGGCATTACCGGCGATATGCTCAACCGTGCCGCAGCACTACAGCAGATTGGTGTAGATGTGGTATGCCTTGATAGTGCACATGGCCACAGCAAAGGCGTTATAGATGCATTAAAAAATGTAAAAAAGAATTTTAAAAAACTACAGGTTATTGCAGGCAACGTAGGCACTGCGGCAGGTGCAAAAGCGCTGGCAGATGCTGGTGCGGATGCCGTAAAAATAGGGATCGGCCCGGGTTCTATTTGTACAACGCGTATAGTAGCAGGCGCCGGTGTACCGCAGATTACGGCCATTATGGAAGCTTACTCCGCGCTTAAACAAACGGGTGTTCCGTTAATTGCGGATGGTGGTATCCGTTATACCGGCGATATGGTAAAAGCCCTCGCCGCCGGCGCAGATACGGTAATGATGGGAAGCGTGTTTGCCGGCGTGGAAGAAAGCCCGGGAGAAACCATCATTTATGAAGGAAGAAAGTTCAAAGAGTACCGTGGCATGGGTTCCATTGGCGCCATGGCACAAGGTAGCAGCGATCGTTATTTTCAAGATGTAGAAGATGACATTAAAAAATTGGTACCCGAAGGTATTGAGGGCCGCGTTGCCTATAAAGGAAACCTGAGCGAAGTGGTACAGCAATACACAGGCGGTCTGCGCGCGGGTATGGGCTACTGCGGCGCCGGCACACTGGCCGAGTTAAAAAGCGATGCGCAGTTTATACAAATTACCAATGCAGGTATGAAAGAAAGCCATGCACACGATATTGAAATTACCAAGGAAGCGCCTAATTATACAAGGAAATAGTTGATGGTTCAGAGTTTGTAGTTTTTAGTTTTTAGTTTTTAGTTCGTTTGCTACCTTGTCTCGACGATCATTCATTAAACAAGTTCATTCGCTATCACTGCTTTTTCCCGGAGACGCTCCCCTCTCCCTTGGAGAGGGGCCGGGGGTGAGGTCAATTGTTCGGTTACTACGTTGTCTCGACGATCATTCATTAAACAATTTCAATCACTATCACTACTTTTTCCGGAGACACTCCCCTCTCCCTTGGAGAGGGGCCGGGGGTGAGGTCAATTGTTCGGTTACTACGTTGTCTCGACGGTTATTCATTGAACAAGTTTAATCACTATCACTACTTTTTCCGGAGACACTCCCCTCTCCCTTGGGGAGGGGCCGGGGGTGAGGTCAATTGTTCGGTTACTACGTTGTCTCGACGATCATTCATTAAACAAGTTCAATCACTATCACTACTTTTTTCCGGAGACCCTCCCCTCTCCCTTGGAGAGGGGCCGGGGGTGAGGTCTTACCACCCGCGTTTCACGTTGCTATTTTAACGAACTTGTCGCAAAATTTAATCTGTGCAAAAACTACTCGCCCTGTTGCTTGCAATTAATTTTTCCTGCGGTGCTTTTTCGCAAGTGGATACCTGTCACCTTCGGATCAGCCTGCTTACCTGCGGACCGGGGCAGGACCTTTATTCCATTTGGGGCCATACCGGCATCAGGGTTATTGATTCGGCAGCACAATCTGATGTAGTGTTTAACTACGGCACTTTTGATGACAGCGATCCGCTCTTTTATATAAAATTTACCAGGGGTATCATGCTATATTCTGTAACCCCGTTTTCTTTCAGCGATTTCATGGAAGAATACAATTACTACAAAAGAAGTGTAACAGAGCAGGTACTGCAAATTCCCTGCACTGAAAAAACCAACCTGGTAAAAGCGCTCTGGACCAATTCAAAAAATGAAAATAAATTCTATCCCTATCACTTTTATGCAGACAACTGTACCACGCGCGCCAGGGATATGCTGCTTAAAAATATAGATTCAATACAGTTTACAGACATCAGGCCATGGCCGGCCAGTACCTATCGCCAACTGATTCATAGCTATATGAATAACAGTGGCCAGGCCTGGAACCGTTTTGCCATAGATGTATTGCTGGGTAATCACCTTGATGAAGTAATGAATAATAAGCAGGCCATGTTTCTGCCAGATTACCTCATGAAAGGTTTAGACAGTGCTGCCATAGGGAAACAACCGCTGGTAAGCCAAACCAATTTATTGCTGAAAGATACCCAGCCGGCAGACACTACCTTTTTTACGCCCGTCTTTTTATTCTCGGTGTGGCTGGCGATTAGCCTTGCATTATCACTGCTGAAAAACAAAACAGCGGTTAAAACATTATCCATTTTAGACAGTTTATTTTTTTTATTTACCGGTTTGTTAGGCCTGCTCATGCTGGTGCTGTGGATAGCAAGGGTAGATTTTGTTTGCCGCAATAACTGGAACCTTCTTTGGGCTTTGCCATCGCACATTGTAATTGCATTTTTTATTACCAGCCGCAAAAAATGGGTGCATTATTACTGGCTTGGCACTGCTTTGCTGGGTGCCCTATTATTGCTAACCTGGAAATGGCTGCCCCAGGAAATGAACAACAGTATCTTTCTGATTGTTGCCATTATTTTATTCAGGAGCATTGTACGCTACCGTAACACCAAACGCACATGACACAAAAAAGCATTACCCTGGAAAACGGCCCTGTAAATTACAGCGTACAAGGTAGGGGCACACCGGTGGTTCTCCTACACGGTTTTGGAGAAGACAGCGATGTATGGAAATACCAACTGGATGTGCTGGCTGCTAATTACCTGCTCATTATTCCTGATTTACCTGGCAGCGGCGCCTCTGATATGATACCAGACATGAGTATGGATGGCCTGGCGGATTGTGTAAAAAAGATCATCGACCAGGAACTGCCTTATGTAAACAATCCTGCTAAAGCAGATAATTTGCCAGTTGTGATAGGGCATAGCATGGGTGGATACATTACGCTTGCGCTGGCTGAAAAACATCCTGGTATATTAGGGGGCTTTGGCTTGTTTCATTCATCTGCATTTGCAGATAATGAAGAAAAGAAAACCGCCCGGCGGCGCAGCATTGAATTTATACAAACACATGGCAGTTATGAATTTATACGCCAGTCAACACCCAACCTTTTTACAGAAGAAACCCGTACTAAAAATAACGGTATGGTAGAGGAAATGATAAGCCGATATGGTAATTTTAATGCTGCCGCTCTCATAGCTTATTACGAAGCCATGATGCAACGTCCAGATCGTACCGCAGTGTTATCATCTTTTGGCAAACCCGTACTTTATATCATAGGCAAACAGGATAAAGCCATACCGTATACAGATAGCATGAAACAATGCCATTTACCTCAGGTGGCGTCTGTTCATATTTTGGAAAACGCAGCCCATATGGGTATGTGGGAGGAAAAAGAAAAAAGTAGCCAGGCCCTGTTGTCTTTTTTACAGTATACGCAACAGTTTAACCTGCGCCAATAAGTGAATGAAAAAATTACTGGCCGCATTTATGATTGTTCTCTGCGCAATGCCCGTGTATGCAAGGCATATACGCGGAGGCGAGCTCTCTTATAAATATGTCGGGCCGGGAACTTCTGCCAATACTTCCGTATACCTTCTGCGGTTAAAATTGTATATCGATTGCAATGCCAACGACCCTGGGCAAAACGAAACCACTGCACCATTTACTGTTTTCACCCGATTGGATAATGCACAATACAGTACAATTACTGCCGGTAAAGTGAGTGAATCAATCATCAGCTACGATCCGGCTTCAAACCCCTGCATCACCAATCCCCCGCTGGACATCTGTTACAAGCTAAAATATTTTGAGGCCACCGTTGAATTACCCGATAACGCAGCAGGTTATACCATTTCTTACCAGCGTTGCTGCCGTATTGAAAACATTGAGAATATTGCCGGTGCCAGCGGTAACTATGGCGCCACTTATACCTGCGATATACCCGGCACAGGCGTGTTGCCGCTACCGCGCCACAATTCAAGCCCGGTAATTGCGGGCAACGATGCTGTAGCCATTTGTGCCGGTTCTGGTTTTTCTTTTGATTTTTCTGCTACCGACCCTGAAGGCGATTCACTCGTGTACAGCCTCTGCAATGCCTACCGTGGTGGCGGTACCGGTACCAGCGCAAATGGCACCTGTCTTAATTGTGTGGCCCCCAGTCCGGCAGCAGCGCCTCCTTATGTATCGGTACCCTACGAGCCGCCCTACAGCGGAGCCAATCCACTAGGCCTTACAGCATCCATTAATCCGCAAACAGGTATTATTTCGGGTATTGCCCCTTCGGTATCGGCCCAATATGTAATTACAGGCTGCATTTATGAATACCACGATGGAGTGCTCATCAATGTACACCGTAAAGACATTCACCTCAAAGTGTCTGACTGTAACCCGCTGAAAGCATTTCTAAAACCCGATTACGATTATTGCGATGATTTTCTGGTGGCCTTTAAGAACGAACAAACCAACCCGGCGGGAACGGTTTACATCTGGCAATTTGGCGATGGTACAAAAACAGATACTTCGCTCGATGCTATTGGGCTTATAGAACACCAGTTTGCAGATACCGGCACTTATACCATCAAACTTAAAGTGATACTGGCCGGGCAGTGTTTAGATTCTACTACCACGCTGGCCAAAGTATATCCCGGCTTTTACCCCGGCTTTACTGTTACCGGCTCCTGCCTGTTCACGCCATTGCAGTTTACTGATACCACAAAAACAAAGTATGGTGTTGTGAATGCCTGGAGATGGAATTTTGGCGATGAAACCACTGCGGCAGATACTGCTCGTACCAATAACCCACAATGGAAATTTGGTACGCTGGGTGTTAAAACAGCCGAACTCATTGTGCAAAGCAATAAAGGTTGCATAGATACGGTATCAGTACAGTTGGAAGTGAGGGATAAACCGCAAATCACTTTGCCTTTTCAGGATACGCTTATTTGCAGCAACCTGCCTATACAGGATACCTTAATGCTGCAGGCAAGTGGCAACGGTAGTTTTTCATGGACACCACTCACAAGAATCATCAATGAAAATACGGCCACGCCTCTTGTTTTTCCTACCAGTACCACCGTCTACCAGGTACAGTTAAACGAAAATGGCTGTATCAATACAGACACAGTAAGGGTAAGAGTGGTAGACCATGTAACGCTGGATGCCGGACCAGACAGCACCATTTGTTTGACCGATGCAGTAACCCTGAACCCTTCTACCAACGCACTGGCATTTGCCTGGTCGCCCGCAAGTACCTTCAGCAATGCCACCGTAAAAAATCCACTTGTAACGCCCGTTGGCACTACCGTTTACCAACTGGTGGGCAGTATAGGTAAGTGTAGCCTGGCAGATAATGTAACCATACGTACAGTACCTTATCCCGGCGCTAATGCGGGGCCTAACCAAACTATTTGTTTTGGAGATACGGCACAACTAGAAGCCAACATTAACGGATCTTCTTTTAACTGGACGCCTGCCTATAGCCTTATTAACGCAAGCAGCCTTACCCCTTCTGCACATCCTATTGCCACAACTGCTTATATACTGGCGGTATACGATGTATTGGGTTGCCCCAAGCCAAAACTGGATACTGTGCTGGTGACCGTGCGGCCACCGATTATTGCCTTTGCGGGTAAAGACACTTCCGTCATTGTAAACCAGCCGCTCAAATTAACCGCTACAGGTGCGCCATTGTTTTTGTGGACACCACCCGATTTGTTGGACCGGGCTGATGTGCAATCCCCTACAGCATTGTTCCCCAACAGCGGCGTCTACGCGTATGCCGTAAAAGCCTACACAGAAGATAATTGCTTTGCGATTGATACGATACAAATCAAAGTTTTCAAAACAGCGCCTGATATTTTTGTGCCCAATGCCTTTACGCCAGGTGGCACGCAAAACAATTTGTTCAGGCCTATTCCGGTTGGCATTGCAAAATTTGATTACTTCCGCGTGTTCAACCGTTGGGGACTAATGGTTTTCAGCAGCGCAGATGGTACTGGCTGGAACGGCAGTTACGGCGGCAGGGAGCAGGCAGCGGGCAGCTATGTTTGGGTGGTACAGGGACGCGATTTCACCGGCAAAACAGTTACTAAAAAGGGAGTAATGGTATTGATTCGCTAATTGGATAAACAACATGTGCAAACAAATACACAAAATTTATAATGCATCTGCAGCAAAATACAGCAGGCTTTTTCACCACAATTCTTCGGTGTTTATTTTCACCAAGGTAAGCCAGTAATAGTTATCACTTAATAACACATTGATTATCAAATTTGTTCCGCTAGAACTCCCTACAGGGTCTCACCCCATTTTCAATTTTTCAAGCAGGCGGGTAGTTAAAATGACAACTTGCGTTAGATCATTATCGAAATAAATGCCGGGTTGGCCGAAAATACTGGAATGGCCTTTGCATTACCGGCAATGATGTATTATATTAGAGCAATTATTAATCCGTCATCCTGTCAAACCACTGTTATGAAAAACTTTCTAATCAGATCAGGCCTGTTCTTCGCCATTATTTTTTCCTCATTTGCCGTGTCGGCACAAGAAGATGTTATCCGCCTTGAAGCCTGCATGAACGACTCTTATAAAGTTCAGATAGACAGTCTTAAACAATTATTCAGCAACCAGGGTTATGAAGTAGTGCGTGAAGCTTCCGTTAAGATGGAAAGCGAATATGAGCTGCCTATTGTGCTTCCGCTTACACAGGGTGCCTGGTACCAGTTTGTTTTTATTGGCGACCCCACCTCCAAATTATATGAAGTAAGAATGTACGATTGGAACGAAAGACAGGTGGTATACAAAAAGCACCAATGGGGCGATGTTGATGGAAACGTTATCAGCTATCCTTACGTATCCCAGTTTACAGAATACCACCTTATCAAACCCGTACAGGTTAACAAGCAGAAAAAGAAAGGCCTTTGCGGCTATGTAATGCTACTCAAAAAAGTAAGAAACTAATATTGCTCCTTCCCTTTTGCATAACGGCTACAGATGGCTTAATGGGCAAACAGCCTGCATTGCAGTATAAATTTTAAGAATTCATTTAATATTGTTACAGTGTTTGTTGCGTTATTAATTTTAAATTCATAGCATGATTTTAAAGTTATTAGCAGGCATTTTTTGTACGGTTATTCTTGGATTTTCCTTGCCCAAAGAGGATAACAGTTTGCCCTGGTCGGCCTCCCGCAAACTTACCTGGGACGATTTCAAAAGCCGTCCCGATCAAAATGCCACCAATGCTGCACTTACCACCTCTAAAATCATTTTTAAATACAGTTACGATTCGGAAAAAGGTTTTACCTATACTATTGGCTGTGTGTTTGAAAAAAATGGTTCGTGGGGAAGGGTAAAAACAGATTATATACTCTCGCACGAACAAGGTCATTTTGATATTGCAGAAATCTATGCGCGCAAGCTCAATAAAATGATCAAGGCTTACCGGTTCAACCCTTCCACCGCGCAAAAAGATGTGCCTGCCATGTACCAGAAAATTATGGATGAACAGGCGGCCATGCAAAACCAGTACGATGAAGAATCTGATTTCAGCCGCGATAAAGAACAACAAGCCGCCTGGTCAGAAAAAATAGATCTTGAATTGAATAAGCTGGTCAATTTTGCAGGGTATCATTCGCGGTGAGGACAATGTATTTCTGTAACAATTGTTTCACTAAACATTGGCATCGCTTGATCAATTGATTCTGTAAATGCCAGTGGTGTATAATCCGAAAGAATTTTCTGGCTCAAATGCAGTACCCCATATACGGGCAATACGGGCTTGATTTTTCCTGGTGGCCCATACTTCAAAATAACGTCTTTCGGTTTCATTACCCATTGTACTTAGTTCGGTGATAATTATCTTTTCACATGGATAGCCCTTTATTATTTTTTGTTCATTGGTTTTTGATATTGTGTATTTTTTGACTTGGTCACCTGCAGACAAAAAACTCACATTTACCGAGTCAATTTTCCGATAGGTGAAGCTGTCAATAACAGTTAGATCACAATTAAGCAGATTTGTTTTCCTAATGATTGTGCTATCCTTCGGTTTCTTAAGGTCACGATTTATAACAAACGTGCCTTCCCGGAATATTTCATACATAGAGTAATTGTCGCTATCTGATATACCGCTGTCAATAACCGCCACCATCTCTGGGATGGTCCATTGTTCTTTACCCCCAACCGAATCAATGGTTTGCCCAGCTTCCAAGTTGTGTTTGAGCTTTTCAGTAGCTAAAAACTTACCCAGGGCATCGTTGTTTATTTTAAAGGTTTCTTTGAAAACAAAATGGCAATTTTTTTGACTAACTGCGGATTGTCCAGACAGTAAGATTAGAAAACAGTACAGCAGGGCGCTTTTAATAAATAGTCTTTGCATAATACATTTTTATAGATACGAATTGCATTATATCGTCGAAGGTTTTACCAAAATAAAATAAAACCTGCTATTCAAACTTCATATGCAAATTAAACTATGCATCAACGTTATAATGGTAAACATTTATTTTATTGAACATATAAATTCCTTTAATAATACAAGGAGTATTTGAAACAAAAAAATCGCTGCGAGCAGCGACTGGACTGTGTTTCATCAAAACGCTTTTCTTAATAAATTGAATACTTACTTAATGTTCAAAAGACATCAGGTGATAGCCATACACATTTGTACAATCGCGTTTTTCCTTCTTTAAAAAATTATAAAAAAAGATTTACACATTTTAATAGATAGAATTTGTTTTACTCTTTCACCACAAACATCACTACCTGTTCTTTATAACTTTTTACATTGCGGCCGCACTGATTGGCAGGTTTCCAAACGCCTTCATAATTGGCTATCACTTTTTCTGCCCGCCGGGCAAGTCCATACCCGGGGTTATTACCTGCCTTTATTGCTATAACATTGCCATTTTGGTCTACAATAAATTTCACTTTTACGGCATAGCTTCCTGGAGGAATGGATGCTGCCGCAGCAGCTGGCAACACAGCGGCGCTTTTTAAATAAGCTGCCCATGTCCGCTCATCTGTGGTGGCGTTTAGTTCAATCTTGGTGAAAGTATTGTTGTGGTCAGTTTCAGTAGGCGTAATTCTTTGTGCACTACTATAAATGGTAATAAGGAGTAAAGCCGTAAAAATAAAAAAGCATCTCATAGACTTTTATCTTTGAGATGCCGGTTCATTATTATTCCATACTTATTTAAAACAAGCCGTATAATTGAGCATCAACCTTGCGGATGATCTCACCCATATGCTCTTCGTTCTCCGCAAACTTGTTTTTATCAATGTCGATGATCAGCAGTGCACCTTCTTTGTAGCTTTCAATCCATTTGTTATAAAAATCGTTGAGGCGTTTCAAGTAATCGAGGCGTATGTTTTCTTCATATTCGCGTCCGCGTTTTTGAATCTGGCCAACGAGCGTAGGTACAGACCCTTTCAGGTATATCAGCATATCGGGCGGTTGCACCATACTCTTCAGGGTCTGAAAGAACTTGTAATAATTATCAAAATCGCGTTTGCTCATCAGGCCCATTTCATGCAGGTTGGGTGCAAAAATATTAGCATCCTCAAAAATAGTCCTGTCTTGTATCACTGTTTCTGTACCGCGATGTATATCCAATAATTGCGTAAGGCGATTGTTCAAAAAATATATCTGCAGGTTGAAACTCCAGCGGGGCATGTCCTCGTAAAAATCGTTGAGGTAAGGATTGTGATCCACATCTTCAAACTGGGGAATCCATTTGTAATGCTTGCTCAGCAATTCTGTTAATGTGGTTTTGCCGGCCCCAATATTTCCGGCAATTGCGATGTGCTTGGGTTTCTTGTTTTTTGCCATGGCCATTGATACAATTTGCAGATGTTAGTGCCGCTAAAAATATACAATTCCCCTAACTGAACAACATTTAAAAGGGAAAATAATCAGTAATATTTAAAACCCATTGCCGCTCTAACCGTAGCAATGGTTTCCATGGCGGTTTTTCTTGCTTTGGCGGCCCCTTTTTCCATTATTTCTGCCAGGTATTTTTGATCATGACGGATGTGCGCTGCTTTATCTCGAATAGGCGCAATAAATTTTATCATGTCTTCTGCCAGCTGCTTTTTCATATCGCCATAACGTATACGGCAATCGTCATAATCTTTTTCAAAAGCTACCAATGTATCTGCTGCACTCACCAGCTTCATCAGCTGAAAAACATTTTCTATATAATCTGGCTTAACGGTATTGGGTGCGGTGGGACCCGCATCCGTTTTAGCCTTCATTATTTTTTTTCTAATCAGGTCATCATCATCACCCAGGTAAATGGTAGCATTCTGGTTGATGCTTTTGCTCATCTTACCGATCCCATCGAGGCTCATAATTTTGGTGAGCTGGTTATTGAAATTAAACGCCTTTGGCAGCGGAAATACTTCGCCATAGCGATGGTTGAACCGTTCTGCAAAATTGCGCGCCATTTCAAGGTGCTGTTCCTGGTCTTTACCTACGGGCACATGCGTAGCACGCTGAATTAAAATATCTGCCGTTTGCAGTACAGGGTAAGTCAGCAAGCCTGCATTTACGTTATCGGGCGACTGCCTGGCTTTCTCTTTAAAAGTAACCGTTTTTTCCAGCTCTCCTTTATAAGCAAGCATATTTAAATAGAGGTACAGTTCTGCAATTTCGGGCACATCGCTTTGCGCAAAAAAAACACATTTATCAGGGTCCAGCCCCGCTGCCAAACATTCTGAAAAAACCCTTTGTACATTTGCCTTTAGCTCACTGGTATCAGGATGCGTGGTGAGGGAATGCCAGTCTACTACCGAGAAATAACAAGTATACTCCTCCTGCATACGCACCCAGTTGGCCATTGCGCCAAAATAATTGCCGAGGTGCAAAAATCCTGTGGGCCTGATGCCGCTCATTACAATTTCCTTCTGCATAGGCGGCGAAGATAGGAAGAATCAGCGTCAGGCGTCAGTCGTAAGACGTCAGGCGTCAGTCGTCAGGCGTCAAGCGTTAGTACTGCCGGTAAGTGTAGATATGTTGGCGAGAGCGTACCAGCGTCCCACATCTCACGCCTCACGCCTCACGAGTCATGTCTCACGAATGATGCCTGACATCTCACGAGTCACGTCTCACGCCTCACGTCTCACGCCCCAAGCTTCACGTCTCACCCCTCACTATTTTTTCTCCTTCGCCTTGGGGGCAATTCTTTATTTTTGTTGGATATGGAAGTTACCCCGCAATTAATAGACAATTTGGCCAATCTTTCCAGGTTGCGTTTTACTGAAGAGGAAAAGGCCGATATTAAAAATGATTTGCAGCGCATGATAGCCTTTGTAGAAAAATTGCAGGAAGTAGATACCACCGGTACCGAACCATTGTTACACATGACCGATGCCATCGATGCATTTCGCGAAGATGAAGTAAAAGGATCGATGCAGAAAGCAACGGCATTGGCCAACGCACCGGGTGCGGGCAGCGATTATTTCAGGGTACCGAAAGTCATAAAAAAATAAACAGGCTATCACTCCAACTTATATCATATGAGCGGCATTATACAACTTGAAAATATTCAAAAATCGTATTTCATGGGCAAAGAGCCCATTCCCGTACTGAAAGGTATTACGCTGAGTATTTTAAAAAATGAGTATGTAGCGCTGATGGGCCCATCGGGCTCCGGTAAAAGTACGCTCATGAATATTTTGGGTTGTCTTGATTCGCCTACCGGCGGCCGGTACATTCTCAACGAACAGGATGTAAGCAAAATGGCCGACGATAACCTGGCCGATGTACGCAACAAGGAAATTGGGTTTGTATTTCAGCAATTCAACCTGTTGCCCAGGTTAACTGCTGCAGAAAATGTAGCGCTGCCGTTGGTGTACGCCGGCATATCCAAAAAAATAAGAACAGAGATGGCCATGGAAGTGCTTGACAAAGTTAGCCTTACCGACAGAAGTCATCATAAACCCAATGAATTGAGTGGGGGCCAGTGCCAGCGTGTAGCCATTGCCCGGGCTTTGGTAAACAATCCGTCTATCATTCTGGCCGATGAGCCCACCGGAAACCTGGATACCAAAACGTCTATTGAAATCATGGATATATTCGGCGCCATACAGGCAGCCGGCAACACCGTGGTGTTGGTAACGCATGAAGAAGATATTGCCCTGCACGCTCACCGTGTAGTACGTTTAAGGGATGGCCTGATAGAAACCGACAAACTGAACGAAAAAATCACCGCCTCTCTCGTGCACTAAAACAGTTTACCGTTTATAGTTTGTGGTGTACAGTTGGTTTGCCACGATAACTTGCGCCTTGGCATAGTAACAACACTGACAAAAGTTTATACAAGCCGCCAGCCAACCGGTGTGCGGCAAGATAACCTCCCGGCAAGAACTAAAAACAAAAAACTAAAAACTTTCCTATGGCTATGAAAATATACACCAAAACCGGCGATACGGGTAATACTTCGCTGATTGGTGGTACCAAAGTGCCCAAATCTCACCTGCGCATTGAGGCATATGGTACGGTGGATGAACTTAATTCCTATATTGGTTTGTGCCGCGATTTGCTGACCGATGAACAAAGTATACGCTTGTTGCAGGAAATACAGGATCGCTTGTTTACCATTGGTTCTTCTCTGGCATGCGACCCGCTAAAAGAGCCCAAAATGCGCATACCCGATCTTAAAGAAACAGATGTCACCCTGCTGGAAAATGAAATGGATCGCATGAATGAATCGGTGCCGGCTATGAAGTTTTTTATTTTACCGGGCGGGCACCCTGCTCTCTCGCATTTGCATATTGCCCGTTGTATCTGCCGCCGCGCAGAACGCTGTTGTGTACGCCTTCAACTTGAAACCATTGAAGTAGAACCTATAGTATTGCAATACATTAACCGACTGAGCGATTATTTATTTGTGCTTGCCCGTTATACCGGTCACCTGCTCAACGTGCAGGAAATTGCCTGGAAAGCGAGGGTTTGAGTTTTGTGTTAAGTGTTGAGTGTTAAGTGTTGTGTGTTGTGGTTGTAGGAATTTGTGCTTGGCAAGTTGTAGTATTCAAACCGGGTAGGCATGGGCGGCGAACTAAAAACTAAAAACTCTAAACTCATAACTCTAAACTCATAACTCTAAACTCTAAACTATTTTCCCGTCTTTCATATGCAACACCCGGTCGCTCATCTGGGCAAGTTCTTCGTTATGGGTTACAATGAGGAAGGTTTGATTGAATTGCTTGCGGAGGTCAAAAAACAGGTGGTGCAGTTCGCGGGCGTTGGCAGAATCAAGGTTGCCGGAGGGCTCGTCTGCAAAAATAATTTTAGGCTGGTTGATAAGCGCCCTGGCCACGGCCACCCGCTGCTGTTCACCGCCAGATAATTGCTGTGGCTTGTTCTCCGTTCTGCCAGACAGTCCCAGTAGCTCAAGCAGCTCAGTGGCTTTTGCGGCTACTTCTTTTTTGCTGCGGTCTGCAATCCAGCCGGGTATACTCACATTTTCCAGCGCGGTAAACTCAGGCAACAAATGGTGAAATTGAAAAACGAACCCAATATTGCGGTTACGGAAAGATGCCAGTGCCCGGGCATTGAGCTGTTCCAGGTTTTTATTATCGATGGTAATGCTGCCACTGTCGGGCCGGTCGAGCGTACCTAAAATATGCAGGAGGGTGCTTTTTCCGCTTCCCGAAGGGCCAACAATGCTAACAATCTCGCCCTGTTTAATGGTAAGGCCCACCCCTTTCAAAACCTCCAGTTGTGCGTACGTTTTGTGTATGCCTGCCGCTGTTAACATGCTTTATTATCTTGTTCCGTTAAAATACGAACCTACAATATTATTCGTTCTAACGGCAGGGCAACCAGTTATTTTGCCGTTTAAAATGGTGAAAAACTACGTTTGGTTGTTCAGTATTAACCGTTACATTTGCCGAAAATTAAAGACATTCAACAATGTTCTGGACACTTGAACTAGCATCCTATTTAGAAGACGCACCCTGGCCTGCTACCAAGGACGAGTTAATTGATTACGCTATTCGTAGTGGCGCACCGATAGAGGTGGTAGAAAACCTGCAGGAACTAGAAGACGAAGGTGAAATTTATGAAGCCATAGATGATATATGGCCAGACTACCCATCGCAGGAAGACTTCTTCTTTAATGAAGATGAATATTAATTTTATAACAGCTGCTACAGCACCTGTTATATTTATATGGTTATACCGCTCTTTTACAGGGCGGTTTTTTTTATTCTACACCCAATTTGGTCATTACTGCATTGCTTACACCGGTAGAAGAATACCCACCATCATGAAATAGATTCTGCATGGTTACCATGCGGGTAAGATCAGAAAATAAGGTGATGCAGTAATCGGCACAGGCTGCAGCACTGGCATTGCCCAGCGGGGCAATAGCATCCGCATAATCAAAAAAATCTCCGAAACCTTTTACACCGCTGCCGGCGGTGGTTTTGGTAGGAGATTGCGATACGGTGTTAACACGCACTTTCTTTGCTATGCCATAATGGTAACCAAAACTGCGCGCAATAGATTCCAGCATGGCTTTTATATCTGCCATATCTGTATAAAACGGGTAGGTACGTTGTGCGGCTGCATACGTTAGCGCCACTACACTACCCCATTCATTAATGGCATCCAGTTTTTTTGCAACGGCCAGCATTTTATGTAACGACAGGGCAGAAACATCCATACCCTTCATAAAATAATCATAGTTCAATTCTGTATAAGGTACATTCTTGCGTATGTTAACACTCATACCTATTGAATGCAGCACAAAATCAATTTTTCCACCCAGCACTTCCTGCGATTGCGTAAACAAAGCAGTAAGCTCTTCTACATTGGTAGCATCTGCGGGTATTATTTGCGCATTTGTTTTTTCTGCCAGTATTTTTATCTGCCCCATGCGCATGGCAATGGGTGCATTGGTTAGCACAAACCTGGCCCCTTCTTCAAAAGCTTTTTCTGCTACTTTCCATGCAATTGAATTTTCATCCAGCGCACCGGTAATAATACCGCGTTTTCCTTGTAAGAGGTTATAAGCCATAATAACAAAATTAAATTGATACTGTATGCGGGTGTCAAAAATAGGAACTTATTGTAACCCTGCAGGAAATAGCCATAAAATTAAACGCACTGTAGCGTACACTCCTGCAAAAACAATAAACATGGCGCACAACAAATACAGCAACAACCTACCCAATGAAACACGTGGTTGTATTAACCTTTGCAGGAAACCGTTGCCCCACCAGGCAATGCCCGCAAAAATCAACAAAATAAAAAATACAGGAAGCGGAATGAGTTTCATGGCAGAAATATAATTAATGCTGAAAGCAGGTACCCGCCCCGGTAGATAACCGAAGTTTACTTTCGCAGTTTCCATCAGGCAGTGTGTTACAAACTTCGGTTATCTGATATTATATACCATCGCAACCAGATACCCGAAGTCTGATTTACTATTCCTTAATTACCCCGAATTTTTAGACTTCGGGTATCTATGACGCTACGGTAGATAACCGAAGTTTACTTTCGCGGTTGCCATCAAGCAGGGTGATACAAACTTCGGTTATCTGATATTATATACCATCGCAACCAGATACCCGAAGTCTGATTTACTATTCCTTAATTACCCCGAATTTTTAGACTTCGGGTATCATCTCAATTCATGACCATTTCCCTTGCGTTTTCCAGCGCAGCAGCGGTAGGCTTCTCGCCGCTGAGCATACGTGCAATGGCAGTAATACGTTCATCCTGAGAGAGCAAACGGATATTTGTTTTGATGGCATCTGCTTTTATTTCTTTGTACACAAAAAAATGCGCATCGGCCCTGCCTGCAATTTGCGGCTGGTGGGTGATGGAAATTACCTGGCGTTTGCCGGCCAGCGCTTTCATAATGATGCCCACCTGTTTGGCAGCCTCTCCTGAAATACCTGTGTCTATTTCATCAAAGATCATGGTAGGCAAATCGAGCGATTGCGCCACCAATGATTTAATACACAGCATCAGCCTGCTCAGCTCTCCACCAGAGGCAACTTTGCGAATGGTTTCAAAACGGTTACTCTTATTGGCGTCAAACAAAAAATCAATTTTATCGCAACCAAATTCATTCAGTGCACCGGTGGGCAGGTTTTGTACATCTGCCTTTAATCTTGCATTGGGCATACCTACCTGGTGCAGCAACGCATTTACTTTATCTTCCAGCGGTTTTGCCTGCTTCTTACGGTTTTTAGAAAGCTGCATTGCTTTGTCCTGCGCTGTTACATACAATGCCAGGGTTTCTTTTTCTTTTGCAGCAATGGCATCATCAATATTCAGAACAGCCTGTAGTTTGTCTGATAACGATGCCTGCAACGCAACCAATTCTGCCGTATCCTTTACATTGTGTTTTTTCAGGAGCTTATAACCTATGGCGATGCGATCGCTTATCTGTTCTATCCGTTTGGCATCGTACTGCACATGATCATTGATGCGTTCCAGCTCGCCGGCAATATCAGACAATTCTATCTGAGATGATTGCAACCGTTGCAACAGATCCGGCAATGCAGCATGAAATGAAGTATAAGGCTGCAATTGCTGTAGCAAACGCTTCAGCTGTTGCACCAGGGGCTGCTCGCCCTCATTGAGCGCATAGCCTACTGCAGAGAGCGCACCTTTTATGCCCTCTGCATTGCTGAGCAGTTGCAACTCATTATCCAGTTCTTCCAGTTCGTTTTCTTTAAAGGCCGCTTCTTCCAGTTCATCGTACAAAAACTTATTATAATCGTATGCGGCGGTAAATTGTGTTTTTTGTTCCTGCAGTGCCACCAAAGCTTTACTTCCCTGTTGCCATTGCTGGTAAACAACGTGGTATTGCTGCAGTGGCGCGGCATTGCCTGCCAGGGCATCCAACACCTGCCGTTGAAAATCTGTTTCGCCCAGCGCCAGGGTATCAAATTGTTGGTGCAGGTCTACCAGCATGGCGCTGAGTTGGCGCAACTGCTCCAGGTTAACAGGTGTATCGTTTACAAAGGCTCTCGACTTACCATTCACTGCAATCTCCCTTCTTATCACCAGGTCTTCTTCTGCATCCAGATCATTACCCGCAACAAATTGCTGAATATCTTTTTTGCCTGCGGTATTAAAATAGCCTTCTATGATGCATTTTTTATCGCGGTGCAACAACGCGGCACTGTCGGCCCGCTCGCCGAGTATGAGCGATAGCGCACCCATAAGAATGGATTTTCCCGCGCCGGTTTCGCCCGTAATGATATTCAGTTTGCCAGAGAAATCAATATCAATCTGGTCAATGATCGCGTAGTTCTGTATATGTAATTTTTGTAGCATAGGTTAAAGTGCATGCACTGTATAGCAAATTAACGGAAAAATGCATTGCGCTACAGCAATGATATGCACAGGGTTTCATGCAACTGGTTTCTCGCGGCAAAAGGGCGAGGCAGAGAACGCGACGGCTATTTATCCGTCACACGGAGACGTCAGAAGGCATTCGCTGGTATTGACATTACTTCACGCAGCGATATAAGCGGGGTAGTGAACGCAGCACCTATTTATCCGTCAGACGGAGACGTTAGACGATATTCGCAGGTATTCAGATTATTTTACGCAGCGATATAAGCGGCGCAGTGAACGCAGCGGCTATTTATCCGTCAGACGTAGACGTCAGACGGTATCTGTTGCGCCCGTTGCCTCGTTGCGTGCGCTGCGAGAAACAAACCGGCATAAAAAAACCGGAACGCGTTGTGCACTCCGGTGTATTAGAAAACTCGATATAATTATTTTATTTCAACTGCATCTGCCAGATCGTTGTCTACCAGTATACGGCCGCAGTTTTCGCAAATGATGATTTTTTTGCGCTGTTTGATTTCGCTTTGCTTCTGCGGGGGAATGGCATTGAAACAACCACCACAGGCATCACGCTCAACGGGCACAACGGCCAATCCATTGCGGTAATTCTTACGGATACGGTCATATGAATTCAATAAACGCTCGTCTACTTTCTCTCTTGCTTCTGCGCTCAGTTTATTGAAATGTTTTTCTTCTTTTTCTGTAGTGGCCACAATTTTTTCGAGCTCGTCCTTTTTATTTTTCAGCACCCCTTCTTTAGTAGCCAATGCTTTTTTAGCCCTTTCCAGCAACACTGCTTTCTCGCTGATTTCTTCCTGCGCGTCTTTGATATGTTTTTCTGCCAGCTTCACTTCCAGCTGCTGCATTTCAATTTCTTTGTTAATGGCTTCAAACTCGCGGCTGTTCTTTACATTGGTGCTTTGCTTCTCATATTTTTTAACCAGGCTTTCAGATTCTTTGATCAGTTCTTTTTTCTGGTTAATAAATTCATTGATGCCGTTGATTTCTTCTTCCACGCGTGTTTGGCGGGCATGCAATCCTGTAATCTCATCTTCAAGGTCGCTAACTTCCATTGGCAGTTCACCTTTCAGAATCTGGATTTCATCCAGCTTGCTTTCAATTTTCTGCAGGGTAACCAATGAGGTGAGTTTTTCTTCAACCGAAAAATCTTTTACTGTTGCCATATTGTAGTGTGTATTTTTTTGAGTTGTTAGAACCAGTAATGCTCGCTACAGGAAATAACTGACCGGGTTGGTCTTTACCCCTGTTTTGAGGGCAGCAAAGGTAGGGAATTTTTCCCGCAAAAAACCGCCAATCAGCTCGGTAGTGTACTGTTCACTTTCATAATGCCCCACATCTGCCACCACCAGGCGGTTATTGGCCTCAAAAAACTCATGGTATTTGACATCGGCAGTAATGTATACATCAGCCCCGGCTGCTATTGCATTGGAAATGAGGAAACTACCCGCGCCTCCACATATAGCCACCTTTTGAACCGGTTGGCCCCTGAGCGGTGTATGCCGTACTACCGGCACGTTAAAAACCTGTTGCACCCGGCGCAGAAAAGCCTTTTCTTCCACCGGCTCCGGCAATACACCTACCATACCCGCCCCCACCGTAGCCAGTTCATTGTGAAGCGGAAATATATCATACGCCGGTTCCTCGTAAGGGTGGGCAGCAGTAACAGCTGCTACAAGGGAGTTTTGCAGCCAAACCGGAAAAATGGTTTCTATTCTGGTCTCCGGTTCTTCCTGCCTTTGCCCCACCTGGCCCACGAAAGGGTGGCTGCCCTCTCCTGCTTTAAAAGTACCGGTTCCGGCGGTATTGAAACTGCATTCGCTGTAATTGCCAATATGCCCGGCACCGGCTTCAAAAATGGCATTGCGTACCTGTGGCGCCTGTTGCAAGGGCACAAACACCACCAGCTTTTGTAAGAGATTTGTTTTGGGTGTCAATATCCGGGTGTTTATCAAACCCAACTTTGCGGCTATCATTCCATTAACGCCCTGCTGTACATTGTCTAGATTGGTATGAATGGCATAAATGGCGATATCATTTTTGATTGCGGTAATAATGGCGCGCTCCACATAATTTTTTCCATTGATCTTTTTCAAACCTTTAAATACAATGGGGTGATGCGCTATCACCAGGTTGCATTTCTTTTCAACCGCTTCCAGTATTACGTCTTCTGTTGCATCGAGGCTGATGATAGCGCCCGTACAATCCCATTGTGCGCTACCGGTAATAAGGCCGGCATTATCGTATTCTTCCTGCAGGGAGGCCGGGGCAATGCTTTCAAGATGCGCAATGATATCGGCAATTTTCATATGCTAAAGATACGGATGCGATTTTGAGATTGCTCATTGCGGGGTTTTAGGATTGCTGTTGCTCATTGAAGCTAAAACATGGTATGACCACATAAATTATTATCACCCCGATCAGTCTATCAGTAAATGCTTGCTGTAAATTTTTATTTTTGATTATAAAACCATCTACCATGTTTACTGTGCGTAACGCCAACCCCTCCGACTTCAATAAAATTTACAGCCTGTACAAAAAAGTGGCGGAAGCCACCATTGGCATTGCCCGCAGACCGCATAAAGTAACAGAAGATTATATACGCGGTTTTATGGAAGCAGCAGCGGCAACCGGTATAGAATTGGTGATTGATAACCCGGAAGATCCGGAGGTTACCATTGCTGAAATTCATTGCTACCAGATGGGCATGCAGAAATTCAACCATGTACTGGACGAGCTTACCATTGCGGTTCACCCCGCTTTCCAGGGAAAGGGCCTCGGCAAAATGATCTTTAAGCAGTTGCTGCAATCTATAACAGATAACCGGCCAGACATTTTGCGGGTAGAGCTCTTTACGCAGGAAAGCAACGCGCGCGCCATTGCGCTCTATCAACAACTAGGCTTTGAGCAGGAAGGCCGTTTTGCAAAAAGAATTCTTGGTAAAAACGGACTTGAAGCAGATATTCCGATGGCGTGGTTTAATCCTGCTTATATTGCGGAAACTCATTAAAACATTTACAATGAAAACAATTTCGTTTCTGTTACTGGCAGTATTACTGGCAGCCTGCAATGCAACACCTGGCAATGAAACCGCAGTGGTTGGTTCACTACCCATTCAGGGTACCTGGCAACTGATATCCGGTACCACCATAGAAAAAACCGACACACTGGTGACCGATTATACTAAAACACTTTCTTTTATAAAAATTATCAACGATAGTCATTTTGCTTTCCTGAAACATGATCTCAATAAAGGAAAAGATACGGCTACCGCTTCATTTGGTGCCGGGGGTGGAAGTTACCTGCTAAAAGACAGCAGTTATACAGAACACCTGGAATACTGTAACGACCGCCAATGGGAAAACAATGATTTTACGTTTACCATTACCATACGTAATGATACATTGATTCAAAGCGGCACTGAAAAAATTGAAAGTGCGGGCATCAACAGGATCAACATTGAAAAATATGTGCGGGTAAAGAAATAATTCTTACTTCAATCGTGTGAGGTGCTTACCAGGCACCTGCACCAATTTCAAACAACAAACCGGTTTCTTTTATTGGGGCAAAGCCTGTCATGCGGTAACCAATGCGTATACCCAGGAATTTGGGTTTTTTAAACAGCGGTTTCATTTTCAGGTTAAACCTTATTTTAAAACCTACCTCGGCGGCAAAATCCATTTTGTAATGCCTTGCATCCTCGCGCTCGTCATAATCATTGATCTCATAACCCATGCCCACGTAAGGGTCTAACCACCTTGATGCAGACGACATGTGCATGACCATATGGCCAAACAGGGTGCGGTCTGTAGAACGCGTTACTTTTCCGGATGCATTTTTTTCGGTGTAATAATCGCCCCGGCCGTTGTAAAACTTATTGATAAACCAGCCGCCTGTCATAGGTGCGGCTACATTTTTTACAATTAACAGGGGCATGATATAGGTGAGCCCGCCATTTTCTTCCTGCCGGTAAGCAATGGTAATGGGGTGGCGATTTACATCTTCTGGTATGCCCTTTATTTTTTTTGCTTCTTTGTTAGATGTTTTTATTTCGGGCCATTTCACCGGCTTTTTATCTTTCACCAAATCCTGTAAATGTTTGTCGGTAGTAAGCTGATCAGCTTCGGGGTAAGGCCTTAGTTCATACACTGGCTTTTCGGTAAGGTTGCGGGCATCGCGTACAAAATCATTGTGCAGCGGACTCTCTGCCGGCACCGGTGGAGACACAATGGTAGCGGGCGTTCGCACTTTGCTCATCCAGCTCTGGTAACCCCCTGAGAATAATGTGCCCCCACGAATGATATCGCGTATGCCCCAGGCATCATTGGTGCGCACATTTACATCATAACTGGGTGTATAAATACCATCGCCATTCGCATCCGGACAAGAAGCATGCTTTCCCTCCTCAATTAAAACAGTAACCGGAAATTTTGTATAAATATCTACCACATGCAGGTTGTTGTACCAATACAGACCGTGCGCGCGTCCGTTTACATTTTCTACTCGTATTCGGTAAGCACCAGCCGCGTTCTTATCCACCACCATTTTCATAACCACCGATTCTATATCGTGCGGATGGCTGCCAAGCCCCATTTCTGAACCGTAATAAAAATAATAATCCAAATAGAAAACCTTTACCACATCAAGGTTAATGGCGGAATTGCCTTTGTCTGTTGCCTCGTTTTTAAACACCCTGTTTTGCGGAATGGCTTTTTCTGTAAAAAGGTTGAGCACTTTGTAATACACCACTGGTTTTGCAGCAGGCTTTTCAAATGGAAATGCTTCCGGTATATGAATGCCCTGCTGCAAATAGCCTTTCATATTGGGCTCATCGGGAGAAAACCATAGTACCGGGGCGCCGTATGCCGCAATTTTTTCTAACGTTATCCATGGTGATTTGCCCTGCCAGATAGTACTGTTGCGGTAAATATCATCAATACTACCACTGTCTGGTTTAAGCGACGTATTGGGAATGTTTTGCGCATATACGCAAACAGGCAACAGTAGTAGTAATGCAATAATGCTTCTGGGCATGAGTGAATGTTCTGCGCTAAAGTAGCAGCGCACACGCAGAACAAGCGTAGCAAACCAGCCGTTTGCTGATTATGCACTATGAATGGCAGAAAAATAAAGTGGTCAAGCGTTATTCAATCACTTTTTCCACCCTGGCAAATTTGTCGTTTGAATTGATACCCTCCAGCACAATGCGGAAACGTTTGGTGATATCATTGTTGTAGAATTGAATTTTCATGCGTTTCTTGGTTTTATCAAGCAAGATATACGGCGCCCAGTATAAGGTAGTGCGCAAATCGGGTAAGTCATTCAACGCTGATGAAGTGGCATAATCGGGCGAATAAAATTCTTTTACCGCGGTATAGCCGTTTATCTGCACATAATCGAGCCCTTTCGATTTATCGTTTACGGTTCTGTCGCCCCCCTTTTTGGTATAAATGGCTATGGCACCACCACCGGTACTGGAAATAACGCCTGTAGACCCGGGGTTAAACACTTTTACATACGCCACATCTGACATGCTGAGGTTTTGTACAAAGTTGATGTCTGTCTGTACTTCATCCATATAAAACACGGGCGTGCTGCCCCGCCAGGTAAGAGAAGGTGTGCCGCCGCTGGTATTTATCTGCAGGCCGGCCACCTTGCCTTGCAGGTATTGAAAGATATTCTGGCTGCCTGCAGCAAACGGATCATTCATTACATCAAAATTCCTGGAGTCGCCACCGCTGAACATGCCACTCGCATATTTCTCATCCATCTTTTGCTCATTGCTTTTTACCCTGCCTTTTACAATTACTTCCTGCAATACCTGTTCTTTCTCTTTCTTAGCCCGCATCACCGCAACCTTGGTTTCGTCGGATGAGTTTTTTATATTTTTTAGTATCAGGTTACTGTCTATTTCCAAGCCTGTTTTTCTGCTTTCCTTTTCCAATGCCAGTACGTCCGGGCTTTTATATAAACCATTGTCTACATGCAGCAGTGATTTATCAAACACCAGTTTTTTATCGTTGAACTGAAAATAGAGTTTGGCAAAATCATAAAAAATATAACCGTCTGCCTGCACCTCTCCCTTTCTGCTCACCGGCAGTGAAATAAAATTTTTTGCAGAATCTTTTGTTTGTAAAATTCCATTGAGCTTGGTATCGGGGCCAAAACGGCCTGCCTGCACGCCAATCAGTTTGCCATCGATGCTGAGGTAATTGCTTTCTTTTATTTTTTCTACCGGTGGTTGTCCGGCAAAAACGCTATCCCAGTTATACCTGCGCCAGCCATTGGTAAGCATCACCAGGTCCAGGTAAATGGATGCACTGTCTGCCGTACTAAAAAAATAGTAATAGGGGTTGGCTATTTTGCCACGCAGATCGCCAGTGAGCAGCATGTGCGAAATGATATTGTCTTCGTTAGGGGTGGGCACATTCAAATCTGCATCGGTAACAGAAAGCGAAAGATTAGAGCGAAATGTGTCTGACACCTGTACTTCCAGCGTATTCAGCCCTCTTTTATTTTTGTTGAGCACCGGTATCCAGGCATCGGCATCAAACTCATAATCGTGATTGTTTACAAACGTTACTCTTTCAGCGAGCGGCTTAAAGTTTTTATCAAATACAGAAACCTGCAAAATCCCCGTTGGCAATTGCTTAATTGGTATCAGGCCGGATGTAACATTGTTGCCCGTTAAATTTACTTTTGCATAATACACCAGTTGCTGGTTCATATAAGCAATAATGCGCAAGGCCTTTTGTTCATCGGGTACATTTTCTGATCGCTGAATCAAAAACTTTTTATTTTCCGGTGCATCGCCCACCTGCAATGTAACACCCTGTGCTTTTACGGCGGGCAGCGGAGTAGTGTATTCTTTACCGGCTGCATCTTTCCAAACGGCGGTATACGACAGTCCGGGTTTGGGTTCTATTTTAAACCATCCCATACCATTGTGCACGGTAGCAAAATCTCCCAGCTTTACCCCATCACTACCTTTTATATATCCTTTGGCGTTTACGGGCAAGCCATTGGCATCTGTACATTTAAATGCCAGTACAGAAGACAATTCTGCAATCAAATCGCCGCCCTCTGGCAGAAAGCTGATGCTAACAGCAGGTGCAGCCCTTTTTACCTGTTTGGCAGCAGTGAATACGCGAATGGGTTTGAGGTATAAAAAATTGGTATCGCCATTGAGCATGGCCGTAGTGTACGCCCTGAAATAAATAAGGCTTTTTGAAAAAGTGGGCGACAAACCAAAACTGCCGGCGGAGCTGGATTCTCCGATGGGTGCAGCAAAACGACTGAGTACATTACCACTTTCGTCTATCAGCTCTGCAAAAAAATTCTTTGGTGCTGCGGCGCGTTCAAGCCCATCGAAAATATATGCTTTGAACCAAATGGTTTCACCCGGGTTATAATAATTCTTATCGAAATGAATATATATTTTCTCCTGAGGATCTGCCTGTTTGAAAACGTTGAGCAATGAATCTATATTTTGCGCATGAAGGCCCGTAAAACTGCTTAAAAGAACAGTACAAAAAATAAAGTAAGTGTACATTTGTTTCTGCATGGCAAAAAAATAAATTTCAGGTTGCGCTAATTTATAGCAATACCGGCTTTTAGCTGGCCCGGCATGCAACATTAACATTTTATTGAACGCAATGTAAACTATGGACGCTAAAAAACGATACCAGGAATACGAACAACACCTCCAGAAGATAGCTGATACAAGGTATGCCATTGCTGTGTTGCAGTGGGATCAGGAAACTTATATGCCGCCCAATGGTGCACATTTCAGGGCAAAGCAAATTGCAACGCTGAGCGAAATCAGCCACGAGCTGTTTACCCGAACATCGTTTAAAGATCTTTTGCAGGAGTTAACAGGGGCCGGCGGGCTTGACGACGCACAACAAAAAAACATTGCCCTTACCTGGTACGATTATACACAGCAGCAAAAATTATCGGGCGATTTTGTAAGGCGGTTGAGCGAAGCCACTTCCAAAAGCTTCCAGGCATGGGTAAGCGCAAAAACAACGGATGATTTTTCTGTGTTTGAAAAAGACCTGGCCGGACTGCTTGACTTAAAAAAACAAGAAGCAGATTTGCTGGGCTATGAGGGCCATCCGTACAACGCCCTGCTTAACCAGTATGAAAGGGGGTGCACCGTTTTATTGCTCGACAGGGTATTTACCGCGCTTCAACCACCGTTAAAAGAATTGCTCAACAAGATTACTGCCTATGCGCAGGTGAATGATGATTTTTTACACCGTCATTATCCCAAAGAAAAGCAATGGCAGTTTGGAATGGAGCTGATGCAACAATTGGGTTTTGATTTTACATCTGGCCGCCAGGATATTGCCGAACACCCATTTACCACCAACTTCAGCAGCCAGGATGTACGCCTCACCACCCGTATAGATGAAAATGATTTCAGCAACATGACTTGGAGCTGTATTCATGAATGCGGGCATGGTTTGTATGAGCAGGGCCTGCCTGCCAATGCATACGGATTGCCATTGGGAGAATTTACTTCGCTGAGCATACATGAATCGCAATCTCGTTTGTGGGAAAACAATGTAGGCCGCAGCCTGGCCTGCTGGCAATTTTTTTATCCTCAGGTACAGCAACATTTTCCCGCTGCACTGGGCGATGTTAGCCTGCAGCAATTTTATAAAGGCATCAACAAGGTTCAACCCTCTTTTATCAGAACTGAAGCCGATGAACTCACCTATCATTTTCATGTGCTGATACGGTATGAGCTGGAGAAAAAGCTGCTCGAAGGCAACTTGCAGGTAAAGGATATACCGGCTTACTGGAACGAACAATACCAGCAACAACTGGGTGTTACCGTGCCCAGCAATACAAAGGGCTGCCTGCAGGATGTGCACTGGAGCCACGGCAGTTTTGGCTACTTCCCCACCTACAGCCTGGGCAGTTTATACGCGGCGCAGTTTTTTGCAGCGGCAGAAAAAAATATCCCTGATCTGGCTGGTGCCATAACAAATGGTAAGTATAAACCGTTATTAGATTGGCTTCGTATATGTATACATAGCCATGGAAGACGGTTTACCAGCGAGGCTCTGTGCGAACGGATAAGTGGAGAACCGCTTAACATTGAGCATTTTATACAATATGCCACCAAAAAATACAAAGACATTTATGGCTTTTAACCCTTTTGCTAAAAACCGTTCTTTATCTCCCCTGGTATTTGTTGCCCTGCTGGCGGTGTGCTTGTTAAGTGTTGTATCATGCAAAAAGGCCATAGAGCAGCAGCAACGTAATATTATTATAGATGCCATGACCAATGGCCGGTGGTATGTACAGCAATACAAAGAAAATACAGTAGATGTTACCGGAGATTTCCTCGGTTATGAATTTCAATTTTATGAAAACGGCAATGTAGACGGCATAAAAAGCGGCCTATCAAAACCAGGTACGTGGACTACTGATATTCCCAACTATACTATTACGGCTATGTTTGGCGCCAACGCAGGCGACACCCTCAAACGCCTGAACTATACCTGGAAGATAACAGATAGTTACCTCGATTACGTAGAGGCCAAAACCACCACCGCCAGCGGCGATAACATTCTTCACCTGAGAAAGAAATAACTTAAACTCCGGCCACTTTCAATTTTTGACCTCACCCCTGCCCTCTTTCAATATCTGACCTCACCCCGGCCCTCTCCAAAGGAGAGGGAGATGTCTCCGTAATTAACTAGCATGGAATAAATAAACTTGCTTTGTAAATGATGGCCAATTCGTTGTAGAATACAAAAACAAAAACCCAGGAAATATAAATAATGTTACTCGCTCTGCAAACGAACTAAAAAGCAAAAACTACAAACTGAGCCGCAAAAGAACTAAAAACTAAAAACCAAAAACTACAAACTACGAAGCAAAAGAACTAAAAACAACAAACTAAAAACCAGTATAGGTAAACCATTATGCTTTAAAAAATATATGTTGTTACATACCTTAATAGGTATGCTGCCGTTTAAAGGTTTATATATCCTTTGATTAACGCCTGAATCCTTTATCGCATGAAAACCGTCTGGTACCTATTGTACCGTGCATTGCCTGTTGTAGTGTTATGCCTGCTCATGCAGCAAACAGTAAAAGCGCAGTTGCGTGCAGACTTTGCCACCACACCTGGCAGCGGATGCGCCCCGGTATTTGTACACTTTACAGATATCAGTACAGGCGGCGCCACCAGCTGGAAATGGGATCTTGGCAACGGCACCGTTTCATTTCTGCAAAACCCTTCAACTACTTATTTCAATCCCGGTAAATACACCATCAAACTGGTTATCAAAAAAGGCGCACAGGCAGATTCTATTGTAAAAGTAAATGCGGTGGTAATTAACGCACTGCCCAAAGCCTCATTTAAAGCATCAGACACTACTGGTTGTTACCCGCTCAAAGTAAATTTTACCGACCAGAGTACAGCCCAGGAAGGCAGTATTGTTAAATGGGAGTGGGACCTGGGCGATGGCACCGTCTCTAACCTGCAACACCCCACGCATATTTACACTGGCCCCGGCAATTACAATGTCATCTTACGTATTACCAACAGCGCTGGTTGCGTAACCACCGTTTCAAAAGCACAATACATTAAATTAAAAGACGGCGTAAAGGCCGACTATTCGTTTACTGGCAGTACCCAGTGCACGCCTCCCTCTATCATCCGCTTTACCAATAAAAGTACAGGCACAGGCACGCTTTCTTACCAATGGCGTTTTGGCGATGGTAATACTTCCACTTTACAACATCCAGCCAATACTTATAACGCTGCGGGGTTATATACCATTCAGCTAATTGTAACAAACAATGTTGGCTGTATTGATACGCTAATTAAAAAAGATTCTATTGCCGTTGGTGTGGCCCGCGCAAATTTTACTGCACCTGATAGTATCTGCCAGGAAACGCCATTTCAACTATTGAATACATCGCAACCAGCAACCGGTAAACTGAATTGGAATTTTGGCGATGGAAATACGAGTGTTACAGCAAACCCTTTTACCTCGTACACAACCGCCGGAACTTATAACATTACCCTGGTTGCCGATTTTGGAAGTTGCAAAGATTCCATTGCGAAATCCATCAAAATATTGCCGAAAGCCTCCGCAGCGTTTACGGCTAATAAAACTGCTTCTTGTGCTGCGCCGCTGGCAGTACAGTTTACCAACCAAACCGCTGGTGCCACCAGTTACCAATGGTTATTTGGAGACAATACCAGTTCCACCCTTGCGAATCCATCTCATACCTATCAGAATAATGGTGTGTATGATGTAACATTGATAACTACTAACAGCTTTGGCTGCAACGATACTATTGTTAAACAGCAATACATCAATATTACACCAGCAGATGTGCAAATAAGCGGTTTGCCATTAAGCGGTTGCGCACCACTTGTGTTCAGCCCCTCGTACCTAGTAAAGTCTGTATTGCCTATAATAAAGTATACCTGGAATTTTGGCGATGGCAGCACCGTTACTGCCAATTATCCAACACATACTTATACAGTGCCCGGTGTATATTCGGTTTCGCTTACTTACACCACGTCAGATGGTTGCACCGGCACTATTAACTATGCGGATGCGGTAAAAGTTGGACAAAAACCTGTGGTATCATTCAGTGCCAACCCTACCAATACCTGCGCGTCAACGCCCATTGTATTTAAGGATAATTCAACCGGCACCATTACCAACTGGCTATGGAATTTTGGCGACGGCATTACTGATACCGGCCGCGCACCTGTACACCGCTATAACGATACCGGCTATTTCAATATTCAATTGATAGTTGGCAGCAATGGTTGCACCGATACGCTTACCAAGTCAAACTTCATTTATATTAAACCACCGGTGGCCAAGTTTGCCGCCAATATGGAATGTACAGACCCCTATAATTTTGTTTTCACCAATTATTCCATCAGCCCCGCCAACTGGGCATGGGATTTTGGAGATGGTACCCAGTCTACCGTTAAAGACCCCGTGCACCGTTACACCAACAAAGGCACCTACCTGGTGAAACTAACGGTTACCAATGGTGCCTGTACGCATACTGCGGCATACGGCGCGCTGGTGGTAGAAGAAAAAGCAAATTTTACAGCAGATAAAACAAGCGTGTGTAAGGGAGATTCAATTTCATTGAAAGCAACCGGGTTTAATGCCGTTGAAGTGATTGGTTACCGCTGGTTAACAGATGCCGGTATTGACACTGCGCGCAATATTAAAGTGGCATACAACAAAAGCGGTAAATATTCTATTACACTTATTATTACCACCCGTACCGGTTGTACAGATACACTCACTAAAAGAGATTATATTATTGTAAACGGCCCCGCTGCTGATTTTGATGGCGTCAATAACGCTGCCTGCTTAAACAAAGGCGGTACTATCCGTTTCACAGATGCCGCCACATCAGACGGTACCCATGCTATTACCAAATGGGACTGGAATTTTGGCGATGGCAATATAAAAACATTTAACGGCGGTCCATTTGCGCATACCTATGCGGCCGAAGGATATTACACCGTAAGCCTCAAAGTAACCGATACAGAAGGCTGCAGCGACAGCATCAGCAAAGCCAACCAGATTTATATCGCTAATCCAAAAGCTATTTTCAGCACTGAAGATACCATGAGCTGCCAGAACAAACCAGTGGCATTCACCAATTACTCCAGCGGCAAACTGGTACAGTATGACTGGGCATTTAGCGATGGAACCATAACCGGCCAACATAGCCCGGTGCATCAGTTCAGCGCTATTGGTGTATATGATGTAAAATTAAAAGTGACTGATATGTACGGCTGTACTGATTCGGCATTTAAGCCAGCCTATATCACTATCAATGAGCCAAAGGCAATATTCAACATGAGCGATTCTGCCAGTACCTGTCCGCCACTGGTGGTGTCTTTCACAAATCAGTCAAAATATTACAAACAGTTGGGCTGGGATTTTGGCGACGGAACCGGCTCACTCCTTGATAACCCGGTGCACTATTATAATTATCCTGGTATTTACTACGCAAAGCTGGTGGTAATCAGCCCAGGTGGTTGTACCGATACCGTTTTCAAAAAGATAGACATCAAAGGACCAACCGGCACTTTTCAATACGATAAAACAGCCTCCTGCAACCCGGGTACAGTTGGGTTTACAGCGCAAACACAAAATGCCAAATCCATCATCTGGGATTTTAATGATGGCGGCACTATGAATACTACCATTAATGCATCGAGCCATACCTATACTTCATTGGGTATTTACGTGCCCAAAATGATTCTTGAAGATGCCCAGGGATGCAAAGTGCCCATTGCCGGAAAAGATACCATTCGTATTTACGGTGTTACGGCAAGTTTTGGAAACGATAAAAATTTGTTGTGCGACAATGGCATCATCAACTTTACAGATTCCACGGTATCGAATGACCTGATAACAGATTACCAATGGATGTTGGGAGATGGCAATACCGCATCGGGCAGTAACCCTACTCATACATATACCAATACCGGCAATTATGCGGTGAAGCTGGTAGTGACCACATTGAATGGTTGTACTGACACATCTGACAATACCGCACACATCAAAGTGGTGGCCAGCCCCAAAGTATCTATGCGCGGCAGTTTTTCTGCCTGTGTGCCCGCCACACTCAGTTTCTTTGGAGACATTAATGTGGCTGATACCTCGGCATTAAGCTGGAAATGGGATTTTGCCAACCGCAGCACTTCTACCACGCAAAACCCATTGCCGGTGGCGTACCAACAAGATGGCAGCTTTGATGCTACTATGCAGGTCACCAACTCATCTGGTTGCGTAACCAGTGTTGTTAAACCTGTTGTCATTCACCCGCTGCCATTAGTAAATGCGGGTAACAATACTGCCATCTGCGAAAAGAAAACCGCTACGCTGGAAGCTACCGGCGCTGCCACCTATACCTGGAGCCCGACAGCAAAACTTTCGTGCACCAATTGCGCCACACCGGTGGTTTCTCCCGACTCAAGCACAACATATCGTGTAAATGGAGAAAGTATTTTTGGTTGTAAAGCAAGCGACTCTGTAATAATAACTGTAAAACATCCGTTTAGGATGCGTACAGAAAGGGGCGACACATTGTGCAAGGGAGAATCATTTCACCTGCTGGCAAAAAATGCCGAAATGTATGAGTGGACGCCTGCACTGGGTTTAGACAATAATCGCAGCGGCTCGCCAACAGCACGGCCGCAGCAAACTACTGATTATAAAGTTGTTGGAAAAGATAGCGTGGGTTGTTTTTATGATACTGGGTATGTAAAGCTGGTGGTATATGGATACCCGACTGTGGACGCCGGAATGGACAAGACAATTGCTGTTGGAACTTCAACAGAGTTGAACGCCAAGATCAGTAAGGATGCAACAATCATCCGCTGGCAGCCATCTGCAGGTCTCAGTTGTGCTAATTGTCCTAACCCTATCGCTAATCCAAAGCAGACCACTACTTATAGCATAATGGCTATCAATGATGGAGGCTGTTTGAATAAAGATGAAATTTCGGTGTTCGTGGTTTGTAACAATGGGAACATCTTTTTGCCAAATACATTTTCACCTAATGGAAATGGCACGAATGATGCATTCTATCCCAGAGGAACGGGTTTATACAATATACGCAGTATGCGGATATTCAATCGTTGGGGTGAACCTGTTTTTGGAGCTACCAACTTTAAGGCAAACGATGCCAGTAAGGGTTGGAACGGCACCTACAAAGGTCAGCCCGCACCCAACGATGTATATGTATATTTCGTAGAAGTAATATGTGAGAATAATGCTGTGTTGACCTACTCCGGAAATATTGCGCTAATTCGTTAATTATTAGAAGCTAACGTATATCTTTGGCAAGTTTTCTTAGCCCTGTGCTATACAGTAAGAGACTTGGAAAAATAACCTGTAAAAACAAGGCTAATTGAGATTTAGTTTATCCCTGTTACTCTGCTTGCTTGTATCTGTCTGCACGATGGCCCAAGCTCCCGTTGCTAATTTCACCGCATCTGTAACATCGGGCTGTAGCCCGGTTTCCGTTACGTTTACCGACCAATCTACCGGCGCTCCCAAATTCTGGAACTGGGATTTTGGTAATGGGCAGTTGTCGAGCGTGCAGAACCCCACTGTTAGTTTTGCACCTGGCACTTACAGCATTACGCTGGTGGTACGAAATAATGATGGTGTAAATTCCATCACTAAAACCAATTTAATTGTTTCTAACCCATCGCCCAATGCGGCCTATACCGCAGATAAAACAATCAGCTGTTTACCGGCAGTCATTAATTTTAAAGACGTATCCAATGCCAATGCCGGCACACTCAATGATTGGTTTTGGGATTTTGGAGACGGTAGCACAAGTACCTTGCAAAACCCTACCCATACTTATACCACGGCAGGCTACTTCAATGTATACCTCCGTGTAAAGAGTACCACCGGCTGTCAGTCTGAAGCATATAACGGCAGATACATAAGGGTGGTAACCGGTGTAAAAGCCAACTTTGATGTAGCGGGCCCCAGCACCTGCCAGGCGCCTTATAATGTTACGTATAAAAATCTTACCAGTGGTCCTGGTAATTTAACCTATTCATGGGACCTTGGCAATAGTGCCACCTCTACCGCAGTTTCGCCGCCGGCTACCTATCCTGCGGCTGGTTCTTACACCGTTAAACTGACAGCGCAAAGTGATTTTGGTTGCAGCGACGTAATACAAAAAGTAGTTCCTATCAACGGCATTGCTACTACTTTTACAGCGCCGGCCAACATATGTTTGGGTAGTCCTGCCAGTTTTCAAAGCACTTCTTCGCCGGCACCCGTGAAAGTGATCTGGCGGTTTGGCGATGGTACTACCAGTACATTACTCAATCCATCAAAAACATTTACAGCACCCGGTGCTTATACCGTTAAACTGGTTAGCACATTTGCCAGTTGTATGGATTCTGTTACGCAAACGGTTAATGTATACGATAAACCACTCGCCAGTTTTACCTCTGCTAAAACCAACAGCTGTAAAACGCCATTGGCAGTGACATTTAATAATACCTCGCCAGATGCGGTAAGTTCTAACTGGACGTTTGGAGACGGCAGCACCGGCAGTTCACACCCCAATGCTACGCATACCTATAATGCGACCGGCAGTTTCAATGTTACATTGGATATAACAGACAGCAAAGGCTGTAAGAATACCACTACTATACCTTCTTTTGTAAATATTTTTGCGCCCAATGTGCAGATAGCCAGCCTGCCTCCCGGCGTTTGCGTAGGCCAGGTATTTAACCCGCGCACTGTTGTGGGTTCAGTAGACGGTGTTGCCAGTTATTCATGGGATTTTGGTGACGGCACTCCAGCCGACCCTGCTCAATTTCCGGTACATAGTTATGCAACCACGGGTGTTAAAATTGTTAAGGTAACCATCACCACCGGCGACGGATGTACCGCTACCACCCAGGGTTCTGTACAAGTAGGCAATAAACCAATTGTAGATTTTACTGCAGACAGATCCACTGCATGCCGCTCAGATTTGGTAACCTTTACCAATATATCAACACCCAGGGCAGGCAGCACGGCCGTGTGGGATTTTTATGACGGCGATACTTCCATGAGGTTTGATCCGCTGCCCCATCAATTCAAGGATACAGGTTTTCAGCAAGTGAAGTTGGTAGTTACCAGCAACGGTTGTTCCGATTCAATGTATCATAACACACAGGTTAAAGTACTGCCGCCAATCGCCAACTTCAAATACAAACTAACGGATTGTTTAAACAAAAACTTTATCACCTTTATAGATACATCATTAATAGACCCGTCAGATCCTACACTTACATATGAATGGAGTTTTGGAGATGCCGGCAATACCATTGACAATACAAAAGGTAGTACCTCATTTGTTTACCCTGGCCCACCTTCTACCAGTTTGTATAATGTTAAGTTGAAGGTGTCTACCAGTACATGTACAGATGAGATCATTAAACCGGTACAACTGATAAATGATCCTGCTGCTATTACTACCGCCAGAACTACCTATTGCCGAAATGAGCCTGTAAAATTTCAATCACTCAATAATACCGCGTTCATAAAAGAATACCGCTGGTCTATAGACGGCCAGCCTTATTATACGGGCAATGTGTTTGAAGAAGTTCCCTTTACAACCACGGGTACACATACCGCGCAGTTCGTAAAAATAGATATCAATGATTGTGCAGATACCAGCAACCTGGCACAGGTTACCATTACCGGGCCTACTGCACTCTTTACCATTGCCAATAAAGGCGGATGCGCAAACGGTACGGTAACTTTCAACGATGCATCTACACCCGCACCAGGTGGCAGCATCACCAAATGGGTATTTGAATTTGGCGATGGCACACCTGCACAAACCTTCACTGCTGCTCCGTTTACGCATACATATGCCACAATTGGCCAGTATGATGTAAAACTGACGGTGTATGACAATACCAGCTCCAATTGCAGTGATACATTTGCACTTAAAGGCAGTGCGGGCGCTAATATTACAAAACCCCTGCTCAACTTTGGCGCAGAACAAACTGTTTTCTGCCCCAATGTACCGCTTCAGTTTACTGATTCATCACAAGCCGGCGCATTAACCTATGTATGGGACTTTGGCGATGGCACCACCGATAATGTACAAAATCCATTACATAGTTACGCCGGCAAAGACAGCACCTACACGGTAAAGCTGATTGCAACAGACTCTGTAGGTTGTGTTGATTCTGTAAGCCGCAGTAATTATATAAAAGTACGTTTGCCCAAGCCGTTGTATAATGTAAAAGATACTGTTACACTTTGCCCACCGCTTGAAACACAATTTTTTTCAAAGAGCAAAGACGTGGCATCTGTATTATGGGATTTTGGCGATGGCACCCCCACCTCCAATTCAGATACTACCAATCACTTCTATAATAATTATGGCAACTTCACCGCCAAATTGTATGGAATAGGTTTTGGCGGATGCGTGGATTCTGTCAACATCAGTATACAGGTAATTAATCCTTACAATAATACAACTGTTACGTTTTCGCCGGTAACTGCGTGTAACGAGCTGAACGTAAATTTCAATGTAACCACACCTTTTGGTACAGGGTACCAGTTTTATTTTGGTGATGGTGCAGTGGATACTACACAAGAACCTACATTCTCGCATTTTTATAGTTTGCCCAATTTGTACTTTCCGGCCATTCTGTTGTATGATAGCACCGGTTGCCAGGCATATTTTGGCGGCTTTGGCAATGTAGACGTAAAAGGTGCGGTGCCTATTTTTGGTATGGATAAAAAGAAATTCTGCGATAGCGGTACCATTGCCTTTACCGATTATTCGCAGGAAGCGCGCGACCCCATAGTTACCCGTACCTGGGATTTTGGTGATGGTACTACCGGTGTATTTACCGGCGACCAGGTGCATAGTTACCGTAACCCTGGCTTATATGTTCCCAAATTAACCGTTAACGCAGGTGGTTGCGATAAAACTTTTACCGATACTGTTCGTGTACTGGCTACGCCTCAACCCATAATTACCAGCGCTGATGGTATTTGCAATGATCTTATCATTGACTTCACCGGCAGCTTATTGGTGCCGCCAGATACCGCTATCACCTGGAAATGGGATTTAGGCAAGGGCCAAACATCTCCCCAACAAAATGTTTCCGTTAATTTTCCGGATACCGGTTTGCACGTCATTACGCTGGAGGCAACCAACAGCCTTGGCTGTAAAGGTGATACCACTAAAACAATTACCGTCTTTCCGCTACCCAACATTTCGTTGAATGGAGACACTTCTGTTATTGCCGGTGCAGGTGGATTAACCATGCCGCTAACTTACAGCGCCAATGCCACCACGTTTAACTGGACGCCGGAAGACAACCTCAGTTGTACTACCTGCGCTACACCTTTTGCCAACCCTAAATTCACTACCAAATACAATGTGAAGGTAACAGACGATAAGGGCTGTATCAGTAGCCGGAATATTACCATTGTTGTATTGTGCAACAATAAGAATTTCTTTATTCCCAATACGTTTTCTCCCAATAACGATGGCGCCAACGATCGGTTCTATCCCAGGGGTACCGGCCTCGACCGTATACAGGCCCTGCGCATCTTTAACCGCTGGGGAGAAATGGTGTTTGAAAAAAGGAACTTCCCTGCCAACGATGCTGCTTCCGGTTGGGATGGCACCTTTAAAGGAAAGACCGCCGCATCTGATACTTACATTTACATGATAGATATTATTTGCGAGAACGCTACAATTATAACATACAAGGGGAATATTACGTTAATACGATGAGCATGATTGAAATTTGTGTACGATAAAAAAACATTGAATGAAAACCCTTAGTTGCGCCTTGAAAATACTCTTGCCTGTTGTGCTGTTGCTAACAGGCATTGGCGGATCTGTGCATGCGCAAGACATCCATTTTTCTCAATTCTTTGAAGCGCCGCTTTTGCGCAACCCCTCGCTCGCCGGTATTTTTGAAGGCGATGTAAGGGTGCAAATGGTTTATAGAGATCAGTGGAACAGCTTTACCAATGCATACAAAAGCGGCTCCATCAACGCAGAATATAAAATGCCCGTAGGCAAGGGAGATGATTTTTTAACAGCAGGTATTCAGATTTTGTATGATAAAGCCGGTACTGCGGGGTTAACCACCATTAATTTTTTACCTGCTATTAATTATCATAAATCTTTAAACAGCAATAAAACCACCTACCTCTCTTTTGGTTTTATGGGCGGGCTGGTAGAGAAAAGTATTGATCGCTCCAAGGTAACCACCAACGCACAGTATGATGGCGTGGCCTATAACCCCGCGCTTGCAGATGGTGAAACATTTGCCAACCCAAAATATGACTATTTTGATGGCGCTGTGGGCGCCAGCTTTAATTCGGCATTTGGGCCAGACTATGTCAACTCTTATTTTATTGGATTGGCGTATCACCATTTCAACCGCCCCCGGAATTCATTTTACCGCAATGCTGCATCTGCATTAAATCCAAAAATTGTTGCTTCGGGCGGTTTGAAGTTTCATATAGATGACAATACTTTTTTTACCCTGCAGGCAGATTATTCTAAACAGGGATCTTTTAATGAAACCATTGCCGGTGTGTTGTATTCTTATAAAGTTGGTGAAGCAGAGGCACCGCAATACATTATTCACGGAGGCGCTTTCCTTCGCTGGAAAGATGCATTTGTACCCGTTATAAAAATTGACTACAATCCTTTTTCAGTTGCACTCAGCTACGATGTGAATGTGTCTCCGCTTAAAACTGTAAGCCAGGGAAGAGGTGGTGTAGAACTCAGCGTATCTTATATTGGTTTTCTCGACAGGGATAATTCTTCCAAAAATAAAGTGCTGTGCCCGCGCTTCTAGTGCTGCGATATTAGTGGCTAAGAGATCAAAAGAGAAAAGGAGCAAATGCGTAGTTTTCATTGTATAAAATTGACAAATACCTCAGACCAGGCAAACGCATTCGAAACATAAAATTCAACATTTACAATAATTTTCTCTGCTGGCTCTGTTACCTCTGCGCGCAAAAAATGCGTAGCAAAAGCTTTCCCTCTTTTTCCCTTTTAATCTCTTAGCCTACCTTTACTCATAAATAATTTACCATGAGTATTGCAACCGGACAGCAGGCACCCGCATTTATTTTACACGATACAGACAAGCAGGAAGTAACATTAAAAGACCAGGCAGGCAAGAATGTACTATTGCTGTTTTTTCCGTTGGCATTTACGGGCACCTGTACAAAAGAGTTATGCGGTATAAGAGATAACATTGCAGTATATACCAACCTAAACGCTACAGTTTTTGGCATTTCGGTAGACTCACCACAAACACTGGCCAAATTCAAGACAGAACAGGGCCTCAATTTTACGCTTTTAAGCGATTTTAATAAAGAAGCTTCTATTGCATATGAGTCTATATATGAATCATTTGGGTGGATGAAAGGGGTATCAAAACGATCTGCATTCGTTATTGATAAACAAGGTGTTATACAGTACGCCGAAGTGCTGGAAAATGCGGGCGAAATTCCCAATTTTGACGCCATTCAAAACATACTTAAAAACCTGAAATAGCGTTAACAGATGTATAAATCCACGGCAGCCGTCAAAATAAAACAGCCGGCTAATTAATTGTGCAAAAAGCTTTGTAGTTTTGTTAAAACTGGATATCTTGATGCACAAATGTAAAATAGCGCCTATGAAGTTTTTTTACATAGTATCTTTTATTCTATTGACAACACTGCAACTGAAGAGCCAATCTGGTACGCCTGTACCGCAAGGCACTCCGGTACGGGTAACAAAATTTTACCCTAACCCCGCAGTTTCACAAATTACTTTCGACTTCAATCAAACATTAGATAAAACTTATTCTTTCCAGGTATTTGATTTTGTTGGAAAGAAAGTGGTTGACATTCCTGCTGTCAACCAGAAAACAATTGTAAATGTTACTGATTTCTACCGCGGCGTTTACATCTTCCAACTAAAAGACAGAAACGGCCGAATGATTGACTCGGGTAAATTCCAGGTTTCACATTAACGTGAGACGTGAGGCGTCAATCGTCAATCGTGAGACGTCAATCGTGAATCGTCAATCATCAATCGTGAGACGTCAATCGCGCGTTCTTCCCACTCCACTGGTCAACTAATCAACCAATCAACTGATCAACCATTCAACTGATCAACTAATCAACCAGTCAACTAACCTACAGAACCTGTACAATTAAAAATTTGAGGTAGTGTGTATTTTCCATTCCCCATATAATAGGATGATCAGCAGACTGTGGCTGGTAAACTACCTGTCTTAATTTTCGTTTCGCATCTTTGGCAGCCATATTAATGATCTGCAAAAAAAGATCTGGTTGCACCAGGTTGGTACAAGAAGAAGTAACCAGGAAGCCGCCCGGCCTGATCAGTTTCATACCTCGCAAATTAATCTCTTTATACCCGGTGATGGCCTTTTCTATGTTTTCGCGGCTCTTCGCAAATGCGGGAGGGTCTAGCATTACCACATCCCATTGTTTTCCCTCTTTCACCCATTGTTTCAATACATCAAAAGCGTTCATGGCTTCAAAGCGGCAGGTTTGCTGCAAGCCGTTGAGTGCCGCATTGCGGTTGGCCTGTTCAACCGCGCCGGCAGATATATCGATGCCGTACACAGACTTTGCGCCGTAGTGTGCCGCATGTATTTCAAACGTTCCGGTATAAGTGAATGCCCCCAGCACGTCGGCATCTTTTACAATTCGCTGTATGGCCCGGCGGTTGTCTTGCTGGTCTAAAAAATAGCCGGTCTTTTGACCGTTTTCAATATCCACATAAAACTGCAGTCCGTTTTCATTGATGCGTATGGTAGTATCAAAAGGTTCAGATAAAAATCCTTTGTGTTGCGGCAATCCTTCCAGCTCACGCACCGGCACATCATTGCGTTCGTAAATGCCTTTGGGTTGAAAAATTTTTTGCAACGCTTTTACAATGGCTGGCTTCCACATATCCATGCCCAATGCCAGGGTTTGCAAAACAAAATAATCGTTGAACTTGTCTATGATAAGCGCCGGTAAAAAATCAGCTTCGCCAAAAATAAGGCGGCAGTTTTCGCTATACCCCAGTTTGCTTTTGTACTGCCAGGCCGCCAGCAGGCGTTGGTAAAAAAAATCTTCGTTGATGATTTCATTTTTGTCGCGCGTAAGCAACCGTACAATGATCTGCGATTTCGGGTTGATGTATCCGCGACCAATAAACTTTTTGTCGTGGCTGAACACGTCCACGATACCACCGGCATCCGATGGCCCATCAATGGTATTCACTTCATTTGCAAATATCCAGGGGTGGCCGTCTTCAATGCGCCTGCTTATCTTTTTTTTGAGGTATACTTTGGTCATGGGTATTCCATTGAGGGCTGCAAGTTATGGCAATCGATTTTTTAATTGTCTAAAAATGCTGCCGCTGCACGCCATCCCTTGTTGCCATTATTACCAACGGGAACACTGCAAATGAACCTATTACAGTATCCGACAATTTGTCTTTGATTCTGGCTTGGCAACATTCTTGACTACCTTACCTTCGCTGACAATTTGTAAGATTATGCAAGAAAAAGATGTAAAAAATACAGGAACTGGGCAGGGTGCTGCCAATAATAATGAAGAATTGCTAGACATTAATGCCGATTCTGATGTGGCCGGCAGCAATCACCTGAGCAACACTGGTGAAGAGATTAGCGAAGTCGAAAAATTACAGGAAGAGGCCGCCGAATGGAAGGATAAATACCTGCGACTGGTGGCTGAGTTTGATAATTTCAGGAAACGCAATGCCCGCGAACGCATCGAGCTAACACAAACTGCTGGTAAAGATGTCATTGTGTCTTTATTGGAGGTGCTCGATGATAGCGAACGTGCCCAGAAACAGGTGGAAACCAGTGGCGATATCAATGCCATTAAAGAAGGCGTATCGCTCGTTTTCAACAAATTACGCAATACCCTGCAATCCAAAGGGTTAAAGCCCATGAACAGTACCGGCCAGGTATTCAACGCAGATTTGCATGAGGCCATTACAGAAATACCCGCACCTTCGGCAGACATGGTGGGCAAAGTGATAGACGAAGTGCAAAAAGGGTATTACCTAAACGATAAAATTATCCGTTTCGCCAAAGTGGTGGTAGGCAAATAATGTTCATAAGCTGGCTGCTGTAACAGCAGCCTTTTGTTATGCGCCACGCTGATTTTGTATACGTATCAAAAGCTACGGCTTATTATTTTTTATGTCAAAGAGAGATTATTACGAAATTCTGGGAGTAAGCAAAAGCTCATCCTCCGACGAAATTAAAAAGGCTTACCGCAAGGTAGCCATGCAGTACCACCCCGACCGCAACCCTGGCGACAAACCCGCCGAAGAAAAATTTAAGGAAGCTGCAGAAGCTTACGAGGTGCTGAGCGATGCGGATAAGAAAGCGCAGTACGACAGGTTTGGGCATGCCGGCATGAGCAACAACGGAAGGGGCGGCTTTGGTGGCGGTATGAATACCGAAGATATATTCAGTCAGTTTGGAGATATATTTGGCGAAGACCTGTTCGGCAGCTTTTTTGGCGGTGGCGGCAGATCAAGAAGTGGTGGCGGACGGCCGCGTGGCGTAAGGGGAAGCAACCTGCGTATTAAATTGAAGCTGAATTTCGAAGAAATTGCCAAGGGAGTAACCAAAAGCGTAAAGGTTAAAAAACATGTGGTGTGCACCACCTGTGCCGGCAGTGGCGCGAAAGATAAAGGCAGCGTGCAGACCTGCGGTACCTGCGGCGGCAACGGCCAGGTAAAGCGTGTTACCAATACCTTCCTGGGCCAGATGCAAACGGTAACCACCTGCCCTACCTGTAATGGTGAAGGCACTACCATTACCGCAAAATGTGGCAGCTGTAAAGGTGAAGGCAGGGTATACGGAGAAGAAACGGTAACCTTGGATATACCTGCAGGCGTTCAGGAAGGCATGCAGCTAAGCGTGGGTGGTAAAGGCAACGCCGGAGAACGCGGCGGCTCACCCGGCGACCTGATTGTACTGATAGAAGAAGAAGCACACAAGGATTTGCACCGCGATGGATTGAATGTGGCGTTTGACCTGCATATTTCTATACCCGATGCTGTTTTTGGAACCCAGCTGGAAGTGCCTACCATTGATGGTAAAGCAAAAATTAAAATACCTGCAGGCACCCAAAGCGGCAAAATTTTCAGGCTGAAAGGCAAAGGTTTTCCTGAAGTAAATGGCTATAGCAAAGGCGACCAACTGATTCATGTAAACGTATGGACGCCCCAGCACGTAAGCAATGAAGAGAAAAGTATGCTGGAAAAAATGAGCGGCTCGCAAAATTTCCAACCTCGCCCAGATAAAAGTGATAAAAGCTTTTTTGACAAGATGCGCGAGATGTTTAGCTAAGAGATTAAAGGAGAAAAGGAGCCTTTGCTGGGCCTGTTTTTGCGGACAGCGTTAATGGAGCTAGGCAGAGAATATACTACGAATTGATACAGCGGAAGAAACCAATCTTTCGCTGTTTTCATTTGCAACCTATTTTGTTTGTATGAATGCAACATTTGAAATTCAACGTTTAAAATACTTTTCAACAGTCACTACAACTTACAAGTTATCACTTACCACTTTCTACCCTTTGATCTCTAGCGCGATTGTGTTAATTTGGCGCCATTATTAAACCTTTGTGCAGTATGTTATCAGGCAAAAAAGAACCATTGGCGGGCTGGGGCAATTATCCCGTGGCAGATTCTTATACCATTGTTCCGCGTAGCAGCGAAGATTGCCTGAAGGCGATGCGGGAAGAAAAAGTAATTGCCCGCGGATTGGGAAGAAGTTATGGCGACCAGGCCATTAACGATAATAAATACGTGGCCGTTTGCACAAAGCTCAATTATTTTATTTCTTTTGATGAACAACAGGGCATCCTGCAATGCCAGGCCGGTACCAGCCTCGAAGAAATTATTACCACTTTTGGCCCCAAAGGCTGGTTGCCCATGATTTGCCCGGGTACTAAATTTGTAACTATTGGCGGTGCCATTGCCAATGATATACATGGAAAGGCACATCACATAGACGGTTCCTTTGTAAACTGCGTTGATTCATTTACCATACTGGTTGCCAACGGCCAGGTACTGACGGCCTCTCGTACAGAAAATGAAGATCTTTTCTGGGCAAATTTTGGTGGCCTGGGGCTGCTGGGGGTAATACTAACTACTACCATCAGACTAAGAAAAATTGAAACTACGTATTTCAAACAAAAGTCGGTAGTAATAAAAGACCTTGATCATATGCTGGAGGCGCTGGAAAAATATGATCACGAATACAATTATTCCGTAGCGTGGATAGACGCGCTGGCCAAGGGGCGCAAACTGGGCAGCGGCGTACTTACATTGGGCAACGCAGCAAAGCTGTCTGATTTGCCGGAGAAACTGCGACAGGATCCATTGAAGCTGCATGCCACCGGTAAATTGGCCGTACCATTCTTTTTTCCTTCGTTTGCGCTCAACGGGCTTACCGTAAAAATATTAAACCGGGTAATTGCTTTTGTGCAGAATTCACCTAAAGAGTTTGTACACTACGAGAAATTTTTCTTTCCGCTCGATGCGATTAATAATTGGAACAAAGGTTATGGTAAACGTGGCTTTGTGCAATACCAATTTGTGATACCCGAAGAAAACGGCAAAGCCAACCTTAAAGAAATACTGGAAATGATTGCCGCCAGCGGCTGCACGCCTTTTCTCAATGTGTTTAAACGAATGGGCGATGGGCAGGGCATTCTTTCATTTCCATTTAAAGGGTATACACTGGCCATCGATTTCCCCGTATCAAAACAGTTGCTCAGTTTTACACCTAAGCTGGATGCAAAAGTGCTGGCGGCAGGTGGCAGGCTTTATCTTGGTAAAGATGCTTTGCTAAATGAAGCTATGTTTAAAGAAATGTATCCGCAATACCCTCAATGGCTGGCAATTAAAAAGAAATATGATCCCAACGATGCATTCAGTTCAAATATCTCGCGGAGACTGGGACTTACTTAAATATTTTGAGTGCTGAGTGCTTTGTATTGTGTTGAGTGTTGTGCTCTAAGTTGTTTTGAGTGTTGAGTGTTAAGTGTTGTGTGCTTTTTGTTTCGCCCTTGTTGGTGTTTTCACCAACATGCTTTACCGTTTTCGCCCTTGTTGGTGTTTTCACCAACAACCTTTTCGCCCTTGTTGGTGTTTTCACCAACATGCTTTACCGTTATAATTGTTTTGACTGTTAAGTTCTTAGTGTTGAGTGCGCATGCCATCATAGCTGGCTTCATGCAATCAAACTGAACTATACTTTTGTCAAATCCATTTTACTCAACACTCACCACTCAACACACAACACTCAACACAATTTTCAAGTTTTCCGCTTCTTCCCTTTGCCATAAATCTTTTTAGCTTTCTCCACAATGGTGATGAATTCTTTCTGCACTGCATCGTTGGTGTTATAAGATTCATTGGCCAGTATAATGGCATCGTTCCAGGAAACAGTTTTTACATAGCGTGAGTCGCGCAATAGCAATGCAAATTCTATGACCGATGCTGCAAAGCGATGACAGGCAGGCATATCAGTAAACTCGGTGAAACGGAATGGCACGGAGTATACAGAATTTTTCTTGGTAGTATCTTTAGGGCAACGGTAATTAATAACCGCATTTGCCAGCGGTTCCCTGCCGGGATTTTCCGCCGAGGCAATATTAGCATAGGTAGGTGTTATTTCAAATACAGCCATCAGGGTGTGGCCTGATCCTACTTCGCCACCTTCCAGTTCGCTCAAAGAATCTGTTACTGCTTTCAATTTGTTATCGAAACCAATCAGGCGGTATTCTTTTACCAGGCGTGGATTGAATTTAACGCTCAGGTAAGCATCATCGGCCACTGTGTACAGGGTTTGGGTGATTTCTTTTACCAATACTTTTTCTGCTTCCTTTTCATTATCGAGGTAAGCAAAATTGCCATTGCCCTTTTTTGCCAGTATCTCCAGTTTTGAATCTTTGTAATTACCCATACCTACCCCCAGGCAGGTAAGGTAAATGCCGGATTGGCGGTGCAGGGTTATCATATTCTCCAGTTCGGTTTCATTTACCTGCCCAATGTTGAAATCGCCATCGGTAGCCAGTATTACCCGGTTATTGCCGCCTTTTATGTACTGGCTTTTTGCAAGCGCATAAGCAGCCTGTATGCCAGATGCACCGGGGGTGGAGCCGCCCGGGTATAAATCTTCTACTGCCTTGTTGATTTTTTCTTTTTCAGTACCGCATGTTGGCTGCAGCCAAACGCCTACGGTGCTTCCATATACAACAATAGACACGGTATCTTTTTGCCTAAGGTTGTTTATCATCAGCTTGAAAGCAGATTTTAACAACGGTAGGCGGTTGGGCATATCCATAGACCCGGAGATATCAATAAGAAACACCAGGTTGCTGGCAGGTACAGTGTCCAGGTTTACTTTACGGGCACATACTTTCAAAAAGAAAAGTTCATTATCGCTATTCCACGGGCAGGCGGTGAGATGTGATTCAAAATTAAAAACGCTGTCTTTAGGCGGTTCTTTATAACCAAAATTGAAGTAATTGAGCATCTCTTCAATACGAACGGCATCTGGCGGTACGGTGCTGCCCATATTGATAAAGCGGCGCATATTGCTGTAGGCAGCCTTGTCTGTATTAATAGCAAAGCCCGTTTCAGGAAATTTGCCGGCCGTTACAAATTCGTTTTCCACCAGGCTGCTGTACGTTTCACCCCCAACAGACCAGTTGCGCCTTTCGTCCCACTGCATGTCTTTGGTAAGCGAAACCAACCGGCTCTTATGCAGGTTGCCTACGGCCCTTTGCATTTTCAATATCACATTGGTATAGGTACCGGCGGTTAGTTTAACCCGCTGGTCCTGGTAGCCATCGTAAGAAATGGTAATGGAATCTTCCTGCTTGGAAGATAATATGCCAAACCCACCCGAGCTGCCGGCGTAATACACGTATCCGGTAGATTGAAGCACAAGCCTGGAATTGGCAAGGGGCGTATTTGTTTCATCTCTCACTTCGCCCCGCAGGTAATACTGTGCAGAGAGTGAAAAGCAGGTTAGGAGGCCCAGCAATATGGTGCATATATTTTTCAACCGGATATTTGAACCAATTATATAGTTAACCCCTGACAATCAACGGGTATATATTGGTCTAAAAAACGTTTTTTTTACACCAGTTGGTATATTTCTTTGATATTTCTTCCCAATCCATCATAATCCAAACCATAACCCAACACAAACTTATTGGGTATTGAAAAACCCAGGTAATCAATTTTGATGGGATATACGGTGGCTTCCGGCTTGTGTAACAGGGTAGCTATTGCAAGGGATGCGGGTTGCTGGTGTTGCAGTTGCGGCAGGAATTCGCTGAGTGTTTTACCGGTGTCTACAATATCTTCCAGTATAATAACATGACGGTCTATAATATCTGTATCGAGGCCGATGGCGGTTAATACCTGTCCGCTCGATTTGGTTCCTTTGTAAGAAGCCAGCTTGATAAAACAAATTTCGGCTTCAATAGAAATGCTCTTAAACAAATCCGATGCAAAAATAAATGAACCATTCAGAATGGCAATGAATAAAGGGCGTTTACCGGCATAATCCCTGTTGATGGCCGCCGCCATTTCATCAACTTTACCGGCCAGTATAGCAGCAGATAAATAAGGCTCAAACTCTTTGTCGTGTACGCGTATATTTTGCATCAATAGAAGTTAGTTTTATAAAATTCAAAAGTAACAAGTCAAAAAATTTAGCTGCAGATTATTTTGTCTGTTCCAGGATTTGCAGGACTAAAACTGATTTACAGGATACTCATACTCAGCGTACGGCTTGTTGGTGAAAACACCAACAAGGGCGGATGAGTTAAAACAAGCATTAGCCGCAGATGCGCAGATTATTGTGTTCAGCTACAAACCTTCCATCCAAGCTACGCTGCTCAATTAGCCGCAGATGCGCAGATTATTGTGTTCAGCTACAAACCTTCCATCCACTCCGCGCTGCTCAATTAAAAATACATCGAAGCATAAGCACACAACACTTAACACTCACAACTCAAAACAACAAAAAGCACACTCCACTCAAAACAACCCAGAGCTTCCGTTACAAAATTCAACATTTACAATATAAAATAATATCTACCTGCCTTGAATCAATAGCTGCTGTCCAATTTTTACATCCGCCGTATCAAGCCTGTTCCATGCTTTCAGCTGATCCATGCTAACACCATATTTTTTTGAAATACTATACAATGTCTCTTTTGTTTGCACCGTATGCGTGGTAACGTCAGTTGTAACCGGAGCTGCTGGCATTACTGCTTCTTTAATAATTGTTTTTTTCTCTGCAGCCAGTAAAGGCTTTGCTGGTGCAGTACCCTGCAGGTACAATTTCTCCCCAGTAGCAGGCTGGTTTTTTTCGGTGAGAAAGTTATTGGTCAACAGGGTTTCCAATCGTATGCCTTCTGCCTGGCAGATGTAATAGAGGGTTTCGCCCGGCTGCACCACATGAAAAGGGGTAGCCCCGGTTTTGCGTTTGCGCTGTAAAAAAATAAGTTGTGCGGTCTTTACCACATCGCCGTCATTCAGGTCATTAAAGTCAAGCAAACGTGCAAAAGAAATATGATGTTCTTCTGCCACTGCCAGTAATGCGGTACCTTCTTTTACATATACCACCTTTGTACTGTTGATGGTGAACGGTCCGGCGGGGTAAGAAGGTGCGGGAGGCGATGGGGTGAGCTCCAGCAATTCTTTGTCTGCGGCATCACCCGTAACCACGGGGGCAAGCGCTTGTATTACCACAGAAGATGTATTACCCGAAGTAGCCTTATTTGATACCAATGCCTCATTTACAGGAGGTAATTTGCCCATGGCAATAAGGGTATACTGTTCCAGGTTATAATCTTCTATGAGCTTGATAATAATTTGCGCATACCTGTAATTGGTGGCATACCCGGCTTTTCTAAGGCCATTGGCCCAGCTCTTGTAATCAGTAGGGTCAAGCTGAAACAAGGAAGCATAGCGCTGGCTTCCCTTTAAAAAATCTGAATGGTCTTTGTAGGATTGCTCCGCTTGGGTATAGCTGCGGAAGCATTCGCCGCGGGCGTCGTCATCATGATATACCTTATCGCCCGTCCAGCTGGCTTTGCATTTGATGCCAAAATGATTATTTGATTTTCTTACCAGCTCGCTGGTACCAGCTTGGGTTTCATGAATGCCCTGTGCCAGTTTAATGGCGGCCGGCACGCCGGTACGTTGCATTTCTGCAATAGCGATATCCCTGTACGTATTGATATAGTTAATCACCTCCTGCGATTGCTGGGCTTGTAACCCAACTGTAAGCAGCATAAAAAAAGCAAGAATACCTGACCGCATATTTATTTTTTAAAAATCAGCATTAAGCCATCCCGGACCGTAAGCAATACCTGTTCAACGTCTTCGTCTTGCTGTACATGTTCATTGAACGCCTGTATGGCTTTGGCGTTTTTACCTTTTGCTCCGGGTTCCAGCACTTCTCCATGAAAAAAAACATTGTCTGCCAGTATTGCGCCACCTTTTCTGAGCCTGGGCAACACCATTTTATAATAATCGATATACCCTACCTTGTCTGCATCAATAAACACCAGGTCCCATGTTTCCTGTAATGTGGGTATAATTTCCAGGGCATTACCTGTGTGTAAAATTATTTTATCATTTGCATTAGACAAGTTAAAATTTTTGCGTGACACAGCTGCGTCTTCGTCACGTAACTCTATGGTATGCAATACCCCATCTTCAGTAAGGCCTTTGGCCAGGCATAGTGCGCTATAGCCTGTAAATGTGCCAATCTCTAATACGCGCCGGGGCTGCATCAACCGGCTTAACAGCTCCAGAAATTTACCCTGCAAATGGCCGCTGAGCATATGGGCGTGGGCATGTAATTGTGTTTGCTGGTTTACTTGCCGCAAAAGGCTGTCCTCCGGCGAGGTATATTGCTCAGCATAATCCTGCAACAGTGGCAGTATGAGATCCATTGCAAAGAATTTCCGCAAAGATAGCACAGGTTGGGTGAAGTGTTGAGTGCAAACAGGTCAAAAGTCAAAAGTCAAAAAAAATTGCCGCAGATTCGCAGATTATTTGGCTGAGCCAGGATTTATTAAGGTAATAAGCCGCAGGTTCGCAGATTAGTCTACTTACAGCCTCGATAAAAGAACTCAACACTTAACACTCAACACCTAAAACAATAATTAGCCGCAGATTCGCAGATTAGTCTACTGATGGCCGCGATAAAAGAACTCAACACTTAACACTCAACACCTAAAACAATAATTAGCCGCAGATTCGCAGATTAGTCTACTGATGGCCGCGATAAAAGAACTCAACACTTAACACTCAACACTTAAAACAATAATAAGCCGCAGATTCGCAGATTGGTCTACTTATAGCCTCGATAAAAGAACTCAACACTTAACACTCAACACCTAAAACAATAGATAGCACTCAACACTTAAAACAATCCTTAAAAGTTGGGTTGCAGCGAGTTTTTAGAATAGAATTGCAACACATGCTCCACTACTTCTTCGGCTGTATCTACCATCTTCAGCAACTCAAGATCGGCTGCATTGATATTCTTTTCCTTCATCATAATGGTTTCCATCCAGCTCATTAAACCACCCCAGTAAGCACTGCCTACCAAAATAAGTGGTACCTGCATCATTTTGCCGGTTTGGATCAAGGTGGCTACTTCAAAAAACTCATCCATGGTACCAAAGCCCCCGGGCATCATAACAAAGCCCTGCGAGTATTTGGTGAAAAGGGTTTTGCGCACAAAAAAGTTATCAAAATTGAGGTTGGCATCGCGGTCTATAAAGTGGTTCGACTCCTGCTCAAAAGGCAATTCTATATTGAGGCCAACCGATTTACCGCCACCCAGCTGTGCACCCTTGTTGGCGGCTTCCATAATACCCGGCCCTCCGCCCGATATAATACCGAACCCTTCTTCAGACAGGCGTTTACCAATTTCAACCGCCAGCTCGTAATAAGGGTTTTCGGCTTTGGTGCGGGCGCTTCCAAATATGGAAATGCAGGGGCCTAGCTTGGCCAGTGCTTCAAAGCCGTCTACAAATTCGGCCATTATTTTAAAGATCTGCCAGCTGCTTTGTGCTTTAGATTCGCTCCACCGGCGTTGTTTGGTCATCTTAATTGTATCGTGCATACAGTGCTGCTTTAGGGGTTGGTTTGAGTTGCTGCAGGTGTTAAACTTTTTTACCGCAACAAAAGGCTTCAGGGTTACAGACTATAAATGCCATCGGTTTCGTTTGCGGCGAAATGCGACGGCATTCGTTTTAAAACGGGTATATACCCGTTTTAGTTTACGGCTTATCAACTTTTTTTGAGATCATTAACAACCCAGCAAAGGTGAGTAAACCGTTTATGATCAACAGTTCAGGTCCTATTACAACCGACCCGAACAATTGCTGCTGGAATGTGTCGAGCAAGAAACAAAGTAAAGGCGCCACCACGCAAACAACGGGTACCTTTTTATCTGCTACCGCTCTTTTGGTGAGTATACCAAACGAGAACAGGCCCAGCAACGGGCCATAGGTATACGCGGCCACTTTTAATATCACCCCAATCATACTGGGATTGCTAATCCATTTGTATACCAGTACAAAAACAAGAAATATGGCTGCGAACGTAAGGTGTACGCGCTGCCTGGTTTTCTTTTTTGCCGCGTCATTCAAATCGGTTCTTCTTTGCAGCCCAATGATATCAATGCAAAATGAAGAGGTAAGCGCGGTAATGGCGCCATCTGCGCTGGGAAACAATGCTGAAATAAGCGCGATAATAAAAATAACAGAAACCAGCGGCGGCATAAATTTTAGTGCGATAATGGGAAAGAGTTTATCGCCCGTAGCAACGTTCTCACCCAGCATAAATGATTTGACCCCATTTTCTGTTGTTACAAAATGGCCGCCCAATGAATCTGCATACAGGTACAACAAACCGCCCAGAAAAAGAAACAACAAAATTACCAGCAGCAGGATAATGCCCAGTGTAACCACGTTCTTCTGCGAATCGGCCAGTCTTTTTACCGAAATGTTTTTTTGCATCATCTCCTGGTCCATACCCGTCATGGTAATGGTAATAAAGGCGCCTGCAAGTATTTGTTTTACGAAAAAAAGTTTACTGGCAGGGTCGGTAAAGAATATTTTTGAATACCCTTTATCATGCATAGCAGAAAGGCTTTCGCCAAAGCCAATATGGAGGTTGTTAAGAATATAAAAAACGCAAATAATCAGGCCGGCCAGCATACAGGTTGTTTGCAGGGTATCTGTCCATACAATTGTTTTTACACCGCCTTCGTAAGTATACAGCAATATCATTACCAGTATAACCAGGGTGGTTACCCAAAAGGGCACGCCAAAACTTTTTAGAATGGCTTCCTGCAAAATATTTACTACCAGGTAAAGCCTGGCGGTGGCACCCAGTGTTCTGGACAAGATAAAAAAGGAGGCGCCGGTTTTATATGAATTAAACCCCAGCCTATTGCTGAGGTAATTGTAAATGGAAGTAAGGTTTAAACGGTAATACAAAGGCAGCAATACAAAAGCAATGATGAGGTAACCGATCAGGTAACCAATGGTAATCTGAAAATAGGCAAAAGACTCGCTGGCCACTGCACCGGGCACACTTACAAAAGTAACGCCGCTGAGCGATGTGCCTATCATTCCAAAGGCCACCAGCATCCAGTTGCTGTTTTTATTGCCAATAAAAAAAGAGTCGTTATTAGAATTGCGCGATGTAAAATAAGCCACCACCAGCAAGATCACAAAGTATACAATGATAAAAGAAAACAACAAAAGAGGAGACATAATCTAAAAAGTATAAATAATTAACTTCGGGCGCTGATAAAATATCTTTGAAGGTATAAAACTCTTTGCTAAGTTGCGTTCCGGTTTTCAATACCTTGTTACCTCAAAAAGTAAGCACCATGACCATAGAAGCAGTAGCAGTTTTTTGCGGCTCAAAAAACGGCAACAACCCTTTATACCGGGAACATGCCGTTGAATTGGGTAAATACCTGGCCATGCTAAAATTGAAATTGGTGTATGGTGGCGCAAAAGAAGGACTGATGGGCGCTGTAGCCGATGCCGTACTGGCCAATGGCGGAACGGTTATGGGTGTTATTCCAAAAGTATTAACCTCATGGGAACACCAGCACCTGGGGTTAACAGAACTGGCCGTGGTACCAGACATGCATAGCCGGAAAAAAATGATGTATGATATGAGTGATGCCGCTGTTGTTTTACCGGGCGGATTTGGCACGCTGGATGAAATGTTTGAAATGGTAACCTGGAACCAGTTGAAGATTCACGACAAAAAAATATACCTGCTCAACACGGCAGGTTTTTACAGCCATCTTATCAATCACCTGCGTTCATTGGAAAAAGATGGTTTTTTATACGAAGCAATAGACGAAAGAATCATATTGTGTAACACCCCTGTAGAACTTTTCAACAAAATAGGTTAGGTATTGGCGTTACCATTCTTTAGAATCCTACGTTATAGCCAAAACTGTAAAACGGTCTGTTATCATAAGGGCTTCTGGCATTCTGCAACAAATCATACTGAATCATAATGATAAAAGCACCTGCCCCGCCGGTGGGTATGGCACCGCCCGCACCTGCCAGCAATGAGGGAACAAGCTTGCCGTTGAATTTGAAATCTGGCGTGCCATCATAATATTTTTGTTTACCCCAGGTGTAATTCATTTCTGGCTGTAACTGGGCAAAAGCATATTGAATGGGATATACACGGCCAAAAATATTGAGACCGGTTACACCATAATTGGTCTTTGAGTAGGTGGCACCATTGGTATAATAATCTTTTTGACTGGAGTAAATAAAATTAACCCCAACGCCTGCTGCCAGGTAATCATTGAAGCGGTAACCCAGTTGCGGAGATACATTGATAAGCGTATAATAAGACGAGAAACTCAACCCAAAATTTCCGCCAATAAACAGTTTCGATTTATCAAAACCGGTTTTTGGTTGGGGTGGAGCATCCTGCCTTTCATCCTGCGCGTAACTAAATTGCACAAGCATTAGCAGCGCCATGATACAAAAAAGCAATTGTTTTTTCATAAAGATGTATTTAATAAACAAACCAAAACAATAAACAGCAAAAAATGTACTAAGGCTTTGTTAAGGAAATATCTTTCCTGCATTTAAGATGTTATTGGGATCAAATACTTCTTTAATCCCCCGCATCAGATCCAATTGCTTTTTCTCAAAAACAACATCCATATACGTTTTCTGTATCAGCCCAATGCCGTGTTCGCCACTGATGGTGCCGCCCAGTTGCTTTACCACCGCAAACAATGCCCGCAGGCTTTCGGTCATTACCGCATCTCCATGGCTGTTAGGCGTACCTTCTTTTTTAATGCGTATATGCAGGTTGCCATCACCTGCATGGCCATAACATACTACATCAAAATTGTATTGTATACCCAATTGTTTTACAGCTCTGATCAACGCAGGCAAAGCTGCGCGCGGCACCACCGTATCTTCTTCAATGCTGTAACCAGCCAGTTTTACTGCTTCTCCCACCCGCCGGCGCAGTTTCCACAAGGCATCTTTTTGCTGGGCATCGTCTGCAAAATAGAGCTCTCCCACATCATACGCTCCAAGCAATTCTCCAATGGCCTCCATATCGCTCATCAGCACATCCATGTTATTGCCATCTACTTCAATCAGCAGGTGTGCTTCCGTATCATCTGTAATGGGTACTACAGTACCACCCACCATATCACTTACAATGCGTAATGCGTCAATCTCCATCAGTTCCAGGGCGCTGGGTGTAAAACCGGCCCTGAAAATAGCGCTGACTGCTTCGCCTGCTTTTTCCAGTGATTTGAACGGCGCCAGCATCAGCAGATCGTATTTGGGTAACGGTATCAAACGCAATACAATCTTAGTGACAACCGCCAGCGTGCCTTCGCTGCCTACAATGAGTTGTGTAAGGTTATAACCAGTAGAATTTTTAAGCACGTTGGCGCCTGTCCAGATGATTTCGCCTGTAGGCAATACTACCTCCAGGTTCAATACATAGTCACGCACTACGCCATATTTTACTGCTTTGGGTCCACCACTGTTTTCAGAAATGTTGCCGCCTATAAAACAGGAACCACGGCTGGCGGGGTCGGGCGGATAAAACAGGCCCTTCTCCTTTACCGCATTCATAAGCACTTCTGTTATTACCCCGGGTTCGGTGGTAACCTGCAGGTTGCGTTCATCAATCTGCAATATGCTGTTCATTCTGTCTGTGCTTAATACCACCCCACCCAGGTGCGGCAATGCACCACCGCTTAAGCCTGTACCGGCCCCGCGGGGAGTTACAGGTATGCCATGCTGGTTGCATATTTTCATGATGGCGCTAATCTCTTCGGCCGTACGCGGTCGTATCACCACATCCGGCAAAAACAGCAGGTTCTCGGTTTCATCGTGCCCGTAATGTTGCAATGATTCTTCATCTGCATGCACATAGGCTTCGCCTGCTATGGCTTTGAACGCATCCAACAAATGCATCAATTTATTTGCCTGTAACTCCACTGTTTGCATGGCGACCAAAATTTTTGCAAAAATAATCGATTGGGTTGATGTAGAAATTCAAAAGTCAAAATTCAAAAGTTAAAAGTGCCAGATATTGCGTGTTGTCTTTTGCCTTTTTAATTTTTACTCATCCCTTAGCGGTTACAATTAATACTGGTGGTAAGCCTGCGAAACAAATTCCAGCACATTGGGTAGGGCGGCGCGCCAGTAAGTCCAGTTATGTGCGCCATCACGTGTACGGAACTCGTGCGGGATTTCTTTTTTGCGCATGGCAATATGCACCAGTGAGTTTCCTTCGTATAAAAAATCATCGTCACCACAATCTATATACCAGCGCACTGCTTTCTTTAGTGTATCAGGCACATTGTTTACCAGTGCAACAACACTCTGGCGGTTATACCAGGCAGTTATATCTTTTTCGGAAATACCGGGCGTTTCTTTTGTTAACCGCGTTTTTGCATCTTCCAGTGTAAGCGGGCCCGTGCCAGCGCTGAGCGGACAGGCAGAAGAAAACAATTCGGGGTGGTGGAGCGCATAGGTGAAAGAGCCATCGCCGCCCATTGACAAACCCGCAATGGCACGGTAATGTTTATCAGCTTTTATACGGTATGTCTTTTCAATGTATGGAAGAAACTCCTGAAAGAAAAAATCTTCGTAGCGCCATGTTCCGGTGGCATTGTTTGAATAACCGCGCCTGCCTGTATTGGCATCGGGCATTACAATAATCATAGGTGTTGCAATGCCATCTGCAATGGCTTTATCGGTAATATGCTGCACTTCGCCAAATTGCACCCAACCCGTTTGATCATCGCCACCGCCATGCAATAAATACAATACCGGGTAACTGCGTTGAGAAGTTTCATAACCGGCGGGCAGATAGATGGCGTACTTTCTGTCCATATTAAGAATCTTACTTTTCAGTGGCAGGTCGTCCATTACTTTACTACCCTGCGCCTTTGCGTTGAAATGAGCAGCCAGCAGCAGCAAGAGAAAAAGGTGTTTCATATTAGATGTTTTATTAAATATAGTTTGGTGGCGGCAATCAGGCAAAAGTTTATAGCAGCACCCATTATCAATGCTAAAGTTGATCCATCAACAAATTGTATCTTCATTCACCAAGTCTGAACTTCTTTAATAAGTATATCCGGTAAATCAATGCACATGAAAAAATACTTTTTGCTGATTATTATTGTTGCGGGTTTTTCCTCATTTGCGCCCAAACCAATGGTATGGGTGGCCATCGGCGATTCCATTACTTATCTTAACGAACACCCCGATGAAACCGGCAACCGAATTACCAAGGGGTATATGACCCGGGTAGCGGAGCAATTAACCGGCGTTGAGTATATTAACCAGGGCCATAATGGATGGACATCCGGCGGTATTGCCAAACAAATTGACAGCCTCGGTATTGTTAAGGCCGATGTGTATTCGGTTTTCCTGGGTACTAATGATTGGTGGCAGGGCCGGCCACTCGGCTCCATGGCAGATTACACCGGTAACACGGGCAACAACACGGTGTATGGATCTTTTCGCATTATCATCAACAAACTGAAAAGCCTTAATAACAAGGCAAAGATTATTTTAATTACCCCTATGCAGAGGGTTCATTTTGTGTATATCAATAACCTGCAAAACAATGCCTGGGGATCATACAAAGACAAAAACGGGCAGTCGCTTGAGCAGTTTGCAGCCGCGGTTAAAGCCATAGGAGACTATGAACATTATGATGTAGTGGATCTCTATCACAAAAAGGGCATGGGCATGAAGCAACTGGTAAAGTATGAGCGATTGAAAGACCCCGCCAACGGTAATTATAAAAAATACCGCTACCCTGATTTCATCAATATTCCTTTTAACCCGGCAACCGATGAATACCCCTACCCTGTTGATGCCATCGATATTACGTATGATGGACTGCATCCTTCTGATAAGGGTTATGCAATGATTGCGGATTTGCTGGTGGAAATCATGAAAAAGTATTGAAGACCAAAAATATTATCTACTCCTTGGAGGTGTTGCCTCTTACCGGTATCCTTTTGCCTGCAGGTGAAACAGTTCTGCGTAACGACCGTTTTGCTGCAGCAATGCCTCATGGTTGCCAATTTCCATCAGCTGGCCTTTTTCAAGCACCAGTATGCGGTCTGCCATGCGCACAGTAGAAAAACGATGAGAGATAAGTACGGCTGATTTGCCTTTGGTAAGCTCTGCAAAACGCAGGAAGACTTCATATTCTGCACGCGCATCCAACGCACTGGTGGGCTCATCTAAAATCAGTAACTGTGCATCTTTCATATAGGCACGTGCCAGCGCTACCTTCTGCCATTCGCCACCGCTGAGTTCTATGCCGTTGTTAAACCTGCGGCCCAACGCCTGGTCATATTGCTCCGGCAATTTCTTCACCAGCAAATTGGCCAAACTCTTTTCTGCCGCCTGTTCTATCAATGCACGGTTTTCTTTTTCATCAATATTGCCTACAGAAATATTCTGTGCAAAACTCATCTGGTAACGTAAAAAGTCCTGAAAGATAATACCGGTATTGCGGCGTAAATCCATAACATCGTATTCACGCAAATCAATACCGTCAAGCAGAATGCGGCCTTCAGTTGGGTCGTACAAACGCGCCAATAATTTAACGAGTGTTGTTTTACCTGCGCCATTTTCGCCTACCAGCGCCAGTTTCTCTCCTGCCTGCAAGGTAAAGCTGAGATGGCGGTTGGCCCATTGTTCACTATTATGGTAACGAAACCCCACGTTCTCAAAAACGAATCCCTGCCTGACCGGCGTGGGAAACGGTCGGGGATTGGCGCTTACTTTTATTTTAGGGGTGATGTCAAAAAATTCAAAGAAATCGCGCAGGTAGATCGCGCCCTGCGATACGCTGGTAAAGCGCGATAGAATAGATTCCAGCAAACCCCTCAGCTGCCTGAAAGAACCAGCCAGGAAGGCCAGTGTACCAATGGTGAGCACTCCTTGTACTGTTTTGCTAATCATTACAACATAAGCTGCATAATAACCGGCACTGCCCAGCAATGCAAAACATACGCCCCAGGCGGCACGTTTGGTAGCCAGCTTTTTATTATCTGCATAAAACTTATTGCTGAGCATTGTAAACCTTTCAACAAGGAAAGCAGACAAATTAAAAAGCTTTACCTCTTTAGCTGTTTCATCGCTGGCACCCAGGTAACGCATATAATCAAGTTCGCGGCGTTCGGGCGTTTGCCCGCGTGAAAGTGCATAGCTGCGATCATTGAAATACGATTCTCCCAGGAAGGCAGGCACAATGGCCACCAGCAGCAATAATATCAGCCATGGGTTGAAAGCCATTAAGCCGGCGGCCAAAAAACCCATCGTAATCAGATCCTGCACCTGGGTAAGTACCTGTGACAATAAAATGGTACGGCCAACAGTTTGTTGCCTGGCACGTTCCAGCTTATCATAAAAAGCGGAGTCTTCAAACTGGTCCAAATCAAGCGTGGCAGCATGCTGCATGATTCTTACCGATGTATGATTGGAAAAAAGATCGCCCAGCAAACTATCTACCAGTGCAATGCCACGGCTAAGGGCATCAGATACTATTGCCAGCGCAAATTCAGCAGCTACCAGTTCCCATAAAAAACGGTAGTTGGGGTGATGGCTTTTGCTTTGTAACACCACTTCATCGATAATAAGCTTCGCGATATAAAGAATAGCCACGGGTACTGCAGAACGTATCAGCCGCAAGATTGCATTTAATATGGTATACCAGCGATTGGTTTGCCACACCAGTTTAAAAAACGCCGGCAGGTTACGCAATGCGGCAAACTTTTCTTTCAGGGTGGGCTTGTCAGATTTATTGTCGGGCGTGGCAACCCTACCCCGCTCACGTGCAAAGCTCAATTTGCTCATGTGCTAAATTACGAAAAGAATACCGCGGCAGCACCTCAGGGCTGGTGTTACGTTATTGTTCTTCATCAACAACATCATTGTTAGTGCTTTCAAGACCGCGCAGGTAGGCTGAAAACAACGATGTAATGTTTTTATCAGTTAATTGTTTTTCTGTATGAACGCCTGAGAGATCAACAACAGGTTCGAGACCTTTGCCATACCCGCCCGCTATAGCCAGGTAAGTTCCGCCATCTTCGCCCTCGTACTTCACGCGATAGAGATAGAATGTGTATGATTTCTTATTGTAAACGCCCTGTTGTTTGCTGATAAAGACCATGCTTTTAACTTCATAGTCGTCATCATCTGAAAGCTGATCGTACAAATCTGATTCTGCCATGTATTTCTGGGTGGCATATTGGTATGGAAACAATTCTGCTCTGCTGATATCTTTTAGGCTTTTGTAAAAATAGCTGCGTGTTGCCTTATCGGCTGCAATGGCATTTATAACGGCAGGCGGCACAGGTTGATGCTGTTTTATTAATTCAATTGCTGCCATTTTTCTCAGCCAAATACTTTTGGTCAGCAGAAATTTCTGCAAGAGATTGTTTGCCCCCACACTGCCTAATTTACCCAACAAATAAATACCAGCGTACATATCACCGTCTGATGGCTGGTCATGCATTAGTACGGGCAATAACTGACTCATGGAATGAATGATTTCAGGCTCCATTTTGTTCACGGCTTCCATTTTTATAGCCCCACTGTCAACAAGGTAGTTGGCAAGTCTTGCAATGGAAGTTGTAAACAGCGTGTCTTTTACCAATTGCTGCAATTCCGGAAAAATAGCAGCAGTGAGGGCAAGGCTGTCGTATAAAGGGCCTGTAACCCGGTAACTTAAAAACTGACGGGGGGGCGACTGCTGCAGCAATTTTGCCAGTGCCTGGTAGCTTTTACTGGTGTGCATTTCTGACAATAGCGCCAATGTAATATCCTTCAATGTATCTTTCCGTTCAGTAAAGGCATTGTAGCTATTCATTGCAAATTCAACAGTGCTTGGGTTTGCAATGGCGGCCAGCTTTTCTGCTATTGCATAATTGATGAAGGTTGCCGGAGCGGTGCTGTCGTACCAATTGTAATATTTTGCAAACAAAGCGTCCTGCAGCTGGTTCCTATCTCTTTCAGTAAATAACGTTTCCCCGAATGCGCTATATGCATCATTAACACGCGCAGAATCCCTGCTAATCAAATCTTTTAATAATAGGTCTGTCTTTGGGGAAAGATAAAAACCAGGATTATTGTCAACTTTTTCAACATGAAATGAACTAAAAAAGTTGTCGGTCTCCGGTTTATTGAGATATTCTTTGTCTGCAGATACAAAGAGCTTGTATACCTTATCCCCATCAAGCAGCAATCTCATTCGTTTATACCGATTATTATTCCTGCCTTCCTTAGTAAGCATGTCCAGCGCCGGCAACTGCAGTTTATCAACCCGTTGCTGCGAGATGAGTGTATCAGTACCCAGGTTATAAGTTAGCCGTTGCTTCCAGTAGATGCTATCGCTGTTTGCCCAGAAATACCGACCCAGCGTATCCGGAATAATTGTGTAAGTGGTTGCAGCAGCACTATCGTAACTCAGGTACTGCAGTTGACCACCTGCCTCGGGATAACGAATAAATAAAGGGGCCGGGCAGTTACAACTGAATCGGTTATCGGGGGATAGATATGTTTTTGTAGTACTGCGCGGATGGGGAACCAGCTTCAACGACTCAAAGATCCGGGTATACCCGGGCGATAGAAAATTGGCGGAATCTGTAACGGACAGAATTACTACATTTCTGCCATCTTTTAACAGGCAGACAGCCGTTCCATAAAGTGACGGTTGCTTTTGGTTTCGCCCGCTTAATTTCAACACTTTTACTGAGTCAAGCCATAACTCCTCTGTTTTGAGGAGATGGTATTCCTTTTGCATAACAGCTGAAAAGGACCCATACACCGCACTATCTGAAGAAACATAACTACCTGCCTTTACCTCTTTCGAATATACAAAAACGTATCCGCCTGTTGCAGCGTCTACACCGGTAAAAGCACTTATTTTCCAACCGCTGTCATCAGCCGAACTAAGTTTTTTATTGTAGGCAATCACCGCGGGAGATACAAAGCTGATGCCCATTATGGAATCTGTAAAATTGTTGCTGGCAGATGATAGCGCTGCGTTTTGATTAATGGAAAGCGAGGCAAAAAATTTATTGGCATCCGCTGAATACAGGGCATTTTCTTTTAACGAAGATAACAGCGATACATACATCACCTTTTTAAAATAATACAATTGTACCCGCAGGTTGGAGGTACTTAATGACTGGATGTACTCCCGGCCCTCTGTTCCATGGCTAAATACTTTTTTAGATGCCGGCAATTTATCAACCTGTAACATACGCATGGCAGTATTGTTAAAGAGCGTATCCACCGATGAAAAGTCTGCCGCAGTTGGTATGGCCATTGTACAATACCCTGTCATGCTTATTAAATCCATCAAAAATTTCATCTCAATTAACCCAAATACTTTAATGCCAGCCGGGTTGCCCGGCATAGCAGTTTTGTACATACCCTGCGGATCAGTTACCTCGGACCAGGGCCGGGCTACTTCAGTAAACGTATAGTTTTTTTGATCGATTTTTTGAGATGAAAATACCGGTGATACCGTAAAGCCTCTTTTACGCAACAAATCAATCACCCCTGTATCACCCGGCAGGTGCGCGGCACCAATAGCAACAAACATTGTCCTTAGGTTTACCAAACTGTCTATGCGGCGGGCCATCTTTATATTACGTTGAATAAGAACCCGATCTTTAAACTTTGCATTCTGTGCACCATTCATGTAAGCATCTATTCCATCCAGGTCGCCGCTGGTATAGAGTGCAACCATTTTTTCCATTCCGCGGTTTATCTCGTTGGATCTGCCTGCAGAGTCAGCCATCAGCAAATAATCTATATCCGATTTATCTACCAGGTCCTCCATAAGGCCAGCCTGGTCTGCCAAATCTTCGATACCACCTACCCATTTGCCTTGCCTGAGGGCCAGGGAGTATAAATATGCGTCTACGAATGTGGGCATCTCACCTTTTTGCATGTATTCGGTCATCCACTTGTTCTTTTCTCGGACAATGTCGGAAGCGGTGACCTCGTCTGCAGGTTTATGAAATTTTTTTTGAAGGGCTTTGCTGTATTTTGTAAGCTCATCACCCTTTAATATCGCCCGCAACCTTTTACCTTCCAATTTGTCGAACAATTGATTAACAATCAGCGCAGCCATTTCATCTGGGTTTACTTCAATGGCAAGTCCATCAGATTGGGAGATGCCGGCGTATACAGAGTCGCCAAAAAGAAATAGCCTTTTGTCATTGAGGTGCATTGTACCATAGAGGTAAGATGGCTTCTGCAATCCACGCCCCGAGATCCGCCACAAAAGCGTTTTTGAATTAGCTTGCTGGGCGGCAGCTGAAAAACAAACAACAAACAGCAATACAAAAGCAGGCATTGTACGGAAGGGATACATAGCTAAGGGTTAATAAAGTGATAACTTACCTGTTTAAATCCTGGTTTTTGATACAGATAAATTTGAATGTTCGCATGATACAACAAAAAGCGGATTTGTACCAGCCATTACTATAAATAATTTTTTTGTACGCAAATACGCGTAGCCATGTAAAGGCTTCGCTAACACAAATTGATTATAGGCCGAACACCCAAATCGCGCAAGTGTTTGTCAATAAAAAATCCCGGCTGCTAACACAACCGGGATGAAACTATCTTTCTTACTCAGTATTTAACTCTCCAGTATAATGCTTTTCTTTTCGCCCTCCATCAGTTCCACACTGCGGTTAATGAACGCCGTTAGATTATTGCCTTTCAGCAAACCCTGGCTTAACAGCGCCAGGTCGGCAAGGTTGTGTACAAATTTTTCCTGTTTTTCTTTATTGCTTTCTGCCACCACAGCCTGGTAAATGGGGTGATTGCCGTTTACAGTAAGTGTTACTTCATCGGGCATATTCGCGTAGAAACTACCCATGGGGCCACTCATGGCGCTCATGTCTTTCATGCGACGCATAAACTCAGGGCGGGTGGCCACTACCGGTGGTGCAGTAGGACTCAGTCCTTTCACTTCTACCGTTACATGCAGGTCGGTAGTATTGGCTTCAAATAATGTTTTGAGGTTATCGGCTTCATCTTTGGTAAGCGCAGAATCCATGGCTTCCTGTTTGTCTACCAGGTTATCGGCAATGTCTGCATCCACCCGTATAAAATGTACATCGTTCCACTTTTGTTCCATCTGGTTAATAAACCCGGCATCAACAATTGTTTCTAGTTTTACCACCTTGTATCCTTTGTCGGTAGCGGCTTGAATATAAGCATCCTGCTGTACAGGGTTGGTGGTGTAAATGATCACCAGTTTGCCTTCTTTGTTTTTTTGCAGGCTTTCCGTGGCGGTGCGGTATTCTTCCAGCGTATAAAATTTGCCGCCGGCGCTTTCTTCAAATACATGAAACTTGTTGGCCTTGTCAAGAAACTTATCGTCGGTCATCATACCGTACTTTACAAACAGACCCAGGCTTTCCCATTTCTCTTCAAACGCCTGCCGGTCTTTATTGAAAATTTCTTCCAGCTTATCAGCTACTTTTTTGGTAATATGGTTGTTGATCTTTTTTACATTGGGGTCGCCCTGCAGGTAGCTGCGGCTAACGTTCAGCGGAATATCAGGGCTGTCAATCACACCCTGCAGCAACATTAAAAATTCCGGTACAATATCCTTCACCTCATCGGTTACAAATACCTGGTTGCTGTACAACTGTATTTTGTCTTTCTGTATTTCGTACGAATGTTTAATCTTGGGGAAGTACAATATACCGGTTAGGTTAAAAGGATAATCTACATTGAGGTGTATCCAGAACAACGGTGCTTCGTTGTAAGGATATAATTCTTTATAAAAATTCTGGTAGTCTTCAGTGGTTAGTTCAGAAGGTTTTTTTGTCCAGGCCGGGGTAGTATTATTGATTTGTTCATTCTCAAAATAAATAGGCACGGGCAAAAAGCGACAGAATTTCTTTAAGATATCTTTCAGGCGTTGTGCTTCCAGAAATTCTTTGCTTTCTTCATTTACGTGCATCACAATATCGGTTCCGCGTTCTGCCTTTTCAGTTTCTTCAAGCGTGTATTCGGGGCTGCCATCACACTCCCAGCTTACGGCCGGTACACCTTCACGATAGCTCTTACTGATAATCTCCACTTTTTCGCTGATCATGAAAGAAGAATAAAATCCCAGCCCAAAATGCCCGATAATATTGGCTTCGTTCTGACCTTTATATTTATTCAGGAATTCTTCAGCGCCACTGAATGCAACCTGGTTGATGTATTTATCTATTTCTTCGGCACTCATGCCCACACCTTTATCACTGATGGTGATGGTTTTAGCGGCAGCATCCAACGTAATATCGATGCGGAGTTCTCCCAGGTCGCCTTTTGCTTCGCCGATAGACGACAATGTCTTGATCTTTTGGGTAGCATCAACCGCATTGCTTACCAGTTCCCTCAGGAAAATATCGTGATCACTGTACAAGAACTTTTTAATGATGGGAAAAATGTTTTCCGTTTGAACCCTGATGTTTCCTTTCTGCATACTATTTTTTTTGTGATAAACAAATATAGATGGGCACCAGGCGGCGCCGGCATAAGCCTTTTCACAAACCGAGTGCCATTGCCAGAAAAACTGTCATACTGGCAAGGCTAAATTAAAATTTTGCAATGTTAATAATTACTTAGCACTAAAATAGTTATAGATAACAATCTACTGGTACATTTGGTGCGCCTCAAACCTTATCCACCTGCCGCTCCAATACCCCGTCAAATTCTTGTGCTAATCTCCTATGCATATTACCCAAAGCAACCTTTTGCGTGTAATACCGCTATTGTAAAAAGACTACCAGATAACCAAAAACAAAACTGTTATTTCATGAAGAAATTGTACAAAACCGAACAGCGCTGTTTGCCAGTTGCTGCTTTTGCCACAACCATTTACTTACTACTGGCTGCAGTGATATTATTTCCTTTTGCAGCAGGGGCACAAACCAATCCGGCTGCCCAAATGCTGCCGTATAATGAATCTTTCGGCACATTTACCGGCGCTACTACAACCTATCCCTCGGGTATACAGGGATGGACGATTGCCGGAAGCACTTCAACCAGCTTTCCTACAGCGGCACCCAATGCAGACCAGGCGCTAACTGCTGCCAGCAACACCACCACTTCTGGTTTTGTGGGCGATATGAATGGCAAAATTGGAACGCTGAATACTGCTTCCGCATTAAAAGCTATTTCGCTGGCTATTAATACCACCGGTAATACTGCCATTTCAGTTTCTTTTCTTGCTGCCACACAGCGGCAGCAGGTAGCTAACCGGGTGGGCGCCATCGGCCTTCAATACCGCGTTGGCACCAGCGGCGTATTTACGGATGTAGCGGCATCAGAATACCAAAACCCGGGTGGTACAGATAATATAACCGGCACCACCAGCCTTGCCCCTCAAACCATTACCGTAACCCTGCCAGCTGCCTGCGAAAACCAGCCTATTGTGCAGCTGCGTTGGGTATACCGCGAAGTAAGCGGCAGCGGTAACCGCCCCAGTTTCTCCATTGACAATATTGCTATCAGCGGCACTACTGGCTCTTCTGCTGCCATTGTGGTGTCGCCCCTGTCATTAAGCGGTTTCACCACCATTGCCGGTACGGCATCGGCACAACAATCTGTTACCGCCAGTGGAAGTGGTCTTACTGCAGATATTACTATAACACCCACGGCCCCTTATGAAGTTTCTACTGATGGCGGCAGCAATTACACTGCATCGCCTTTAACTCTTCCACCAACAACGGGCACGGTTGGCAACACCACGGTAAATATTCGCATTGCTGCTTCGGCTGCTGCAGGCAGCGCCAACGGCAGTGTGGCATTTACATCTGCAGGCGCCTCTACGCAAACAGTAACCTTAGCCGGTAATGTGAGCTCAGGTGTAACGGTAGACCCGCCTCAAAGCTTTGTTGCCACACCGGTTAGCACCAGCCAGGTCGATTTATCCGGCAGTGGTAATGCAGCAGGCAACAACTTGCTGGTGGCCACTAATTCTTCTGCTGTTTTCGGAAACCCCACAGGAGCACTAACAGCAGGCAACGCCATTAGCGGCGGGGGTACCGTGATATACAATGGCCCTTCTGCTGCATTTGCTTTTGCACATACCGGGCTGGCTGCCGGCACCAGTTACTTTTACAAAGCATGGTCGGTAGATGGCAGTAATAATTATTCCACCACTGGTCTAACCGCCAATGCCACTACTGTTGCACCCGCAGCTGCCAACGTAGTTATTAACCAGGTATATGGTGGCGGTGGCAATAGCGGCGCTACCTATAAAAATGATTTCATAGAATTGTATAACAATGAGAACACACCGGTAAATCTTTCCGGATGGTCTGTACAGTATTCAAGTGCGGCCGGCACCGGCAACTGGCAGGTGCAGGCGCTCAACGGCATTATACCACCGCATAGCTTTTTCCTGATACAAGAGTCTGCCGGTACCGGCGGAACAGTTAACCTGCCATCTCCCGATGCCACCGGCAGTTTTGCCATGAGTGGCACAGCCGGCAAGGTGTTGCTGAGCAATTCGGTAACCGTACAAAACGGTGCTAATCCTGCCGGGCCAACCATTATGGATAAAGTAGGGTATGGCAGCACGGCAACAGGTTTTGAAACCGCGCCGGCTGGTGGCACAGAGAACGCTACTGCAGTAGTGCGTGTTACAGACGGTGCAGATAATAACAACAATGCTACCGATTTTGCAGTGGCTATTCCGGTGCCAAGAAACAGTACCTATACCACTACGGCACCTGGCATATTCTCCTTAACGCCACCCAATGGTTCAAATGATGTGCCTTATAACGTTAGCCTTTCGGCAGTGTTTGACAAAAAAATAGTAAAAGGAACAGGCACCATTACATTGTATGAAAACAATGTTGCCGGCACGCCGCTCGATGTAAATGATGCAGGTGTAATCATCAGCAATAATACCAATGTGCGGTTTCCTTTTGTATTAACCGGCGGCAAGACATATTATGTACTTATTTCGGCCGGTGCTTTCAAAGACGTTTACAATAACAATTTTGCGGGCATCAGCAATAACACCGGTTGGGCATTTACGACGTACAATACAGCAACATCGGTACCTGTGCCGGTTACGTTCGATTTTCAGCAATGTACCGGCGGCGGATTGCTCCCCAACGGATTTACACAATACAGCGAAAATGGTCCACAGGTTTGGGATTGTACGGCATTTGGCCGTGACCCGGCTTCACCATCTGGAACAGCGCCCTTCCCCAATGGTATTCAGGCAAACGGATTTGACAACGTATTGGGCAATGTGGTAAATACAGACTGGCTGATATCGCCTGCGATTGACTTAACCGCAACCACCTATCCGTTGTTATCTTTCTTTAGCCGTACCCGCTTCAACGGTGCCCCGCTGCAATTAAAAGTATCGGTTGATTATTCAGGCACAGGCGATCCTAACCTGGCCACCTGGACTGATCTCAATGGAAAATTTGCAGCCCAGGCTTCCGATACCTGGACAGCATCATCTAACATTAACCTCAGCGCCTATAAACAACCGCGCGTATTCATTGCGTTTGTATATACTTCTACCAGCGATGATGGTGCCCGCTGGACATTAGATGACATCAGCATTATCAATTCTGCAACAGCACCACCACCATCACTCTCGCCAAGCACCAACAATATTGAATTCTTTTATGCAGCTGCAGGCAATACGGTTACCAAACAGTTTACGGTAATTGGCAACGACCTTAGCGGCGGACTGGGCATCAACATCACTGCCACCGGAAGTTTTGAAGTGTCGAAAGACGGCGGCACATTTGCGCCCTCTGTTAACCTTACTGAAGGAACAGCCAATAATGCCGTTTCTACGGTATATGTGAGGTTTGCCCCCACACAAAACAATAAGAATTTTAGTGGTACCGTAACCGTTAGTACTACCGGCGCACCCGATACCGTTATCAATGTAAACGGAACAAGCATAGACCCTGCAAAAACACTGGAAGTGGTGAACTGGAACATGGAATGGTTCTCCACGCCAGACCCTGCGCCAGGCTTTGGCCCCACCAATAAAGCGCTGCAAAGGCAGAATGCACAAATTATCTTGCCGTCCATTGGTGCAGACCTTTATGCGCTGGTAGAAGTGGTGGATACTGCCGCATTGGGCAACATCGTTCGCACATCAATGCCCGGTTACAATTATATAATTTGCAACTATGGCTCTCATGCAAATCCGTTTGAAACAGGCGGCACATTTCCGATACCTATGTCGTTTGTACAAAAAGAAGCATTCGTGTACAAAACATCCGTATTCAGCAACATTGATACAGCGGCACTTTTAACGGCGGGTGTAAATACAGCTGGAGATTTAAGCAACCCTAATTTTGATTACTGGAGCAGCGGCCGTTATCCGTTTATGATGAAAGCCGATGTTACGCTGGACGGTATTACCAAAACAATCCGCTTCATAGCGATTCATGCAAAAGCCAATACCAATCCTACCGTTACGGCTTACGACAGGCGTAAAAATGGCGCCATTGCACTGCATGATTATTTGAATACTACTTATCCAAATGATAACATTGTTATACTGGGCGATTTCAACGATGATCTTGATTCTACCATCACGGGTGAGATTTCGCCACGCTTGAGTTCTTACAAGGTATTTACAGATGATGTGGCCAGTTTTTCTTCGCCCACATTAACGGGTTTAAGCCTTACCGGAAAGAAATCAACGGTTGGGTTCAATGATGTGATTGACCATGTGGTGGTATCAAACGAAATGAAATCTTACTTCATGAATTCTTCGGCAGCTGTGCTTACAGATGTGGCCAGTTTAGTAACCAATTATGGTTCTACAATGAGCGACCACTATCCCGTGTTTACCCGCTATGCATTTGAAGCTGCGTTATTGCCAGTAAAACTGGCCAGCTTTACCGCAAACACCGAAAATAATACGGTGAAGCTGAGCTGGACGTCTGCAGAAGAAATCAACAGTAAAGAATTCATTGTAGAACGTTCTGCCGATGGCGCCAATTATACTAGCATTGGTACAGTGGCAGCAAAAGGGTTTCCATCAACCTACTCGCTGGTAGATGCTAGCCCGGTAACGGGTGATAACTTTTACCGCTTAAAACAGGTAGACAATGACGGTAAGTCAACCTATTCCAAAGTTGTAAAGGTAAATTTTACAAAGCTGCCCGGCATCCGCATCAGTCCAAACCCCGCAAGCAGCTACCTGTACGTAAACCTGGAAAACATTAATGCAGCGGCCACCCTGCAGCTGATTGATGTAAATGGCAAACTAATTCAGCAGCACCTGATTTCTCAAGGAACTGTAAATAAGGCCATTAGCCTAAATGGATTGGTGAAGGGACTATATACGGTGAAAGTAATCACCAAAGAAAAAGTGGCTACAAAGAAGTTGCTGGTGCAATAGAAATCGGCAAAATTAATAATAGGTGCAGGCCTCTGCTATGCGGAGGCCTTTTTTTGCCACAGAGGCTTCGCTGCGCGGAGGTATTCACCGAGGGGCACAGAGGCCTAATATTTCCTCGCCTCTGTTACCTCAGTGAAAAGCCTCTCATTCCTCTGTGGTGAAACCCAGGCGCGAAGCGCCATTCCTACACAGATGCTTCGCTGCACGGAGGTATTCACAAAGGCCGGAGAGGACGTTTAATCAGTTTCTCCTTTACCTCAGTGAAAAACCTCTCTTTCCTCCGTGGTAAAACCCAAAACGCGAAGCGCAAATCCATGGCCTGGTGCGATTTCAGGCCCGTAAAATATCCTGAAACTTTTGCCAATAAACCTTTGTGGCTAAGCCTGTTTGCCTTACCTTCGCACCCCAATAATTTTTTAACTTAAAAACAGGGTCACAATGAACAATTATGAATTGATGGTGATTTTTACCCCTGTGCTTTCTGAGGAAGACTTTAAGGCTGCCCAGAAAAAGTACGCTTCGCTGGTGAAAGAAAACGGCGGAGAGGTGTTGCACGAAAATCCCTGGGGACTAAAATCACTGGCGTATCCTATTGCCAAAAAGACCACCGGTCTTTACCTGGTAATGGAATATACTGCGCCATCCACCTTCAATGAGAAGTTGAAGATCCAACTTCTTCGTGACGAGAGTGTGCTCCGTCACATGTTTACAGCGCTCGATAAATACGCCGTCGAGTACAATACAAGAAAGAGAAGCGGCGTACATTCAGGAACAGAAAAAACAGTGGGGGCTTAATCCATGGCAAAGACAAATGAAATTAAATACCTCACCGCTATCAAGACCGAAAAACGTCAGAAGAAATATTGCCGCTTTAAAAAGATGGGCATTAAGTACATTGACTATAAAGACGGTGAGTTTCTGAAAAAATTTCTGAACGAGCAGGGTAAGTTGTTGCCCCGCCGTATTACCGGCAATTCGCTGAAATACCAGCGTAAAGTATCTGATGCGGTGAAAAAAGCCCGCCAGATGGCTATTTTGCCTTATGTAACAGATCTTTTAAAGTAAGTATAATTCAAAATTTAAAAGTAAAAAATCAAAAACTGCCCCGCAAACGGCTTTTCACTTTTGAATTTTGACTTTTGAGTTTATTTGGTAACCAACCCTAACCCCGGCTAAGTCGGGAGACAGTCTGAATCTTAAATGATTGGGCCATGGGGTACTAAAAGTAAAATAATGCAAGTAATATTAATTCAGGATGTAGACAACCTGGGCGGTTCAAATGAACTGGTAAAGGTAAAAAATGGCTACGCAAGAAATTACCTGATTCCCCGCAAGATGGCTGTAGAGGCCAATCCATCTAATATGAAACAGATGGAAGAAAAAATAAAACAGCAGACCAAGAAGGAAGCTAAATTGCTAGCTGAAGTAAACCAGGTTATTGCCAAATTGCAGGAAGGCCCGGTAAACATAGGTGCCAAAACTGGTACCAGCGGCAAAATTTTCGGCGCCGTTACCTCATTGCAATTGGCCCGTGCCATTCGTGATCAGAAAGGCTACGAAATTGACCGCAAGCGCATTAGCATTCCCGATGAAGTAAAAGAATTGGGAACTTACAAAGCCATCATAGATTTTGGCAATAGTAAAACTACTGAGCTGGAGTTTGTTGTAGGGGCAGAATAAGCCCATCCAGGTTAAAATAACCCGTTCCGGCCCGCCTTTGGCGTGGCCGGAATTTTTTTTTGGGCTTCCCCAAAAACCTTTCCCAGTCTGAATTAATTCTATATCTTCGTTATTGGTTCCTAATGATCTTTACAGTTTCGCATTGTGCTCTGAGCGTTTTCAACCAATGTTCCCGGGGTTTAATGTTTCACTGTTTTCATTTAGGGTCATAATTTTTGTTTCACTCAAACTGTAAAAAAATGAACATTTACGTTGGAAACCTCAGTTGGAACTTAACTGAGGAAGATCTCTCAAATCTCTTCGCTCCTTATGGCACAGTTGTTTCTGCCAAAATTGTTACAGACAAATTCAACAACAACCGCAGTAAAGGTTTTGGTTTTGTTGAAATGACCAATGATGCTGAAGGCCAGGCTGCAATTGCCGGCTTAAATGAATCAGAAGTTGATGGCCGTAACATTGTAGTTAACGAGTCACAACCCAAACCTGCCGGAAGCGGTGGTGGTGGATTTAAAAAACGCAGCTTTGGTGGCGGCGGCGGCGGTGGAAGCCGTGGCGGTTACGGTGGCGGCGGCGGCGGAAGCCGTGGTGGCGGCGGTTATGGCGGCGGTGGCGGTGGAAACCGTGATCGCGGTGGATTTAACAGAAGAAGCGATTATTAATTTGCGATAGCAATAAATAATTTGAAAGCCCGGTGATGCCGGGCTTTTTTTATGGACCATATTGTTTTCGGTTATACTTGCCCGTTAATAAATTGCGTACCTTTTGCCGAACAGCGTGTACACGTCTGGCGGTCTGACCTGCGGTGCCGACCGTGTCGCGGCATATTTGCGCGCAGAGCCAGCAGAGGATAACATGCAAAAATCATATTCCAATCATAACAGTCATCAACATCTGCGTGCCATCAAACCTGGTCGCGGCAAGTAAGCGCGCAAAGCTAACAGAGCCAGCAGAGGATAACATGCAAAATCATGTTTCAATCTTCACAATCATCAACATCTGGGTGCCATCAAACCTGGTCGCGGCAAGTAAGCGCGCAAAGCTAACAGATCCAGCAGAGGATAACATGCAAAATCATGTTTCAATCTTCACAATCATAAACATCTGCGTGCCATCAAACCGCAAACCTGCATTAGCACATTCTTCACATTAGCACACCTGCCTGCCGGCAGGCAGGTTAGCACATTATTTCAGCGTTTTTATTTTGATGCTCCTGAAGCTTACTTCGTTACCATGATCCTGTAAAAGAATATGCCCCTGTTTGGCTTCTCCGAAATTGGGCCATACTTTATATTTGCTAATGGCTACCAAAGCACGGAAAGCCTGTGAGCCTCTTTCATACTCCAGCACTTTAATGCCGTTGAGGTAATGCTCTACATGATTATTTGGATATACCACCACACGCCCCATGTTCCAGTTGCCAGGTTTGCGAATAAAACGGGATGTTTTTTGCGCTTTTATCATATCATACAAAGATGCCAGTGTGCGATTACCATCTCTGCCCATTTTTGCATCGGGATGAAGGGTATCATCGAGCACCTGGTATTCTAGGCCAATAGCGGAACCTTTATTTGCTTCTGCCAGGGCCACAAAATATTTTACGCCACTGTTTGCGCCGGGTGTAAGTTTAAATTCGAAACTAAGATCAAAAGCACTAAACTGTTCAGTGGTTACAATATCTCCGCCATTGGTAGATTCGGTACCGTTAGATGGCATTACGCTGATGGTACCATCTTTTATTACCCAACCCTTTTCCGGAAATGCAGTTTTATAGGCGCCTACCCAACCTTTACTGCTTACACCATCAAACAATAATTTTACACCCGCTTGTTGCTCGGGCGCGGAAATATTATTTGGGATGGTATTGACTACATAAATTTCTTTGGGGAAAGGCAAAGGCTTAGGGTTGGCCGTTTTGATGCGTATATTTTTCCACCAGATTTTTTCCCCTGCAAATTTTTCATTTTTTCCGATGCTGTGTACTTGCAGTGCAATAACTCCTTTACGGTCGAAGCTATCAATGAGATGCCCGGCAGGTGTTCCGTTGATCCATGTTTTTATTTCGTTACCGATGCACTCAATACGTACCTTATTGAACTCGCCTAGTTTGAAGGCATTTTGGGCAGCAGGGTTAAGTGTGAGTGGATACAGCCAGTCGCGGCGACCTTCATCATAAATCCCGGCCGTCCATCTGCGCGCGGCGGGGTCTAATTCATACTGGTAACCGAAAACTTTGCCTTTGCCTTCATGCCCGTTGGGATCATAATTACTTCTGAATTGAATACCAGAATTGGCCGTAGTGTCATTGATTTTGACCTCCAGTTCAAGTATGAAATTAGCATATTCTTTATCGGTAATTAAAAAAGTATTGGGACTATTGATAACAGTAGTACCCAGTATGGCACCATTGTCAATTGCATAGTCTGCGGTACCGGCTACCTTCTTCCAACCGTTGAGGGTCTTGCCGTCAAACAGGCTGGTAAAGCCATTGGTTTGTGCATGAGCGATGCAGGATATTATTATAAAAGCAAGGGTAATGCGAAGCTTATACATAGATGCCGTTGTTTTTGTTGCTGAAGAATGTGTATTGTTGTTTGAATTATCAAATGTAAAGTATCCGCTATTAATAATATAGATGTGGTTGTTATTGTGTGAATGTTAAGGTGAAGCTTAATGGCTTATTAATGCGTGCAGTTGTGTGGAAGAGCTGGGTTGAAACTGGAAGAACCTAATGTGTATGAAATTGAAAATTTGTATCGAGGAAGCAAGTAGGAGTCAATATGAAGAATATGAAATGGGCAACAACTAATAATGGGTTGACTAAGAAGTAATGGCAAAAAAAAAGCCCCTCGATAAAATCGAAGGGCTCAAAGAATATGGCAGCTACCTACTCTCCCGCATTGTGGTGCAGTACCATCGGCCATGGGGGACTTAACTTCTCTGTTCGGTATGGGAAGAGGTGAACACCCCCGGCAAAACCACCATAAGATCTTAAATTATTTTGAATGCTATATTTTAAATTTTAAATGAAAACCGAACAAGGCATACAACATTTAAAATTCAAAATTCAAAATAACAATAAGGTGACATATTGGAAAAGTTGTAACAAGAAGAGTAAAAAAAAATTAAAGCTTACGGGTAATTAGTACTACTTGGCTTCACTATTACTAGTCTTACACCTATAGCCTATCAACGTCATAGTCTCTGACGACCCTTAAAAGTAAACTCATCTTATGGAAGGTTTCACGCTTAGATGCTTTCAGCGTTTATCCTTGCCGTGCGTAGCTACTCTGCATTGCACCTGGCGGCACAACAGATACACCAGCGGCACGTACGACCCGGTCCTCTCGTACTAAGGTCATGTCCACTCAATTTACTAACGCCCACCACAGATAGGGACCGAACTGTCTTGCGACGTTCTGAACCCAGTTCACGTGCCACTTTAATCGGCGAACAGCCGAACCCTTGGGACCTTCTCCAGCCCCAGGATGTGACGAACCGACATCGAGGTGCCAAACCTCCCCGTCGATATGAGCTCTTGGGGGAGATCAGCCTGTTATCCCCGGAGTACCTTTTATCCTTTGAGCGACGGCCCTTCCATACAGAACCGCCGGATCACTTTAGCCAGCTTTCGCTCCTGCTCGACTTGTCTGTCTCACAGTCAAGCACCCTTATACTAATGCGCTCTTCGTACGATTACCAACCGTACTGAGGGTACCTTTGCAAGCCTCCGTTACTTTTTAGGAGGCGACCACCCCAGTCAAACTACCCACCATGCACTGTCCCCCGCAGGGGGTTAGACTCTAAATCAAAGAAGGTTGGTATTTCAACGACCTCTCCACAATGGCTGGCGCCACTGCTTCGTAGAGTCCCAACTATTCTACACATCCGTAATTCAAAATCAATGCAAAGTTGTAGTGAAGGTTCACGGGGTCTTTCCGTCCCGTGGCGGGTAACCGGCATCTTCACCGATACTACAATTTCACCGGGCTCGTGGAGGAGACAGCGTTCAACTCATTAGACCATTCGTGCAGGTCGGAACTTACCCGACAAGGAATTTCGCTACCTTAGGACCGTTATAGTTACGGCCGCCGTTTACTGGGGCTTCAGTCAGAAGCTTTGGCTTGCGCCGAACATCCTTCCTTAACCTTCCAGCACCGGGCAGGTATCAGGCTCTATACGTCATCTTTCGATTTTGCAGGGCCCTGTGTTTTTGTTAAACAGTTGGTTGAACCATTTTACTGAGACCATCCGAAGATGGTACGCTTTATCCCGAAGTTACAGCGTCAATTTGCCTAGTTCCTTCTCCACGGCTCACCCGAGCGCCTTAGAATATTCATCTCGTCTACCTGTGTCGGATTCCGGTACGGGCCGCTTTAGCCTAGCCTTAGAGGTTTTTCTCGGAAGTATGATTAGGACCACTTCACTCAGCCGAAGCTTTGTGGAACTTTCACGTTCGCCATTCTCTGCGGATTTACCTGCAAAAAATATAACTACACGCTTAAGCACAGTATTCCGTAACTGCGCGGGTCGTTCACTACCTCGTCACCCCATCGAAACTAAAGCGGGTGTTGGAATATTAACCAACTTTCCATCAGCTACCCCTTTCGGGTTTGCCTAAGGACCCGACTAACCCTGATCCGATTAACGTTGATCAGGAAACCTTAGACTTACGGCGAACAAGTTTTTCACTTGTTTTATCGTTACTTATGCCTACATTTTCGTTTGAAATCGCTCCAGCATACGTGACCGTACACCTTCGCAGCAGATTTCAATGCTCCCCTACCAATTATCCGCCTAGCGGTAATTTTAGAACTTCGGTTCGTAGTTTGATGCCCGATCATTTTCCGTGCAGGGTCTCTCGACCAGTGAGCTGTTACGCACTCTTTAAATGAATGGCTGCTTCCAAGCCAACATCCTGGCTGTTATAGAAACCCCACCTCGTTTGTTCAACTTAACTACGTATTAGGGACCTTAGTTGCTAATCTGGGTTATTTCCCTCTCGGCCACGGACCTTATCGCCCGCAGCCTCACTGCCGCAGAACATATGTTAGCATTCGGAGTTTGTCAGGGTTTGGTAGGCGGTGAAGCCCCCTAGCCCAATCAGTAGCTCTACCTCTAACATACTTCATTGTGCGACGCTGTTCCTAAAAACATTTCGGGGAGAACGAGCTATCTCTCAGTTTGATTGGCCTTTCACCCCTATCCACAGGTCATCCCAAAACTTTTCAACGTTTATGAGTTCGGTCCTCCAGTGTGTGTTACCACACCTTCAACCTGCCCATGGATAGATCACAAAGTTTCGCGTCTACCCCAACTGACTGAACGCCCTATTCGGACTTGCTTTCGCTACGGCTCC
>OY970066.1:6510000-6517676 GCA_963705285.1 uncultured Chitinophagaceae bacterium
ATGACATTAACGATGACTACCCTATTGAAATGGTGGCGCTGGAAATTCTGCGCCAGTGGGGCGTAGGCAATAAAAAGACCAACAACGGTATAGTGTTGCTGGCCGACATTAAACACCGGAAGATACGGATTGAAACCGGTAATGGTATGGAAGGAAGCATACCAGACATTACGGCGAAGCACATCATAGAAACGCAAATAGCTCCCAATTTCAGAACTGAAAACTATTACCGCGGTTTTGATGAAGCAACCGATGCCATTTTTAAGGCGGCAGCCGGTGAGTACAAGGCGCCAGAAAATTATGGACGCCGTGGCACCAAAAATGGCGGACCCATTGGCATCACCATCATGATTTTTATCATCATTATTTTTATTCTGTCAAGAATTGGTGGTGGCGGTGGCCGTGGCGGAATGATGAGCAGGCGAGGTTTTAGTCCATGGATATTCCCTACAGGTGGCTGGACCGGCGGCGGTGGTGGCGGAGGCGGCTGGAGTGGCGGCGGAGGAGGCGGTGGTTTTGGAGGTTTCGGCGGTGGTGGTGGCGGTGGCGGCGGCGCAAGTGGAAGCTGGTAGATTTATTTTAAATGTTGAATTTTAAATGTTGAATTGCTTTTTACACCTGCTCTATAGTACATGTACTTGACCAACAAAATATTTTTATTCTGAGTTAAATGATTTACCCGGCAAAAGCGCCGGGTAAATCATTTAAAATATAAAATTCAAAATTTGCAATAATCAAAAGCCTTTCTTCTCCTGTATTTTCTCATTGATGTACTTAACCTGCTCCTGCAAATCAGCATTGGTTTGTGCACCTGAACGCTTTTTGTTAGCAATGCTTCTAAGCACCACGTTATTGATAAATGGTGTAAGCTGCGCCTTGTATTGTGCCGGCACTGCTTCCCGCAAATCAACAATCATATCTACACCTTTCTTTACTTTTTCGGTATTGGTAATAGTGCCCAGGTATTGCGCAAAGGGTTGCAGCGCTTCAAACTTAGCATCCGACACGGGCAGTTTACCAAAATTTCCTGCTATTACATCAAAGTCTTCTTCTCCCCCACCCGCTTCTATTAACAACTGGCTCACTACGCCCCCAAGCTTACCCTTCATAGGTTGCTTGGAAAAAGTTTTGGCATTGGCAAGCGCTGTTTCTCCATCTATTTGTGCCAATGCGCCCAGTGCTTCTCCAGCCACACTGTATGACGAATCCTGAATGGCTTTTACGTACAATGGCTTGTATTCTTCTTTTCCGTACTGGCCCAGTAAACCCAATGCTGCTGCTCTTACGGTGGGTTTACTTTCGCTTTTGGCCATTTCGGCCAGCAAAGGTTCCACTTCATTTTTTACCAGCGGCTTTTTTATATCCAGCTCACCAATAGTATAACTGCGGAGTGCATAATATTTATCTTTCAAAGCAACTTTCAATAGCGCCAATGCCCTGGGGTCTTCCTGGTTTTTAGCGCAGAAATCAATGGCTTCTTTTCTATCAACATAATTGCCTGCATAGGCATATTGGTGCACATAATTGTTGATGGTTTTATCGTCTGTTTTTTCCCAAAGCATGACTTTTTCTGCATCCACATTTATCAAATCGGGCCTTTTTTTATAAAAGAAAGTGAACGTATCTGTTTTGTGTTCTATCCAAACGTTCTGCCTTGTCTTTTCTTTGCCATTATAAATATCAATGGCTACCGGCAGCCGGAAAACCTGTTCTCCTTCCTGTACCTGTTTTACAATAACGGATGCTTTTCCTGCAGCATCATCATACAAATAACTGATGTCTACTTTTGGATTACCGTTACCGAAATACCATTGGTTAAAAAACCAGTTCAGATCAAGGCCACTGACTTCTTCAAAAGCCAGGCGCAATTGGTGCGCTTCACCGGTCTTGAACTTATTAGTGGTGAGGTACAGGTTCATTCCTTTAAAGAAAGCACTATCGCCTAAAAAAGTATGCAGCATGTGCAAGATGCGGCCTCCTTTGTTATAGCTTACCGCATCAAACATATCTTCTTTGTCTGCATAATGAAAGCGTACCAGGTCCTTGCTTTCACTTTTACTGGCGAGGTAGCCCTGCATGTCTTCCAGGTTTTTTTCATCTGCGGCATCTTTGCCATATTTGTACTGGTACCAGAGCACTTCGCTGTAGTTAGCAAAAGATTCGTTTACGGTAAGGTTGCTCCAGCTCTCGGCTGTAACCAGGTCGCCAAACCACTGGTGAAAAAGTTCGTGTGCCACATACTCTTCAAACTTATTGCCGTCTACCAGTTCACGCGCATCCTGTTGCAGCGCATCTGTGTGCAGTGTAGCTGTGGTATTTTCCATGGCGCCGCTAACATAGTCGCGGCCGGTTATCTGGCTATATTTTGCCCAGGGATATTCTACGCCGGTAATTTTTGCGTAGAAGGCAATCATTTCGGGTGTTAAACCAAAAATTTTGCGCGCTACGGCCGCATACGGTTTCTCCACATAATAGCTAACCTCTTTTCCTTTGTATGCATCTTTAATTATGGCATACTCACCAACACCCATAAAAAACAGGTAAGGTGCATGCGGCAGATCCATTTTCCAGTAATCGGTTCTTGTACCATCGTTATTTTTTTTCTGGCTAACCAGCAGGCCATTGCTCAGCGTTACATATTTGTCTGGAACAGTCATGATGATTTCATCTGTACAACGCTGGTTGGGCTTATCAATGGTAGGAAACCAAACAGAGCCAGCTTCCGTTTCACCCTGTGTCCATATTTGTGTAGGTTTTTCTTTGTCTTCTCCTTTAGGGTTGATAAAATACAATCCTTTTGCATCTTTGATGGCGCTGCTACCTTTTACTTTTAGTTCGTTGGGTTTGGATGTATAGTCGATGTATACGGTATACTTGTCATTGGCATCATATGATTTATCCAGCTGTATGTTCAGCACCATTCCGTCATACTTATATTTAAGTGTAGAAAGACCATTTCCTTTTACCAGGGCTACTTTATTGATATCCATGCCCTTTGCATCCAGTGATAAAGAATCGGTGGCATAAAAATGAGGCCTAAGGGTAATCCACGCTTTTCCGTAGAGGTAAGACTTATTATAATCAAACTTTACATCCAGTTTGGTATGCACGAGGTCATTGATGCGCGGGCTGGTGGCGCGATATTTACTAACTGCATTTTCATCTGGTAACTGGGCATGTACGGTTATAGCAAGCGCAAGCAAACTACAAATCAGAAGAGGTTTTATCATATGTCAAATTTAAAAGCCGTAAAGATAGGCGCCAGCTTTGGCACAGTTTGTAAAAAAAATGGTAAATGGTCATGCTAATGCCTGTTTTCTATTAGATTTGTCGGCAAATCACCACCTATTACTGCATGAAGTACCTGGTTGCATCAGTCATTTTATTTTTTTGTACCCTGCAAACGTTCGGCCAGCAGGAATATTTTATTTACTTACAAACGGAGAACAGCCAGGCTTTTTATGTGCGAATTAAAAATACCGTTTACAGCTCCACCGCCAGCGGTTTTCTTATCCTCTCCAAATTGCCCGACAGTACCACTAGTGTAACAATCGGGTTTGCTAAAAATGTTTACCCCGAACAACAGTTTAACATTCCACTCAATCATAAAGATGCAGGTTACCTGGTTAAAAATTTTTCTGACAAAGGATTTGGTCTTTTCAACCTGCAAACACTGGCTGTAATTATGAACAGCAATCCGCCGGAGGAAAAAAAAAGCCCTGAAATAACCGGAAATAGAAAAACCGATCCGTTTTCGTTGCTGCTGGCCAATGCAGTTAATGACACAGCAGTTTTATATACGGTTAACAGACCGAAAAAGCCGGCACCTTCGCCTGCGGTGGCTGAAAAGAAAAACGATACTGCAGCGGTTGCTGTAAATGAAATTGCACACCACGACAGCACCGCTGTTGCAAAAAAGCCGCTTCCGCAAACAGACAGCACGTTTACTAAACAGATAAAGAGGGATAGCACAATTGCCAGGGTTGTAAATGCCAATGCCACCAAAAAAGATACTGCATCACATGCGCCGGGTTCCGTGGTGAAGACGGGTGTAAAGGATAAAAACACCGTTGTAAAAACGCCGCCCGCAGTTACTGGCAAGAATGTGTCTAAAGAAAAGAAAGACAGTATTATCGTGCTTAACAATACTGCCGCAACCGCAAAAAAAACCACAGGTATTGTAAAAAATAATAAAGAAAGAAAGGATACTATTATTTTAATGAATAATAAACCGGTTGAGCGCAAGGCCACCGTAGCAAAAAATACAACCCCGAAAAAACCTGTTGAAATAAAAAAAGACAATCCACCGGTATTGAAAGAAACAACTGTTAAGCCCTTTGAAAAAGATGCAGTAGCGGTCAATACGCAAGCGCCTGCTAAAAAAGACAGCATGGTAGCTTACACGCCGGCAAACAAGGATTCTATCACTGAACCTGTCGTGAACGCCGTAAACAAACCTGTTTCAGATACTGTTGCGGTGGTGGCAAAGAGAACGGGACCTTTGGTTACAAAGGCAGCGGAATTGTTTACAGATACTTCTTATGTAGCGGTGTTTGTAGATGAATCAAAAGAAGCGTTCGACACCATTCGCATCAGCATACCATTTAATGAGCAACAGCTGCGCGCCGGCCAGCAAGCTGTGGCGATTAACGAAACAAAACAACCGGCAGTTGTAAAAGACAGCACACCGCCGGCAGCATTACCAGCCAAGCGTGATACCCCGGTTACCATTGTAAAAGACAGTACGCCGGCAAAGCCTGCTGCGGCGGTAAAGGATACCGGCACCGGCAAACCAGTTACTACCACCACCACTGCTGCTTTGCCAGCCCCTGTGCCAACTGTAAAAAAAGATACGGCCATACCTGAAGCAGCCGATTCGGGTATGGTGATAAAGGCGCCGCAACAGGCCCTGGTATTGAATTCTGATTGCAGGGAGATTGCCTGGGACAGTGATATTGACAAACTAAGAATTAAAATGCTGGTGGTAACTGCAGATGATGAAAAGATAGCGCTTGCGAAAAAAGTATTCCGCCAAAAATGCTTTTCCGTAAAACAGGTAAGGGCGCTCAGCGAACTATTTAAAAGTGATGAAGGAAAATACAAATGGTTTGATGCGGTATATCCTTTTGTAACTGACACCAATAATTTTGCTTCGCTGGGTGAGCAGATAAAAGGCGATTACTACCTCAACCGGTTTAAAGCTATGCTGCGCAACTAATATTCTACTCGTACTTATGCCACAGCGCTATTTTCTGGAACTGATGTACAAAGGCACCGGCTACAGCGGGTTTCAGGTACAGAAAAATGTGCCCAATACTGTGCAGCAGGAAGTACAAAGGGCCTTTGCTATTTTACAAAAAGAGGAGGTTATCTTGACCGGTTCATCAAGAACAGATGCCGGCGTACATGCACTACAGAATTTTTTTCATTTTGATTGTGATGGCGTACTTCATGAGCACTTCCGGTATAAAATGAATGCGATTCTGCCCAAAGACATTGTAATAAAGAATATTTACCATATGCCGCCCGAAGCGCATTGCAGGTTTGATGCCATTGCCCGCAGTTACCGGTATCATATTTTTTCAAACAAAGATCCGTTTCTGGCAGACAGGGCCTACTACTTTCCCTATAAGCCCGATGTTGAAAAAATGCAGGAAGCTGCGGCCGTTGTGATGCAGTACGCAGATTTTACATCGTTCAGCAAACGCAACACCCAGGTAAAAACATTTATATGCACCATAGCGGCCAGTGAGTGGAAAGAAGAAAACGGCCAGATGATATACCATGTTACTGCCAACCGTTTTTTACGCGGCATGGTAAGAGGCCTTACCGGTACCATGCTGCAGGTGGGCCGAAACAAGATTAGCATTGACGCGTTTAGAAAGATTATCGAGGCGCGCGATTGCCGGCTGGCGGATTTTTCAGTACCCGGCCACGGATTATTTTTGACCAACGTAACGTATCCACTTGGATTTTTGCCTGACCCCCTGCCCATGCGCTAACGGCACAATTTTGGCCGTACTGTTTTAAAATCAATATATGCGGATATTGTCATTTGCATGGCTGTTTATATGCCTTGCCTGCCACCAGAAAGACAACAGGTCGCTTGTTGCTGCAGGCATCAAAGAGCGAATACTTACACAGCAACTGCAATATCCCTGGGAAATTTGCTGGGGGCCAGATAATAAAATCTGGATGACCGAACGCGGTGGAAGGATAAGTCGCATAGACACTGCCAGCGGCAAAGTAACCCCCGTGCTTACCATTGCAGATGTAACAGCACAGGGCGAAGGCGGCTTGCTGGGCATGGCACTACACCCTTATTTTACAGCACACCCATATGTTTACGTTGGATACAACTACGAAAAGGATGGCGATTACAAAGAAAAAATTGTGCGCTACACTTTTAACGGAACAAGCCTTACCAATGCTGTAACGCTGCTTGATAACATAGAAGCATCTGGCATTCACAATGGCTGCAGGTTGCTCATCAGCCCCGATCTGAAATTATATATTACCACAGGAGATGCATCGCAGCAATCATTGCCGCAAAATACTGCTGCAGTAAATGGGAAAATTCTACGATTGAATTTAGATGGAACCATTCCTGCCGACAACCCCATTGCCGGCAACCCGGTGTGGAGCTTTGGCCACCGCAACGCACAGGGATTAGTGTTTGCAGGAACCCAATTGTTCAGCAGCGAACACGGTCCAGATAGTGATGATGAGGTAAACGTTATAGAGAAAGGCCGCAACTTTGGCTGGCCCACCGTAAAAGGAATTTGCAATGAAGCCACCGAAGCTGCTTTCTGTCGCAGCAATAATGTAAAAGAACCCATTAAAGCATGGAGCCCTACGCTGGCGGTAAGTGGAATGGATTATTACCATGCTGCTGCTATACCACAATGGAAAAATTCACTGTTGCTGGCAACGTTAAAAGCCAACCGACTCTTACAATTGCAGCTCAATCATGCACATACATCCATTACCGCTACCAATGAATTTTTGGTGCATAGCTATGGTAGGCTGCGCGATGTATGTATCTCGCCGGATGGCAAGGTGTATGTGTGCACTGGCAATGGGGATAATGACAAGATTATTGTACTGGAAAAGTTGTAAGTCATTGCTGATTTTGAGATTTCTAGATTTCGAGATTTTGGATCCATGCCTTTGGGGCTGTCTTTCTGAGGGACGATACGGTAATCAACTCATGATATCTCTTAAGTGGATGGATGCTGCATGTTAGAACTTAAAAACAGATACCCGAAGTCTGATTCATCAAACTACCATCAGTTTGAATGTTTAGACTTCGGGTATCTAACCTGAATTTTTAGGCTTCTACTATCAGACATTACACGGTGCGGGCTGGTAAATCTCAAAATCGCGCAATCACAAAATCAGCAATCATTTAATCGCAGCAATACCCGGTAGTTCTTTTCCTTCAAAATACTCTAGTAAGGCGCCACCACCCGTAGACACATAACTAACCTTGTCTGCAAAACCAAACTGGTTTACAGCAGCTACAGAATCGCCACCGCCTACCAGAGAAAAAGCGCCAGATTCGGTGGCTGAGGCAATGGCCGTTGCAATCACTTTGGTACCATGCTGAAACTTGGGCATTTCAAAAACGCCCATCGGGCCATTCCACAAAATGGTTTTAGATTTTTTAATCACGT